>JADJSG010000011.1 GCA_016711825.1 Bacteroidota bacterium | reverse complement strand
ATACCTTTTTCGGATAGCACAGCTTGTAGGGGTGGGTAGCCGAAGCAAATACTGGGGGTTTGCTTTTCAAATATAGCACATTTTTTTATAAGGTTTCAAAGGGGGATACTATTTTTTGTAAATTTTTAGTGCTTACATGTGTGTATATTTCAGTTGTTTTACTGCTTTTATGACCTAACAATTCTTGTATGTATCTTAAATCGGTACCTGCTTCAAGCAAATGAGTGGCATAACTGTGTCGGAGCCAATGCAAAGTAACTGGCTTTGTGATCTTTGATTTCGTCAATGCCTGTTTTAATACCAGTTGTAAACTACGTTCATCATATGCTTTTCCCGCTTCCTGACCTTCAAACAAATATACCTGTGGTCTGCAGGCTTTAAAGTATAATCTTAATAAGTCTAATATTTTCTGACTCAAAGGGGCAATCCGATCTTTTTTACCCTTCCCTTTTTTGATGAATACCAATCCCCGATTGCTATCGATATGGATGGGTTTTAAGGCGAGTAATTCTCCACAACGCAATCCACATGCATAAATCAACGATAACATGGCCCGATGCTTAATATTATTGTGCGCTTCCAATATCATTTTTACCTCCTCCTTGCTCAGCACATTGGGGAGCAACTTCTCACGCTTCGGACGGTGTATCAATTCTACATCAATCTTTCGATTTTCAACCGTGATAAAAAATTTCTTAATTGCATTCACCACCTGATTTTGATAAGAAGATGAATAGTTATTCCTTAATATAAAATCATTATTAAATTGTATCAAATCATCATTGTCTATTTCTTCTATAGGCTTGTTATTGTAAAACCTTAAAAAAGTCTTTACCGCATCTGAATACACGGTAACTGTACTTTCACTCATACGCTTTGACTGCAACCACGCTTTAAAGGCAACAATTTTTTCGGCATGTATAGGGTTCTGGATAATACGAGGGGGTATTTTAAAACGTTCCCTATACTCATCGGTATCTGGCAAATGCCATGCCATGAGCGTATAACTCCAACGCACTCCTTCGAGTTTTTTAATGCGCTCCACAAGCTCTTTACTTTTTGTAAAATATACGGCTATGCGTAATTCCCGTCTATGCTTGACGAGTTTGGCTTCCCATTTCATGTGCTTAGTATTTAGTAGGTGCAATTGTTTGTAGTTGATGATGTGACACACCTTGCTACCAATTGCAAAACAAATTTATTGTATTTTTTGTTTCTATATACATTTTTAAAAATATTAATTTGATCTAGAAGCTAATGTCTGGTTGAGCATTTTGTATGATCAGTTACAATCATACCTGAGGGTTTACGAATGATTACCAAGGATAGATGTAAAAAAAATCATGATATTACAAATCTGAATAGGGTAGATGTTGATTGAAACTATGTTGTAACCAATTTTTACAGTCGAATACTATTTGGAGCCTACTTATACCAAATGTATTTACCATGTAGTCTGAAAAAGTTCGGTATCATGCCTACACACATTAAATGTAAGCTTATAACAAATGTACTTTTTTTAATGTGTCGTTGGTTTTATTATAATTGAATGATTATCCGTAAAAGTACCCATAGATTTATTCAAGTAATCTATGCACTTAGGTCCATTTATCTTCTATTGAGTATTTTCCGATAATGTTGATTGAACGCCCTCAGAAAAATGGCGTTAAGAAATGTGACAAAAAAGTCGCAAAAAGCAATTTCCTAGCAGGTTGATGACTTGATTAAGTTGGCCAAAAGTCCTGAACACGCTGGGTTCTATTTTCAAGATGTGACTCAATTGCTTTCGACTTTTTTGACACATTTTAGCTATTTTTCGACAGGCTTGATTTTTTGCTCAACTTTTGCATTAAGGCAAAAGTGGAAAACAACATAGTAAATAAACATACCATGTTTGAATTTAGGCAGCTTAGCGGAGAATCATATATAATTATATATAAATAATAGTTTAAAAAATTTCGGTTTAAGACCTGCTCACCTTGCATTTAAGCGATAATCGCTCATTGATATGTCGGTGCTTACATTTAGAATAGAGCTGCTTAAGGATTGCATACTCGCGGATCATTTGTATTGCGGCAACGATAGTAGTGGAAAGCCCGCACCAGGCGCCTCGCATGGGTGGACTTGGAACGAATAGCGTGTGTGCCGCCCAAAAAAAATAAAGGAAGTATGAAGGAGGATTGACGCACAAAATAGATAGCATGACACACAACATGGATTCCCTTTTTTCGAAAACGGATTTTTTTTTAATGGTCATCAGAGCGATCCCTTTTTTGACTGATATGCTTACCTTAAAATGATGATGCAAATGCCTACTTTCTTTATACACATATTAATTTTAAATCACCTATGTTTGTACACTGTTTAAGCAGGTGTTTTTAAACCTAATTAACATGAGTTAACAGGTTGTTTCTAACAATTAACAGTTTATCCACACAGGGGCTGAGGTTATACAGTCGTAAAATTCCTTTTAAACCGAATACAGTCCTATGTTTAAGGGTTTTAACCCTGTGGATAAGTTACTATCAAAAAAATTCTTTAAAAATTAACGTCGAATGTGGTAAATAGTGTAGATTTGTGTCACAAAAAGTAATTATTTACTCCTTTTATGACAAGAACGTATGGCGAATATGAAGTTACCTTAGATTCCAAGGGAAGAATTATGCTTCCTGCAGGATATAAGAAACAGCTACCTGAAGAGGAGAGCAACGGCTTCATGCTGACAAAAGGAAATGGAAACTTTTTGGTGTTATACACCGCTTCACAATGGAAAAAAGTAGAGGAAAAATTAGATAGCTTAAATGATTATAACGAAGAAGCCCTCGAACTTAAGTTTAGTATGATGAATGGCGCTTCACCCATCGAAATGGATGGCGCAGGCAGAATCGTATTGTCAAACAGAATGAAAGCACATGCCGGCCTGGTAAAAAATATTATCATGCTGGGGATGTCAGATTATATGGTGATTTGGGATGCAGAGGCTTATGAAATTGCAGAGAAAATTGATTCAGACAGGAAAAAAATGTTAACCAGTAAAATATTAGGGGCCAATTTTTTAAATCCGATTAAAGGAGCCTAAAAAATGAACGAACCTACATTTTACCACCAGCCAGTTCTTTTACATGAATGTATCGAACAACTACAGATCAAACCCAATGGCATTTATCTCGATGCCACTTTTGGCGGCGGAGGTCATAGCAAAGAAATACTGAAGCATTTAGGTGCCGAGGGAAAGCTGATGGTGTTTGACCAGGACGCTGATGCTAAAAAAAACCTGCCAAACGATGATCGTGTGATTTTTATACCCGAAAATTTTAGATACGCCGCACGCTTTGTACGCTTGTATAAGCTGCCATCGCTCGATGGGGTATTGGCCGATCTCGGGGTAAGTTCTTACCAGTTTGATACAGCCGAAAGAGGTTTTTCTACCCGCTTCGATGCTGCCCTCGATATGCGCATGGATAATAGAAACCCGCAAACCGCAAGTGAGATTCTGAATAAATACCCTGAATCGAAATTGCAAAAGATCTTTGAACAATATGGTGAAGTAACCAATGCGAAAGTGTTGGCTAAAAAAATAGTTGAAGCAAGAAGCACCAATAAACTGACAAGCATCAGTGAATTTAAACAGGCTATCAGTACTTGTATCTATGGCAACCCACATAAATACTTAGCACAGGTGTTTCAGGCTTTACGTATAGAAGTCAATGATGAACTCAATGCCCTGAAAGATTTTTTAAGCAGCATTACCTCATCATTGAGTAAAGATGGCCGACTGTGTATCATCACCTTTCATTCCTTAGAAGATCGAATAGTAAAAAACTGGATGAAAAACGAATCCTTTGCACAAGATGAACTTTCTTTTTTACCAAACCACCAACCACAAACTTTAAAAATAATAACTAAAAAACCCATACTGCCCACCGAGAAAGAAACCAACCAAAACCCAAGAGCCAGAAGCGCCAAACTACGAGTTGCCGCCAAACGCTAAACACATCATTACCCATCAATAATCAATACCCCCCCACATGTTTACATTTAAAATACCCGACTGGAAATTAGTACTTAACAAAGTAGGCCAAAAAGGCATTGTAAGCAATATACCCCTTATATTATATATCGCTTTTTTAGCCTTAGTCTATATTACCATCAATCATCACGCTGAAAATACCATCCGCGATATCAATAAAACAGCCAAAGACCTCAAAGAACTCAGATGGAGATATGTTGATGAAAAAACGCAAATCATGTTTCTTACCAAAGAAAGTCAATTAGAACAAAGCGCTGCCTCGCTCGGATTAAAAAAAACAAAAGTACCCCCTTATAAAATCGCTATCAACTTAACAGACAATACACCCCAATGAAAAACAGTACAGACATCAGATATAGAGTATATCTCACATTCATAGCAATGTGTGTCTTCGCTATTGCGATCATTTATAAAGGCGCTACCATACAGTTTAAAGAAGGCAAAGAGTTGCTTTCACAAGCCGATAGCATGCATACCAAAATACAAGTGATAGATCCCGAAAGAGGAAATATTTACTCAGAAGATGGTAGCTTGCTTTCAACCTCTATTCCACAGTTTGATTTGCGTATCGACTTTAAAGCCATTGCTAAAGATACCTTCAATAAGTATATTGAACCCCTTTCAAAAGATTTAGCAGCCTTATTTAACAACTATACCTGGACCGAGTACAAAGAAATACTCAGCAATGAATACAAAAAAGAAAATCGCTATTACCTGCTCAAAAAAAGAGCATCGTATGAAGAATACCTCTCGGTGAAAAAAATGCAACCTTTTAGTAAAAACCAAAATAAAGGGGGCTTGATTGAAGAACCAAGTACAAAAAGAATTAACCCATACGGCTTGCTGGCCAATAGGGTGATTGGACTTTGGCGCAAAAATGCCAATAATGTAGGTATCGAAGGCAAATACGATTCTTTACTCAGAGGCCGTCAGGGACAACGCATCGTAAGACGCATAGCTGGTGGTGCCTGGATGCCACTGGATGGTTCAGAAGTAGAACCCGAAAACGGCGCTGATGTATACACCACCATCGATTTGCAAATACAGGATGTAGTAGAAAATGCATTGTATGCCCAGGTGGAAAAAGAAGAAGCTGTATTTGGTACTTGTATCGTCATGGAAGTGAAAACAGGTAAAATAAAAGCCATGGCCAACTTAGGACGATTAAGTGATGGCACGTATGGCGAAGATTTTAATTATGCATTGAAAAAAATTGAACCTGGTTCTACCTTTAAACTGGTATCCTTGATTTCGTTGATGCGCGATCATTTAGTGACCATTGATGATAAGGTTAACTGCCAGGGTGGCTCGGCAAAATTTGGACCTTATACCATCAGAGATAGCCATGCCGGATTAGGCTGGCTTACCATCAAAGATGCGTTTGCCCATTCGTCTAACGTAGCTTTTGCAAAATTAATTCATGAAAACTACAAAGATAAAATTGGTACCTATTGGTCAAACCTCCATGCATTAGGACTTGACATGATTACAGGTTTAAATATCAGCGATGAACCCCGTCCTTATTTTAAAAGAGATTCTGTAGAAAAAGGAAGATATAGTTTGGCCTATATGGGTATGGGTTATTCGGTTATGATTACACCTTTGCACACTTGCATGGTGTATAATTCAATTGCAAACAATGGCAAACTAATGAAACCCTATCTTGTAAATAGTGTGAAAGAATATGGCAATAATGTAATGAGTTTTGAACCCGTTATATTAAAAGATAGTTTGTTAGATGCCAATGCCATTGAAAAAATTAAAGAAACCATGAACGAAGTGATTGAAAGCGGTACTGGCAAATCATTAAAAAATCCATATTATACTATTTGTGGTAAAACAGGTACTGCTCAGGTAGCCGATGTGATAGAAAAAATTGGACCCAATGGCGAAATTATCAAAGAAAAAATAAGATACACCGATCGCATGTATCATGGTTCTTTTGTTGGTTTTTTTCCCAAAGAAGATCCTCAATATACCATCTGTGTAGTATTGAGAACCAAAAAAGGTTCTAATAATTATTATGGTGGCCAAATTGCCTTGCCCGTATTTAAAGAAGTTGCCAACAGATTATATGCCATGAATATGCATAAGGTCAATTCAGTAGCCGATCAGGAAAAAATAGAGGTGGCACTGGTTCCTAAAAATATGAAAGCAACCGATTTTAATAAAATTGCCCTTGGATTAAAATTACCTACCACCGTGCAAACAAATGATAAATGGGTGTTGCAGCAAAAAGACAGTACCGGTAAATATATGAATCAGGTAATTAGTATCTCAAACAATGCAGTACCTAATGTGCAGGGTATGGGGCTCAAAGATGCCCTTTACCTCTTAGAGAAATCAGGATTGAGGGTTACCTGCCTGGGTAAAGGAAAAGTCGTTTCACAATCCGTAGCACCAGGAAGTCCTGTGCAGAAAGGATCAAAAATAATGTTACAACTAAGCTAATTGAAAACACTCGCACACATAGTATCCAATATCAATCCCTTGTTCATACAAGGTAGTACCCTTACACCCATTCATGATGTGTGTATCGATTCGCGCAAAGCAACAAATGGAAGTTGTTTTGTTGCTATCAAAGGTACCCATACCGATGGACATGATTATATTGATCAGGTAATTACACAAGGTGCTGCCGCTATCATTTGTACCCAATTACCTGCTCACACAGTAGAGGGTATTACTTATATACAAGTGGCTGATACCTCAGCTGTAGTAGGCTTACTTGCTGCGGCCTTTTATGACCACCCATCAGCTAGGTTCAAACTTATCGGTATTACAGGTACCAATGGCAAAACAACATGCGCCACCTTGATGTTTCAATTGTTTACATCGCTGGGTTATACCTGTGGCCTGATATCAACGGTACAAAATCAAATCGGAAATAAAATCATTCCGGCAACCCATACCACCCCCGATGCTGTTAGTTTGCAGGCTTTGTTGGCGCAAATGAAAGCTGAACACTGCTCGCATGTATTTATGGAAGTAAGTTCACATGCCATTCATCAACATCGCATTGCGGGTACCCATTTCGCCGGCGCCTGTTTTACCAATATTACCCATGATCATTTAGATTATCATCACTCTTTTGAAGAATATATTCGGGTAAAGAAAATGTTTTTTGATGGTCTTGATAAAAGTGCTTTTGCCCTTACAAATGTAGATGATAAAAGAGGAATGGTAATGTTGCAAAATACGAAAGCCCTTAAAAAAACCTATTCATTAAGAACCATGGCCGATTACAAAGGCAAAGTACTTGAAAATAACTTAGGAGGCTTAGTGATGATGATTGACAGCAATGAAGTGTTCTTTAAAATGATCGGTGAGTTCAATGCTTATAATTTGCTTTGTGTATATGGTGCTGCTATTGAACTGGGTGAGTCAAAACAAGAAGTGTTGCAAATACTCAGTATGCTTTCAGGTGCTGAAGGCAGATTCGATTATTTGTTTTCAGAAAAAGAAAATATCATGGGCATTATTGATTATGCTCATACGCCTGACGCTTTGCTCAATGTGCTGGCTACCATTCAAAAACTACGAAAGGGCAACGAAACCTTGTTTACCATTGTGGGTTGCGGAGGCGACAGAGACAAAACCAAAAGACCTTTAATGGGGATGGTGGCTTGTGAACATAGCGATAAAGTGATATTGACCGCTGACAATCCACGAAGTGAAGATCCGATGACGATTATTCGTGAAATGGAAGCTGGTATTTTAGCCAATCATAAAAGGAAATATGTATGTATTGCAGATAGGAAAGAAGCGATTAAAACAGCATGTAGCATTGCTGAAAATGGCGACATCATATTGATTGCAGGCAAAGGTCATGAAAAATACCAGGAAATAAATGGCGTGAAAATGCCATTTGATGACAAAATAATTTTAAGTGAAATGTTTAACCTTTTTGAAAAATAAAATAGAACCATGCTTTATTACTTATTTACTTATCTCAGAGAAAATTTTGGCATGCCTGGCGTGGGGGTTTTTTATTTTATTTCTTTTAGAGCAGCAATGTCTATCATCTTGTCATTGGTTATTTCGTTGGTATATGGTAAAAGACTGATTAAGTATTTACATAAAAAACAAATTGGTGAAACGGTCAGGGATTTAGGTCTTGAAGGTGAAAAACAAAAAAGTGGTACACCTACAATGGGTGGTATTATCATCATTGCCGCTATCCTCATTCCTACCTTGCTTTTTGCACGTATTCAAAATGTATATATCATTTTAATGCTGATATCTACTATATGGTTAGGCCTCATAGGATTTTTAGATGATTATATCAAAGTATTTAAAAAAAATAAAGAAGGACTTGCCGGTCGGTTTAAAGTGCTCGGTCAAATTGGGTTGGGAATTATTGTAGGTCTCACCATGTACTACAATCAAAATGTATACATCACCCGCGAAACCACCGGCGACAAACCCGCTATGTATAGTGTAGACGATAAAGTAGTGAAAGAGGGTATCGTAAAAGTGGATGACAAAGGTGTAACACGCACCTATGCTCGGGTAAAAAGTGTGGTGACCACCATTCCATTTGCTAAAAATCATGAGTTAAGTTATTCTAAAATTGCCTCATGGTTTGGTGAAGATGCCATTGGATTTATGACACCTATTATCTATATTTTATTTGTCATTTTTATCATCGTTGCTGTATCAAATGGTGCCAATATCACTGATGGTCTCGATGGCTTAGCCACAGGTACCAGCGCCATCATTGGTATTTGTTTGGCCTTGTTTGCTTACTTGTCTGGCAATTTCAATTTTGCCAAATACCTCAATATCATGCAGATACCCAATATCGATGAGTTGTCTATTTTTATAGGTGCTTTTGTAGGGGCTTGTATCGGTTTCCTTTGGTACAATAGTTACCCAGCCCAGGTATTTATGGGCGATACAGGTAGTTTGGCATTGGGTGGTATCATTGCATCTTTGGCCATCATCATTCGAAAAGAACTTTTAATACCTATTATCTGTGGCGTGTTTTTTATCGAAAATGTAAGTGTCATGATACAAGTAGCCTATTTTAAATGGACTAAAAAAAGATATGGCGAAGGGAGGCGGATTTTTCTCATGGCGCCCTTACATCATCATTACCAGAAAATGGGTTACCATGAAAGTAAAATCGCTATTCGCTTTTGGATTATCGGAATTGTATTAGCTGTACTGAGTGTAGTCACCTTAAAACTTCAATAAATAAATTAATACCAAACAACTTAAAAAAATAAAACAAACAAATACAAACAATGCAATATAAACTCGTCATATTAGGAAGTGGAGAAAGCGGTACTGGGGCTGCTTTGCTTGCGCAAAAGATGGGTTTGTCTGTATTTGTCAGTGATAAAAATAATATCCCCGAAAAATATAAAGCTGAATTAACCGCACACAATATTCCTTTTGAAGAAGGCATGCATACTGAATCAATAGTATTGGCTGCAACTGAAATTATTAAAAGCCCGGGCATACCCCACAAGGTAGATATTATACAAAAAGCGATTGCGCAACAAATACCCATTATCAGCGAAATTGAATTTGCCTACAGATATAAAGGCGATAGTAAAATACTTTGCATCACAGGTAGCAATGGCAAAACCACCACCACGAGTATTTGCTTCGATATATTTAGCAAAGCAAATTATGACGTTTCGGTGGTTGGCAATATCGGCTTTAGTTTCGCCCGTCAAATTGCCGTGAAGCCCACCGCTTGGTATGTGATGGAAATCAGTAGTTTTCAATTAGACGATATCATCACTTTTAAACCTGATATCGCTATCATCACCAATATCACACCCGATCACCTTGATCGATATCAATATGATTTTTCATTGTATGTAAAATCAAAATTCAACATTGCTAAAAATCAAACCCCAGACGATTATTTGATTTTATGCAAAGACGACCCGGCAACCCTCGATTATTTAAATAAAAATATACTAACTCCAAAAATTCTCTTTTTTACTATGAATGAATCTCTCAATGCAGATGGTGCTTACGTGAACGACAATGAAATTATGATTAGAGTAAATGGAGAGCCTTTCTCTATTTCAATCAACGATTTATCACTCAAAGGTAAACATAATCAATACAACTCAATGGCAGCAGGCATATCATCGCGTGTAGCCGAAATACGAAATGCAACAATCCGGGAAAGCCTCAGAACTTTTAATGCGCTTGAACATCGGATGGAAACCGTGGCTTTTATCAGAGGTATTGAGTTTGTAAACGATAGCAAAGCTACTAACCTCAACAGTGTTTGGTACGCCCTCGAGTCAATCAAAAAACCCATTGTGTTGATTTTAGGTGGGGTAGACAAAGGCAATAATTACAAAGAAATTGAAGCCTTGATTAAAGAAAAAGTCAAAGCCATCGTTTGTCTCGGTATCGATAATACAAGTATACACAATGCTTTTGACAATATCGTACCAGTATTGGATACACAAAACATCAACGATGCTGTACAGGAAGCTTATCACCTTGCTACAAATGGCGATGTGGTATTGCTTTCACCCGCCTGTGCCAGTTTCGATTTATTTAAAAATTATGAAGATCGTGGTGAACAATTTAAAAACTCAGTAAAGGCATTGTAAGAAAGTAATCAGAAAGTGAAAAGTCAAAAGTAAAAGTCAAAAGTAGAAAGTAGAAAGTAGAAAGTCAAAAGTAGAAAGTAGAAAGTAAAAAGTCAAAAGTAAACAACAAGAATATCAATATGGAACAATTATTAAACAGAACAAAAGGCGATAAAATCATATGGGGGGTAGTGATTGTACTTTCCCTCATTAGTTTGTTGGCTGTGTATAGTTCCACCAGTTCATTGGCTTATCGTTTAAACAAAGGTCATACCGAAGTGTATTTAATCAAACAGTTGGGTGTATTATTTGCAGGCTTGGTGATTATTTATTTTTGTCATAAAGTCAATTACACGGTTTATTCCAATATCGCCCTCTTATTATTTGCCATCAGTATTCCTTTATTGATTTTTACCTTGTTTTATGGCACTACACTCAATGAAGGCTCACGATGGATACGATTGCCACTGGTGGGTATTACCTTCCAAACATCCGATTTAGCGAAGTTGGGACTCTTTATGTTTTTAGCCCGCCAATTATCAAAAATGCAAAATGATTTAGACAATCTTAAAAAAGTATTTATCCATATCTTTTTACCCGTTATCGTCATTTGTGGTTTGGTAGCAATGGCTAATCTTTCTACCGCATTGATGATTGCATTGTCATCAGGGGTTTTGTTTTTTATTGGACGTGTACGTATTTCACATCTTTTGATACTCGCCACTACAGGGATTCTCCTATTTGGTATTTTATTTACAGTTTCTAAGTTAACAGGTTTTGGACGTGCAGCTACTTGGGAACAAAGGATTAAGAAATTTAGTTCAAATGATAAAAATGATGAACCTTTTCAGGTTTTTCATTCTAAAATTGCCATCGCAAAAGGTGGGCTCACAGGCAAGGGAGCAGGAAACTCTACCCAGCGAAATTTTTTACCTCATCCGTATTCCGATTTTATTTTCGCAATCATTATCGAAGAATATGGTTTAGTGGGAGGTATAGTACTTATCTTTTTATACCTGCTGTTTTTATGGCGAAGCATCGTCTTGTTTAGAAGATGCCCATTTGCCTTTGGGGCATTCCTCGCAGTAGGTCTCAGCTTTACCCTGGTATTTCAAGCCTTTCTCAACATGGGGGTTAATGTAAATCTATTGCCAGTTACCGGACTTACCTTACCATTGGTCAGTATGGGTGGGTCTTCAATTTGGTTTACCTGTGTAGCCATTGGCATCATACTTAGTGTTAGCCGATTTGTAGAAGAAGAAAAAAAGACCATGGCTGAAAATGTAGTCACCGCAAACTTAACCTCAAACAACGAAATTGAATAGTGGAATCGAATATACATCATAAAATAATTATAGCAGGCGGCGGCACAGGAGGGCATATCTTTCCAGCAATAGCGATTGCCAATGCCATGAAGCAATTGCTTCCTGCCACTGATATTTTATTTGTAGGGGCCAAAGGAAAAATGGAAATGGAAAAGGTTCCTCGCGAAGGCTATCAAATCATTGGTCTCGATATCGCTGGGTATAATAGAACATCTGTCATAAAAAATATATTATTGCCTTATAAGCTGATTAAAAGTTATTTCCAGGCAAAGAAAATAATCAATGAATTCAAACCAACAGCTGTAGTTGGTGTGGGTGGTTACGCAAGTTTTCCGATGTTGAATATTGCACAGCAAAAAGGAATTCCTACGTTAATACAAGAACAAAATTCTTTTGCAGGAAAAAGCAATAAAATACTGGGCAAAAAAGCCAAAGCCATTTGTGTGGCTTATGATGGAATGGAGCGATTTTTTCCCAAAGAAGTTATAGTCAAAACGGGGAATCCTGTTCGACAATCCATCACAAAAAATAATATCACCAGACAAGAGGGTGTTGATTTTTTTCAATTAAACGCAAGCAAAAAAATTGTTTTTGCTTTTGGTGGTAGTCTGGGTGCTAAAAGTATCAACGAAACATTGAAACAGCAATTTCAAGAAATTGTGGCCCAGGGTGCACAGTTGATATGGCAAACAGGTACGTCTTTTTTTCAACAAGCCAAAGAGGCTGTTCAAGGCCTTGAATCACAAGTTAAAGTATATGAGTTTATACGTGAAATGGATTATGCCTATGCTGCAGCAGATGTTATCATTGCTCGGGCAGGGGCCTCCTCTATTGCAGAATTGTGTATTGTGGGTAAACCAGTGGTATTTGTGCCATTCCCGTTTGCCAGTGAAGACCATCAAACACACAATGCCATGGCATTGGTACAACGCAATGCAGCATTGTTAGTGAAAGACAGTGAAGCCCAACATGAATTAATACCTAAAATAATCACACTGATGAATGATACACAGATGTGTAACCTGATGCAAACAAACCTGCATGAGCTTGCTATCAAAGATGCAGACATCAGCATTGCAAAAAAATTAATCGATATCGCCCATTAATATGAATTTAGATAAATTACATAGCGTTTATTTTATAGGAATCGGTGGTATCGGTATGAGCGCCATCGCACGCTTTTTTAAGCAACGCCAGGTGCATGTAAGTGGGTATGACAAAACACCTACACCACTTACTTTACAATTGCAACAAGAAGGTATCGATGTGCATTATACAGAAGATATTTCCCTGGCCAATCAAAAAGCTGATTTGGTAGTTTATACCCCAGCAATTCCCGCAAATCATTTAGAACTGCAATGGTTTCAGCAACAACAATTTAAAGTAGTTAAAAGAAGTGATGTGTTGCAAATGATTTCAGAACAAATGCAAGCGATTTGCGTAGCAGGTACTCATGGCAAAACAACGATATCAACCCTGATCGCTCATATCTTGCGTCATACTGAATATGGTTGTAATGCTTTTCTGGGTGGTATTTCAGCCAATTATAATGTGAACTACTGGAGTAGCGATAAGCAAGTCGCAGTGATTGAAGCAGATGAATATGACAGAAGTTTTTTAAAATTGTTTCCCTATATTGCTGTGGTTACAGCCATGGATGCTGATCATCTCGATATTTATGGAACGGCTGAAGAAATGGAGCGATGCTATCTAACCTTTATCAGTCAAATAAAAGACACATTGATTTATAAACATGGATTAAAACACAGTGTTTCGTTTCAGGTGCCTCATAAATATAGTTACAGTTTGCAAAACGATGCTGCCTATTATTATGCCGCAGATATACAGATGAAACAAGGTGGATATACCTTCAATTTTTGTAAGCAAGATGAAGTGGTAGGTGCTGTAACCCTGCATATTGGCGGATTACATAATATTGAAAATACCGTAGCTGCATTGGCTGTTTGCGATCGATTGAATTTAGATTTCAACAAAGTGGTGGCTGCAATACTTGATTTTAAAGGTGTGAAAAGAAGATTTGAATACATTTTAAAAAATAATTCGCTTGTATATATTGATGATTATGCCCATCATCCCGAAGAATTAAGCATGCTGTTGCAAAGTGCGAAGGCTTTGTTTCCGCACAAAAAAGTAAGTGTGGTTTTTCAACCCCATTTGTTTTCTCGTACGCGCGACTTTGCAGATGGATTTGCCAAAAGTTTAGACATCGCAGATGAAGTGATATTGCTCGATATTTATCCCGCACGTGAGTTGCCTATGGAAGGGGTTACGAGTCAAATACTCCTCGATAAAATGACCCTCAACAATAAACATCTCTTTTCAAAGGAAAGTGTTTTGCAATGGGTTGAACATGCGCAAATAGAAGTACTGATTACAGCAGGAGCTGGTGATATTGATCAATTAGTGAACCCAATAAAATTATTACTCGAAAACAAATAACGATGAATCCACGAATTGTAAAAATAGCAAGAAATATTATGTTCATGTTGTCTGTGCCCATCATAGTCAGTGCTTTTGTATTCGCAGATGTTTCTACAAAAAACGAAATTTGCAATGGGATTCAAATTTCTTTCTCAAATAATCAACTCAGTTTTGTAACCAAAGATAATGTACTGGCCCTTTTGCGTGCGAAGGGTATAACAGTAAACAAAACCAAACTACGCAATATAAATGTCTATGAATTGGAAAATACCCTTGAAGCCAATAAATGGGTGAGCAATGCAGATATATTTGTTGCTGCAAACAATAAGCTTCATATACATATCGTACAAAAAAATCCAGTGGTACGTGTACAACCTGATAACGATTATGAAGAACCTTATTACCTCGACGACTACGGAAATACGATCGCTTATTCTACACAATATATTCCTTATTTACCGGTGGCAACAGCACCTGAAATAGGATTTAGTGCCAACGATCGCGCGCTTAAAACCGATTTGGTAAAACTTGCAAAATACCTACAGCAAGATACATTTTGGAGTGCAGCCATCAGTCAAATTGTAGTATCTGAAAATAAGTCGATTGCCCTGATACCCGCTATCGGTCATCAACAAATCCTTTTGGGTAACATAGACCAATTAGATAATAAAATGAGTAAACTATTGCAGTTTTACAGACAAGGATATCATACCATTAACTGGGATCAATATGATGAAATTGATTTGCGTTTTGAGAGACAAGTGGTATGCAGAAATACAAGAGGACAACGACTTTCTGTGGACCCTTATGATAAAACAACCCATAAAGAAGTACTGGCTAAAACCACAGCCCCTGCAGGCACAACAGCAATAGCTTCAAACGTAACGAATGTAAAACCATTACCCATCGCGGTCAACAATAATAGAACCACAACACCTAAGGTTGTTACCAAAACATCATTACCCAAATCAACTTCAGAAAAACCGGTGTTAAAAGCAATCGTTGATAAGCCCATCGCCAAAAAAGAGACCGTACAAGCCAAAAAAGAAACCAAAGAAGCGGTGAAACCAAAAGCGGACAATAATGAACCCAAACCCAAAATCACAGAAGTAGAACATAGCAAATATTTCAATAACAATAAATAAATTTTTTTAATCACAACATCAAACACAACAACAATTATATGCAAAAAGAAAATCCAGTTATCGTAGGCCTTGACATTGGCACCACTAAAATTGCCGCTATTGCAGGGCGTAAAAATGAATTTGGCAAACTCGAAATACTAGGTTTTGGTAAAGCCGAAAGTAGTGGAGTGAATCATGGCATGGTGCTTAATATTGACGAGTGTATACGCTCAATCAATATAGCCCTTGAAGATTGTTTGGCTAGTAACCCCAACCTAAATATCAAAGAAGTATATGTGGGTATCGCTGGTCATCACATCAAAAGTTTACAAACACGTGGCGATAGAGTGATCAATAATGTAGAAGAAGAAATACGAAAAGAAGATATTGATGCCTTAATCAAAGATCAATACAAAACATTTATTCCTGCCAATGATCAAATCATTGATATCATACCACAAGATTTTACAGTAGATAGCTTAGAAGGTTTTAGTCTGCAGGAAGTGGTAGGCATGACAGGGGTGCGTATCGGTGCTAATTTTCATATTGTAACAGGCGATAAATCTGCGATTAGAAATATACATCGTTGTGTACAAAGAGCTCAATTGAGCACCAAAGATTTGGTATTGCAACCATTGGCATCTGCTGCAGCAGTTATGTGTCCAGAAGATTTCGAATCAGGCGTAGCCATCGTTGATATTGGTGGTGGTACCACTGACCTTGCCATTTTTCATGAAGGTATGTTGAAACATACTGTAGTGATACCTATCGCAGGTGTCAATATCACCAATGATATCCGTCAGGGATTGGGTGTATTGCGAACACAAGCTGAACAAATGAAAGTTAAATTTGGGATGGCTTTAGCCGATGAAGCCCAATCAAATGCCTATATCACCATTCCTGGTTTGAAAGGACAACCTCAAAAGGAAATCTCAGCTAAAAACTTAGCGAATATTATTCAATCTCGTATGGAAGAAATACTCGAATACGTGATGTATCATATTAAACAAATGAACTTGCAGGACAAACTACACGGTGGTATTATACTCACAGGTGGGGGTAGTCAACTCAAACACATCATGCAACTTACCGAATTCAAAACAGGGATGCCTGCACGACTCGGATTGCCAAATGAACATTTGTCTGTTGGTTATATTCCTGAACTGATGAAACCAATGTATGCAACTTGTATCGGACTTATACTTCGTGGTTATGACGATTTTGAAAGCAATCGCTTGCGTTTTATTTCTAACAATTCTGAAGAGTCATTAGCCAACAATGATGAAATAGAAGGAACCTTTGTGACAATGACTAAAACATTTGAAGCTTCGCCACAGGAATTGTTGAACATGGAGTTTGGCGAAACACCCGAAACAAGCGCCACCGACTTTTTCTCTTCAGATAACCAGCATCAGGAGATGCAATCTTCATTAGATGGTGTTGCACAACAGAACGAACAAGGACAAGCAGAAGCTACATTAAATACGGAAATGCCCGAAGCCAAACAGTTAGGTAAAAATAGGGCAGAACTTGTGAATAGTATTTTTAAAACAGTAAAAAGCAAAGTAATGTACTGGTTTGAAAATGTAGACGATGAAAAATTGGATAACGGATAAAAGAGTCATTGAATAATCTACTAAAAAATTCAACAATTACACTTTTATTTAACAACCCATAAAAATTCAAAAAACATGATTCAATTTGAGCTTCCACAAAACAATGCCTCTATCATCAAAGTAATTGGTGTAGGCGGCGGCGGCGGTAATGCCGTAAACTATATGTATGGCCTCGGTATAGAGGGCGTAGATTTTATTGTATGTAATACTGATAAAAAAGCATTGCACAATAGCACAGTACCCACTAAAATTCAACTGGGGCCATCATTGACCCAGGGACTTGGAGCAGGTGCAAATCCCGAAATAGGTATGCTTGCCTGTGAAGAAAGCATAGCCGAAATAGAAAGTTTATTAGTCAATAATACAAAAATGGTTTTTGTTACTGCTGGCATGGGTGGTGGCACCGGTACAGGTGGAGCACCCATCGTAGCTAAAGTAGCCAAAGATTTAGGCATCCTTACAGTAGGTATTATCACCACACCTTTTTCATATGAAGGCAAAAGACGTATGCGTCAGGCAGAAGAAGGAATCGCTAAAATGCGTGAAAATGTAGATACCATTCTTGTGATTTCAAATGATAAATTGCGTCATCAATTTGGCAATATTCCTACATCTCAAGCTTTTTGCAAAGCCGATGATATACTCGCAACAGCTACTAAATGTATTACTGATGTGATCAATTCGCAGGGACATATTGTAGTTGATTTTGCAGATGTGAGTACTGTAATGCGTGATGGAGGTGTGGCTATCTTAGGTAGTGCCATTGCTAAAGGCGAAGGTCGTGCGTATGAAGCTGTTGAAAAAGCAATTAACTCACCATTGCTCAACGATAATAATATAAATGGTGCTAAGTGGGTATTACTCAATATTAACTCTGCCCATGGCGTACATGAACACACCCTCGATGAAGTAGAAATGATACAAGCCTATGTACAGGAAATGGCAGGGGATGATTGTGATGTTATATTTGGTACTGGCTTTGATGATAACCTCGAAGATAATATCAGTGTAACGGTTATTGCCACTGGTTTTGACTATACAAGCACAAATAATGCATATAAAACAGATTTCAAAAAACCTAAAGCAGATAAAGATAAAGTAGTCTATACTTTACATGAAGAACAACCTGCCGATCCTCAGTTGTTTGAAAATTTGGCTAGTCATACCCAGCCTCAACCAACAGCCAATATCGAAATGGTAGAAATAGAACCACCTGCCATTCCCAATAGACTCGCCTTCGGATTAGGTCGTTTCCATATCACAAAAGCACCTGTTGTTAATAATCCAATACCAAGTGCTCAAACAGAAGAAAAAGTTATTTTTAATCTTGAAGAAACAAATGAAATCAATATACAACCCGTAGCGGAGTTGCCCATTGTTGAAACTTCATCAATACCCCAAGTAGAAGAACCTGCAAACACATGGCCAGAGAATAGGGTGGTGTTTGAATTGGATGCAACAACACCTGAAATGCCAGTCAATGAAATATCAGTCAATGAAACAGTAAGTAATGAAATAATTCTCAATCAAACGATTGAACTGGTAACTGAATCTGTAAATCCAATACAAGAAGAAATAGATAAATTGTTTAGCGAATCTCCAGTGAATGAAAGCATTCAAATGGTGGAAAAAACTGCACAAGAAATGCAGGATGATTATGTAACCATCAAGGGAATTACATTGAATCGTCGTAAAGGGAGTCGTTTGTTAACCGATATGGAACTTGAAGCAGAAGCCAATTTTGAATTGCAAAAACGTGCACTCGAAGAACGTGCAAGCAAATTACGTTCCATGAGTTTTAATGTCAACAAAGCAGATATTGACGATCATGAACACAATATACCTGCCTATCAACGACGTAATATTGCCTTAGAAAATCATGGCAACTCTGCAGAAGATACCTACAGTTCAGTAAGAGTAACAGATGGTAATGGAGGGAATAATATCAGTACATTAAATTCCTTTTTGAATGGTAAAAATCCTGATTAAGGGGAGTTTGACCTAATACTTAATAAACAAACAAAAAATCGTTTTTATGGGTTAAAAACGGGAGGCTCACATGTGTGGGCCTCTTTTATTTTGATTCTATATATTTCACAATAAATGTATTGAATCAAAAGTCCATGCTCATATAAAAAGCAATGCAGTAATGCCAAATGTATTTAAAGTGTAGCCTGCATAATGTCGCTATGATGACGATTTACATTGCATTTGAGCTAATAACTTAAAGGCTGTTTTTAATGTATTTTGGTATAATATTTCATATCAAGTTTATAGCTTATGGGGTATATTTTATTTTATACCGATAGCGTATTTGTAGGAGTCTGATTTCATGTTTAGAATTTATTCCAAAGCTCAATAAAGAGAAACAGATCGAAAAGCTACTCAGCCGCTATGACGCTTTGCCGTGTGTTATGGCTAGTGTAATTATTCAATTTCTAAACAAGCCAAATCTTTATAATCCGCATTTTGAATAAATTCCTTAATCAATTCCAAATTGCTCCTTATGTATGAAGCTAACTGTGTAGTGGATGTGTTTCCAAATCTCAACCAAATAATTTTGGGTGGTGTATCTTTAATTAATGATATGTCATAAAAATCTGTATCAAAAGTTATAATCGTATAGTCATTTGCTTTCGCAAAATCCCATATTTCAATGTCAGTGCTGTTCTCTAAACCAAGCAGCCTTACTTGGCTAGCAAATGGCATTATGTCTTGCAATTTCCCAATTATCCTAAATGAAATATTTTGATCAAAAAGTAACTTCATTATGCAACTTTGACACGATGTTCTCTGTCAGCAGCAAAAGCTAAGACAGCTAATAAATCTTCCTTTGTCAATTCTGGATAATCCTCAAGTATATCGTCTTCAGTCATACCTGAAGCATACCAACTTAAAACGTCATAAACCGAAATTCTCATTCCTCTAACGCAAGGTTTCCCAAATCTAATTTGAGGGTCGATTGTAATTATCTCCGAATATTGTTTCATAATGTAAATTTAAATTATAATTCCGAAATCTGTAATTTTTTAAGTTAAGTTCGGGTATAAGCCATAACTAAAATATAAAAGCTAATGGTATTAACCAAAAAAAAATATTTGTAAATATGAAATGATTGTATTTACATTTGCAGCAGTTCTTTAATAGCACTTATCAAGAAAGGTAGAGGGTAATGGCCCGATGAAACCTTGACAACCTGTACAGCGAAAGATGTATAAGGTGCCAATTCCAGCCAAACAAATTTGTTTGGACAGATAAGTTAGAAACAGCTCATACAATATTGTGCACGATATTAAAAAAGCTCTTCTGACGAAATCGGAAGAGCTTTTTTTATTTTAGCTCTTGCCCATTTCTTTATTTTTCTGTAAGTGTTTTTATCATTTTTTAAAACAAATAAAAACAAATTACAATGAGCAAAACAACAAACATTATTCATTCGATTCCAGTAGATCCGCTAACAGGTTCTATTTCAGTTCCTATTTACCAAACCGCTACCTTTGTGCAAGAAGCACCAGGCGTCAACAAGGGATATGACTATGCACGAAGCAATAATCCTACACGGGCAGTACTCGAAAATCTTGTGGCTACCCTTGAAGGTGGTAGCGCTGCATTTGCCTTTGCGACAGGCCTTGCAGCTATAGATGCGGTACTCAAAACACTTTCCTATGGCGATGAAATTGTGGCGGTAGAAGATATTTATGGTGGCGCCTATCGCCTGTTTACACAGGTGTATCAAAAATTTGGTATTAAAATTCACTATGTTGATACCACAGATGCAAATCGAATACTCGATGTTATCAATGAGAAAACAAAACTGGTATGGATCGAATCGCCAACAAATCCAACGCTTAAAATTACTGATATCGCTCAAGCAGCAAAAATTGCACATGCCTTTAATGCCCTTTTAGTGGTTGACAATACTTTTGCATCACCCATAGCGCAACAACCTTTTGTACTTGGTGCCGATATCGTCATTCATAGCGGTACAAAATACTTGGGCGGACATTCTGATTTAGTAGCTGGCCTGGTAGTGGTGAATTCAGAAAAGTTAGCAGTAGACATTAAATTTATTCAAAATGCAAGCGGAGGAATATTGGGTCCACAAGATTGTTGGCTGTTGATACGTGGTATTGAAACCCTCGAATTGCGGGTTGAGCGACAATGTCAAACAGCCTTCAAAGTGGCACAATTTCTCACACAATGTGAGGAGGTCGATCAAGTGTATTATCCCGGTTTAGCTTCGCATAAAAATCATGCTATTGCAAAGCTTCAACAACATGGTCTTTATGGTGGTGTACTTTCTTTTACATTGAAAGATGATACTGAAGCGGCAGCTACTCAGTTCGTCACCGCTACAAATTATTTTAAATTGGCTGAAAGTTTGGGTGGCGTGAAAAGTTTGTGTTGTCACCCGGCACAAATGACCCACAAATCTATTCCTCGTGAAAAAAGATTGGCATCTGGTATTCAGGATTCATTGATTCGTTTGTCATGTGGAATAGAGGGAACAGATGATTTAATCAATGATTTGAAACAAGCATTTACGAAATGTGCAACAGCAACATTACAAACAATTTAAAAAAAATATTTTATGTCAAAACATACTAAATTAAATATCGGACTTTTCGGATTTGGAGTAGTTGGTGAGGGTATCTTCAGCGTACTGAAACAAACCCCTTCGCTCAATGCAACGATTCGAAAAATAGCTATAAAGCATCTTTTTAAAGAACGCAATGCACCCAAGGAATTGTTTACTACTGATGCAAGTGAAATACTTTTTGATCCCATTATCAATGTGGTGGTAGAATTAATCGACGATGCTGAAGCCGCTTATCATATTGTTTCGCAAGCATTAAAGCAAGGTAAGCATGTAGTAAGTGCAAATAAAAAAATGATTGCAGCCCATTTACCAGAACTCATTGACTTGCAAAAAACACACAAGGTGTCTTTATTGTATGAAGCGGCCGTATGTGGCAGTATACCTGTGATACGTAATTTGGAAGAATATTACGACAATGATTTGTTACATTCATTTTCAGGTATTGTGAATGGGTCTACCAATTATATTTTAACAAAAATGAGTCAGGAGAAATGGTGTTATGATGAAGCGCTAAAGCAGGCGCAACAATTGGGTTTTGCAGAAAGTGATCCAGGCTTGGATGTAGAAGGTAAAGACGCCGTCAATAAATTAGCCATTGTACTTAAACATGCCTATGGTATTGATGTGCACCCGACTAATATACTCCATCAAGGTATTACTCATTTACATGAAAAGGATACACAATATGCTGCTGAAAAAGGGAATACCATTAAATTGGTGGCCAATGCTGTTTGCATCAACAAACAAGAAGTTATTGCATTTGTTTTGCCAACATTTGTAGGAGCCAGCAATAAATTATCATCTGTAGATAATGAATACAATGGGGTACTCATTGGAAGTAAATTGGCAGATGAGCAATTTTTATATGGGAAAGGTGCAGGAAGGTATCCCACATCATCTGCTGTTTTGAGCGATATTGCGGCACTACGATATCAATATAAATATGAATATAAAAAATCATCCTCATTACCTGAGTATACCTTGTCGCAACAAGCTGTGTTGAGAATCTATGTAAGTTATAGTGCACAACATCAAAGTCTTATCGATGATTTAATTCGTGTGGAAGAGCAATACACATGTGAACAACGGAATTATTGCATAGGAACAATATATCTGAAAACCTTAATACATGTACCTTGGTTTTATAAACAAGGTGTTTCAACCGTTTTGGTTTCAATAATTCCCGATCTTGATTCAAAGGATAATATGGAGATTGCTGAGCTTGATTATTCTGTTGAGACAATTTATAATTGATCATAAATTAATGGAATTTGCATTGATGACACACAGAATTATATTTAGCAATGTATAATTCTTTTGTCTTCTTGTGAAACTTCAAGTTAGCTATACCATTTTAGCAAGAAATTTATTTAGTCTTTAATTTTTAGTTTTACTTTTAGTTCGTCAAACTAAAAACATACAAGTATGTCATATCCATATCAAATAACATCATTAGCACAATATCATGAAGTCTATAAACAAAGTATTGAAAATCCTGAAAAATTTTGGGGTGATATAGCCATGCATTTTCGTTGGAAAAAACATTTTGATCAAGTGCTCGATTGGAATTTTACCGAACCAAAAATTGAATGGTTTAAAGGAGGTAAAATGAATATCACCGAAAACTGTTTAGACAGATGGGCTGAGACACAACCGCATACGCCTGCTATCGTTTGGGAAAGCAATGACCCTGAAGAACATCATCGTTCGATATCGTACAAAGAATTGTTGTTTAAAGTCAATCAATTTGCCAATGTGTTGAAAAACAATGGTGCAAAAAAAGGTGATCGTATTTGTATTTATATGCCCATGGTGCCTGAGTTGGCCATTGCAGTATTAGCTTGCGCACGCATAGGCGCAATTCATTCAGTTATTTTTGGTGGATTTTCTGCGCAAAGTATTGCAGACCGAATCAATGATGCTGAATGCAATATCGTAGTTACGGCCGATGGGGGTTATCGTGGCAACAAGGAAATTCCTTTAAAATCGGTGATGGATGAAGCACTCATACAATGTCGTTCTGTGCAAAAAGTAATCGTATTAACCCGAACACGTACCCCAGTGAGTATGTTAAAAGGAAAAGAAGTATGGTGGGAAGATGAAATTAAAAAAGTGGAAACAGCAGGCAATCCTTTTTGCGAAGCTGAAGCCATGGATGCTGAAGATGAATTGTTTATATTATATACCAGTGGAAGTACGGGCAAACCAAAAGGGGTAGTGCATTCATGTGCTGGCTATATGGTTTATACTAACTATACCTTTGTCAATGTATTTCAATACCAGCCTGGCGACATTCATTTTTGTACAGCCGATATCGGTTGGATTACAGGGCATAGTTATATAGTGTATGGTCCTTTGAGTGCAGGAGCTACAACACTGATGTTTGAAGGCATTCCTACTTGGCCTGATGCAGGTCGTTTTTGGGATATTGTAGATAAATACAAAGTCAATATTCTGTACACAGCTCCCACAGCTATTCGTAGCCTCATGAGTTTTGGATTGGATTATGTCAAGCATAAAGATTTAAGTTCATTGAAAGTATTGGGAAGTGTGGGTGAACCTATCAATGAAGAAGCTTGGAACTGGTTTCATGAACATATCGGTAAAGGAAATTGCCCCATTGTTGATACATGGTGGCAAACTGAAACAGGTGGCATTATGATTTCGAATTTAGCAGGCATCACTCCGCATAAAGCTACTTATGCTACTTTGCCATTGCCAGGGGTATGTCCGCTTTTGGTTGACGAACATGGTTATCCAATACCCGGTGGCGATGCTTCTTTGGCTGAAATGCCAAAGCAAACAGTCAGTGGTAATTTGTGTATCAGTCATCCATGGCCGTCTATTATTCGTACCACATATGGCGATCATGAGCGTTGCAGACAAACTTATTTTTCTACATATCAAAACATGTATTTTACAGGCGATGGTTGTTTACGCGATGTAGAGGGCAATTATAGAATTACAGGTCGTGTAGATGATGTATTGAATGTGAGTGGACATAGAATCGGAACGGCTGAATTAGAGAACGCAATCAATAGGCATACAGGGGTGGTTGAAAGTGCTATCGTTGGTTATCCGCACGATATCAAGGGACAAGGTATTTATGCTTATGTCATTTTTAGCGGGGTAATGGATGATAAAAACTTAATCACACAAGATATAAATCAAACCGTTGCAAGATTGATTGGTGCAATTGCCAAGCCCGATAAAATTCAATTTGTAACAGGTTTGCCAAAGACGAGAAGCGGAAAAATAATGCGACGTATACTACGCAAAATAGCGGAAGGCGATACTGAAAACTTAGGTGATATTTCAACATTGCTTGATCCTGGTGTGGTTGAAAATATTATTCGGGAACGTCTTTAACCCTTAGGGCTTGCTTCTATGGTATTTCAGCGTTAATAATCAAGTCTTACTATGGTTCATATTCTTACTAACTACCCCAGTTATCTCTGTCCAAACTTCTATATTGAATGGCCTCTGCTAAATGTTCGGTTTTAATATCTATAGAGCCCTCAAGATCTGCAATGGTGCGTGAAACCTTTAAAATTCGATCATACGCTCTTGCCGAAAGGTTTAATCTTTCCATCGCTGTCTTTAATAAATTTTGCCCTGCTTGATTAATAACACAAATTTCCTGCAATTGCTTACTACTAATTTGCGCATTGGCATACACCCCTTCCTGATCTTTATAACGTTCGGCTTGTATGGCACGTGCCTTGATTACCCGCAATCGGATATCTTCACTTTTTTCGCTTTGTCTTGTATTATTTGATAGTTCTGTAAAGGGGACAGGCGTCACTTCTACATGCAAGTCGATACGATCTAATAATGGACCTGAAATTTTATTTAAATATTTTTGAACAGTGCCAGGAGGGCAACTGCATTCTTTTTCAGGGTGATTGAAATATCCACAAGGGCAAGGATTCATACTTGCAACCAACATAAAGCTGGCGGGGTAATCAATAGACATTTTAGCCCTTGAAATGGTCACCCTTCTTTCTTCCATGGGCTGTCGCATCACTTCCAATACCGTTCTTTTAAATTCGGGCAACTCATCTAAAAAAAGAACCCCATTATGCGCCAGTGATATTTCACCTGGTTGGGGAGTACCTCCTCCACCTACCAAAGCCACATCGCTGATGGTATGATGGGGAGAACGAAACGGCCGCTTCGAAACCAAGGTTGCGTTCTCTGGAAGTTTACCTGCCACAGAATGAATTTTGGTGGTTTCCAAAGCTTCAACCAATGATAAGGGGGGAAGTATCGATGGGAGCCTTTTGGCTAACATCGTTTTACCAGCACCTGGTGGCCCGATCAAAATTAAATTGTGTCCGCCAGCAGCTGATATTTCTAATGCTCTTTTAATATTTTCTTGTCCTTTAACATCACTAAAATCTATATCAAAATCATATTGTGCATGAAAAAACTCATCCCTCGTATTTACTTCTACTGGCTTTATCAGTTTAAATCCATTTAAATGATCAATGAGTTCGTTTATATGCGAAATACCATACACAGGAAGATTGTTTACCATACCTGCTTCCCGTGCATTTTGTAACGGAACAAACAAACCCTCAAAACCTTCTTTTCGGGCTTGTATCGCAATAGGTAATGCACCTTTGATTGGCAAAATGGTACCATCTAACGATAGCTCACCCATAATGATATACTTGTGTAAATGATCAATAGCCACCTGGTCAGTTGCCCCTAAAATGCCAATAGCAATGGGTAAATCAAATGCACTTCCCGATTTTTTAATATCAGCTGGCGATAAATTAACCACCACTTTGATACGGGGGAAACGATACCCATTATTTTTCAAGGCACTTTCTACACGATGTTGACTTTCTTTTACTGCATTGTCGGGTAACCCTACGACAAAAAATTTCAGTCCATCTAGTACATCCACTTCGGTTGTAATGGTGATGGCATCTACGCCATACACAGCACTGGCAAATAATTTTACCATCATAACTTTTTCAATTGACAGTAAAGATAAAGAAATTAGCAACGATTTTTATTCATTGTAATAAAAATTATAAAAACAATTTTCATTTTTTACGAAAGTGGTTTTTAACACATTTCATTTTTTTTAGACTTCATTATCAATAGATTTTGCATACCATAAAATGATGAAAAAATGATTACTCGTCCTTTTTGTTTTTAAACTCATAGGGTATAGGATCTGACTTTTCTGTATTTTCTTTTTGTTTTTCATTGATTCGAAATACAGGATACAGATTATGTCCTTTTTCATAATAAGGTGAATGTTTAAATACAAAATCAAGCTGCTTTGATGCGCTGGCAGCAAAGCTTGGATCTTCTTTTCTTTTTTGTATCAGCAACGATTTCAACACAGGGTTTTCAATCAAATATTGTGCTGCCAATGCTTCATACGCATAATCACTATAACCTTCTTTTTGAACAAGAATAGCATCAAAATAATTCCATGCAAAATAACTGTCATTGGCATGTGGTTCAAGGGTTTCTATCAAATATCGTTTTCGTTGCTGATAGGTAGGAATTATATAATCACCTTTTCTGAATGCATAGGAGATGGTATTTTTTTCAACACTTGTTTGCTGATTTGCATGATGACCTTCATACGCTTTATCTGTCGATTGATATCCTTTTATATGATACGCTTCTACTTCGATAGTGGTGTCATTTTTTAATCGTTTCATTTCAACCCCATTGAGTTGTAATAATTCAATCACCTTCCACCAACCTTGTGGTATGATATATGCAGTAGGGGCGTCTACCCATTGAGAAGGACTATAATAATTATTAAATTTTATTTTTGTGGTATAAGGTTCTTGCCGATCATAATATTTAACGGGCAATTCAGACACTGCGCTTGTTTTGGTTTTGTAGGCATACCCATCAAAATCAATATCAGTATGTTGTGTTTCATCTAACTGCCAGTTTATCGGAAATGATTTTTCTTCAAGGGCTTGTTCAATAGACTTTTTACGGATGTTTAAAATGTCATCTGCGTTTTCTGTACTAAAACCGATGATTGATTCCATCAATTGCAGGGTAGCTTGTACACGAAGAGGATAGGGTTTAAGCATATGTGTTTCGGGTGTAAAACCAAAAGTGTGAAAGAGTGCTGCATATCCCGTACTGTATCGGGGTGAGTCAAAAAACTGTGTCCAGCCTTCTTTGGCATCTTTGCCCCAAACATTTACATAAGGTATTATTGGATTGCCATTGGCTTTCATGCTACGATACAAAGCAGGTTCAAATATATTTTGCAAATAGGGGCCCATCACTTTTCCTAATTTCTGATGCTGAGTGCTTGCTAATGTCATCACATAGGGGTAATCAGCCCCATCACTGACATGATTATCGATAAATATATCGGGTTGTAACCATTGAAAGAGTTCAGTAAATGCACGAGCTTCCTTGCTATCACATTTGATAAAATCGCGGTTTAAATCTAAGTTTTGTGAATTCCCCCTTGAGCCAAACGACTCAGGCCCTTCTTGATCTACCCGATTGAAAGCACTGCGATTTAAACACCCTCCAATGTTGTAAACAGGTATAATGGCAAGTACTACATTCGAAGGTAAATTTTGATTCTTAGCTAAGTTTCGTACCAACATCATACTTGCATCTATGCCATCGGGTTCACCAGGATGTATGCCATTGTTGATGAGTATGACTACTTGACGATTACGATGCCATTGAGCAGGATTCCAATCCATACCTTGATTTAGCAACACAATATGAAGGGGTAATCCTGCATCCGTCATACCCATTTCTAACATCGCTATTTGATCATGTTCTTCATCAAGTTGTTTGTAAAAATCAATACACTCCTGATAGGTAGCTGTATAATTTTTCCCATGTATTTCATAAGGTGTTTGCTGGCTATATGCCATTTTAAAATGCAACAGGAATAATATGGTCCATAAGTATAAATATTTGTTCGTGATAAGCATAGAAGAATAAATGTTGATGTATTTAAAGTTAGGCAATTTACGAAATTGATTCAAGTAAAGAACCAAACCTATTGCAATTGTTAGCTTGAGTAAATAGGGAGCTTACAATAGAAATTAGCTTTCAATGAACAATAGAGTTTTACACTTTTTTATGGGTATAACTGATTGACCATTTTCAATATTTCTTTTTTATTATTTGCATGACGGCTCAATTCGTAAACTATTTGATCGAGCAGTTGATATTTGAATGCATTATTTTTAAAATCAATTTTTAGTTCGTCAATGATACGATAGATATATGAGGTTGTTTCTACTGAAACGGTTTCCTGATTAGGTGTAAAAAATACGATGATTTGATCGTGTAATACCGTTATTTTAGTATCTACAGTGTATTGGATTTTGTTTTTATCAATTCGTCGAGGTTTTTTCAATAAACCATCAGTAAACAAAGACAAAAACATTTTGATAGAATCCAGAAACATGTGAATAGGGTATAATGAGGCGCCTTTTTTTTATTTAAAAAAAAGGAAATCTTAGAATTGACTCATACCGCTTTCAGTTGAGAAAACGCCATTTTTTAAATCATCAACTATGGTGGAACCTTGTGAATTGGCATTCATAAATTGCTTCCATACCAGTTTGCCTTCCAATGCATCTACACAATAAATATATCGATCAAATGAAGTAAAGTAAATTAAGTTGCCATACACCACAGGCGATGATTTGATCAAACTGCCTGCAGGATACTTCCAGCGAAGGGTGCCGCTTACATGGTCAATGGCATATAAATTGAAATCATAACTACCTACAAGTACCGTATTGCTCGCTTCATGTATGGCAGGTGATGAATTCACACGCTCTAAAGTGTGATATTTCCAACGCAATAAGCCAGATATGGTATCTATACAATATAAATCATAATCAGTACTCCCAATAAGGCACATACCACCATAAATCAAAGGAGAAGATTCTACTTTGTCAACAGTTGTATAATCCCAAACAGGCGAACCGTCTGATTGTTTGATAGCATATACTTTTTTGTCTTGGGCGCCAAAGTAAACCACACCATTGCTTACTTTTGGTGAAGAATTGATTGAACCAGCAGCTATTGCAGGCGATTGCCATACATTATTGCCATTTAAATCAACGGAATGTACTTTATCGCCAATACCTAAGTAAATTTTATCGCCTTCTATTTGTGGTGAACTTGTACAAGGTACTCCACCATCATAAGCCCATTGTTGCACAAAGGTAGTGTCATAGCAATAAAGTTTATCTGCAGCTATATACAATTTTCCATTGTAAGCTGCCAAAGCCAGGGTGCTTGGAAATAAAGTTGCAGCAGATTTGTAAATTTCACCACTCAAGATATCAATGGAATACAAATAACCTTGGTCAGTATGCACATACACTTTTTTACGATACAATACAGGCGTGCCTTTGCAGGTACCATTCAATATCACTTCCCATAATTTCGCACCATTATTGGCATCGTAACTGATCAAATTGTTATTATCAGTACATACATACACAGCTTCCTTTCTCACTTTTGGCAATGGAGGATCACTGCTTTTTTTCTTTGCACAAGAAATAAAAAAAAGGACGGTTGCAATTGCAAAAAAAACGTATGATAATTTTTTCATTGGATAAATAAATTCAATCTAAAAACAAATATAAGTGAAATTGATATATTATCTGTATGTATACAGGTTTTTATTTTTGAATCAAAGGCATATTCATGATTATTTCTCTTGGTATAATACCACAAATTCAACCCTTCTGTTTTTATCACGACCTTCTTTCGTTTCGTTTGACGCAACGGGTGATCGTGAGCCAATACCCCATGATTTTAATCTGTACGAAGCTACTCCGTTTTGGATTAATATATTTTTGATGTTTTCTGCTCTTTTGGCCGATAAGGCTTTATTGCTCAATTCTTTTCCTTTATTGTCTGAATGACCCGTTACTAAGATATTGGTTTTTTTATACTTAAGAAGCAATTTTGAAAAACTCATTAATGGGGTTGTATAATCAGAACTTGGCAATTCATCTTTCGATAAATACACTATATGATCAGGAAACAACACCTTAATACTGTCTTCAATCATCACGACATCGGCTTCTTGCAAGGTATTTTTAATTTCAGTATACGTTTTCTGCATATACTCTTTTTTTGTATCTGGGGTGCCCACTATTTTTTGGGGAGGTGGAGGCAGATGGTATTCTTTTTGGGGAGCGCCATAAGGCTCATGGGTATTGCCATAATTGTAACAAGCACTTATTAGTAATGAACTGAACAATAATAAGCTCCAAATGGTGTATTTAATTTTCATCTGTTTTTTATTTTTTAATGCCGAGGCTGATACATGACTACAAATTCTACTCTCCGGTTTCTTGCTTTACCTTCTTCAGTTTTATTCTCTGTTAGGGGTTGTCTTGCTCCCATTCCCCATACAAATAGTCTTTCCTTGAGTACCTTATATTCAATCATTTTTAATTTTACATTATCGGCCCTGAATTTTGAAAGCCGGTCATTATCTACACCTTCACCCGTATTATCTGTATGACCTGTTATCAACAGATTTGTTTTTTCATATTTATTAAACAACGTAGAAAATCGAATCAATTTTTCGAAAAATGTTTTCTTCCAAACAGCCGAACCCACATCAAACATGATGTTATCAGGAAAAATCACTTTTATACTGTCCTGTATTAAAGTGATTTCGGCATCTGGAAAGTCTTCCTTTAATTCTTGATAAAACCCATTGATATATTGCTGTTTCTCTTTTTTTGAAACTTTATCTTTTGTCACTTTACAAGATGTAAAGGAACTGGCAAACACGATACTTAAGAGCAGAATATAAATTGATTTCATTTAAATAAACCGATTATGACAAGAGCTGTTTTTTGATAAAGGTTTCTAATTCATCCTGGGTTATAGGTGTTCCTTTGATTTTATTAAAAGGGATGGCATCAATTAAAAATTCACTGCGTATGATTTTTACCAATTGACCATTATTGATTTCAGGCACAATCACCATTTTGTAATTTTTCAATATTTCTCCTAAATTCTTAGCAAAAGGTCTGATATAAGTTAAATGACAATGTCCAATGCGAATGCCCTCTGCCATTAATTTTTGAACCACCACAGTAATAACTCCAAACGTGGATCCCCAGCCTAAAATCAAAATATCGCCCGTTTCTTCACCCAAATGCAGTTGTTGAGAAGGGAGATAGTCTGCAATGAGGTCTACTTTTGCCTGACGTGTTTTGACCATATGCTCATGGTTTTCGGCATCATAGCTAACATTGCCCGTGATGTCTTGTTTCTCCAGTCCACCAATGCGATGCTCTAATCCTGCACTACCAGGAATCACCCATGGCCTCACTAATTTTTCGTCACGCTGATAAGGCAATAAGGTGCTTTCTCCTTCGTCAAGCGATTTTTTAAATTCAACTTTTATAGGTGCTATATCTTTTGATTGCGGAAATTTCCATGGTTCAGCACCATTGGCAATAAATCCATCACTTAACAATATCACCGGTGTCATATGTTCAATGGCAATTCGACAAGCTTCGATGGCTACTTTAAAACAATCAGAGGGCGAAGAGGCTGATACAATGGGCATAGGGCATTCACCATTTCGGCCATAATAGGCTTGCAACAAATCGCTTTGCTCCGTTTTTGTAGGAAGGCCAGTTGAAGGACCTCCACGTTGTATATCAATGATTAATAAGGGAATTTCAAGCATTACAGCCAATCCCATGGCTTCTGCTTTCAAAGCCATACCAGGCCCTGATGTAGTAGTAACACCCAATGTGCCACCATAAGATGCGCCAATAGCAGAGGTGATAGCTGCAATCTCATCTTCAGCCTGAAAGGTAATGATATTATAATTTTTATATTTACTTAATTCATGCAGGATGTCAGAAGCTGGAGTGATAGGGTATGAACCCAAAAACATGGTTAATCCAGATTTTTGAGCAGCTGCTACTAAGCCAAGAGACAAGGCTGTATTGCCAGTGATACTTCTGTAAACACCCGGCGACACTTTTGCCTTTTGAACTTTATATCTAGAAGTGAAAATTTCGGTTGTATCGCCATAATGATAGCCAGCTTTTAAGGTGGCTATATTACTTTCTAAAATAGCTGGTTTTTTGCCAAATTTTTCGGTTAAGAAAGCAATGGTATTGTCCATATCCCTGTCGTACATCCAATATAAAAAGCCCAGCACAAACATATTTTTAGCACGGTCTTTTTCTTTTACACCCAAAGTAGTAATGTCTTTTAATGCTTCGCGGGTAAGTTTGGTGACATCTATTTTATATACTGTATAGCTATCTAATGAATTATTCTCTAAAGGATTTACGCCTTCGGGATAGTTGGCTAATCTGAGGTTTTTTGAATCGAACCCATCCGTGTTTAAAATAATAATACCACCCTTTTTAATGACGGGCAAATTAACTTTCAAGGCTGCTGCATTCATAGCCACCAGAACATCACATTCGTCTCCGGGGGTAAAAATAGTTTGGGATGAAAAATGAAGTTGAAATCCGCTCACACCCGGCAAAGTGCCAATAGGGGCTCTTATTTCGGCAGGAAAGTCAGGAAAAGTTGATAAATCATTACCTATTAAAGCGGTGTTGTTCGTAAACTGTGATCCAGTAAGCTGTATGCCATCACCACTGTCCCCAGCAAATTTGATGACTACGTGTTCGAGTTCTTGTATAGCATTACTCATAGTGCGCAAAGATAATCAATTTAGCAAGTAAACTGAATAGATAAATTCCTGAATGTAGTAAAATATAAATCTGCAACGTATCAGACGATTAGTTTAATACCTCGGCCATCGTTTTACCTATATCTGCAGGACTGTCTACTACATGAATACCACAAGCACGCATAATTTTCATTTTGGCAGCAGCGGTATCATCTGAACCACCAACGATAGCTCCAGCATGACCCATTCGTCTGCCAGCAGGCGCCGTTTGACCAGCAATAAAACCTACCACTGGTTTACGCATATTGTCTTTAAGCCAATTTGCAGCTTCAGCTTCCATGCCACCACCAATTTCGCCAATCATAATAATGCCTTTGGTTTCAGGGTCGTTCATGAGTAATTCTACAGCTTCTCTTGTGGTAGTGCCAATAATAGGGTCGCCACCTATACCGATGGCAGTCGTTACACCCAAACCTGCTTTTACCACCTGATCAGCAGCTTCATAAGTTAGGGTACCAGATTTGGAAACGATACCAATTGTACCTTTTTAAAGATAAATCCTGGCATAATACCCACTTTAGCTTCATCGGCCGTTATAACCCCTGGACAGTTTGGTCCTACTAAACGACAATTTTTATCTTTGATATATTCTTTAGCAGTTACCATATCTTGAACAGGAATGCCTTCTGTGATACAAATGATGGTTTTGATACCAGCATCCGCAGCTTCCATAATGGCATCTGCAGCAAAAGCAGGCGGTACAAAGATGATAGAAACATCGGCGCCAGCTGTGTTTACAGCATCTGCTACTGTATTAAATACGGGTTTGTCAAGGTGTGTGGTGCCTCCTTTACCCGGTGTTACACCACCTACTACATTTGTACCATATTCTATCATTTGTGTTGCATGAAAGGTACCTTCTGTTCCTGTAAATCCCTGAACGATTACTTTACTGTCTTTGCTTACTAATACACCCATCTGATTATTGTTGTTTTTTTGAGGTGCAAATGTAATGTTCAATTTTGAGATTACACATTATGAATTTTGAATACTTCTTGAAATCAGTTCATAGATTTGTTTGTCATCTTCCGTTTGTAGCATCATTAAGTGTTTTTTCATCGTTTTTTCATCATGTCTTATCGCTGGTCCGGTTTGATTTTTACTTGCAGCACTAAATTGTAATTTGTCTACGGTGTCTTGAATAATGGGTAAGAGCGCTTCCATCGGTATTTGTTTCGATTCAAGGAGGCGCTCGCTGATTGATAATATATGGTTGACAAAATTATTGGCAAATACGGCTGATAAATGAAGAGTTGATTGTTGTTCAGCAGTCAGGTAAAAGAGGTTTTGACTTATTGCCAGGGCTACTTTTTTTACCTTTTCGAGTACCTGGGGGGTATTGGCTTGTACCACTAATGGAACCTTATCATGAATTGGTAAATGATTTTTATTGATTGAATAAACGCACCAGATGGAAGCGAGCTGGGTCGACATTGAGGTAAGTTCGTCTAATTGTATTGAACCCGCAGTGTGTATAAGTAGTTTATCGTGCAATTGGAAATGCTGAGCCATTTCAAGCAATACATCATCTTTTACGGCAAATACATAAGCGTCTGCATCCTGGTTTAAGGCTGATAAATCGGTACTATAACTACTTTGGTATTGAACAGCTAAAGCTTTTGCATGGGCTGGATTTGCAGAAATGACCTGCACAATTTCAAAACCATGTTCAGTTAGTTTTTTTGCAAAAAAAGTAGCTATATTTCCTGAACCTATTATGGCAATTTTCATTCTTCAAATATAAGTTTAATATTTAAAAGCAAATAATACCAACCACACATGAATGATAATCCATTTGTGAATAGCTTAAATGTAATGTGTATGGGTATTATACCAATTTTTTTACAGATTATTGATTAAATACAATAGGAATATTTGCATTAACCTAGTATCATGCCAGCGATGTATTGCAGCTCACAAAGTATAACCTTAAACCCAAACGTTTATTTACAGACCTACTTACTTTCCATTTTAATCAATGGCACCAACATCTCTTCGAGTGAAACACCTCCATGTTGAAAGGTATTTTTAAAATAATTGACAAAATGATTGTAGTTATTGGGGTAACATAAATAGCCTTGATGTTTCGAAAAAATAAAAGTGGAGTTGAAATTGGGTTTTGGTAAGCCAATATCATTGGGTTCACGATAAGACAATACTTCTTTGGGTTCATATTGCAAATTTCTTCCATGCTTGTATCTGATATTGGTGGTGGTTTGTTTATCACCTACTACTTTACTTGGCGATTTTACTTGCACACTGCCATGATCGGTGGCGATAATCAGTTTTACATTTTTATCTGCTACTTTTTTGAGTGCGGCAAATAAGGGGGAATGTTCAAACCAACTTTGTGTTATAGATCGGTAGGAAATTTCATCATTGGCCAACTCTTTCAATACTTCCATTTCAGTTCGTGCATGACTCAGCATATCTACAAAATTGTAAACGATAATATTCAAATCATTATGCAACATATTCTGAATATTGTTTTCGAGCAATTCACCGTTATGATGATTGGTGACTTTTGTGTATGAAAATTTAATATTCGATAAATGATTTCTTTTGAGCTGATCAGCAAAAAACTGTTCTTCATACAGATTTTTACCCCCATCTTCATCATCATTTTTCCATTCTACCGGATATTTTTTTTCAATATCCATCGGCAACATTCCCGCAAATATGGCATTCCTACTGTATTGTGTGGTTGTAGGTAAGGTCGCCAAAACAATGTCTTCCTCAAGGAGTCTAAAATATTCTGCAAATTTTGGCTGAATAGATTTCCACTGATCATATCGAAGATTGTCAATCAAAATGAAGAATACAGGTTTGCCTTTTTCTAAAAACGGAAACACATGTTTCTTCATAAGGGTATGACTCATTACGGGCGCATCAGATTCTTTCGCTTTAATCCATTTAGCATAGTTGCGATCAATAAATTTACAAAATTCATTATTGGCCTCTTCTTTTTGCGACTGATGTATTTCCTGCATTTCAGGGCTGTTTGATTTCTGCATTTCAAGCTCCCAGTACACTATTTTTTTATATAATTCGCACCATTCAGTATAGTCAGGGTTTGAATTCAATGCCATGAATAATTTTCTAAATTCTTGTTGGTAGTTTTGGGTTGTTTTTTCACTCACTAAACTTTTCGAATCTATGATTTTCTTTAAAGTATGTAATATTTGATGAGGGTTTACCGGCTTTATCAAGTAATCGGTTATTTGAGCACCAATGGCGTCTTCCATTATGTTTTCAGCTTCATTTTTGGTGACCATCACCACCGGAATATTCACATTGTATTCTTTAATTTGTGCAAGGGTTTCAAGCCCTGTCATACCTGGCATACTTTCATCAAGTAAAATAACATCTACCGAATTTGCTTTTAAATATTCTAGTCCATCATATCCATTTGAAAGACATTCAACATCGTACCCTTTATTTTCAAGAAACATAATTTGTGATTTCAACGAGTCCATTTCATCATCTATCCATAAGATTTTTGTATTCATGTATGTAGTTTTTTGTAAAAATAAAAGGTTTGGCTTACTAACGTAGTATTTATGAAAAAATTGTGAATGATTGTTGTGAGGGAATATGCAATTAATGGCACAGTTTACCATTGATAGACCTAAGATTTTTAAATGAAAATATGCATTCACTATGTCTATTTCGTAAAAATAATGATTAAATACACCTGTTCGAAGCACTTTAAACGCCAAATTGATTTTGCCAGCAAAATTTGACTTTGATAAAAGTATAGAAATACTAAAACCTACCGTGACATTGCTTATGAAAAATGACGTATTATTGTGTAAAGTTTTGTACCCATGAAAAAAATATTTCTTTTTTTATTGATATGGTTCAGTATTCTTCATGTCAATGCGCAAACGGATATAAAAAGTACCTTGACTATTTTGCAGGAATGTTTAAAAATGAATGCAAATAGCCAACAAGATGCATTGAAGCTTTATGAAAATATGGGTATTATAGAGTATGTACAACTTAATACACAACAAAGAATGAGACTTGCCGACCTGCAACTTATTGAAGTGAAAGCAAACAATGCAGGTTTTTCAGTAGATATCAAATGTGTAGAAGAAAATCGTTGCATCAATTTTATTAAAAATGATACAGCGAGTACCGATTTTTTAGGGACTGCGATACAATTTAACGACGCAGCCCTGGCCAATACTTTTGCCGACAATCTGGCTTCATTGATCACTCATTTCAAAACCACTGAAGTTGCCATCGTAAAAATATTGTTTAAAAATGCGGAAGGCAAAACACCCATTTTAGGGGTTAAAAAAAGCCCGGAAAAGAAGGAAATGGCAACAACACCTAAAGAAGTTATACCCGAAAAAGAATTAAAAACAGAAGATACAGAAGATGAACCTGCTGAAAAGCCTAACCCTGAGAAAAAACACCTAGCAGACCTACCCGTGCCGAACGCGAAGAAGCAAGAGCCGATAAACTGGCCGAACAACAAGAGAAAAAGGAAGAAGCTGAAAGTGAACGTCCTAAAAAACAAACACGTAAAAGCAGTAAAGCAAATAATAAAGAAGAAAATGAGGAAGTAGAAGAAGAAAAGGCGACAGAGAAAAAAAACTTCAAGGGCGAAACGCAGAGCCGAAAAACAAGCTGATAATGAAGACGCTGATCCCCAGGAAGAACCTATTGAAAAAACACCTTCCCGCAAATCAGGCAAAACAAGTGGCAATAAAATTATTGAAGATGTGGGTGATGATGCAAATAACGGCGATGCGAAAACAAAATCAGGTAATGACTTTTGTAGCCAATTGACCAATATCTTGCAAAGTGGAAAAGAAAATAAATTTAAAGCTATTGAAGGCAAGCTGACAAATGCAGATACTAAAATCAATGACAGTAAAATTAAATTGAAAGGTGCCCGAAAAAACTATTTGTCATGGTTTAAAAAGAAAGGGCTTTTATTGCTGAACTCAAATCAGGTAATGATTACGAACTATTGCTCAAAGACTTTGAGAATATGCAAACCCAGTTAGATGAATGTCTTGGAGCAGGCTGGGATATGGAAGACAAGTCGGGTAGTGAAGAATATGCAAAATTAAAAACAGAGGTGAGAGATGTAGAATTTAAAAAAGAAAACGATGAAACTATGCCCACTATCCGCATTATTTTTTTAGAAGACAATGACAAATTCTCCATGTTTATGAGGGTAAAATAATTCCTGCACTTTAATTTAACGTATGTAATGATCCGGGGTTGATTTTATTTAAAAGCTGAGTAACAGTAACATAAGAGAAGTTAGCAACAAATATTTAATTACACATAAACAATCCATTCCGACTTATGGAATTTATAGACTACTACAAGATACTTGGTATCACAAAAAATGCAAGTGATGAAGATATTAAAAAGGCCTATCGTAAAATGGCTCGGAAATATCATCCCGACTTGAATCCCAACGACAAGGAAGCAGAAAAAATGTTTAAACAGGTCAATGAAGCAAATGAGGTATTAAGCCATCCTGAAAATAGAAAAAATATGACGAGCATGGAAAAGATTGGAAACATGCAGACGAAATTAACCGTGCCCGAAGTCAACAAGCACGGAGTGGAGCAGGACAAGGTGGGCAAGGGTTTAATGACCCAGGGGATGTAAACAGCGATTTTTTTGAATCTTTTTTTGGAAGAAGTAGCAACAGCCGCAGTCATACAACCAAGTATCGGGGTCAGGATTACACCGCACAATTATCGCTTGATTTGAGAGAGGTGTACAAAACCAACAAACACATCTTAACCCTCAACGATAAAAAAATTGCCATTACCATCCCAGCAGGTGTACTAGATCAACAAGTACTCCGTATCAAAGGGCATGGAGGGGAAGGAATGAATGGTGGACCCCATGGCGACTTATTACTCACGATTCATCTTGTAAATACCACACCCTTTAAAAGAGATGCCCAACATCTTTATACAACTGTCCCACTCGATCTCTATACAGCCTTGTTAGGTGGGGTAGTGAACATACCGCTATTTGAAGGTCAAATAAAACTTAAAGTACCGCCTGAAACAGCAAATGGCACAAAAGTGAGACTCAAAGGCAAAGGATTTCCCGTGTATAAAAAAGAGGGAGAATTTGGAGATTTGATTATTACCTATGATATATCAATTCCTAAAAATCTCACCGAAAAAGAAAAAGAATTATTTACCACACTTGCTAAACTCCGTACATCATGAATTTAGAACATGTAGTCCCCATTGAAAGTTTGTGTATCCATTATGCATTAGAACCAACATTTTTCAAAATCTTACTGAATATGGTTTGATTGAAATTATCACCAATGATGATATTCCGTATATCAGCATCGAACAGGTCAGTGAGGTGGAAAAAATCATTCGTATTTACCACGAGTTACATGTCAATATGGAAGGCATTGATATCGTTTTTAATTTGCTCAAAAAATAGTTGAATTACAAGATGAGTTGGCCCGAACTCGCAATCGATTAAGTTTATACGAAGATTCGTAAGTGCACTCCTTAAGCGATTGCTTATATTTGCCAAATGAATAAACAATTAAACGCCATTAAGCAATTAAGAGTTATTGGTATTGCTGAGGGCATTTCTTATTTAGTACTTTTATTGATTTCTATGCCTTTAAAATATTGGGCAAATCTGCCACAAGCAGTCATTGTCAATGGCTGGATTCATGGTGGTTTGTTTGTGTTGTTAGCAATTTCGGTGATCTATACCTGGGTTATTTGCCGTTGGCCTTTTAAACGTGCATTTGTTGCAGGTATTTTATCATTAGTGCCATTGGGCACTTTTTGGTTCGACAAAGGACTTAAAAGAGATCAAATATTGCTTGAAAAACAGCTGGGTTAAGCACTGGATTGTTTTTTTATATAAATTACACAACGACCAATTATTGAGATAGGGTACTTTGATGCTCATTCTTTTTCATACCTTCGCTTATTATGAAAGTATATACAATCAACACCGGTTTATTTAAATTAGATGGAGGTGCTATGCATGGGGTAGTGCCAAAAAGTATGTGGCAGAAAGTGAATGTGGCAGATGAGAATAATATGTGTAGCTGGGCTATGCGTTGTTTGTTAATTGAAGATGGGTCTCAATTGATATTGATTGATACAGGTATGGGTGACAAACAGGATGCAAAGTTTTTTGGTCATTATTTTCCTCATGGTGACGATTCATTAGAGAAGTCTATAAAACAATTGGGATATAGTAATGACGATATCACAGATGTGTTTTTAACCCATTTGCATTTCGATCATTGTGGAGGTGCTGTATCAAGGGTGGGTGAAAGTTTAAAGCCTACTTTTGCTCATGCTACCTATTGGAGTCATCAAAAACACTGGCATTCAGCCGTGAATCCTAACATTCGGGAGAAAGCCTCTTTTTTAAAAGAAAACATCTTGCCATTACAAGAAAGTGGGCAACTGAAATTTGTGCATGATCAACATGAAATGGCCCTTTCTAAAAATATTGAAATCATTACGGTTAACGGTCATACCGAAAGTATGATGTTACCATTGATTAAATACAATGAGCAATCTATTTTATTTTGCGCTGATTTAATTCCTTCCAAGGCTCATGTTTCTTTGCCATGGGTAATGGCTTATGATATGCAACCCCTTGAAACCCTTAAAGAAAAAGAAGCCATCCTAAAACAAGCTGTTGCTGAAGATTGGGTCCTGTTTTTTGAACATGACTTACACAATGAATGTTGCAGACTTGTGCAAACAGAAAAAGGGATTCGTGCTTCAGAAAGCATGAAGCTGAGTGATTTGGGGGGGAGAAGAAAGTAGAAAGTAGAAAGTAGAAAGTAGATAGGCGTAAGGCGTAAGGAGAAAGGGGTAAGGTGACGATGCCCAAATAACGTTGACCGGTTTTGCCACTTAGAACAGAATATTTGCGGAAATACATTCTGATTCTTTTGTGGGGTTTGTCATCAAAGGGATGGGACTCGATGTCCCATCCCTTTGAGATTTGCGTCCAATGACTTCGTCATCTTCTGCGGGGTTTGTCGTACCAAAGGTAATATTAGTTTTTCAAATTGCATAGGTGACTTCTTTTGTAACATTTTATGAGGTTTCTCATAGTTATAAAGTAGTACTGATCGGTCAACTTCTTTGGCTAATTCTGTGAAGGATTTACATTTTCTGTATTGAAGGTAATTGTTCTTGATCACGCCATTTAACCTTTCTGCCATGCCATTTTCCCACGCATATTCTGCCATACTATTGTACATGCAGTACTTCTGCGTCAATGCCAGAAATTCCTTGTCATAATATTGCCCGCCGCCATCAGAATGAAGAATTAATCCTTCCAGTTTTTGTCCGCGTCGGTTTCTGATAGCCATCTTCAAGGCAGTATAGGTTGTTTCTTCTGTCTTCAAGCTTTTAGATGTACTGTGTCCTATTATTCGTTTTGTGTAAGTATCCTGAATAAAAGTCAGAAAGTAAAACCGGCCTTGTACTTCAAAGTAAGTAATGTCACTTTGCCAAACCTGATTGATATGATCAATTCGAAGTCCTTTTAGTTTATTTTCGAATCGGCTTACACCTCTGCTATCTGTTGTTCTCATTGATACTGAAGGCTTCCGTACATATAAATTGTGCACCTTACAAAGTTCTTCAAATGCATTTCGACCAATACCATCAGGTAACAATCTGTAGTAGAGATCGCGCATCCCCATACCAGGATGATCATCCCTCACCTGGTGCACCAGATAAATTATTTGCTCATGTATTGCTATTTGCTGCATATGCCTTTCCTTCCATTGATGAAACGATTGTTTACTGCATCCCGTAACCTGATAAAGATTACTTAATGTAAACCAGTTTCTTTCCCGCGTTTTCCAGAAGTATTCGAGGGTGAGGTAGAAAATTTTTTTAATATCCAATTTGTAATGTTCCTCTGCCAGTTCGATCATCTTATCTTTAAAATCAAGCAATATTTGCTTTTGCCCAATAACTCTTTCCAACTCAGCCACCTGCTTCTTTAATGCCAGCAGCTGTTGTGTATCACTCTGATTTTCTATGATCATACGTTCTGGTTTCTTTTTCATGCTGCCAAATTTTTGTATCCAACGATAAACTGTATTTGTTGTACACTGATATGTTTTGCAAAGATCGCATATCCGTGTCAAACCAGCTTCGATTTCGTGAACTTTCGACTGCTTAAAACTGTCGCTGAAATGACGACGTCGTCGCTGTTCTACGCTCATAATTTGTTTTGTTTGTGTGCCCATTTTTATAAATTTTAACCGTTAAAGATCTTTGTCTAAACGGTCAACGTATTTCGGGCACTGACAAGGGGTAAGTAGAAAGGGGATTAGAGATGTGAGATTGGGTAAATGTTGTATGTATAAAGGATCTGAAATTATTCAGAAACAAAACATTCGTAAAAAAAAAGGGTTTTACTTCGTATGAGAACAATAACGAAATACACCCCAATATTATTGAATGAAGATGTTTAGGCGAGATTCCTCAATAGCTTACGCATTCACTATTTCAACCAATTCCACTTCAAAATCAAATCTTGTCCAGCCAATGGATGATTACCATCAAGTACAATGGCATCTTCTTTGATTTCAATCACTTCTACCGGTAATTCATAACCGTCTTGGTTTACCATGTTAAGTTGCATCCCTTCAGTTACTTCACCTAATTCTTCTGGAAGTTCCGACTTTGGTATTTCAATCATCAATTCAGTATTCATTTCGCCATAAGCTTCAAGACAAGGTATGTTTAATGTTTTTTTGTCGCCTACTTTCATATCAAGTACGCCATTGTCAAAACCATAAATAACCATTTGTTCGCCTACGGTAAATTCTAAAGGCTCTTTGCCTTCTGAACTATCAAAAAGTGATCCGTCTGTGAGGGTACCTTTATAATGAACTTTGATGGTATCTCCTTTTTTTACTTGTGCCATGTTAATTTTTTTTGGGTGTAAAAGTAGCTTTCATTTTTAATAAATAGGGCAAATGCTTAATTTATTTCCAATGTGGTATAATAATCAGCCATCGAAGCGAAAATACTTTCTATTTGGTCTAACGAATCAGCATGCACAAGCTGCATCCGAAACTCTTTGATATGAGAAAGCCCTTTTAAGTAGTTCGCATAATGGGGACGCATTTCTAAAATGCCCAATTTGGGACCTTTCCAACGTAAAGAATGCATTAAATGTTTTCGGATAACAATTATTCGTTCCTCGATACCAGGCACTTTGCGTATTTCACCCGTTTTTACATAATGTTTGATTTCGTCAAAAATCCAGGGATACCCAATAGCTGCCCGCCCAATCATGACGCCATCAACTTCATATCGGTTTTTATATTCCAGCGCTTTTTGGGGGGTATCAATATCACCATTCCCAAAAATGGGGATATGCATACGAGGATTGTTTTTTACTTGCGCAATCAAAGACCAATCGGCCTCGCCTTTATACATTTGTGCACGTGTGCGTCCGTGAATGGATAGGGCTTTGATTCCAACGTCTTGTAAACGTTCAGCCACTTCTACAATATTTTTACTGTCGTGATCCCAACCTAATCTCGTTTTTACTGTCACGGGTATTTTTACTGAATCTACTACAGCTTTGGTTAGCGACACCATTTTAGGCAAGTCCTTAAGTATTCCTGCACCTGCGCCTTTGCAAACGACTTTTTTTACCGGGCAACCAAAATTGATATCTACCAAATCGGGTCCCGTTGCTTCAACTATTCTTGCCGACAAGGTCATAGCATCTTCATCACCCCGAAAATTTGAATCCCTATTGGACGCTCATAATCGTAAATGTCAAGTTTTTGCCGACTTTTAATGGCATCTCGTATGAGTCCTTCACTGCTGATAAATTCAGTATACATCAAATCAGCCCCATGTTCTTTGCATACAGCCCTGAAAGGAGGGTCACTGACATCCTCCATAGGTGCAAGCAACAAAGGGAAGTCAGGCAATGCTATTTGGTCAATATAAATCACTGAGCAAAATTACTTTTTTATCGTGGATATCAATAATTTTAAATATTTTTGACACTTGTCAATGGGTTTATAAGGTACCGCTGTATGTTTTTTTTATTTTATTAAAATGCAACTTTCATTTAATTTCACCTTACTTACCTTTTGTTCTTAATATAATATTTGTTCCACCTATTACAAATCCTGCAATTATGAGTAATTTAATAAACACCCTGAAAGCACTTGCAACCAAGCCCCTCATAGATGCATCTGCTCAGGCCTTAGATGAACAAACACCTTCCATTCATAAAGCTTATGATAGTGTATTACCCCTCATACTTGCACGTATTTCGCATTTGCCTTCTGAAAAACATGCAATGGTTAGCGATTTACTCCGACAGGCCACTACTACACAATCAGATGATTTGATTAAAGATATACAACAACAAAATAATGAATCAGTATCTTTAAATATAGGTAACACGTTGCATACCCAACTATTTAATCAAAACACAGATTCCCTCAATCACTTGATTGCAAAAGAGACAAACATCCGTGCAGAATCAGCGGCTTCATTATTAACCATCGCAACCACATTGATTGCGCAATGGTTAGGTCATAAAATGAAATCAGAACAATTGAGTTTGAATAGTATTTTAGCTTGGCTGGGTCAACACCAACAAGATTTAAATACCGTTATCGCCAAACAATACGCAGCTTATACAAACCAAACGACTCCAATCAATAACACAAACAATAATATCAATATGACTGAAATCAATAGAGGAAAAAACAAGTGGATATTTCCAGTACTCATTCTTGCTTTATTAGGAATAGGGCTTTTTTGGTGGCTTAAAGGATGCAATCATACCAGTAACGAAGCAGAAAGCAATGCCACAGCTGTCATTGATTCTGCTGGTGCTTCTATTGATGAAGCTGTGAATAAAGCAGCTAGCACTATTGACACCGCCATGACAAATGGCGGTACCGATATAAGCAATGGCTCGCTTGACGAGTTTGGTAATTGGATAGCTACCAAAGGGGAGCCAACTAAAATTAAATTGGACAATGGTGTAGAAATCGAAGCTTTTAAAGGCTCTTTAGAAGATAAATTGTATGCATTTATTAAAGATCCAGGTGCAATGCCAGGTAAAGATATATGGTTTAGTTTTGATGATTTGTTGTTTGAATCAGGAAAGTCTGTTTTGAAAAAGGGTTTTGAAAAGCAACTTGAGAATACCTGTGAAATATTGAAGGCTTATCCTGATGTGAAAATAAAATTGGGAGGGTATACCGATAATGAAGGCGATTCAACCAAAAATGTGACTTTGTCAACTGCAAGAGCTAAAACAGTATACCAGTGGATGATAGGCAAAGGAGTAACCAAATCATCTTTTGATGAAGTGAAGCCTTATGAAGGTTATGGTCCCCAGCATCCGGTAGCTGATAATACAAGCCCTGAGGGTAGGGCCCAAAATCGTAGAATATCATTGAGTGTAAGGGCAAAATAAAAAGCCGCATGCAAAATTTATGATGTCATTGCATTTTAGAACCCAAACAATATTTTAAATGAGTATCAAATGAAAACACTATCCTATTTTATTTTATGCACCCTGTTTTTTGTACAAACAAATGCAAAGTCAAAAGGGCATGTACAGCAAAAAAGTTACATGAGAGCTTATTACGATGGGGGTGGTTTTGACCCTGACAATTTAATTCTTGGAGGTAACCTGGGGATGAACTTTTTCAAAAAAGGGTATACGGCGTATATCGCGCCAACCATTGGTTATAGTTTTGGTCGTTTTCAATTGGGAGTAAGTGCCGGGTATAATTTTTATCATGAAAAATTAGCTTATATAAATAGTATATCAAATTTACCAGAAGACTATCCCTATTCTGCTTCTGATTACAATGTTTCCCTTTTTACCCGTTTAGCTTTATTAGGCCCTGTGTTTTTACATGCCGAACCAGGTTATGGTTTTTATAAAGTAATGGATTCGGTCAGCTATGAATTTACCACAGGCAAATTGGTGGAACATACAAGTAGGCTAAGTGTACCTTATGTATTGGTAGGCGGAGGGTTTGCTTTTCCTATTGGTGAAAGGGTATCGTTTGTAATCTATGCTTTGTATGATGTGATTCAAAATAAATTATCACCTTATTCGGGTTTACCTGTTATCAGGGGAGGCTTTAATGTGGGTTCATTCAGATAATGATATTGACAGAATAAAGGGATAATTAGTTAGTTTTGTCAAATGGGTAGAATAATAGAATTTGGTATATTTTATTTATTAATGTTGACTTCCAATATTGTTTTTGCGCAACAGACATCATTCAATATAGATTCTACAATTTTTTTCAGTTACTATCAATTGATACTGGGAGTAAGGTAGCTGTTAAAAAAGAAATAAATACATATAATAATGACCAACAATTAATTGAAAAAAAAGTTTTCATTTTTGATAAAAAAAAGAGAGCATGGCTCCCGCAAAAAAGATTTGAATTCAATTATTTCAAATCAGAAATCATGATTAATTGTTTTAATAATGAATCAGCCAAACAAGAAATTCAAATTGCACGATATATATTATTGCTTGATCTTCAACAACATATAATAGAATGTACCAAGCTGGATAAAGAACGATATGCCGACAAATATCACAGAAGAAGCAAATATGAGCTCACCTATAAAGGAGATACTTTAAGGTCAAAAAAATATTTTGAACAAGGCACGCTATTTTATAAAAAAGAGGAAATTACTTATGAATATGCAGCTAATAAAATCACACTTCGTGAAAAATCATTTGCTGAATCAGGAGATGAATTAAAGACTAAAAAACAAGTAATCTACACTTTAAACAATCATCCGAAGCGGATTCAATATTTTAACAATAAAAATGAATTGATTTCAAAAGATACCTTTTATTATCAACATGATACTTTGCTACAAATGGATGCTATTAATTATCATGGGGGCAAGTCCCTTACTGAAAAATTGAAATATCGAATATTTTATAATAGTCAACTAGGGAAAATAAGCTCTACCGTATTACTATATTTTAATGATGCTAAAAAACCAGTGGCAGATGACAGAAATTCATTTGTTCAATATACACCTAAGTCAAATAATCTAAAAAAAATACGCAGGATATTATATTTTGATGCTGAATATTTTTTAGAATAATACGCAGAATTTTTCTTTTCTTAGATAAGTTCGAATTGGGTAAATAATAATTTTCATACATTTTAAATTAAAATACTAAATCGCCTTTTTGCATTGACCATTTCTATTCTCAAAAAATCATCATAGCATTTTTTAAGTGCCTATTTTTGATAATACCAACGACACATTAAAGATTGTCTATTTGTTATGAATTTAAAGTAGAGAGTGTTGGCATTATACCTAACTTTTTCAGACTACTTATTAAATACATTTGGTATAATTTGACGATTATTTATGCCAACCTTAATTACAATATTTACACATTTTTATTTAGGATACATTTTTATAAGGCATTATTTCAACATTAAATTGAAATATTTTTATATTAATAATGTGTATATAGCTGATATACAAAGCTTTTATATTATTGGTTTGTTATTAATCTTTTTATTGTTTTATTCCAAATGAACCTTTTTTATATTTGTGTACTATAAATTATTTAATGCTATGTTAAATAATTTATTTTGAATCAATAATGATATTATCTTTTTATTTACCTTAAAAAACACTCACAACATGAAAAGAATTTTTACTTTTCTGATAGTGCTATTTGCACTATTTTCTTACACAAACATGAATGCACAGGGCAACGGGGCTACAATCACAATTGAAGAATCTCGTTGTGTTGCTACAGGTGTAATCACCGCTACAAATGTGCAAGGCACAGGCCCATTTATTTATGATTTTACGGCTTATCCTGTTGATTATGCATATACGGGTCCTACTGCTAATAATATCATTACTGCGTTGAATCCTGGAAACTATACCCTTCGAATTATTGATCAAGGAGATGGTAATTCTTTTACTGATTATGCTGTAGTAGTGCCAGGTGATTATATTGAACCTGATTATAATCTTTCAGTTATTGATGTTAGTGGTTGTTATAATGGCACCAATGGCGAAATCTCTGGTGTATTGATTAATGGCAGAGCGCCTTTTAGTTATGAAATCATTGCTGGTCCTATGGGTGTTGGTACTATAAATGGTACAGGCACATTTTCAAATTTGGGGGCTGGTACTTATACAATTCGTGGTTATGATAGTTGTGGTAATTTTCAAACACGTCAGGCAACCATCAACAATTTCTATTGGAGTATTAGCAATCCTGTGGTAACAAAAACGGGTTGTGGACAATACTCATTTGATGCACTTACATTAAATAATTTGCCTGCAAATAATGGCTATACAGTAAAAAACAATGGAAATGTGATTGCAAGTGGTGCATCATTACCAATTGTTTTTTCAAATCCTGATGCAACTATAGGCAATGTACAAGTATGTGTATCTGATATTTGCGGTTATGAACAGTGTGTTTCTTTTTCAGTCGCTGATTGGAGTTTTGGAGGTGCGAATACATATTATGCATCTTGTAATATTTGGACAGTTGATGCTGTTACGATTAATGGATCTCCTATTGGGCCCATTGAGTATGGCTGGGTAAAAGGGCCTAGTGATACAGTATGGTCTTCTACTCTTCCTTTTAATATTACTGTACCTACACCGCATCCTTATTGGTGGTCATCATTTGTAGTGAAAGACGGTTGTGGGGTTATAAAAGGTGAACAATATGAAATTTTCCTAGATATGTATGGTGGTAATAGTAGTTCATATGATAATTGCACTGAAAATACAATTTGTATTAATCCTTCACATTCATTTGTATTACCAGTAACTTATGAAATTACATCCCCTTTAAGCATTACATCCCCTAATGGCTGTTTTAGCGGTTTGGCAGATGGTACTTATACAACCTTAATCACAGATGCTTGTGGCGAAACATTCGAGCAAGTCATTACAGTTAGCCATGACTGGCAGTTACAGTATGCTGGTGCATACAAAGCATGTTTGGGTAATGGGTCAGGTGTTACCTTTTATATTCCAGGAAATGCTTTTAATCCAATTACTATTCAAAAGCTTGATGCCGGTTTTACACCTATAGGAGTAGCTACTTCTTATAATGCTGGACAAACACTCTATTTTGAAAATTTAGATCCATTAACAACATATAATTTTATAGCTACCGATTTCTGTGGTAGAATAGATACACTGACAATTACAACCTTAGATGTTTCATTACCAAACACCCATACAACTACTGTAACTCCCCTTTGTGTGAATCGTGGTAATATCAATGTTTCAGTTCCATACTCTGATCATGGTGGTGCTGTTTATTTAGATTATGGATTGATCGGTACAACGCCTCCTGTTAATTTAGGCGGAAATGGATATTTATACAATGGAGGTTCTTATTCTTATAATAATTTAGATACAGGTAAATATTGGGTTAGATACGCAAGTCAATATTGTGCCCTTGAATTTGCATTTGACACCGTAGAAATAAAAAAATACGTGTTGCCTAAAATGAAAAAATCTATTGCATTCAATTGCCCAGGTGGCGATGTCGTAATAGTTGGGTCTGTAAAAGGTGGATTAGCACCTTATACATATGAAATTGTCCAAACATTTCCTGTCAATAACCCAGTACCTCCGCAAGCAAGTAATATTTTTACAATAAACGGAGTATATACACTTATTCGATTAAGAGTAGTAGATGCATGTGGTAATTCGTCATTGCAAGATGTAGCCGTGAGACCTCCTGCTCAACCAAGTATTAAAATCACACCTAAATTACCCATTTGTAACCTCACTGCATTTACATTGTATGTTGATTCAAACATTGTAAGTCAAACGTATGAATGGAAAAATCCATCTGGAACAATTATTGGCAATACTCCATTAATTAATATATCGGGTTTGACAGTTGCTGATACTGGTCTTTATACATGCAGAATTATCATACCAGGTACTTGTTTTGATGTAACTACTTCTTTCAGATTACGTGCAAAAGATTTTGGATGTTATGCCAAGTTAGGTAATTATGTTTGGTTAGATAATAATAAAGATGGGGTACAAGATGGAAATGAAGTGGGTGTTGCAGGAATTACTGTTACCTTATATGATAATACAAACACTGTAGTGGCAGCCACTGTTACTGATGCTTATGGCTTGTACTTGTTCGATCAGTTAAATCCAGGTACTTATCATGTTGGTTTTACATTACCTACCAATTATATTTTCTCTGCGAAAGATCAAAATGGAAACGATATACTTGATTCAGACCCTGCAATCAATACAGGGATGACTGGTGATTATACTTTAGTGGCTGGAGATAGTAATATGACTGTTGATGCGGGCATTTATTATCAACGCCCAATAACTGCAAGTTTGGGTGATTTTGTTTGGAACGATACTGATCATGATGGTATTCAGGATGCTGGAGAAGTAGGTATTGCTGGTGTGACTGTCACTTTAAACGATGCCCTTGGCAATCCTATAGCTACAACAGTAACAGATGCTTCAGGTCATTATTATTTTACAGATCTAGACCCAGGTACTTATAGTGTAAGCTTTACACAACCAATCGGTTATATTTTTAGTCCTCAAAATCAAGGTGGAAATGATGAAACGGATAGTGATGTTGATATACTTACTGGCTCTACTTCAAATGTAACATTGATAGCTGGTGATAATAATTTGTCATTAGATGCGGGTCTGTATGCACAACCTAACACGAGTGCATCATTAGGAAATTTTGTTTGGAACGATAGCAATCATGATGGGGTTCAAGATCCAAGTGAAGCAGGTGTAGCGGGAATTTTAGTTACATTGTACGGACCTGATGGCAATACAGTAATTGCTACAACTAAAACGGACGAATTTGGTTTTTATATATTTAATAATTTAACCCCAGGCGATTATATAGTTGGATTTAGCAATTTGCCAGTAGGTTATGTATTTTCTCCTGTAAATGCTGGTGAAAATGATGTTGTTGACTCTGATCCTGATGGAATCTCTGGAAAAACATCAATAATTAACTTATCAGCTGGTGAAAAAGATATGACTGTAGATGCTGGTATTTTTAATCCTATTTTACCTATTGGTGCATTAGGCAACTTTGTGTGGTTTGATTACAATAAAAACGGCTTACAAGATTTTGGTGAAAATGGCGTTCCAGGCGTAATCGTTACATTGTATGATGGTTTAAATAACATCCTAGCTACAACATCTACTGATGCGTCGGGTCATTATATTTTTAATAATCTAGATGCTGGAAATTATATTGTTGGATTTTCGAATATACCAGTAGGTTATAAAATTACCACCTCAAACCAAGGTGCAAATGATGCTATCGACTCAGACCCAGCTGAAGCTACTTTAAAAACATCAATCATTGCGTTGGGTTTAAATGAAGTTAACTTAACCGTTGATGCTGGAATCGTAGAGGCTGGTGGAAGAACTGGAACAGCTACTTTAGGAGATAAAGTATGGAATGATGAAAACGTGAATGGTATTCAAGATTTAAATGAATTAGGAGTGGCTGGTGTTACCGTTACTTTATATGAAGCAGATGGTGTAACCGTGATCGCAACACAAATAACAGATGCACTCGGAAATTATTTATTTACAGGCTTAGATGCAGGTTCTTATATTGTAGGGTTTAGCAATTTACCTATTGGTTATACATTCAGTTTGTCTAATCAAGGTAGTGACGATGCTAAAGATGGTGATGCGGATGCTGGATCTGGTGGCAAGACTGGTATTTACACCCTTGCAGAAGGTGAAGATGATTTAACAGTTGATGCTGGAATATATGTAGCACCTGGTTTAGCTAGTCTGGGAAATTATGTTTGGAACGATTTAAATCTTGATGGTATTCAGGATGCCAATGAACCTGGAGTGCCGGGTGTAACTGTGACATTATTTAGCAGCACTGGAACACAATTGGCTGTTACAACGACGAATGCAGCAGGTAACTACCAATTTACAGGCCTTACACCAGGTTCTTATTATGTTGAATTTACTAATTTACCTTCTGGATATGAATTTACGAGTAAAGATGCTGGAGCCAATACATTGGAAGCAACAGATAGTGATGCAGATCCTATTACTGGAGCTACGGAATGGGTAACTTTGGTTGCTGGTCAAAATTACCCTGATTTAGACGCAGGTATATTTACTGAACTAGCAGGTTTAGGTAACTTTGTTTGGAATGATTATAACAATGATGGTATTCAAGATGCCAACGAACCAGGTATTCCGGGTATAACAGTCATATTATATGCTTCTGATGGCATTACGCCTATAGCTTCTGCCATTACTGATGTTGATGGTAAGTATAATTTTGTCAATTTAACACCAGGTACCTATGTTGTTGGATTTAGCAATATTCCTGCAGGATCTTTATTTAGTGGTTCAAACCAAGGAGGCGATGATGCCTTAGATAGTGATGCTGATCAAGTAAGTGGTAAAACAGGTCTAATTACCTTAGATGCTGGTGAGTACAATCCAACGATTGATGCTGGTATTCATGTACCTCAGGGCGCAGGTTTAGGTAACTATGTTTGGATTGATGCCAATGTGGATGGCTTACAAGATGCCAATGAAGTTGGTGTTCCAGGTGTGACTGTTACATTATTTAATCAAGCTGGAGATGCTATTCAATCTACTATAACCGATCAGAATGGTTATTATACTTTCCCTAATTTAGCGCCTGGTACCTATAGTGTAGGCTTTAGTACCTTCCCGCCTAACTTAGGCTTTACAATGTCAAATATTGGTGCAAATGATTCTATTGACAATGATGTGATTAATATTACATCTTACCCTAGTGGTTTGCCAATCTTTGGTCAAACGGCACCTGTTACAATCATTGCTGGCGAATACAACCCAACTATTGATGCTGGCTTGAAACTTCAGTTCCCATTGGGAGTTGCTGGTATTGAAGCATTTGCTACTTTAACTGGAAGCATCGCTAATATTACATGGTCAACCACTGACGAAAAAGATGTGAAGTCTTTTGAAATCGAAAGAAGTATTGATAATATCAATTTTATTAAAGTAGCTACTACTCCTGCTAAGGGCAATACAGTTGGCAATACGGATTATAGCCTCGATAATGAAATCAAGCAATTGATGAATGAAGTAATCATATATTATAGAGTTAAAGTATATGATGTAGATGGTCAGTATTTATACTCAAATACAGTCTATGTCAATCCAATACAAAATGCAGTTGATGATGTGGTGATATTCCCTGCTCCATTTACAAGCAGTGTGACCATAGGATACAATGCAACAGAATCTTCTACTTTAGAAATTGAAATTACTGACATGTTAGGTAGCATTGTAAAACAACAATCTGCAGAAGTTGCAGTTGGTCAAAATAGTATCTTGGTAAAAGAATTAGCAAATCTTGCAACAGGAAATTATTTTATCAAAATATTTGATATTAATACCAATAAATCATTTGTAAAAAAGATTACTAAAAAGTAAGATAAACATTTGAATCTTAATAGGAGGGGCTATCTCAAATGTCGAGATAGCCCTTCTTTTATTTACATGCCTATCGAATGCCTATATCGAAGATATTTGTAATTTCTACTTATCATCCATTACATTTATTACCCCTGTGATTTATACAATTGGCCAATATTTTATAAATCTTACAGTGGTAAATGCCGATCGATACTAATGTTTAGAACAAAATAAGGTACGAAATTTTGAACTAATACATTTGTCACTTTGGTATAACCTCTACATTTCATTTAAAATCGATTGCAAACCATATATTGATCATTCAAGTAATCGAATACATGGGTTTTAAATGTCTATTCATGAGGCACATCAACTTATACCAAGTGTATTTATTACGTATTTTAAAAAATATTGGTATTATGAGCATTTGATTATCTTTATTATAATGTGGGTATAAAAGCTGGTTTTATCATGCCATATCACTTAAGTTTTTTAATGTAAAATCTGAGTTTGAAAAAAAAAATTAACTTTGGAAGAAACTTTTTTGTTTTTAATGAGTCTTAACAAAAAACCAACAATCATGCGTAAAAAAATCTTATTTCTCTTTTTCGTCTTTAATTCCAGCCTTATTGCTTTGGCAGGCAACGGGGATTCTATTTTTAATATGACTTATATTCATACCCTTCATATCACTTTTCCGTATCCTGCATTTTACGATTCATTGTTAAATTCAAAAGCAACAGATACATATTTAAAAGTACAAGTTCAGTTCAATAACGAAAACTATGTAGATGTGGGCATCAAAGCAAAAGGCAATTCTTCGTTTAATAATCCCAGTCAGAAAAAATCGTTTAAACTTGATTTTAATGAATTTGTAGCCGGTCAGGATATCCATGGGTTAAAAAAACTCAATTTCAATAATTCTTTCAAAGATCCTTCCTTTATGCGTGAGAAATTAGCAAACGATTTTTTGATTGACCATGATGTACCAGCCCCTCGCACCACTTATTGTAATGTGTATCTCAACAATCAACTTTGGGGTTTATATACTATTGTAGAAGAAGTAGATGATGAATTTTGTAAACACTGGTTCAACAGCAATGATGGTAATTTGTTTAAAGGCGATCCGCATGGCGATTTAAAATGGAAGGGCAGTAATCAACAATCGCTTTACGAAACAGAATATGAACTAAAAAACAATTCAAATGCCAATGACTGGTCTGACCTGATTAGTTTAATTGATGTAATCAATAATACCCCACAGGCAAATTTGCAAACAGCCCTGGATGCAAAAATGAATACCAGTATGTTTATGAAACAATGGGCAGCAGTTAATATTTTTTCAAGTTTGGATTCATATATTGGAAGTGGACATAACTATTTTATTTATCATGATACTGTTACTGATCGATTTCAATGGATCGCTTGGGATAATAATGAAGCTTTCGGAAGCTTTAAGAGCAACCTCAATACAACCCAACTCATAAATTTAGATATCAATTACCTAAGTAATCCTACTTCCAAACCGCTTTGTAATAATATGTTGTTGAATCAAACCTATAAAGAAATGTATCATTCAGCATATTGTGAATTGAAACAAAAATTTACCAATAATTATTTTGACCCTATCATCGATTCAATTAAAAATGTCATTCAACAAAGTGTTTATAACGACCCTAAAAAGTTTTATACCAATACCAAATTCGATTCTAGTTTCAATTATGATATAACCTTGAGTGGGCCAGGGGGCATAACCGTATTTGGTTTAAAAAACTTTATCGCTTCGAGAGCAGTTGCAATACAAAATAGCTTTAACACCAATCAAGTGGTATGTTGGCCTCTCGATATCGAAAACATCTCTTCTACTGCACCTGAAATCACTTTATATCCCAACCCTGTTTCTCATACTTTACATATTCAAACATCAGGTGCCATTCAGGAGGTAAGCATCTTTGACCTTATGGGCAAAACATACCTCAAGCAACAAAGCAGTGCCTCTTCAATAGATATCAGTAGCTTACCTGCTGGACTTTATATTATAGAGATCAACAAACAGTATAGGAAAAAATGCTTGAAAGAATAGTTACAATGTCCATGTTTCAAGGATCAACTTTGTATAGGGCACGGCTTTAATAATAGCCTCTTTATTGATACCCCCATAGATATGTGGAAAATCTTCTTGCAAGGAGGCTGAACGTTCATATTTTAAGGCAACAGTGAGTAAAGTGGTATCGATATGCAATACATAAATGCTTGTTTCTTGTTGATAATAACGATTGGCCGTGGCATTTAATTGACTCCCTGTACTTGCATGGATAAATTGTTCTTTTTCAAAATGTTCAGCATAATAGCTCAACGCATCTTGTTGGGCTTCCCACTGTGCTTTTGATACAATATGATAAATGATTGGATGTTTCATGAAGCAAATTTATATAAATACCTACGAAATATATAAAACCCGAATAAGTCAACATCTTTACATTCAATGATAGGTTGAAAATGTATGATAATCTGTTTTCATTTTTGTAATTCTATTGGAGCTTCAAAGTTATTTCGTTTACTTTTGCATCTAATTTAGAATTGTTTTTTTATGAAGAATATATGTTGGGTAATAACTTTAATTTACACCGGATTATTACTACAATCTTGTGAGAGTACTTCTTCAAAAAATGATTTACCCGCCGTACTTGATTATAAACAAATTGCAGCATCCATTAAGCAGGATACGGTGGTAGATCTTTCAGATACAGCCAATTTGCTGGATAGCAAGTTATTCAATCCAACCGATAGTCTTCAAGCCTATCTTGATAGTATTGAACGTATATATACCCATGACAGTGCCCTGGTGAAAATAGCGGGTATCAACGATTCAGGGGCACTTGCTAGCATTCCTTCATCAGACAATATTTCAAATCCGACAGATTCATTTACCAACAATATCAAAACCATTAACGTAGAAGAAATCAAGTCGCTTAAATACAATCTTGAACAATTGCATCAAAATGATACCATGCAACAAATTACCAAAAATGCAGGAACATGCAAGCAAATTGAATGTAGAATCTGGGCTAAAATCAGTAAGAAAAATCAACGTATGTATTTATATGTGGACGGTCAGTTAGTAGATACTTTTAAAGTGTCGACGGGCGATACAAAACATGAAACACCTGTGATGGATAGACGACCCAGTGGTCCGATTTTTCAAAAATATACATCCAAGAAATTTCCTGGTGGCAATTGGAATGGACTGGGTAATATGCCCTATGTGGTTTTTTTAAGTGGTGGATATGGTTTGCATGGCACTACAAAAGGCAATATTCCCAAACTGGGTAAAAAAGCATCACATGGATGCATTCGATTACATCCAGATAATGCAAAAATATTTAATGAGTTGGTTCGAAAAGTAGGACTTTCTAATACCTGGATTACCATAGAGGAATAATCTTTTTAACTAATCCTATCTTATTTACTCTTTAAAGGCGTCTGCCGAGTGCATAAAAAAAGGAAGTTGCTGTATGAGCAACTTCCTTTCAAATAAAAACAATAAAATAGTTGTTTTATTACATTTTATTTAGTTTCAAGCTTTTGAGTAGTACATCATTTGCATACACATTTACTTGATAGGCACCTTGTGCTAACTGATCGAGCGAAAGCTCTACATTGTTATAACCCGGTGTGTATTGAATTTTGATAACTTTTACAGTGCGTCCGCTCATGTCTAAGAGTTTCACCATACCCATAGCATTAGATGCTGAATAAATGGAAACTTGTGTGTTAGAAGTAGCTGGATTTGGCGATAGTAATACAGATGCTGGTGATTCAGTATCCCATATCAAATTGATAGTTTTGCTATAGCTCATTTTACCATCATTGTCTACTTGTTGTAGTCTGTAATAATTATTTCCCAAAGTTGGATTTAGATCTTTGGTGTTGTAAAGAAGTGGAACAGCGCTGTTGCCATTGATAGCGAGTGTATTCACCCTTGCAATGGTATTGAAGCTATTGCCATCTGTGCTTTTTTGTACATTAAAATAATGGTTGTTTTGTTCACTACTTGTTTCCCATGTAAGGTCATTGTAAGTATTCATTTTTTTGCCATTAAAGTAAAGTAAGCTTACAGGTAGTACCGCATTGATAGTGGATGTTTTTTTGAATTCAGAAAAACTGTTTAACCCACTAACCGTATTGTTACCTACAATATGATCGCATGGATCAGTAATAAACAGTCCATCTTTCAATACACCATCATAGGCTGAAGGCGAAATAGCAGCTAAATTAGCGCCACCTGCATCTAAGGTAATGCTGTAATCATAGGTGCCGTTTACGCCATTGGGTGTGATGGTCCATGTACCTGATTGTTTATCATAAACACCACCACAAGCATTGATGACTGTTGGGCCTGCACCTACATTTGAATACGAAACATCCATATAAGTAGCGCCACCTGTATTGACAAAGTTGACACTTACTTTTTGATTGTTATGCACTGCATCACCTGTGTAGAAGGTATAATTACCTGCAGCGATATCCTGACGTAATTGGCCATTGATATAGTTGTTTGCACTTCCTGAAGGGGCGGTACTATGTAATGCATTGGTAGCACTATTTTCTAAATGAGTCAGATTCCCATTTCCTTGTAATACACCATCGGTCAAATAAATGCCTTCCTCAACCGAAATGTTACCTGAAAGATTAAGATCTGTACCCGATTTGTCAAGTACTAAATTGTAGAAATGATTGTTTGCAATATTGCTAAAGGAGCCAAACAGGTTTTGGGCAGCATTGCCAACAAACACATCATCACCCGTAGATGTATAGATGCTATTGTTGCTTACATCTCCAGTGAATTGTATTTCGCCTGCATTGCTCATTAAGCCATTGTTTACTACATTGCCTTCAACATACAAAGTAGGGGATGACGATTTAATACCGTTGATAGCAGCAGCATCAACAATATACAAATTGGCTCCTCCTTCAATATGAAGGGTTTGTGCAAAGTTTTGGATAGCAAGCAAACAAATACAAGTTGTCATTATTATTTGTTTCATGTTATTTTATTTAAATTGTAATTAATGTTTACTTAAATGTTGATCGTTTTTAAAAAAGATTCCAAGAGGTTCGCAATTTGAACCATACCCTCATAATTTATATATTTAGCATCATCTGATACTTTATGATAGTCATCATGAGTACCGGTGGTGAACGAAAGGGCTGGAATTTGTGCAGCTGCAAAAACGCCTGCATCAGTAATATGCACCATATCGTTTTCATCGGTTTGGATATTCAGATTTTCCATTTTTGGGGTAAAAAAGCTGCTTACTTTTGCAATGCTATTGTAACCATAGATGGCAAGTATTTTTTCGCGGGGATCTAAACGACCCACCATATCAAAATTAATCACCAATGCCAGCGGACTGACTTTGTTACTAATATAATTTTGAAAATTTCTACTGCCGAACAGTCCAATTTCATGTGCAGAATAGGCTACAAAAATATAGTTGTATCGCTTCAACGACCACTCATCATATCGATTCAGTAAGCCAATCATGAGGGCAACACCCGAAGCATTGTCATCTGCTCCATTGTGTACCTCACCTTTTTTATTATAGCTTAATGATTTGGTTTCACCCAAACCGATATGGTCATAGTGAGCGCCAATCAATATGGAATGTTTAGCCTTGTTATTAATATAGCAATACACATTTTTTGAATCCTGAAGCACTTTGGTATCAGGATTTGTAAATTGAAAATCTTGAATAATGGGCTTGGCTACTGTTACTTTTGCAAATTGCTTTTGTATATAGTCTGCCGCTTTGGATTCAAATGTGCTGGAAACAGCTCTTCCCTGCATATTATCTGCAGCCAGGGTTTCAATGATATTTTTATACAATGAAACCATAGCCTTCTCATTGCCCTTGCTTTTAACAAGCAAATGCACGAAAACAAAGAATACTATGAGAAGCGATTTGAACATCTTTTTATCTTTTTTTGAACGGTTTACTTGCTATTTTTTGAACCTTCCTGCATGGCTTTTTCAAGTTGCGCTTTTTTAGCAATATCTACTTTAGGGTTTAATGATTCAGGCATGGTACCAAACTGAAGTTCTTTTCCATTCCACCACATTGACATGCCACTTTTCTTTTTGTTGGCATCATTGAATAGTGCTTGGCTCAAGTTTCTGTTAAAGCTGGAATTGGTAAGCATGGCCGGAACCTCCGCATTATTGGCGTCTACTCTGTTACCTACAGAAATCCATGAGATTTCTACATTGCTATTTCCATTATTTTGTTCTTTAATGACAAATCCTTCTTTTGAGACTTCTGTTACGTAAACACCATTACAAGCGCCCATTGGACTAGCTGTTACAATTGGAGACTCACCTAAAAGCTGTGCATAATTTTCAGTAAAGCGAACTGTAGCGGTACCGTTTACCAATTGTATTTTCCCTTTATTATACACAGTTACTTCGTTTGAAGTTACGGTATAAGCTGGTGTTACATTTTCTTCAGAAGATACCAATTCGATTTGTTTACCTGAAGTATACACATCTCCTTTGTTGTAAGCTGCAAATAATTCGCCTTCATTCATTTGACCGATTACACTTCCTTTAGAAAGAGAACCTATGGTGCCAAAGAAGCCACCACCTACTCCATTCAATTCAGTGCTTGGTAATTGACCAGCGCCATTGGCATAGGCAGCACTACCATATACTCCATAATTAAGTAAACCACTACTTCTATAGCCAAGTGAACCCCAGTATGCACCGGAGGTTTCAGCACCTAATACACCACCAGTTCGGCTATAATCATTATAGCTATATCCACCAACGCCGAAGGTATACACATCGCCCCAGAAGTTATATCCCTTCACAGCATTATTGCCACCTGATTGACCATAATTAATGCCATCATTTCCTGAATCACGTGTTCTGTACCCATATATTGTGGCTTGTCCATCACCATCAGCGGTTAGCTGTTGATCATAGGTATATATTCTATAGAGATTGCTTGGTGAAATATTAATAGAGACGGCAGTGCCATTGTCTTGAATTTGAGAATTTCCACCAGCTGTTGCACCTGTGAACTTCACTACATAATTGGTTGTACCCGACATATTTGCTGATCCAGCTGGTCCTGTAGCTCCTGCAGGTCCAGTAGCACCAGTTGGGCCTATAGGGCCAGGGTCACCTTGTATACCCTGAGCACCTTGAGGGCCAGTAGCACCCATTGGTCCCATAGGTCCTGTAGGGCCAGGATCACCTTGAATACCCTGTGCACCTTGAGGTCCAGTAGCACCCATTGGTCCCATAGGGCCTGTAGGGCCAGGATCACCTTGTATACCTTGAGCTCCCTGAGGACCTGTAGCACCGATAGGGCCAGGGTCACCTTGTATACCTTGTGGTCCTTGAGGGCCCACTGGTCCGGTTTGCCATGAGCCATTGCCATTGGCATCTGATACAAATACTTTACCAGCACCTGCGCCGGGAGTTACTTGCACCACATTTGCTTTTACCGTATCGGCTTTTACGTTACCGATTACGTCTAGTTTTTCAGTTGGGGTGTTTGTACCCACACCGACATTGCTTTGTGCCATTACTGCGTTTGCGCTAAAAGCAAACAATAAACTTGCACTGATTTTGAGAATCAATTTTTTTTTCATTTGTGTTTGTTTAGATTGTTTAAAAAAGATTGTTTAAACAAATATATAAAAAAATATTGTTAACTGAATAAATATTGCGAGAAAATATTTTATATTTTAAAAATTATTTTTTTTTAATATTTAAAATATAAATATGTATAACTAATTTATATAATGTATCTAATTGATAGTTGTTTATCTTCATATTATTTCAATTGAAATTCAAAAGCAGTTTGTTCGTATTGTAAAATACACTTTGATAATAAGCGAACAATAAATGAATACTGTTGTGAATATGGCAATAGTCTAAAAACTCAGAAAAATAATTGAAGAACCGTGCCTTGATAAAATGAGTTTCATTTTATCAAAATAAAAGTTGAATGTATGGGATGAATTTGAATTAATACATACTCTTCCTTTATAATGATATTGGATATCCAAAACAAGAATCGAAAAATTCAAATAATTGAACAAATATTTTCACTGAAACACAGATAAATACAGGATTTATTTTTTCTCCATCCCAGGGTTTTTGTTCATTGTTTCTCAAAAGTAGTTTTGATTTCATTTCTCTTTTGATTCTTTGTAAATGTTTTTTTCGTCGCAACAATCTATATAGGATTTGCTTTACTTAATAATAAAGTTAAATTTGTAGAAGCATGCGAAAAATAATAAGAATACTGTTAATAATGATTCTTTGGTTGACCTCTATAGAATCCCATGCTCAGGATACTAAGTTGAGATGGAGCAAATACCTCACAGATACAGCCATTACAATGAATCCTATGAGGAAATATTATGATCATTCACCATTTGCTTGTGATGAGCAGGGAAATGTTTATTTGACGGTTTGCAAATTTTTACCTGGGGACTCAAGTATTCCAATCCTAAAAAAAATTTCGTCTGAAGGGGAATTGCTTTGGGAGAAACCAATTTTGTCATGGCAGTATAATCAGTTATTGTTTACCAATTATTCCATCTATACTGATTTATATATTGATGTTGACAAAAATCTGGTGTGTATTACAGCGCTCTCAGATACAATTAACAACACTCCCATTATGTTAATGCAAAAAAAATGGGATTACGCCGGGAATGAACTTCAGCAAAAAATTGACTCGATTGGTGGTGGATGGATTGAAGAGGTGAGTCACAATGAAGAAGGTAATATTGGAATTATTATGGGCGGAAACAGTGGCCCGGGTACTGATACATTCACGTTGATTATAACTGACAAAAACTTCAATACGATAATGAAGAAGAATCATATGGTGTTCATCGACAACTTTAAATTACGCCCGGTAATTTTGTTGCGGGATACAATGTTGTATATAATGGTGGTGAATACAAATTTTGATCAAGCTGTTATAAATTCATATTCACTAGTTAGTGGAAATAATCTTTGGAGTACTACATTCCCTTTTTCACGGCAATTTTATCATGATCATTTATATGCAGTCGGAAACGCTTTATATGCGTTTGGTTCAGGCATTACTAAGTTTTCATTAGATGGAGCAATAATAGATAGTTTTCATTTTTCTGGAATTGATTCCGCCATAAATTTTGTTCAGTATGATTCAGTAAATGCACATTTTTTTTGTACAGAACTTAACTTAGTAAATGCAGGAAAAGGGTATAGAATTTATATTTTTGACACATCATGTCATTTAATTTCTACATTATGCCCTTCGGTGGCGCCGATTGGCAGAAATTACGCTTTGGGAGTGGATAAATATGATTCGGTGATTTATTTATGGGGAGTAGGATCGGTAGCATCCGGAACTTATGAGCGCATAAACAACGTATATTTTACACGTATTCATCGAAATGGCTATGTGCTTGATAATGCTACCTGGAAACCGGATTTGGTTACCCAGCGACATTTTCAATCAGAGGTGCATTCCGACAAGAACGGTAACCTGATTTATGTCACTCAAGTCATTAATAGCTTCTCACCCTTGCACACATATACGCTAGAATGTGATCCTATTTTTATTGGAAAACACAGTTTTGATTCATCTGCAAATATCAGGGGAAGAGCCTATATTGATCATTCTGCTACATGCTACCAGGATGCATTGTCTGTTTCATTAGAAAACCAAGTAGTTCGGCTTATGCCTGCTGGGATTTATACTATTACAGACAGTAATGGAATGTATCGTTTTGAAAAGAAAAATGGAAGCGGAACAATTGAACTGATACCATCCATGGCTAATGGTAATTATTGCGTGAATAATAATGTAATATCTTTTCAAGTAAGTAATGGAGCACTTATCGACACTTTGAACTTTGGGATTCAAGTCGATAATCCAATGCCAAATGGTAGAATTGACATTTTTCAAGCCAAGCACGTCCCGGGTTCCCGCATTTTATCAGTGCTACAGCAGAAAATATTTCTTTCAAAAAAATTGAACATTCATGGATATCGATTAAGGTTGATTCAATGTTTCAATATATAAATGCAACACCTTTACCTGACTCAGTTAGTGGTAATACTTTTTTCTGGAAATGGGACAGTATTAACCCTGGATCGAAATACTATATAAATATAGAAACACAATGCATGGCAGGAGTTAATCAGTTGGGTTTACCTTTCAGTCACACTTGTTTTTTTGATGTTGTGGATGATTACGATACCCCAAATAATTATGACATACGCAATGGTATTATTACTGGAGCCTTTGATCCAAATATAAAAAGTGTTGAGCCAATTGGTCTCGACGAACAACATTATATACCTGAGACTACCAGACTGGAGTACTACGTTGAATTTCAAAATACTGGAACAGATACTGCATTCAATATCATGATCAATGACGAGCTGGATGCTGATTTAGATATCACTACATTGAAATTTATGGGTTCATCACACCCATGTTCATATTCATTATTGGATCGTACCCTTCAGTTTCATTTTAAAAATATTCTCTTACCTGATTCAAATAAAAATTATAAAAAGAGTATTGGTTACCTTGTTTATTCTATCAAACCAAGACCTTCGCCTAAGGGGACCAAAATCACAAATACGGCCTCCATTTTTTTGATTTTAATCCGCCGATCGTAACCAATACCACTATGAATACCATCGGGGTGCCGCAGTACCTGGATTCGTATAAAATTTACCCTAACCCAACGAGCAATGGTCAAATAAGCATCGCACTGCATTTGATTCGTGCCAACAATGTACGAATGAGTTTAAATGATGTTACTGGTAGGGAATGCAGGATACTTTATAATTCTAAAATGGAAACTGGCGATCATACGATAAAATGCCAACTGCCCAATGCGATTCCAGGCATGTTGTATTTTCTGAAAGTACAAATCGGAAATCATGTAAGTGTAGAGAAGTTGTTGATTACCGATTGACCTTTTTAAATTGATAATTGTTCATAATTAAATATCATGTTATAAGCCTGTATTTAACACATTTCCTGTGTTAAAAATACAAGGTACTCAGGTGAATTATGTAAAAATTGCTTTTACTGATTTTGGATATAAAAAAAACCACCTCGAAAAGGTGGTTTTGTGCCCAGAACAGGAACAAAATAAAGCCATTAAAGTATTGTTAATGCTATATTATTAATACTTCAAAGGACAATAGAAGGACAAAATGTGTGAAAAGGACTAAATACTGATACTGTTATAGATGCAAATAGTTCGTTCTTAGCCATTCAAAAAAAGTTGTATGTTTGAAGTTCAAAATCATAACCATTAGAAAAATTATAGTTGTTTGTATTAGTTGCCTTGTTGCTATAGGCTTTTTTACAAGTTGTCATAAAAAGAATTACAAGTGCTATGCTACATACACCGATACAGCTGGGAATGTAGTAGCGGTTGAGCCAATGAAGTGCAAAATGTACTTTAAAGACAATGCGGAGCTTGTAAAGTATCAGCAAGAGAATAATCAAGCATGTATTGAAATTCAATAGTGTCATACAATTAAATCTTTAAGGGGATTGGATACATTGGAAAATAGTTGTTTGTACTCTAAATGCCAATATTGAAAAGAAAAATGATGTAATCACAAATGCGAAAAGGGGAAAAAATGTAACCAGTAAGTAATATTTAAAAATCAATTTATCTATTATTTATGATTATTTTAATTTACATTCCATAAAATATTAAAGGTTAATGAGTAAGAAAGTTTTAACGCTTTGGTATTTTCCTTTTCATAATTTTAAAATTTTCTTTTCGTAACTTACGACCAGCACGACCTATGTGCGCAGAACTTGAAGCTGTCATTAAATACCCAATACCTGCCATTGCAAGACCAACAATGCCCAATCCATTGGATGGACTAACTTTATTTGCATAAAACCCCATGTAGGTAATAATAGTACCTCCCATGCTTAAAACACAACCAATAGTATATTGTCTATCATATCTTTTCAAATCATTGCCTACCATTGCTAAATTTGTATTAATTTCTACAATTTGGTTTTTTATTCTGTCAATTGCAATCTTTGATTCAGTTTGTGCTACTACATTGCAACAAATCATGGATATTAAAATTGTAAAAACTATTTTCATGGTAGGTCAAATGTATTGTTTATTGTTTGTAATTTTACGAAAAATTAAGATTATGAAAAACATAATTCTTTTGTGTTCACTTACATTGTTTACTATTGGTTGTCAAAAAAAGCAATCGTACCTCTGCACTGGTACTATAAATGGCAATATGGGAATGTGGTCACCTTCCAATGGTGAACCAATTACCAAAAGTGAGCTGAATAAAACTATCGCACATTCTAAAGAACTTGGATATACTGATATTAAATGTGTTGCAAAATAATTTCATTAATATTAGTGCTATTTAGTAAAGTTGCCTACATAAGTTTTTTTCTTTGGTTGTAATTAATATCTACAAATCAACTATAAACCCCTCTATTTCAACTCCTAACATCATATTTTGAACTTCTAATTGGGTGCTTTGTAATTTAGGTACAATAAAGGGCAATAGGTCAATATAATACTTTATCTTATCCTTTGGCTCTAACTGGTCAAATGTGGCTTGTAATGTATCAGTATTACATTCTATGAATGCCTTAATGCTTTCTCTTACATTTTGTGTTATCTTGTTGGGTATTCCTTTATTTCTCCCTTGTATGTTTCCTGAAATTCCTTTTTTAAATGGCATAGCTGTATTGTTTTTTATTGTTGTTTTCAATGTATTTCTTCAATTTTTTTACTCGGTTTAAATAGGGTTCAAATATTGGGTTTTCATCATTGTTGAAGGTAGTAAATAAATGACTTTCAATAAACTTTAGGGGGCATTAATGGTGGTGGCTTCATCTAATTTTATCGGACCTATTGGCAAAGTAATATTTTCAAAATAAGTAATTAAATCATATACATCTTGTGCCCAGCTTATAGGTTGGTGCTGTGGTTCATTAAATGGTGCTACATTAATTTCACTAGTTGCGCTGGTGGGGTGGGTGGTCCTACTTTGTGCTTCTATTTTTTCATTAGAAATATATTGTTCGTTTTCTGCTTCACTTTTTTCACTTTTTTCACAAAATGGTATTTTCTCATTCAATTTGAAGTAGGAAAAATATTTTTTCAATACACTTTCAAATAGTGCTTTGGCCTTTGGTAGGTCCTTTGTTCTAACAATTATTTCATCATGTACACTCAAAAATAGAATACCTTCATTTGCCATTATTTGCCATATTTCGGTCATTATATTCACTTCAGTACTTTGTAGTAGCCATGCTAAATTTGAGTATTGTTTTTCAATTGTATGGGGGTTTCTATCATCAGGTCTATTTTTATATTCATTTATCCATCTTATCCAATTGGCATCATTAAACATTTTTGAAAGTTCATTGTTTGCCTTTCCAAATAGTATTTCAAAAAATTTCTTTTTACCTTCATCCCTATTATTTAATTGTGCTATTGTTTGAAGAGTAGTATAAATATCTTTACCATCATTGATCCAGTTTGAAAATTCGTTTGGTCCAATTTCATTTTCTAAAATCTTACCTAGTAAAAGTGGTTGCATTGTGGCCACGTCTAAAGAACTGGTTACTTCACCTCTTAATAGAATATTTGCCCTTAATTCACTTTTGAAACTTGTTATTGGGGTGTGTACTCTTTTGCTAAAGTCATCAACAATAAAAAATAATTCAATATTGTACTTTCTATATTCCAAAAATGCTTTAAAATAAATTGTTGCTTCGCTTTCAGGGGGTAATGAAACATCATGTAAGTAATTCATCATTTGTCTATGCAATGGCGCAAATTCTTTATTTTTGGTATTGAGCAACCCCAAATTTACTGGACCACGTTTTAGAGCTCTGTAAAGATTAATTGAATGTCCTTTTTTAGTGGTTTGTTTCTTTACCTCGATTTCTTTATCGTCAATTAGAAATTGAATGCTTGTAGAATCTATTCCAAACCTACCCTTTACTATTTTTTGACTTATATAAATGTGCTGGTGGGGGTTCTTATCCTTTAACCTTAATTGCCATAATTGAAGGGTGCGAATGTAGGTAATAAAGTCATTGTGTATCATTGCTATGTGAAAAAAGTGAAAAAAGTGAAAGTGTTTTAAAACATTATTTTTGTTAGGTATGCAACATTGCCAATATTCTTTTTTTCAATATTTATTCCAATTGAGGTTAATCGCTTTCTAAAATTATTTTTTTGTACTGGTTTAAAACCATCTTCATTGCAAAACTCCTTATAAGTAGCAAACAATTCTTTGAATAGTATTGTATCATTAGTGCTTTTTTCATAGCCATTTTCTATGATGAATTGCTTTACACTATCTGAATCAGTAATATAGCTTTGTAGTGCTTCGTCAACTGCTTTGCATTGAGTGAAAGTAGTTTGTGCTAAAAGTCTATTTAACCCTTCAAGTACCCAATTGAAAACCCCTGAAAGTTCATTTTCAATTATCTTGGTATGAAGTTGTTTATCTTGGTCCTTTTCATCTATTGTAATGTCAAAATGTATAATTAAAAAATCTTCTAAAAAAAGCGTGTGTTTGTTCTACATCTTTTGGTAATTCATTACAATTGAATATTAATTTTGCGTAATCTGTCATTGAAAATGGTTGTCCATACTTTAAACAGGCTTCAACTGGTTCGCCTGAAACTAGTTGTTTAAAAATAGAGGCCTCTAGTTTTCCATTTATTTCACTTGCATAGTTTACCAACTTGTTATTAATCTTCGCCCTATAAAACCCTTTTTCCTCCGTTAAGCTTTGTAATGAGAATGAACTAACATTATTAACTCCCAATAAAGCATTCACAATTTCAAAGAATACACTTTTGCCATTTGCACCAGTTCCATATAGTATCAATGCTTTTTCAATTTTAATTGAATTGCCACCATTTTTAATAAAAACATATCCTAAAAATTCAGCTAATATTTTTTGCTTTCCTATATCGGGTAACACTTTATCTAAATAGGCATTAAACATGGGTGCTATTGAATCTTTATTATACTCAAAGGGTAATTGATAGGTAAGAAAGTCAAAGCTTTTAAATGGTCTTAGAATGGTTTCTTTGTTGCTTATTTCAAATGTGCCATTTAATAAATTTATGCAAACCTTTTCTTTGTTTGGAATCGGGGTTGGTAAATATGATGAGGTAAGAAATTGTTCAAACAACTTTTTTCTAAATTCATAGAAACGTGCTGAAAATTTCGTAACTCCCATTTTTTCTGAAGCTTCACCTAGAAATTTTTGAAAGGCTTCTTTATCTATTTCGGACCAGTAGCAACCATTGTACAAATAAATAAAATCTAAATTTTTGCACAAATTCCAATTATGTTCTTTAGCAACTTTTACTACATTTTCAATAGATAAAATTAGATAGTGTTTTTCATTCAGTTTTAGTTTTGAAATATCATCTTCAATTTTATTTGCTTTATCTCTAATATCTTTTATTTCACTTTCCGTTTTATCTGAAGTTGTAATAATTTTTCCATCAGGTCCTTCAATAACTACACTATTTCTTAAATTCTCGATTTCGCTTAACATTGCTTCCTTTTGTGGGAAGGCTAATAAATCAAAATTTATTGGTGTGAATTGTTGTAATAATTTATTAAGAATATCTTTATGGTCCATTGGTACTGGTGTACTAAAATGTGTGAAAAATGGATCGTTTGTTGGCAATAAATTATTATCTTCGCTTTGTAGTAGGTTGGGAGGTATTGTAATACTCATATTGCTTTACCTCCCTTTATTTTTTTAGTTGGGTATATGCCATTTACAATGCTTTCAGCTCCCAATTCATATTCATCTTTTTTTCTATTATCCTTTTTTAAAGATACATAGTGGGTGGCTTTTGTTTCCAGTTCATTTACTGGTGTTACTCTGTTTTGTTGCAACCAATTATCAATTTCAATTTTATTGAAATAGCACATTTTCCCATTTGGTTTATAGTGTGGGATTTGCCCAGTACTGGTGAGCTTGTAAAGGTAGCTTTTACTTAATCCTGTATAAGTGGCTACTTCGTCAAAATTTAATACTTGTTTTGTGCCAATAAGCAAATTTTCTATATTGCATAATCGGTTTTCTAATGTTTCAATTTTCATTATTTTTCAATTGCTTTTAAGCAAGTATATAAAAAGAGAAAATTGACAAGGCTTTACAGTAAAGAAGTTATTCTAAATTTCTTTGATATTTCTATTAAAATTAGTAAATAGTTATTTCAATATGGTTTGATGGTTATAAAATTTTACCACGGTTTTACTAATTTCATAATTTTTACGATGCTTAAATGTCAATTGATTGCTTTCCACTTTTGTCAACAAATATTTGTTCACTTGAATATATTCATCTTCTTCAATAAACTATCTTTTAAAATTGATTAAATAAGTAAAAGTATTTTTCGCCATTTAATAGGTTCTAATGTTTTTAGTAATTTAGTTGGTTTATTAACTACGGGATCAATTCTATTGTTAATTCGTTCAATTTCGCTTTTAGTATTCTGAATTGCATTAAACATAGGTTCATAGAAATTATAATTCATTTTCATCTCATTCATTTTCGGTAAATTCTTTTGATACCATATATTATATTGTCAATAGTAGGGTCCAATCATTTGTAAATCTCATAAACAAATTGCAATTTTTCATTTGCAATTCACTCTCTTCTGATAAAAATCCATCTTCCAATATTCTCATATGATCAAGTTCAATATGGTGCAATTTTACTTTTCCTCAACAATATATGAGTATTCTTTTTTTATTTCAACAAATAAAGAATGTACCCATCCAGCCCTTTATTTTTATGTTCCATTATCTACTCGTTTTAAATATTTATTGTTGGTAAACTATCAGTTGCCTTCTTTTTAGGTCATTGGCTACATGGGTATATCGCTGGGTATATTTCAATGTATTGTGTCCTAATAGCTTACTAACTATCAATACATCAGTATCATAAACTATTAAATTTGTAGCAAATGAATGTCGGGCACAATGCCACGTTATATGTTTATCAATATCAGCTTTTTTAAGCCATAATTTCAATGTTTTTAGTGCTCCAGTATGACTAGGTAACGCAAATACAAATTCATTCTTTTCACCCTTTTCAGGCAATAAGGATAAAGCATTAGTATTTAAGGTAACGCTTACTTTTACATCGGTTTTAGCTTGGACCTTGTTTAATACTTCACTTTCCAAATCAATATGTTTCCATTGAAGGTCCTTTATGTCCACCCAGCGCAAACCAGTAAAGCATGAAAATAGAAATGCTTTTTTTATTACTTGGTTTGTTATTTCTGTATTGGCTAATTTTTGAATATCCTGAATTGTTAGGACTTCTTTTTTTAGGCTTTCATCTCTTACAATAGTTATTTCACTAGCTGGGCTCTGAAGTATTATTTTTTCCTTCACTGCTTGTTTAAGGACCTTCTTAAAACGTGCGAAGTAACTACTTGCACCTTCCCCAGTGCAACCGTGCTGTAAATAGTCTGCAAATGCTTCTATGGTCCTTTCATCTAAGTTTTTCAAGGTAGTTATTTTGTACCCTTCAATTTTGGCAAATTCCAAAAACTTATTATATACCCCTTCAACATTCCTTTTATCTTTTTTGGTATATCGCTGAATATAATTTTCAAAATAGGCTTGTAGTTCTATTTTGCTTTGATGGTTGGCTATTACCCCTTCATCGTTTGACTGCAATTGTATAGACCGCTTATCTCTAATTTGGTTTGCAAGTTGTCGCTTGGCTTTATTGGCCACCCTATCAGCTGGGGTGCAAATTTTTACCAATTTACATTCCTTTAGAAACTCCTTATACCTCTTTCCATTGTGGTAAATGTCCAAATACATAGAGGTTGTAAAGTCTTTATTTTCGATTTCTCTAATTGTTACACTCATTTTTAATTAGCTTTTATTTGCTTTTGTTTGACAAATATACACAAAATCCAACTTTGTACTTCATCTCAAAGGACAATAGAAGGACAAAAGTTTAGAAAACAATGGAAAGCAAGGTCAAACCAAAAACAAAGGAATGTAGATTTTATAGGGGTTTAGCATAAAAAAAACCACCTCAAAAAGGTGGTTTTGTGCCCAGAACAGGAATCGAACCTGCACATCCTTGCGAATACAAGATTTTGAGTCTAGCGCGTCTACCAATTCCGCCATCTGGGCCTCAAATGAGTTTGCAATATTACAATTAATAATTGTATAAAAAAAATAACAACAAGATGTTTTCAAGGGTTTTGTCAAAATGCATCTACACGTGGATAAACCGTTTTTAATCAGGCATCTGTTTTTTTGTTTTTTTATTTTCGTTGGTAAGGTTTACTCAATGCTTATTGATATAATAAACCTGCACTCCATTGCATGGCATAGATGGTTTTGAAATACAAGGCTTTTAGTTCAATCAATTTTGATAAACCTCCAGGGCTTTATTTTCCCTGCTATTAACTACAAACAATGAACTTTCACCATTGCTGATACGGGTTTCCTCAGCAAGCACCAGCTTCTGGTATAAGTTGTAGTTATTGCTTTGCAAGGCGATTTGGTTTTTGATATTGATAAACTGGTTATAATAGCTTTTTACTTTTAAGGTAATTTGCTGCTTTTTAAAGGATTGTGCATACTTGGTATCCTGTATGTTGAGTTTGGCTTGTTTGTAAAGCCCTCTGCCCGCAGAAAGACGAAGAGGGACCTCCATTTTAAGTCCATATTGATAATTGTTTTCAAGCATGGCTGTTGTTTTGTTGAAAATTTGATAACCCTTCCCTAATGCATTATAACTTAAATCAACTTTGGGCAGCAATTCTTGAAATTTTAATTTTTTGTCAATCGCCAGGATGTCTAATTTGGTGGTATAAATTTGCAATTCTGGATGTAAATTTTCTGCTTGTTGTATTAAATCATCTAACTGAATATTGAATTGTTGTATACTCTTTTCGTTATCCCAATCGGAGGGTGGTATGACTTCTGATGAAAGCATAAAAGGAAGATTGTTTTCTTGCCATAAGTGTACACTCAATGTTAGTCCTGCATTTAAAAAGGTAAACCAACTTTCATTTTGCTGGTATTGAAACGTTTGCAATTGGGCAACAGCTTCTACCGTGTCAATAGCAGGCCGCTCACCATTGGCATATGATTTACGAATGAGTTCAACTCTTTGTTCATTGTTACGTACATTATTACTGATGATGACATAGGTTTGATAGGCTTTAACCCATTGCCAGTAATCTTCCATGGCTTCCATCAATAAATCATTGATCATCACTTGTTGCTCCACTTCGGCTATGGTATGGTATAATTTTGCTTGTTGAAGGGTTGCCCTTCTTTTATCGATTACCAAATTTTTGAGCAGGGGCACCGATATACCTGCATAGTTTGATTGACCAATAGTTTCAGAGGGGTCATACCTATTGCCCGATAAATTTTCGAGCCCAGCTACCAGTTCAATGCCAAACCAAGTAGGGATGCTGATTTGGGGTTTGCATATTGATAATAATTTTCACCACTAAAGGTTTTATTAGCCATTTTGTTGCTCAATATTGGGTCAAAAGCACTTCGGGCTATCAATACACCTGCTTTCCTTTTTTGGATGGCAATGGCTGCTTGTTTTACTACTGGATGGTATTGTTTTACAATGAGCAATACTTCTTCAGCCGATAAGGTTTTAGGCGTTATTTGCGCATGTGCTTGTAATCCAATCACCCATACAAAAAGTAAGCATATAATTTTTTTCACAATATTATTTTTTTTTTTTTGTTAGTTACAGTTGACTCTTTGTATTGATAATAGTCGGGTGGAAAGCCATTGATGTTACGCCAAAGTTCGTACCAGATAGGTACATCTTTTAATAAGGTAATGCCTTGTGCCCCACTCACCAATTTTAAGTTGTGGAGGCCATTTTTTATCGGTACTATCTTCGGCTACCAATACACGAAATGAGCCGTTGGCGCTGATGCTATTTTCTAAAGCAACAATTTTTCCTGAAAAAGGTGCCATAGCTATGTTGTGGCCATCCGCTAAATACAATGGCTGGAAAACCATCAAACATAAAACGTACTTTTTGTCCGATATGAATCAATGGTAAGTCGACAGGGCGTATAAACATTTCTACTGCATAATTGATACGGTTAGGCACGATGTATGAAATGGCTTCTCCATCTTTCAATATTTCCCCAATGCCCGATTTGTTGGCTTGTACAATTTGTCCATCTTGCGGAGCGAGAATAATATACATCCCATTTCGAATGGTATAATTGCTTACTTGATTTTGCAACTTTGCCACATCGCCTTCTGTAGTAGCTATCTGACCCATACTTTGAAAAACGATCTCCCTTCTGCTTTACTTATTTTTTCGGAATAATCTTGTTCGGTGCTATTTTGCTCAATTCGAATATTGCTGATTTCTTGCTTGGTTTGTGCAAGTTTGTTTTCGACAATAATTTTTTTGGCTAAGGTGTTTTGATAGGTCATATTGCGTTGTTGCAACTGTGTTTGAGATACCAAGCCTTCATCAAACATTTTTTGTTGACGGTCAAGCTGGTCTTTGGCTAAACGAAGTTCGTTTTTCAGAGCGTTTAGCTCCGCACGTTTTCCATTGAGTTTATTATTGAGTTGACCCAGTTTATTTTCTAATTGTTTAATTTTCAATTTTTTAGCATTCAAGAGTGCATCAATTTGCGAAGCAGTGGTTGAAATTTTTTGTTGATAATATTGAATACTTGATTTTTTTGCATCCACTTGTTCCTTTGTACGGTCTACTAATTGAGGATCTAAATACTCTTCTTTTATTTCAGCTAGTTGCAAGATGGTATCACCCTTTTTTACAAAGTCGCCCTCTTTACCCACCATTTGACAATTTTACCTGGTATGGGTGAGTTGATTTTTTGCAGTCGTTGTTCCTGCATCAATGTAGTAACTGCCCCCTTTGATTTGATATTTTGGGTCCAGGGCAAAAACATTGTCAATATCAAAAAGATAAATAGACCTGCAAACCATTGGGTAACTTTACTTTTCGATCACTTCTGTATATTCTTTGAAATGATTTTAAAGATATTTTATATTGATTGTTTTCCATAAAAGATTAATGTTTTTAGATACGCTTCGCCGTTTTTCATTTCTATTACCATTGAACATTGTTGTATAAATGATGAATCATTGCTTACAACGATAACGGTGCTTGTGGCTGATTTTTTAATTAAATATTTTATGATCAAATACCTGGTGGTTTCTTCAAGACCCATCCATGGTTCTTCAAGTAAAAGCAAGTGCGGATTATGTACCAATGCGCGTAATAGTAATATTTTTTTACAAAGGTGCTTGCTAATTTCTTACCTGCGGTGTCGATTATGGTTTCAAAGCCCTGAGGTAATGAAGTAATAAATTGTTCAATTCCCAGTTCTTTAGCTAAGGTCATAATTCGTTCAACGCTCAGGCTATTTTTACCCAATGAAATATTTTCATATACAGTACCTGCAAATACTTCTTGCTGATTCAGCATAATGCCTGTTGCAGCTCGTACACTTTCCAAACGATAATTCAATAATGGAATCAGATTATATAAAATGCTCCCTTCAAATGATCGGTAACTACCACTCAATAATTTAAGCAATGATGATTTTCCACTTTCTTCTTCACCGGTAATACATACTAATGATTTGGCCGGAATCGACAAATTGATGTTTGATAACACAGGCACTTTCTCGTGATAATAAAAATGAACATTATTCAATTGTATTTCTACACCATGATTTACATTCAATATTTCATTGCCATCTTTTTCGGAAGGGCTCTCCGTGATGATGGAAAGTTTTTCAAGCCCTGTCACTACATCGTAGGCACTATCGAGGTTTACAATAAGTTTTTCTACAGCATTTATGACTGATAGTATCACAATTTCTGCAGCTATAAATTCACCAATATTGAGTTGTTGACGTAGCAAGAGGGTAGTACCCACCACCAACATCGCTGTGGTAATAGCTACTTTAAAAAAAGACCAGGGTTTTATATTGAAACAATAATACTTTAAAGTGAGTGGTGCGTGCCTCAATATATTTAACCAAACTTTCATCGGTTTTTTGTAAATTAAAATGAGTACCCTGACTAAATTTAAACGATTTAATCACTTTAGCCATTTCTTCTAACCAGGCTACCACAGCATATTTGTGACTGCTCTCTTCCAAACTTGAAGCAAGTCCCTTGGTACTTGTAAGTTTTAGAATGGTAAACAATATCACAATAAGAATTATACCAAATGCAATAAAAATGGATGATATAATGAAAGCAGGAGTAAGCCAAATAATATTTGAATGCTTGCGGTGGGTATATTGAGTAAAATTTTAGAAAGTCCTTTTTGAACATTGAGGGTGTCAAAAAAGTAATTGACTTTTTCGGGCAAATAATATTTATCCATCGCTTGTAAATCAAGGTTAGGTATTTTTTCAGCAAAAGCAAATGCATTTCGGGTAAATATTTTCTGTTGCACTTTTTCAATAATTCGCATTTGATTTATTTTCATGACACCTACCATCAATACACCAAGCACTACCAGAAAAATGAGCACATAAATAGATGTCACCATGGTAGCACCCATTACAAAGCCAATGATGGCTTGCACCCCAATGGGTAAACTCAATTGCACTAATCCACTCAGTATAGCATAGAAATATATAGAAATCACTTCCTGCTTATCCAGTAGTATCAGGTCTAATAACTTTTTTAAAGGTGATTGTTGTTTCATCAAGTCTTTCTTTTTTGCAAATGTATATTAATTTAATAATAATAATAGTAATACTATCATAAATAAATGTAAAATAATTATTGATAAAAGTTTTACTGTATTGTAAGATATTATCACTACTTTTGCATTTAAAATTTCAATAGATGGATTTTCAAGTTTCGTTTAAAGTAAATCATAAAATATATTTACGTGATCCTGAAAGTAGTGAAATAGGTAAGCAAATCGTTAAAAACGCTATTGACCTGATTTATGAACTTGGGTTTGAGCATGTAACCTTCAAAAAAATAGCCATCCATATTTCAAGTACGGAGGCAACCGTGTATCGTTATTTCGAAAATAAACATCGTTTGCTGTTGTATATCTTAAATTGGTATTGGTGTTATTTAGAATTTCTGGTAGATTATAAACTCCAAAATGTGCTTAGCAAACGAGACCAGCTAAAAGCCATCGTTGATTTAATCACCCATGAATTGCCTGAAAGCACCGGGCAATTTGATTATAATAAGAAATTTTTAAATCATATCGTTATCACCGAAAGTAGTAAAGTATATCTTGTAAAAGAGGTGGCTGAAATCAATAAAGATGAGGTGTTTAAACCCTATAAAGATTTATGTGCAAAAATTGCTTCTATCATATCAGCGTATAACCCGCAATACAAATATCCCAGATCGCTCAGCAGCACTATTATCGAAACTTCGCATAACCAACAATTTTTAGTACTTTTTTACCCAAATTAACTGATCGAAGCAGCAAGAATGGCCACAATTATGTGTATCATTTTATAGAAGAACTTTTATTTAAATCAATCGATCCTACTAAATAGAATGATATACGCATCACCCAACAATTCATTTTTTATTGAACGAATCGTATAATCTACACACATTTCAATACATCCTAAACTTACACCTTTTCTAATAATCGATTCAGGTATTTTTGCTTGTAATAATAATCTTTGAGGTTCTCATAATCAACCGAAATGTCTTCTAAATTTTCGGCTTCAAAATAAGGTTTAACGGTTTGCATTAAACTTGTTGAAAGCGCTTCGATGCTTGATTTTATTTCTTCTTTCCTGCCTGCATCCTCATCCATCGCTAATTCCATCAATTGCTCATTGATTTCCATCATTTCACTTAAAAATGAGGCTGGTAAAGTGTATTTTTCATCATCAACAAGAATGTTTTTTCTTTTAACACGTATTCGAGTCTTTTCTGCGGGTGATCTAAAACGAGTTTGGCTGCATTGATATGTGTTGTCATTTGTAAAGCTTTTTCCTGCGCTTCTATGTTTTGTAATGAAAAATTATCAGGATGATACGTTTTACTTAATTGATAATATTTTTTTAATAAGGCAGCATGATTTACTTTCAATGAAACAGGCACTTCAAACAGTTCAAAATAATACATAGGGATTCCTTTATATTTGCAAACATAATTTAAAAAATCAGATGCTTTATATCGGAATTGTACGTGAAGGTAAAACCCCACAAGACAACAGAACCCCTTTTTCGCCCAAGCAATGCAGGGAAATCGAAAACCAGTACGAAGGGGTGAAATTTCTTATACAACCTTCCCCAATACGTTGTTTTCAAGATGTGGAATATCGTGAAGCAGGCTTGACAATACAGGAAGACCTATCAAATTGCGAAATTATTTTTGGGGTAAAAGAAGCACTTATTGAAACATTGATTCCCAATAAAACCTATTTCTTTTTTTCGCATACTAAAAAAGCCCAAGCCCACAACAAAAAACTCATGAAAGCCCTGATAGAAAAGAAAATCAGGCTTATTGATTATGAATGTCTTACCCACGATGACGGGCATCGTATAGTTGGGTTTGGCTATTGGGCAGGTGTGGTAGGTGCGCACAATGGATTGCTAACCTATGGAAAAAAGTTTAAACAATTTGAATTGCCCCTGGTATATACTTTGCAAAATTTTCAAGAACTCAAAGAGAGCTATGAAACCTTTTTTGTACCTCCCATTAAAATTGCCGTCACAGGCTCAGGAAGGGTATCAACCGGTGTGCTCGATATATTGCAATACCTCGATATTGCGGAAGTTTCACCCGATGATTATTTAAGCAAACGATATGCATATCCAGTATTTGTACATTTAAAAGGGAAAGATTTGTACGGCCGTATGGATGATAGCAGTTACAACAGAGACGATTTTCATCAACATCCTGAACAATATTGTTGTTTATTTTTACAATATGCAAAAGTGACCGATATCTTGATGAATGGCATTTATTGGGATAAAATGATTCCACGTTTATTTAACTTAAATGATATTCAAAGAAGTGATTTTAATATCCCCGTTATCTCTGATATCACCTGCGATGAAAATGGTTCGGTACCTTGTAATGTAGGATCCACCACAATAGCAGATCCGACCTATGGTTTTGACAAAAAAACAATGCAAAAAGTAGCACCTTTTCAACATACCTATGATACGATTGATATTATGGCAGTTGATAATTTACCCAACGAATTGCCCAGAGACGCCTCTAAATATTTTGGCGGATTTTTACAAACTTATGTTTTACCCGATTTGATCAATGGCACACACAGTACCGTATTAGAAAGGGCTACGATATGTAATAATGGCAAGTTGACGTCCTTCTATGAATACTTGCATGAGTATGCCTATCAATAGTTACAATAATTTAATAGCATAGCTTGCTGATATTCGTCAGATGTTTTGTTTTTTGTAGAAAAAATAAGTGAACTTTGCAACATGTACGTAAGAAAAAATCAAAAAACTAAAATCATCGCTACCGTAGGTCCAGCCTGCAACTCCTACGAAAATATCATCGCATTGATTCATGCAGGGGTAGATGTTTTTAGACTCAACTTTTCGCATGGCAAACATGAAGACCATGCAAGTGTGATAGAAATCATCAATAAAATCAATGATCAATACCCTTTTAACATAGCCATACTTGCTGACTTACAAGGACCCAAACTGCGTATCGGCGAAGTTGAAAACAATGGGGTACAATTGATAGAAAACGAAATAATCACCTTTACCACCCAAAAATGTTTAGGTACTAAAGAACGGGTTTATTTGTCGTATCCCAACTTTCACAATGATGTAAAAGTGGGTGAAAAATATTGATTGATGATGGTAAAATTGAAGTCCGTATATCAGCCATTCATGACAATCATGATGTGTCGGCCGTTGTGACTACACCAGGCATTTTGAGTTCGAAAAAGGCATCAACTTGCCTGAAACTAAAATTTCATTGCCTGCCCTAACTGAAAAAGATTTACTTGATATTGACTTTATCATCAATCAAAACATTGATTGGGTGGCATTGAGTTTTGTCAGAAAACCTGATGATATACAAGGGTTACGAAAAATATTGAAAGAAAAAGGAAGTAATGCAAAAATCATTGCTAAAATTGAAAAGCCTGAAGCATTGCTTCATTTGCGCGAAATCATCTTAGCGAGCGATGCCATTATGGTAGCAAGGGGTGATTTAGGGGTTGAATTGCCCGTAGAGCAAATACCAATGATACAAAAAACATCATTCGCAAATGCATTCACAGAGCCAAACCAGTCATTATAGCTACCCAAATGATGGAAAGTATGATTGACAGAGTAAAGCCCAACAGAAGTGAAATCACCGATGTTGCCAATGCAGTGCTTGAAGGTGCCGATGCTGTGATGTTAAGTGGCGAAACAGCCGTAGGCAATCACCCTCATTAGTGGTGGAAACCATGAGTAAAATTATTGGAGAGGTAGAAAAAGAAGAGATTGTGTATAATAAAAATTTAATACCTCAGCAACATTCCCCTTCGTTTTTATCGGATGCCCTTTGTTACAACGCTTGCAAAATAGCCGACGATGTAAATGCCAATGCCATTATTGGTATGACCCAAAGTGGATATACCGGTTTTATGTTATCGAGTTTTAGACCCAAATCACCCTTGTATATCTTTACCAAAACACAGTCATTGGTCAATCAATTAAGTTTAAGCTGGGGCGTTCAGGCTTTTTATTACAATAAGGAAGTCAGTTTAGATGAAATTATCCATGACCAAATTGAAATCATCAAAATGAAAAATTTGCTGAAGACTGATGATGTGGTCATCAATACGGGGAGCACACCTGTACATGACCATTTGCCTACCAATACTATTAAGATTTCGAAAGTAAAATAATACCATTTTCTTTAATAAATTGTTAGAAAAAGATCCGTATTATGTATGTATATCATGCATTGTAACTGAGTAAAATGGCTCAATCAAACAATCTTTGTGGGGATTATTTTTTAAACTTCCTCATTTTCATCACTTCCCAAAACATTTTCCAACTATCGCGCAACACATCGATTTTACTTCCTCAATAGCATTCCAAGTTACAGGCATCTCCACAATGGCCAGGCCCTCCTGATGAGCCCTCAACAACAACTCCACATCGTGTGCCCATCCCAGGGTCACCAAAGCTTTGAATAATGACTTTGCCACTTTTGCAGGGTACAACTTAAATCCACATTGGGTATCGCTGATAGCTAGTTTTACCGTTTTTGAATGATGAAATTAAATACATTTCCCACAAATTTTCGTTTAAAGGAATCAGCCACCTTCGAATTTTTTAATTCTCGTGATGCAATCAATATTTCCCGTTCACTAAAGGTCTTACGCATCGAAAGCCAATGCAATAATTCTAGGGTGAAGTGGCCATATCAGCATCCAGGGTTAAAATAAAATCTTTACTTGCATTGGCTACACCTCGTTTTAATGCCCCCCTTTTCCTGTATTTTCTTGCCTCAGCAAAGTCATTTTTTTTTGCGCCAGCATCTCTACAAAATAAGGGTTTGCTTGCAACACTATATAAGTATCATCCGTACTTCCGTCATCTACAATAATCAATTCATAATCGGCTGTCCATACATCCGTAAACGCTTTTAGTCCAGCCACTAATAAATCAATACGCAATGATTCGTTATAGCAAGGTATAATCAACGAAATAGAGGGATATTGCATGATAAGTGGGCTAAAATACTTCAAATTACAGAATTTGCCACATGAAATCCCTTTTGAATTCATCTAAGGGGTAAACAGGGGTAAAAACACATATTGTAAAATCGTTGAATGTTTGCCAAAAATATTTTTTATTTATTCACATCGTTATACATATTGATTTTACTAGCTAGTGCCAAAAAACCTTGTTAATATGCACAAACTGTGGAAAAGGAATCGAAAGAAAATCTTTTAAAAAAAATATCTTCGTATCGTTGATTCGAAAGATGAAACAAATCCCAAATTTACTTTTTCAGACAGTTATCAGAACACCTTTCAAAATGACTATCAAGCAGATAGAGTGGAAATGGACCCCATAATTTCAATACCCAAAAAACTTTTTATTCCTGTATGAGCAAAAAAAATACCACCACCCAAGGACTTCAATTTAGTCGTTATTATACCAACGACACCCAGCCCGTATATGATCAATTTCAATACGATTATCGTACCTCCATTATCAGAAACCCCAATGGGGAAGTCATCTTCGAACTCAAAAATGTAGAAGTACCTTCACATTGGAGTCAGATAGCCACCGACATTTTAGCCCAAAAATATTTTCGTAAAGCAGGTGTACCCCAAGAAGATGGTTCACTAGGTCGCGAAACTTCTATCAAACAAGTAGCACATCGTATGGCTGACTGTTGGCGTCAATGGGGTGAAAAATATAATTATTTTGCCACCTCACAAGATGCACAGGTATTTTACGATGAGTTGGTATACACTATTTTAAACCAAAGTTGTGCACCCAATTCACCCCAATGGTTCAATACCGGTTTGTATTCATCGTATGGGATCACTGGCAAAGCACAGGGACACTATTATGTAAACCCAACAACTGGTGCATTGGAAAAATCGAAAATGCCTACGAACGACCTCAACCTCATGCCTGCTTTATTTTAAGTGTAGACGACGATTTAGTAAACGAAGGTGGTATCATGGATTTGTGGGTTCGAGAAGCACGTATTTTTAAATATGGCAGTGGCGTAGGTACCAACTATTCAAATATCAGGGGTGAAGGCGAAAAACTCAGTGGCGGTGGTACCTCAAGTGGCATCATGAGCTTTTTGAAAATCGGTGATCGCGCCGCAGGCGCGATCAAAAGTGGTGGCACCACCCGTCGTGCTGCTAAAATGGTTTGCCTGGACCTCGATCACCCAGAAATAGAAAAATTCATTAACTGGAAAGTAGAAGAAGAACAAAAAGTAGCAGCCCTCATCGCTGCAGGCTATAGCCACGACTATGAAGGTGAAGCCTATAGAACTGTGAGTGGACAAAACTCTAACAATTCAGTACGTGTACCCAACGCATTTTTCATGCCTTAGAAAATGGGGAAGACTGGGAATTGAAAGCACGTACCGATGGCAAAGTGATGAAAAAACTACCTGCCAAAGATTTATGGGACCAAATCGCTTATGCCGCATGGCGTTGCGCTGATCCAGGTACCCAATACGATACCACCATCAATGAATGGCATACCTGCCCAGAAGGAGGCAAAATACGCGCTTCAAACCCTTGTAGTGAATATATGTTTCTCGACAATACGGCCTGCAATTTAGCTTCAATGAATCTTCGTCGGTTTTATGACGAAAACACCAATCAGTTTGATGTTACTGGGTACGAATATGTAACCCGCTTATGGACCGTTGTATTGGAAGTGTCAGTGTTAATGGCGCAATTCCCTTCTAAAGAAGTTGCTCAACTCAGTTATGACTACCGTACTTTAGGTCTCGGTTATGCTAACCTTGGCTCACTACTCATGGTACAAGGCATCCCTTACGATAGTGAACAAGCCCGTGGTATGGCAGGCGCTTTAACTGCGATCATGACAGGCGTATCCTACAAAACATCCGCCGAAATGGCCCAGCATTTAGGAACCTTTGCAAAGTACGAAGAGAATAAATCACATATGCTTCGTGTAATGCGCAATCATCGCGCTGCCGCATATGATGCCCAGGACGCCTTTGAACAATTAGAAATCAAACCTCAGGGTATCAAAGCCCAATATTGCCCCGATTACTTATTAAAAGCTGCTACCAAAGCATGGGATGATGCAGTACAAATGGGTGAGAAATATGGTTACAGAAATGCACAAGCCACCGTGATTGCGCCTACAGGAACCATCGGTTTGGTAATGGATTGCGATACCACAGGGGTAGAACCAGATTTTGCATTGGTAAAATTCAAAAAATTAAGTGGAGGAGGCTATTTCAAAATTATCAATCAAAGCATTCCTACCGCATTGAGAAATTTAGGCTACTCTGAAAAAGAAAATGATGCCATCGTTAAGTACGCCAAAGGACATGGTACCTTTGCAGGAGCCCCCTTTATCAATCATCAATCACTCAGCGAAAAAGGATTTATAGCTGAAGAATTAAAGAAATTAGATACCGCAGTAGAAAGTTCATTTGATATTGCCTTTGTATTTAATCATTACAACTTAGGGGAAGAATGTTTGCAACGTTTAGGTTTCAAACCAGAACAATACATGAGCCCATTGTTTTCGTTGTTAGACGAACTAGGGTTTAAAAACGAAGAAATGGATGCTGCCAACGATTATGTATGTGGTACTATGATGCTTGAAGGAGCACCATACCTCAAAGAAGCCCATTTGCCGGTGTTTGACTGTGCCAATAAATGTGGTAAAAAAGGTGAACGTTATATTCATCATTCAGGACATATACGTATGATGGGTGCTACACAACCTTTTATAAGTGGTGCCATTTCTAAAACCATCAACCTTCCGAATGAAGCTCATGTAGATGAAATCAAAGAATGTTATCAACTCAGTTGGGAACTGGGCCTAAAAGCCAATGCCTTATACCGAGATGGTAGTAAAATGAGTCAACCACTTTCAAATAAAAGCGATAAAAAAGAAAAAGTGGAAACCCCTGAAAATGTTGCAGAAACCATACAGCATATTGCCGAAACCGTTATGCACGACTTGGGTAAACTCACCATAGATGAATTGCTTGAAGAAGTAAACAAACGTGTTCAAGCAAGTCCGGATACTAAACTAAAACGTGAACTTTCGCGTATTGTAGAACGCAAAACATTGCCTGCCAAACGTCGTGGATATACCATCAAATCGAAAGTAGGTGGACAAGCGGTATTTTTACGTACAGGTGAGTATAGTGATGGCACTTTAGGTGAAATATTTATCGACATGGCTAAGGAAGGCGCTACCATGCGTAGTTTGCTCAACTGCTTTGCCATTTCTATTAGTATTGGCTTACAGTATGGAGTGCCTTTAGAAGAGTTTGTTGACAAATTCATCTTCACCCGTTTTGAACCAGCAGGTATGGTTGACCATCCAAATATTAAAAATGCCACCTCCATAGTAGATTATATTTTCCGTGCATTAGGATATGAATATTTAGGACGTACAGACTTAGTACATGTGCAAGCGCCCTTAGGTGGCAATGCAACAGACGAATGGGATGTACCTGTAGAAGGTGCCGAAGAACTTTCAAATGTGCGTGTAACTGCTTTAAGTGCCAAGCCTAAAGCGACAGATTTAGCACCACAGAAAGTAGCAGTAGGAGCCATGTCTGAAGCAGAGAAAAAAAGAATGATTGGTACAAGTTCTGATGCACCAGTATGTCGTCAATGTGGTAATATTACTATGCGAAACGGCACTTGCTATATGTGTCCAAATTGTGGTACTACAACAGGTTGTTCTTAAATCTTAAAAAAATACTTTAGTAAATGCCCCGCAAAATGCGGGGCATTTTATTTTAAAATTTGACTATTACCTATTTTATATCGACCTTTTCGTTGGCAGCTAAAAATCACCTAATAACCCATCGGAATAAAGGACGCTCCAATGAATAGTTTTGTGCGGTGATTATGCAATTGGCTGAATAATATTTATCCCTTAAAGATTTTCCAAATGCTTTATCGAAATGTGTCGTATCGATCCATTCGTTTGAGTCTGATATTTATCATCAGTCCTGCAGTCTCATGCGGTATCTGAAAATTGAAAAAATAGCAGATTCCGTGTCGGCATTATTTTGCAATAATTTATCTGAAATAAAGTGGCGCACGAAATGACATTAAGGTTTATGTGTTTACTATGTGTAAATTCAACTCTGACTTTTCTTGCTCAGCAAAAAGCTACAAAATAATACTTCAGAGGAAGGCTGACCCTATAATAAAGAACAGGGATTTTTGAATTGTAACCATATAAATACACGAGTTCAACGTTTTTTTTGGGTTTAAACTCACAAAACAATCTGCACACAAGTCTTAAACAAAACCAATATGATGAAAAAATTATTTCGATGCCTCATGTTATGCAGCTTTTGTATAAGCCTATCTACTCTTTCAATAGCCCAAAATTCAATGATTGGGGATGGTTTTGGGGACGTTTATGGTACAAACCTGTCAACTATACAGTAGGTTCATATTCAGCCTATACAGTATGTGGCGAGCAAAAACAATTGTATAGTTGGGGCGATAATAGCTATTACCAACTGGGTTATCAAGGAGTGTCAAATTCTGTTGTGCCTTTAGCCACTACAGGCATGAACGAAGTCGCATATTACTCTACGGGTTATTTGATGGGCGTTATTAAAACAGACCATACTGGCTGGGTATGGGGAAAAAGTATTAATACAGGCGTTAAGGTGATAGAAGATATAAAGTTTGTAGATGCTGGAGCAAACAGCTGCGCCTTTGTAAAAAATGATGGCACGGTATGGTCGGTAGGGCAGTGTCTATTTGGTGAATTTGGTGATGGCAATGCAGCACAAGCATTTTCTACCACACCTACACAAATGTTAAACATACATCAAGCAGTGAGAACAGCACAAGGCTTTTATAATACAGCTGTATTATTATCAAATGGCGAGGTGATGGTAGCAGGTAGTAATGCTGCGGGAGGTTTAGGAAATGGCTCGCCAATAAACAATATGCATATCGAAACATCACCAATCAAAGTCAATTTACTGACTGATATAGTAGATATCAAAGCCAACTCCAATGGGTTTTTAGCATTAGATAAACAGGGTTCGGTTTGGCAATGGGGCCTTGTGAATACAACTATTGATATAATACCTAAAAAAATTCCTCAACTAAATAATATCGTCGCCATTTCAGGTTGCAATGACGGTTTCCATTTTATGGCATTAGATGATCAAAAAAATTGCTATGCCTGGGGTGATAATTCGCAAGGACAATGCGGAGATGGCACAAAAACAACATACAAACACCAAAACTAGTGGCCTCCGATGTAATAGATATCATGGCAGGAGAGTGGTTTTCTTATATTGTAAAAACCAATGCTACCCTTTGGGCCACAGGTTTTAATGGGTATATATGGTTAGACTTACCCCAAAAGGAAAGTTCATCATTTGTACAATTGCACCCAACACACCCTACTATCGGATTGTGCGAACCTGTAGATTATAGTGGTTCATTAGGTGATTATAATGATCATATCGATAGCACCTATATACCTATTCCGCATGTGTTATACTTCCCTAATGCTTTTACCCCAAACAATGATCAAGTCAATAATGTATTTAGAGCCATTGTAAAGCCTGAAGCCAGCATTGAAAATTTCTCTATCATCATTGTAAATCGATGGGGAGAGGTAATGTTTAAATCGACTGATGTTCATCAAGCATGGAATGGCCAGTACCATCAACAAGATGCAGAAATAGGTACGTACTATTACAGGGCAACATACAAGCAAGCGAATCGTGGCATGCAAACCATCAGTGGAGATCTTACTTTGATAAGATAATCTTTTTCACCCCTATATATTTTATAGGGTCTGCTTAAATTGTATTCAGGAGGTCATCGAAAAACAAATGCATTATGACTCATACATTTCATGAAACAAATCCACAAAATCTTTCACACTCAATTGCTCAGCCCGTTTATTAAAAATTTCCCCTTGCAGTTTCTCAGGAGGTAAAATAGATTTTAAACTATTCCGTAAAGTTTTTTCTGCGTTGATTAAATGCAGCTTTTACAAAGACCTTAAATTTTTTTCATCGCTTATTTGGTATGGATTATGATTACGTGTCAGCCTGATCACTCCTGAAACCACTTTAGGCGGCGGGGTAAAACTGGAGGCAGGTACATCAAATAAATACTCGATATCGTAATAACATTGCACCAACACACTCATGATGCCATAGCTTTTACTGCCATGCTTAGAGGCAATGCGTTCAGCCACTTCTTTTTGAAACATGCCCACTACCTCATCTACATATGCTTTCCAATCGAGTACTTTAAAAATAATCTGGGTAGAAATATTATATGGAAAATTACCAATAATCGTAAAGTGTTCATCAAAAGGAAGTTCAGCATCCAGAAAATCGTCATGACTGATTTTGTCTTTTAAAGCAGGATATATTTTATACAAATAATCTATTTTGTCTTTATCCAGTTCGATACACAAATAGTTTTCGACAGGCAAATGCATAAGATACTTGGTGATAGCACCCCGCCAGGTCCAATCTCCAAAAGATTTTTTATATTAGGCTAAGCGCATCAACGATTTTCTGGCAGACATGTTCATCATGCAGGAAGTGTTGACCAAGCTGTTTTTTGAGGGTGTATTGCAATATATTTTTATTTTAAATGTAATTTTTCTATTGGTAGGCTATGCAATATTATAATTTATTTGTACAGCCTTTCTTGATTTTTAAAATAATGCACGCTGCTTACTTTCTTCCTCATCAAGCACCAAACTAATCTCAAGCAAATCTTTTTCACAGAGTTTAGTTCCAATGGCTTTCCATCCCATCACATCTACCAACTCTTCCAAGTTGATGATTTCTTCACTCGGTAAGTATTTTTTCTTGCCCGTTTTGATTTTGACAATGGGACTAACATGTGAAGTAATCCATTCTAAATAATTGCCTTCTCCTTCTTTAATAAATTGAAATTTTGTATTTAAAGTAAGGGTTTCAATTTTAAAACGTTTCGCATTGAATTGTTTTTTATCGGCATCGTAATAAACAGCACTCAAAATGGCTTGTGGTTTAAACTTTTCAATCATCACTACCTTGTCAGCATCAAAGCGATTGGTAAGTTCTGTATTATTTAAGGTATAACTGCCATCACTATAAAGGGTAATGATTTTATCTTCTTCGGCAAATGTGCCCAGATACATGCCCTTTTCATCGGTATTTAAACGGCCAACCACATCGTCGTACCATATTTTTTTGCCCCCCAATGACGAAGTCCCTTTATATTTTTGTTTAATGCCTTTCACAGGATATTTGGTCACTTGATTGCCCATACTACTACGTCCTTTGATAGACAATTCAGCAAAGTCAAATTCAAAAGTTTTTATTTTTGCTTTGCAGGCGGCACTCAATGAAATCGATACCACTTCACTTTCACCATTGGCATTGGAGGTGAAATAAAGAATTTTACTTTTAGGAGAGCCTTTGGTGAGGTCATATTCCTTGTCGCGGGTGATGCCTGTTACATTAAATCTTTTTGCAAATGAAATGCCTGTTTTGCCATCACTATAGATTACGTTAAAAGTAGTTCTGTCATCAGCTTTTTTAAATATTTCGGCATGAATGATGTCTTTACCTACAAACACTTTATCGGCCACTTTAAAAACCTTCATTTTTCCGTCACGTGTAAATGCTATGATATTGTCTACATCTGAACAATCAAATATAAATTCATCTTTTTTCAAGCTTGTGCCTATAAAACCCTCACTCCAATTGGCATACAGTTTAGTATTTGCGATGGCAATTTCAGCAATTTGTATATTATCAAATACTTTTATTTCGGTATTGCGTTCTCTTCCTTTGCCATATTTTTTTAACAAATTTTCGAAATAATCAATTGCATACTCCACCAAATGAGCTAAATGATGCTTTGTTTCTTCAATGCTTTTTTCAAGACCTCTGATATGTTCATTGGCTTTGAATGCATCAAATTTTGATATTCGCTTGATTTTGATTTCTGTCAAACGCACGATATCCTCTTCGGTGATTATGCGTTTAAATAGTTTTTTATAAGGCGTTAACCCTTTATCAATGGCACTGATAACACCTTCCCAGGTTTCTTCTTCTTCAATATCGCGATAGATTCTTTTTTCGATAAATATTTTTTCTAAAGAAGAATAATGCCAATTGTCTTCGAGCTCTTTTAGCTTTAATTCCAATTCAAGCCGTAAGGTTTCTTTGGTTTGATCGGTTGATAATTTGAGCAATTCGGTGGCGGTAATAAAAACAGGCTTGTCTTCAACAATCACACAAATATTGGGTGAAATTGATACTTCGCAACTTGTAAACGCATACAAGGCATCTATGGTTTGGTCAGCAGTTACGCCTGTAGCCAAATGAATTTCAATTTCAACTGCGGCTGCGGTATTGTCAGATACTTTTTTTATTTTTATTTTCCCACTGTCATTGGCTTTGACGATACTTTCTATCAATGAAGGTACCGTAACCCCAAAAGGGACATCTTTAATAAGTATGACCTTATTGTCATTTTTTTCAATATGACAACGAACCCTAACTTTTCCACCCCTTTTACCATCATTGTATTGGGCGATATCTATCATACCCCCGGTTAAAAAATCGGGGAATAGTTCAAATTTTTTACCCTTTAAATACTTGATTGATGCATCAATCAGTTCACAAAAATTGTGGGGTAATATTTTAGTCGATAAACCGACCGCAATCCCTTCGGCACCTTGAGCAAGCAATAAGGGAAACTTCATGGGAAGAAATACGGGTTCGTTTTTTCGACCATCATAACTGAGTTGCCATTCAGTAATTTTATTGTTGAAGGCCACTTCTAAGGCAAACTTCGACAAACGAGTTTCTATATATCGTGGGGCAGCCGCACTGTCTCCGGTGCGCACATCTCCCCAATTGCCCTGGGTATCAAGGAGTAAATCTTTTTGTCCGATATTGATGATTGCCTCACCAATACTTGCATCTCCATGCGGATGGTATTGCATGGTTTGGCCTATTACATTCGCTACTTTATTAAACCGGCCATCATCCATTTCTTTCAAAGCATGCAATATACGGCGTTGCACTGGCTTGAGTCCATCGCTCCCTGCTGGTACTGCCCGTTCAAGTATCACATAGCTGGCATAATCTAAAAACCAGTTTTGATACATTTCACTCACATGGTTTTTATGGGTGCCTTTATTTTCAATATTTAACTCTTCTGACATATCGTTTATTGTGCTGAATGCAAATGTAATTTGTAGCTTCTTTTTTAGTGAATATAGTTAATAACATCTATGTTGAATAATATTTTTAGCTTTTGAAACAGAAGCCACTACTTTTGACAAATTATTCAATCTATTGTTTTTATCATGGTTCGTATGTGGTTGCTGCTTTTATGGGTAGGTGTATGTTCGGTAGCAAATGCAGGTACATATACGGTTACCTTATTGGGCTATCCTTATGACGATACGACCACCCACTCAATAGAGCCCTTATTTCAAAAAGTTATGGCAAGGAGTGCCTTTCTCAATGATGTTAAAGCGGTAGATGGTCAAGCGCCAAAACTCAGGCCACACAAGAATAAAACCACTGTATTTTTTATATCTATTTTGTTGTTATATGTGTTTGCTGGCGTAAGGCTAATGTTTGCGCATCAGTTTACGGGCAGTTTGCAGATGCTCAAAAATATGAATGACAAACGTAAGGTGCAGGCAGAAACTGATCATATTTCAATCATTAGTTTTTATGCCTTGTATTTAATCACCTTAGGATATACAACTTATTGTTTTTTAGTGCATTACAAAGGTTTCTTTGCACATATTTCTGTGATTTCAGGTGTGCTGATTTGTATTGCAGGGGTTACCTTTCTTTTTATGTTAAAAACAATCATGATGAATATCACTGCCTGGACCTTTGATAAAAAGGCAGTATTGCATCAATATTATCTTAATGTATCGATGGTATATAAAATTGGGGCTATCGTTCTTTTTCCATTAGCGATATTAATCCTGATTTCGTCTGAAAAATTAGCCTTGTTGTTCTTGCAATGTGCAGTCTTAATATTGATACTGGCAAGTCTACTTCGCATACTCAGAAATAGTAGCTTGATGAAGAAACTATTAACTGTTCATTTTTTGCATTTTATTGTTTACCTTTGCGCCTTTGAAATAATTCCACTCATGTTGCTGTTTAAGTTTCTGAGATGATTTTATTGAATAATATTGACTAAAACCTAATTGAAAACAATAAAGTATGGCAAAAGTTGCAAAAATTAAAGAGCCCACCACATCTGCTAAGGCCTCTGTAACTAAACCTATCAATACGATATTGATAACGCAACCCAGACCTGAGTCAGAAAAATCACCTTATTTTGAGTTAGAGAAAAAGTATCATGTAAAACTTGATTTCTGTCCTTTTATCATCGTTGAAGGTTTGCCATCAAAAGATTTTCGTAAGCAACGTGTAGAAATAAAAGAGCATGGTGCTATCATATTTAATAGCCGAAATGCCATCGACCACTTTTTTAGGATCTGTGAGGAGTTGAAAATGAAAGTTTCTCCTGAAATGAAATATTTTTGTATTACAGAAGCCATTTCTTTATACCTACAAAAATTTATTATTTACAGAAAACGTAAAATATTTTATGGGGAAGATGGTACTGTCAATAGTATGTTGGAAGTGATTGCCAAACACAAAACCAAAGAAAGGTATTTGGTCCCTGTGAATGATATTTGTAGGAATGAAATTTTAGAATGTCTTCAAAAAAATAGTCTTGACTACTCTGAAGTGGTATTGTACAAAACCGTTTGTGCAGATGTAAAAGAATTGTTGGAGAAAAAGCACGACATGATTGTATTTTTTACCCCTGGAGGTGTTAAATCATTGTTTGAGAATATGCCATCCTTTAACCAAAACGGCACTTTGATTGGTGCTTTTGGTCCCATTACCACAAAAGCTGTTGAAGATGCAGGTTTGAATTTGCAATTAAAAGCACCTTTGCCGAATGCCCCTTCGATGGTTGCTGCCTTAGATATCTTTTTGGCCAATTACCAAAAGAAAAAATAAACTGATACGCTCATTTGTTGGGACTCACACGCTAGCTTGTTTATATTCATTGGAAAAGACAAACAGCGATTTCTTTATTATCCTTCAAAGTTATTTCAATCGGTCTTTACACCTGTAATATTTATAAAATCATGGCATGATTAGTAAGTCATGTTGCTATAATTATTCCTTTTCTTTTTGTTGCTTTTCAAGCCTTTTTTTTTCTCTTTTTTCGCGTTGTATATCGTCAAACATCAAAAATTGCTGGGTACTTAATACTTGTCTCAAGGAAGCATCTCTCTTTTTGTAAATCGAAATGGCACCCTGACGAGCTTGATCTTTGTCGGGCTTGGTGGCATACAAAGAATCGAATTGCAGCGATACCAGCAGATTGATTTCAAATACTTTGCTGGCCATACTTGAGTCAAGTTGTAAGTCCTTGACCATTTCATCGGTATAGTATTGAGCTTTTTCTGTTGGAGTACGTTTGGTATAAGTTTGTGCCCATACATAGGGTGTACATAGCACAATGGCTATCGTAATGAATATATATTTCATAGTAGGTAAAATAAAATATTTAAAAAAACTAAGAGCCCATAAGCCCTTTGAGCATATCAAAAATGCCACCACCTCCCTGTGGTTGTTGTTGGCCCTGATGTTGTTGTTGAGCATTTGATGCAGCACCTCCTATGAGGCCACTTAAATCATCTAAGCCAATGCTGCCATCTTGATTGGCATCTAAGCCACCACTCGTTATTTTTTTTAAGATACTTCCAAAATCGATGCCACCTGAGGATGTAGGGGCTATTTGACCACCAGGTATTTCTACTCCTGCATTACTTGCATTGCCACCTGTTAATGTACCGATTATATCATTGATATCAAATCCATGATCATTGGGGTCATTGGTTTTGTTTACAAGTTTGCCAATGATTGAAGGAATCAGTGAACCAGCAATAGAAGTAGCCATGGGGCTGTCAATGCCAAATTTTTTCATGAGGCTAGCTACTAAGTTATTTACAATACCACCCACCAATGGATTATTGGTATTGGTATCTGATTGTCCCCCAAAGAGACCCATCACATCTTTAAGGCCTCCATTGGCCAAAGCGCCTTGAAGTCCGCTAAAAACAGATTCGGTTGCCAACCCAACGGCTTGATTATTATACTCGTTAGGGATAGCAGGGTTGTTAATGATTTCGTTTTGAGATTCTTGTTGAATTAAATTAAAAAGTTGTTCAATCATGATGTAAGTTTTTTATTATGTGAGATTCAAAAATAAATACTTTTTTTAAGTTTGCAAAAATTAATCATGACGACTACCTTCAGCTACTTTAAATACATGTAGTAATGCTGGAAATATCGCCTGCATGGTTTCAATGGCACCTTTGGTTGATCCTGGCAAAGTCAATACCAATGTTTGAGCAATAAAGCCTGCCACACCTCTTGATAGCATGGCATAGGGTGTTCGTTGCTGACCATATTGCCTTGCAGCTTCCATGATACCTGGAATCTCTCGTTCTATCAGTTCGCTCACCGATTCGGGGGTAACATCACGAGGCGATAAACCCGTACCACCAACAAATAACACCATGTCAAATTGTTGATTTACACAGGTTTGTAACTGTTTTTGAATTTGTTCTTTTTCATCTGGAATAATGGTATATAATACAGCATCTATAGGGTATTTTTCGAGCAAACTTAATACCGCTTTACCCGCTTTATCTTCTTTTTTTTCTTTAAAAATGGTATCGCTACAAACAATTACTGCCGTTTTTAATTTATGTGTAAGTTGGTCATTAAAATCGTTTTTGCCTCCGCTTTTTTCTATCAGTTTAATCGAATGTATTTCCACCTTTTTATCTATGGGTTTGAGCATATCGTACATGGTAAGGGCCGTAACAGATGCGCCATGCATGGCTTCTACTTCAACACCTGTTTTGTAAATGGTGGCTACTTCTACCATGATTTTTATTTGCAAGCCTTCTGTTTCATAGTTGATTTTTGCATATTCAATCGGTAAAGGATGACAATCAGGAATCACATCGCTGGTTTTTTTTAAAGCCAGCAAACCTGCAGCCCTGGCAAATTCAAACACATCGCCTTTGGGTACCAGTTTCTGTAAAATGGCATTCATAGTACTTTCGCTACTTACTTGTACAATGGCTTGTGCTAAGGCAATTCTTTTACTAATAATTTTATGTAAGATGTCTGTCATGATGCAAAATAAACATGTTTTCAATTAAAAAGTTGGGATTCAGAAGAATAATGTATAAAAGGAAATTGTTGTTGCGACTTTATCAATAGATACCCATGAACTTGTCAAATACATTTTATTTCTTATACCAGCGACACATTAAAGATACACCATTTGTGATTAGATGAAATGTAATGTGTGTGAGCATTATACCAAACTTTTTCAGACTACTTATTAAATACATTTGAGATTACTTACAAAATGAAATTTCAATGAGTTTGTTTATAACCATAAAAAAAGATATTACTTATTAGACCAGTAAACATTTCAAAATGACTATCAGGTATCTATGCATTTAATCATTGTTGGGTTTTATGTTGAAGGCCTTTATAAGTCAAGTAAATAGATTGACTAAACACTGGTACAGGTTTTTAATGTTGAATGCTTAATCCTGATTTGTTCTGACGTTAATGTACAATCTCGAATTATACAATTTCTAATTATATACTATCTCGTGGTTAAATGATGAAACAATGAATGTATTAAGATGTAAATCCTCGTAGCATTCATTCACATTGCATAGCTATGCATCTGTTTTAAATGGGTTGATAGGTCAACACTATGATGCCACAATCAAAATGTTTAACATGAAGCACATTAAATGCCTGCATTGCAGCAAGTTCTTTAAAAATAGGCATGCCATTGCCAATAGCAGTCGGATTGATAAACAAATGCAACTCATCGATGAGTTTATTTTTGATCAATGCAGATACAAATGTGCCACCCCCATAAACAATAATATCTTGGCCTTCCATGTTTTTTAAAACATTAATTTCTTCTACTAAGTCGCCATTGGCCATGGTTGTATTGTTCCAAATAGATTGATGAATTGTTTTTGAAAACACGACTTTTGGGGTAGATGTAAATTTTACACCACCGTCATATTCTGGATGCGCTGAATCTTGTACAACATTTTCCCAGTGAGGTATAAAACCCTCAGCCAGTTTTCTTCCTAACAGGATGGTGTCAACGGGTGCTGTTATTTCTCTTACATAGTTTTTGATGTCTTCAGTCCAGGTAAAACACAACCAATCCATTTCGCCATTGGGTCCGGATATAAAACCATCAACGGTCATTTGTACTTGCAATTTTAACTTACGCATAGATGCTCTTTTTTAATGATGATGAATAATGCATCGCAAATTTATTTTAATTTCTCATAGCTTGGTCTATTCAATCATAAACATTTTAATTTTTTTTTAAAACAAAGTCATTATTTCTTTTACCCCAATTGGTTTTAAATGATCAAGGGTTATTTACTTTATATAATGTTGAGAGAACAAATATAGAGCCATCGCTAAATTCATTTTTTTATTCAACAGTAGCAATCAATTGTATAATTTAAAGGGCAAAATTTGGCTTTACACTTTCCTTCATTATCTTCGTTACTCAATTTATACTATGTCATTTAATATCAGTGAACTTTCTGGACGAAAAGGCTTAAAAGAAAATTTGTTTGAAAAATTGGGCGAAGCAGCAAAAGAAACAGGCAGTGTTTCGATTGAAGATAGTAATAGGCTTGCAAAAGAATTTCTGATTGGTACTGCTAATACCTATGGCAGTGCTACTTTTTATGATTTTACACGTCCTGAAAACAAAGGTAAAAAAGTTTATATATGTGAAGGCAGTGCTTGTATGTGTGCTGGTACGCAAAATGGTTTGAAAGAAAAGCTTAAGGACCATTTTAAGGAAGAAGAAATAGGCATGATGTATTGTTTGGGAAGATGTCATGAAAACAATGCATTTTTTTATCAAGGAAAAAACTACTCTGGTACTGATATCGATCAAATACAATTTGCAGGAAACGGAGAGCCAAACGAAATGCAGTCGGAGATTGCACTAACTAAAGCGCACAATGCAACATTATTAGACCATTATCATGTAGCACATGCTGGCACACCCGTATTGACCAGTCCTTTTACCGATATTGATTCCTATTATCAATTGTTGTTTGATTGCTTGCAAAAAACACCCGATGCTTTGCTTGCTGAACTTAAGTTAAGTGGTTTGAGAGGCAGAGGTGGGGCAGGTTTCCCTACGGCATTTAAGTTTGAAAGTTGCAAAAACACCCCCAGCGAACTTAAATTTGTGGTATGTAATGCTGATGAAGGTGATCCTGGTGCCTACAGCGATCGATATTTATTAGAGCAACAACCTCATGCTGTTTTATTGGGTATGATGCTGGCTGCTTATATGATTGGCGCACAACATGGAGTACTTTATATTCGTGGCGAGTATCCTGAAAGTATTGCGATATGTGAAGCAGAAATTAAAAAGCTGTATGAAAAAAAATTATTAGGTCAACATATTGCAGGAAGCAATTTTTCATTCGACTTTAAAGTGATACACGCCCAGGGAGCTTATATCTGTGGCGAAGAAACGGCCTTGCTTTCTTCTATCGAAGGGCAACGACCAGAAGTGCGTGTTCGTCCTCCCTATCCGGCGCAAGTAGGGCTCTTCAATAAACCTACCGTAGTGAATAATGTAGAAACACTTGCTTGTATTCCTTTTATATTGCGCGAAGGCGGAGAGCGATTTGCAGCCATTGGCAAAGGAAAATCGACAGGTACCAAACTGGTTTCACTTGATAGTTTTTTTAACAGACCGGGAATTTATGAAGTAGATATGGGCACGCCACTTCGAACAGTGATAGATGAATTAGGTCAAGGGTTTAAAAGTGATATCAAAGCAATGCATATAGGTGGACCTTTAGGCGGTTTGGTACCCATATCAAAAATCAACGCATTAGAAATGTCGTTTGAAAGTTTTCATGAAAACGGATTTCTTTTAGGACATGCATCTGTGGTTTGTATCCCTCAACAATTTCCCTTAATTAATTATCTACATCATTTGTTTGCCTTTACTGCCCATGAAAGTTGTGGTAAATGTTTTCCCTGCCGATTAGGTTCAACAAGAGGCGCTGAAATGATTTACAAAGCATTGCATGAAGATTATAAAATTGATAAAACCCTACTTACTGATTTGTTAGAAACGATGGAGATTGGATCCTTATGTGCATTAGGCGGTGGATTGCCATTACCCATTAAAAATGCATTGATGTATTTTGAAGATGAATTGCGTACATGGATTGAATAGTTGTTCGGTATTGTTGTATTTTATGACTGATCATCATTTGAATCTTTAAATCTAACTTAGATGAATAATGAAAAAACAAGCTTGAAAAAAATCATATCCAATCATTTCTTTGATTTTTTTATGCTTTTTTTGGCAGTGTCTTTAGGCTTTTTAGTCGACAATTATCGCGATGAACAAAATTCAAAAAGTATTGCCACCGAAATGGCATTAGATGTAATCGAAGATATAAAATCAGATACCGCTGCAATTCAGGATATGCTATTGCATTGCGAACATAAACAACATCGACTTGATACTTTGTTTAACTTAATCAATGACGATATCACTCAATTTGAGGATACTGTAATCTATCGATTATCAGCTTTTGTCAATAAACGACCATGGTTTGAAAGACATGGCAGTACGATATATCTATTACTGAATGCAGGCTATTTAAGTAGTTTTTCAAAAGATGCTTCTGTATGTATTACTACATACGACCTCGAATGTCAGAAGTTGTTTGCCCTTTTAGAAATTGAAAAGTCAACACTCAATAATAAGGTAGTGCCTTTTTTGCAACAAGTATTTCATACCGAAAATTTTGTATCTATCATTCATTCAAACACTTTTGTTTGTAAACCTGAATTGCGTAACTGGAACCAAGATACCCGATGGTTGTATCATAATTATATAACTGAAATGCAAATTTTAAATAATAATATATTGCAATACTATCAGCAGTTATTGGCACAGGCAACCTTAACCATTCAAATATTACAAAAAGAATATATGCTTGAACAAGGATGAGCGCGAACATTTGTTAATTTACCTAAATTGATTGCATACCCAATTAATTGTTTATAGATTTACTACTGACTAAAAAAAATGTTATGAGGTATTTATCACTTCCCATTGGGGATATTCAATCGAAGTATGATGTAGTGGTAATCGGATCAGGCTATGGTGGAGGTATCGCAGCTTCTCGATTGTCAAGAGCCGGTAAACAAGTTTGTGTTTTGGAGAGAGGTAAAGAATTACAACCAGGTGAATATCCTAATACGCTTGTAGAGGCGATGGAACAAATGCAAGTGCATACCGCTGGAGGGCACAAAGGTTCACCTACCGGTTTATACGATTTGCATGTTCACAAAGGCATTAGTGTATTGGTAGGATGTGGCTTAGGAGGTACATCATTGATCAATGCCAATGTATCGATTAAACCTGAAGAACGCGTTTTTGAAGACCCCCGTTGGCCAAAGCAATTGCGTGATGAATTTGCTCAGCCAGACAGTTTACTTAATCAGGGATATGCTTTAGCCAAAGAAATGCTTAAGGCAACGCCATTGCCGGCACATATTCAACTGAATAAACTGAAAGGATTACAAAAATCAGCCGATGCTTTGGGTGAAAAAATGTATCGTACAGATATCAATGTAAACTTTGATGTGGATGGTGAAAACCATGTAGGTATAGAACAAAAACCTTGCAACCTCTGTGGTGACTGTTGCTCAGGTTGTAATAACAGTGCTAAAAATACTTTAATCGTTAATTATTTACCCGATGCCAAAGCACATGGAGCTGAAATATTTACACAGGCCGCTGTAAGTCATCTCGAAAAAAAAGGAGATACATGGCTGGTACATTACTACCCACTTAATACAGGAGAAGATCAATTTAACGCACCCACCTTATTTGTAGAAGCATCTATGGTGATACTGTCAGCAGGGACCTTAGGGTCAACAGAAATATTGTTACGTTCAAAAGAAAAAGGGCTTTCCGTTTCTGATCAATTGGGGCATGAGTTTTCGGGTAACGGCGACGTACTTGGTTTTGCTTATAACACCGATGAAGAAATTGATGGATTAGGTGCTGGCACACATGCAATAGATGAAGAAAAACTTGCAGGACCTTGTATCACAGGAGTGATTGATTTACGTTATCAAGCTGATTTAAATGATGGTATGATTATTGAAGACGCTGCCATACCGGGTGCATTGGCATCTATTTTGCCAGAAGCGATGGCCGTCAACGATTCATTGTTTGGTGTTACCGAAGAGAATGAAAATGACAAAGGATTTTTTGATAGTTTAAAACATAAAGAACGAATTTTGGCTTCTATCGCCAGAGGTGCCTATCATGGCGCTATTCGAAATACACAAACTTACTTATTGATGACCCATGATGGCGAACATGGCAAAATAAATTTAACCAATAATCGATTAAATATTGATTGGTCCAGCGTTGGCAAAGAAGCCATCTTCAGTAAAGCAGATGCCCAATTACGTAAAGAAACCAAAGCGCTTTCTGGGATTTATATCAAAAATCCTGTTTGGATAAAAGAAATGAATAATGAACTCGTAACTGTACATCCACTCGGTGGTTGTTATATGGGTGAATCTATTGAAACAGCAGTGGTAAACCATAAAGGTCAAGTGTTTACGCATGATGATGCGACTGGTGTATATGAAAATTTATATGTGACGGATGGATCTGTGATGCCAAGGTCATTGGGAGTGAATCCATTGCTTACTATCTCAGCGATCTCAGAACGCTGTAGTGCCTTAATTGCAAAAGACCGAGGTTGGACCATTGATTACACTTCTACAAAAAAAATCACTTTACAGGAAGAAAATGTCAAAACCATCGGTATTCAATTTACAGAAACCATGCGTGGATTTTATGCAACACAAGTGCCACTCAATGATTATCAATCAGGCTTTGATCAAGGAAAATTAAATAATTCACCCCTTGAATTTACCCTTACTATTCAGAGTGAAGATGTTTATGAAACCATTCGCAATGCAGCACATAACGCTATGATCAATGGCACGGTGACCGCTCCTGGTTTATCTGCCAAGCCACTCAATGTTACCCATGGGGTTTTTAGTTTGTTTGTAGACGACCCCACTTCATTAAATACAAAATTGATGAAGTATGCCATGCAACTTAATAGTGAAGAAGGGAAAGCTTATTATTTTTATGGTTTTAAATCAGTACATGACGATCGTGGTGTTGATGAATGGCCCGATACTTCTACGCTTTTTATTACCCTTTACGAAGGCAATGATATGAGTGGTCAAATAGTGGGGCAGGGGATGTTGCATATATTGCTTGATGACTTTGCAGTGCAAATGAAAACCATGAAAGCAATCAACGCACCTACGGTGGAAGAAGGACTTAAAGCCGTGGCTGCCTTTGGTGCTTATTTTTCAAAATCCTTGTTTGAAGTGTACGGCGGTATTGCGGTACCCAATGTGTTTTACAACCCTGATGCACCTCCTCGGAAAAAAAGAACCTTGCGATTAGGTACTCCTGAATTTTACCCAATCGTTACAGCAGATCAAAAGCAACTTTTACTCACCAGATACAAGGGCGGTACTAAAGGACCTTTGATGATGGTGCATCCTTTTAATGGCAATAGACTTAACTTTAGCATTGATACCATCGATACCAATCTGGCAGAATATTTTTACAATCAAGGATTTGATGTGTGGCTTTTAGATAATAGATTAAGCAGCTTTATGCCTTCTGCCAAAGAGCAACATACCTGTGATGCGATTGCACAATATGATTATCCTGCAGCGATTGAAAAAATTAAAGCCGTGGCGCAATGCAATGAAATAGATGTACTAGCTCATTGTGTAGGTTCTATCACATTGTTTATGTCGATGTTGCAAGGATTACAAGGAGTACGTTCTATCATCAGTACGCAAATTGCTTCTGATTTTTATCCAGCAGAACAAGTGCATCTAAAGGCGGGTTTACATTTGCCCAATGTACTGGATGCACTGGGTATTGAATCGCTCAATGCCTTTGCAAGTAGCAATGAAAACTGGGAAAATAAATTGTATGATAAATTTATTAAACTTTATGCCGAAACCGTTGCTGGTTTTTGTACCGATCCTGTTTGTCAACGTATGACGTTTATGTTTGGACCTTTATACGAACATGCCAACATCAACGACGCCACACATAAAGCAAATGTTGAAATGTGGGGCATTGCCAATATGACTACTTATGAGCAATTAACAAAAATGATCCGTGCACAAAAATTATTAAGTGCAGACGGCGAAGATATATATATGCCTCATCTCGAAAGATTAGCCATCCCCATTACCTTTATTCATGGAGAAAAAAATCAGGTATTCAAGCCAGAAAGCACCTTGACTACCTACAAAAATCTTTGTGCTGCAAATGGCGAATCGCTTTATAAACATCACTTGATATCGGGGTACGGGCACAATGATTGTTTATATGGTAAAGATGCTGCCAGAGATGTATATCCATTAATGCTTCAGCACTTTGATCGTTTTTATAACCAACAAACTGTTTAATATCTTATTCATTATTTGCTAAAAAAAATACCCAGCATGTCTAATATCAAATATGTCATTTTTTCGGATTTACATTTAGGAGCCGAAAACAGTATTCTCACCAATTTAGTAAGCAATTCAGTGGAGACGGATGATACGCAAGCGAGTGAAGTGTTAATCAAGATGGTAGCTTGTTTACGCGATGTGGTGTCGAAAAATACAGATACGCAAAAGCCTGTATTGGTATTAAATGGTGATATTGTAGAGTTGGCACTAACTTCTACCAATAAAGCATCGATGGCTTTTGAGCGGTTTATTGAACTGGTGATGCCAGCAGATGGAGAAGCCTTGTTCGACAAAAATGTACTATACCTTTCAGGCAACCATGATCATAATCTGTGGGAACGTTCAAGAAATCATTACTATATTCAATACCTTGAAACCTTGAAAGCTGGCGATTATATTGAAGATGAAATACATTGCACAAAATTGTTTAATTCAGAAATCATTCCTGCCACATTTTTAGGGGCCCTTTTTCACCGATATGCACATTTGCAAGATGTGAATGTAACAACAGTATATCCTTCACATGCATTGTTAAGTGAAGATAAACAAAAATGTGTAATCATCAGCCATGGTCATTATGTAGAATCGATTTATTCATTAATGACAAGTTTGCGGTCTAAAATTTTTCCTGACCGGGTAAATCCGCTGGTGATGGAAGAATTAGAAAATGAAAATTATGCCTGGGTCGATTTTTTTTGGTCTACCCTGGGTCGATCGGGCTCGGTAGGAAAAGATATCAATCTCATTTATGACAAACTGCAAGACCCCGCACAAGTAAAAATATTGATCAAAAATATCGCAGAGAGTTTTACCGAGAATATTAAAAATAAGGTGATGGGTTGGGTTGAAGAAAAACTATTGCAAGAACTGCTAACACTCACCCTGGGACGAATGGCCAGCAATGAACGCAACGAACCGGAAGTCGTATTGACCCCTGACGCCACAAATGGCCTCAAACAATTTATTGAATTGTATATTGCCAATCAAATAAAACAAGAACTCAATGGGTATTTGCCACCCAATGTGTCCTTCGTTTTTGGCCATACCCATAAGCCTTATCAACAAATGTATACTTATGAAGGATATGCAAATCCTGTTAAGGTTTACAACAGTGGAGGATGGGTTGTAGATACGATGAAAATGCAACCCTTACATGGAGGGTCTGTGATACTCATTGACGAACATCTGGATGTGCTGGCATTACAAATGTATCGTGAAGGAAAATTGACGGTGACAGTAGAAGACCTTAAAGATACTTTTGAAAAAAATTGTCCCTTTTATGAACATATTTCAAGTGTGATTAATATGCAAGCAGAACCCTGGGTCAGTTTTTCGGCAACGGTCGCTAAAGAAATTGAACAACGTTACCAAAATTTAGCTCAGATCGCACAAAGTGGCAATTAAACATTTTCATATTATCCGCTTATGGCTTAGAAATTGGACCCAAATCCCACTATTCCTTTTTTTTATTGGACTAAGTATGCAGGGTATTGCCCAATCCACCATCTTGCTCACCGATAGTACTGAAAGTCATTTTATTGGTAAATCAATTTACTATTTAAAAGACCCTGAAAATAAATACCAGCTTCCTGCCCTCGATGATAAGGCAAATCATATATTGTTTCAGCCCTGCACCCAAGAAAGCCCTAATTTTGGTAATATTGAAACAAGCATCTGGAACAAGTTTACGATTTACAATCGTTCATCCAAAAAATGGCTTTTATCTGTTTTAAATTACAATATCGATACCCTTACTTTTTATTATAAAAATAAAGAAGGGGTTTATGAAAAAATTGTTTCAGGAAGTTCACAACCTTTTAGTAGCAGAAAGTACAAAGCAGGTAGTTATGTTTTTGAATTACCCGTTAGGCAAGATGATTCGCTTACCTTTTATTTAAAAGTACAAACTTACCTCACGCAATATCCTTTACTGATTTCTTCAGAAGAACAGTTTGTCTATAATTTACATATCAACAATTTATTAAAAGGCATCTATTTCGGATTGGTCATCTTATTTATCATGTATAACGGGGTTTTGTTTTTTACCTTAAGAGACAGAAATTATTTATACTTCAACCTAAGTATTTTTTTTACTGCTTTATTAATGTCTGAACATGCTGGTATCAATGCATTGTTGTGGGGCGATCGCTTTCATTTTTTATGGCATCGAGGTCCTTTCATCCTGGCAATGGGATCATTGTTTTTTCTTATATTCTCAAGGTCATTTCTCCAGGTAAAACAATATGCTCCTCGTTCTTACCTGATTATTCAATATTTTTTAATACCCCTTGTTGTACTAAGCATGTTTTTTAATGTGATAGGAATAAATTTATTTTCCTCCATTTTAAATCAGGTAACAGGATTAATTATTTTGGTTTTTATGACCATTTCGGCATTGGTGATTTACCGAAAGGGTAATCGATTTGCATTGTTTTATATCATTGCTTGTAGTTTTTATTTTGCAGGCGTGGTTATTTTTATTTTAAAAACATTTGCCATCTTACCTTATAATTTTTTTACTTCCAACTCTATGGAATTAGGCTCTGCCCTTGAAATGGTTTTGTTTTCCATGTCGATGGCTGATCGGATGCATACCTTTAAAAAAGAAAAAGAACTGGCGAGTCAACAATTAGTGGCCTCTTTGCAACAAAATGAAATATTAATAAAAGAGCAAAATAAAATGCTCGAAATTAAAGTGGATGAACGCACTCGTGCATTGAAACATACTTTGAGTGAACTGGAAATATCACAACAGCAACTGGAGCAAAAAAATATCGACATTACTTACGAAAAAGAAAGAAGTGAAAATTTATTGCTCAATATTTTGCCTTATGAAGTAGCTGATGAATTGAAACAAAAAGGAACTGCAGATGCCAAACAGTTTGATGAGGTAACCGTGATGTTTACCGATTTTAAAGACTTTACCAAAATAGCTGAAAAACTAAGCCCTACAGAACTTGTGAACGAGATACATACATGTTTCAAAGCCTTTGATGAAATCATCACAAAATATAATATTGAAAAAATAAAAACCATTGGAGATGCTTATATGTGTGCAGGCGGACTCCCTGTCAAAAATAATACCAACGCCCTTGACGTCGTAAATGCGGCTATCGAAATTTTATCATTTATCACTTCACATCTTGCTCAACGAGCCCAGGAAGGCAAGGAACAATTTGAAATCAGAATTGGTATTCATACAGGTCCTGTAGTGGCTGGCATTGTGGGTGTGAAGAAATTTGCCTATGATATATGGGGCGATACCGTTAACACCGCCAGTAGACTGGAAAGTAGTGGTATGCCAGGTAAAATTAATATCAGTGGTACAACCTATGAGCGTATTAAAGATTCTTTTCCATGTACCTATAGGGGCAAAATTCAAGCAAAAAATAAAGGGGAAATAGATATGTATTTTGTTGATACTTAATGTCAAGAATAGTAAAAGTATTTTAGAAAATTCTTACATTTAAACTTTTTAAAAATTAATTCTCATTTTTAGTCAACAAGTGTGCAATGTCTCAACATCATCATAAAATAAATTGGAAGGAAGTATTCCACCTTAAATCCCTCGCATTAAATGTTACGGGCGTTGCTATTATTACCTTGGCTCTCAAGGGATTTATGATACCCAATAGTTTTTTAGATGGTGGTATTACAGGCATTTCCATTTTAATTCATGAAATTACACATTGGCCTTTTGGTATCATTATACTTGTGCTCAATATTCCTTTTTTGTTTTTAGGTAAAAAAATTCTGGGAACCACTTTTGCGGTACAAAGTGCAATTACACTATTGTTACTCTCCCTCAGTATGTCTTTTATTCATATAGAAGCAGTTACATCTGACAAACTTTTAATCGCCTTGTTTGGCGGTTGCCTGATTGGGGTAGGTATGGGACTTTGTGTGCGTGGAGGTACTGCAGCTGATGGGGCTGAAATATTGGCAGTGCTGACTACCCGAAAAATTGGATTGAATGTGTCAGAAGTCATTTTTGCCATGAATGCCTTAATCTTTTTAGCGGCAGCTTATTCGTTTGGCATTTCAACCGCCCTGTATTCTATTGTTACCTATTTTGCGGCCATCAAATCATTAGATTATGTAGCAGATGGTTTAGAACAATACACCTCGCTAAATATCATCTCATCCAGAAGTGAGGAAATCAAAGAAATTATTGTAAAAAAATTTGGCAAGGGCATCACAGTCATCAAGGGGGAAAGAGGTTATTTGCCCCAAAGTTTTGATGTAAAACAAGATTGCGATATTATAGTTACGATAGTTACAAGGCTTGAATTGTTAAGAATCAAAGAAGCAATCAGTGAACTTGACCCAGCGGCCTTTATGTATATTCAATATATTAAAGAAGCAAGTGGAGGTATTTTAAGATTAAAGAAAAAACACTAAGGCATGAAAGACTGGAATGTATTGTACCATTATGTACTCGATTGTTTAAAACAAAAATTACCACCTTACCTCACTTATCATCATTGGCAACATACTTTACATGTCATTGAAATGTCGGAGTTTATAGCACGGGAAGAAAATATTTCAAATGATGATATTTTGTTGATCAAAACAGCGGCACTCTTTCATGATGCTGGTTTTATACATATCAACAAAGGACATGAAGCCGAGAGTATCCGATTGGCTGTAAAAAAGCTCCCCGAGTTTGGATACAACGACCTTGAAATTCAAACAATCAAAGGATTGATACGAGCCACCGAAATACCACAAAACCCGCAAAACAAATTAGAAGATATATTGGCAGATGCTGATTTGGAATATTTGGGTACAGATGATTTTGAAACCATAGGCACAAAACTCTATCTTGAATTAAAACATTATAAACCAGATTTAAGTATTCGTGACTGGAATCAAATTCAAATTGATTTTTTACAATCGCATCATTATCATACTGCTTATTGCATTCATCACAGAACAATGAAAAAAGAGGACAACTTACAAAAGTTGATACATAGTATGAACTATCCGGATTAGTTTCTCTTTTTCCAAACCTTCTCTGATGCCTCTAAGTATTCAGGCAAAGCAGCCGAGCCATACCAGGTATAAAATTCGGGCTCAAGCAAATTTGCTTGAATGGCATCATCAAGTTGTATCAATGCCTGTGCTTCTTCGAATGTAGCAACATCCAATATAAATATACCACGATAGGTTTTGTCATTTTTTTTCATCGGTCCTGCCACAATCAATTTTTTAAGGGATGCCATTCGTTCAATATTTTTCATATGACCTTGAAAACAACTATCGGTAAAATGCTTATCGCTTTGGGTATTGCTTCCTGTTTTGAGGATGACTAATACATAACTTTTCATACCATTCTCGTTTGCGTTGAGTTTTTTTGCAAGTAAAGAATCATATTTGGGGTTAAGCGTTTGCGCAAAGGATGTGGCCATGGTGAGGCATAACAAACACAAGAGTGTGATATATTTCATAAGGTAAAGATAAAATATTGGGGACTATAAATTCAATGTTTTAAAGGAGTTATGCAAAAAATATTTAAGGGCTTGCATATTTATACCAATGTGAAATTAAGAAAAATGGAATTCCAACTTTACAAAAAAAAATATATTAAACAAATTAAACTTAACTTTGATTTAGAATGAATCCCTCCTTAAAAACTAGTCCACTTTACTTTGAAGACATACACTCTTACTATGAATGCCACAAAAACACAACTGCAAATAGGTGAAATTCCTAATGGAATTTACCATTATGAAGTAGAATTCCCTAGTATGAAAAAGACCATTGGAAAGTTAACTATAATGAAATAATTTACGATGAAAAAACTATTTGTAATTTGTGCTTTTTTTATTTTGTTAAGCGGCCAATATGCCACTTCGCAAAATTTAAGTGGCAAACGTTGGATACAAGGAGCAAGAGCTATAGAAGCTACGTTTACAGATACCTCACGACCTACTATTAAAATAATTTATGGGAATCCCCCTCCATATTATTATCTTGGCGGACATAGCAATATTTGCGATAGTGCAACAGGCAAACTTCTATTTTCCTGTAATGGGATGGTTTTATATGATAGTTTAGGAGGCATCATGGACAATGGCGACCATTTGGTGGAGAGTTTCTATTATAATTATGATGCAATTCCAAGTTCATCGGCTACTCAGTCTTCCTTGATACTACCTAAAGGGAATAACGGCCTTTTTTATGTGTTTATTAGTACTATTTCGGATAGCGCATGGGATTTTTATGTAACCAATGCGGGGGGCGGGGGGGTTCCTTTTGACAGATTACAAGTAAATGTGGTGGATATGAATGCAAATGGAGGCCACGGCAGTGTAATAGTAAAGAATAAAATGTTACTTCAAGGTGTTGCCATTCATAAAACAATGATGCAGGCATGTAGGCATAGCAATGGCATAGACTGGTGGCTGCTAAAGCAAGGTGAATACGACACCAATAGAATTTACAGATTTCTAGTAAAAGCAGATACCATTGAAGGTCCCTGGATACAAAACTTCGCTGAACCCAAATATTCTATTTATGACCGATTAGGACAATATGCCTTTAGTAAGGATGGCACTAAGTTTGCATCCGTACAGGAGAAAGCTAATCAATTATTTTTGGCAGATTTTGATAGGTGTACTGGTGAATTGAGCAACCCAAAAGTGTTTAATATTCCTGTTGATAGCACTACCATACCAAATCCATTACCTCAATATTTACTCGATAGCCTTTGCTATGGCGTTTGTTTTTCTCCAAATGGTCAATATATCTATATCACAAGACGTTGGAATATTTATCAATTTGAGTATCAGGAACCTGATAGCATGTTAGCTTGGTATCGAGTTATACACGGTCCAGATACCACGCATCAAAAGTTTCAGTATTATAGCCATTTGTATGGTGGAGTAGATGGTCGGATTTACATTGGATACTTTGGCGGTCAAGCTCACGAAAGTAGTGTCATTGACAAGCCCGATATAAAAGGAGTTGGCTGTCAATTCTGTCGTAAATGCTTTAGGTTAGATACAAATGTAATATTTGCTGTTACATCGCCACCTAATATGCCTGATTATACGCTGGGTCCGAGTGGGCAGGTGTGCTGGCCGGTAGGCCTCCCTATCCCAGCAAAGATGGGAGTAGAGGAACTAGAGGTATGGCCTAATCCAAGTAATAGTAAGTTTTATTTCAAAAATAAAAATGGTAAAAGAAAGGAATTGTATAATTTGGTAGGCGAATTGTTGTACACAACCCATCTTGACGAGATTGATATTCAACGCTATACAAAAGGAATCTATTTTATTAAGTGTGATGGGCAAACAAAGAAAGTAATTATTGAATAAAACTGCCATCATAATTATTGCTTTAATCTATTTATGCTATGTGTTGGCGATTGAGAAACTTTTCTAAAAATCAATCAATATCGCGCATACAAACACAGCATCTCATTATTAACCCTTCGCGACCAGCCATTCATACTGATGAAAACAAACACAAGAGTGTGATATATTTCATAAGGTAAAGATAGAATACTCCGGACTAAAAATACAATGACATAATGGAGTTATGCAAAAAATATTTTAGGGCTTGCATATTTATACCAATGTGAAATAAAGAAAATTCCATAGCTTGTTTCAACAAATAGGGCTAAGCATTCTAACCATCGACTCGCTCATGCGACACACAAGATTTTCTTTTGTATTTGCAGCAGTTTTAGCTCGTAATAGATTTCGACTGCAAAATTTAGGTTCAATAGAGAAAATACTTTCAGCGGACCTTAATAATAAATATAAATACAGATTTTTCCGATATAACGGAAAAATAAGTATTAATATTTCCGATATAACGGAAAAATTAATACTTTTGTACTAAAACACACCACATGGAATTTAAAAGGCATCTTGCTGCAACATTGGATAAATGGATGTTTCGCAAAAAAATACTCATCATTACCGGCGCAAGACAAGTTGGCAAAACAACCTTATTGCAAGATTTGCTTGAAAAAAGCAATAAACCAACCCTTTATATCAATGCAGAAGAGCCGGCTAACAAACAATTGTTTGCAGGCCTTTCAGTTGCTAGTCTTAGACATATGATCGGCAATAATGAATTAATAGTGATTGATGAAGCACAACAAATTGAAAACATAGGCCTTTGTCTTAAAATGATGGCTGACAATTTTAAAGAAAAACAAATTATAGCAACAGGTTCTTCCGCATTGGAAATCGCCGATAAAATATTTGAACCTTTAACAGGTCGACATTTTTTATTTCACTTGTATCCGTTTTCATTAAGTGAGATTTACGATATGAATCAACAAATGCAATTGCGTGATAATCTTCATTGGCATTTGGTGCATGGTCTATACCCTGATGCAGTGCTCAATAAAGAAGACGCCGAAATATATGTAAAAAGTTTAGCTGGTAGTTATCTATACAAAGATGTATTAGCATGGAAAGATATTCGCAAACCTGAGCTTCTTGATAAGCTACTGCAGCTATTAGCGCATCAGATGGGCAATGAAGTGTCGATGCATGAGCTGGCCACTCAATTGAAAGTAAAATCAGATACTGTAGAAACCTATATTGATTTACTTGAGAAATCATTTGTTGTGTATCGTCTCCGAAGCCATAGCACAAATGACAGAAAGGAAGTAAGCAAAATGAAAAAAATATATTTTTGGGATAATGGCATTCGCAATGCTATTATTGACAATTTCAAACCTCTTGCATTAAGAAATGATAGCGGTGCTTTGTGGGAAAACTTTATCGTGACAGAAAGAATAAAAATGAATCATTATAAACAAAAAAATACAAAAAGCAAATTTTGGCGCAGTATGCAACAACAGGAAGTAGATTATGTAGAAACCGAACAAGATGAAATTCGTGCATATGAAATGAAATGGAATCCTTTACAAAAGACGCGCATTACAAAAGCATTTACAAACTTGTATCCAAATGCAAGCACCGAAATGATTAGTCCCGATCATTATGTATCATTTGTGTATTGAGTAGGTGGGGGATGATTGCTATACTGTATAATGTTTTCAAAAACCCTATAGTTTTTTAACCGCTCATCCAATTTATTTATTTATTTTTCATTTCCTGTATTATTTTCACGCCATGAAAAAAATAATTGTATCATTCATTAGTCTCGGTTTTGCATTGAATGCAATGGCTCAAGACGATCTCGTAAAATCATTAGACGCCAATAAATCTGATAGCGCTAAGAAATTTAAATTCACCACCATTATTGATTTAGAAGACAGCCCTGTAAAAAATCAAGGAAGCTCAGGCACTTGTTGGAGTTACTCAGGCAATTCATTTCTTGAAAGTGAAATGATGAAAAGTGGAAAAGAATTTGTTGATATTTCTGAAATCTATACCGCCAGATGTGCCTATATTGAACGTGCCAAAAACTATGTTCGTATGCACGGCAACATAGGTTGGGGTGATGGGGCAGAATTGCATGATGTAGTAGCTATTTATAAAAAATATGGAGCCGTTCCCTATGAAGTTTACACAGGTCTTAACTATGGTACCTCAAAAAACAAATTTGGTGAAATGCAGGCTGCTTTAGAAGGCATGCTCAAAGGGATTGTTGAAAATAAAAATGGCAAATTGACTAAAAACTGGTTACCTGCGTTTACCGCAGCACTTGATGCATACCTTGGCAAAGCACCAGAATCTTTTACCTGGAAAGGAAAGGAATACACACCGCTTACTTTTGCCAATGAAGTGGTTGGTTTAAATGCAGATAAGTATATTGAATTATCTTCTTTTACCTATGCGCCATATTATGAACCAACTTTATTGATGGTTCCCGACAATTGGAGCCTTCAAAGTGTATATAATGTACCTTTCAACGACTTAACCGCTATTGTAGATAATGCTTTACAAAACGGTTATACAGTAGCATGGGCTACCGATGTGAGTGAAAAAGGATTTAGCTGGAAAAATGGGGTTGCTATTGTACCTGAAAAAGAATTTGAAGATATGGAAGCCGACGAATTGAAAAAAATATTTGATGGTCCAAAAAAAGAAAAAAACATCACTGCCGAAGTACGTGAAGATGCATTTGATAATTACAGCACCACCGACGATCATGGAATGCATATCGTAGGATTAGCCAAAGACCAGTTGGGTAAAGAATACTACATGGTAAAAAATAGCTGGGGCGACAAAAACGACTACAAAGGTTATCTCTATGTTTCAAAAGCATTTTTCAATTATAAAACTACCGCCATTCTTGTGAACGAAGGCGCTATGCCTGGCGATATATTGCGCAAATTGAAATAGATAGGTTCTTCTATTTTCATCTTGTTGATTCTAAAAAATAGGATTTTTTTGCATAGATTTGCGAAACAATCCTATTTTTTTATATGAAAAAAAGTTTCCTGTTCTTATTTTTAGTATGTGGTATCATTCAATCTGTTTTTGCACAAGTCCCTGGTGATACACTCATTACTTCCACTTTTAATTATACACAAACCCAATATAGTCGCGACTCAGTTATCCATTTTCCAGACCTGCCTGGGGTTACTTATGAAAAAATCTATATGCTTTACAATATGCGTTGTAAAAATGGATTAATATCACCAGCAGTACAAGGACAAACCAATATCGGTTGTGGCGAATGGGATTATACTTGCAATACGTATGTAGTGGATTCTACCAAAACAGATTCTGTAAAAGCAAAACACCCATCACATATCATTACCGGGTTTAATGGACAAGTATATCCATATACCACTATACCAACTTATACCTACTATCAATATAATCAGCAAAATGTAGTGTATACCAATACCATCAGCGAAACAACAGCAACTGTAGGTAGTGGCAGCTCCACATCGAACGCTCCCCTTCATACCCAGTTAACTACGTCAAAATCGCAATATGTATGGACAGCCGCAGAATTAAGTGCAGCAGGACTTACAGCAGGAAATATATCCAGTCTTCGATTAAATGTGAGTACACCAGGGTCTGCATCTCAGTTTTTAAAGGTGCGTATGAAACATGTTACCCAATCATTTTTAAATGCAAGTACCCCTGATATCAGCGGATTTACTGAAGTGTATTTTTTAAATACAACGTTTACCAATGGGATCAATCAACTCAACTTTTACAACAATTTCAATTGGAATGGCACCGATAATATATTGGTAGAATTTAGCTTTAGCAATGCTTCCAATGGTACAGACAATATCGTATTGAGCGATGTTTCACCTTTGGTAACCGGTCTTGTATCGCAAACAAATGATTTCTGTTTCGATTTTAATGGCAGCAATCAAATTCATTTAGGGAATGCCAATTTCGCTAATTTTAGCAATGAGATTACCATTAGTTTCTGGAGCTACGGCAATGAAAATATTTTGCCCCAAAACACGTCTGTATTATATGCCACAAATGCACTTAACCAACGTCAGGCAAATGTGCATCTGCCATGGTCAAACGCTTCTGTTTATTGGGACTGTGGTTCTGGTGGTCCTTTCGATAGAATAGACAAACCGGCTACCAACCCTGAATTTGAAGGGCAATGGAACCATTGGGCATTTACAAAAAATGCCACTACTGGTATCATGAATATTTATTTAAATGGCACTTTATGGCATACAGGTTCAGGCAAAACCCTACCTGTAGAAATCACTGATTTCATGTTAGGTGGCGGTCCCAATATGTCGAATCCCTACTTTGGCAAAATGGACGAATTTAGTTTGTGGAAAACAGCTTTGTCACAAGCAACGATTCAGGCATGGATGAATAAATCAATAAGCCCTTCACATCCTGATTATGCAAATTTAGTAGCCTACTATCCTTTAAACGAAGGTACAGGAGCTGTTAGTGCTGATGTGTCACCTGCCAATGCAAGCGCTGCTGTTGCAGGTACGCCATCATGGAAAATCATCAAAGGCAAAGATATTTTTAAAAATTTTACAGAAACCAGCAACAGACCCATGGTGACTTTTGTACAAGGGGTTTATACCCAAACCACTACACCCATCATTGTATTAGATTCTGTACAAAATACCACCAATACAGTGTATAGTTTTATCAGCGCAGGAGGCAATATTCTTCCTTTCGATACCAACACGTATTATCAGGCTGGTTATACTTATGTATATGATGGCAATACAAATCTCATCATCGACTCAGTAAATATTGCAAGTATGGGTACTATCAATATCACCCAACTCGATTATTATCAAAAACGACCTGCTGCATTTCAGTTGGTATCGTTTGTAACACCTTATGGTATAAACCTCGACTTAGGTATGGGGGGTAAAACATGGGTGTTTGATGTAACGGATTATGCCCCCATCTTAAAAGGCTGGAAACGTATGTTTATCAATGGTGGCGGTGAAAGACAAGAAGATATGGATATCAAGTTTATGTATATTGTAGGTACTCCACCTCGTGATGTGAAAGACATCAACAATATCTGGAGAGTAGACGCTCCTGGTTATCAATCCATTTTAAATGATGATATTTATGAACCAAGAGATGTAACTTTAAATCCAAACGCTGTTTCATTTAAAATAAAAAGTGCTATTACAGGTCATGGTCAAGAGGGTGAATTTATACCTCGTACCCATTGGATAAATATCGCCGGAGGCGCACCTGAGTTTTCGTGGGATGTATGGAAGCCTTGTGCAGAAAATCCAGTCTATCCACAAGGGGGCACCTGGATTTATGATCGTGCAGGTTGGTGTCCTGGTATGGCTACTGATGTCAAAGAGATGGATATTACGCCTTATGTAACGGTGCCAGGTATCAATAATATTGACTATGGATTAGTAACAGCAAGCGGATCAAGTAATTATTGGGTAAGCAATCAATTGGTTTCGTACGGTGCTGCCAATTTTACTTTAGATGCCGCCATTATCGATATTAAAAACCCAACCAACAAAGTTGCTTATGCTCGTTCAAATCCGATTTGTAAAAGCCCCATCATTGTTATCAGAAATACAGGTTCTACAACACTCACAAGTCTTACCATTGAGTATTGGGTCAATAATAATCCAGTGAAAGAAGTATTCCAATGGACGGGTAGCTTAGCTTTTATGGAATCAGCAGAAGTTACATTACCCCTCAGTGCTAATCTGTGGTCAGCGGTGAATGGGCCTACAAACAATCAATTTCATGCAATGATTAGCAATCCCAATAACGGCAGCGATGGGTATGTGCATAATAATACTTTTCATAGTACATTCAACATTACGAATGTTGTGCCAAGCAATTTCATTATTTGGTTTAAAACAAATTTAGCAGGTGCTGAAAGCAAATATGAATTGTTTGATGAATCAGGCAATCAAATTTTTATCAGAGAAAATATGGCCAATAGTACCAATTACCGCGATACCTTCAAGTTAGGGTGGGGGTGCTACTCATTGGTGATTTCTGATTCTGAAGAAGATGGTATTGATTTTTGGGCAAATAATGATGGTATCGGATTTGCACGTTTAAGAACTGCAGCAGGCGGAACCATTATCAATTTTGAAGGTGATTTTGGCAAATCGTTTATTTATAATTTTACGGTAGACTATCCATTATCATACGACGATTTGTATGATACCAAAGAAATTTTGGTTTATCCAAACCCTGCGCAAAAACAATTTGTTGTAGAAGGAAAAAATATTGAAAATAGCCAGGTTAAAATTTACAATCAAATCGGACAATTGATGGATTTACCGCATCATCAGGAGGTCAATAAAATGCATTTTAACAGCACTTCATTGATACCAGGTTTTTATTTTATTATTGTTCAGGATGAGAATAATAAAACCTATACAAGAAAACTTTTAATAGAATAGACACTTTTTATTTGTGAATTTTAATACTTTGCATGTAGCTTTGCAACGTTGAAACAAACAGTCGCTATATTTTTTTTATGCATGTTATGCTTTTCCCTTTTTTTGAAAGTGGGAACACTCATCACTTGGAAGTTGAATCAGGATTATATTGCTAAAAATTTATGTGTGAATGTAGATAAACCTATGATGGGATGCAAAGGAAAATGTCAGTTAGATAAACGTTTGATGAAGATTGATGCGGCCTCTTCACAAGAGAAAAGTCCCATACAAGAGACCCTCAAAATTTCAGTGATTGATTTATTTATCGATACGAATCCCTTTGTTTGGTCTGGTTTTCATCCTATCACCAGTCAACCAGTCTTTACAACCTTGATAGCAAATCATTACTCTTTTGCTTATTTATTTGCTCATTTGAAACCACCGATTTCATTGGTTTAGCCTTAGTATTTTTCAGATGAGTTTAGCCCTATTTGTTGTATAATCCCAAATTTATTTATCAGGTAGTTTGTAAATTTCAATCCAATGCCTTCATACATTGACTAAAACTGATTGAAATATTTTAAACGCTTTTTGGTTAAACGACCATTGGACTATTCCTTATTTCACTTCGGTATTAGCTGATTCTACATAGATTAATGATAATGTATGGTAGGTATAAGTATTGATATAGTGAAATCACTAGAAAATATATCGTAAGTAGTACACAAATGACGATAGCATCATCAAGCAATTTGCTAAGCTAAATGAAAAACAGAATCACCTTTTCTATCCTTTTTTCAGACCAATTAAATTTAATATTCATGCGAATTATCATAGGATTATTGTTGATATCTTGCAGTTTTTATGCCGCTGCTTGTGATATCTGTGGCTGTGCTGCTTCTGGAAATCAACTGGGGATATTACCCCAATTTCAAAAGCACTTTATTGGCATTTCATATCTTCAAAGTGCTTATCATTCAAAACCACATGATGGCATTGTAGATAATAAAAGTGAAACAACAGAAAGGTTTCAAACGTTACAATTTTGGGGTAGAGCCTCATTACATAAAAAAGTACAGGTTTTTGCTTTTATACCTTATAAATACAATGTTCGTAGTATGAACACAGGGGTTTCAAAGCTGAGTGGTCTTGGAGATATGATGATACTTGCAAATATGTTTGTATTTAATACCACAAATCAAACAAAGCAAAAAGTAAAACATGCTTTGCAACTGGGTACAGGTTTAAAAATACCTACAGGTAAAAGTGATGTTGTACAAAATGGTTTGATGTTGCATACCAATATGCAAACAGGTACAGGTTCATATGACATACCCTTTAACTTGATGTATACTTTACGTTACCAATCATTTGGATTCAATACAGAACTAAATTTTACAAAAAATGGGACCAATAAACAACACTTTCAATTTGGTAATCGAACCATTGCATCGATGCGTTTTTTTGCCTGGAAAAATTGGAAGAAGTTAACATGGTTGCCAAGCATAGGTACCACTTTTGAACATGCTGCCATGGATCAGCAACAAGAAATATTGCAAGATTTTACGGGCGGTAATAGCGTACTGGGCAATGGGGGTATTGATCTTTATTACCAGTCATTTGGCCTTCAATTATTATTTCAACAATCCGTTTATCAACACTTAGGAAACGGCTATATCAACAATCGTCCACGATGGGCAGCCACATTTATTTATTTATTTTAAAAAAAATATCATGACAAATTTTATCAAAAAAAAGACCCTTTTAATGTTAACTGCAGGTAGCATACTCATGTTTAGTTGCAACAAAAAATCTTCAACAGCTACCGATACTTTAAAGCCTGTAATTACCGTTGCAGAGCCTATTGCCAACGATACAACTTCATTGACCCTAGAACCTGAAGTACATATTGAATTTACTGTTACTGACGATGCTGGTTTACATCATTTATCGGTACTATTAATTAAAAATAATTCAGATACGATCATGAATGAAACACCCTCTGTGCTTGATCTGAAAGTATATTCTTTTCATGAGCATTATATGCCAATAGGTATTTCATCCCTCACAGGATTGAAGGTGATTATAAAAGCAGATGATCATAGTGGCAATACCGAAACAAAGGTGATTGATTTTTATGTTGAACCATAAAGGTGTATCATCCCTTTTATTGCTTTTTATCTGATGCGAATTATGGAATGAATGTTACGTTGAATATCAATGAGATTTATAAAGTATGCCAATACTTTATAAATCTTACATTGGTATATGCTGAACTATGCGCTTAGAAAAAACCAACATTGAACGATTCAATATTTCGCATCTTTATACAATCATTGGGATTCACTATAAATTTTGTTGATGTTATTCAAAACGGCAATGGATAGCAATGACATGATGCCTGATTAAAATTCAACTTTATATTGAAGTATTGGTATCAATCCAGTTTGATAATAGGTTTTGATACTTTTCGAGTCTACATCATAAAACTGATCATAAACATTTTGTCGGTTAGTGACATTTTGAATATCCAGTGAAAGGGTAGATGTTAAATGTTTACGATTCCATTTCATACTGATACGAATATCTGATCTAAAATAGGCAGGTAATTGTGTTGTGTATGCTAATTGTTGATAATACACTGTGGTTTCGTCTATACTGGATTGATAAAGGTTAATAGGGGTTGTACGATAGCCACCTGCATAAACCATTTTGAGATGTATGCCTAATGTTCTTTTATTGTTGCCTGAAACAAATTCTTTACCTCCGGTAAAATTCATGATTTGATTTCCGTTATATTTTGTATTGTATTCTTTGCCGTTTGAAGCAGTATATTTTGACTGATACAACGAAGTGCTTAACATATAATACAAATGATTGCTGAGTTGCTTTTCGAGTGAAATTTCTATCCCATAATTTTTTCCATTCCCCTTGTTGACAAGTTCCTCTCTAATATAATCGGCTTGTGTATTGATTGCCGAAAATGTATTGGTGTCTGATATACTGACTGGTATCTGAGAAAGTGCCTGATAATAGAGTTCAGTTTTTAAACGCAATGATTTGTTGATTTGATAATTATGTGACAATACATAATGAGCCGCTTTAGAAAATTTTAAATCTTTATTTGGCATCCAGTTTTCACCCTGTGCATTTTGTAGGGAAGCAAAATACACCCCCCATCCTTGCAACTGGCTATGCTTACCATAGCCTAGCGACAATGAATGTTTGGTATGCATATCCCATTTAATAGACGCTCTGGGTTCTAAGCTTTTGGTGTTATTCAGTAATAAATGTAAATAATGTAGACCTCCCAGTAAGGTGATATTGTCAGAAAATTTATATTGTAGTTGCGAAAACGCTTGTATGGTTTGGGTTTGATTCTTGGCATTCACTAATGACTTTAAGTCACTATGTATTTTTTCACGTATTTGTTCATTATAGTCTATAATGAAATTGGTTGCAATGATACCTGAACGAAGCATTGCTCTTGTATGCAATCGTTGATTCATTGTGCTTGACAATGTTACTTTTCGGATAGTATTTTTTTGATTATATACATTGAGCATTTGGTAATTTTCCTGAACATAATTTCTGTTGTAAGCATTTTGCATTGTTGCATATGCAATAGCCGTTTTTACTAAATGATTTTTTCCAAGATTTATTTGATGGGTTGCACCCCATACACCAGTATTGGAAACAAATCGGTCACCATATTTTTCACTTTCATTTTTCCATTTTGTACTGTCTTTCACCACGTTGTAATATTGGTTGCTTAAACCACCAAAGCTGAATAAGGAAAAATTGCCAAATCGCTTCGTTGGCAAAAATATGTTGTAGGACAAATCTTGAAATTGAGTGATTGAAGGGGTAAAACTTAATCCTAAGGTCGACAAAATGCTTAAGGTAGAATAACGGTAATTAATTAAGTAAGAGCCCTTATATTTTTTTGAAAAAGGACCTTCAACAGCCAGATTTAAACCAAGTATACCAGCTTGTGCAGTGTATTCTTTTTTTTCGTTATTCCCCTTTCGTAATTGTAAATCGAATACACCACTTAAGGCATTACCGTATTCTGCTGCAAATGCACCGGTTACGAAATCTGCTTTTGATAGTAATTGCGCACTCAATATTGAGATACCTCCACCACTGCTTCCTGCCGATGCAAAATGATTTGGATTTGGCACATCTATGCCTTCCATGCGCCATAGTAGCCCACTCGGAGCATTTCCCCTTATGATGATATTGTTATTGCCATCATCACCAGCCATTACACCTGCAAAACTGGTAGCCATACGAGCAGGGTCATTGACTGCAGCTGCATATTTTTGTGTTTCTTCGGCCGAAAATGTGCGTGTACTTAATATGTTCAATTCATTGACAGGGGTGTTTTTTTTATGCCCACTTTTTACGATAATTTCTTTGCCTTGAATTATTTTTTCCTCTAAATGAATATTCAATACCATTTCTTTGCCAGTATTTAATATGATATTGGGCATCACATAATCTTTAAATCCAATAGCGGTAATAAGCAGTGTATGTGTGCCTACAGGAACTTCTTCAATATTGAAATTTCCATCAATATCACATGCATCCCCTTTGTTTAATCCTACTATACTTATTGTAGCTCCAGCTATCGGTTTTTGAAGTATTTTATCGATAACAGTCCCCCTGATGGTTTGAGTTAATGGTTGAGATTGAACGGCATAAGATAAATAACTCAGTAGTATGATTGAAAGCAAAGTTTTATAAGGCATAAATATTATTTCTGCATAGGACAACCTAACAATTCAATACCCCTACAATAGAATGATTAATTATGAAAATTATTTGAGCTAGTCTTTCGATGAAACCAATATTTTTACAAATAATGAAAGGGGATATCTATTATAAAACTATAAACACACCTAAATGATGACCTTGTTTATTTATAATTTATTCAATGGATGATAACTTAAGGCTTTTTATTTTTTTTTAGAATGAGGGTATCGACCTTGTAAGTTGTCATATATGTAAAGATTCATGCTAATATTATTCTTCCTTCTTCTTAAATTTACAAAATCAAAATACATGCCTATGATACGTTTTCCAAAATGGACACGCCAACTTGCCTTGTTAATTTCTTTAATGTGTTTTCAATGGATAGGGGCCCATGCCGAAGCTCTCTCATATACAGTATTTAAAGGAGGAGATAAGATAGGAAAAATCAATATCAATCGAAAAACGAATAACAATATTACTGAATACTTTTTTGAGTCAAATGTAAAACTTCGATTTATCATCAGCATTGAAGTATATGATAAAATGAAGGTGACTTTTCAAGGGGCTCAAATGCTTGAAGCCCGTTTGTACAGAACGCTCAATGGAAAGGTAAAAGTAGATAATTTGGCAGCCTGGAATGGTAGTTATTATGAAATGAAAAATAAAGACAATGAAAAATCAAGCATCAAACAGATGATATCATTGGCCACCGCAAACTTATATTATACCGAGCCCAAAAATATTTCTCATGTGTTTTCAGAAAAATTTCAAAAGATGATTCCTATCAAACCGATGGGGAATAAAAAATATACCTTAGAACTGCCTGGTGGTAATAAAACCACTTACTCCTATGCCAATGGTGTTTGCCAAATGGTAGAGGCTGATACTGATTGGGCTACATTAAAATTTGTGTTGAACTAGACCGGTAAAAACACAAAAAAATATTATTGTCTATCAATGTAGCATATTTAGAGTCATCTGGTGTTTGCTATGACCTCGGTACACGAACAAAGAATCCAATTTTCTTTTTGCCCTTCTTGTTTTTTGAAATATTAATCAAACCGATGCTGGTTCCTTCCTGGGTGTCTGTTTGATTGATAAACCCAATTTGAAGTCCATTAATCGAATGTGCTTTATTATAAAGGGTGGCAATTTGTATACCACTGACATCTTTTTTTACACTATTAAATAAACCTCCGATTTGCACACCATCAACCCGATCTTCAACTTGATTAAATAAACAAGCTACTTGCACTCCTTTTACATGACCACCCACTACATTAAACAAGCCTGCTAATTGTAATGATTTTACATCTTTCTTATTAATATTAAATAAACCACCGATTTCTACAAGATCTACTCCACCAGAGTAACCACCAATCAAATTGATCGATGTTTTATTTATCACTTGTGCATTCATTTTGCCATGAGTGCTGAGACCTGGAACAAAAGAAAACTGATAGGCCCTGGTGGTATAAAATTTCTTTAAATTTAAACTTCGTAAACGTTGTTTAGAGCTAAATAATACCCTTCCAATCCATTTCTTTTCAATGACATCTGGATTTTCATCCTCAACATCCCCTTGCATCGTTTCGGCAGCGGTAAAATATTTAGGATGGGTGGCCAGGCTTATGAGGGGCTCTTTGCGTGTTAATGCAATACTTACTTTTTGATTAAATGTTGCTTGAATTTGTAATGAGGTATCCTTGTAATCTGTTTTACTTATAGCGATAGCTGCTACGGGGAATTTATTTTTTAATTTTAACGAAAAAAAACCTGACTCATCGGTCATTGAAGAAATCAAATGTTGTTTTTCATACACCGTGGCATCTGCAATTTTATCACCTGTTTCGTCATCTAACACATAGCCTGAAATAATATAATAATCAGTATGGCTTTGCGACTTGCTAATAATATTTGAAGTGCTGATGGGTTTGCGTCGTATAATGATATAATGACCACTTTCTTTAAATTCATATTCAGCATTAAATAGCATTCGTAACACTTCACGCAATGGCTTGTTTACAGCTTGAACACTTACCAATGTATCTCTGTTGATCGATTTTGTATTATAGGAAAAGTAAACATTGGAGGCGTTGCTGATGATGGTGAGTACCTCATGCAATGGTTGGTTTTTAGCCTTGATAGTGACTGTACCTGACAATAAACTTTGTGCAAACATTCCAGTTTGCATGCAGGTAATGAATAATAACAGAACAATTTTTAACTTCATCTTTTTATTTTAAAATATACTTGTTTCCTTTTTTCTCGACGTTTATTTCAAATGTTTCACTGATGATTTCCAATATACTTTCTAATGATTCATTGTCAAATCGGGTAGTGAGTGTGAGGCTTTTCAAATCGCTTCTGCCAATAACCACACTGTCACCATAGGCCTCATTCAATACTTCAACCACTCGCCACAAGGGGGTATTGTCACATTCAAATTCCTTACTTCTAAAATATTTATACAGCTTGTCTTTGTTTTTTTCAACGACAATCGTAGAGTCTTCTTTATCAATACGTGCTTTTTCATGAGGATGTAATAATATCACCCGATTAAATTTTCGTACTTCTACAATGCCAGTCTCTACGATGACTTCTGTATAAGCATCAAACGATTTTACATTAAATGAAGTGCCAATCACTTTGATTTCGACATCGTTGCTGGCATTGATATAAAATGGTTGTGACTTATTGGGACTTATATTAAAAAAAGCTTCACCGGTTAAAGTGACTCTTCGTTCGGCAGGTTTAAATTGAGAAGGGTAGGCCAAGGTCGCATTTTTATTCAGGGTTACAATGCTTTGATCACTTAGGGTGTCAATAATAGTGGTTTTGTTTGATTCTAACACCTTAGGGGCAATCGCAATGGGTATTTCAACAGTATTTGTTTTTGGCTCCTGATTTACATACTTATAAGCACCAAATAAACCGAGTAATAAGAGTATAGAAGCCGCTGCATAATAAAGGTTACGATATAAACTAAAACCTTGTTTGGATGTTTGCATTTTTTGTTTCAAACGCAACCATGCATCGTCTGTATCAATAGGTGGAGCAGAAGCTAGGCTTGCACTTTCATCCCAGATTTTTTTTAATTGCTTATAATAAACTAAGTTTTCTTCATTTTGGTTTAACCACAATGTTACTTGTTCAATTTCTTGTGCATCGCAGGCTTCTAGCAAATACTTTACCAGCAATTCATCAGTGATATGTTTCATTTCATGGCTCAAAGTATTGCATTTTTAAAGTAAATAATCCATACAACCACAGTCACTATATAATCGGCTAGTTTTAGTCGCAATAGTTTCAGGGCTTTGCCCATGTGGTTTTCTACTGTTTTTTCGGAGATGCTTAAACGGGTAGCAATTTCCCTATATTTTAATTCTTCATACCTACTCAGTTGAAAAACGGTTCTGCATTGTTCGGGTAATGCATTCATGGCCTGGCGAATTGCTTCTTCCAGGTTTTTATACATCATTTGGTTTGACGCCGATATTGCATGGTTGTTTTTCATTACTTGTGTTGCATGATTTTCATAGGTCGATTTAACTTTCAAATGTTTTAAATAATTTAAGCTGTCGTTATACACTGATTTATATAAATACGCTTTTAAAGAGCTCTCTATGTTTATTTTTTCTTTTCGTTCCCAAAGCTTTAAAAAGATATTTTGTACCACTTCTTCTGCCTGTATTTCATCTTTCAATATCGTATAAGCATATACATAAAGGGGTTTGAAAAAAGCTTTATAAACTGATTCATAGGTGGAGATGTCTCCACTCAATAATTGCAATATGGTATGCCGATCGCTTATTTCCACCCGTCAAAATTATCATTTTTCTATTGCAAATCTAATAGGTTTTCTTAGATTCGTTTTGTCGCTTGTGCTATTGCTTTATTAACTTGCCTGATCCACTAATGTTTGATTCTATGCTGGGATTTCCTCTATAATATACGTCACCACTGCCACTTATTTTTGCATATAAACTTTGGGTAGCATATACTTTGGTATCACCCGAACCGCTAGTGGTGGTGTTTGCTGTATTTGCTTGCACATTCAATAAATCAATTTCTCCACTCCCACTGATGTTACTTATGAGTTGATGGGTAATACCACTGTGAATGGTGATAGCTCCACTGCCACTTATTGTAGCGGTGATATTCATGGTTTCGATGCTCGGAATGATGATTTTCCCTGAACCGCTTACATTGGTTTCTAGACTGTTGTTAACGAGTTGATTTTGAACTTGTATCGTTCCCGAGCCACTTAAGTTAAGGTTGTTAATATTTGGCATCGTGATATTTACGCTTATGGGGGCACTCTTGATATACACATTGTTTTTATGTTGTATGGTAAGTCGACCATCATTTACTTTGGTGAGTATGGCATCCATGATATTATTTTGCGCAATCACTTCTACTTTGTAAAAGCTGTCCTGGGTTATATTTACAGTAGCATCCATGGCCAGACTAATACTGTTAAAAGCGTCAAGGGTTCTGATGGAAGATACCTGAGGTCCTGTGCCTACTACTTTTTTGCATGAAGTAAAGCCTGCAATCAATAAAATGAAGGTGGTAAATAGTAAGGAAAAACGTGTCATCATAAAAATTTATTTTTTGTTTAATATGAATAGGACAACCAACAAGTCTTATACCCCTACTTAAACCATAAAAATATTTTTGCGAGTTAAAAAAAATGTACATTTACAATTCTAAAACCAAAAACAATGACCGCATTATCACCCAGTATTATTTTTTTGATTGTCATATTGGCAATCATCTTTTCAGGTATTTACACAGTGCAACAAGGCACCATCGCTGTCATTACGATGTTCGGAAAATACCGTCGAGTTGCCAGACCAGGCTTGAATATTAAAATTCCTTTTTTGGAAAAAATATTCAGACGTATTTCTATTCAAAATCGATCTGTAGAGTTGCAGTTTCAGGCCATCACCCTCGATCAGGCGAATGTGAACTTTAAAGCCATGCTTTTATATGCTGTTTTTAATCAAGATGAAGAATCTATCAAAAATGTAGCATTCAAATTTGTGGATGATAGAAGTTTGATGCAAGCTTTGATCAGAACCATCGAAGGGTCAATCAGAGCTTTTGTAGCCACTAAGCGTCAATCAGAGATTTTGGGTCTTAGGGGCGAAATTATCTTACATGTAAAAGATCAAATTGACACTCAATTAGAAAGCTGGGGTTACCATTTGATTGACTTGCAAATCAATGATATTTCATTTGATGAAGAAATTATGAAATCGATGGCACGTGTGGTAAGTAGCAATAACTTGAAAGCAGCTGCCGAAAATGAAGGACAAGCCTTACTCATCACCAAAACCAAATCGGCTGAAGCTGAAGGTAATGCCATTAAAATATCGGCTGAAGCTGAAAAACAAGCGGCGCAATTGCGTGGACAAGGGGTGGCACTTTTCAGAGAAGAAGTGGCACGTGGTATGGCATCAGCGGCTAAAGAAATGGAAGATGCAAAATTAGATGCATCCTTTATTTTGTTTTCGATGTGGACTGAGTCTATCAAACATTTTGCGGAAGAAGGCAAAGGCAATACCATTTTTCTTGATGGCTCTGTTGACAATATGCAAAGAACCATGCATGAACTGATGAGTGTAACAGGGAGTAAGAAATAAAGAGTGGGGTATCCTTTTACCAAAGTGATTTAAAAGTCATACCAATTTTTATACATCTACCAACGGTAAATGCCGATTGAAATCATATTAGAGGGGATGAAGCGAAACTTTTAGAGTGCTATTCTTTTCTTGCACCTACATTTACGCAAAAAAGCAACTTTAAACTGACATGAGGTCTGTATATGTCTTTATTAATTCGTTGTGTATAACCTTACATCACGAATCACCCATATCCCAATACGAGTTTAATTATTTTCATTTAGCTTTGCCATTCCCTTTACAATGGAAATAAAGTATGCTTTTTAGTCAGATTGTCGGTCAACAAGAATTAAAGGAAAAAATCATTTATTTGATCAATGAAGGCAGGTTGCCTCATGCCATTAATTTGTTAGGTCATGAAGGAAGCGGTCATTTGGCTTTAGCAATGGCGATTGCGCAATATATTAATTGTAAACAAAAAACACCCACCGATTCATGTGGGGTTTGTGCATCATGTATTAAAATACAGAAACTGCAACACCCTGATGTGCATTTTTCATTTCCAACCATCAGCATTGCTAAAAAACCCCCTTCTACAAGTAAGGATTTTATAGTGCCTTTCAGAGAATTTATTGCCCAAAACCCTTATGGAACAGACACCGAATGGCTCGATTTTTTAGGGAAGGAAAAACAAGGCAATATCACAGCGCTTGAGTGTAGAGATATCATTCAAAAGTTGTTGCTAAGAAGTTTTGAAAGCGAATACAAAATACTCATCATGTGGTATCCTGAGTATTTGGGCAAAGAGGGCAATATTTTATTGAAATTGATAGAGGAACCCACCCCAAACACCATACTCATATTTGTGACCACTGTAGTAGATCATCTATTGCTGACCATACAATCACGCACACAATTATTTCCTTTAAAAAGGTTGTCGGATGCTGAAATACAGGAAGGTCTGATACGCAAAGGCTTAGACCCCTCTAAAGCCCTGATGTATGCACGCATTGCTGAAGGTAATTACAATGAGGCCCTCAAGCTATCGAATGATATAGAAGATGAATGGCTGATGATTACCCGCAATTGGCTCAATGCCCTATTTTCAAACAATGGTCTGCAACTTGTACAATGGGTGATGGAAATGGCTGATGGCTCAAAAGAACATCAGAAAAAGTTTTTAACCTATTTTATCCAGTTACTTGAACATGCTTTTCGTATCAAACATATAGGAAGTTCACATTTGGCTTTACTGGAAGGGGAGCTAAAATTAGTGACTACTTTATTGCAAAAAGGAGTAGATGAAAAAGAAATCCCGCAATTGATTCCAATATTAAATGATGCGATTTATCATATTGAACGAAATGCCAATAGTAAAATTTTGTTTCATCATATTTCTTTGCAAGTACAGCAAGTATTGATTCCTGCTTTACATGAAAAATAATTTTTTGCATTTTTATTGGACTCATTGCGCATCTGGCGAAAAGTGCTAAACACAATAATGTAACCCTGGCATAAGGTGTTTTAAGGATATTTATACAATATATACTCTTTAAAGGGCAAATAGGAATTGGTCTAAACGTTGCAATAAATGCGCAAAAAGGGTGTATATTTTTTACATTACCTCAATCTCCCATCGGCTATATGCCAAAATCGATGTTGAATAAAGGGGATAGAACAAATAGCAAGAAATATAATGTATTTTTGTATTTTTGAAGGTTGAAGAATGGAAATGCAGCGAAAACGGAGCGTCGCAATTGCGCTCAATAAGATTTCAATTGCTGGTAAACAAAATAATTTTAATTTATAAAAAACGAAATTTAGTATATGGGATGTGGAAGTTGTGGAACAAGTAAAACGGGGTCATTGCCTACTGGGTGCAAAGATCATGGTTCATGTAAAAGTGGGGGTTGCAACAGACTGAATGTGCATGACTGGCTTAGTTTAATACCTGTAGCCGATTTTTCAAGACCATTTCCTTTTGTGGAAGTGAGTTTTAACCATGGCAGCAGAAAGGAATATTTTAAAGCACAAAACCCTTTACAATATGAAAAAGGTGATTTTGTGACTGTAGAAAGTAATTTGGGTTTTGATGTCGGTATTGTAAGTCTTACCGGCGAATTGGTGAAACTTCAAATGAAGAAAAAAGGGGTCAAAGAAAAAAGTGAAGAAATTAAAAAAATACTTCACAGGAGTACCGAAAACGAAATCGCCCGACTGGAAGAAAATAAAAAAGGTGAAAAAGAAAAAATGATTCGTGCAAGGGTTATTGCTCGTGAACTAAACCTGGAAATGAAGATAGCCGAAGTAGAAGTGCAGGCAGATGGTAAAAAAGCCACCTTTTTTTATACCGCCGATGATAGAGTAGACTTTAGAGAGCTCATCAGAAGGTTTGCCATCGACTTTAAAGTAAAAGTTGAAATGCGTCAAATTGGGATTCGGCAAGAAGCGTCTAAAGTAGGCGGTATAGGCAGTTGCGGACGTGAACTTTGCTGTAGTACCTGGCTCAACGATTTTAAATCAGTGAGTACAACAGCTGCCCGATATCAAAATTTATCCATCAACCAAACCAAGTTGTCAGGGCAATGTGGTCGTTTGAAATGCTGTCTCAACTATGAGTTAGATACTTATATGGATGCGCTTAGGGTGTTTCCAAATAATGTAGACAGAATCAAAACAAAAACAGGGACGGCTTATTTACAAAAGAAAGATATTTTTAAAAACCTGATGTGGTATAGCTACGAAAAAAGCAATACGCTTTATCCACTGACCATCGATCGGGTGAAGGAAATCAATGAATTGAATAAACAAGGTGTATTTCCAGATGACTTACAGGCAGTGGAAGTAACGAAGAAAAATGTGGCCAGTGAAAAAACTGATTTTGTGGATGTAGTAGGTCAATTTAGTCTCAAAGGATTGGAACGAGCAAGTAAAAAGAAAAAGGAAAAAGCAAAAGCGGCAACCCAAAACCAACAGCAAGGGAAAGGTGCTAATGCAAATGCGAAATCAAAACCACCTCGTACAGCAGATGCAACCCAAAACCAACAGGGTGGCGGACAAGCAGGCAATCAAAAACCGGCTAACCCCAATGCCAATAAGCCTAAACCTGCTCATAAACCAGCACCTCGTGGTGCCGAAGGGCAAGAAAAACAGGCACAGGGAGGCACAAATGCTAAAAAACCACATCCACAACAAAAGAAACCTCACCCGCAACAAAAAAAGCCACAAGCTGCACAACCTAAGCCACCTCAGCCGCCAAAAGAGGGTGAAGCTTAAAAGAAGAGGGTTCATACTATGTTTACTATTTGATTCGTATAATTTTTATTTTTTACAAGTCTTTAAAACCCTTTTTTACCATAATCGTTGGGGATAAAATAGGTTGGAAGATTTTTCAAGTACTGATTGTGCTTTTAAAATAATTTTTACGGCCATTTTATGATAGAGAATATACAATTTATAAATTGAATGTTGTAACACTATGGCATCATAAAATATTGAACTTTGAGGAGTATAAATAGTTTCACTTTTTAAAATAAACAAAAATGAAAAAAATAACATTCATCCTCATCTCAGTATTATTTTTTGCGGTTTCACAGGCGCAAAAAGTACAAATCAATGTGCATACCTATGGAGGTAATCAACGTCTTTATTTCCCACATCCGCATTCATGGTATACCAATCAAGGATATCAATACAGTCGCCATGGTTATTATATACATAATGGCAAAAAAGTACATCCAAACCGAAAAGAATATTATAAGCCAAACGGTAATAATGGTCGCAGAAAACATGGTTACGGTAACCCTAGGATGCACAAAAACAAAAATGGCTATTACCCGCGTGGTAATAAAAATCAAAGAGGCAAGGGTAAACGCTAGTTCGTCTTTGTTTAATCATCAATGCTGTCATATTTTATGCAATGATCGGGGGCTGTATTGAATCGCCTAAGTTTAAGGGTTACAGGCCTTTATTAGCTGAGTCTTGCGATTGTAATCTAGATAAATGGATGAGCATTATCGTATGGAATACCAATGTATTCCCATATGACTGCTTATGGGAATAAAAAGGCATATTTTAGATATGAATGGACACGAATTTGACTCAATTCAATTGAGCTGTTATATCTGCTAAGTTCATTGCATTGTAAGTATATTGCTTGCAATTGGTATAAATCGGAATCTATTAATTAATTATTTGAAAAAGAATTACATTTTTAAAGTGTGAAACACTATTTTTGTCCAACTTTTTATAAATTGTCCGAATGCCAACAGAATATTACTTGTTTCTCAGTTTTGCCCTTTTTTGCATCGGTGTGATGGGTGTATTGATGAGAAGGAATGCTATCATTATACTCATGTGTATTGAGTTGATGCTCAATGCCGTCAACTTACTCATGGTGACGTTTAGTAAAATGCATCATAATGCAGATGCACAGATATTTGTTTTCTTTATTATGGTGGTGGCTGCTGCAGAAGTCAGTGTAGGCTTGTCAATCATAGTATTGATGTATCGAAAAGTACGTTCAATTGATGTGAATATTTTAAACCGGTTAAAGAATTAAATAGATAATTGAGTATGACAAATTTGGTTTGGTTAGTCCCTTTATTTCCATTAATCGGTTTTTTGATTACAGGTTTGGGTCGTAATATGTTAGGTAAATCAGCAGGTTGGATTGCTTCATTGGCTATTTTAGCTTCATTTGTGGTGTCTTTACTTGTATTTTTTGAAGTAAAATCGAGTGTTGTTGCTGGTCCCGTTTTGGTACACCTTTTTGATTTTATACATATTGGCTCAATGCAAATTCCTTTTGCATTTCAGGTAGATGCATTAAGTAGTATTTTTTTATTAATCATTACAGGTATCGGTTTTCTTATTCACCTTTACTCTATTTCCTATATGAGCCACGATGATGGCTTTGCAAAGTTTTTTTCCTACCTCAATTTATTTGTTTTTTCCATGCTCTTGCTTGTATTAGGTGCCAATTACCTGATCATGTTTATTGGTTGGGAAGGGGTTGGTCTTTGTTCTTATTTACTGATCGGATTTTGGTATAAAAATATCGATTATACGAAAGCGGCGCAAAAAGCCTTTGTGATGAACCGTATCGGTGATTTGGGTTTTTTAATTGGTATTTTTCTATTGTTTTCAAAATTGGGCACCCTTGATTTTACAACTTTACAAACGGCATTTACCACAGGTAACCTCGATCCTTCTTTTATCACAGCAGTGGCATTGTGCTTTTTTGTAGGTGCCACGGGTAAAAGTGCTCAGATTCCATTATTTACTTGGTTGCCCGATGCCATGGCAGGTCCAACACCTGTTTCGGCCTTGATACATGCGGCTACCATGGTAACGGCGGGTGTTTATATGATTACCAGAAGTAATTTTATTTATTCCCTGGCTCCACAAGCTCAACAAGTAATCTTGATCATAGGATTGGCCACCGCATTGGTCGCAGCAACCATTGCTACCCGTCAAAACGATATTAAAAAAGTATTGGCTTATTCAACAGTGAGTCAGTTAGGGTTTATGTTTATGGCTTTGGGGGTAGGTGCTTATACAGCAGCGGTTTTCCATGTTATCACACATGCCTTTTTCAAAGCTTTATTGTTTTTAGGTTCAGGCTCAGTGATACATGCAGTAGGGGGTGAACAGGATATCAGAAAAATGGGTGGTTTGAAAAGCAGTATGAAAATTACTTACCTGACTTTTTTAATTGGTTGTATCGCTATTGCAGGTATTCCCCCATTGAGTGGTTTCTTTTCGAAAGATGAAATTATGATGCACATATTTAATCATGGTGCCTTTGGTAAAGTGTTTTGGTCGCTTGGTATGCTTGCGGCTTTAATGACAGCTTACTATATGTTTCGATTATTGTTTGTGACCTTTTTTGGAACATTTAGAGGTACTGAGCATCAGCGTGAACATTTGCATGAAAGTCCAGCCTTAATGACAATACCCCTTGTAGTACTAGCCGTTTTATCTATAGCTGGCGGTTTTATTGGAGTGCCTGAAGTATTGGGTGGGCATCATGCACTGAATCAGTTATTACAAACAGTGTTAGTACCCGTTGAACATTTAGAACATCTTTCGCATAATACAGAGTTTGTGCTGATGGGTATTGCAGTGCTTATTGGTATAATAGGTATTGTGATCGCATGGTTAGGGTTTAAAAAATACAATGCAGCGGATGAATCAAAAGGGCTTGCTACTTTTTTTGAAAACAAATGGTATATCGACGAATTATATGCATCTGTGATTACAAATCCGCTAAATAAGTTAAGTGTCTTTTTTGAAAAATTTATTGAGAAATCGGGTATCGATGCCTTGGTCAATGGGGTGGGTAAAATGATACAAGTCGGCAGTCAGAAATTTAGGTTATTACAAAGTGGTTTGGTTGGCTTTTATATGTTTCTGATGGTAATTGGAATTATTGTGTTGTTTGTAATACAGGTTTGGGTTAATAAATTATAATTTTTAGAAGAAAAACAGAATAGAATATTTAAAAAATGCTGATACTATTACTCATATTGATTCCTTTGCTTGGTGGTTTGCTCACCTTCATGACGCCATCGTCAAAAGCAAGCTATACAGCTATAATCAGTTCAATTGGTACTTTAATTGTTGCAGGAAGCATTTATTTTTTATATACCCAACAACGCAATGCAGAGATGTTTGCTTTTGACGCACAATGGATTGAAAATATCGGTGCTCGATTTACAATAGGTATTAGTCATGGACTTGCTTTATTGATGGTAATGCTTACTGCCTTGGCTTTTCCCTTGATTTATATATTCATTCATCATCAAAAACGTGAAAATAAATCCGTATTTTATGGTTTAATGTCCCTGGCACAAATGGGATTGATGGGTGTTTTTATAGCCAAAGATGCCTTATTGTTTTATGGTTTTTGGGAAATAGCCCTGATACCTGTTTATTTTTTAAGTTCCATGTATGGTGGCTCGCGCAGAATTGCGGTTACCTTTAAGTTTTTTGTTTACACTTTTGTAGGAAGTTTATTGATGCTGGTAAGTCTTTTGTATATCTATCAGCATACCAATATTCACTCTTTTGCATGGAATAGTTTTGTAGAAGCAGGCAGAAACCTACCGCTTGGGAGCCAGATATGGTTATTCTGTTTAATGTTTGTGGCTTTTGCCATAAAGATGCCAATATTTCCTTTTCATACATGGCAGCCCGATGCTTATGAGCAAAGTGCTACACCCGTAACGATCGTACTCAGTGCGTTGATGGTTAAGATGGGTTTGTTTGCAGTGCTTATTTGGCTGATACCCGTATTGACTTTAGGGGCAGATTATTGGATGAACACCATCATGATATTGTCTGTGATTGGCATTGTGTATGCTTCATGCTTAGCTATGGTTCAAACCAATATTAAACGCTTAATAGCTTATTCTTCTATTGCCCACGTTGGACTTATGTGTGCTGCTATCTTTTCACAACATGAATTGGGCATACAAGGTGCTATTGTTCAAATGTTTAATCATGGTATCAACATAATGGGTTTGTGGTTTATCGTAAGTATCCTTGAAGACCGACTCAATACCCAGGATTTAAACCAAATGGGCGGCATTGCTAAAGTGGCACCTACTTTTACTATTGCTTTAGTATTAATATCACTGGCTAACATTGCCCTACCTTTAACCAATGGGTTTGTAGGTGAATTTATGATGTTTAATGGTGTATTTAATGCCGCATCACCTTATCGAGTATCATTGACAGTGGTGGCTGGTTTGGGTGTTATTTTTGCAGCGGTATATACTTTGTCTATGATACGAAAAGTGGCATTTGGCAATGTAAATACCAACACAGAAAATTTTAAAGACTTATCAAATAATGAATTGTTTATATTGGTTTTAATCATGTTATTGATATTGGTTTTAGGTTTTTATCCTTCACTAATCACCAATTTAATTGCAGGGAATTAATTGAACAGAAAATAAATATATACAAATGAATGCTATAGTAGTATCAGCTTTATTGGGTGTTTTGATGATGTTTTCGGGATTGTTTTTCCGAAAAAGTAAGCAAATACAAGCATTAGCGTTAGTGGCTTTTACAGGGTTATTGGCTTCCACCCTTTATGATAAATTCTTGGTATCAGGAAGTGAACAATCTTTTTTTGGAATGATTCATTTAGATAGTTATTCGGCATGGTTTAATGTGTTGATTACTGCTTGTGGCTTGATGTATGTGCTCCTTTTTCATAAAAATATTGCTGAAGTTGGCAAAAACGATGCAGAGTATTTCGCCTTACTGTTTTTTATTTTATGTGGGGCCTATTTATTGTCTTCATTTAGCAATCTACTCATCATGTTTTTAGGTATTGAAATATTATCGATACCTCAATACATTTTAGCCGGTAGCGACAAAGAAAATATTAAAAGCAACGAAGCCTCGCTCAAGTATTTTTTAATGGGGGCTTTCAGTACAGGTATTTTACTCATGGGTATTACTTTGTTGTATGGTGCTTCAGGTAGTTTCGATATCATGAGCGACAAATTTACCTTGCAGTTTGTCAGTCTCGAAAGTATGAGTTCACTATCATTTAGTGGCATCATGTTGTTGATTGTGGCTTTTGGTTTTAAAGTATCTGCTGCGCCAATGCATTTCTGGACTCCGGATGTATATGATGGAACACCAACTGCATTTACCCCATTTATGGCAACGATCGTAAAGGTGAGTGTGTTTCTGGCTTTTATCAAACTATTTCATTTTTCGTTTGGCAATATCAATGAAACCTGGCAAATGACCATTGCAGTCATGATAATCTTAACCTTGTTGATTGGGAATATCACAGCAGTTTACCAGCAGAGTGTAAAACGTATGATGGCTTATTCATCTATCGCCCAGGCGGGTTTTATGTTATTTGCCATTTACGCCTTTAATACTACATCATGGAAAGGACTTTTATTATACAGTGTTGTATATACTTTGGCTTCATTTGGTGTTTTTGCAGCGATTATTAAAATGAAAGACCAAACGTATGAAGGGTTTAATGGATTGGCAAAACGTCAACCAGTATTGGCGGCTACTACTGCTATTTGCCTATTGTCATTGGCAGGTATTCCGCTGACAGGTGGTTTTTTTGCTAAATACTTTTTGTTATCTGCCACCGTTGAGCAGGGGCACATGATTGGAATCGTCATTTTTGCAGTATTGATGGCTGCCATTAGCGCTTATTATTATTTCAAAGTTATTATGAGTATGTATTTTAAAGATGGAGATGCCGAGCTTATAGCAACGCCCAGCTCTTTTGAAAATGTCTTGTACATCATCAATGCCGCCATTCTTATCTTATTAGGGTTGCTCCCAGGTTTACTTTTACTTTAATAGCGGAAAGTTCATAATTCAATAAGTTTAACATCATGATTTGGTAATGCGAAGTGTTTAATTTCGTTTAAAAGTTCATTACTATGTTATATGTTCATGCATTTAGTGCTGTTGAGCAACAGCTATTTAAACAGTTGTCAAATACACAGTCGCTCACGCAAATGGATATCATGAGCATAGAAAATCATGAATCGGTTGGAAGAATTTTAAATTTTGGAAACCACCGAATCCTTCTCTATTCATTTCAACGACTGGAATATTACAAATACCTAGATACTTTTCAATTTGAAATTAATCAAGTAAAAATTCTTGCAAAACACATTAAACAAGCTGGTTTTGAAAAAATCATTTTGATTTCCAGTCCTGGGGCATATGCTTCATCCGATAATTTGTATTTACAACATAAGGGCATGATTGAGCAACTCTTTGTGGGTACTGATATTCCATGCACCATTTTGAGGGTACAAGGTATTTGCAGTCCTCCGCTACAAATAAATAATTTTCATCATTTGTTTTATCAGGCAGAAAGCAATCAATATGTGGTGCCAAAGAAAAATGGGAATGTTGTTTATTCAGTCAAATTAAATCATTTGGCCACAATCATACAGCAAGCATGTATTAAATCGGAAGCTCAACATTTTGATGTATTTGATAATATCACAAGTTTAAAAAACTTTTTACAGTACAATTCTCCCCAATTGCAGGTGCTTGGACTCCCCATTTTTTATTTATATTTTCAAAGTTATATGGGAAAATATATGCCACCGGCTATGTTTGAATTGTTTGTTCGTAGTGGCGTGCCGATGTATAATTTTAGAACCGAAAAGGTATTTCAGGTATCACTCAATGCTGATATGTTTAATGATTTAACCACAGGTATGAAACGAGGAAAAGATAGTGATTTTATTTTCTCTAAGAAAGGACAATTGATACCCGTATCCTAATGAGGGCTAGCCATTCAGTTATTTAATATCCAATCATTGATAATCAATAACAATCGATGCTGGCATAATAAATAGCCCTATTTAATAAATCAACATATTTAATCTAAATTTGTGCATTCAGAAAAAAAACTTCTATGCGCCTTTTTTTACTTTTTGTTATTATGCAGATATCACTCTGCGCGATTGCCCAAAATGACAACGCTTATCGTTCAACAGAAAATACCCATTATTGGCAAAATAGAAAACCATTCGCTGGCTATTGGCAACAAGACGTGGCGTATAAAATTGACGCCCGGATTGATGAAAAAACACGCGTCATAGAAGCAACTGAAGAGCTGACCTATTGGAACAATTCACCTGATGCATTGCCTTTTGTTTACTTTCATTTATACCAAAATGCCTTCACCAAAGGTTCGTATTTGCAGGAGTTACATCGGGTAAACAATCAACCCATACGTCGATTAGGTACATACCAGCAACAAGGTCTTGGTACTTTGGTGGAGGATATGCAAGTGAATGGAAAAAAAGTAAAGGTTGAACTCGATAATACCCTCATGAAAGTATATCTGCCTCAACCTTTAAAACCAGGTGAGTCTGTCGTATTTACGATGAAGTTTGCAACCTTTTTCGATACAGGTGACTTTCGTCGTCGAATGGCGGTGTATATGTCATCAGGCTTTCCCCATTTCAATGGCGTGCACTGGTATCCGCGCATCAGTGTTTATGATATTAAAAAAGGATGGGATACAGATCAACATCTAAACAAGGAACTTTATGGTGACTATGGACTTTTTGATGTGAAATTAAATTTTGCAAATAATTATATCGTAGAGGCCACAGGCGCTATCCAAAACGAACAAGAAGTGCTGCCAGCAGAATTGCGAAAAAAATTAGATATTAAAAACTTTGCCAATAAACCCTGGAATGAAAAACCTTCAACAATCATCCCTTATGATAGCACAAAACGCAAAACATGGCATTATATCGCAAACAATGTACACGACTTTGCCTTTACGGCCGACCCTGCTTATCGTATAGGCGAAACGGTATGGAACGGGGTAAGGTGTATCGCATTGGTGAATGAATCGCATGCAGCCAAATGGCAAACAGCGTCAGCCTATGTGGCAAAAATTATTCAAACTTTTTCTGAAGATTTTGGCATGTATGAATATCCTAAAATGGTAGCTGCCGATGCCAATGATGGTATGGAATATCCGATGCTGACTCTTGATGGGGGTGCCGAACCCGATTTTCATGGGTTGTTTGTTCACGAAATTGCCCACAATTGGTTTTATGGAATGATTGGAAATAATGAAACCTACAGAGCCGCTTTAGATGAAGGGTTTACACAATTTTTGACATCATGGGGACTTACCAGAATTGATGGGGATACCATGATTGAAACCAAAGAAAAAAATAAATACAAACGCAATCATCGCGAGCCTAAACTGACACGTGATCGAAATGTATACAACCGTTATATGTTTGATGCAATGCGACATGACGATAAGCCACTCAATACCCACTCAAACGATTTTCATAGTGCGATTGCTCACGAAAATGGTTATAGCAATGTGTATCATAAAACGGCTACGATGCTCTATAACTTGCAATACACATTAGGCGATTCTTTGTTTCAGCAAGCCATGAAACATTATGTAGCTAAATGGAAATTTGCACATCCTTATTTTGAAGATTTTAGACAAAGCATCATTGAGTATACCCATCAAGACCTCAATTGGTATTTTGATCAATGGCTCGAAACCACCAAAACAGTGGATTATGGTATCAAGTCGATTAAAAAAACATTGAAAAATAATGAATATAAAATTACCTTAAAACGTTGGGGAGACATGCAAATGCCCATTGATTTTACCGTGAAAGCCAAAAATAATGAACAATATAGTTTTACCATACCAAACAATTATTTTCAGAAAAAAACCAAAAACAAAATATTACCTAAATGGTATGGTTGGGATTTGTTGTACCCTACTTATACCGCAAAAGTAACCATACCAAGTGGTATCAAATGGGTGCAAATCGATACCAGTTATCGATTGGCTGATATCGATATGATGGATAATTATAAACGACCCGGTATGATGTTGGCGCCTGAGTCGCTTCATCTCAAGTGGGAAAGCTTTGTTAACAATACCCCTACATGGAAAAAGTATACCGCTTTTATACGTCCTGATTTGTGGTGGAATGCAATAGATGGCGCTAAAGTAGGTGTGAATTTTAATGGAAGTTATTTAAATTATTTACGCAAATTGTATGTAAGTGTTTGGTGCAATACCCGTTTGTTATCCCTGCAAAAATACAGGGCTTTTGAAGGCGAAAGCTGGTGGAATGGCATTTCACCCATCGACTATACTGTGCGTTATGAAACACCCTTGAAAAAAGTAAATAACAAAATCAGTTGGGGGCTTGAAAGCAGACTCATCGAAGGTTTTGCAAAACATGGTCTTTATAGTTTTTACCAACTCAACGAACGGAATCAACTTAGAATCGAAGCCAATACTTTTTATCGCAAAAGCAATATCACCAAAAACTATTTATTTGCCCCAGCCGAATGGAGTAGTTTCGACAATAGCAATGCAACCCTTGCCACACAAAAAAATACTTACTTGCAACTGCAATACAAAAATAATTATCGCAATCGTTTTGGTTTTGGAATCGCCAGCCTAACCGCTCGAACTAGTTTTAATACTGCTTATGCTTATCTGCAGGGTGAATTAATCAATCATAAATCATGGAAAAAATTAGATATCCATACAAGGGTATTTGGTCGTTTAGGTTTTGGCAATCAACTCCCTCACGAAAGTGCATTGTATTTGCAGGGAGCAAACCCAGAAGAAATGATGGAAAATAAATTTACTCGTTCACAGGGTATCATACCCTTGAACATGGGCGGTTTTCAAACAGATGGCTTTGCAAACTTACATGCAGGTGGTGGTTTAAACTTAAGAGGATATAATGGCTACTATGCTATTGATGCCGATAATAATGGCACTGTATATGTTAACTACAAAGGAAGGAGTGGAGCTGCTATGAATTTAGAAATTGAATTTGATAGGTTTATAAAGTTTAAACCAAAATATCTTCGTGATTATTTTCACCTTGATATGTATTTGTTTGCAGATGCAGGATTAATCAATAGAGGTGTGCTCAACCTAAGTAATATCAGCGATGTACAAGCCACCAGGCAATGGAGTAAGGTGAGGGCTGATGCTGGTATAGGCACTGCACTGACCATCAAAAAACTAGGCCCTTTTGAAAAATTCACACCCTTTACTATTCGTTTTGATATGCCTTTGTTATTGAGTGCACCACCATTTGCCCAACCCGATTTCTTTGCATGGCGATGGCAGTTAGGGGTGAGCAGAGCTTTTTAAAAAATTGATTTATACTAATCCAGGAATTTTAAACGTCCTCCATGCGTAAAACAATAGTTCTTTAAAAGAATGGACTGTTATAATCATTTATACATCATTTCATAAACTTTGGAAAAAAATCATTTGCGTTTGGTTGCCATATCTACCTTGTGCTAAATAATTCACGCCACAAACATTTTTTATTTATATTTGCCTCTCAATTATTTCATGAAACATCTCCCCAATATTTTAACCCTTGCCAACTTATTTTGCGGATGTATCGCTATTGCATTTATACTCAATTCACAGCCTTTTGTAAATGAAATCAATGGGGAACAATATTGGGTAAGTGGTACTTCACAAGCTTATTATGGCAGTTTGTTTATTTTTATTGCAGCTATTTTCGATTTGTTTGATGGCATGGTTGCGCGATGGTTGGGCGTGCATTCTCCCATAGGTAAAGATCTAGATTCGCTAGCCGATGTAGTGAGTTTTGGGGTGGCACCTTCCATGATTTTATTCAAAATGATATGGGCAGCCTATATGGCCAAACCCCATGCTATTGATGTGTCGATGATTGCCGTGGCCCCGGCTTTTTTACTGGCTTGCTTCGGGGCATTGCGTTTGGCGAGGTTTAATAATGCACCTTCTACTACATCACAATTTACTGGTGTTCCTATACCTGCTATTGGCTTGGTAGTGGCTTCTTTTCCTCTGATCAATCTATACAATCCATTAGGTATTGGTATGATGATGCAAAACGAGTGGATTCTATATGGCATCATTGCCGTATTGTGTTGGTTGATGGTCAGCAAGCTTCGTTTGTTTACATTAAAATTTCATGCATTTTCAGTAAAAAAATATTGGGCTCAATTAGCATGGATATTGCTTACCTTGGTATCCCTGCCATTTCTAAAATCCCTTAGTATTCCTTTTTCCTTTTTATTATATATTATTTTATCTATTGCTTATAAACCTTCACAACAATGATATTTACAGCTCACATTACCATTATGCCTCTGAAAGAACTTCTTGACCCACAAGGGAAAGCTGTCAATGAAAGTTTACATAAACTTTCATTACAACAAATACAAGATGTACGTATTGGCAAACATATCACTTTAAGTATAGAGGCCAATGATCAGGAATCAGCCTATGAGATTGCTGACCAGGCCTGCAAAAAAATGTTGTATAATATGGTGATGGAAAATTATTCAATCGTGATTGCTTAAGAGAAGTCTTCATCCTTTATAATAAACAACTTTCAACTGCTATCGTATTGAACTCATTCATCTATGAGCACAGTTATGTCCTTGTCCTCTCTGGGCCCTACTTGTAAAACCATGAGGTAGCAACGATTTGCAATTTGAATTAAGGATTCTTGATTTTAAAGTAGTCTAATACATCTGCTAGTTTTTGTTTTAGCTCCTTACGGTCAACAATAAAATCTAAAAAGCCATGTTCAAGCAAAAATTCAGAACGCTGAAATCCTTCGGGTAAGTCTTTTTTGATGGTTTCTTTAATTACTCGGGGACCTGCAAATCCAATTAAGGCTGCTGGTTCAGCAATATTCAAATCACCTAACATAGCGTATGAAGCGGTTACACCTCCAGTAGTAGGGTCTGTCAAAAATGAAATATAAGGAAGCTTGGCTTTTGCTAATAATGTAAGTTTAGCTGAAGTCTTGGCCATTTGCATCAGTGAAAAAGCACTTTCCATCATACGGGCACCCCCTGACTTGGAAATTATCATAAAAGGCATTTTATTGGCTATCGCATAATCAATACCTCGTGATATTTTTTCTCCAACTACGCTTCCCATACTACCACCGATAAAGCTAAAATTCATACAAGCAATCACAATGCTTCGTCCCATAATTTCACCAGTGCCTACCGTCATGGCATCTTTCAATCCTGTTTGCTTTTGGGCTTCAACCAAACGATCTTTATAGGGTTTCAAATCTACAAAGCCTAACATATCTCTTGAAAGAATGTTTTCAAATAGAAGGGTATATTTATTATCATCAAACAATATTTCAAAATACTCTTCAGCATCTATTCTGTTGTGAAAATTGCAATTTGGACATACCCATAAACTGCTTCTAATTTCATTGATTGTAGAAGTTTTTTTACAACCCGGGCATTTAAACCAAAGTCCGTCGGGTACATTCTTTTTTTCCTTGGTAGAGGTTAGAATGCCTTGTTTTATTCTTTTGAACCATGTAGATGACATAATTTTTTATGGTGTTTATAGGTTTTAAAGGCGTAACAACTTGATTAACATGATTAAAACGCCAAATTTATCTCTTTTTTGTAAAGGAAAGAAACACAAATGTAACAAAAAATCTACTTTTACATACTAAACTATCAATAACTTCATACAGTGATTGAAACAACCTATTACTTTCAAAACTATCTTTGTAATATGAAAAAACATTTATTCTTTCTTTCTTTGATGATGATATCTTTAAGCTTGTTTGCCCAGGAGGTTCAAACATGTGCAGATACTAAAATATTGAGTATGCAACGTCAGGCTAAAAAAACAAGGGCCAATCCTTATGCAAACAGCCTTATGAGCCAATATGATGTACATTTCTATTTTTTAGATATTTATGCTGAAAGAAACAATACCCTCGTAGGAGGTGTAGTGACCATTGGTGCAAAAGTAACCGCATCTTCATTAGATACTTTTTGTTTTGAACTGAATCAAAGTATGGTGATTGATAGTGTGGTGTATAACAATCAATCATTAACCCTTGGTAGCAATGGCAGTATTCGTTATGCAGTAATGCCCAATGCACTTCCCTTAAATACCAATATGAGCGTAAAAATATATTACAATGGCGACGGTCATATCGTTGGGGGAGCTGCCATAGGGAGTGGATACAGCACTGACAATTCAGGATTGTGGGGCAATGAGTGTACTTGGAGCCTTAGTGAGCCCTACAGCGCCTTTGAATGGTTTCCTTGCAAACAATTTTTACAAGATAAAGCAGATAGTGCTTGGATATTTGTCACCACAAGCAACGAAAATAAAGTGGGTTCAAACGGAATTCTTGAAGGCATAGACAGCCTTCCAAATAATAAAGTAAAATACCGTTGGAAAACACATTATATCATCGATTATTACTTAATTTCAATAGCTGTCGCAAAGTATGTGGACTATACCATATATGCACATCCTGCTGCACTCAATGGCGACTCGGTTAAAATTGTCAATTATGTATACGATAATCCCCAAACATTGCCCTATTTTAAAGACCAGATCGATAGCAATGCCTTGGTATTAGATTATTATTCCGATATCATGGGTCTCTATCCTTTTCATGGGGAAAAATATGGTCATAGCATGGCACCTTTTGGTGGTGGCATGGAACACCAAACCATGACAAGTATTGGCAACTTAGGAAGTTTTTCTGTCAATTCACATGAACTGTTTCATCAATGGTGGGGCGATCATGTAACTTGTAAAACATGGAGTGATATCTTTATCAACGAAGGCTTTGCATCTTATGGCGAGTATTTGGCATATGACCATTTTAGGGGTTGGGCAGCAGCTCAGCAAAAAATGTTTGATGTACATGATAATGTTTTGCAAGATTCATTTGCCATGGTGTACTTTACCGATACCAACAATGTAGGCAGAATCTTTAGCAAGCGACTTACCTACGACAAAGGAAGTGCAGTAATTCATACCCTTCGTTTTATATTGGGAGATACCTTGTTTTTTAAAGGCTTAAAAGAATTTCAATCAACATTTGCATTCAGTACAGCCAGTATCAATGACTTTCATATTTCAATGGAAACGACCGCCAATACTTCTTTGTATGATTACTTTAATCAATGGCTTTTTGGCGAAGGATATCCTGTGTATTCTGCCGAATATTTTAGCAATGGCTCTAATTTATTTTTAAAAGTTACGCATGTTACTTCATCACCAGTTACACCATTATTTAAAACACCTTTAGAAATCAAATGTACTAGTGCAAGTGGCGATACAACCATCAGGATCAATATCAATCAAAACTCCAATACTTTTGTGATTCCGACAAATAAAATCGTTACAGGATTAAGCATTGATCCCAATAATTGGTTGTTGAATAAAGACGATGTAATTGTTGAAAATCCATCCCTCATTTCATTGGCTATCGATAATTTAGATTTAGAAAATAATACGTTGATTTATCCAAACCCTTCAAATGATTGGGTGTCAATCGAAAACAACGCAATAAATGACGGTCATTATACCCTTAGAGAAATGAGTGGTAAAGTATTGCAATCAGGTAGTATGAACAAAAAGGTACAACTTAATATTGCCTCATTGGCTACAGGCGTATACCTTGTTGAAATCGTTACACCCCAGGGCACCATAAGCAGAAAGTTGAGTAAATATTAATGAAGTCATGCGCTATTGGGTATGTTTCTATCTGTTGTTTGGCATTAACCAACTTTACGCGCAAACCCTGGCGGATAGTATCATACAAAAATATCAAGGAAGTGCCGATACCATCAAAGTCAGTAATTATATTGAAGTAGCAGCACGTATACAAAACAAAGATTATGCAAATTGTATCAAATTGTGCGATGAGGCCATTCGCATTGCGAACAATATCAGTCGACCAGATTTTATAGCCCATGCACATTTTTTAAAAGGGCTTACAAGTTATTTTGCTGGCGAATATGATGCCACACTCCAATATTACCTCACCGCAATTAAGCAGTTTGACAGCTTGAATAATAATGCGGGCAAAGCGAGTGTATATAACGAATTAGGTTTCTTTTATCGTAAACAACATAACGACACAGCCGCCTTAAATAGTTTTAAAGAAGCATTTAGGCTGGCTCAAATCGATCATGATGAAGCTGTGATGGCCACCGCCATCAATAACCAAGGTGTTTGGGCGCAAGACCACGGAAATCATACAGTGGCACTCAGTTTATTCTCTCAAGCACAAACTTATTACGTGGCATTAAAAGATAGTATTGGAATTTCATATACTTTAGATTATGCTTCTGTTTCTTATGCCGCGCAAAAAAACTTTATCAAAGCAGTACAATTTCAAACAGAGTCATATTTTATTCGATTGAGAATGAAAGATACCAATGCAGCCGCGCTCTCTTTGTTTTGTTTGGGTGAGTTTGCCCTTCTTCAACACAACCAGCCGGCAGCTATACGATACTTTACGGATTGCAAGGCTATCACAGAAAAAATAAAGTATAAAGAACTCACAGCCCAATGTTATTTGCAACTCGCAAAAATTATGAATGAATCGGGCAATCCTACTTTAGCTTATACTTATCATGTAAAATATGCAACACTCAATGAAGAGATTTTTAATGAAAAAAGGAGTAAGCAAATCAATGAAATGCAGGTAAAATACGAAACGGAAAAACGACTGCAACAGATATTATTACTCACAAAAGAAAATGAACTTAAAAAAATTGAACAAAAAAATCAACGGATTATCTTTTTGGCAAGTATTGCACTCCTGTTGATTGCGGGCGTCGCTTTCTATATATTTTATAAAAATAAAAAACAAAAAGAAATTGACAATGCAGTCATTTATGAAAAAGAGCAACGAAGTAAAGCCATTATTGAAGCGGAAGAAAAAGAGCGGATGCGCATAGCCAGAGACTTACATGATGGAGTAGCACAAACCATGACGGCAGCTAAAATGCAACTTGAACATTTTATTGAATCTTCACAAACACCCATTTCAATTCACACATCTTTAAAAAATGCTTTTGATTTATTGGTCGACTCTGCAAAAGAGGTAAGGTCGATTTCGCATAGTATGATCCCTAATGCGCTCATCAAATCGGGCCTTGTAGCAGCCGTTCGTGATTTTGTGAATAGAATGGGGACTGAAAAGTTGAAAATCAATTTAGTTGTGTTGGGGCTCAACGAAAGATTGCCTGAAAATATTGAAACAGTTATCTATCGGGTGCTTCAAGAACTGATCAATAACATTATCAAACATGCCCAGGCCAATGAAGTAACCATACAGCTGATAAGAGAAAGCAACGAATTTATGCTAATGGTAGAAGACAATGGCAAAGGTTTTGATTTAGAAAAAACAATGCAACAACAGGGGATAGGACTTAAAAATATCACCTCACGGGTTGAATACTTAAACGGGCAAGTAAACTATGATACCGCTGTCGGTAAAGGCACCACTGTTATTATTGAAATTCCATTATAAATTAAAACAATCATTTATTATCCCGGAACTCTTGAAATGTATTTGTCCATTTCTTTGAGTTGGTTAACGATGGTTTCATTTTTTGATTTACAAGCTTTTGCTTTAGTATAATAATGTTTCATACCCTTAAAGTCGCGACGCTCACCACATATACTGGAAAGTTGTAAATAGGCCGATGCTTCTGAATCTTTATCAGGTAATCCTAATTGCACCGATTTTCGAAGATGTTCATAGGCATCTTTTTTGTTGCCTTTTTTATAGGCAATCATGCCTAATTGTAAATAAGCACCCCCTTCAACAGATTTATCTGTAATACCCGCTGCCAAACTTTTTCGTATATCTGCTTCGGCATCTTCAAAATTTTCGCTCATGGTCGAAAAATTTGATTTTAGCATGTAATAAGCAGAACGAACCGGTTTGTACAAAAGATTTGGGTATTTTACTTTTCCAAGCAAGGCTTGGGCCCCTTCAAAATCACCTTCTTCTACATGTTTTTGTATAAGGGTGATAGGTCCAATCATAAAATGCGCTACGACCATTAAAATGGCTATCAGGAAAAAGATCCAGCTTACCCAAATGCCATTTTTTGTTTGAATTGTGAGCAATACCCCAAGTGCGATTAATGCGATGGCAATGGGAATGCGATACAATACTAAAATTCTTCTTAATATGGCCATGATGTTGAATATAAATTTTAAGATGCAAACCTACATTTTTTTGAAAGATAATAAAAATGAAAAGTATGACTCATGAAGGTTTTTTTTCAATCGCTTTTAACCAAAAAACGAAGAGAGCCTTGAAAACCTCGTTTTATTAAGGCAAGAATATGATTACCTAATTTTTATAAAATGACCATCTGCTTGTAATTTCAATATCGTAGAAGCCTCCGCTACCGAACTGTCATCCTGACGCCAGTGTACTACATAATCTACTTCCTTTTTAATATCATCCTGTATCATATTGTAATTGGCTGCACTGGGCTCTCCGCTTCTATTCACAGAAGTAGAAACCAATGGTGAACGAAGTCTTTTGATGAGAGCCCTACAAAATGGATCTTTGGTGATGCGAACCGCTATGCTGCCTTCATTTGAAACCAACAAATGAGGAAGATTGATGGCTTGTTCGTATATGATTGTAGTAGGTTGCGTAAATTGTGACACGATAGATGCCAGGTCTGGTAACGGATTGGCAATATAATTTGATAATTGTTTCACATCTGTCATCAACAATACAAAACTTTTATGTAGCTCTCTTTGCTTAATCTGATAAATTTTTTCAATGGCTTTTTCATGATGAGCATCACAACCCAGTCCCCAGATGGTATCGGTAGGATACAATATCACACCATCATTTTTAAGTATTTGTACACATTGTTTGATATCGGTTTCATAGGGTGATTCCATGCATAATCTTTTTTTGCAAAGTAAAGTTCTCCTGATTAAAAAAAGTAAATTCTTTATGTTTGCATTGAAAAAAAATATTTTATGCAACAACTCATCGCAGAAGTTTGGGAAAATAGAGAACTTCTAAAAAATACAACCTATACCGATGCAATACGTGCCGTTATTGAAGAAGTAGATAAAGGTCGCTTACGTGTAGCAGCACCAACAGAAAATGATTGGCAGGTCAATGAATGGGTAAAGCAGGCCATACTCATGTATTTTGGCATTCAACAAATGGAGACTTACTCTTTACCACCCTTTGAATTTTATGATAAAATGAAACTCAAAACTGATTATGCATCACAAGGAGTGCGAGCAGTACCTCACGCCGTGGCACGTTATGGTGCTTTTTTGGCTCGAGGTGTTATACTCATGCCCAGCTATGTGAATATTGGGGCCTATGTAGATGAAGGTACGATGGTTGACACATGGGCAACTGTAGGTAGTTGTGCCCAAATCGGCAAAAATGTGCATTTAAGTGGTGGTGTGGGTATTGGTGGGGTATTAGAACCTTTGCAAGCCAGTCCGGTTATTATTGAAGATGGTTGTTTTATTGGGTCAAGATGCATTGTGGTAGAAGGCGTACATGTAGAAAAAGAAGCCGTATTGGGAGCCAATGTAGTATTAACGCAAAGTACTAAAATTATTGATGTCAGCGGAGCACAAGCTATTGAATATAAGGGGCGTGTACCAGCAAGAAGTGTAGTGATACCTGGTAGTTACACAAAACAATTTCCAGCGGGTGCTTACCAGGTTGGTTGTGCATTGATTATTGGGCAACGTAAAGCAAGTACCGATTTGAAAACAAGTTTAAATGATGCATTGCGCGATTTTAATGTAAGCGGCTAATTGCTTTTGGGATTAAAGGCAATACCTAGATTTTTTTTAGGTTACTAAATATAAATCTGTTTTCATAAAGCCATCACTTTTGAGTCAAGTTAAATGAAGTACCCAAACGATGGGCAGCATTAAGTATTGATAGAAATAAGTAAGTATTTAAATAGGTGCAATTTTTCAAAGCAAATTAAATTTTCGATGCTAATTTGATAGCATAATCAATCTATTTTTTTATAACTTTGCAACCTAAACAATTTTGTTCGCCTTATCAGCGTCCTTAAAATTTTACTTATGGCAGTATTACACAATAGAGTCTCGCACAAAGAGTTGCGTGAAAAAATGTTGAACGAAACATTTAAAAGAATTACGATTTCATTTTACAAATATTTTACCATCGAACAGCCACAAGCTTATCGGGATGCAATGTATGAAGTATTTCAAACACTCCAGATTTTCGGTAGAATATATATAGCCCGCGAAGGAATCAATGCCCAAATCAGTGTACCCGAACAGCATATGCCATCCTTTTTGGCTTATATGGATGCACAACCCGAATTTAAAAATCTACGCAAAAACATTGCTGTAGATGATGATGGAAAATCGTTTTTTGTACTAAAAATCAAAGTGCGTGATAAAATTGTAGCTGATGGTTTATCCGATGAAACATTCGATGCATCAAAAACGGGGAAGTATCTCAATGCTGCAGATTTCAACCAATTAAGCAGTCAACAAGATGTGGTGATTGTAGATATGCGCAATCATTATGAATACGAAGTAGGGCATTTTGAAAACGCAATAGAGATACCTTCTGATACATTTAGGGAACAACTTCCCATGGCAGTCGACATGTTGCAGGACAAAAAAGACCAGCCGATTATCATGTATTGCACGGGTGGCATTCGATGTGAAAAAGCAAGTGCTTACATGCTTCACAATGGTTTTAAAAATGTATATCATGTAGAAGGTGGTATCATCCATTATACCCAAACAGCCAGGGAGCAAGCACTTCCCTTAAAGTTTAAAGGTAAAAATTTTGTATTTGATGAACGTCTTGGTGAGCGTATCACCGACGATATTATTGCGGTTTGTCATCAGTGTGGACAATCAGCCGACACCCATACCAATTGCAAAAATGAAGCTTGTCATTTGTTGTTTATACAATGTGATGCTTGTGCCGAGGCAATGCAAGGTTGTTGCAGTGTTACTTGCAAAGAGGTATTAGCTTTACCCATTGAACAACAAACTGCGATTAGAAAAGGAATAGATAAAGGTCAGATGATATTTAACAAATCAAGACAAGGCCGTTTGAGACCTCGGCTTGATGAATTGAATCAAACGACACTGCATTAATTAATTGACCACTTTTTTTTTATTTGCCTTTTATTTTACGAAGCATTTACGAAGTATTATACTCGTAATTTCAAGCCTAAATAACAATTTTTATTTTAAACGAATTCTTATTCGAAATTTATAATTGATTATAATGAATAATACTAAATATATAATATAATAATATGTATTTGATTTTGTTAATGGTCATGATTTTTATTTTAAAATATTATTTTTGTGAATAAAAACTAAAACCAACCTTATGCAAAAACAAATTCTATTTTTAGGTATCTTCATTCAATTATTTATCAGTACCATATTATTGGCTCAAGTGCCACAGCGATTTAATTATCAAGGTATCGCAAGGGATGCTGCAGGTAATCCGCTGCCACATCAAACCATGACCATCAAACTGGCAATATTGCCCACTGCTGATGCAAGTACTGCTGAGTACGAAGAATCCCAAACTATCAAAACCAATGAATTTGGTTTATATACTTTGCAAATAGGCAATGGTACCCCCTTATTTGGTAATATGAAATCGGTAAAATGGGAAACAGGAAATAAATATATACAAGTTGCCATAGACCCCAATGGAGGTACAAATTATTCAGACGCTGGTACAAGCCAATTGCTTTCAGTGCCCTATGCGATTTATGCTGAAAAAGCAGGCGAAGCAAGCCAATCAGGAAATGACAAAACCAGAACAGGCACTGTCAATTCAAATGCGGCACATAATACCGGAGATATCAATTATATTACCAAGTTCACAGCATTAAACACTTTAGGTAAATCATTGCTGTTTGACAATGGTAATAGTGTTGGTATTGGCACTGCCACCCCTTCAGCGCTTGCCAAACTGCATTTATATACAAATACAGGAAATGTTGAACATCTGAGGATGCAAAATATCGATGCAAACGGGTTTGGTAAATTTACCATGTATAATGATGTGGCAGGCAACTATGCAACATTTACAAAGTATGGCAGTACATTTTCGGGTGGTTATGCAGGTGTAGTGTCGCAATACCCATTTGCAAATATGTTGGCATTTGGAAACAATAACGGTGCAAGTATGTTTGCGACAAGTGGAAATGTTGGGATAGCTATCATAGACAATGGGGTTACAAAATTAAAATTTAATGCCCATAAATCAACGGGATATGTTGGCATTGGGGGCAATGCAGTCCCTGCTGCAAAAATTCATTTCAATACCAGCACCACCAACGATACCATAAAATTTACCAATGCCACAACGGGGCATACAGCAAATGATGGGTTTGAAATCAGAACAAATGGCACGAATGTGCGTTTGATCAATGAAGAAAACGCTAAATTGTTTTTAGGTACCAACAATGCCGATCGGGTAACGATTACAGGCGCTGGTAATGTGGGTATCGGAACAGCAAACCCTAGTGACCTATTGCATATTGCGGGTATCCCACACGCACAGGTACGTATACACGATTCAAATGATCATATCTCCTTGTATTTGTCAGCACCCAATCCATCAGGTAATTCTACTGGCGGTATTGGTACCGATTCATTAGATCTTCCCCTTTTTACAGGAGGCTTTGATCGTATGACGATTAAGCAGAATGGTAAAATTGGGATCGCTACTTCTCTTCCAGATCAACAAGTAAGTATAGGTGATTATAACACCACTCAAAATCAGTATTTATCGATTCGCACTGCTGGTGGAAACCAGTTTGTTTCAGGTATACAATTAAAACATTTTGATGATAATACAGGTTGGGTTTTAGAAAGTGATGAACCTGCATCAGCCTTTAGAATTAATCATTTAAATTCATTCAGAGCCAATAAAAAGCAATTTAAAATTGATATTTTTGACCATTTGTTTATCGGTGATTCAGTGATGTCACTCAATGATACTGCTTCTCGTATTTTTATAGGGCATAAATATTCTTCTTCCATTATACGATTAGGAGAAAATGCGACAAACTTTTTAACCATGGGTTGGATTAAATTAACACAAGATTCTTCCGAATCGTATGCGAGTATACAATCGCAAGGTGGCAACCCCATGATTTTGCAACGCGACGGTGGTAAAATTGGCATAGGTCATATATCACCTGATTATAGCATTGACATCAAAGGGTTGTCCGTTGATGATGCATCAGATTTGCAATTAAGTAATGTTGATCAAAGTCATTTTTTACGATTATTTGGGGGCTCTTCCATTGATCCAAACGCATCCATATGGTGGAAGGATGGAAATCCTTTGCGTTTTGCCACAGATGCAGGAGGTTTTTCAGAAAAGATGCGTATCAATAGCAATGGGTATGTAGGAATCGGTACATCATTACCTACCACTCAACTTGATATAGAAGGTCAAGTGCGTATCAGAGGTGGCGTGCCTGGTGCAGGCAAAATATTAACTTCTGATGCCAATGGCACTGCTACATGGGAAAATAATACATCTCCCGCACATTATATCGGTGAAAGTTATGGTGGTGGTATCGTGTTTTATGTATATGACAATGGACAACATGGACTAATCGCAGCTCCGGCTGATCAAGACTATCTTACCTGGAATAATGGCATCAATACTACGACCAATGCAGTGCGAGATGGTATCGGTGCAGGTAAATTTAATACTGAACGTATTATCATTAACCAAGGTGTAGGGGGGTATGGTGCTCAATCTGCAGCAAATTTTCAAGGCGACAATTACGGCGATTGGTACTTGCCATCAAAGTATGAGCTAAATCTTTTGTATGCCCAAAAAACAGTTGTTGGTGGTTTTGTAAATGACTTTTATTGGAGTTCCACAGAAAGCAGTCCTACCAACGCTTGGGCGGTGAATTTTACAAATGGAAATCAAGGCAATGGAAGCAAAGCATTTGTTGATTATATTAGAGCCATAAGATCATTTTAACAGCGCCATTCTATTTTTACATTTATCATTAGCTCCTATTGAGCATTTGATGTAAAAATATACCATCTGGAGGGTAGTATTTTTTCTTCCTTTCATACGTTATTTGTAAAAAAAATAATGATGAAAAAATATATATTACTATTAAGTTTTTTTCTACTCGGTAAAATGATTTTTGCACAAACGAGTACCTTGGTCAATTTGGTAGATTCATTGCCAGGTGGTGGGTTTGCCATCATCGAATCGTATAAACAAAAACTTTATACTTATCCTTCGCATACTGGCGGTCCCTTAGCAGAGATCGACCAAAATACAGGAGCACTTACTCCTTTGTTTACCATCCCGGTACTTACATCTCCCTGGGAGTATACAACCTATAGTGGCAATTTTATTTTTCTCAATGGCAAAACCGTTTTATCACTTCATAATCCTGCCGGACCAGGCGATTATGTTATAGCGGCTGGCCCCCTGGGAGCTGATACTTTACTAAGTCATATCACTCCTTTTGGAACGATAGCGGCTGTTGATACCATGGCTTATTTATTGTTTAGTGATAGTGCTGGGGTAGGGGCCAAGTTATATGCAACCAATCTCAATAGCCCTGCGCTTTTGATTGACTCTGATATTTCGGTTCGAACCAAAGCGACAGATCATGAACTTTTTTATATTAAATCACATTTCCCAGCTGTATATGACCAACAATTATTTCGTACCAATGGCATGAGTAAAACATTGGTAGAGCAAACTACTGGCTCAAGTAATCAAATTGCATTGATGGGGATGCTTAATGGCGATATGTATTATACGGTTTGCAAAAGAGCCATGGGTATGGATACTACCTGGATCAAAAAATGCAATACGATGGGAGTAGTGTCAGTGATAGATACTATCATGATGAATGCTGCTTCTCTTGATCATGGCTTAGTGGGTTTAGGTACTAAATTGATTATTCCCTTCAAACATGAAACGACTCCTTTTTACCAAGATCTGATTGTATACGATATCTCGAACAATACTAAAGTGAATGTTTCACAAAACAATTATTCGATTAGAACTTATGATTTAGAGCAAACCCAGGTTGCATCCAATCATTTTTATTTCAATACGATTAATCCACTACAACGCTATATTTCAGATGGTACCATACTGGGTACTAAAGTGTATGGCACGCAAGCAAGTGGTTATGGTAACGACTTAAAGTTTGAAAATTATGCTACCTATCATACTTTGGGTAATAAGGCAGCATTATGCAATGAATATCCAAGTGCTGCTATCAACGATGAATTTTATTATGGTTCAGATACAGGCTTAGTGCTTTTTAAATTGTTTCCAGTTACTAAATCCTATCCTTCACATTTTAATAAAATAGGCAATAACACTTTTTTTCGAATTCATGATGGCGCTTATACTAAAATGACATTATTGAAAATGACAGATTGTGGCATGCCTATCAACAACCCTTTAGGATTGGCAGATGTTAAAAAAATGGAATATAGTCTATCACCCAATCCTTCCAGCGACGGTCGATTTACCATTCAATTTGCGAATGACATGAGTCAGGTGCAATGCAGTGTTGTAAATGCTTATGGTCAGGTTGTAAATGCCCATTATGAACAAATAAATCCTAACACAATACGTTTGCAACTACAGCCTTCAGCCAAAGGGATTTATTTTTTAAATATGAAAAGTAAATCGGTTTCTCAATCAGCTAAATTAATCCTATATTAAATGAATCAAATGCATGTTTTTGCATTCGTATTGGCTTGTAATAAATTTTTGACAGCAAATTCTGGGTTAAAGATTCATGAAAAAAGGGTATGTTCGATATGCCCAAAATGAATCAGAATGCTTAATTTCGATTTGAATAGTAATTTTTAAATTGCAATAATGCAGTTTGAAATATTTTAAAAAATCAATTGGATGAAACGAAAAATTAAAATATGGTTGTTTCGTATAATGGTTACAGGTCTTTTTATTGCTGGACTTTTACTGGTCATTATTATCAATCCATTTTTGACCTATGCAAATAAAACGAAACATCATAACTTCTCCATTTATCACAACAAATCATACGACCCTAAACTAAATGCTATTCTTGACCAAGCTGAAGTATTATTAAATACTAGTGAGATTTATCATCATAATCTTCAACTTGATATTTGCTTAAATGAGGGTTCAGGTTATACAAATCTTATAAAGGCGATTCGGGGTCAGGCATTTGCCTGGGGGTTTTATGATAAAGTGGTTTTGCAGGGAACAATGAACTGCCATGAAAACTATCTGATGCTGAATGACTACAAATGGAATTTGACACAATTATTAACCCACGAAATGATACATTGTTTACAGTTTGATAAGTACGGAATTTTTAAATCTAAACCCCTTGCAGATATACCAAATTGGAAGTGGGAAGGATATGCCGAATATATTGCAAGACAAAATGTATATCAAAAGGATCTGAAAAATAATATGAAGCGACTCTTAGAATCAAACCAGAAACAATGGGATATCATGTTTGAAGACAGTACAATTTCATCACGTGAGTATTATAATTATTGGATTTTAGTACAATACTGTTTAGATATCAAAAAAATGTCATACAATGAGTTGCTGAATGATAAAACAAATGAAAATGCATTACAAACGGAAATGTTGAACTGGTATCATCGAAATTAAAATTTTGCTGAATTGAGTATAGCCGCCAATTATTGATTTTAAACACAGGATGTTTTTTAAATCTACAATTCATATTTACCAGCTTGTTTCATAGAACGATGTTTTTTTCTATCATTTTATCTTACAAAATACTGGGTTCATTATTCTTTCATGATGAAGAAGAAATACCGTACATATTTATTAGATAGTATGGGTAAGATGCCTGAACACATTTCAATGAAGCAATGAACAATTGCGCTATCTTTATGATGTTGTTGAAATGAATATTTATACTCGATACCATGGTAATATTGAATCGTATTTATCAGACTCCGAATTTTAGTTACCGAGGTCTTCATATACACTGCCAAACAACATTAAAATTTATAGGTATTTAATACATTATTATAAATTTGTTTCGTAAAATACTATAATTTGCAGCTATGTATTCAATACCCCAACAACAAACATTTCTTGAGGAGACTAAAGAGATTTTGCAAAGCCCTGATCGTTTTTCGTCCCCGGTATTAGCCACTAAACTTAAAGATATTATCAACTTCGCCGACTGGACTTACTATGTCAATGACAATCCCCTTATTGCGGATCAGGAATATGATCGTTTGTTTAGTTTATTAAAACAACTTGAACGAGATCATCCGCAGTTGATTACAGCAGACTCTCCCACACAACGCATTGCCAAAGGTCTTACCAAAGAGTTTGCAACCGTTTCTCATCTTGTACCTATGTTGAGTCTTGAAAATAGTTACAATGCAGATGACCTCATTGAATGGGATCGAAAATGTAAAGAGCTTAGTCAGCAATCCAATATTGAATATTGTGTTGAGCCAAAGTATGATGGGGCAGGCATTTCACTCATTTACGAAAACAATATACTCGCAAGGGGTGCTACACGGGGAGATGGTGTGCAAGGAGATGATATTACATTAAACACCAAACAAATTCGTTCCATTCCATTAAAATCAATGCTTTCCCAATTTCATATCGAACAAATTGAAATCAGGGGAGAAGTGATGTTGACAAAAAAAGCATTTCAACTTTATAATGAGAAAATGGTTGCTGAAGGTTTAGCCCCTTTAGCCAATCCGCGCAATGCTGCATCAGGATCACTTCGTATCAAAGATGCTCATGAAGTAGCAAAAAGAGGTTTAGATGCCTTTTTGTATCATATCAGTAATATGGGTATTCAAGAAGGACAACCATTTCCAGCTGCTTTTCAAACCCATTACGGTGGATTGAAAGCCCTGGATTCTTTGGGTTTTAAAACACCTGTCTCCAATATGCGTGTACATGCAAATATACAAGAGGTTATTGCCACTTGTCATGAATTTGAAGCCAACAGAGACCATATGCCTTATGAAATAGATGGCATGGTGGTAAAAGTTAACAATATCGCATTGCAAGAAATAATGGGTCAAACAAGTCATCATCCCCGTTGGGCTATTGCATTTAAATTTAAAGCCCGACAAGGCACCAGTCGATTGTTGCAAATTGAATACCAAGTGGGGCGAACAGGTAGTATTACACCAGTAGCTAAAATTGAACCCGTATATATTGGGGGTGTCACTATTTCTTCTATTTCATTGTTTAATGAAGAAGTGATTCGGGAAAAACAACTAAAAATCGGAGATGCAATATTAGTAGAAAGAGCAGGAGATGTGATTCCGTATATTGTAAAATCATTCCCTGAATTGAGAACTGGAATGGAAAGCGATATTGTGTTTCCAACGCATTGTCCTGTTTGTCATGAAGCGCTTTATAAGCCTGCAACAGAGGCGGTTTGGCGTTGTACACATATCAATTGCGAAGCGCAAGTGATAGAGCGAATCATTCATTTTGCATCCAAAGATGCGATGGATATTCGTGGACTTGGAGATGCCTTGGTGAGACGATTTTTTGAACAAAAATTCATACAGGGTATTGCGGATATTTATCATTTGCCCTTCGATAAAATGATAGGCATGGAGGGCTTTGGTGAAAAATCGATGAGTAATTTGCAAGCAGCTATCGAAAAATCGAAGACCCAGCCTTTGCATAGATTATTGTTTGGATTGGGGATTCGTTATGTGGGCGAAAACACAGCTAAAGCACTCGCAAGAAGCATTTCACATATCCATGATTTATATGATAAAACATTAGAGGATCTTAAAAACATTGACGATGTAGGCGAAAAAGTTGCTGCTTCTATTGTTGAATTTTTTAGTCATCCCGATACCAGATTATTAATCAGTCAATTAGCACTGGCTGGTGTAAATCTTGAGAATACACAAAAAAGTGAAACCAATTTAGGTGCACTCCAAGGTAAAACCTTTTTGTTTACAGGCACTATGAACATGAAGCGTAGTGATGCAGAAGCTCTGGTAGAATCAAAGGGAGGTAAACTACTTAGCGGTGTTAGTAGCAAACTCAATTATCTGGTAGTGGGTGAAGATGCAGGGAGTAAACTTGACAAGGCTAAAAAATTAGGAAGTGTTCATATTCTTAGTGAAGAAGAATTTTTGGTTTTTGTAAATAGTGAACTTCAATAGTTGTTGTTGAGGAAGTGATTTATAAAAAAAAGAAGGTGAAATTGTTTGAATGCGAAAAAAATATTTTTACCTTGGTACTTCACTATAAAACACAAAACAATGGAATTGAAATTTTATCTCGTCTTAGCGACGGGTCTTATCCCCTTATTAGTAGGCATGATTTGGTACAGCAAAGCCTTATTTGCAAATGCTTGGATGCAAGCCAGCGGCATGACAGAAGAAAAAGGTAAAAGCATGAATATGATTGTCATCTTTATTCTTGTGTATGTATTTGGCATTATGTTATCGATGGCATTGATGCCGATTGTTATTCATCAAATGGGTGTGTTCTCAGTTTTTGCTGATGACAAAACCCCTGAAGGACAGGCATACCTAAAGCATTTTTTTGATACTTATGGTACCCGATACCGCACCTTTAAACATGGTGTATTTCATGGGGTGCTTTCTTCTATTTTCTTTGCATTACCTGTCATTGCGGTAGGCTCATTATTTGAAGCCAAAGGATGGAAATATATTGCAATACATGTGGGTTATTGGATGGTGACTTTCGCCTTAATCGGTGGAGTAATCAGTCAGTTCGTCTAAACCTTTCGGAGTATATCATCTAAATTGTGATGAATATTGAGGGCCATTTTTTCTAATGGTAAATCATTGGTGTCTGCACCAAAAGGATCTTCTATTTCTTCAGCAATAATTTCAAGACTAGCCAATACATAAAATATAAAGAGTACAATAGGGATTGATAAATACCCTAAGGAAAACATATACCCAAAAGGTAAAGTCATGATGTAACCAAAGATAAATTTTTTGATAAACACACTGTATGAATAGGGGATGGGTGTATTTTTGATTCGTTCGCAAGCACCACAAATATTGGTAAATGAACGTATTTCTTCATTGAGCATTAATAAATGCATCTCACTTAATTTCCCTTCCTTGTTCAGTTGCATTATTTTATGCATGAGCATTTCTGCTACCTGATTGGGGATATGTTTTTCTTTGTTGATTTTTGATTGTATTTGCTCATCCACATGTTTGTCAAAAAGTTCCCAGTCAGCTTTATGCGACAGTAAATGATTTTTTAAAGCAAATGCATAGGCAGGAATTAATTTTCTAAAAAAGTCTCTATTTGTTTTGTCGTCATGGGTCAACAAGGCGTTTAATTTAATGGCTAAATTGCGCGAATTGTTGGTCAAATCGCCCCAAAGTTTTCGCCCTTCCCACCAACGATCATAGGCAGAATTTGTTCGAAAAACAAGTAAAAGCGAAATGGCTCCCCCCAGCAATACATGCATCATGGGAATGTTTTTTACATAACTATCTGGTGGCAGTTTAAAATATTCTCTTTCAAGGTAAACAATCAAAGCACAGTATATAGCAATGCCTATCATCAAGGGGAAAAGTTTGCGTAAAGTATCTGACTTATGAAAGCGGAAGATAAAGGTAAACCACTCTTTAGGATTGTATTGTATCATAATAGTTGTAAATGTATAAAGATTCTATTCGATACAAGTCGATGAAGGAGTGATTTTTTTTTATTCATTATTTTGTCTCACCGATTGTTGTGTGTATTTATCAGGTAAAATGGAAACAATTGTTTGCATAATTTCTTTGATACAAGAGGCTGATTGTTTTTTTTATGATAAAAAAATATTTTATACTAAATCACTTACATTTATAAATATTGCTTTTTGGCACTAACTATTATTGCAATACTTGTTGCATTTCCACCAGTTTTTTATAAATGCCTTGCTGGGCAATCAATGCTTGATGGGTACCTCTTTCTTTGATTTCGCCTTTTTCAAGCACGATGATTTCGTCGGCATTTTGTACAGTAGATAATCGATGGGCAATCACGATGGAAGTTCTGTTTTGCATCAAATTATTGATTGCATCTTGTACCAAACGCTCACTCACTGTATCTAATGAAGAAGTAGCTTCATCTAAAATCAAGATGGGAGGATTTTTGTATATAGCCCTGGCAATGGTGATCCGTTGTTTTTCACCACCACTTAATTTTGTTCCTCGGTCACCTACGGTCGTTAACAATTTGTCTGCCTTGTTTTCTACAAACTCCATCGCATTGGCGACTTTAGCCGCATCCCATATTTTTTGATCATCTGTGATGTCATGCCCCAAGGCAATATTGTGTTGTATGCTGTCATTAAATAATATAGGTTCTTGTGATACAATACCCATCAACTTTCTTACATCTTCAATCTTATAATCTTTGATATTGATACCATCAATAAGGATTTCGCCCGATGCCACATCATGAAAACGGGGTATCAAATCTACCAGCGTGGTTTTGCCAGCGCCCGATGCGCCCACTATGGCGATGGTTTTACCTTTTGTGATGACCAGGTTGATATTCTGTAGAATCATTTTTCCTTCATAAGAAAAATGTACATTTTTAAATTCAATAGACGATTCAAAACTTGCAATTGATTTTGCATCAGATTTGTCGACGATGTTATTCTCTGCATCTAATATCATTTGAATACGCTCTAAGCCTGCCTTGCCTTGATTGAGGTTGTAAAAAATTTGAGACAATGCTTTTAAAGGACTGATAAGAAAATAAAATGAAGAAATAAACATGATAAATATACCCGGTTCTAATTGGGGAGGATTGCTCAGAGCCATACTACCTCCAAAAAGAATAATGATACCTAAAATAAGAATCCCTAAAAATTCAGACATTGGAGAAGCTAATTCTCGTCGTGAAGCAATGCTGTTATTGATTTGCTGAAGTTTTTCATTTTCAACAGCAAAGGCATCAGCCCTGTTTTTTTCTGCACTAAATGCTTTGATGATTCTTAATCCGCCTAAAGTTTCTTCTATAATAGAAAGTAAATTGCTTAATCGCTCCTGGGTGTATTTGGTATTTTTTTTCAAGCTTTTACTTACCCTACCAATCAGCAAGCCCGCTATAGGTAGCAAAATCATTAAGAATAAAAAGAGTTTGGCACTTAGTACAAAGAGTAATACAAAATAAAAAATGACAGTGATAGGCGTACTAAATAACAATTCCATCGTGCTGATGATAGACATTTCAACAGCCGTTACATCATTTGTCATACGTGAAAGTATATCGCCTTTTCTTTCATTGGTAAAAAAGCCTATGGGTAATTGCGTGATTTTTTCAAACAAATTTTTACGAATGTTTAAGAGTATGCCATTGCGCAATGGATGCAAAATATATTTCGCAATGTATAAAAATAAATTTTTAAGAAATGTAGCTGTGATTAAGATCACACAAATAAAAATCAAACCATATACTTTTTGATGATCATGCGATGCAATAAAATCTGATAGTTGATATTTAAAATAATCAGCCAATCCCTCTTTTGTAAAATGAAACCCAGGGTTCTTACTTAAAACCATGTCTTTTTCAAAAAGCATATTCAAAAATGGGATAATCATTACCAAGGAAACGGTAGAAAATAATACTGACAAAAAATTGGAAATGGTATATAAAAATACCCAGTTCCATTTGCCTTTCAAATAAGGTAAAATACTTCGAATTGCTTTCATTCAAAAATTAATCTGTAAATTTACATCTTAAAACGGAATCACATGGAAGAAAGTAAAAGACAACGACAAATTGGGAATGTAATACAGCAAGAAATGAATGACATCTTTCAACGTGAAGGGCTCAATATTATCAACAATGGCATGATTTCTATTTCAAAAGTGAAGGTTACTCCCGATTTGATGGAAGCCCGAATCTATTTGAGTTTTTTCCAGATTCCTGACCCTGAAAAAATGCTTCAGCATATCAAAGACCAGGATTGGAACCTGCGTAAACAATTAGCAGCACGTATCAAAAACCAAGTTCGTAAAATACCTGTTACACAATATTACCTCGACGATACCCTCGATTATGTATTTAAAATGGAAGAATTGTTTAAGACCATTGATATACCTAAAGAAGAGGAATCATAAGCTTTGAAGGTATTAAAGATCCCCTTTTATTTAATCATACTTTCCTGATATTAGGATAAAGTCACTTAATCTTCGAGTGATTTTACACTTCTCAATAAGCGTTTCCAGCGGATGCCATGTTTGTCATAGCTCATCCATATAAACCAGGCTTTGCCTACAATATGATCTTCGGGCACATAACCCCAAAATCTGGAGTCAAGCGAGTTGTGCCGATTATCTCCCATCATCCAGTAATAATTCATGGCAAATGTATATGTTGGGGCAGGTTTGCCATCAATCAAAAAAGGATATTGATTTTCAGACAAAGTATGTCCTTCATACTCAGTAATTACGGTGCGGTATAATGCAATATTTTCTCTGGTCAAGGGGATACTGACACCTTTTTTGGGAATCCAAATGGTGCCATAATTGTCCTGATTCCATTTAAAATGGGTGGTGTCGCCAGGAAAACAATCTGCTTGGGCTATGCCTTTTTGGGCACGTCCGCCAATGGTATCGGCTAAACGAATCACCACATTGGGTATGGCTTTTAAGTTTGCAACATCCTCATCAGTAAGGCTATAGACATTGGCAATTGGATTGTTATTCTGATCAGTGATATTGTAAATATTCAAGTCTTCAGCAACTTCCGATCCTATATCATATCCAGTAGGATTCATGCTTACATAATATACAAATTGAGCATGTTTTGGCTTGTATCCTGGTTTCCCATTGATGTAAACGACACGATCTCGCACTTCTAAACTATCGCCAGGCATGCCTACACAACGTTTGATATAATTTTCTTTTTTATCTACCGGTCTGTTATTTTCTTTATCAGCTGGCCAGTTAAAGACTACATCATCATTTCTTTCAATTGAGCTAAATCCCCATAAACGTTTATAAGGCGCTTTGATAGCTTCGCTATATGACTTGCCACCAATAAAGGGCATTGTATGATGTACAAAGGGAACTGCCAATGGTGTCATCGGTAAACGAGCACCATAATGCATTTTACTGACAAACAAATAATCATTCACCAATAATGATTTTTCCATTGAAGGAGTTGGAATGGTATATGCTTCAATAAAAAAGGTACGAATAATGGTAGCCGCTACAATAGCAAATACCGCTGCGTCGAGCCATTCTCTTAAAAATGATTTTTTCTTTATGGGTTTTGTGGGGTCTTCTGTTTTCTTTTTAAAAAAAGGAATCTGCATGAAGTTAATATTAAGTGGTAAAAGTAATAAAGCTTGTGATAAATATATGTGAAAATATGTTGAATGGCAAAATAGGTTTTTATAAATCGTGCATTTATTAATTGGAAATGAAATACCAATTGCTTCATTCATACACCTTTACATGTAATGGGCTATTTTGTGAGGGGGTAAATATGGGATGGTTGCTATAAATTCAAAAGCTTATAATAATCGTTCCCGTATATCCTTTCATGATTATCTTTACTTCATTAAACCAATAGTTTTGTAGGGAGTCAATGGGGGCTATAAATATCTTTTTGCAAAAAACACATTGAAAAAAATTAGAAATGAAAAAAATCTGTATACTCATCCTATTTGTTGCCACCTTACAAACAAGTAAAGCACAATCATTGTATTTTCCTCCCACTACAGGCAATACATGGGATACTTTATCAGCCACATCACTTGGATGGTGTACCAATCAGGTTGATACTTTATATGACTATTTGTCCACCAATAATACCAAGGCATTTATCTTATTACAAGATGGGAAAATCGTGTTTGAAAAGTATTTTGGCAATTTTACAGTTGACAGCATTTGGTATTGGGCATCAGCGGGTAAGTCGCTTACTTCATTTGTAGTTGGCATCGCACAACAAGAGGCAGCACTGTCTATTAACGATACCACCTCATCGTATTTAGGTACAGGTTGGACAGTAGCACCGTTGCAAAAGGAACTTGGGATTACCATCAGACATCAGTTAACAATGAGTAGCGGATTAGATGATGGTGTGCCCGATAACGCATGTACAATCGATACTTGTCTCCAATACCTGGCAGATGCAGGTACACGATGGGCTTATCATAATGCTCCCTACACTTTGTTAGACAGTGTAATCGCATCGGCAACAGGGGTATCGCTCAATAATTATTTATTGCAAAAAATCAAGGTTCCCACTGGCATGACTGGTATCTATGTAAAGAATGATTTTAATAATGTGTTTTACAGCAAGCCTCGAAGTATGGCACGCTATGGATTGCTGATGCTCAATAAAGGCAAATGGGATAATACACCGATTATGACTGATACCAATTACTTTCAAAGTATGATTTCAAGTTCTCAATCCTTAAACCCTTCATATGGATATCTTTGGTGGTTGAATGGGAAAAGTGCTTATATGGTACCTGGTTTGCAAATTCAAATACCAGGTAGTTTGAGTCCTGCAGCACCTGCCGATATGTATGCAGCTTTGGGTAAAAACGGTCAAATGCTCAACATAGTACCTAGTAAAAATTTGGTGTGGTTACGCATGGGCGACGCACCTAACGCTGGTATCGTTCCTTTTCTTATGAATGATACCATATGGCAACATTTAAATAAAATAATGTGTACACCCAATACCCTGGAAGCATTTAACGAAAAAACATCCTTTGTCAATGTATATCCGAATCCATCGAGCGATGATTTACATATCTCTTTACGCGATGATCGAATGGTGGATATTGATATTGTAGATTTATATGGCAACAACTTATATAGTATAAAGCAACATAGCGGTCATTTGCAGATTCATATTGATCATTGGCCAAAAGGGGTTTATGCCATTAGGGTAAGTTCAAAAATGGGACAGCAAGTGTTAAAAGTGGTGATTGAATAATAGTGATTTTTCAATTACTGCACTGTTTCTATATACAAGCCCTGTATTTTAAGTTGATTAATCACTTCATCATCTTTTTCAGCCTGAATAATTTGTTGCAATGCCGATTGTAATGTGGCAATTTCTTGCTTGTAATTTTCACTGGCCACGGGGTCAGCAATATTTTTAAATTGCAATACACGATGGTTATTGATTTCCTTCAACGACTTCATTGCTGTCAATCGCACATAAGCACTTTGATCATCTACCGCTCTTTGTTTAAAGGTGTTTATTGCATCATTGATGTGGTTATTGTCATTTATTTTGATTAAAAGCATAGTGTATTTTTCAATCAGTTTCGCTCTATTGCCTTTATACACTTTCATCATATTGCTTTTGAAAAATGGGATCGACTGTTCACGTCCCATTTGACTATAAATGGTCATGATCTGGTCAAATAATTTTCCTTTTGCATCACTTTCTAAAGTACTTGCCAAACGAAAAGCTTCTTCTGGTAATATTTTATTGATGGCTTCTAATGCATTGCCTGCCACGGTATACGAAGAGTCATGTATTAATTCGACCATTAGATTCAATAATTCTGTATCCTTTTTCTCACCCAATATTTTTGTTGCTTCTGCTCTTACCAGGGCATTGATATCATTTTTTGCAATATTGCGAAGTAACTCTTTGGTTTTTTGATAGTTGTCTGTATTGTTCCAGTCAACCCATTGGAGCGCTTTCATCCGAATATCTTCGTCGGCATCGTTGATGGCTGATAGCAAGGTATATCGGGCTGTATCATATTGTTTTTGCAAAACGTTGAGGGCTGTTAATGCACGTATTTTTTCAACATAATTTTCAGCCTGATTATAGGTGAGTATATGATTAAAAAAGGGTTTATTGTCAATAATTTCACCTATAAAAATAGCTTCAGGATCGGCAATTACATTGGGGTAAGTGTTTAGGTTTTCATCAAATTTTTTGACAAAAAAAGTTTCTTTTCTTTTTTCAATATTAAAATTAAATAGCTTGGTTTGACCTCCCTGAGTGACTTTAAATTTTAAGGGAAACTTAAAAACACTTTCTTGTTTTTGTAAAATACTTACACCCATTAACTGGGTTGTATCGTTGTAGTCATACCTTATTTCAATAATAGGATGACCACCTTGCATAAACCATTGTTGAAAAAAGGGTCTTAAATCTCTGCCTGAAACGGTTTCAAATTCTTTACGCAAATCATCAATTTCGGCATTTGAATAGGCATGATGATTTAAATAATTTTTCAATGCTAAGAAAAAAGCATCATCTCCCAATTCACTTCTCAACAGTTGTAATACACGGGCTCCTTTTTGGTAAGTGATTACATTAAACATATTGTCTTTATCCTTGTAGTTGTAATTGACAATAGGGGCATCTTCATTTTCTTTGGTATAACTAAGATAACGTTCAATGGAGTTGAAACATTTTTTTACTTTTGCATCTGCACCCTTTTGATGTTCAAGCCATAGCTGCTCACCAAACGAAGCAAAGCCTTCGTTGAGTACCAAATGACTCCATGATTCACAGGTAACCAAATCGCCAAACCACTGATGAAACAACTCATGTGCTATAATGCCATCGTTGTTATTGTCTACTAACTCACGATTGTTTTTCTGAACAAATTCACCATGCAAGGTTGCACTGGTATTCTCCATCGCTCCTGATACATAATCCCTTACCACTACTTGCGCATATTTATGCCACGGGTACACAACACCGAGTCTGTCGGAAAAAAATTGCAACATTTCGATGGTGTTGGCAAATATATTTCTGGCATTTGCTTCATAGGCTGGCTCAAGATAATAGCTCACTTCCTTTCCGCTTTGATTGGTATTTTGTTCGGACTTATTAATTGGTTGTTCATCCGTTTTTGCAATAATCAAAGTGTCAACGATGGTTTGAGATAAGGTATTGCTATCACTTTCTTGATGATTGATGATGACCGTATCGGTAACAGTGGGGGGAATCATTTTTGGAGCAGCTTGTGCTGGTTCTGCCGAAGGGTATTGCCAAAGATCTTTGGTAATAGTAAAATTTCCGATAGCCATCATCGTAAGATATGCGGGCATCGGTAAATTGTTTTTCCAAACGGTGGTTTTAGTTTGATCATCTATTGAAGTTGCAATAAGCTCACCATTCGAAAGTGTTGTAAAATCTTTATGTGTTTGTATACTAAGGGTAGAAGTAAATTTCTCGTTCGGATTATCAATCGTCGGAAACCAGCCAGAGTTAGATTCTGTTTCACCTTGTGTCCATAGCTGAATGGGTTTATGGGGTTCTGATTGATCGGTATTGATAAAGTAAAGTCCTTTATCATCTCTGATGGCCTTTCCTGTGCCTTTTTCTTGTTCGTCTGGTTTGGCAATATACTTAATGGTCAGCAATAGGGTATCGCTTGCTTTTATTTTCTTCTCTAATTTAAGACGAAGTATTTTCTTGTCGTAATTCACATCATAAAGCAATGGTTGATGTTGCATATCTTCAACGAGTATGCCATCAAAAACCATACTTTTTGCATCAAGGAGTATAGAGTCTGTTTCGTAAAAATAGGGTTTGAGTAGTATTTTAACGGTACCAATACATTGATGTAAACCCCAATTAAACTTCACGGAAATATCAGTATGTAAAATGTCGATTTGTTTATTAGGGGTCGTTCGAAAATTATCATGACGACTAGGGGTTACTTTTATCTCCTGATAGGTAATCGTTTGCGGTTTTAATTTTTTCTTTTCCTCTTTATAAATACCCCCAAGTTTTTTATTTGAAATACAAGCACTGATGAGCAATAGGGTAAAGAAAATGAAAGGGTAGATTTGTTTTTTCATGGAATCAGCAAAAGTAGAAATAGTTTTTAGTATTTACTGTTTTTTTCTCATGGCTTGTGGTCTTAAAAAGGTCAATAGCATGCCTTTCTCCATTGAAAACTAACATTCAACGGATTTTACAAACTACAAAAGTTAATGGTTTGGAAAAAAATATCAGTAGAATTTTTCATCCATTCAATTTAAGCATGATGCAGCTGACACACATTATAGATATCATTATTATAATGTATAGATTGATAAAACGATGATCAGAAATCCCTATTTAATATTCCCATCACTATCTAGTTCTATCACTTTGTATTGCATGGCTTCTAAACCAGGTTTTATTTTTTCTAAATCACCTGTCAACACAATATTCATGGTTTCTAAACGCATCCATTTTTTTACCAGACCATCTAATGTATTTTTATTCATACTATTGAGTATTTGGGTTTGTTCACCCACATAGGTAGGTGATAACTGGTGTTTTAAAATATTGCCTAAAAATCCTGCTTTTTGAAACCCTGTTTCATACTTACGGGCATCACTTTGACCGATGGCGCTTTTCATAAATGCAATTTCTTGTTCATTAATCCCTTTTTCCTGATATAATTTAAATTCTTTTACGATTTCCATCAATGCACTGTCTGTCACTGCAGCTTTAATGCCTGATGAAAATAAATAACTCCCGGTATAATCATTGCCATTAAAACCGCCTCGTGCTCCATAGGTCCAACCTTTGTCTTCGCGTAAATTAATATTGAGTCTGCAATTAAAGGCACCGCCAAATGGGAAATTCATTAATCCGCATTTATAAAACTCACCTGTCGCATCATATTTCAGGTTTGTAATACAGCCAATTCGAAATTCTGTTTGTGCTGCTTTGGGTATATTATACACAAATACAGTTCTGGGGTTTGCAGTTGCAGGCGTTGTTAATGGCGGTAAGGCGATAGCTTGATTTGGTAATTTTGTTAAACGATTCAATATGTTTTCGGCCTCTTTTGCTTCCAAGTCACCCACTACTACCATACTTAAACCATTACGTGAAAAATTGTTTTTATAATAATTTTCAATATCCTGAAGGGTCAATGTATTGATACTTTTTTCAGTACCATTTGATGGGTAACCAAGCAAAGATTGATCAGAATAACTTACTCTATTGTACACATTTGATGCTACGAGTGCAGCCCTTGTTTTTGAATTTTTAATATTTTCAAGGGTTTGGTTTTTTAATCGGTCAAATGATTCCTGGGTAAATTTAGGTTCCAGCAATCGTTCTTCTAACAAGTCGAGGGTGGCATTCAGATTTTTTTTAAGACAACGAACACTGACATTCACTTCATCCAAATCTGCTGATATATTAATACTACTTCCCATTTTATCAAGTAATACACTCATTTCTTCAGCACTGTGTTTTTTCGTATCTTCATCCATCATATTTGCAAAAAAATTAGAAAGTCCTACTTGTTGCAAATTGTTTTGCTCAAGCATTCTCCCCCCTTTAAATCCTAAAGAAATCACCACGGTGGGTATTTCATCTGATTTAGCATAAATCATTTTCATGTTTTCTTTTTCAGTGGTTTTAAAAGCCGGTACATGAATGGTTGGGTTTTCACCTGCTTGCGGCATCGTATTTCTATCAAATTGATCAACTGCTTTTACATATTTCAAATTATCATAACCATAATTTGGGGCTACATAACCTTGATTTTTAACTTCATAATTATCTTTTCCTACAATCAAATTTTCGGTGCCTTTGGTTAATACACTTAATATCACCATCGGTTTATCTTTGATATATTGATTATACACCCTTAATACATCGTCTTTAGTGAGTTCACTGAGTTGTTTCATTTCTTTTTTCAGGTAATTGGCATCACCTGTAAACGTTTGATAGGAAGCTAATTTTGAAACTTTACCGCTTACACTTTCTAGATCATATATTTGATAGGCTTCTCTATTGAGTTTAAACTTTGCTAAGGCTTCATTGCTTACTCCTTTGGCTTCAAATTCTTTTAGTGCAGCACGTATTTCTTTTTCCATATCTGCTAAGGGTGTACCTGGTTTTGGGGTGACACTAAATTGAAAACTCCCTGCAAGTTCATCTGTTGGATTTGAACAAGAGGCATTCAATGCTTTTTGCGTTTTTACCAATCGTTGATATAATATTGAGTTGTTGTCGCCACCTAATATTTCAGCAAGACAATCGAGGGCAACCTCATCTTTATGACGGGCTGCAACGGTTGGCATTGCACAATAAAGCAAGGGGAGTTTTGCATATTGATCAGTCATACTCACCAATCGATCTTTTTCTAAAACAGGGGATGGTAATATGGTTTTTTCCACTTTTGGACACTGTGGGATAGTGCCAAAATATTTCTCTACCATTTTTACGACATCCTTGGTTTTTACATCTCCACCTACTGTCACCACGGCATTGTTAGGTCCGTACCAACGCATAAAAAAGTTTTTCAAATCTTGCACATTTACACGATTTAAATCCTCAATGTATCCGATGGTCAACCATGAATAGGGATGTCCGTAAGGATATAAATTTTTTGCTAAGGTTTCTTGTACCAATCCATAGGGGCGATTATCATAATTTTGACCTCTTTCATTTTTAACAGTAGCACGTTGCACTTCAAATTTTTGTTGTGTTACGGCATCCAGCAAAAAACCCATGCGGTCGGCTTCTAACCACAACATTTTTTCAAGTTGATTACTTGGTACGGTTTCAAAATAATTGGTTCTATCGCGATTGGTTGTACCATTGAGTGTACCCCCGGCTTCGGTAATGATTTTAAAATGTTGTTCATCTGCCACATGGTCGCTACCTTGAAACATCATGTGTTCAAAAAAGTGTGCAAACCCTGATTTGCTGATTTCTTCTCGTGCTGAACCCACATGATAAGTCACATCTACATGGCAGATGGGGTCGCTGTGATCTTCATGTACGATAAGTGTCAACCCATTGGGTAATATATATTTTTCATAAGGAATCACAATATCTTCCGAATTGGTTTTGCTTATTTTTTCTATTAGTTTAGCTTGTGCAAATACCGCATGGGTCGATAAGCTAAGGGTGCATATAAATAGTAATTTTTTAAACATATTTATTTTTGGGGATTTTGTTTTATAAAATAAGCTACTAAAGTAAAATATATATTTATTTTTTTTAGAAATAATACTGTTTATCATTTAAATAATGGGTATTGATGCTCCTTCGGTCTTTTTTATTCTGATTGCTCTATTGCATTCGGAAGAATTGGTTCAACTTCTTTTTTAGTAAACATCAAACCAAACATCATAAAGAGGGTACTGAGTAATATTACTTGTATAATAAGGGCATTGTTGAAAAGGGGTAAGGCATCTGCGGGTTTGATCGAAAGAAACAACAAAACCGTGATAAGGCCCCTAGGGGCTATATATACGATGCTGGCTTGAGTGACTTTCAACATTTTTAAAAATAGATATCGAATGATAAATATTAACATCACAATACTTGTAGACCAAACGATGGTTTGGGAATTAAATACATCTTCCGTTTTGATTAAAAAACCAAATAAAATAAAAAATAAAGCCCTGATTAAAAATGTAGCCTCGATCACGATTTCTTTAAATTTCTGAATCTCCGCTTTCAACGAATTGGGTTTTAATAAACGAATCGATTTAAATCGGGCGAGTTCATCGATATTACTTAAAAACAAGCCAAACAATAAAATAAATACCAAGGCTGGCAAATGCATTTCTTTTGAGACAACATATATTAATATAACAATTAAAATAAGGGGTACATATTTGATATGATGGTCTATACGATTGAGTAAATAGGATAAAATAAATATAGACAAGACAGATACCAGAATAATGAGTAGCAACTGTAAAAAAAACATCCCTACTGTTTGTAGACTGATTACTGCATTTAATGCGATAAAATTGAAAAACAATACCCCTAAAATGTCGGATAAGCTACTTTCATAGATGATAAATTCCTGGGTATATTTCGAAAAGTTTTTTACTGTAGGAATGGCTATGGCACTACTGATAACGCACAAAGGTATCACATTGGTTAAAGCATTTTTAAAGCTGACTTCTTGGGTGTAATAAAAATAAAATGCAATTCCCAATGCAACGATTAACAATGGGAATATTGCCATCAAAAAAGAACTTTTGAGTAAGGGTAATTTGCTTCTATTGAGTTGCAATTCTAACGAACCATCCAATACAATGAGTATTAAACCTAAGGTCCCTAAAATGGGTAAAATACTTGAAAAGTCAGGAAGTGCTACATCAAAAAAAGTACATAGCTGTTGGGTGGTCCAGCCTAACAATAATAATAAAATCACCGAAGGAATCTTAGTAATAGAAGCGGATAAATCAAAAATATATGCAACCAATAAAAGAATACAGATTGTGGCTATAAATAATGTAGTCATAAAATAATCATTAAGTCAGTCAACAAATAAAAGCAGCAATAGTATCCAGAGGCTACTTTTTTTTCTGAATGGGTTTTACAATATTTGTATCAAGCATATAAACATCTTCATGATCGGTTTTCATGAAATATTTTTCACGTGCATACTTTTCAACGATGGTTGAATCATGTTTGAGCGCATTTTTTTCATCATGCAGTCTGGCCACTTCTTTTTCGAGATAATTGATTTTCTCATTCATTTCTTTCAATTCTGCCCTTTGTTTACGCAAAGAAATGATGTCGTATTGTGCAAAAAAGAATACCCATACAATAAAAATAACGGTTATAATCAGAAATTTATTCTTGAGAAGGTTAAATAGTTGCATGAATGACTTTCAATGATTAAAATATTATCCTTTACTTACTTCGTTCATTTTTTTACGCAATGCTGCAGTCAGTTCCATAGAAACAGCACTTTTATCCATTTTGAGAACAGTGTTTCTGTCTACTTCTACAGATATAGTTCCATCTTCGTTTGTTTTGATGATTTTGCCATGTATTCCAGCCGTGGTAACAATCATATCGCCCACACTGGTGCTATTTGAAAATTCTTTTTGCTCTTTTGCTCTTTTCATTTGAGGTCTGATCAAAAAGAAATACATAACGCCTATCATACCTACCATAAATACGACATTCATCATTGGATTTGGTTTGCCACCTTCTCCCACCATTAACAAAGTTTCAATTGTGTTCATGTTTTTTAGTTATTTTTTAAGAATTCAAAAGTATTATTTTTTTATGAGTTATACCAAATGTATTTACTACTTAGTCTGAAAAATGTAGGTATCATGCCTACACATAATGCCTTTAAGCTAGTAATAATTGGTTTGTCTTTAATGTAATGTTGGAATTAACCCAAATACATTGATTATGCAGACTAAAAAATGATTTTGACGCCTTTGTAAATTGAATAGAACCCTACATGAATGGCGTTTTAATAATGTATTGCAGATATTTAGACGTGTTTTTTTAAAACGATGAATAGCATAAAGTGGGTGCATTATTCTTGCTTATTCATTACATTTATTCAAATGTATTGTTTCATTATATTTAATGGTAAGTATTTATTTTCAGCAACGATAGAAAAATAGTTAAAGCAAACTGATTTATTTTTCTAATACCTGAGCTTGTATGGTTAATTGATACACCGATGGGTTCCCATTGGTTGTAACCAATACACTCTTTTCATTCATCCCTACTTTACCTTTGCTGTCAAAAGTCACTTTAATGACATCTGTCGCATTGGGTTTAAATGGATGGGTAGGGTAGTCGGCGACTGTACAGCCACAAGATGCTTTTGCTTCACTTATCAGAATATCGCGTTTGCCAATATTGGTAAATGCAAATTCATATTCTACAATTTCACCTTCATGGAGTATTCCAAATTGATGAATGGTATCATTAAATTGCAATCTGCCCAACTCGTTTAATTGATTTGAGTCAGTAGGCGAGAGGCTTCTGGGATTGTTTACCAAAGTAGCGGGTAATTTATCTTTGAGGGCTGCTTCATCTTGCAGATGGGCCTCATTATTACCACATGCCATAAAGAGTAGGCAACCACAAGCAAGAGCAATGAATTTATGTATCATATGTTTAAATGGATTGATTTAAAAATAGAGTTATAACATTTATTTTCTTACATATTGGGTTTTATGCAATTGTTGATTGGCCTCTAAATCTTTTCGCACATTATCGAGTAACCCATTGATAAATTGTCCACTTTGGGGAGTACTATACGATTTTGCCAAATCGATGTATTCATTGATGGTTACCTTTACAGGGATTGTAGGAAAGTATAAAAACTCACAAATACCTAAGTGTAAAATAATCATATCGAGGCTGGCTATACGTTCCGAATCCCAATTGACGAGTTTAGGGTTGATAAGACTAAAAACCAGTTCTTTTTTCTCATAATAACATTTTACTAAATCCTGTGCATATTCTAATTTGTCGCCTGAAATTATTTTATCAAAAGCAAAACCTTTAATATTCATCAGCATTTTATCATTCCAGGCATACAGCATTTCATAATCATTATACCAGTTCATAAAAAGTTCTGACATCAGTATTGCGGTATCTTCATTGCCATATATACAGACATCAAAAATAGTGTCTAATATTTTCTTTTCTTCCTGTGCAGTTCTGTCATAGCTTTGAATATATGCTTTGTATTCGCTGGTTTGGGTAAGTAAAGTGTATAGTCCCTTAATGGTTTCTTCTTCAAACAAAAAAGTGGTTTTATACTTTTTGACCATAGAAGCAAATAAATCATTGCGTTTTAATTGTTCTATGAGAATGTTGCCCGATAGTTTGATGTTAACATTCAAATCTTCGGCAGTAGGTGCCATTTTCGATGCACGTTGATTGGCAGAAATAAGTACATATTGGGTAATAGCGTAAAGCAACTGAAGGGTTGCGATATATAACGCGTTGGTTTTGTCAAATTTTGCGTTCAGATTTTTTAATGCTATATCAGGTTTAATCAAACTCTCCTGCGAGTTGGTTTCATAAATGGTTTGCAACACGTTGATTCTTATATTTCTTCTGCTGATCATAGTTTATTTTTAAAGAACTTAATTTTATTATATTTAATAAATAAAAGAGCGCAAATGTAATATAAAAACTCGCTAAAAAATTGAACTCTTGTATGAAATTTATTTATTTCTGTCAAACCCCTTTGTTACCTTTGTTGTTGGCTATCTACAATACGAAATGCCCTCATAGTGACCTTAAAATATAGTTTATTTATTTTAATATTAAATATATAATATATTTATATACTTGAAAATCAAATATTTATGTTTTATTATCAAAAATATGCATCCTAAAGTGGTTAAATATTAACTAATGCAGTTGCATATAATTTGTTTATATATATAATTTTTTATTATTTTCACATCGTATTTCCAAAATTACTACCGTTAAAATTCACTTACCTTGTTTATAAACAATAATCTCAAAGTAAAAATAGATGATGAATTTAAGATTTTGTGGGTTGGCATAGACTTGCAAGATAAGTTGTGTTATTCAATGAGTTTTCTTGAAAATTTGACACATGTTAAAGAGTTGATTGTATATCTTATTAAAAAAGAAAATATTAAGTATGTAGTGGCTTATTCACTCAATAAAGGGGTTTGGAATTTAGGTGGTGACCTTGAGTTTTTTGTCAACTGTATCAAGAATAAAAATAAAAAAGCCCTCGAAGAATACGCTTATAAATGCATTGAACTTGTATACAATTACAATAGCAATTATGAAATGGATGTGTTTTCAACTTGTGTAGTGCAGGGAAATGCGTTTGGCGGTGGTTTTGAAAGTGCTTTATCTGGCAATTATATTATTGCAGAAGAGTCAGCCAAATTTAGTTTTCCTGAAGTCATTTTTGGCACATTCCCAGGCATGGGGGCATACAGCTTTCTTACCAAAAAGGTAGGATTTAACAGAGCCAATGAAATTATCAACTCTAATAAAACCTACACCTCGAAAGATATTTTTGAATTGGGTATTATCAATAAAGTTTGTGATGACGGTATGGGTATCGCTACTATGAGTTCATTGATCAAAAACGGGGATATGGAACAATATATTTCTAATCCCTTTTTAAATATTTGCAATAAGGTCTCAAAAAAAGAATTACTCGATGTCGTAAATGTTTGGTTGGCTAAAGCATTTACCCTTTCGGAAGACAACTTAAGTAGAATGCTCAAATTGGCCAATTTTCAAAAACGCAAAATTGAACAAACCAAAATTATTGAGCCTAGTATTGAAGAAGAAATGAAAATTGCAGAAGTCAATACCCTTATTAATAGTTCGTTTTAAAGAAATTCCAACCTTTAATTCATCTTATTCGTCTAAATTACTTGAAAAAGTGTGTATATTAACATATGTTAATGTTGCAACATTCAATTATTATTTATTATATTTGTTCATCAATTTAAAAAAAACGTTTGATATGAAAAAAATTCTTTCTCTTTCACTAGCTGCAATGTTAGTATTTGGATTTGCTGCATGTAAAAAAAATGCATCAAATTCTACTGGTACAAACCCATTTGGTAATACCACTACCACACCTACAACGCCACCAGCTGCTGATCCTTTAGCAGAAGTAGGAGCCCTTCCAGCTGATTATACCAAAAAAGCGATTTTGGAAGAATTTACAGGCGAATGGTGCGGTTGGTGCCCTGAAGGCGCTGAAATTATGAATCAAAATTTAGCAGCAAACCCTAATACCGTTGTCGGTATCGCTGTACATGATGGTGACCCAATGGAACTTCCTTCATTCAACTCTTGGATCAAAACATTAACCAATGTAGCTGGTTTCCCTAATGGAAGTGTAAACAGAGCAGATGCTACTGGTCGTAGTTCTTGGACTGGTCAAATCAATACTGAATTAGCAAAAGTTGCTGACTTAGGTATGGCTATTGTTTCTAAAACCAATGGCAACATGGTTGACATTAAAGTATTTGTAGGTTACAAAATGGCTTTAGGTACAGACAAATTATTGACAATCGCTATCACTGAAGATGACGTAGCACAATCTTCACCAGGTGCACAGGGTAACTACTCAGCTACTGTAGTTGTTGATCCAAATACCTGGACTCACTCACATGTATTAAGAGGTTTTGTTACAAACGAACAAGGTGATGCAATCGATATGACTTCTCCCAAAAACTATACCATTGTTGAATTTAAAAATGTTGACTTGTCTTCTATGAATATCAGCAATATGGCAAATGTTGAAATCGCAGCCTTTATCCATTCAAATACAGCACCAAGAGATGTATTTAATGCACAAAAAGCAAAATTAGATGAAACCAAAAAATGGGATTAATCATTTTAATTTAATATTGAAAAAACGCTCTATCATGAGCGTTTTTTTTTTACCTTTAACAATCATATTTTACTCATGAAACAATATTTTATTTTCATACTGATTCTTACAATGCTTTTTTCATGCAAAAAAGAATCTGATACACCATCTTCTGGGGGAAATACCATAAACCCAGTAGGTGATCCACCTACGGTTTATACCCAGAAAATTCTTTGTGAAATGTTTACCGGTGAATGGAACCCCAATTGCCCTACTGGTGCCGATACGCTGAAAGCCATGTTGTCGCTTGATAGCAATGTCATCGCAGCATGTATTCACCAGGGAGATTGGCTCGCCATTACCCCATTTTTTGATGCACTAAATATACATCTTGGCGGAGTCAATGGATTCCCCCGTGCAGCTTTTAATCGATTACCTGCTACAAAAGGTAGTCAGTTAGATTCAATCACTTACAGCATTTTTAATTGGCGTTTAAACCTTGAGGAATTACTGCTAAAAAAACAAACCGACTGTGGACTTGCTATCAGTAGCAAAGAATCGAACGATAATCTTGAAATGTCTGTTTTTATAGGATATAATGATTCATTGTTAAAAAGAACACGCCTGACCGTTTATTTAATCGAAGATAGTGTGTTAGCCCAAAATCAACTGAATGCCGATACCAATTATATTCATCATCAAGTGTTGAGAAAAGTATTGACCAGCTATACAGGCGATTCAGTAGCAATGGTGGATGGGAAAATGAGTACCAAAATCTATAGCATGACCTTAAATGGATATTATAATAAAAAAGTAACTTAAAAATAGTCGCATTTATCAATATAATTGGCGACGATTTTAAAACAAATGAAGTTCTCAATGTACAAGAATCTTCATTGAATCAAGTAAAAAAGTGGGATTGATATTTGTTAAAGAATAATTTTGCTATCATATAAACGGTGAATGATTAGTCTTACTGAATGATCTTCTAACCGAAAAAATCGATATATTTAACCAATCTTTGTCTCCTAATCCATTCGATTGTTTTTTATTCAAACCAACAAAAGTGCTGACATTTACAGAAGAAAATTATTTAAAAGCTATTTATCATTTAGAAATTTCATCTGAAAAGAAAGAAACGTCTACCAATACCATAGCTGAACATTTAGCGATTAAACCCGCTACAGTTACCGCGATGCTTAAAAAATTGAATGATAAAAAATATATATCCTACCAAAAATATGGCAAAGTATCCTTATCAAAAACAGGTAAAAATATAGCCCTGCAAATAGTCAGAAAACATCGATTATGGGAGGTTTTTTTAGTAGATAAACTAGATTTTACCTGGGATGAAATTCATGAAATAGCCGAACAACTTGAACATATTCAGTCTGCTAAACTCATTGATAAGTTAGACGAATTTTTAAAATTTCCTGCTTTTGATCCTCATGGCGACCCAATTCCTAATACAAAAGGCATCATTCATGAGCAAGTTCGAAAAACCCTTTCAGAAGCAAAATTAGGGGTTGTATATAAAGTAATCGCAGTGAAGGATACCTCATCAGAATTTCTGCAATACCTTATGCAATTGCATATCACCCTGTCTACCAAAATAAAAGTCATTTCAAAATTTGAATTTGATAATTCATTATTGATATTGATCAACAACAAAAGAGAAATTACCATTTCTGAAAAATTTTCACAACATATCATTATCGCATAACTTATGAAAATAGGAAGAAAAAATTATTTACAATATTTGAATCCCCTGGAATTGCTTCAAACAAAAAAAGTATTGCAAAGTAATCCCAATATTTTAAAGGTAGATCAACCGCAAGGGGAGTCTATTATTAGTATGTATGTCTATAATGCTGGTCAATGCGTTAATCAAAAAAACTTGAAAAGTGAAGATGTCATTCTGGAAAATTTCGATCCTAATAAAAATTACTGGCTAAACCTCGATATATTAAATAAAAAAAGCGTAGAAACAATCGGTACCAATATTGGACTGCATACCCTGATTATTGAAGATATATTAAGCGTACAACAAAGACCCAAAGTAGACGAGTTTGACAACTATTTTACATGTGTAATGCAAATGCTGTATTACAATACCGAATTGCATGCCATTGAAAGTGAACAAGTGAGTTTTGTATTGGGAAAGAATTTTTTATTTACATTTCAAGATGATTCTCATCGCGATTTATTTGATTTAATTCGCGAAAAACTAAGCAATCCTGCTACCAAAGTGCGGGTGCAGGGCAGTGATTATTTATTGTATTCATTACTCGATAATATAGTAGATCATTACTTTGTAGTACTTGAAAAGCTGGGTGAACAAATTGAAAAATTAGAAGAAGAAATAACAAGAAATTCATCGGATGCCTATACCATGAATCGCATCAATAATTTACGAAAAGAACTGATATTTTTTAAAAGACATACCAGTCCTATGCGTGAATTGCTTAACAATATCATTCGTTCAGACAGCCGTTTTATTCAAGATAAAAACAATAATTATTTTAAGGATGTCTACGATCATATTATACAAATCATAGAGCTTACAGAAAACTATCGCGATGTGATTTCAAATATCAGAGACTTATACCTGAGTCAAACCAATTTGAAACTCAATGAAATCATGAAGTTCTTAGCCATTGTCACTACCTTATTGGCACCCGCAACGGTTATCGGAGGCATTTTTGGGATGAATTTCGATAGAATACCTTACTTGCATGATCAAAATGGATTTTGGATTGCAACGGTGATTATGTTGGTAATACCCCTTTTAATGCTCTTTTATTTTAGAAAAAAAGGATGGTTTTAGCAATCAATCCAATGCCAAACATGCTGATTTTTTTGTGAAGGATAACATTTTTTCAAACGATGTCTATTGCTTCGCTTATTTTGAAAATCAAACTGCACCTGTTTTATAAATAAGTCTTCTAGAAAATATATTCATAAGTATGAAACCTTGAAAGTATAATTTACCAGACCTTAAATTGCGTTTATAATTATTTTTATATTACCTTTGCACCGGCAAGTCTTATACGACCAGCTCCTGCTACTCCTCCAGGGCGGGAACGCAGCAAAGGTACGCGGTTGTAGCGGTGCGATATAAGTAACTTGCCATTTTTTGTGCCCCTAACTTTTATGCACATTTTTTACTTTTCATCAAACTTTTCAAATACTAAGATTACTTTTGCGCTTTCAAACCCAAAAGAGTTATTTTCAATATGAAATTTTTTATAGATACAGCAAACCTCGCTCAGATTAAAGAAGCCAATGAATTAGGTATTTTAGATGGTGTGACTACCAATCCATCGCTCATGGCCAAAGAAGGCATTAAAGGAACTGAGGCCATCTGGAAACATTACAAAGACATTTGTGATATTGTACATGCACCTGTAAGTGCAGAAGTGATTTCAACCGATTTTGCTGGAATGGTAGAAGAAGGTAGCAAATTAGCCAGTATCGATGCCAATATCGTAGTAAAAGTACCCATGATTAAAGAAGGTATTAAAGCTATCAAATGGTTTACTGACCAAGGCATTAAAACCAATTGTACATTGGTTTTTTCTGCAGGACAAGCAATTTTAGCCGCCAAGGCAGGAGCTACTTATGTATCCCCTTTTATTGGTCGTATCGATGATAGTAGCTGGGATGGTGTTGATTTAATTGCGCAAATTTCGCATATCTATCGATTACAACAATTCAAGACCCAAATACTAGCCGCTTCAATCAGAAATGCCCTTCATATCGTACGTTGTGCTGAAGTGGGTGCTGATGTTTGTACATGCCCATTAGAAAGTATTTTAGGCTTGTTGAAACATCCCTTAACCGATATCGGTCTAGCTAAGTTTTTAGAAGATGCAAAAAGTATGAAATAGCCAAGGCTTATTTCACATGTTTCATTATTTCGCAAAAGGTATATACATCCTCAAATGAATTGTATAATGGCACAGGCGCAATACGTATTACATTCGGTTCGCGCCAGTCTGCTACTACACCATTTTTTTGTAAAGCTTCAAATACTTCTTTTCCTTTTGACTTAAATAAAAGAGATAATTGACAACCTCTTTCAATGGGATTAGATGGGGTGATAATTTCAAATTTCAAATGAGTGATTTGTTTTAAAAGAAACTCAGCATAAGCGGTTAAGTGCAAACTTTTTTCAGCCAGTTTATTCATGCCTACTTCGTCAAAAATATCCAGTGAAGCCCTGTGGGCAGCCATATTCAGGATTTGCGCATTACTCATTTGCCAGCTTGAAGCATTTTTAGTAGGCTTAAATCCTTTTTTCATTTTAAATCGCGTTTTTTCATCATGTCCCCACCAACCACCAAGCCTAAAAATATTTTCATCTTTTGTATGTTTTTCTTGTACAAAAATACCTCCTACTGCACCGGGTCCTGAATTTAAATATTTGTAGGTACACCAACACGCAAAATCAACTTTCCAGTCATGTAAATGCAATACTTTATTGCCTACAGCATGTGCCAAATCAAAACCAGCATAAGCTCCTACACGATGTGCAAGCTCTACTATTTGCTTGATATCAAAATATTGGCCAGTGTAATAATTAACGCCTCCAAACAATACAAGGGCTACTTTGTTTTTGTGTTTTTTAATAGCTTCTTCTATCGCTTCTTGCGTTATACAGTGTTCACCTTTTGCCGGAGCAATTTCAATAATAGCATCTTCAGGGTTTAATCCATGCATTTTTACCTGGGTTTCAACAGCATACATATCAGAAGGGAATGCACCCGCTTCCATAATGATTTTATAACGTTGCTTCGTAGGTCTGTAAAAAGAAAGCATTAACAAATGTAAATTCACGGTCAGGGTGTTCATTGCTACCACCTCTGTTTCTTTAGCACCTACCAAAGTCGCCAATGATTTGGTAAAAAAATGATGATAGGAAAACCAAGGCCTTTTGGATTTGAAATGCCCTTCTACACCATATTCAGCCCAGTCATTGAGCTCTTGCACAAAATATTCAATGGCATTTTTAGGTTGCAAACCCAATGAATTGCCACATAAATATATGACATCTTTACCCTGATGCTGCGGAAATAAAAATTTATCACGATAGCTTGACAAAAAATCTGCATCATCTCTTTCTTTAGCATATAACCTGATATTGGTATTCGAAATGTTGGTTTGCATAGGGCTTCCGTTTTATTAAGACTATTTTGAAAGTTTTAAAAATAATTAAAAAAATGAATTACAAAAGAAAAATATCAAAATTCAACTACTGATTCTCATCAAATAGTATAAAATTGAACAAAGAAAAAAGAATAGTGGCAGGGTAGTATACTATTTTAAAAATAAACATTACTTTAGTCTTCTAAATCTAAAACAATGGAAATACGTGCTCCTTTTAACTTACAAAAATGGATTGATGAAAATAAACATTTATTAAAACCACCCGTTGCCAACAAAAACCTTTACCCAGAAGGAACCGATTATATAGTGATGATTGTAGCAGGTCCGAATGCCAGAAAAGATTATCATTTTAATGAAACCGAAGAATTGTTTTATCAACTGGAAGGAAATATCGTAGTTAAAACACAACAAAACGGACAATTGGTAGAAGTACCCCTGGGACCTGGTGATATGTTTTTGTTGCCCCCTAATATTCCACACTCCCCTGGAAGAAGCGAAAATTCAATTGGACTTGTGATAGAAAGAGTGCGTGCTGGTAAAGGTTTTCAAGATGGCTTACTTTGGTTTTGTGAACAATGCAATCACAAGCTGCATGAAACGTATTTTGAATTATTAAATATAGAAACTGACTTCTTACCCCGATTTAAAGAATATTACAGTTCAGAAGAATTACGTACTTGCAAAAATTGTGGGCATGTAATGGAGACTGACCCTCGTTTTACTGTTTAGTTTCCAACCTTTTTTGTCATATTTTCGTCTTTTTATTAGAAATTTATTTTTTTTATTAAAAAACTTTTTACCTTTAACAACAATTTAGAACTCACAGAAATTTAAAATTTAGAATATGAAAAAATTATTATTCGCAATTGGTGCTTTTCTTAGTCTGCAGTCAGTGGCGCAAGATGTGCATTTCACACAGTATTTTACTTCACCATTAACCCTTAATCCAGCTAATACTGGCCTGGTTAATTGCGATTGGCGTGTATCAGGCAACTATCGTAGTCAGTGGGGAAGTGTAAACTCTACACCTTATGTTACAGGAACTTTCTCTTATGATATGGCCGTACTTAAAGGCAAACTAAATGGCGATGCTTTAGGTATTGGTGTTTTAGGGTTATATGACAAATCAGGTACAGGTGCTTTACAAAATATCACCGCTGGTTTATCTTTAGCTTATCATAAAAGATTGAGTCAAGACGAAGAAAAACCTCAAAACTTATCAATTGGTATTCAAGGCTCATTAGTACAAAAAAGTATCGACTTTAATAAATTGAAATTTGAAAGTCAATACGATCCTACCACAGGTGGTACACCTTATGCGAGTGGTGAAAACGTAGGGAATGCTGATTTAACTTACCCTGATTTCAATGCTGGTTTAATGTATTCAGGATATGTTACAGAACGTACCAATATGTATGCTGGACTTTCATATTACCATATCACACGCCCGGTAGAAACTTTCTTAAATGGTAATCATAAAATCAATTCTCGTATTACTGCTTCATTAGGTGGATCTTTTCAAATGAATGAAAAATTAGTAACTTACTTAAGTGGTATGTACCAACAACAAGGCAAAGCCTATGAAATTTTAATAGGTGGTGCTGCTGGTTTTGTTATGAACCCAAATCATGAAGATGATGTAGCAAATACCATTTTCTATTTAGGCGCTTGGTATCGTTATGGAGATGCTATTGCTCCATACATTGGATTTGAATGGTCAAAAGCTAAATTAGGCGTTTCTTATGATGTAAACCTTTCAGGATTTACACCTGCAACCAAAGGTAATGGTGCATTGGAAATTTCATTGATTTACAATGGTTGCATCATCAAAAATGAAACCAGAACTTACAACTTTGCTTGTCCTCGTTTCTAATTTTATATTATATACAACTTCGAAAGGGCTACTTAGGTAGTCCTTTTTTTATGAACTACATACACTCATTATACACTGAGCAATTAGTTTTACCAACAAATATCATTTATGCAAACAGAATTTACTTTAAAATTTGACGCTGAATATAAAAAGCTCAATGATAAACAACGCGAAGCAGTTGATACTATCTACGGACCTGTATTAGTAGTAGCTGGTCCTGGCACTGGCAAAACGCAAATACTTGCATTACGTATAGCCAACTTATTAAAAAGCGATGCACAAATTTCGCCCCAAAATATTTTATGCCTTACCTACACCGAAGAAGGTAAAAAAAATATGCGCGATCGGCTCTTTAAACTCATTGGCGCCGAAACTGCACAATATATTAGTGTTCATACCTATCACTCATTTTGCAATGAAGTGATACAACAAAATTTGTCGTTATTTGACAAAGAAACATTAGATGCCGCATCTGAACTTGAAAAAATTCAATATATCAAGTCTATTTTACTAAAACTGGATAATAAAAATATTTTATACAATGCCAAGAACCCCAATGCCAACGCCAATTATTTATTGAGGATGTTTTCAAAAATGAAACAAGAAAATTGGACTGCTGAATTTTTATTGGAAAAAACCAATCAACAGATTCACTTTTTAGAAAACGATGAAAGCAGTTTGTCAACAAGAGGTGTTACAAAAGGGCAACTTAAACAAGCTGTGGTCAAAGAAATTGAAAGCTATAAAAAATCGTCAGATGCTATTAAACTCTTTGACGCTTATAAACAATTGATGCTTGAAAATCATCGTTATGACTTTGATGATATGATCAATTGGGTGATTGATATGTTTCAACATAACCCTGATATCCTGGCTTCTTATTATGAAAAATATCAGTATTTGCTTGTAGATGAATTTCAAGATACCAACGGTTCGCAAATGAAAATCATCGACTTATTGACTGAATACGATGTATCGCCCAATGTATTTGTTGTAGGGGATGATGATCAATCCATTTTTCGGTTTCAGGGAGCAAGCGTCGAAAATATGAAAGACTTTCAACATAAATACCTTCCCCATGGTTTAATTGAAATATGTTTGAAAATCAACTACCGTTCTACCCAAGGCATTTTAGATCATGCAAAAAATTTAATAGAAAAAGCAGGGGAGCGATTGGTAAATCATAATCCTGCCCTTGACAAGAACTTAATTTCATACCATACTTCCACAAATCATGAAGATTTTCAACCGCGAATTTTGTCTTTTCATAACCCCCGTTACGAAAAAATATATATCGCTAAGCGGATTCAAACTTTGATCAATCAAGGGGTGAAACCTAAAGAAATTGCCGTGTTGTTTTACGACAACAAATCATGTATTGATATGGGAAGCTATTTGCATCTTTTGAATATTCCCTATTATACCAAAAAAAATTACAATCTCTTTGATGATATACTGGCTAAACAATTATTGCAAATACTCAAATACATCGCTTGTGAGCGTACCAATGCCTATAGTGGAGATAGTTTATTGTTTGAAATATTGCATTATCATTTTTTTCAAATTCCAGCTATAGAAATTGCTAAGGCTGCTATATTATCAAATGACAAATCGAACGAAAATAGAAAAGTAAAATATAGTTTTAGAAGATACTTACAGGAAAATATCAGTATTCAACATCCTACCTTGTTTATTGAAAATGGTCGGGATGCCTTTCAATATGCGGTGACTACTTTGGAGCAATTAATCAATGAATCGCACAATCTATCACTCATACAATTGATGGATACCATAATACAAAAGTGTCATATCATTCAGCATATTTTAAATAGCCCTAACAAATTTGAAGAACTGGAAACCCTCACCATATTTTTTGATTTTATAAAAGAAGAAGCGCACCGAAATCCTGCGATGGATGTGAATGAACTAACCAACTTGTTAGACATCATGCAGGAAAATGATATTGAACTTCCACGATTTAAACTTTACGGAAATGAGGAAGCTGTGCGATTATTTACAGTGCATGCATCCAAAGGAAGAGAATTTGAATATGTATTTGTTGCCAGTGCAGTCAAGCTGCAGTGGGAAGGACGTAAAACACCCGCCAATATGATAAAAATACCTGAAAATGTATTTGAATCGGCCAAAAGTAACAAAGACAATGATGAACTCAGACGGATGATGTATGTAGCTTTGACCCGTGCTAAAAAAGAGTTGTTGGTAAGTTATTACAATATTGATTTGCAAGAAAAGGAAATGGAAAAATCCTTGTTTTTATATGAAATTTTCGGCGAAAACTTTGAACCAGAAAAACCAATAATCAGCAATCAAATGTTGTTTGAGTTTGAAACCTTAATACCTCAGGTAGATGAAAAAATAAAAATGGAAGTCATTGAAAAATCATTTATTGAGAAACAATTACAACACTTTGAACTCAATGTCACTGCACTGAATCATTATTTGGCCTGCCCACTTCATTTTTATTTTAATAATATCGTGCGTATCCCATCTGGGTTGCATGAAAATATGTCGTTTGGAAGTGCCATACATAAGGCCCTTGAAAAGTTGTTTGCGACCATGAAGTTGAATGAGCAAGTATTTCCCCCTTTAGAAGAATTTCAGCAATATTTTCTAAACTTTATGCGTAGAAATAGTGAAAAGTTTAGCCCATCTGGTTTTGAAAGAAAAGTGAATTATGGTCTCGACATATTGAAAAATATTTATGAAACCAATATTGATACCTGGCATAAAGTGGTTAATATTGAGTTTAATGCCAAAGCAACATTGGATGGCATACCATTAAAAGGATTTATTGATAAGGTAGAGTATTATGAAAATGAAATCACCTTGGTAGATTATAAAACAGGCGATTATAAAAGTGATTACACAAAGAAAAAATTACTCTCTATGGAAGATGATAAAGAGGATATTGGTGGGGATTATTGGCGCCAAGCGATGTTTTACAAAATTCTCCTGGACAATGATAAAAATAATAAATACAAAGCTACTTGTGCAAAGTATGAATTTTTAGAACCAGATAAAAAGAGCAAAACATTACCAAAGCCTCATATTTTTCATTTTCCTAAAGAGCATATCGATCAGGTAAAAACACAAATTAAAGATACCTGGCAAAAAATACAGCAGCATGAATTTTATGAAGGATGCGGTAAAGAGAAATGTGAATGGTGCAATTTTGCAAAAAGTATTCGTAAGTGATAAGTCCATTTTTTTCAAGCCCTCAAATTGACTTTTTGCATTGATTCACCAGACATTGTGTGATTTAGCACCATATTTTATTTCTATTGATTCTTATATTTTTTATATTTGTGTCGAATTATTTTAAACAATTATGAAAAAACTCATTTTTACCCTTTTAATGCTAGCACAGTTAACCAATATTTTTGCCCATGAAAGAAATGGTTTTGTTGAAAAGCAACAGCAACAAGAACGTATTGTAAAATCTGCTTTCGAAACAGGACGCATTACTGAAAATGAGTACGTAAAACTAATGCATCAACAAAAAGTTATAAGAGAAGCCATTGAAACTGCAGATATTGATCATAATTGGACTGCATTTGAACACAATAATGTACTTGCCATGTTGAAACGTGCAGATAAAAAAATACGTAAGTATTCTATTAATACAGAACGATACTAATGACTTGAATGTGTAGTTTGTTTATTTGGTAAACAAGTATGGCTGATTTTCTCAAATCAAATGCTGAACCAAACAATTTGACTTATCAAAATAATATTAGTATTAGTTTTTAAACATATTATCTATCGAAAGCTTACATCTTGATCATAGTATTATAGCTTCATGACTTTCAAATGCGCTAATGGTTCTTTATATGCATTCCTTAAGTTGATAAAATAGAGGCCAGATGACCAATGACTAAAATCAATGGATACATTATTTTCATTAAGGTTTTTATAATACACTTGTACACCAAATACATCTAGGACTTGTATGAATACTGGAAAACTGAAAGTGTTTGTTAGCCTGAGGTTTAGTTGTTCTCTTACAGGGTTGTTATATTGTACCCTGCTATTATTGCTCATTTCATTGACTAAAGCATTAGCCACGGCTGGTATTTTTACATATTGAATGGTATCCCTGCATTTTCCTTGCGATAAATTGCTATCAACAATATTTGTGATATAATACTTACCACTATCAATCAGGTTAATATGTACACTATCTGTAATCAGTGAGTAGGATTGCGATAAAGTATCGTTTTTATATAAATCAAATTGGTAAAGTCCTGAACGGCAAAATTTGACTGTAGTAACCAGGGTATCTACAAGAGTTGTATCACTAATTTCAAAATGTGCTAAGGGGATGGCTAAATTGCGTTGAATAAAAGTATCAATATTTACACAAGGCGGGAATGTATGATCGTAAAAATCGTAGAAATAGCTACAATTGTTTAATGGTCCAAAATAGTTTTGGGTATAATGAAAATCATGTTCAGGATCCATAGTGGGGACAGGGTCATTTTCACCCCAGGTAAAAAGATAGTTGGTAGCAGAGTAAGTAATTTTGTCTTTTACTTTCACCCGATTAAAGGTATCTAATAAATAATCAAATCGTGAACGTAAAAAATCATTTTCAATAGTATTCGTATCTAAATCAATGGAATATCCGCCCGAGATGAGTGCTGCATCGGGTTGTTCGTACATGGTAGCTAATAAAGTAGAATACCCCCCCTCAGACAAACCCAAAATAAACACTTTATCGTAATTTGTTTTCAAATATTTGAGCATAGCAATTATTTCTACCAAATAGTTGATACCATAACGAGTATTGGCAGAAATTAAATAATAAAGCAGATAATCCTCATTCATCCTATATCCATTCCAATGAAAAGCCCTAGCTTCATGATTTGGTTTTATAAAGGTATACACATCACCATATTGCAAACAATGATTCTTCATAAAGCATAATTGATTATGATAGCCAATCCCTTTTTCTATATCAAGCGACTGATTTTGACCATTGCCAGGAATGATATAAAATGCATTTTTACAATCAGTTTGGTTTGTGTCTTTGGTTCTATAGGCATACGAATTAGCCGTTCGGTTAGAAAGGGAAAAAGGCAAATACACCAATGGGTCTGATTGCGATAACATTGATGGGTACATATTAAAAGTATTATTAATGGTAGTATCTTCCTTTAATTGGGTAGCAATGTTTAAATAGTTCATACTATCTAAATCAAGGGTTTTGAACTTAAAATTAGTATCCATGATTAAATAATGGTTATAAACCGAGCTTACCTGCCCAAATTGATACCAATTGCCAGGGTATATAACAGTATCAATATATCGTTGTTGATTAAAAATATTGTAAAATAAGCTACTGTCTGCTGCATTTAGCTGTGCAAATGTATTTTTACTCATGCAGAGACTGATGCATAAAAAAATGAATATTCTCATATATTATATCTTTATTACGTTTGTATTTTATGAGGTCACAAATTAGAAGATTTATATTTAAAATACGTCTAAGTAGGGCAATTGTTTTTTGTACAAAAAATATTTTTATATATCAAAACTTAAATTTACCTTTGCATTCCAAAAATTATACTTAAAAAACAAACTAACAACTTTTAAACTAAAATAAGATGGCAAAAGAGACCTTCAAAAGGGATAAACCCCACGTAAACATTGGAACTATTGGTCACGTAGATCATGGTAAAACTACTTTAACAGCTGCTATTACAGACGTATTATCTAAAATAGGATTGGCTGAAAAGAAAAACTATGATGATATTGATGGAGCTCCAGAAGAAAAAGAAAGAGGTATTACTATCAATACAGCACACGTAGAATATCAAACTGCTACGCGTCACTACGCACACGTTGACTGTCCAGGTCACGCCGATTATGTTAAAAACATGATTACTGGTGCTGCTCAAATGGATGGTGCTATCTTAGTAGTTGCTGCAACAGATGGTCCTATGCCTCAAACACGTGAACATATCTTGCTTGCTCGTCAAGTAGGTGTACCTAGAATGGTTGTGTTTATGAATAAAGTTGATTTAGTAGATGATCCTGAATTGTTAGAATTAGTAGAAATCGAAATTAGAGATTTATTAAGTTCTTATGGATTTGATGGCGATAACACACCAATTATTCAAGGTTCTGCTACCGGTGCTTTAGCTGGAGATCCTCAGTGGACTGCAAAAGTAACTGAATTAATGCAAGCTGTAGATGATTATATTCCTTTACCTCCTCGTCCAGTAGATATGGATTTCTTGATGTCAGTGGAGGATGTGTTCTCAATCACTGGTCGTGGTACTGTTGCTACAGGTCGTATTGAAAGAGGTGTAATCAAAGTAGGCGAAGAGGTTGAAATCGTAGGTTTTAACGAATCTCCATTGAAATCTGTTTGTACAGGTGTGGAAATGTTCCGTAAGTTACTTGATAGAGGTGAAGCAGGTGATAATGCAGGTATCTTGTTACGTGGTATCGAGAAAAAAGATATCCGTCGTGGTATGGTAATTTGCAAACCTAAATCAATAACACCTCATACTGAATTCAAATGTGAAGTTTACGTATTGAGCAAAGAAGAAGGTGGTCGTCATACACCATTCTTCCAAAAATATCGCCCTCAGTTTTATTTCCGTACTACTGATATTACTGGTGAAGTAGAATTACCAGCAGGTACAGAAATGGTTATGCCTGGTGATAATGTAAGCTTGACTGTAAAATTGATCGGACCAATAGCTATGGAAAAAGGATTGAAATTCTCTATCCGTGAAGGTGGACGAACAGTGGGTGCAGGTCAGGTAACTGAAATAATCAAATAAAAAGTACTTTGTACAGTTACTAAGTACAAAGACAATTATATTTACAAAGTACTTGAGCATACTGCTTGAGTACTTTGTTTTTTCAAAAAGTTCATTCACAAAAGTTATTTAAACGGGCATGGTGCAATGGTAGCATACGGGTCTCCAAAACCTTTGATCTGAGTTCGAATCTTAGTGCCCGTGCAATTTATTTCATAAAAATTCATATATTTGAATTTTAAAACAACGCAATACAATGAATAAAATATTAAATTATTTTGAACAAGCATACAACGAGCTAATTCATAAAGTAACCTGGCCTACTTGGACAGAACTTCAACAAAGTACCCTCATAACTTTGTTTAGCATCTTATTGCTAACAGCCCTTACCACTTTAATGGATGGTACTTCAAAAGTAGTTTTTGAAAACTTTTATGGTCTTTTTAAATAATAGTACAATAATGGAAGATATTAATATACAAGAACATAATACATCTGAAACCGTTGTGAAGGATAAAGAAACCAAATGGTTTGTATTAAGAGTGTTGAGTGGTAAAGAAAGAAAAATAAAAGAATATCTTGATGTTGAAATTCGCAGATCAGGGTGGGGTAATGTCATTTCTCAAATTCTTTGCCCTATTGAAAAAGTGTTTAAAGTAGTCGGTGGAAAAAAAGTGATGCGCGAAAAAATTCTTTATCCTGGATATATATTGTTAGAAGCAACTACTGGTCGTTTAGCTGATGATATTTTACAGGCAATAAAAAATGTTACAGGTGTTATCCATTTTTTAGGGAAAGACCGTCCAGATGCTTTACGCAAAAGTGAAGTAAACAAAATGTTTGGCAAAATGGATGAAATGGCAGATAGTGGTGTTACCATGTCTGAACCATTTATACTTGGTGAAACCGTTAAAATTATCGATGGACCATTCAATGACTTTAATGGAACTGTTGAAGAAGTAAATGATGATAAAAAGAAATTAAAAGTAATTGTAAAAATATTTGGACGAGCTACACCAGTAGAACTCAATTTTATGCAAGTGGAAAAAGTTTCCTAATATTATTTTATAAATAATGAATATCCCTTAGATTTTTCTAGGGGATTTTTTTTTGGATGGAGTTTAAAGCATGTGTTTATACCAATGTGAATTTTGGAATCGTTCAATGTTCATTATAATACCAAATACCTATAAACGATAACCCAATTGTCAATTGCTTAATTGCAAAATATTTTCAATGTTGAATATATTGTGGTTAATAGATATTCCATTTAGGTATAGTTTGTATATCCGATATCTAGAAAGATTTTCGTATAAAAATAGTTCTTGAATGAAAATATATTGATGCAAACAAATATCTTTACTCAATGTTGAAAAAAATACTAATTGCTGTAATTCTTTGTGTTTTTAAAGTTTCCCTAGCACAAGTACAAACATCGCCAAATCGTGAATTTAGAGCTGCATGGGTAGCTACTATCGGGAATATTGATTGGCCCAGTAAACAGGGCTTAGATGCTTCAATACAACAACAAGAATTTATTACGATTATCGAACGATTGAAAGCAAATAATATGAACGCAGTCATCGTGCAAATTAGACCAAGTGCCGATGCATTATACCAGTCAACTTATGAAAACTGGAGCCGTTATTTAAGTGGTAAACAAGGCGTTCCTCCTTCTCCGTATTATGACCCTTTGGCATTTATGATAGAAGAATGTCACAAACGTTGTTTAGAATTTCATGCTTGGTTTAATCCATATAGGGCATTGGTAGATGCCAATAAAAATCCCAATACAGCAGAACATATTACTCGTCTACACCCAGAATGGTTTTTAAATTATGGAGGAAAGAAATATTTTGATCCAGGTTTACCTGAAGTCAAAGCTTATTTTATAAAAATAGTAATGGATGTTGTCAAACGTTATGATATTGATGCCGTGCATTTTGATGATTACTTTTATCCGTACAGAATTGCAAAAGTGGAGTTTCCTGATTTTAAATCATATGCAATGTATGGTAGTAAGTTCGCCAATAAAGATGATTGGCGGCGTGATAATGTCAATAGACTGATAGAGTCTTTAAGTAAGCAAATTAAACAGGAAAAACCATATGTAAAATTTGGCATTAGCCCATTTGGCGTATGGCGCAATGCATCAAAAGATCCTGAAGGAAGTCAAACCAATGGTGGGCAAACAAACTATGATGATTTATTTGCTGATGTGATCATGTGGCAAAAAAAAGGTTGGATCGATTATTTATTACCACAACTTTATTGGGAAATAGGTCACCGTGCAGTAGATTACCATACCTTGTTGGATTGGTGGGCACAACATGCATACAATAGACATATGTATATCGGACACGGTTTATATAAAATAGGAACTGACCCTAAACTGTGTTGGCGTAGTTTATCAGAAATTACCAATCAAATTAATGCACTGCGTGAAAATAAAAAGGTACATGGAAGCGCATTTTACAGTGCGAATGCTTTTAAAAAGAATTTTTATGATTTGAATCAAACCATGAAATCCAAATGGTATCCTAACCCCGCTTTGTTGCCACAAATGCCTTGGATAGATCATGAAAAATTACCTACACCCACTCTTTTTGCACAATTTGATCGTGAAGGTCATAGGGTATTGCAATGGAGTGTAGAGGATGGTGCTCAGCGCGATTTGCAATTTGCTGTTTATAAAATGGAAACAAATCAAGAGAATAGACAGCAGAAAAGTATTGTATATATTACCAGAGATACAAAATATGTTGTAGAAAAAGACACTAAAAAATATAAATATGTAGTGACTTCCCTTGATCGTTTACATAATGAAAGTAAGGAGAGCAATGTAGTAGAATAAATATGAATAGACTTTAAACTATCATGCATTTAGTAATTGTTCAATCTGACCATTGCAAATATTTTCAGCAAAGTGATTATGCAATATAGCTGTTTAATTAAAGGTTTGCCATGCTTCTGATTATACTCAATATATTTATTAAGAAGTTTGATAATAGTAATCTAATGCCAATACAAATAGAATTTTAACTTTTAATAAGCTGACAATTTATAATGTATCGTAGGCATTAAGACAGATTTGCTACTGATTTTTATTAATTAATACTACTGTTATTTATATAAAAAATCTGTATCCCTAAGTCAATAAAAAAAATCGATATTACAGCAATTGAAATTGCTAAAACAAAATGGACGAATCATCCTCGGTTATAAATATTACTCTTTTAGTATTCTTGAAGTATAAATACCCGATTCGCTTTTTAATGATAAAATATATACACCTGCTACAAGATGATTAGGTAAAGTAATCTCCATTTTAGAATCATTCACTTTTTGTAAATTAATATCAACCAATGCCCCGGTCATACTGTATACTTTTATTTGTTGTATTGCATCTTGATGGGTTACATAAAATGCTTGGTTTTCTCTTACAGGATTAGGATAAATAAGTACTTCAGTATTGATGCTATGGTCCAAAGTTTGTAAAGGAAATAATCCAGGCCATTTATATTTAAACACACCATTTTCGCTATTGGCACCAGGTAATTGATTAATGCAGGTGAGATAAATACCTGTTTCATTATTAGTCCAAATACCATGCAACACTTGCGATGCATTTACATAAGTATCAGGTGAACGCGGATTGGTTTTTAATAATCCATTGATACCAAATAAATTATTTTTAATTCCATTGGCATTAAAGTTCATAAACTCTATTTTCTGGTCTGCAAATTGTGCACCATAAGGTCTGTAATAGGATAAAAGAAAACTATGATCACTCTTAAATATAAGAATGGGGTATTGTGAACTCAAATAAGAAAAAGTCATAATACCTGCATTTCCAAAATTAGCCAATGGACTTCCAGTATTACTTGATTTAACGCCATGCAATTCTGTAGAGTCTGTACCACCTTGACCCATACCCCAATAACGAAGTATTGAATAAAATACACAAGATCCATCACTCAATACTTGTGCATTGGTCAAATCATTGGTAGGTACTTCAAATGGCACTGTATGTATACTTCTACCATTGGTTCCATAGGTATTGTCCCATTGACCATCGCTCAATATTTTAAAACTAAAATAACCATGATCAAAGTTATGCATTGCACCGCCTACAATTACACGACCATCAGGCATTACACGCAAATCATGAATGGTAGCTAAAGGTGATTGGGTTGTACCTTGTTTAAGTATACTTGAGCTTTCTTGTATAAACCCAGTATTATTATTAAATGAAATTGATTTGCTGCCATTGTCAGAATATTTACTCAAACACCATTTGCCAAATCCAAGAGGACATGTTGCATGACCAGTTTCAACAACCCAACTGCCAACATAGATTTCATTTTTACCTTCGCTTTTATCTATACCCATAGCTTGTGGATGGTATTCAAATCCAGTTACAGGCTTATCTATCAAATATCCATTCATATTGAAGGTATTATCTACAGAGCCATCAGCATTAAATCTAACTAGTAAAATGGCTGATTTTGTTGAATCAAATGTAATAGGTGAACTAATAGTATGTTCAGCCAAAACAATGATTTTACCATTCTCAAGAGTATCAATATCTTTAATGATATAAACATAGCCAGGTTGTGCATCTAATTGTGGATTTGTAGCTTCTCCATTCAAGCCAAAAGATAAAACAGGCGTTCCTGCAGCGCTATATTTCCATAATTTAAATTTGTTGCTTGCTCCCCCACAACCAACAGTTAATATACTGCCATCACTCAGTTCTTTAATTCTTGTGGCATATTTTGAACCTCCTGCTGGTGTACTTGTTATAAAATAACCATCTTGTGAAAAAGTGGAATCCGATACTAATTGACCAAAACTTTGGCTATTAAAGAAAATGAGAAGTAGGGTAGAAAGTAAAGTTGATTTTATATTCATAATGAAATTATATATTTTATAAGACGTGTAAATATATGTAAAAGTTAGGTTATAGGTTTTGAAAAAATGGATTGATAAATTCCAAAGTGCTTATGATATTTTTATTGAATTTCTAATTCTTCATTACGAGAATCACTAAAAAGTTAAATGGAAAAATGCTTAGGAATAATGATATTATACGCAAATCTGTTTTATTATATATATTAATTTATATAATATGTTATTATTTTAAATTGGCATGACATTTGTCATGAACTTGTAAAATAAGGTATAAATGTTAAAATATTTTAAATAATATTACTATTTTGTACCATATTATCAGGTTAATGATACTTGTCAAACATTTATAATGAAATATTTATACACACTACTACTTATTTTGTTCTTACATTTTTTTGCTTCCACAAATTTATACGCAACGCATGCAGCGGGTGGGGAGCTCATTTATGAATTGGTTCCAAATACCACCAATCAATATAAATTTACCTTTAAATTTTATAGAGATTGTAGTGGGGTTGTAGAGCCAGCAAGCTTTACCATGTGTTATAATAATACATGTGGGGTCAACAATCAATCAATTACTTTAAACAAACTTGTAGGTAATCTGCCCAATGGTCAACCCAATGGTTCGCCTATTTTACAAGCAGGCTGTTATAATCAAATCACTATCTGTCAAGGTGGTACATTAGCCGGTTATAGAGAGTGGTGGTATACAGGAGTAGTTACTTTAAATTCGACCTGCAATTTTTGGCGTTTTTGGGTTGCTTTATGCTGTAGAAACAATGCTATCGGTAATGTAACAACACCAGGTTCTCAAAATATTTTTATTGAAGCCAATTTTGATAATACCAATGGTTTTAATTTTAACAGTTCTCCATTTGTAGCCTCACCACCAATTGCTTATTACTGTGTAAACACACCTTCCTTTGCCTATTATACTGCAATTGATCCTGACGGTGATTCCTTGGTTTATGAATCAATTGCACCTAAAAATAATAATACGGGTTGCGGAACCTATGCACCCAACAACATTTTTTCTGCACCCTATACTATAATTGAACCTTTTCCAACGGGTAACACTTTTGTAGTCAATCCAAATACAGGCGTTATATCATTTACTCCTACCACTCAAGGTTCATGGGTATTTTCCATTAAAATAAAAGAATATAGAAATGGTCAGTATATTGGATTTATCATGCGTGACATTCAATTTGTGGTCTCTGTATGTAATTTGCCAAGCCCTTTATCAGTTTTTGCCTCATTTGGCTCAATCCTTTGTAATGGAGCAACTACTACCGTAACGGGTATTGGCAATGGTGGTATTCCTCCCTATCAATATAATTTAAATGGTGGTGTTTATCAAGCCAATAATCAATTTGTTGGTGTTGGAGCAGGTACATACACAATTACTGTTATGGATGCAAATAACTGTACTAACTCATCAGTGTTTGTAATTACACAACCATCTCCATTTACAGTAACAACTAGCAATATTGTGAATCCTGTGTGTAATATGCCTTGTACAGGATCTGCACAAGCAAATGCTGCAGGTGGTACGCAAAATTACACCTATAGTATCACGGCACCTGGAGTAATTAACGTAAATACGGGAGCAATTACAGGCTTATGTGCTGGTACTTACACCATTACTTCTACCGATAATAATAGCTGTACAGCCACTACTGTGTTAACAGTCAACCAACCTATGTTGGGTGTTAATATTTCTAATATTACAAATATTTTATGTTTTGGTGACTGCAATGCAACCGCACAAGCAAATAATATTGGTGGAGTAAATCCCATAACATACAGTATTACCGCACCGGGTGTCATTAATGCAAATAATGGTTCTATGAACGGTTTGTGCGCAGGTACTTATACCGTTACAGTAACGGATGCTACAATGTGCACAGGTACTGCTTCATTTACTATTACACAAGCACCTGTATTAAATGCTACTGTAACAAATATCAGTCAGTTGGCATGTAATGGCCCTTGTAATGGCACTGCGCAAACAAATGTATTAGGTGGTACCCCCGTTTACACATATGCAATAACTGCTCCTGGTATCATTAACGCTACTGGCGCAATCAGTGGTTTGTGTGCTGGAAATTATACGGTGACAGTTACAGATGCGAATTTATGTACAACAACGACAACTTTTACAGTATCTCAACCACAACCCATAGGTGTCAATATTACAAACATTACCAATATTACTTGTAATGGTCTTTGCAATGGTACTGCACAGGCATCTGGAAATGGAGGTGTGCCAGCCTATACTTATACCATTTCAGCGCCGGGAATCATCAATCCTACTGGGGCAATAAGTGGTTTATGTGCAGGTACATATACTGTTACTGTGACTGATGCTAATTTATGTACAATCACTTCTTCTTTTACAGTAACACAATTGCCAGCTTTAAATTTAAATGTAACGAACATAACAAATATTCTTTGTAATGGTATGTGTAATGGTACTGCACAAGCAATAGCAAGTGGAGGCGCACCTAATTATACATATGCAATTACCGCACCCGGATCGATAAATGCTACAGGAGCAATGAGTAATCTATGTGCGGGTTCATATACAGTAAGCGTCACGGATGCAAATCTATGTACAGCTACCATGACTTTTATGATTACTGAACCACAGCCAACTTCAGTAAATATTTCTAATATAACAAATTTAACTTGTAATGGCTTTTGTAACGGAACCGCACAAGCTACAGGTGTAGGAGGAACACCGAATTATACTTATTCAATTTCAGCCCCAGGTATTATCAATGCTACAGGAGCTATCACAGCTTTGTGTGCTGGATCCTATACTGTAACTGTAACAGATGCAAACTTATGTACAGCTACTACCACATTTAGTGTTGTTCAACTACCAGGCTTAACGGCAAGTATATCAAATATTGCTAATGTCACATGTAATGGAATGTGTAACGGAACAGCTCAAACCACTTGTGTTGGAGGAGCACCCGCTTATTCATATTCAATCACCGCTCCAGGGATTATTAATGCAGCTGGAGCTATCAGTAATTTATGTGTAGGGACTTATACAGTTACAGTTTCAGATATCAACTTGTGTACTGCTACTACAACCTTTACGATTTCAGAACCACTACCAATAAGTATTAGTATCTCAAATATTACAAACATTACTTGTAATGGACTTTGTAATGGTACTGCACAAGCTACTGGTTTAGGTGGTACCCCTTCATATTCATACTCCATCACTTCACCTGCTATCATTAATGCAGGTAGTGGTGCAATGAGTGGACTTTGTGCTGGTACTTATACAGTGTCTATCACCGATGCCAATGGCTGTACAGCAACAACTTTACTTACCTTAGCACAGCCACCTGCCTTGACCTGGACACAAAATACAGCGACCAATATCACCTGCAATGGAGGCAATGACGGTAGCATCACGACCACAGCAACTGGTGGTACAGGGATCATCAACTACAACCTGCAACCGACCAATCAAACCAACAACACCGGTTTGTTTACTAATTTAGCAGCCAACACCTATACTATTCTCGCAACCGATGCCAATGGCTGTACCATCAGTACTACATTGACCATCACAGAACCTACATTGCTAAGCATCACCAACATCACGAACACCAATCCAACTTGTGTACCAGGTAATGATGGTAGCATGACGATTACAGCATCAGGAGGTACACTTGCTTATACCTACAACATCGGTGGTGCAAACCAGGCGAGCAATGTATTTGCGAACTTAGGTGCAGGTAATTATACCATCACAGTAACGGATGCGAATGGTTGTACAGCGACAAGCGCACAAACCATCGCTCCACCAAACTCACCCACAATTACTGCGGTTGTGACCACTGATGTAGACTGCAACGGAGGCAACAATGGCAGCATCACCGTAACAGCTACAGGTGGTTTAGGAGCCTTGAACTATAACTTACAACCTGTGAATCAAAACAATGCCACGGGGATATTTACCAACTTAGCTGCTGGTGTATATACCATGACAGTTGCCGATGCCAATGGATGTACCATCAGTAGCACAGCTACCATCATCGAACCAACAATACTTAGCTGGACCAGCACAGCTACCACCGATGTAAACTGCAACGGCGGTAACGACGGTACCCTCACGGCTACGGCTACCGGAGGTACAGGGATGATCAATTACAACTTACAACCTACGAACCAAACCAACAATACAGGTCTGTTTACCAATCTCACTGCAGGTACTTATACCGTAACTGCAACAGATGCCAATGGCTGTACCCTCACTACTACTTTAGTGATAAATCAGTCACCTGCCTTGACCTGGACACAAAACACAGCGACCAATATCACCTGCAATGGAGGTATTGACGGTAGCATCACGACCACAGCAACTGGTGGAACAGGGATCATCAACTACAACCTGCAACCGACCAATCAAACCAACAACACCGGTTTGTTTACTAATTTAGCAGCCAACACCTATACTATTCTCGCAACCGACGCCAATGGCTGTACCATCAGTACTACATTGACCATTACAGAACCTACATTGCTAAGCATCACCAACATCACGAACACCAATCCAACTTGTGTACCAGGTAATGATGGTAGCATGACGATTACCGCTTCTGGAGGTACCCTCGCTTATACCTACAACATCGGTGGTGCAAACCAGGCAAACAATGTATTTGCGAACTTAGGTGCAGGTAATTATACCATCACGGTAACGGATGCGAATGGTTGTACAGCGACAAGCACACAAACCATTGCTCCACCAAACTCACCCACAATTACTGCGGTTGTAACCACAGATGTAGACTGCAACGGAGGCAATAATGGTAGCATCACCGTAACAGCAACAGGTGGTTTAGGAGCCTTGAACTATAACTTACAACCTGTGAATCAAAACAATGCCACAGGGATATTTACCAACTTAGCTGCTGGTGTCTATACCATGACAGTTGCCGATGCCAATGGTTGTACCATCAGTAGCACAGCTACCATCATCGAACCAACAATACTTAGCTGGACCACCACAGCTACCACTGATGTAAACTGCAACGGCGGTAACGACGGTACCCTCACGGCTACGGCTACCGGAGGTACAGGGATTATCAATTACAACTTACAACCAACGAACCAAACCAACAATACAGGTCTGTTTACCAATCTCACTGCAGGTACTTATACCGTAACTGCAACGGATGCCAATGGCTGTACCCTCACCACGACTTTAGTGATAAACCAGTCACCTGCTTTGACCTGGACACAAAACACAGCGACCAATATCACCTGCAATGGAGGCATTGACGGTAGCATCACGACCACAGCAACTGGCGGAACAGGGATCATCAACTACAACCTGCAACCAACCAATCAAACCAACAACACCGGCTTGTTTACCAATTTAGCAGCCAACACCTATACCATTCTTGCAACCGATGCCAATGGCTGTACCATCAGTACCACATTGACCATCACAGAACCTACATTGCTAAGCATCACCAACATCACGAACACCAATCCAACTTGTGTACCAGGTAATGATGGTAGCATGACGATTACCGCTTCTGGAGGTACCCTTGCTTATACCTACAACATCGGTGGTGCAAACCAGGCGAGCAATGTATTTGCGAACTTAGGTGCAGGTAATTATACCATCACGGTAACGGATGCGAATGGTTGTACAGCGACAAGCACACAAACCATTGCTCCACCAAACTCACCCACAATTACTGCGGTTGTAACCACAGATGTAGACTGCAACGGAGGCAACAATGGCAGCATCACCGTAACAGCTACAGGTGGTTTAGGAGCTTTAAGCTATAACTTACAACCTGTGAATCAAAACAATGCCACAGGGATATTTACCAACTTAGCTGCTGGTGTCTATACCATGACAGTTGCCGATGCCAATGGTTGTACCATCAGTAGCACAGCTACCATCATCGAACCAACGATACTTAGCTGGACCGCCACAGCTACCACCGATGTAAACTGCAACGGCGGTAACGACGGTACCCTCACGGCTACGGCTACCGGAGGTACAGGGATGATCAATTACAACTTACAACCAACGAACCAAACCAACAATACAGGTCTGTTTACCAATCTCACTGCAGGTACTTATACCGTAACTGCAACAGATGCCAATGGCTGTACCCTCACCACTACTTTAGTGATAAACCAGTCACCTGCCTTGACCTGGACACAAAACACAGCGACCAATATCACCTGCAATGGAGGCATTGACGGTAGCATCACGACCACAGCGACTGGTGGAACAGGGATCATCAACTACAACCTGCAACCGACCAATCAAACCAACAACACCGGTTTGTTTACTAATTTAGCAGCCAACACGTATACTATTCTTGCAACCGATGCCAATGGCTGTACCATCAGTACTACATTGACCATCACAGAACCTACATTGCTAAGCATCACCAACATCACAACCACCAATCCAACTTGTGTACCAGGTAATGATGGTAGTATGACGATTACCGCTTCTGGAGGTACCCTTGCTTATACCTACAACATCGGTGGTGCAAACCAGGCAAACAATGTATTTGCGAACTTAGGTGCAGGTAATTATACCATCACAGTAACGGATGCGAATGGTTGTACAGCGACAAGCACACAAACCATTGCTCCTCCAAACTCACCCACAATTACTGCGGTTGTAACCACAGATGTAGACTGCAACGGAGGCAATAATGGTAGCATCACCATAACAGCTACAGGTGGTTTAGGAGCCTTGAACTATAACTTACAACCTGTGAATCAAAACAATGCAACAGGGATATTTACCAACTTAGCTGCTGGTGTCTATACCATGACAGTTGCCGATGCCAATGGATGTACTTCAAGTAGTACAACAAATATAAATCAACCTATTGCCTTAAGTTGGACATTGATTAATGTTTCAAATGTAAACTGTAATGGAGCAACAGATGGGGCTATCAGTGTATTGGCAAGTGGAGGTACAGGTACTATTAATTATCAATTGCAACCAAACAATATTAATAATGGCACTGGACTATTCCCTAATTTAACAGCTGGGGCTTATACGATTACAGCAACTGACGCAAATAATTGCACCTTAACTATTTTCTTGCAAGTAACACAACCAACTCTTTTAAATTGGACTACAGCTATCACCACAAATGTAACTTGTAATGGTGGCAACGACGGTACCCTTACCGCTACAGCTACCGGAGGTATAGGAATAATCAACTATAACCTACAACCTACTAATCAAAACAACAATACAGGATTATTTGCCAACCTCACAGCCAACACGTATACCATTCTCGCTACTGATGCCAATGGATGCACTATTAGTACTACATTGACCATTACTGAACCGACCTTATTACAGATTACAAATATTGCAATTGTATTACCATCTTGTGTACCTGGCAATGATGGTAATATGACCATCAATGCAACTGGAGGTACTGGTATTTATACTTTTAACATCGGAGGTGCAAATCAGGCAAACAATGTGTTTAATAACTTAGGAGCTGGTAGTTATACTATTACTGTAACTGATGCGAATGGTTGTACAGCCACTAGCGTTCAAACAATCACTGCACCTAATGCCCCAACCATAACGAGTGCCCTAACCACAGATGCCAATTGCGTTCCTGGCAATAATGGAACAGTAAGCATTACAGCAAATGGAGGCAATGGTATCTATACTTATTCTGCGGATGGTATTAACTATCAAGCAAACAATGTAATTACAGGACTTGCTGCTGGTACTTATACTATCACTGTACAAGATGCTATTGGATGTACTTCTTCAAGTTTGATTACTATTAATACTACACCATCACCTGTGATTACAAACATAGCAGTTACAGATGCGACCTGTGTTCCGGGATGTGATGGAACAGCTACTATTACTGCTACAGGTGGCAATGGTATTTATACGTATAGTATTGATAATATTAATTTCCAAGCAAATAATTTATTTACCAGTGTATGTGCCAATGTGTATACAGCCACTGTTACAGATGGCAATGGATGTAGTGTGACAAGTACGTTTACGGTAACTTCAGCAAATGCCCCTACAATAGCTTTAAACAATACGGTAGATATCTTATGTTTTGGTGGTAATAATGGTGCCATTGCAGTCACTGCGAATGGTGCAGGGCCAATGACTTATTTGCTTTTACCCAATGGTATTACAAATGCAACAGGTCTTTATAACAATTTAACGGCATTTACTTATACGGTGCAAGTAACTGATGCTAATGGTTGTAGTGCGAATACAGTGGTACTTATCAATGAACCGCCCATGTTACAATTTACCAATATACTCAATAATGGAGCATTATGTTCAGGTGCCAATAATGGCAGTATTGATGTAAGCACTACAGGGGGGACAGGTAATATTACTTATGGCATTAATCCATTTGCCAATTTTGTACCACCAACAATATTTAATAATTTAATGGGCAATACGACTTATACAGTCACAGCCACAGATGCCAATGGATGTAGTGTAACATCAAGTATTTTTATATCACAACCACAACCTATTGTATTCACGAGTACTGTTGTGACAGATGTTACTTGTAACAATGGCAGTAACGGTAGTCTTGTGGTACAAGCAATAGGAGGTACAGGCATTTTAAATTATGATTTGAATCCAAATCCACAAAACAACATCACGGGGGTATTTAATAATTTAACTGCAGCCACCTATACTGTAACAGTTACCGATGCAAATAATTGCACACTCACTACTTCTTTGATTGTTGCTGAACCTACAGCAATCACTATCAATACATTAACCTATACTGACATTACATGCTCAAATGTAAATGATGGTACTATCAATATCAATGCTTTAGGTGGGACAGGAGTACTTACTTACAATTTACAACCACTCAATATTACCAATGTTACTGGGATATTCAATGCACTTGTTGCAAACAATTATACCATTCAAATTACGGATGCCAATGGTTGTATAGTTGATACAACGGTGACAATTATTAATCCATTGCCATTACTAATAGATTCTTTGAATATATCAAATGTTCTATGCAATGGCGATTCAAATGGTAGTATTCAAATAAACGTAAGTGGTGGTACAGGTATATTAAATTATAATTTATTGCCTCAGAATATCAATAATGGAAATGGATTATTTAATAATTTACCAATCAACAATTACACCATCACCATTACCGATGCTAACCTCTGTTCTATTTCAACCATTGTAATAATTACAGAACCATTGCCATTGACAGCTACTGTATTAAACATTCAAAATATATTGTGCAGTGGTGGTAATAACGGGCAAATAGATATTGGTGCAAATGGTGGAACTACACCATACTTATTTACCATTTTGCCATTAAATATCAATAATGGTACTGGTATATTTACTGGACTTTCCGTAGGATCATATACAGTGAATGTAACTGATTCAAATCAATGTAGCACCTCAATACAGCCTATTATTATCACTGAACCAGTTCCGATGATTTGGGAGAATGTTGTACATGAAGATATTAAATGTTTTGGTGATTCAACAGGTTCTTTACTCGTGAGTGCATCTGGTGGTACTGGATCTATTGCTTATACTTTACAGCCTAATTTAGGTATACAAAATCCAATTGGTAATTTTACTACACTTGTTTCGGGTGTTTATACAGTAATTGCTACAGATGCAAATAACTGTAGTATTTCAACCTTAATTACAATTGTTGAAAATCCACCAATCGTATTTGGTCCGATAACTTTTGTAAGTCCCAGATGTTGGAATGAAGCAAATGGTATCATTAACATGACAGCAAGTGGAGGTGTTGGATCTTTAACATACTGCCTCAATAATCAGCTGCTATTAACCAATACAACAGGGTTTTTTAATCAAATAACAGGTGGCAATTATATAGCAACTGTAACAGATTCATTAGGTTGTATAAAAGATACCAGCATCATCTTACTCCAGCCTGATAAATTAGGTTTTAGTGAATTAGATTTATATCCAGTATATTGTAAAGGATATAGTGATGGAAAAATTGTAGCAACTGCTTCAGGTGGTAACGGAGGATATACTTATTATTTACGACCTGGATTGAATGTAAATGATTTTGGTGTGTTTAATGATTTGCATGAAGGTATTTATACATTAAGTGTCAAAGATTCACTTGGTTGTCAATTTGATACTACCCTTGCCGTTTCTCCGCCATCAGGTGCTATGGATATTTACATAACCAAAAAAGACCTGGGATGTTATGGCACTGGTAAAGAAGGTTGGGCTAAAGCAAATCTTGTTGGGGGCACCGCACCATTTACTTATTTGTGGAGTTGTACACCGCCTCAATTTGATTCTATTGCCATTGATTTACAATATGGAAAATATATTGTTGAGGTGATAGATTCTAAAGGTTGTAAAGATAAAGATTCAGTAATCATTGACCCAGGTCCATGTTGTGAAGAAGTCTTTATACCCAATGCATTTTCTCCCAATGGAGATGGTAACAATGATGTTTTTAAAGTCACTACAAGTTCAGGCCTTGAACTCATTCAATTTGAAATATATGACAGATGGGGTAAGAAAATATGGTATACCGATGACTTCAGAGAAGGATGGGATGGTAACGACAGAGGTCAACCAAGTGATATGAATACGTATTATTATATCTTCCGTTATAAATGTCTTACAGACGGCGAAAATTATATTAAAAAGGGTGATATCAATCTGGTCAGATAAAGAGATTCATTTGATATGCATGTGGCATTTACAGCAAAAGCACAAAGAAAGTACTATGAGTAAGGATATGCTTTGGTTTGCAAATGTATTGATGATTTAAAAATTCAACGACTCCATTTTGAGTCTAAAATCGTATTGTAAATCTTCATGTAAGGTAAGAATGTATTTATTGATTTTTTTAACTTGACTTTCGTATATATTCAACAGCACTTTACTCTCTGACCAATCAAGTGGTAATGATTTCATGCGTACACAAAAGTGACTCAGTAATTCTATATATGTTGTGGCTAATCCTGAATATTTACAATATCTATTAATCCATCTTAATATTTTACGTATTGTTTTTTTTGCCCAATACACAGTTTGTGTATTTACTTCTTCAAACATCATGTCTACTTCTAGTTTTAAATTGTTGATAAAACCTTGTTCATTGTTACTCTCAAAAAGTAAGTAATGTAATAATTCCTTATTCTCTTTTTTAAACCTAATCAACTTTGTACATACATCTACAAGTATGTCTTTAGGCATAATCGATAATTCTTTTTTTAATTCAGAAAGTGAAGTTGTTTGCATAATGTAAATATCTATCTTAATGATACAACATAAAATAATATCCAGTCAAATTTATTTTTCTTATTAATTATCGAATGTCCTATTTTGTAATCACATCAATCAAATGCATTCAGTATTTTTCCTTTTTTATGCCAACGAATACCAAATGTATTTACAACGTAGTCTGAAAAATATCGGTATAATACCTACACAAATTGCTTTTAAGCTAGTAACAATTTGACTAACTCTCATGTGTTGTTGGTATAAAATGAATAATTTGAATGAAGAACTAGGGTATATATACTAATCTTAAATCTTTTATGCCTAATACATTTAATCAGAAAATTTTCAGAATAACATCTTCAAACATTGAAATTCTCTTAAACGAAATTGGTACTATCATGTGTCATAGGTATTAAACGAACATTATTAAACATGGTTACTTTTAAAAGTATATGACACTATGAATTGATACTTCTTAAAAAAGTATATTTAAGGATAAATTCTAAAAATAAAAGTAATAGCCCAATGAAAGCATACGCAAAAAATAATTCTGCATATCTTTTGAAGCTTTGAATTTCAATGCTTGTTTTTTCAAGCTTATCAATATTTTTATACACCTTATCGAGCGATTGATTGTCAGTAGCTCTAAAATATTGTCCCCCAGTTTCTAATGATATCTTTTGCATCAATGCTTCATCTATTTGAACAGGCATTTGTTGCATTGAAGTATTTCCCAATTGATCTTGAACAGGGTAGGGTGCAGTGCCCATTGATCCTACACCAATGGTATATACCCTTATTTTATATGCTTTTGCAATTTCTAACGCAGTGATAGGGTCTATTAATCCACTATTGTTGACACCATCGGTCATTAAAATGATGATTTTTGTTTTGGCTTTACTATTTCTGAGTCTCTCCACTGCGGTTGCTAAACCCATACCAATAGCAGTGCCATCTTCAAGCAATCCGCTGCGAATATTTTTAACTTGTTCGAGCAATACGTTTTGATCTGTAGTTAATGGACATTGCGTAAAACTTTCACCTGAAAATATCACTAATCCAATTCTATCTGTCGGTCTGTTTAAAATAAAATCTGATGCAACTTTCTTGGCCGCTTCAATTCTATTGGGTTTGAAATCTTGTGCAAGCATGCTCCCCGAAATATCTAAACTCAATATAATATCTAATCCCTCATTTTGTATGGTTTCATTGACTTTGCTGTTTTGTGGTCGTGCTAGTGCAATGATGAGAAAAATGATAGCAAGTATTTTAAGGACCGGTAAAAAAAGCAATAGCCTGATTTTAAAAGTACTTTCATTTTTTTTCAATAACTGACTTGTAGTTATAATCAATGATGCATATTGGTTTTTTTTATAAAAATAAGACCAATAAATAAATACAGGAATCGTCAAGAAAAGCCAGAAAAAAATTGGATTCGCAAAAGTGATATGTTCAAAATCGAAGTATTTCATTTGTTATTTAGTCAATGGTTCTTCTATTGGTTTTATTTTTTTATACGATTCTGTTATTACAAGTCGAGCTATTTTTAAACTATCAATATGTTGTTCGGGTGTAGGTTTGCTTTTTGCAAATTTTACCATATCGGCTGTTTCAAAGAGTTGTCTTAAATATTGTCTACAGTTTGAAAGTGCCTTAGTTCGTTTTACTTGCGCAATGATTTCAGAAGATGTCTTTTCAAAACAATCTAAACTAAATTGTTCTTCAAGATAAGTACGCATAATATCAGTTAATAAAGTATGATATTCTTTTTCTTGACCATTTTGCCAAAGGGCTTGATTCTCTAATGCGTCCAATGCGGCATATGCTTTTTCATGGGGAGGCAATACGATTGCTGGAATCTGATTGGATGCTTGTTTATTTTTATTTCTATATTTTTTTACCAAATAATAAATAACAAAAATGAGTATTCCGAGTGCGATGATTCCACCAGCGATATACATTATTATATGTTGAAGTGGCATCGATGCCGAACGGATGCCAAATATGGGTTGAAAAGGTTTTGAAGTATCTATGCTTATGGTGTTGACATTTATTTGAAACGAATCTGTATTTAAACTAAAGGATTCTTTACCTTGAAGTGGTTTGATATTAAATGAAAAAGGGGGAATTACCCATACCCCAGAATCGAAATTGGTGATACATATCTTTTGTGTATAGATATTATTTTCTCTTCCAAATACTGTGTCTATTTTGTTTCTTTCTATGACTTCAAAATGATTAAATGTGTCTTCAATTGATGGGAATTGTATTTTAAATTGAGTTGGGTCATAGGTTGCTGTTAATGTTAAATGGATGGCATCTCCAATTAAAATAGAAGAAGTATCTACATGGGCATTTATTTTTTGCGAATAGGTTTTTTTATGGATTAAAAAAATACAAACGCCCAACAAAAATATAAAGAGATTTTTTTTCATAGAACTTATCTTCTGCTGTTAAAAAATAAATGAAGTTTTTTCACATAATCGGCATCTGTTCTAACAGAAACTAAAGAGGCACCACTTGTGGCAAAATCGCTTTTTGTTTTTTTTACAATTTCATCAAATTGATTTTTATATTGTTTTTGAAACGCTGAAGAAGAAGTGTCAACCCATTGATAAGTGTGTGTTTCACTGTCTTCAATTTGCATAATACCCACATCAGGGAGTGATTCATCACAGGCATCATAAATATGCACACCTACTAAATCATGTTTTTTCGAAGCTATTTGCAAGGCGGGTTTGTAGTTAGTACTTACAAAATCGGACATTAAAAAAGTAATTGTTCTTTTTTTCATGATATTATTTAAAAATTTAAGTACCACAGCAATATTCGTTTGGGCATTTCTATGAGGTTGCATGGTAATTAATTCTCTGATAATGTATAATATATGCGACTTCCCTTTTTTAGGAGGTATGTATTTTTCGATATTGTCACTAAAAAAAACGACACCTACTTTGTCATTATTACTGATGGCGCTAAAAGCCAAAACGGCACATATCTCAGTAATCAAATCTCTTTTACTTTGCCTGCTTGTACCAAATAATGAACTGGCACTGATATCAACCAGCAGCATCAGCGTTAACTCTCTTTCTTCTTCAAATACTTTTATATAAGGTGTATTAAATCGAGCTGTGACATTCCAGTCAATGGTTCTGACATCATCGCCAAAAGCATACTCCCTCACTTCACTAAAACTCATACCCCGGCCTTTAAAGGCACTATGATACTCACCCCCAAAAAGTTGGTTACTTAACCCTTTGGTTTTAATCTCAATGGTTCGTACTTTCTTTAGAATTTCTGAAGTGGTCACTTATTTACTTATTGATATTATTGATTGATAGTTGATTAATAAATGTTGAACAAATATTTTCTTTATGATTGCAGGTGCAATTTTTTTGATTGAAGAGGCTGACTGCATTTTCAATCATTCTATACTTTTTTTTAAGGAACCTCAACTGCGTTTAAAATTTCATTGACGATCATCTCGCTTGTCATATTTTCAGCTTCTGCTTCATAGGTAATTCCTACTCTATGGCGCATCACATCCATACAAACTGCCCTCACGTCTTCTGGTATTACATATCCCCGTCTTTTTATAAATGCATAGGCTTTTGAAGCCAATGCGAGATTGATACTTGCACGAGGCGAGGCACCATAACTGATAAGGGGCTTTAATTTTGACAGTTTATATGCTTCTGGTTCGCGAGATGCAAAAACGATATCTAAAATATACTTTTCAATTTTTTCATCCATGTATACTTCACGTACTAAATCTCTTGCTTCAAGTATTTCCTGTGGAGTAACTACCTGATTAATTTTATGTTGTGCTTGTGGATTGATGTTTTGACGAATAATAAACCGCTCTTCTTCTTTTTCTGGATATCCAACCACAATTTTTAACATAAAACGATCTACTTGCGCTTCAGGAAGTGTGTAGGTACCTTCTTGTTCAATCGGATTTTGTGTGGCCAACACAAGAAAAGGTTCTTCAAGCTTAAAGGTATGCTCACCTAATGTGATTTGTTTTTCTTGCATCGCTTCTAATAAAGCACTTTGTACTTTTGCAGGGGCGCGGTTGATTTCATCTGCCAAAACAAAATTAGCAAAAATGGGGCCTTTTCGTACTTGAAATTGATTTTGTTGTTGATTATAAATCATTGTGCCAACCACATCAGCTGGCAATAAATCTGGTGTAAATTGGATGCGTGAAAACTTGCCATTGATTGCTTGCGCCAATGATTTTATAGCGAGTGTTTTTGCGAGACCTGGCACCCCTTCTAACAACACATGTCCTTGTGCTAAAAGGCCAATCAATAGTCTCTCAATCATATATTTCTGACCAACAATTGATTTGCCTATTTCTAAGTTGAGTAAATCTATAAAACTACTTTTTTGGTTAATTCTTTCATTGAGCTGTCTGATATCAACAGTGGTATTTTCCATATAAAAAAAAATTTTCTGAGCCCAAAAGTATAAACACTAAAATAATATGGGCGTTAAAGTTTTTTTAAATGAAAAAACAGTCAATTTAAAGGGCTCTTTTACAATGATTTTTGTCCCCAGCTTGAAGGACTTACACGCCATTCCTTGAGTAGACTTTCATCAGCTTTATCAATGATATTTTTTTCTAAAGCAAGTGATACCAATGCGTCGTAATTACTCAAACTAATCATTTTGATCTGCTTGGATGCAAATAAATCTTTTGCGACATCAAATCCATAATTAAAAACACTACAAATACCTATGATTTCAGCACCAGCTTGTTGTAAAGCCTCCACCGCTTGCATACTGCTCATCCCCGTACTAATCAAATCTTCAATCACCACAACTTTTTTTCCTGGTTCAAGTACACCTTCAATTTGATTACCCATGCCATGTTCCTTAGGTTTTGATCTTACATATACAAAGGGTAATGTAAGCAAATCAGCCACCAATACACCATGTGGAATGCCCGCTGTGGCTACGCCTGCAATTACTTCCGCATCAGGAAACTCAGTAAAAACAGTATTGGTCATTTCGCTTTTTATAAAATCCCTAACATGTGGATAGGATAGTATTTTTCTATTATCGCAATAAATAGGGCTTTTCCACCCACTTGCCCAGGTAAATGGATTTTGAAGATTTAATTTTACTGCGTTTATTTGTAAAAGTTTTTCTGCTACTGCAAATTCTCTATTCATAGTAGCGCAAACCTACTTTAAGTAACCTAATAAAACAAATGATTATCAATTATGACCAAAATTGAATTTAATAACAAATGTATTTTTCTAACTGATAATTACAATGATTTACAACGCAGATATCCAATCAATAATGCATTGGTCCTTTATCGGTTTAACCCACAAAAACTGCAACAAGGCATTGATTTACTCATGATTTCAGAAATTGAACATCTGGTAATTGTTGGAAATGAAGAAACGTCTATGCAAATAATATCGCAAACTTTTAAAGTAATCAAAGCGGGTGGTGGACTCGTGATGAATCATCAGAATGAATATTTGTTTATTTATCGCAGAAATAAATGGGATTTGCCTAAAGGGAAATTGGAAGAAGGTGAAGATATTGCGGCTTGTGCATTGAGAGAGGTGATTGAAGAGACTGGTATTCAACAGTTGGAAATGCTGGGTCCCTTAACAAAAACATACCATATTTATCTTGAAAATGTATTTGTATTTAAAGAAACTACTTGGTATTTGATGCATAGTGAAGATAAATTTCTCAAACCTCAAATAGAGGAGGGTATTAAAAAAGCAGTTTGGATTAATAAAAAGAATATCAATTTCCAATTAAAAAATACCTACGAATCGATCAAAGATATTTTAGCATTGGCAAAATAAAATTAGCATTATAAAAGGGTTGACATTTTAATACCCAAATATTCAACCCATCCACAACATATATTAATATTTTATATTAGTACACAGTAGCTTATCAAAACACCAATAACTTATTTCTTAATGATTTCTTTGACAATCCTAAAACCTACATGCAGATTGGGTAAGGAATATTGTTGAGTTTGGTTTACACTACATTCCCTGAATGTTTGATCCCAGCTACCTCCTAGTATTGTACCATCACTATTGTATTCGCACACATTGCCAATCAGATTGTAAATGCCTATTTTATTGGGAGGATACGCATATACGGGTGCTGGCATATTTTCAACATTTGTTTGTGTAGGATTTTTAATATTGGCACCATCGAAAACAGTATCATGGTGAAAGTATTTAGATTGAGCTTTATTGAATTTCTCTGCTGTATAACCTAGTATATATGCATTTTTCCATTCATTGGCTGTAGGGAGTCGATATTTTACATTTCTTTTTGCTTCATCTTGATCGTTTAACCATTCGCAATAAGCTTCCATGGCTTCTTGTGTAATATTAACAACAGGATATTGGTGATATGCCACATGACGATGATAATATTCCTTCATGGGTTCAGTATTCCATTGAGAAGAATCATAGATACACCTTTGGTAGAGACTTGTTTGATGACTTGTTATTAAATATTCAAGAAATGCCCGATATTGAATGTTGGATACTTCAGTGGTTGATATGTATACATTTTGATCAATTTTTACATATTTTTGAGAGGTCGATGTTTTCTTAAATGATATTAAAAATAGACAATAAAGCACCAAAACAATTTTTGTACAGAAATTCATTTTTTATTTTTTAAGGGGTGTTTTATTCTTTAAAAGAGTTATAAATATAATGGTTTATTTAATTAGCATGTTTTTATTAGGATTTTTATTATAAAAACGAATAAATTTGCACTCCTTAAAGAAATAATCAGCATGGGTAGAATTTTTGAAGTTAGAAAGTCGGCTATGTTTGCCCGTTGGGACAAAATGGCAAAAAACTTTACACGAATTGGTAAAGAAATAGCTATAGCAGTAAAAGCAGGTGGTGGCGATCCCAATACAAACGCAGCATTACGTCGTTGTTTTGCAAATGCAAAGTCATGCAATATGCCTAAAGATAGGGTAGAGGCCGCCATCAAAAGAGCGATGGGTAAAGACTTAGTCAATTACGAGGAACTCGTTTATGAGGGTTTTGCACCACATGGTGTAGCCGTACTTGTAGAATCGGCCACCGATAACGGTACCCGAACTGTGGCTAATGTAAGGGCTATTTTCAATAAAGGTGGGGGTGTAATGGGTAACAGTGGATCCGTTGCATTTATGTTTACTCGAATGGGTGAGTTTAAAATTAAAAATGAAAATATTGATATTGATGAACTTGAACTTGAAGGTATTGATTATGGCATGGAAGAGATAGGGGAAGATGCTGATGGCAATATCGTTATTCGAACCAGCTTTAACGACTTTGGAAATATGAGTGATTTTTTAGAAAAGAAAGGTATTGTACCGATACAATCTGAACTTACTCGGATACCTTCTACCACAGTTGAATTAAATGAAGAACAAGCAAAAGAAGTGCTTGAACTCGTTGACAAAATTGAACAAGACGAAGATGTTCAAAAAGTTTACCATAACCTAAAATAGATTCTGCTGTCAAAAAAGTTCTTCTATAAATGCAATGGCTTGTATTAGCCGATTTCGTTCGCTTCCATCTACTATACAAAAGGGAGTTTGTTCATTTTCAAGAATACTTTTATAAAGCATAAAAAAGTATTGACGCATCGACTCTTCAGGGTGTTCCCTGAGTGGGTCATGTTGCCAGGGAAAATCAGGCGATGTTAATATATAGGCATCATATTTTTGTTGTTTAATTTGTTCAATTATAATAGGGTCGCATTGCTTGTATTTATGTTCACTCCATACTTTTATCACATGCAAGTTTGTGTCGCAAAATAAATATTGATTAGCTTTGTTAACAGCTATGTTTTCTGATGCCAATTGGCCAAGAGCAATTTTTATTAAATCGGAATAAGCATAGGTGCATTGTTGCTTCTCCAGAAATTCTCTTGCAAACTCCCTGACCCAAGAGGTATTGTAATGTGCAGCAAGTTGAGCACAAAGGGTTGATTTTCCTGTACTCTCTCCTCCAATAATGACAATTTTTTTTACTTCAGGCATGATTGGTAAAATTAACACGATTGTTAAAGAAAATAAAAAACAACTTTACTCTTGTGGAATTTCTTTACAGGTTACATCCTAAAGTGAAATCACTAAAATTTTTAAATCATGCAAAAGAATTCATTATGGATGACACTGTTCATCACCGGTTTGGCTTCAGTATTAAGCCTTTCTTCATTTTACAAACCACAAACACAGCAAGAATTTACTTCACCCAATGATGACAATATCGAATACAATGGGCAAAGTAAACAAAGCAAATCACGTGGTAATATTACATTGTCAGGGTCATTTGAAAATGATTATTATACTAGTCAACAAAAAGTAGGCTATTTTTATGCTGAAGTTCAAGCTGGAAAATATGAAAATAACAATGCAAGTAGACGCCCCCTCAATATTTCATTAGTTATAGATAGAAGTGGATCTATGGCTGGCGAAAAAATCAGAAATGCCAAAAAAGCGGCAAAATATGTAATAGATCAAATGCAATCAGACGATTATTTATCAGTTGTAATATATGATGGTACTGTAGATCTGTTACAAGATGCGGTACATCCCTATAACAAACAAATGATTAAAAACAAAATTGATGCTATTCAAGACAGAGGGGGTACTAATTTGATGGGTGGTGCTATGAAAGGCTATACTTTAGTCAAAAAAAATTACCAGGAAGGTTATATTAATCGTGTATTGTTACTCAGCGATGGTTTGGCAAATGAAGGGATTACTGATCCAAAGCAAATCGAACGCATCGTGAGGAAGTACAACAATGAAGACGGTATCACTATATCTACTTTTGGGGTAGGTGCCGATTACAATGAAGATTTAATGACAGCAATGGCAGAAACAGGTATGGGTAATTATTACTTTATCAATGATGCCGAAAACATTGCAGGAATCTTTAAGAAAGAACTCAATGGGTTGATGGAAGTAGTGGCTCAACAAGCAATATTAAAAATTACTATTCCCGATTATATCAATGTAGAAAAAGTATATGGTTATAATTATGATCAAATGGGCAGAACGCTGACTATTAAATTTCACGATATATTTTCTGAAGAAACAAAAGGGGTGCTTATAAAATATTCTATTGGAAATAGAATCAATCAGCCTATTACTTTTGAAGCTTCTTTGGGGTATACAGATTTAAGCAACGAACGAAAAGAAAGAATGGCAATTGTTTGCAAGTCTGATTTTACCAATAATATAAATGTTTATAATCAACACTTCAGCGATTGGGTTTCTACACAAGTAGCAATTTATGTGTCAAATGACAGGCTTGAAACTGCTATGAAGGAAGTGGATAAAGGGAATTATAATGAAGCAAAAAAAATAGTCCAAGAAAATAAAGATTATATTTCATCTAAACCACAATTGCTTGAAAAATCGGTAGAATTACGTAGAGTAGAAACTACCAATATGAGTTATGATATGAATGTAGATGCGGCGCCTACTATGGCAGAAGAGGAAAGAAAAGTCATGCAAAAAGCAAGTAAATCTGAAAACTATCAAATTAGAACCAAAAAGAAATAAAAATGAATAGCGACTTTGTTGAATATTGATATCTAGATTGTCTCTTTGAATGTTAATCGTAAAAAATACAAAACATTATAAATAATTCATTTAGCATTCATTTCTTAGAACTTCACATTTATACATTTCGCTAAAACGTTTGGATTGTTGGTTGCGTGATTAGAGCCATTTCATTAATTTGAGATGGCTCTTTTTTACATTATACCCTTTATATACCAAATATATTTATGAAGATGTTTAAAGAATAATTGCCTACTTACATTGAACTTCGGCTGATAATCATTAGATAATCTATTATGTAACACTGGTATGATTAATCATTTAGGTGAATTAAAAATTAGCATACAATGAACGCGTTCATGCATATTTCATCCTATATGTACACACTATTTTATTATATTCGATTCAATTTATCGACGTATTTTCTTCGCAACCAATAAATAATGGTCAAAGAAAAATTCATGTTTAAGAAGTTCGGTGCCCAATATTTCACACCCCCTTTGTATGAGCATTTGCTGGTATTCATTCAAATCGTATTGATGTGGGTGAAGTATGTCACCTGGCAACAACCTAAAGAGGTGCTTAAAAGTGGAATGATTATGAGCATCGATGGTAACTATGATATGTGCATCTGGATTGGCATATGCAATGAGATGGTCAAAGCTTTTTTCAATATCATGTACATGATTAATTGCATTCATGCAAAACAAAATGTCAAATTTTTCAGTACTGGTAAAATCTTCTAACCCTGCATTCACAAAATGAACATAAGGATACATATTTTTCTTAAAATGGGGTAAGTCAGTTTCATAAACATCAATCAATGGGTCAAAAGCAACTGTTTTATTATTTTCAAATAACATAAACATACCTGCAGGACCACAACCTGCATCTAAAATAGAATCCTCTGAATGAATGCTAAAATAATGGGTACACTTTTTTAATAAATTTTGCCAATATTCCTTTTTCCAACTTAAATAGCCAGGAATGTCTTTATTTTTTAAGTAATTTTGCCACCACTTACGTTCTGCAAATTGTGCTGCATTCCAACGCCATTTTTTATTCATTTCTAGCTTAACTTTGTGCAAACCTAATTATTTTTTTCATGAAATTTTCTGTTGGTGACCCAGTATATATTAAAAGTAATCAGGAAGAAGGGGTTATTCTTGAAATTGTAGATAAAAATACAGCAAAAGTTAAATCTGGAAAAGCGATATATCATGTTTTTTTTGAAGACCTTGATCATCCATATTTAAATTGGTTTTTAAATCAAAACAAGTTAAAAAAACAAAGCAATCTTTATATTGACAATATTCAATCAGAGAAAAAAACAAATCGACAAAGCGTTTTACCTTTTGGCGTTTACATGGTCTTTTTTCCCCAATATAAAATTGATGAATTTGATGAAGTGATAGATAGGGTAAAGATTTATTTTTATAATGAAACGCCAAAAGATTTTACATTCTGTTATAGTGCAAAAAATAAAAATGAAACATTTTTTGAAATTGAAAACCAATTATTGCCTAACAGCGAATTTTATATACACGATATAGCATTTGAAAATATTGCCAACAGTCCTATTTTTCAATATAAATTTTTTGAAACCAAACAACCTGCACTTGAAACGGAATCATTCATAACATTGAAACCAAAAAAATTATATGATTATATAGATAAAATCAAATATGACAACCATGCTTTTTTTAGTATCTGTTTATTCGATGAAATTAAACCCAAACCCATCGAAACCATCATTCATGATGACATCAATCTTAAAAAAATATCAAATAAGCAGGATTCTCATTTTAATTTTAGTCATATATTAAACAAAAGTAAATATGAAATTGACCTCCATATTGAAAAATTAGTTAAGAATGCACACAAACTTGGACCTTCTGAAAAAATGAGTATTCAATTAAAAGAATTTGAAAGTGCCCTTGAATTAGCATCTGTAACCCATCAACGTTCGATTGTTTTTATACATGGCGTAGGAAAAGGGACACTAAAGGAGGCGATACATAAAATATTATCTATTAAAAAGCAAACCAAAAGTATCAAAACATACGTCAATAACTATGATACGAGGTACGGATATGGCGCAACAGAAGTGTTTTTCTAATTTTAAATGACCTATTCTTACAAAATGTATTAATTTTATATCCTTATTTTTTAGTTATTATATGAAAAAATTATTCACTTCACTTATTTTAAGTATTTTTATTTTAAGTTTTGCAAACCAAGTTTTTGCCTCACATGCAGCTGGTGGAGAACTTCTTTATGAAATTGTTCCTGGTCAAACAAACCAATATAAATTTATTTTTAAATTTTATCGTGATTGTGCGGGTATTGCGGCACCTTCATCCCAACAACTTTGTTACAATAATACTTGTGGTGCTGCTATTTCATCGGTAACCCTGAATCTTTATGTACCCCAAGGAGGCGTATTGCCAAACGGTAACATACAAGGTGCACCTGTTTCTTCAGGCTGTCCAGGATATCTTAATACTTGCAATGGTGGTCCCATTAATAATCCTGGATACCAGGAGTGGTGGTATACTGCTACGATTACATTGCCAACCCAATGTAATTTTTGGCGATTTTGGGTATCAGTAAGTGCACGAAACAATGCCATTCTTAATTTAAACAATCCTGCATCGGCCAATTTATATGTTGAAGCTACTTTTGACAATACCAATGGCAAAAATCTCAATAGTTCGCCTTATTTCTCTAATCCACCAATACCATTTATGTGCATTAATCTCCCTTATATTTATAATAATGGTGCAATTGATCCTGATAATGATTCGCTTTCATTTGAATCAATCAGTCCGCGAAACGGACCAGGATGTGTGGCAGGTGCATTAACTGATTTGTTGCTTCCTGCTTATAATGCAGTCAATAATCCTTTCCCAACAGGCAATACATTCAATGTAAATGGACAAACAGGAGCCACTGCTTTCACAGCTGCAGCATCTGGTGTTTATGTTATTACCGTTAAAGTGAATGAATGGCGTAACGGCGTGTTGATTGGATATGTTTTACGTGATATTCAAATTGTTGTAGGCAATTGTAATACCCCCACGCCGCAAGGTTTGGTAGATACCAATACCCTAATAGGTGGCAATATGATCAATGGTATCATACAAGGTTGTGCCGGTGATTCTTTAAAATTCTGTTTTGACTTAACTTCTACCAATGCCATTGCGGTGCTCGTTGCTACTGACAACAGTGCTTTAGCGACCCCTGGTGCAAATATTGTTTACTCAGGTACTTATACCGATTCTATGAAGGGTTGCTTTACCTGGGGTACTAGTGTTTTAGATACTGGTTTACATGTTTTAACCATAACCATCAAAGATTCCAGTTGTCAACCTCCTGGATTTTTGTTGACAGGTGTATTTTCTATTCCTATTAATATCAATCCAATTACCCAGGCTTTTGGTGATACAACCATGTGTAATGGGGGCGCTGCTCAGCTACAAGTGTATGGCGGCTCACAATTTACCTGGACTGTATTACCTGGTGGTTCACCGATTGGTTCCTTGTCGTGCACCAATTGTGATAATCCGATTGCAACACCAACCACTACGACGTCCTATGTCGTCACGAGTAACCTAGCCTCCATATGCAATAAGAATATAGATACGGTAGTGGTGCAAGTGGCGCCAATACCTACTGTCGTCATTACACCCAATAGTACGACTTGTGTGAATGCTGATTTTCAATTAAATGCTTCGGCAACGCCTTTAGGAGCTTCGTATGCCTATGTTTGGTCGCCGGGAACCTATTTAAATGACCCTAATATTTCAAATCCTGTGGCTCATTTCCCACAAAGTACCATTACTTATACGGTAACGGTGGTACCCAATAATTTAACAGCTTGTCAGGCTACAGCAACGGTAACGTTGACGGTCATTAATGGTTTTGATATCCTAAACAATGATACCACAATTTGTGATGGAGATAATGTACAAATCAATACCACCGGTGCCCCTGAATATACTTATACATGGACACCTGCAACATTTGTGAGCAATGCCTCAATCAACAATCCTGTGATTACACCTACACCATTTGGTGTTTATCCTTATACTTTAACCGCTTCTTATCCTGGTTGTCCTGATTCAAGTCAAACGATAACAATCACGGTAGAGCCAATACCAATTGTGAATGCAGGTCCAGATTTGGAGATGTGTAACAATGATACTTTACACCTTCATGGCACTGTGGGTCCTGCAGGTTTTGCAAATTACACTTATAGTTGGGCGCCTGTATCAGATTTAGATTTTCCTAATGTGTTAGATGTGATTTTTGACGGGCATGCAAGTACTATCTTTACATTGACAGCAACAACACCTGCAGGTTGTACAGCAAGTGATCAAGCGATAGTGGATGTAATCAGTGGAGCATTTTTAAGCATCGACCGCGACCGCACAATTTGTCCTGGCGATACGGTACATTTAATAGCGTCTGCCAATCAAGGTACAGGTGTATATGATTGGACTCCTAAAGATTTTATCATCCAGGATATGAATGATAAGATAGTGGTACAACCGATATCGACGACAGAATTTTTTGTAACGGGTGTAAATGTCAAGGGTTGTTTAGATACAATTAGTGCTACTGTGGTGGTGAATCCTGATGCGGTATTAGATGCTGGCGATACGCAAACGATTTTCCCTGGCGAAAGTGCTCAGTTGTATGCGAATGGCAATTGTAGTTTCTTTACCTGGAGTCCGCCATTTGGCTTAAACTATACAGACATCAAAAATCCGATGGCTTCACCATCAGTGAGTACTCGCTATTTTGTAACAGCACGCACAGAAGCGGGTTGTAGCACGATAGATTCAGTAGATGTTTTAGTGAGTCCTGAAAGCATCTTAGATTTACCGAATGCGTTTAGTCCAGGATCTGGTACAAGTTTGAACGATGAATTACGTATTATGGTACGTGGCATTGTATCTTTAAACTCCTTCAAAGTGTTTAATCGTTGGGGCGAAGAGATATTTAGCACCACCGACATCACCAAGGGGTGGAATGGACAATGGAAGGGCAAACCTCAACCGATGGGCGCATATGTATATGTAATAGATGCTGTTAGCCAAACAGGCAAACGTTTCTATAAACAAGGCAATGTGACCTTGATTCGATAAAAATAGTTAAATAGATATTTTAAAATCCCTACAATGGTTAAATTGTAGGGATTTTTTTATGTTGTTTGTATATAAAATGACAAATATTAGCTTATTTTGAAATAATGTTATTATCATTTCATTGAAAAATATTTTTATTCAAAAAATGAAAAATACCAAAAATCGATTTTTCAAGTTGATTTTATGTAGAAAAAGTTCAAGAATTCTAAAAAAATCTTATTTTTAGATGTGTTTTTAGAAATTGGTTTTCAGTAAAAAGGATTTATAACTAAAAATAAATTTCTTCACAAGCAAACCAAAAGCGTTTAAGATTACGTCTTATACAATACCATACGTTATGATTATACATATTATGCTATTAAATATTCAACTTAATATGTTTATTTTATAAAAAATGTATTATTTTTAAACCTTATTTTAAAATTATATGAAAAAAATACTATCCGTTCTTGTAGCAATTATTTTTTTAGCCGGAATCTCGAATACTGCTAAAGCAACACATGCTGCAGGGGGAGAGCTCATTTATGAATTGATCCCAGGCCAAACCAATCAATATAAATTTATATTTAAATTTTATCGTGATTGCAATGGTTCACCTGCCCCTAATTCTTTTACGATGTGTTACAATAACTCATGTGGAGCAGCTAATACTACTGCGACACTTGGCTTGTATGTACCTCAGGGTCAAGTATTGCCCAATGGAAATATTCAGGGAGCACCCGTTTCAACAGGTTGCCCAGGGTACAATAATACATGCAATGGAGGTGTGATTCCTGGTTACCAGGAATGGTGGTACACCGTAAATGTAACTTTGCCAACCCAATGTAATTTCTGGAAATTTTGGACAGGTTTATGTTGCCGAAATGGGAATATTGATAATTTATATAATCCCGGAGGTCAGAATATATACGTTGAAGCAACACTTGACAATACGAATGGCAAAAATCTTAACAGCTCGCCTTATTTCTCCAATCCACCGATTCCATTTATGTGTATTAATCTCCCTTATATTTATAATAATGGTGCTATTGATCCAGATAATGATTCATTGGTTTTCCAGGCGATTAAGCCCCGAACTGGTCCTACCTCATGTGGTGCAGCTGCTATTTATGACATATTAGACACCACCAATTATCCTTATAATGTAATCAATAATCCTTTCCCTACAGGCAACACTTTTAATGTGAATCCTCAAACAGGAGCTACCTCATTTACTGCAACAGCGCAGGGTGAATATGTAATTACAATCAAAGTAAGCGAATATAGGAATGGTGTGTTAATAGGCTTTGTAATGCGTGATATTCAATTTGTTGTAGGCAATTGTAATACTCCTACGCCGCAAGGTTTGGTTGATACCAATACCCTGATAGGTGGCAATATGATTAATGGTATTATACAAGGTTGTGCCGGTGATTCTTTAAAATTCTGTTTTGACTTAACTTCTACTAATCCGATAGCAGTACTCGTTGCCACTGATAATAGTGCTTTAGCGACCCCTGGTGCAAATATTGTGTACTCAGGTACTTATACCGATTCTATGAAGGGTTGTTTGACATGGGGTACAAGTGTACTTGATACTGGTTTACACATTTTAACCATAACCATCAAAGATTCCAGTTGTCAACCTCCTGGATTTTTGTTGACAGGTGTATTTTCTATTCCTATTAATATCAATCCAATTACCCAGGCTTTTGGCGATACAACCATGTGTAATGGGGGCGCTGCTCAGCTACAAGTGTATGGTGGCTCACAATTTACCTGGACTGTATTACCTGGTGGTTCACCAATTGGTTCCTTGTCGTGTACCAATTGTGATAATCCGATTGCAACACCAACCACTACGACCTCCTATGTCGTCACGAGTAACTTAGCCTCCATATGTAATAAGAATATAGATACGGTAGTGGTGCAAGTGGCGCCAATACCTACCGTCGTCATCACACCCAATAGTACGACTTGTGTGAATGCTGATTTTCAATTAAATGCTTCGGCAACGCCTTTAGGAGCTTCGTATGCCTATGTTTGGTCGCCGGGAACCTATTTAAATGACCCTAATATTTCAAATCCTGTGGCTCATTTCCCACAAAGTACCATTACTTATACGGTAACGGTGGTACCCAATAATTTAACAGCTTGTCAGGCTACAGCAACGGTAACGTTGACGGTCATTAATGGTTTTGATATCCTAAACAATGATACCACAATTTGTGATGGAGATAATGTACAAATCAATACCACCGGTGCCCCTGAATATACTTATACATGGACACCTGCAACATTTGTGAGCAATGCCTCAATCAACAATCCTGTGATTACACCTACACCATTTGGTGTTTATCCTTATACTTTAACCGCTTCTTATCCTGGTTGTCCTGATTCAAGTCAAACGATAACAATCACGGTAGAGCCAATACCAATTGTGAATGCAGGTCCAGATTTGGAGATGTGTAACAATGATACTTTACACCTTCATGGCACTGTGGGTCCTGCAGGCTTTGCAAATTACACTTATAGTTGGGCGCCTGTATCAGATTTAGATTTTCCTAATGTGTTAGATGTGATTTTTGACGGGCATGCAAGTACTATCTTTACATTGACAGCAACAACACCTGCAGGTTGTACAGCAAGTGATCAAGCGATAGTGGATGTAATCAGTGGAGCATTTTTAAGCATCGACCGCGACCGCACAATTTGTCCTGGCGATACGGTACATTTAATAGCGTCTGCCAATCAAGGTACAGGTGTATATGATTGGACTCCTAAAGATTTTATCATCCAGGATATGAATGATAAGATAGTGGTACAACCGATATCGACGACAGAATTTTTTGTAACGGGTGTAAATGTCAAGGGTTGTTTAGATACAATTAGTGCTACTGTGGTGGTGAATCCTGATGCGGTATTAGATGCTGGCGATACGCAAACGATTTTCCCTGGCGAAAGTGCTCAGTTGTATGCGAATGGCAATTGTAGTTTCTTTACCTGGAGTCCACCATTTGGCTTAAACTATACAGACATCAAAAATCCGATGGCTTCACCATCAGTGAGTACTCGCTATTTTGTAACAGCACGCACAGAAGCGGGTTGTAGCACGATAGATTCAGTAGATGTTTTAGTGAGTCCTGAAAGCATCTTAGATTTACCGAATGCGTTTAGTCCAGGATCTGGTACCAGTTTGAACGATGAATTACGTATTATGGTACGTGGCATTGTATCTTTAAACTCCTTCAAAGTGTTTAATCGTTGGGGCGAAGAGATATTTAGCACCACCGACATCACCAAGGGTTGGAATGGACAATGGAAGGGCAAACCTCAACCGATGGGCGCATATGTATATGTAATAGATGCTGTTAGCCAAACAGGCAAACGTTTCTATAAACAAGGCAATGTGACCTTGATTCGATAAAAATAGTTAAATAGATATTTTAAAATCCCTACAATGGTTAAATTGTAGGGATTTTTTTATGTTGTTTGTAAAATATGCGTTCTGTTATTTATCTATTGTGTATCTGATAATGGAACTTTCTGAAAACAGTTATAATTGCTAAATGATTTATATAATTGTCCAATAATTTACAAACCCTGCATTGGAGAAAGTAGTTTGAAATAATGTTTAATTCCAACTAAAGATGAATAATAATTCAAATTTCGATAAGCTGAAATTCAATGAATAGAAGCTTATTCCCATATTTTTTAGTCTACATTTTAAATGTATTTGGTGCGATTAAGCGAAACGGGAATACTCGTATAGCTAATTTCACATTGGTTTTATGCCAATTAAATAAATGAAGTGCTGGCAATAAATATTAAAGGTAGGCTAAACTATATTATATCAAGGACACATTAAAGAAAGTCCAATTAATACCCTATTAAATGCGATCTATTTAGGTTTGCTTCCGAACTTTCACAGACAATGTAATATATACTTTTGGTATAATTTGTGATAAGGTTATTTGAATAAAGTATTAATAATACCCTAAAAATTCTTTGCTGAAAGTAGTGTATTCGATGTTGATTTCATCCCCAAGATTAAATAAATTGAAATCATTTTCAGTCACTTCAATACTATATTTGACTTCACTATTGAGATAAAAATGAAAGGAATGGTTGATTTCTATATAGTTCTTCTTTGTAATATTACACCGCTCGAGCGTTTTGGTATTAAACTTTTTATCTTTAAAAACGGCATATACTTGTATGAAATAAAAAATGACAGATACAATACAAAAAAAAGTAATTAAGGAGATCAGACTAATCGTGAAGACCCGATAAAACATACGAATATCATTAAATACGATGCCAAAGGAGATAGCAAGTATAAGGGGTATCAGTCCACTGGCAATAAGAAATAAATTCATGATTCTTAAATACTCTTTACTTGCTTTTTCGTATTTCTTAGCAACAAAAATCATTTCATCTTCTTCTAAAGGTTCTATGAAAATTGGATTGGACAAATGGAATATTTTTTAATAAAATTAATGAAAAACTTTTATTAAAAGGGATAATTAATAATAAATGTAATACATTTGCACTCCCAAAATCATTTCGCGGGCGTGGCGAAATTGGTAGACGCGCTAGACTTAGGATCTAGTGTCTTTGACATGGGGGTTCGAGTCCCTCCGCCCGCACACAAAAATAGCCCAACATGTAGTCGGGCTTTTTTTTAATAAAACATAGACTTAAAACATACTATCAATGGCAACCATTTCGCAACAAAACATTGGACTTCAACACGAAAAAATTACCATTCAATTGGTTAAAGAAGATTACTTACCTTCAGTACAGAAATCTTTAAAAAAAATTAGTAAAGACGCAGCAATACCAGGATTTAGAAAAGGAATGGTGCCTATAGGACATGTTAAAAAATTATATGGTCAATCAGTATTTACAGACGAAATTTTAAAAGTAGCCGGTGCCAAGTTAGAAGAACATTTGGTGCAAACAAAAGCGGAAATTTTTGCAAGACCAATTCCAGCTGAAACACAAATTCAGTATCAATTTAATATGGATTTGCCTGAAGATTATGTATTTGAATTTGAAATAGGTACTAGACCTGATTTTCAAATTCCATTATTGAGTAGCACTACGAGTTTACCTGTATATAAAATAATAATCACCGATGCAATGTTGCAGGAAGAAATTGAAAAACTGCAATTGAAAGCTGGTGATATGAGTGAAACAGATGAAGTAACCTCTGAAGAAAATGTGTTGCATATCTCATTAAGTGAATTAGATGAAAATGGTCATAGCGTAGAAGGTGGTACTCAGGCTAAGCATTCGTTGTTGTTGAAATATTTTTCTGATAACGTAAAGAATCAGTTATTGAATAAAAAAGTAAACGACCATATCGAATGTGTGTTAAATGAAGTATTTGGCGATGCTTATAAAGATTCAATTATTCAAGATCTCGGATTGGCAAATGATTTGAATAAAACCATGAAGATAAGCATTGAAAAAATTGAGAAAATTGAAAAAGCTGAATTAGGCAAAGATATGTATGAAAAAATCTACCCAGGTAGAGATATCGATACAGATGAAAAATTTAAAGAACTCTTGATTTCAGAGATACAAGCATATTGGGACGGTCATGCAAGAAACTATTTACAAAATGATATTTTTGAAAGATTAGTACATGAAACACCAATAACAATACCGACTGAATTTCTAAAGCGTTGGATGAGTGTAGGTGGTGAAAAATATACACCTATGGATGTTGTTGAAAAAGAATATGGCAAATTTGAACACCAACTCAGATGGCAGTTGATTTCTGATAAAATCATTGAAGAAAATAAACTTGATGTAAAACGTGATGAAATGGAACAAGCAGCGCGTATGCAAGTCATGAGTTATTTTGGCCAATATGGTATGCCTAGTATGGATGATAGCTGGATGGACTCTTTGATACAAAAACAATTGGCTGACAAAAAATTTGCTGATGAACTCTACAATAGGATTATCACCGATAAATTATTTTTTACCATTCAAAATCAATTGAATTTGCAGGAAACGGATATTTCAACTGAAGAATTTTTAGCACTTATCAATAAACCACATCACCATCATCATCATTAATGGGTAGAGGGTTTTAGGTTAAAAATTAGTGGATCTCTGTATTCATCCATTTTTTATCCGTTGGGTTGTATACAAATTTATAGACAGTCTCAATTTTATCAGAATTTGCGGCCAAACTATAATTAAAATCAATACCATACACCACTAAATTGCCATTATTGTCATAACGAATTCTTCGTGCTTTGTCATTCCCTCTAGGACCTAATTGGTCAAGATTAATTTCCATGACTGGTTTTGAAACAAATGACCCTGATTTATTCAGTTTAACACACTGAATTTCTGAACTACGACATCGGCCTAAGTATAATTTTTTTTCACCAGTGTTGCCACCTACAAATAAACCCATAGCATCTATCCCAGTTATTTTGTCGGCAATTGATTTATTTTCAATATCCAATGCATAAATTACCCCTTTTTCTTCATCACTTGTACTACCTGCAATTGAAGAAACATAGAGTTTGTTTCCATGCGAATCATAATAGAGTCCCATAACGCCAAATGGGATAACACCCGCCACTGAATCGGGTGCAGGTAGTTTAAAAAAAACATTCATTTCTCCCGTTTGATGGTCAATTTTATAAATAGTATTAATGGTAGACAAGCCATTGTCAAGACTGTTGACAAAAGGAATTGGTGCGGTATACAAATTCCCGTTATCATCACTCGTGATACTTCCCATCCAACCATATTGTGACCAGCTAGGATGTTGGTATTTTAGAAATGAATCTTTAAAGGATGGAACTGCCTGCAATAAAACAATTCCTTTCATTTGTTGTACTGCACTTGAAAAAGCTGATTGGTTTGGATTAAAACCAATTTTTTGTATAAAAGCGGCAGGTTTTTTATTTTTTGTTCGGCCAATAGTGGCAATTTCTTCTTCACTCATTGATTCTTGACAACTTACAAAAGCAATTGTCAAACAAAAGAGCAATGAACATATTTTTTTTTGCATAAACATATAAATTCATCACAAATATACCAATGCCAGTTTTGAAATAGGTAACAATATTTTTATGAATGAATAAAATATTTGATGACCATTTAACCTCTATACATACCCTATAAATAATAATGAAAGGCTGTTAATAAATCCCAACTTAATATTGCAGTTAATTTATACCTTACTATGTACCAAAAAATCTGCTTGTATTTCTTTATTGCTTTAATGATTCCTGCAATATCTCATGCACAAAATTTTACGGTGAGTGGCACGATCAAAGATGCTAAAAATGGGGAAGACCTTATTGGGGCTACGGTTAGAGTGCTTGAATTTAAAGAAAAAGGAGCAAGATCAAATTCCTATGGTTTTTATTCATTTACCCTGCCCAAAGGAAATTACACTTTAATATACCAATACCTAGGGTATGAGAAAGTAGAGTTTAAATTAAATGTAGATAAAAATACAACACAGAATATACAACTCTCTCAGGCAGATAAAGCAATAAAAGATGTAATTGTTAAAGCAGTGAAAGAAGATAAAAATGTAACAAGAACGGAAATGGGTGTGATTAAACTCGATCCCAAAGCCATTGAAAGCATACCTGTATTGTTTGGTGAAAAAGATATTCTTAAAACGTTGCAATTGACACCAGGTGTGAAATCGGCGGGTGAAGGACAAAGTGGTTTTTTTGTTCGTGGAGGAGGTGCTGACCAAAATCTCATTTTGTTAGATGAAGCTCCTGTATATAATGCTTCTCATTTATTGGGGTTCTTTTCTGTTTTTAATTCTGATGCATTGAAAGATGTTACCCTTTATAAAGGAGATATACCTGCTGAGTTTGGAGGTAGGGCTTCTTCAGTGCTGGACGTAAAAATGAAAGATGGTAATAATAAATATTATACAGCGTCAGGGGGTATTGGTTTGATTTCTTCCAGATTAACGGTAGAAGGTCCAATCGTAAAAGACAAAGGTTCGTTTATTATATCGGGTAGAAGAACCTATGCTGATTTATTTTTGAAGCTATCTAAAGACAGTATACGTAAGTCTTCCAAGCTTTATTTTTATGATTTAAACCTAAAAGCAAATTATCAAATTACTAAGAAAGATAGAATTTTCCTTTCTGGATATTTTGGCAGAGATGTATTAGGTGTTGGTTCTACTTTTGGATTTAATTGGGGTAATGTTACTTCCACAGTAAGATGGAATCATATTATCAATGCAAAATTATTTTCAAATACCTCATTGATTTATAGCAACTATGATTATAAAATAAAAGTAGGCTTTGACAATCAATCCTTTCAAATCAAGTCTTCAATACGTGATTATGACTTAAAACAAGATTTTAGTTGGTTTGCCAATGGCAACAATGCTGTTAAATTTGGGTTTAATGTCATGCATCATACCTTCAGACCTACCGTATTTAGTGGAACTGGTATAAATACCGACGATAGTTTAAAAAATAGATACGCATTGGAAGGTGGTGTATATGTACAAAATGAACAAACCATTAGTTCTGTATTTAGTATAAAATATGGTCTGAGATATTCTATGTTTGATTATATTGGACCAGGCACTGCTTATACTTATGATACAAAAGGGAATTTGATTTCTAAAAAGCAATATGCCAATGGCGAAACCATTAAAACCTATGGTGGTTTAGAACCCCGTATTTCCGCAAAATATCAACTCAATGATGTTAGTTCAGTGAAAGCTTCATATAATCGGAATATGCAATACTTGCATTTACTCTCTAATGCAACCACCTCTTCGCCTACAGACATATGGGTGCCTAGTAGCAACAACGTAAAACCCCAAATAGCGAATCAAGTTGCATTGGGCTATTTTAGAAACTTTAAAGACAATGTTTATGAGTTTTCCATAGAAACGTATTACAAAACATTGCAAAATCAAATTGATTATAAAAATGGAGCTAATCTTTTTCTAAATACCGATGTGGAAGCGGAGTTAGAATATGGTAAAGGAAGAGCTTATGGCGCTGAATTTTATTTACATAAACAATCAGGTAGATTGACAGGCTGGATAAGTTATACATGGTCGAGATCACTCCGTGAATTTAAAAATATTAATGATGGTAAAGAATATCCTGCAAAGCAAGATCGGATTCATGATATCGCTATTGTTGGGATGTACGATATAACTAAAAAATTAAAAGTATCGGCCAATTGGGTTTATAATACAGGCTCAGCAGTTACATTCCCATCGGGTTCATATATCGTTGATAATCTCAAAGTTCCCTATTTTACTGAGCGAAATGGATATAGAATGCCAGCTTACCACAGATTTGATATAGGTGTAACTTGGTATCGTAAAAAAACAGATCGCAAAGAATCAAGTTGGAATTTTTCTGTCTATAATGCTTATGGCAGAGAAAATGCTTACTCTATTAGTTTTCAACAAAATAAAGATGACCCATCAGTGACTGAAGCACTGCAAACTTCACTTTTTAGATGGGTACCTTCAATCACTTATAATTTTAAATTTTAATCATGAAATTCATTCAAATACTTTTTTCATTTAGTCTGTTGTTTACGTTGTTTTCTTGTCAAAAAGTAATCAATGTCAATTTAAATGATGCAAAACCACAATATGTTATTGAAGCAAGCATGTATGAGGGGACACATGATTTTAAAGTGAAAATCACCCAAACAACAAGCTACTTCGAACCCCAATCTGTTCCTTTGGTAAACGATGCTGTAGTGACATTGTATGATAATAACCTAAATGCCTTGCCATTGACAGCTACGGGCAATGGTTGGTATGAACTGCCAAACTTTACAGCGCTCAATTTTAATACGTATCAATTACAAGTAGCTGTGGGTGGGAAATTATTTAAGGCGCAGGCAACGATGCCAGCACATACCAACATTGATTCACTGAGCTATCAGCCATTTGGGGGCTTTGGTCCTCCGGGTTCTCAAGATGGCGACCAACTGGTGAAAGTACATTTTATTGATTCAGGTGGGGTGAAAAATTATTACCGGGTATTGATTACACGCAATGATACCCTGCAGGCGAAACCTGGAAATTATTATCTTTTTGATGATCAACTTCGTGATGGCTTACAAATTGATGCCCCTCTTTTTACAACCCTGTTTAACAAAAATGACAAAGCAGATATTCAATTATTGGGTATGGATGAATCAGTCTATGATTATTTCAATACCCTCAGTGAAGTGATTACAGGCGATGCCAATACAGGCGCAGCCCCTGCAAATCCAAATAGCAATTTTTCGGGAGGAGCATTGGGTTACTTTGCCGTATATAGTAGTAGCAGTATGTCTATTGTAATACAATAATAATAGCGATATGTAAGTTCATGTAAAAACTTAAAAGGGTTTCTATAAACACTCAGTATTTTTTTAATGTTACAACTTATCTTCGCACCATGAATATACTAATAATTGGTAGTGGTGGCCGCGAACATGCTTTTGCATGGAAAATAGCCCAAAGTTCAATACAAAAAAACATTTTTGTGGCACCCGGAAACCCAGGTACTGCGCAGTTTGGAACAAATATTGATATAGATGTGTGCGATTTTGAAAGTCATAAAACTTTTTGTCTGGCAAATAAAATAGACTTGGTTTTAGTTGGACCTGAAGATCCTTTGGTAAATGGTATATATGACTTTTTTGCCCAAAACGAACTGAAGCATATTCATGTGATAGGGCCATCAAAACATGCAGCCATGCTTGAAGGTAGTAAAGCATTTGCAAAACAGTTTATGAAAAAGATGAATATCCCCACTGCTCAATACCAAGAATTTACTGCAACTAAATTTGATGAAGGAATTGACTATATCAAACAACATACATTACCCATTGTGTTAAAAGCGGATGGTTTAGCAGCTGGGAAAGGGGTTGTGATTGCTGAAACACATGAAGATGCTATACAAACATTCACAGAAATGCTATTGCATAAAAAGTTTGGAAATGCAGGTACAACGGTGGTTATAGAATCTTTTCTAAGCGGTATTGAATGCTCAGTATTTGTATTAACTGACGGAAAAAATTACCACATTCTCCCTTCAGCAAAAGATTATAAACGAATCGGAGAGGGCGATAAAGGGTTAAATACAGGAGGTATGGGTGCTATTTCACCAGTGCCTTTTGTAGATGAATTATTTATGCAAAAAGTTGTTCATAACATTATAGAACCTACAATTAAAGGATTACAACAAGAAGCGATGGAATACAAAGGGTTTATTTTTATCGGTTTGATAAAAGTACAAGATGAACCTTTTGTTATTGAATATAATTGCAGAATGGGTGACCCAGAAACAGAAGTTGTGTTACCTCGTATCGAAAATGACCTATTACCACTCTTGTTATCTTTAAAAAATCAAACATTACATGAACATTCATGTAATCATGTGAATCAATCTGCAGCTACTGTTATGTTGGTAAGTCGTGGTTATCCTGAACAATATGAAAAAGGTTTTGTCATTTCGAATGTAGCGTCAATAAGCAATAGTTTAATTTTTCATGCAGGAACCAAATTGAGCAATGATCAATTGCTTACCAATGGTGGTCGGGTCATTGCAGTTACATCATTGGGTGAATCAATCCAGGATGCCATTGCCACTTCCTTGGACAATGCAACAAACATATCATTTGAAGGGAAGTACTTTAGACGCGATATTGGTTGGGAGTTTTTATAGAATAATATGCTTATTTTGTTATAATTTATAGGAATAATACCTGAATACCTACAAAGCTTTATCCGTATGATATTAAACATAGCTTACTTTAAATAGGTATTTTACCAATCAGGATTTTTATTTCAACTTGATTTAAATATCATGTCAGTATTTTATAAATCTTTTAGTGATAATTGGTGATTGAAGTAATGTTTATCGGGTTTATGTGAAACAAACATAGTGCTTTCCCTATTTTGCATCGGTATTAATCGTTCAATATTGTGTCGTGGCTTTAAATAATCTTCTCAATCTTTCGTCTTTATTCATTTTTTTGCACTCACTGCAAATTCAACAGCTTATGATTCATTTATTTATCATTTGATGATATAAAATTTTTAAGGCAATGCTTCATTATTGTTGGAATTGAAATAAACTATTTAACTTTTAAAAAAAGTCCAAAAGCTTTGCTTTTCAAACATTAAATTTGCATTTCTTAAAATACATACGAACATGAATTTACATTCTAAGCAACAACATGAATTTTTGGGTCGACATATAGGTCCAAATGTACAAGAAACGACAGAAATGCTTCAAACCATTGGTGTTTCATCAATCAATGAGCTCATCGAAAAAACGGTTCCTTCATCAATCCGTTTAGCGGGTGAGCTGGACGTAGACGCACCCATCAGTGAATTTGAATATCTAAAAAAAATCAATGCACTTGGAGAAAAAAATCAGTTGCTAAAAGATTGTATAGGAATGGGTTATTATGGTACCATTACCCCAAGTGTGATACTTCGAAATGTATTTGAAAATCCAGGATGGTATACACAATATACCCCTTATCAGGCAGAAATAGCTCAAGGAAGGCTCGAAAGTTTATTGAACTTTCAAACCATGGTGTCCGAGCTTACAGGTTTGCCAATAGCCAATGCTTCTTTGTTAGATGAGGCTACTGCTGCTGCAGAGGCAATGACCTTACTCAATGGTACAAATGGAAAAGATGGGAAACATCGTTTTTTTGTTGACAATCAAACATTTATTCAAACGATTGATGTGCTTAAAACTCGTGCAATACCTGTGGGTGTTGAACTTGTATTTGGTGACTATGCAAATACCACATTAGATGAAACCTACTTTGGGGCATTGATACAGTATCCCAATGCAAATGGCGAAATATGCGATTACAGAAATTTTATACAACATGCGCATACCGTAAATTGTGGCGTGGTGATGGCATGCGATATATTATCGTTGGCATTGCTCACCCCTCCAGGTGAATTGGGTGCAGATATTGCTATCGGTTGTACCCAGCGATTTGGTGTTCCAATGGGCTTTGGAGGGCCTCATGCTGCTTATTTTGCTACTAAAGAAGAACATAAAAGGGTAATACCTGGACGTATCATAGGCGTAAGTGTTGATGCACAAGGTAATCGTTGTTTACGAATGGCATTGCAAACCCGTGAGCAACATATTCGTCGTGAGAAAGCGACCTCAAATATTTGTACCGCACAAGCATTGCTCTCTAATATGGCTGCTATGTATGCCATTTATCACGGAGCCGATGGGTTGCGCGATATTGCAAAAAGAATCTCTATTTACACCAAAGCTTTAGCAGATTCTTTAGGTGAAAGAGTAGTGCATGCCAATTATTTTGACACCCTCAAAATAAAAGTAGATGATGTAAATACAGCAGTAACTACTTTAGAAAAAGCAGGCTTTAATGTTCGTCCATTTGCTGACAATCATATTGGTATTTCTATTGATGAAACAATAGCACCGAATGATATTACAGCATTGGCTAAAGCATTGGGTGTAGAATTAGTAGCATATGCAGAAATGTTGACAAATATTCCTGATTGGGCTACCCGAACGTCTGAATTTTTAACCCATGCTGTATTTAATACACATCATAGTGAAAGCAAAATGATGCGATATATCAAATCGCTTGAAGATAAGGATTTGGCTTTGAACCGTTCCATGATATCATTAGGTAGTTGTACCATGAAGTTGAATGCAGCGTCAGAAATGATACCTGTCAGCAATCCTCATTGGGGCTCATTGCATCCATTTGCACCCAAGCACCAATGGATTGGATACCAAGAATTATTAGCCGAATTAGAAAAAGACTTATCGGTGATAACAGGTTTTGACGCTTGTAGTCTGCAACCTAATTCAGGTGCTCAGGGCGAATACGCAGGGTTGTTGGTTATCAAAGCCTATCATGAAAGTAGGGGAGATCACCATAGAAATGTTATATTAATCCCTATTTCTGCCCATGGTACTAACCCGGCAAGTGCAGCGATGTGTGGGTTTAAAATAGTGATTGTGGCTTGTGATGAAAAGGGAAATATTGATGTAAATGATATGCGTACAAAAGCCCTTCAACATAAAGATGCCTTAGCGGGTTTAATGGTTACTTATCCTTCTACCCATGGTGTGTTTGAAGAAACCATTAAAGAAATATGTGATTTAATTCATGAAAATGGCGGACAAGTTTATATGGATGGGGCAAATATGAATGCACAAGTTGGATTAACCAGTCCGGGTAATATTGGTGCAGATGTTTGTCATTTAAATTTACACAAAACATTTGCCATTCCTCATGGAGGTGGTGGACCTGGTATGGGACCCATTTGCGTTAAAAAACAATTAGCTCCTTTTTTACCTTCACATACAGTACATGCAACGGGTGGCTCTACACCAATTCATGCAGTAAGTGCAGCTCCTTATGGAAGTGCAAGCATCTTATTAATTTCGTATGCATACATTAAAATGTTGGGAAATATCGGTTTGAAAAAATCGACTGAATATGCGATCTTGAATGCAAATTATATGAAATCGCGTCTTGAAAAAGAATATAAAATATTGTATACTGGTATACACGGTACTTGTGCCCATGAATTTATCGTAGATTTACGACCTTTTAAATCAGCTGGCATAGAAGCGGAAGATGTGGCTAAAAGACTGATGGATTTTGGGTTTCACGCACCTACATTGTCATTTCCAGTAGCAGGTACGCTTATGATTGAACCTACTGAAAGTGAAGATAAAGCTGAGTTAGACCGTTTTTGCGATGCTTTGTTGTTTATCAGAAATGAAATAGAAGCTGTCATTAAAGGAGAGGTAGATGCAAAAGATAATGTTTTAAAACATGCCCCTCATACCCAATGGGTAATAACGGCAGATGAATGGACCAGACCATATGCTCGTCAAACTGCCGCATTTCCTTTGCCATGGGTTAAAGCCAATAAATTTTGGCCTACTGTCAGTCGTGTAAATAATACTGTAGGTGACAGACACCTTATATGTACTTGTGAACCCACTGAAAGTTATATGGAAGCATAAAATGATATTTAGTTTAAAAAAAGCGAACTTTTATAGTTCGCTTTTTTTTTGAAGTCTACAGGCATATTCGCATGTATAAGATATAAATGAAACCGAAATTTAGAAAAAAAGTAATTAGGCTTTTAATCACAAATCGTTTTCATAACTAAATCACAATGTTTAATTGAGTTTATAGTCAATGTGAATTGATAGTTTGTAACATATAACCTAATCAGTTTCGTTTTTTTATAATTGAATCCCTTTCATAGAGCACCTTCGGTATAAATAAGCACAATATCTCTTGAAATTATGCATAAGAAAAAGTGATATATCTCATGGGTAAAATCTATAGGAAATTTAAAAACATGTTATAAATTTACTCGTTTTTACATAACTTCGTATAATATGGAACAAAAAAAGAGAGTCAAATTTGTAAACAAAGACAAAACACAATTCCTAAAAACCTTAAAACAAAGAGTAGATAATTATTTTATAACGAATAATATCGACAAACTGGCAAACTCAACGATGGTATTAAAATCAGTTGTGTTGTTGTGTATGTATATCTTACCAATTGCAGCTATCTACGTTTTTAATCCCTTACCTAATTGGGCAGTTATCTGTTGTTTTATTGTTTCTGGTTTTGGTGTAGCAGGTGTTGGAATGGGTGTTATGCATGATGCAAATCATGGGGCTTACAGTCATAATAAATATGTAAATAAAATTTTAGGAGGCACCTTGAATATTTTAGGTGGTTTTGATGTCAATTGGCGTTTACAACATAACATTTTACATCATACCTATACGAATATTACGCATGTTGATGAAGATATTGATCAACGTTTAAAAATGCGTTGGAGCCCATTTTTTAAATGGCATCCCGTACAGAAATACCAGCATGTGTATGCTTTTTTTGCTTATTGTTTGGCTACTTTAAGTTGGGTTGTGATGAAAGATTATAAACAGTTTTTTACCTATTCAAGAAATGGTGTAAGCAAAGCCACCAGTAGTCAATTTTATTGGGATTTATTTAAGCTTATTTTTTTTAAAGTAATTTATGTAATATACATGTTAGTAATCCCAATTTGGGTTTTAGGATATAGCTGGGGTGTATTATTAGGAGGCTTTTTATTGATGCATGCTATCGGTGGTTTTGTGTTGTCTACTGTATTTCAGTTGGCACATGTAGTGGAAGGTGCCGAATTTCCTATGCCTAATGAGAAAGGCGAAATTGAAAACGAATGGGCAATACATCAATTACTAACAACCGCTGATTTTGGGCATAACAATAAATTACTTACCTGGTATGCGGGTGGATTAACCCATCAAATTGAGCATCATATTTTTCCTGATATTTGCCATGTGCACTATCCTAAAATTGCCCCTATCGTAGAAGAAACAGCTAAAGAATTTGGGATTCCCTATAATAACAATTCCGGCTATTTCTCTGCATTGGCATCTCATATTCGAACATTAAAAAAATTCGGATTGCAAAGTGATTTTGATTTAGCGAATGTATAATTCATCTTGTGCATTGATTATAAGCACAATATTTATATGATTTTCATGAATAATGACTATTTTAGAAGCTTTATTATAATAAAATGAGAAGCCTTTTTAGTTCATTAAATACCATATCACTTTTCAACTAATGTAGCATGATGAATTTAGCATTAACCCGTCCAATAGCTTGTGTAGATTTAGAAACCACTGGCACCAGTGTGACACAAGACAGAATTGTAGAAATTTCAATTATCAAGGTGAATCCAGATGGGAGTAGAGAGGTGAAAACAAGAAGGATGAACCCTACAATTCCGATACCTTTAGCCTCTTCTGAAGTACATGGTATCTATGATGCTGATGTAGCCAATGAGCCTACATTTAAAGAGCTTGCAAATGGCATTAAACAATTTTTAGATCAATGTGATTTATGCGGATTTAACAGCAATAAATTTGACTTTCCTATTCTTACTGAAGAGTTTTTGCGTGTGGGTATCGAAGTAAATTTTAGAGAAAGACATTTAGTAGATGTACAACAAATCTTTTTTAAAAAAGAACCTCGTACTTTGTCTGCTGCATACAAATTTTATTGCGGCAAGGAACTCGAAAATGCCCATAGTGCCGAAGCAGATGCATTAGCGACCATAGATATATTAATGGCACAAATTAACCATTATCAAGACATCGAAAATAATGTACCTTTTCTTGGTAACTTTTCAAATGGTGATGATTCTTTAGATTATGCCAGAAGATTAAAATTAGTCAACAATGTGCCTGTATTTAATTTTGGAAAACATAAAGACAAACCTGTGTTAAGTGTATTTGCCTCAGAACCTAGTTATTACGACTGGATTATGAAAGGTGATTTTGCCCTTGATACCAAAAAGGTGCTTTCTAAAATTTATTTTGACGCTAAGTTAAAAAAAGTATAAGAAACAATATTTTCGTATTAATATTGTTTTTATAATCCTAATCTATGAGTTTTCTATTTTAAATTTGCCTATTGAATAAAATTGTAATTATACCAACTTTTAATGAAATTGAAAATATCGAAAAGATAATTCGATCCGTATTTTCTTTGCCTGAACAGTTTCATATCTTAATCGTTGATGATGGCTCCCCTGATGGTACTGGCAATGTGGTGAAGCAATTGCAACAAACCTTTAAAGACCAGCTTTTTTTAATAGAACGATCAGGTAAGCAAGGTTTAGGTACTGCATATATTGCAGGTTTTAAATGGAGTATTGAAAGGAAATATGATTATATTTTTGAAATGGATGCTGATTTTTCACACAATCCTGCTGACTTAATAAGGTTGTATAAAAGTGTACATGAAGATGGCAATGATGTAAGTATAGGCTCACGGTATATTAAATCAGGCAAAGTGGAAAATTGGCCATTAAATAGGGTGTTTATTTCCTATGGGGCATCGTTGTATGTTCGAATGATTACTTTTATGCCTGTTAAAGATTGTACTGCCGGTTTTGTTTGTTACAAACGAAATGTACTTGAAAATATAAATCTGGATAATATTCGCTTTATAGGTTACGCATTTCAAATTGAAATGAAATATAGGGCTTGGCGTAAAGGTTTTAAATTAAAAGAAATTCCTATTACTTTTATTGATAGAAAAGAAGGCCATTCTAAAATGACCAAGGGTATAGTAAAGGAAGCGATTTTTGGGGTTTGGAAAATGAAGTTTTCAATATAAGTGCTATTCAGCTTATCATTAGCTGCATGATAACCTGCAAGATTTTACACAAAATATAGTGTGTCGAAACCACCATTTTTTATGAACACGCTTTATAGAAAGGTCTATAGGTATTAAACCCCTAAGGTGTTTCGAACTTGTAATAAAATATCGTTCACTTCCTCTAACGTATTACCTTCTGCATATATTCTCAATAATGGTTCTGTACCAGATGCACGTATCATTGTCCAGCAATGATTTGGCAATTCATATTTAAATCCATCAATAAAATTTGTATCCACTACAGGGTAGCTACCAAATGCGGTTATGCCCGCTTTGCATCGTTCAATGGCTTGTTGCTTTTGACTTTCAAGTAAATGTAAGTCTGCACGCTCATAATAAAATTGGCCAACTATTTCGTAAATTTCAGCACATAGTTCCTTCAGGGATTTGCCAGTAGCATTCATAAATTCATAAATCACTAACCCATCATAAATGCCATCACGTTCAGGGATATGACCCTTTACACTGATTCCTCCACTTTCTTCTCCACCTACCAATACATCTTCATGCATCATGATTTCGCTTATATATTTAAAACCAATTGGGGTTACTTCGCAGGGTAAGCCATAAAGTGCACAAAGTTTATTAACACGTAAAGTAGTTGAAGCAGCAATGGCGACTTTGCCTGTTAGGTTTTTATATTTATGTAAATAGTGTATCAATAAAAGTATGATGTGATGAGAATCAATGTATTTGCCATCTTCATCATATAATGCTATTCTGTCGGCATCGCCATCATTGGCTAATCCAAATTTTAATTCCGGGGTGTTTTGAATGACCGCCGACAACTCCAATAGATTTTTATGTAAAGGCTCAGGTGAAATTCCATTAAAGAATGGATTCACTTCACAATGTAAATGTAAAGCCTTGGGAAAAAGATTTTTCATCACTCGCTGTCCAGCGCCAAACATGGCATCATATGCCATTTTAAAGGGTGATTGATTCATTGAAACAATGTCGAACTTGGATCTGATATAATCTTCATAATCTTTTTCTAAATCAACATAAACCAATAATCCTTTTTTCTCAAAATCTGATAAATCACCACTAATCGGTACCACGGCATCAGGTATGAGGTTTTCAACTTCTGCAATTTGGTGAGGTGGGGTAGGGCCACCATGAGCACCTTTAAGCTTAAACCCATTGTAGGAAGGTGGATTGTGACTTGCTGTGATAACGATACCTTGTGCACATTGATATTGCAATACGCCAAATGAAATCATAGGGGTACTTACAAAACCTTTATGAGTAAATACTTTAATATCGTTGCTACACAATACTTTGATGGCCGTTTCGGTAAATAGTTCGCCACCAAATCGACAATCATATCCTATCACCACTGAAGGGTTATTGGTTTGGTTTTTAAGCCATAAACAAACAGCGTGAGTCACTCTGGCAACATTTTCTACAGTATATTCCTGAGCTATAATTGCTCGCCAGCCATCCGTTCCAAATTTTATTTTTAGCATATCGTTGATTTTGATTTTGGCAAATATATATAAATATATGAATTGTGATTTTCTCCTATCAAAAAACTTATATTATATTTGATTGAATTTCGATTGCTTAATCAATGTGTGTTTTAAAAAAAACAATTGTAATTGTGTAGAATAAGCAGTATGTGTTTATAATATGGGATTTAATGTATCATATTTTGTTTCAACTTGAATACTGGAAATTTAACCCTATCTATCAACTTAACCTTAAACCATTTTATGCAGGATTCAGCTATTGATATATATACAGTGTATACCTTAGATCAAATGATGCAAAATTATCATTTAATCGTTCAACTTACCCCTTCTCTGACTATTGCAATGTATCAACATTATCTGCAAGAGATGATACCCCATCGTTATGCACAAATCATAGCTAAGAAAGGTGACGATATTGTTGGGGTAAGTGGCTTTTGGATAGCAACTAAATTGTATTGTGGTAAGTATTTAGAAATTGATAATTTAATAGTTGATGCAAAACACCGATCACAACAAATAGGACATTTGTTAGTGAAGCAATTAGAAATAATTGCAAAACAAAATGATTGTCAGGTGATGATGTTAGACGCCTATTTGACTAATACGGAGGCACATAGATTTTACCAAGAAAATGATTTTAAAGCAAAGGGATACCATTTTATAAAAAAAACTTTAACTATACCTATCAATCATGAATGCCTTCGCGATGAAGGCTCATTGACTAATCTTGATGAAGCGCTAAAATAGGGATATGACTTTGGTAAGCCATTTCTTTTGATTTGCTTTTATGAAATAAACTTTCGAAAAAAGAATGTTTTTTGGGTATCATAATCAACATATCCATATGTTTTGTAGATATAAAATCATTGATAGCATCAGATACATTTTCATTTTCTATAAAATGCAATTCATGATTGACTTCTTCTAAAATATATTCTAAATTTTGAAGTTCAGTTGATGTTTGCGCACTGAAGTTTCGATTTTTATAATCGATATTCAACACATTCAATCGAGCATTAAAAAGTTTAGTAAATACTTTAATTTCAATAAGTGGAGTAGAAGTTAAAACATTTTTAAGATCGCAAGCCAAACAAATATTTTCTATAGATTTAAAGGACGCATCTTTTGGTACGATAATCACAGGATGTTTTATGTGTTTCATAGCTAAAATGGCATTGCTTCCTATCAATTTGTCCATTCCGGTACCTGAGCCTGTAATGCCCATCAACATTGCAATAGGATTAATTTGATTGCATTTGTCATTGATACAGTCAATCAACAATCCTGTTTCTACTTCACATGAAAATGTTATTTCAGGATGCAAATTTTGAAGCAAAGTAACTTTCTCATCCATTTTCTTTTTAACTTCTTCTATGATATTACTAAAATCATCAACATTTGCTAAATGTGAAAAGTCAGGAGTCGATAACTGAACAACATTATACAATAAAATGTCAAATTGGTATTTTTTAGCCATATCAATTGCGTATTGAAGCGCATTGTCTGCTATTGGAGAAAAATCGGTTGGGATTAAAAGGGTATTCATATACTATAATTATTTAGTACAAAACTACTTAAATTTTATGATTATAAATCTGATAATAATCATCAAAAAAGGTACATTTTAATTTTTATATTTGCAGATAAAATGGAATTGATTAACTTTCGAAAAATTTAACTCATTATGGAAGAAAATATAATGCTTGAAAACGTGCGGTTCATGTTTATCATTGACGATGACCCCGTACAAACTGAGATGATCAAAGATTATTTGGTGGAAAGGTATATTTTCGAATTAAAAATGTTTGAAAATGGGGAAGATGCAATGCCCCACATTGAAAAACTAAAACCAGAAATAGTGGTATTGGATTATCATTTGAGTGCAAACAATGCCGACGCTAAAAATGGGGTTGAGATTTTAAAAGAAATTAAACAAAAAAGTCCGGAAACGAAAGTGATAATGTTTTCAGGGCAAGATAATATCAATATTGCTTTAGACAGTATGAGAAATGGAGCGTATGACTATATCATTAAAGGTGAAACAGCCTTCAATAAAATGGAAAATACGGTAAACCGTTTGGGTGAAATGCATAAGTTAGAATCAATCAATACAGCGCAGAAAAGAACAATTACTATATTAGCTATCGTGATTTCGGCTATTATTGCAATAAGTATATTGTATTTCTTTTTTGGAGATCCTCAATTGTTTAAGAAAACCACCTAAGTGCCCCTCCTTAAAGATTTCACTTAAATTTTTCAGGTGTTTCCATCAAATGCATCTTTTAATTGGATGCAATCATTTTAATAGAAAATCTGAGTTCAATGTGTTTGCTTGTTAATGGCTATTTTTTAGTCTTTATTTCCTGTAATTTTCTGCTTACAGCTGCACGATATTTTTGGCTATTGCTTAATGAAGCATACAGTTCCATTGATTTTTCGTATTTGCCTGTATTTTCATAGGCTAGGGCCAGGTGATAGAGGATGTCTTCGCGTTCAATACCTTTTGCCTTTTTTAACGCTTTTTCAAATAATGGAATACTTTTCTTATATTTTTTATTATTGAAATAATTCATCCCTTGTTCAAATGGAGTCCATTGTTTTTCATTTGCAAGTTCTTCTTCATTTAGTTGTGTAGAAATGGGATTTGTATTTTTTTGTACGATGTCGATATTATTATTTACATTGTTTTGTGGATAGCTTAATTGATTTTGTTGTTGATTATTCAAACTTTTTTCCTGTTTCATGCCATATGCACTTTTCTTCTGGGCTATTGTTACAGGTGCCACTTGTGGTGCTTTGTATTGTTCGGTTTGCGAAGCCTCATTGTCCATGGCCCTGGTAGGTTCATCTGTGGCCATATCTTTTACAGGGCTAGTTGCAACAATGGGCATATTTACTTCTTCACTGAAGGCTTCTTCCTTAGAAACTATATCAGTTGCAGGTTTATTTTCTAAGCTTTTAGGGGCTGTTTGAACGGTAGTGGTTTTTGTATTTGGCGGTACTATATCATTTTTCTTTTCAGAGGCATATTTTCTAAAGGTGTCATTCTCTTCAATGCGCAATTCGATTGTTTCACCATGATTGCTTGGGGTAGTAGCATAAGGCGCTTTGTAAGTGGATTTAGGGTTGCCTTTTTCGTTCATAGACAACTCTTGTTTGTTCGATTTAATATATGAAAATACGGTATATCCACCCAGACCTATGAGTAATAATATACTTGCAGCTGCCAGCCAACGACTCAAAGTTTTTTTACTGATTTCAAAATCCCTGATATTATTATTCGCTGTATGACTATTCGTTTCTTGTTTTAATACAGGAAATAATTTTTGATTCAATGTGCTTTTTACTTCATGAAGTATTTGTTCGGTTTCTACTAAATCGGCTTCTATCAAAGCGTCAAGGGCATCATTGCAAAATTGACAATCATTGATATGAGATTCTACCAGATACGCCTCTTCCTTATCCAGTTTTTGCTGAATATAAGCCAGCATTTGCGTTTTAGAAATGCAATGACTTTGTGTAAATATGGAAGATAAATCACTCATGAATCTTTTTCTCGCTCATTTTAATTTTTAAATTTCTTTTACCATTTTGTATATTGCTTTTTACTTGCATAAATGTTAAACCCGTTTCTTGCATAATTTCTTGATAGGTTTTTTTTTCTATATAAAAAAGCAAGATACATTTTTTCTGCTCATCTGTCAATTCTTCCAGGGCTAACTCCATTTGGTCTAACATTTTTTCTTTTTCAGCTAGAGGATGCAATGTTTCTTCATATTCCATACTACTATCTGTAAAAAACTCCACAGACTTCACCAAATGGTTATTGCTACGCAATTGCATAAAACAATAATTTTGAGATACCCTATACAGCCAAGCCTTAAAAAGCTGGATATCATGCTTTGATAAATCTACAAAAAGTTTTTCAAAAATCTGCATCATCGCATCTTTTGCATTTTCTGTATTTTTAAGATATTTAAGGCAAACACCATAAACCAGGTGGGCATATCGATCATATAAAATACCCATTACTTCTGCACTTTTTTTTGTTTTGTACAAATGTATTAACTCTTCGTCTTTAAGATTTTTAAGTTGGGTATTCACAGATTCGATGTACGAAAGTAATAAATTATCTTATAGTGTAAAGTTAATAAAAACAATACAGACTGCATTTTTTATAAAAATCGAAACATGCTCAAATAAAACAATAATTTATTCAGCATTCTCTTTTAATTCATCAAATTCTTATTTACCTTCATCGTATAAAATAATGAACTATGGATCAAAATAATAAAAGAATTGCACTCGTTACGGGAGCTACAGGAGGACTTGGCACTGCCATGTGTAAAGAATTGTTTAAAGATGGCTATCATGTGCTAGGCAATTATCGAAATAAAGAAAAAGCCCTGGAGTGGCAACAAAAACTTAAAGAGGAAGGTTTTGATATTGATATAGTGGAAGGAGATGTATGCGATTTTGATTCAGTGGGTAAGATGATTCAGGAAATTGAAACCCGTTTAGGGACAGTCGATATATTAGTCAATAATGCAGGGATTACCCGTGATGGTCGTTTGGCCAAAATGAGTTTAGATGATTGGCATGCTGTTATCAATACGAATCTCAACAGTGTGTTTAATTGCACCCGCCACGTAATTGAAGGGATGATTGAAAGAAAGTTTGGTCGTATTATCAATATTTCATCGGTAAATGGACAAAGAGGTCAATTTGGACAAACAAACTATTCGGCGGCTAAGGCAGGTATGCATGGATTTACAAAAACCCTTGCCATGGAAGTGGCGAAGTATGGTATTACTGTCAATACAATATCGCCGGGGTATATTGCAACTGATATGGTTATGGCGGTGCCCGAAAAAGTACGTGACCAAATCGTAGCCCAAATACCATTAGGTCGTTTAGGTGGTACTCATGAAGTAGCGCATTTGGTATCGTTTTTGGCAAGTGATGAAACAAGTTTCATTACAGGAGCTAACTATAGTATCAATGGCGGTCAACATGTCTATTAAGCAATAGGGAAGCTCGTCATGTCAAGTAAACAGAATAAATACAATCAATGAATAGGTTGTATTGATTGAAGGGTGTGTTGTTTATTGAGGACTAGCAATAGGTTTAGGTACACATGCAAATGTCTTACGATGATAAGGACTTAGTCCAATTGCAGATACCATTTTTCTATGTGATATGGTAGGGTAGCCCTTGTTTTGTTGCCATTGGTACTGTGGAAAAGATTGATGTAATTGCAACATGCAATCATCACGATAGGTTTTGGCCAGGATACTGGCAGCGGCAATCGCTGTATATTTACTATCGCCCTTTATGATAGTGGTATGAGGAATTTGTCGATAGGGTATAAATCTATTCCCATCTATGATAAGATGTTGCGGTGATATTTGAAGTTTATCTAATGCCAGATGCATGGCTTTGAAGGAGGCTTGTAAAATATTGATTTTGTCTATCTCGGGTGCGTCTACAAATGCAACCCCAAAGGCAAGGGCTTCTTTTTCAATGATGGGGCGCAATAAGTATCTTGTCTTTTCATTCAATTTTTTAGAATCATTCAGCAAGGGATGATAAAAATCGGGAGGCATGATAACGGCGGCAGCGCAAACGGGACCTGCTATACAACCTCTGCCAGCTTCGTCGCAACCCGCTTCTAAAGTATTTTCAGTATGGTAATAAAGTAATGACATGAAGATGCAATATAGAAAAAAAGGATAGGTATCTATACAATAGTCGTATCTAAATTTCTACATATTCATTTTTGCATATAGCTTTGCAACAGCTCAAAAGCATTATATGAATAAAAATAAAATTGTTGGATATTGGTTGTTGATTGGGGTGGGGATGCTCATTATTCAGGTACTACTAGGGGGAATTACCCGTTTGACAGGTTCTGGACTTTCTATTACTGAGTGGAAACCCATTTTGGGGACGATTCCCCCATTAAATGATGCTGAGTGGCAACATGCATTTATGCTTTATCAGGAAAAAACGGGTCAATACAAATACTTGAACCAAGATTTTACCATCAGTCATTTTAAGTTTATTTATTTCTGGGAATGGATGCATCGTAACTGGGCTCGTTTGATTAGCATCGTTTTTCTCATTCCTTTTATTTATTTTATCATTAAAAAGTATTTTAATGTGAAAATGATATCCAATCTGGTGGCATTGTTTTTATTGGGTGCTGCACAAGGTTTAATTGGATGGATTATGGTAAAAAGTGGTTTAAATGATGATATTTTATATGTAAGTCACATCAAGTTAGCCATTCATTTTATTTCAGCTTTGGTATTGATTTGTTTTACCTGTTGGTTTGCTTTAACCTTATTGGTTGAAAATCAAGCGAAGGTTTATCATCCAGGATTAAAAAAATATATTTTATGGATACTCTTGTTGTTAGGCATCCAATTGACGTATGGGGCTTTTATGGCGGGTTTAAAAGCCGCCAATGTTGCACCTACCTGGCCAAGTATCAACGGCGCTTATATACCAGATACAGTATTGAATGGTGATTATATATTTAATACAATCAATATCCATTTTATACATAGAATGTTAGCCTATATCTTGTTGATTGGTATCATAATATGGCAAATTAAAGTGCAGCCAATTCGCGATTCCTTGTTATTTAATCGAATCAAATCACTTCCTTTGGTATTAGTCACTATACAGGTATTGCTGGGTATCTTCACTTTGTTGACATCAAGTGTTCAAGTTAGAAATGGTTTTGGTCTTTTTGAATATTTGGCGCAGGCACATCAATTGGTAGCCATGTTTTTATTAATGAGCCTTATTACACTGCTTTATATATTGGGTGCTAATAGCCGTGACAGTATCAAACCATAATTATTTTTTATTGATATTGCTCTCATCCTTTAAGCCTCAATAATTACAAATAGCTTACATACCTTGTCTGAAAGATATCGGTACATTACCTCTAAATATTAAATGTCAGTTATCAAGAATGGATTATTTTTTTATGTATCTTAATAAAACAGAAGATGCATAAAACCTCATTCAGCGGAACTTTGGGATGCCGTTAAGTCGAAAATCCCCAACGATAGGAATTCTTCTATTAAGTATTAAAATTTAACCCTGGTTTTCACGTATATTTGTTATACTACTGATTGCATTATTTATGATGAAACAAATACTTTTCTTTTTAGCTTGCTTGTTTATTTTTATCTCAACAGCATGCAACAAAAAAATACCAGATCAAACCTCACAATACACGAGCATTTCTGGTTTTGTTTGCGATTCACTTTGGGTTCGAAATAATAATCCCATGCAAGACAGTATGCTTGCCGATTTTAATAACGATGGCATAGCAGACTTGTCTATCTGTGGCTATAATGAAATAATTGGTGCCAGCGCATTATATCAGGCTTCTTTTTACAGGCTAAATGCCTTGAATTCCAACTATGAAATACTGTCAGAAATTCAAAACGATACGCTTTGTAACGACACAACCATGTTGGGTAATCAGGTAATGAGTAGCCATATTTACAATTGCAGTTCTCCAAACGGTGTTGTTGTTACCGGAAGCTATGCAGTCAGTAGTTTGCAGTATTTAACGCTACCCGCAGGAATATACCATAACGGAATGTTGACGATTTATAATTCAAGTTCTCAGTCTTCAATGATGGGGTATCCGGCATTTACCCATATTAAGCAATTTGGAAACAGTATTGATGGATATTTCTTTATTAAACAGGTAATTACAAATGAAATATATGCATTGAAACTAAGGTACCTATATCCGGGTTTTTATATCATGGAGGCTATCATCAGCCTATAAAACAGTATGATTTCCAGGACACTTAAATACTTGTTATGAGCAGGGATTTTTGCTTTGTACAACTACAATATCGCTTACTTCCATAAATCAATGATTCCGAATTTATAAAAAAAATCCCCCAATTTTTCATCGGGGGATTTAATATTTTTATACTTGAATTTATGCTTTTGGTAATAAAACCTTACGGCTAAATTTGAATTTACCTGTTTTAGGATCGGTACCGGTTAATTTTACCTGTACTTTATCACCTTCTTTAAACACACCATCCATGGTTTCGAGACGTGAATGACTTATTTCAGAAATATGAAGTAACCCTTGTTTACCTGGTAAAAATTCTACAAATGCACCAAAAGGCATAATCGATTTTACAGTGGCATCATATACCATGCCTATTTCGGGTACCATCACGATACCTTTTATCCATGCCAATGCTTTGTCTAATCCTTCTTTTTGTTTTGAGAAGATACTTACATGTCCTTTGTCTCCAACTTCTTCAATAGAAATGGTAGTACCTGTTTCACGTTGAATTTCCTGAATGATTTTTCCTCCTGGTCCAATGACAGCACCGATAAACTCTTTATCGATTGCTAAAAATTCCATACGAGGCGCATGCGGTTTAAGGTCAGCTCTTTTTTCAGGGATACAAGCATACATGGCATTCAAAATATGTAATCTACCTGCATTGGCTTGTGCTAAAGCCGAACGCATTACATCCATACTTAATCCATCTACTTTGATATCCATTTGTATACCACAAATGCCATCTCTTGTGCCTGTTACTTTAAAATCCATATCACCTAAATGATCTTCATCACCCAATATGTCGGTCAATACTACCCATTTGCCATCTTCACGTGATATAAGCCCCATGGCTACACCTGATACGTGTTTCGGAATCGGAACCCCAGCATCCATCAAAGCGAGTGAACCTGCGCACACGGTAGCCATCGATGATGAACCATTGCTTTCAAGGATATCTGATATAATACGAATGGTATAAGGGAAAGCTTCTTTAGCGGGTATTACTTGTTTTAAAGAACGTTGTGCTAAAGCACCATGTCCAACTTCTCTACGACCTGGTCCACGCATTGGTTTAATATCACCTGTAGAAAAAGGAGGGAAGTTATAATGTAAATAAAAACTTGAATATTCAGAACCTTCTGCATCTTCAATCATTTTTTCATCATCGGGAGTACCTAAGGTGACTGTTGTAAGTGATTGGGTTTCGCCACGGGTAAACAAGGCCATACCATGTGGAGAAGGCAAATAATCGATTTCCATTTCCAACGGACGCACTTGATCTAAAGCTCTACCATCAAGACGAACACGTTCGTCAATCATCATATTGCGTATCACTTCTTTTTCTAAATTATGAAAATAGTAACCAACAAGTGCTGCATCTTCAGGGCTTAATTCACCCAAATGCGCCACTGTATCAGTGCCTAATTGGTTAAATGCTTCTGTACGAACATTTTTAGGTGAAGCTGCTTTCGCGACTTCATAAATTTTGTCTTTGGCAAATAGGGATATTTTTTCTTTTAGTTCATCGTTACGATACGGTTTTGTATAATCGCGTTTTGCAGGCGATCCTACGAGTTCCCATAATTCACGTTGAGCTTGTACTTGTATTTTAATGGCTTCATGTCCGGCTTCGATAGCACCTATCAAATCTTCTTCACTACATTCTTTACTTTCACCTTCAACCATCATGATATTTTTCTCAGTGGCTGCAATGATAAAATCCATGGTAGATTCTTTCATTTGTGTTCTTGTAGGGTTGATTACAAATTGCCCTTGTATACGTGAAACACGAACTTCTGAAATGATTTCACTGATCGGCACATCTGATACTGCAAGGGCGGCTGAAGCTGCTAAACAAGCCAATGCATCAGGCATAATTTCTGAATCAGATGATATTAAAGTCACCAATACTTGTACTTCACATAAGTAATCATCTGGGAAAAGGGGGCGTAAGGCTCTGTCAATCAGTCTTGAAATGAGTATTTCATTATCGCTTAATCGACCTTCACGTTTAAAAAACGAGCCAGGAATACGACCTGCAGCGGCAAATTTTTCTTGATAATCTACTGACAATGGAAAAAATGATTGACCTGGTTTTGGTTCTTTATTGGCAACAACTGTCGCAAGAATGGCGCAATTGCCCATACGAACCAATGCTGATCCATGAGCTTGACGGGCTAATTTACCTGTTTCTAGGGTGATTTGACGACCGTCACCTATATCAAATGTTTTTGTTTTTAAGTTGAACATGTTTTTGTTTTTTAAAGTTTGAAATTGTGTAGGCTTACTACGATATACTTATTCCATGGCATCATGCCTAATAAAGAAGAGAAATAATAAGGTGCTACGTTTGACTAATGTTATTTCCAATACTAATTTGCTCAATCAATGAGTGCTTAGAAAATAAATAAAAATAAGTGGCGCCTAAAAATGGCAATTCCCAACCTTGTGAGTTGGGAACGCTTATGTTGAAATTATTTCCTTAAGCCAAGGGTTACAAGGAGTGCTCTATAACCTTCGAGATTTGTTTTAGAAAGATAAGTAAGGAGTGATTTACGCTGACCTACTAATTGGATTAAACCACGATTTGTGTTAAAATCTTTTTTGTTTTTTTGCATATGGGCCGAAATATGTTTGATTCTTTCGGTAAGCATAGCAATTTGCGCTTGTGTAGACCCTGTATTGGTTTCACTTCCGCCGTGTGTTGCAAATAATTCTTTTTTGCGTTCTGTAGTTAATACTGACATCTTTAAAGTATTAGGTTTTATTTTTTAATTGGATGCAAAAGTAGTTTATTTTTTTGTACCAACAAATTTAGTTTGAAAGTATTTTGGGACAAAGAACATGTTTTTAATGAAAATTCAGGGAAAGGGAGAGTTTTTTGGAAAATATGGATTTTTGGGGTTTCACCCCAGGTTTTGTCCCCTCACAAAACAACAGATATATTGCAAACCTTCTCAAAATAATGGTCTGTTAAAGTAAATCCAATGAAGTTATACCAAATGTATTTAATAAGTAGTCAGAAGAATATCGGAATAATGCCTTCTCACATTACATTTAAGCTAAATACTAGTGGACCATCTTTAATGTGTCGTTGTTATTATTCAAATAATCAAATGCTGCTGCATAATAATATGCTGCAGTTGGTGCTAAATTGAGGGGGTTTTGTAAGGAAGCAAACAAAAGTGCATTCTATTTTACCTGAGCCCTAATGTTCACAAACTGAAAGGCCGAATCTGCATCGGAGTGAATCGCAATTCTTTGTGAAATAGAACCAGTATCTTCTTTTTTACCTATAAATTTCCCACTGACCTCCTTTGTAGCTTGAGGAGGAATATGAAAGGAATCAGAGGAAACTATTGCACAAGTACAATTGGAAGAAATACCTTTTACGAATATACTATCTTTTGTGGAAGCATTGCGAAAGCTTATTTTGTAAGCCATGGTATCTCCTACATTTACCACTCCCAAATGGATGTCATAAGGGCTTATGATTAATTGCTTTTTACTTTGCTTACAAGAAGCAAAAAATAGCATGGCGATCAATATTTTTTTAATCATATATATTCTTGATTAGGGAACACTCAATAATGAATCCACCGTGTGTTTAAAATCACGAGCTTGTTTTTCTTTGGTACTACGCCAATAGCCATCAAAGCGATATACTTGCTTCCCCTTCGCATCCATGATGATGGTTACTGGGTGTAATTGTACATTAAATCGATTGCTTTTTGAGTTGCCAGTATATAAATCCGAATAAGTGATTTTTAAATCTTGGCTATCGGTTACCGCATTTATAAACGCAATATCCTCTACCGGATTAATTTTTGCAATGAGGATATTTGGGTTGGTCTTATATTCCTTGCACCATTCATCAAACATTGGATTTAATTGTCTGCATGGTAAGCAATTACGAAAACTAAATTTAAAAATGGACACCTTGTATTTTGTGGGATTCAAGGTGACCAATTGACTATCTAGGTTGTAAAATTGTATATCTTGAATACTTGAGTCTGATTTTGCTAAAAGGGAATTTGTTTTATATTTTTCGAAATAGTAACTGCTCACCCAAAATTTCCCACACAAAAAACTTAATAGTAAAAGGAAACAGATAATAATATACTGATTTTTGTTCTTAAAATATGCCAGTAATATTGCCAGGAAACAAAAAATAGGCATGCATGGGAAAAACTCTGGAAAGAACTTATTGCGTCCTATTAAATAGGCGGTGACTACTGTAAATAGAATGGATCCGATTAACAGTGACACATCAAAAATCTGATCAAATTTCGTTTTGGGTTTAAATAAAAAAACATATAATTTGATAAAAAGAATGTACTGCGCAAAATTAGATAGGACATTGAAATCATAATCATTTACTAGCCCGTTTGTAATTAAGTTATAGGTTCCCACAAAAGCACTAACCAATATAATTTTCAACAAAAAAATGAAAATTGTTTTGAGTTGCATATTTTGAAAATTAACATTAAAATTATTGATAGAACATCGCATCTTCCATCGGTTAACCAAAGCCCCCCAAACCCCAAAACCCCCCCCCCCCCCCCCCACCCACCAAAAAAAAAAAAAAGGACCCCCCCCCCCCCCCCCCCCCCCCCCCCCCCCCCCCCCCCCCCCACCCCCCCCCCCCCCCCCCCCCCCCCCCCACCCCCCCCCCCCCCCCCCCCCAAAAAACCCCCCCCCCACCCACCCCCCCACACGCGACCCCCCGCCCCGAAGGGGGGGGGGGGGGGGGGGTGCCCCAACCCCCCCCGCCCCCGGGGCCGCGGGGGGGGGGGGGGAGAGGGGGGGGCGGTGGGGGGGGGGGGGGGGGGGGGGGCCGCCCCGCGGAGGGGGGGGCGCGCCCCGCGCACCCCCCCCCCCCCCGGGGGGGGGGGCCCGGGAGCCAACCGGCGGCCGCCCCCCCCCCCCCCCCCCCAACCCACCCCCCCCCCCCCCCCCCGTTGGGCCCACCCCCCCTTGGGAGAAGAAAATTTGGGTTGGTTGCGGGCGCAAAAAAAAAAAAAGGGGCCGGGCCTGAGTAGATTTTTCATGTTTAATAATTTTTGTTTCGACAAACTTACATTCAGATTAATTTCATGCTGATTTTTACGCAAAATATTGTGCAAGCTTAATTTGCAATGTTGCAAGTTTAATTTGCAACATGTTTTATTTTGATTTTTTAATTATATTTGTTTTGATTAAATACCTACTAGTATATGTCAAAGAAAAAGTCAGCACCTTTTTTAAGGGAAATAGGAAGTCATATTCGCAACTGTCGGGAAGAAAGGCGTATTCCTCGTAAGAGTTTCGCTCATAGTCTACAAATATCACCACAACAATTGAGCAATATTGAGAATGGCAACATCAACGATATTGGGATTGTACGAATTGCAGAAATCGCACATATTTTAAGAATTGATTTTCTTGAAATTGTGAGGATGTTTAAAAAATAGGTATGTGGAAGTTGATGTCCTTGAATGCAATAAGCAAGTAGATTCAATACAAAAAAAATCCCCAACTTTCGTTGAGGATTCTTCTTTAAACAAATATTAAAATACTTATTGATTTTCGAAGTGAAGATCTAATCCCAATCCTCTCAATTCATGAACCAATACATTGAATGATTCTGGGATGCCCGGTTTAGGTAAGTTATCACCTTTTACAATGGCTTCATACGCTTTTGCACGACCAGTGATATCATCTGATTTCAATGTCAACAATTCCTGTAGGATGTTAGAGGCTCCATAAGCTTCTATCGCCCAAACCTCCATCTCACCAAAACGTTGTCCACCAAACTGTGCTTTACCACCCAAAGGTTGTTGCGTAATCAAACTGTATGGTCCGATAGAACGAGCATGCATTTTATCATCTACCAAGTGATGTAGTTTCATCATATAGATTACACCCACAGTTGCTTTCTGATGGAAGCGGTCACCCGTTTCACCGTCAAACAAGTATGTGTGACACCAGTCAGGTAAATTTGCTTCTTGTACTTTAGCTTCAATTTCATCTTTGCTTGCACCATCAAAGATTGGTGTTGCAAATTTTACACCTAAGGTCATACCTGCCATACCGAGGATGGTTTCATAGATCTGTCCAAGGTTCATACGTGAAGGTACACCCAACGGATTCAATACGATATCAACTGGTGAACCATCTTCAAGGAAAGGCATATCTTCCTGACGTACAATACGTGCTACAATCCCTTTATTACCATGACGGCCTGCCATTTTATCACCCACTTTCAACTTACGTTTACTTGCAAGGTATACTTTGGCTAATTTTAATACACCGTTTGGTAATTCATCACCGATGGTAATATTGAATTTTTCGCGTTTGTATCTACCGATTTCTTCGTTATAACGAATATTGTAATTGTGTAGTAATTGGTTGATTAAATCGTTCATTTTTTCATCAGCAGTCCAGTTTAATGGATTGACCATGGCAAAATCAATAGATTTAATAGCCTTTGCAGAGAATTTTGCGCTTTTGCCGATAACAATTTCACCATAATGGTTGGTTACACCAGCAGAAGTTTGACCTTCAAGTAATTTTTCAAGTTTAGCATATAGATTTTCATTGATTACCTCAAGGTTTTCTTGATGTACTTTCTCAATTTTTTCTACAGCTGCTTTTTCACGAATTTTTGAATTCTTATCTTTTTTAGCTCTGGCAAATAGTTTTTTGCTAATGACTACGCCTTCAATAGAAGGAGGCATTTTTAAAGAGGCATCTTTTGCATCGCCTGCTTTGTCACCAAAGATAGCACGCAATAATTTTTCTTCCGGTGTAGGATCTGTTTCCCCTTTAGGAGTGATTTTACCAATTAAGATATCACCTTCTTTTACATGAGCGCCCAGACGAATAATACCGTTGTCATCTAAATCTTTGGTAGCTTCTTCACTTACATTTGGTATATCGGGTGTAAGTTCTTCTTCCCCAAGTTTTGTATCACGCACTTCAAGTTCATACTCATCGATATGGATTGAGGTAAACCAGTCTTCACGTACAACTTTTTCATTGATTACAATCGCATCTTCAAAATTATACCCTTTCCAAGGCATGAAGGCTACACGAAGGTTTCGTCCCAATGCTAATTCACCATCTTTGGTGGCATAGCCATCGGTTAAGAAATCGCCCAATTTCACAGCTTGTCCTTTTACCACATGAGGTTTTAGGTTTATACAAGTGCTTTGGTTGGTTTTAGAGTATTTGGTTAGTTTGTAAACCACTAAGTCATCATCGAAAGAAATCAGACGTTGGGTTTCAGAACGCTTATAACGTACATGTATTTCGTTGGCATCTACATATTCTACAACGCCTTCGCCAGTTGCTGTTATTTGTATACGTGCGTCACGGGCAGCTTTTGCTTCAAGACCAGTACCTACTATAGGCACTTCAGGACGTAACAATGGAACACCTTGACGTTGCATGTTTGAACCCATCAAGGCACGGTTAGCATCATCATGTTCTAAGAAAGGAATTAATGACGCACTTAAACCTACAATTTGGTTAGGTGCCACATCCATGTATTCTACTTCTGCTTTGTCTAGTATAGGGAAATCGCCAGTTTGACGTGAACGAATTTTTTCTTCTGTAAAATGACCCTTTTCATCTAATGGTACATCTGCTTGCGCAATTTTTGCATCATCTTCTTCTTCAGCACTTAAATACACTTGTTTAGCATCTACTTTTCCGTCTTTTACTTTTCTGTACGGGGTTTCGATAAAGCCCATGTCATTGATTTTGGCATGTACACATAAGGTAGATATCAAGCCAATGTTAGGTCCCTCAGGGGTTTCAATAGTGCAAAGACGACCATAGTGTGAATAGTGTACGTCACGTACCTCAAAACCAGCTCTTTCACGACTTAAACCGCCGGGCCCGAGTGCTGAAATACGACGTTTATGTGTGATTTCAGACAATGGATTGGTTTGATCAAGAAACTGTGATAATTGTGAAGTTCCAAAAAATGAATTAATCACTGATGACAAAGTTCTTGCATTGATCAGGTCGATAGGAGTGAATACTTCATTGTCACGTACATTCATACGTTCACGAATGGTACGCGCCATACGAGCAAGACCTACACCAAACTGTGCATATAATTGTTCACCCACCGTTCTTACACGACGATTACTTAAATGATCGATGTCATCGATTTCTGCTTTAGCATTGGTCAGTTGTACTAAGTACTTAATGATGGCAATAATGTCATCTTTGGTTAATACTTTTTTCGATAAGGTTAAAGGAAACCCTAGTTTGCGGTTAATTTTGTATCGTCCCACTTCACCTAAATCATATCTCTTATCAGAGAAAAATAATTTATCGATAATGCCACGTGCTGTTTCATCATCGGGAGCATCGGTGCTTCTCAACTGACGATAAATATGTTGAACAGCTTCTAATTCTGAATTAGAAGTATCTTTATTAAGGGTATTATAGATAATTGAATAGTCGCCACCTGCATCTTCTTTTTGTAAGAAAACCGATTTAATGCCTAATTCAAGTATCATATCGATGCTATCTTCGGTAAGGATGGAGTCTCTGTCAAGAATAACTTCATTACGTTCGATAGAAACAACTTCACCGGTATCTTCATCTACGAAATCTTCAGTCCAGCTTCTTAATACACGGGCAGCCAGTAATTTACCTACATGGTCAATCAATGTTTTCTTGTCTGCTTTTACTTCATCAGCCATGCCAAATAATTCCAGAATGTCTTTATCTGTTTCGTATCCAATGGCACGTAACAGCATGGTAACAGGGAATTTTTTCTTACGATCGATGTATGAGTACATCACGTTGTTGATATCTGTCGCAAATTCCATCCAGGCTCCTTTAAAAGGAATCACACGGGCAGAATATATTTTGGTTCCATTAGGGTGGGTAGATTGACCGAAGAATACGCCTGGTGAACGATGAAGTTGTGAAACGATTACACGTTCAGAACCATTGATTACAAAGGTGCCTCTTGGTGTCATATAAGGGATATTGCCTAAAAACACATCTTGTACAATGGTTTCGAAGTCAATATGTTCTTCATCATTACAGCTAAGTCTTAATTTAGCTTTTAAGGGTACTGAATAAGTTAATCCTCTATCTATACATTCGTCGATAGAGTAACGGGGTGGGTCAACAAAATAATCTAAAAATTCCAAGACGAAAATATTCCGTGTATCTGTAATCGGAAAATTTTCTTTAAATACCCTGAAAAGGCCTTCATTGTTTCGCTTGTCAGGTGTGGTTTCCAATTGTAAAAAGTCGGAAAATGAAGCTAGCTGAATGTCCAGTAAATCAGGTGTTTCAGAAGCTTGTTTGATCTTCCCGAAGCTTATTCTTTCGGTAGTTTTAGCATTTTTTGTTGCAGCCATAATAATATTTAACGCGTTCGTTTATGAAAAAACAATATTGTCCCAAAGTGGTAAAACCCTTTTAGTTATAAAACTTTGTATGTAGTTAAAATAAGAAAATTTGCACGTGCGTTGCCAATTTGGGAGTGCGAAAGTAAAACAGATTTTCGATATAAGCAAAAATTATTCCAATTTTATATATTAAACAAATACTTAATATGTGTTCGATTTACTGGAAATGATAAGAATTAGGAGGCATTTCTGTTAAAATATTCACTTTAAAGGGGATTGATTGGTCCATTTTTATACTTTTTTAATGCCTTTACTAAAACCATAAGACTTTATGTTTTTAAAAAAAATGGGTAAACATGGGTTGAAAATTCTCCATTGATAACAACTTCATGCATTAAGTCGTTTTAATAAGATTGTCATCATGCCAACACATCCTGAATTTCAGCTTGTGGTAAATGTACTATTTGTAATGTATCATTTGGATGTTCTTCATTTATCTTCTGCAACACTCAATCGTATGTCAATGATTTTAAGTTGAATTGTTGTATTGCCGTTCCAATGATTTTCTTCAATATGATACAAAACGTCAAATGGTTCATTTGATTTTAAAATGTTTTCTTTATCGGCTAAATTAAATCCGATGCCATTGAAGGTTTTGCCATTTTGTTGACACAATACAAATCGAAGATGTTTTTCTTTGACAACATGGCTATACCCTTTATAGTCATATACATTTCTGGTCATAAATATCGGTTTCATATTTTCTGGACCATGAGGGGCAAACTGATTTAAAATATTTAAAAAACCAGGGTTGATGTCTGCAAAATGAATTGTTGCATCAATTTCTATAGCTGGTTCAAACAATTCAATAGGTACTTTACTGCGTACCACCTCATCAAATTTTTTGGTAAAGCCCACCAGCATCGTTTCATCTAGTGTTAAACCTGCAGCAAAATAATGACCTCCATAATTTTCCAGATAATCAGCACATTCATTTAAGCCTTCAAAAAGGTTAAACCCTTTGATCGATCGTGCAGAGCCTGTAAGTTTACCATTGCTCTGGGTTAATACAATAGTAGGTCGGTAATGGTGTTCAATCAATCGGGATGCTACAATTCCTACCACACCTTTATGCCAATGAGGTTGATATACAACGGTCGATTTTTGTGTTAAATAATATTCATTATTATGCAATAGATCTAATGCCTCCAAGGTAGTTTGTTTATCTACATCTCTACGGTCGTTATTGTCAACTTGTAATACCTCGGCAAGCAACATCGCTTTTTTTAAATCAGTTTCAATAAACAAGTCTACTGCCTTGCGTGCATCATCCATACGACCAGCAGCATTTACACGAGGTGCAATAATAAAAACCAAATCGGTGATGGTAAATGCTTTATCCATTTCACTAATCATTTTAAGGGCCTGAATAGGTATGGAGGGTTTGGTATTTACTTTATTTAAACCCAGCACAGCCAATGTTCGATTTTCACCTGTGATGGGTACGATATCTGCAGCAATTGCAGTCGCTACTAAATCTAAATTTTTATTGACTTCTTCAACATCAATATTATTTTGACTTGCAAAGGCCGTAATTAATTTATACCCGATGCCACAACCACATAATTCTTTGTAAGGGTAGGGGCAATCGGCTTGTTTAGGGTTTAAAATGGCAACCACATCAGGTAAATCATCTCCAGGTAAATGATGATCACAAACGATCGTATCAATACCATGTTGATTTGCATAAGTCAATAACTGGGCCGATTTTATACCACAATCTAATGTAATAAGTAATTTAAAAGAGTTTGCAATAGCATAATCAATGCCTTGTTTTGACACTCCATACCCTTCGGTAAAGCGGTGTGGGATATAAAATTCAATATTGGGGTAAATGTTCTTAAAAAAGGTGTAAACGACTGCTACAGAAGTTGTGCCATCTACATCATAGTCGCCATAAATGAGTATTTTTTCTTCATGAGCAATCGCTTGTAATATACGATCAATGGCACGTTGCATGCCTTTCATCAGAAAAGGATCTAATAGTTGGTCTTCATGGGTTCTAAAGAATTTTTTTGCATCGTCATAATTTTCAATCCCTCTTTGTGCTAATAGTCTGCATAATACGGGATGTATTTTGAGTTGTTCGTACAGTCTGTTGCTTATTTGTTCATCTGTTTTTTTTAAGGTCCATCTTTTCTGCATCTCCAGTTTAATATGTTTTAGGTTATAATTTTTTTACAAGATAGAAAAAAAAGTAATTTATTTGAAAAAAGATGAAGTTTGATTTAAATTATAGTTTATTTATTTACTAAAAATCAACACATATGAACTGCCATTGTATTGTTATAGTAATAGAAGTATCATGAGAGCATGCGAAATGCTATGATGAATTATAGCGTCCTCTTATGATATATATACTTTAAACATAAATAAGAACAAAACGATTTATTCCCATTTGAAAACTTTTACTGATATGATATAAACAACAATACCCCAAATACCCATGATGCCTATTTGTTGCCAGCAATCCATTATTGACTTTCCTTCAAAAGCCACAGCGCGCATAGCATCATTCAGTTGGGTAAGCGGAAGTATTTTGCAGAAAGGTTGCAACCACGAAGGGAAATTACTCACCCCTAAAAATACACCGGATAAAAGAAGTTGTGGCATGGTAATCATATTGGCTAAAGGGGGTATCATGGCTTCGTTTTTAGCTAAACTGCTGATAACGAATCCCATCCCTAAAAACAAAACAAGACCTATACAACACAAAACCAGCATTTGAAAAAAAGTAATGATACCATGTACTAAAGTAAATCCAAAAGCAAAGTGACCAACCAAAATAATGATTGAAGAGGACATGAGTTGTAATAAAAGTCGTGCAATACCTTCAGACAATATAATCTGAATTCGTTTTACAGGGGTCGCAAAAAATCGTTTTAATACCAATGTTTGACGAAGGGTAAAAAATACAAAAGCGGTTCCAAAGATACCCGCACTGAGCATGGAAAAACCAAGCATACCCGGCAGAAAGAAATCAAGGTATTTGTATTCTCTTCCTTCTAGTGAAGGGGGAGTATTGACTATTGCTATTTGTTTGTTGTCGGGGAATTGTACTTTATTTAATGTATCAAGCACACTGTTAAGAAGTTGACGAGCAACATTTTTATCATTCCCTGAAGCATTACTCGTTTTGAAATCGATACTGTAATAAGGTGCTTGTGTTTCGCTCAAAAGTTTTATTGATAAAATAGCAGCAATTTTCCCTTTTTTAAATTCTTCTGCTTGTTTTTCCTGATTCTCAAAATGAAGTACGTTTACAACAGGCATATTGCTCAGTGTTTTGTAAATATAGTTGAGGGTATCACTGTCTTTTTCAAAGGCAATATCAGCTTTGTATCCACCATTGCTCATAAGCCCAAAGGCAGAAATAAAAATGAGGGGGAAAGCAATACTAAAAAATATAGCAGAAGGGCTTTTTAATAAACTTTGTAGACTTCCTTTGGTTAAGGCTTTTAGGGCAGTGAATTGACTATATTGATTTGGCATGAGGCACAAATATAGTTACTAATTACAAAAATTAGTAAGGCGATATAGATATTGATTTTGCATAGTCAGCAAAGTCAGGGAGTTTAATAAATGTATCATCGGATTAGAGCGGCAACATAAAACCAAACCTGAAATCAACTCTTTTGTAATAAGGACTATACCGGTTTTGTAGAAAATCATAATTAATATAAAAGTTGGTTATAATGTTTAAAAAGGTGTTGTCAGAATAGCCTGCACCAAATAGCAAACCAGGCACAACCGCTCTTTCGTCGTCGAATGTTGTATTATTATATGTTTGTGATTTTACAGCATGTACTTTTCGGGAGTAAAATAGCCGCGGTTCAGCATTGAAAAGCAGGTGTTTTAATATAGTCATCCGGTAAAACAAACCAGCTGACCACACCAGGTTGTCATAGGAATAAGTTGTCTTATAATTGATTGGCGCTTTGCTTCGTTCGATAAAGGTATCTTTCAAATGACTGATGCCAAAGGTGACACCAATTGAGGTTTTGTTCTTATAAAGAAAAGCAATTTTACCGTACACATTCGAAGTAAAAGAAAGGGGAGTATAGGCAAAACTTAACCCTGCGTCGATGCCAATTAAAAAGCGGAATTCTCTGTTATCTTTTTTCTTTTTGATTAGCATGTTTTGCGATAATCCTGACTGAAACGGACCTGCCAGCATCTTCAGACTAAATATAAACGAAATCAGTAAAAGAGATATTTTTTTCAATGGAAAAACTTGGATAATAACGGGGTAACTTGTTATTAATTAAAAAGTTGTATCATAACTCCGAAACGATAATCCAGTGTTTGAAAATATCTTGAATTGGGGTTTTGAATCAAATCATAATTCAAACTAATAAATGAATAACTATATTGTCCAAAACGTTGCATATAGCCAATACCAACCAATACAGATGGGATTGTAATCCTTTGTTTATTTTCGATAGGTTTGCCAGTGGTCCAATCGATAGAGTATCCTTTTACAAACTTTACATTGTTGAGCTCAGGTTCGAAATTAAACAATAAGAAATTTTTCAATAAATATCGGCCATAGACACTAAACGAGTACCCAGGATATTTATATTTATATGTTTCTAAAGCATTAGTTACAGGATTGGTATAATCCTCTGCTTGCTGAAAATAATTAAATCCTAAAGTGACACCCGCATTGAAATTTTCATGAAAAGCGTAACCTATGGTTGGAGATAAATTAATGGAAAAGGCCCTATAAGCAGCGCCAGCCCCAATACCTGGTCCAAGTAACAAACGTGATTTATCAAACCCCGTGTTTTTTTTGGGTTGATTTTTATTAGATAGACTTAAGCCCCTTTCATAGGGTGCTGCATGGTTGTAAGTAAATACAAAAATGAAAAGGAGGGATAAAATATTTTTTTTCATACAAATCGTATTTTATACAAATATACAATCAATCAAAACATTAGAAATGAAAAAAAGCTATCTCCTATAGAAGATAGCTTTTATATAAATAAATTTGAATAGAACTATTTAGAAAAATGGTGATAATATTTTTTGCCATCAAGTTCCATCAACAATACATAATTTCCTGTTGCAAGTGTATTGGTTTGAATTTTATAATTTCCATTAGATATTTTTTCAATTTGTACAAGTTGCGAAGTGCCATTGACTGCAATAATTGTAAATTGAACATTATTAGGGTTCGCTTTGTTATTATACATTAAATAATCAATAACTGGATTCGGGTATATCTCTATGTTTGATTGCTCAATACTGTTTACTGATGCAGCATTCAATGTTGTAAAGGTAGCATCTGTACTTGATGTGATGCCTCCTGCATTGGTCGCTTTTACTCTGTAATGGTAAAGGGTATTTGGTGTTAATCCTGTTATATTGCCTGTAGCAGCTGTAGGGGTAATTCCAGTAATCGGTGAAGGGGTCATGGCCGTTGAACTACCATATGCAGCTGTTAAACCATATTCAATGACTGCGGTGGTGTTGCTACCATTTGCATTTACAGAAGCATTGACTGTTGCACCCGTAGATGTAATACCGTTAATGCTTACATTTGTTACTGTAGGAGAGGTAGCCACTGCAGGAGCTGCAAAGGTAAATTGATTGGTGCCAAAAAAATCATTCGATGAAGTGCCTGTATTATCTACGGCATTCCCTGCTACATTAACAATCAGCTGTCCTCCCGAAGCAGGTGCCGTCCATTTAAACAACCAAAAAGCAGTACCTGGAATGCTGTCTAGTTTTGGTGCGCTGTGATGTAGTTCTGTGGTGCCAAACAAAGTAGTGCCTTGTCCGGTGATAGTTTGTATAGTACCAAGATTTACTGTTAAATCAAAACCTGCGGCAACTTTTGCAATATTTGTAACCGCTAAGGTGCATGTATAGGTAGTGCCATATACGTAAGTGGCGGGTATTCCACTCAAATTGATGGTGGTGTTGCCAGCAGTATGACAACCATTGCCACCACATCCTGATGTGGCTTTACCGGTGACGCCACCACTACTGGAAGAAAAAATAAAATAGGCTAAGGTGCAGAACCCTAAAAGGTAGATAAATTGTAATTTTTTAGATTTCATATAATTTGTGTTATTGGTAAATGGAAGGATTATGAATTTGCAATATATTTTATCTTAAAGCAAGAGGATTCATTAATTTTTAGTAAATGATAAATGCTTTATTTTTCCTTTAATGGAATAGGAAAGTATATAAATACCAGGTGTTAAAGAGGAGGTATTTAAGCGATATTCTTGTTGGCTGATTTGATTCGCTGCAATTGGTTGTATACTACCATTGATAGAAATCACTTGAAAAGAAGCTTGCGCCTCTTCATCTGAAGTCATAACAGTCATTGAATTGTTCACGGGATTTGGATATAATTGTGCTGTTGTTTCAGTCAGGTCTTGTGTACCTGCAGGTATAGCTTTGTTAAAATTGATTGTAACTTTATTCCATTGATCACCACTATCGCCGTTATTATTATTTACAGCATTGCCTGCAACAAAAAAAGATACACTGTTTCCTGATGCAGGAGCAGTCCAGCTGAAATTCCAGATAGCATCACCAGAAGCCATCATTAAGGGTGAAGTATGATGTAATTCGCTACCACCCATAAGCATCGTATTCGCTGGTGGGTTTGAAATGGTGCCTAAGGATACTGACATGTCAAAACCTGCTGCCAATTTACTCGCATTGGTTACTTTTAAAGTTAGTGGGTAAGTAGTGCCAGCTACAAATCCAGTACCAGGCATGCCTGTAATAGTAATCGTAGTAGCTGCATTTGCTGAGCCATGACAAGAGCCGCAACCAACTTGACTGGCGCCCATCACCCCTTGCTGAGCAGTGGCAGAAGAAGTTAAAATGATGTAAGTTGTAAGACAACCTAATGATAAAAGGGTGGAAAAAAGTAATTTTTTTGATTTCATAATAATCGTTTAGAGCATAAATATAAAAAAATAATGTTGTAACATGTATTTTTTTAGACGAATAAATTAAATTTAAAGTTGGGAGACCACAAAAAAAGTATTTGGGAATTCAATTTTTTTGCAAAAAAGGGCTTAATTCCAATGTGTACTAGAGCATAATTCTATAGCAGTTACATATAATAGTGTAAAATGTGTATTTTGCTGTTGAATTTGTTGTGAGTGTATCAAATGCAATAAAGACGAGTGTTTGAGAAAATTTTTATACCAATAACAGAATATTGATTATTGACAGGCTATTGTTAAAATTCAGTTTGTGTAGGCAGTATACCGGTATCAGTCATATTATTTAAATCCTGTATTTGGTATAACAATATTGAGGTTTACATATCACTCAAATGCTGTGATATCAGCTATTATAGCTTGTAATAGATTTAGGATGCAAAATATGCGTTTATCGTTAAATAAAACTAAATGCTATAATCCTTAAAAGTTAGCTTTAGGTGCTGATTTTAGGGTATTTAAAAAGCAATAATCAGTGATTATTTTAAGATTTCGCGGGCGATTACTAATTTTTGAATTTCAGAAGTGCCTTCACCAATGGTACAAAGCTTACTATCTCTATAATATTTTTCAACAGGAAAATCTTTCGTATAACCATACCCACCAAATATTTGTACTGCATCAGTAGCCACTTTTACAGATACTTCAGATGCATAATATTTTGCGATAGCGCTTTGCTGGGTTACTTTTTCACCCCTGATGATTAAATCTGCAGCCTGGTATATAAGCAATTCAGCTGTTTCAATTTGAGTTGCCATATCAGCTAGTTTCCATTGAATAGCTTGAAAATTAGCAATAGGCTGATCAAATTGTTCACGCTCTTTAGCATATTTTACAGATGCTTCATAAGCACCTTTTGCAATACCCAATGCCAATGCGGCAATGGAGATTCTACCCCCGTCTAATATCTTCATGGCTTGTTTAAAACCTTCACCTACTTCCCCTAATCGTTGAGCATCAGATATTCTACAATTGTCAAATATCAGTTCGGTTGTTTCAGAAGCACGCATGCCTAATTTGTTTTCTTTTTTACCTGCAGTAAATCCAGGGGTATTTCTTTCGATGGCAAATGCGGTTACATTGTCTTTTGAGCGTGGTTCTCCAGTTCGGCATAATACGACAGCTACATCGCCTGATTTGCCATGAGTAATCCAGTTTTTTGTACCATTGATAATCCATTCATCGCCATCTTTTGTAGCTACACATTTCATGTTGCCGGCATCAGAACCCGTATTGGCCTCTGTGAGCCCCCAAGCCCCAATCCATTCACCACTGGCTAGTTTTGGAATATATTTCTTTTTAATTTCTTCACTACCAAATTTGTAAATATGATTTGTACACAATGAATTGTGCGCAGCTACTGATAAACCAATAGATCCACATACTTTAGCTATTTCGCTCACCACGGTTATATACTCAAAGTATGACAAACCTGAACCACCATATTCGGCGGGTATAAGTACACCCATTAAACCGAGTTCGCCTAATTTTCGAAATACTTCAACAGGAAATTCCTGCGTTTCATCCCACACCATCATATTGGGGCGAATATTTTTTTCGGCAAAATCACGAATCATATCGGTTATTTGTGATTGCATTTCGGTTGGTGCAAAATTCATAAGACAAAAATTTATTGAATTGTTATATAAGGTGCAATTTTACGAAAAATTTCTTCATTTATCAACTCAATTTCTTTTAGTTGTTGAATATTGGCGATATGGTAATGTTGTTTTTTTCTATATTCTACAATGGCATTTGCAATTTCTCCTTTTAAATAGGGGTGTTTATTTATTTCGTATAACGTAGCAGCATTCAAATTGATTTTTTGAATATGAGCAATGTTTACTTTAATGGAGGGCTTAATCATGGCAAAGGTTTCTTTTGAAATGCCATACACTTCTTTTAATTGATTTACATGTACAAAGCCCCCAAGTTGCGATCTGTATTGCACAATATTCATCGAAAGTTTACTGCCAATTCCTTTCAATTGTATCAATTGTGAAGTATCGGCCGTGTTTAGTTCAACAACCATAACATCCTTTTTATATTTTTCAAATTGATTTTCATTTTCGATTTTTATAAAAGGGGCTAATTGTACGTATTCAGTATCCTGCATACCATATATACGTTTTACACTTTCTTTATTGTAAAATCGACCACCTTTGTTTCTATAATTTAATAAGGTATGTATCAATTTTGATCTCAATCCTAATTTTACAAAACCTAAAGAATCGAGCGAGTTGGGGTCAAAAGGGAAAGGGGTGAGTGGGGTACTGACTTGATGTTTTTCACTTGTTTCATCTAGCTTTATTTGCGCGATCATTTTTTTTAATTCATCAGCGGTATTTTTATGATTTACTTTGTAAATCATGGGCATCAATACATAGAGGGTTAAACTTAAAAAAATAGCGATTAATAAAATGGCAATTGCCCTGCTTTGGTTTTTGGTAAACGTAAAAAAATCTTTCAGCATTAGTGTAGTAGGTTATTCAAAGCGAATATAATAAATATCAACCATAGGATTGAATTTAAACACTAAAAAAGATTGACAATAATGCTTTGTATTATTAACGTATTAATTGATCTAAAAACAATTAATACCTCTTGAATGTATTATTTAGTCTAAAAAAAGAAAAGGTATAATTCCTACAACTTTAATAAAGTAATAAAGAAATTATTATTGAATATTATGTGTTACAGCCTCTTTGAATATTTTTTTTACAAGTCCTTGTAACACATTGCCAGGACCTACTTCTGTAAAATCAGTAGCACCATCTAATTGCATTTGTAGTACACTTTGAGTCCATTTAACGGGTGCGGTTAATTGAGCAATTAAGTTTTGTTTTATTGCCACGGAATCTGTAACCGCTTGCGCATTCACATTTTGATAAATAGGACATGTAGGATTGGAAAAAAGGGTTTGTTCTATGGCTGTTTGTAACTCTTGTTTAGCAGGCTCCATTAGGGGTGAATGAAATGCGCCACCCACGGGTAATACCAATGCTCTTTTGGCACCTGCCGCTTTCATTTTTTCACAAGCGATTTCTATGCCTTTCATACTACCAGAAATTACCAATTGCCCGGGACAATTATAGTTGGCAGCTACCACAATTTCATCTTGTATCGAAGCACATATTTCTTCTACAATTGCGTCATCAAGATTTAATACAGCAGCCATTGTTGAAGGATTTAATTCACAAGCCTTTTGCATAGCATTGGCACGCATAGCTACTAAACGCAAAGCATCTTCAAAGGTCAAGGTGTTGTTTGCTACTAAAGCAGTAAATTCACCAAGTGAATGTCCGGCTACCATATCTGGTTTTAGCCCTTCTGTCATTTTAAACAATATAATTGAATGTAAAAAAATGGCTGGTTGTGTCACATTTGTTTTCTTCAAATCATCTGCGCTGCCATCAAACATAATGTCTGAAATGCGAAACCCAAGTATGTCATTGGCTTGTTCAAAATATTGAGCAGCTTTTTCATTGGTTTCGTAAAGTGATTTGCCCATACCAGGAAATTGAGATCCTTGACCAGGAAAAATATATGCATGCTTCATAAAGAGGTGCGTTTTAAGCCTGTGAAATTATACATAGAACTTGTTTTATCAAACTTTATTTAAGGGATTGCAATTTTTAAACTTCTTTTTTATATTTGATGCACCAAAAATCAACTAAATGAAAAAAGCAAAAACGCCCTTGTTGCGATTATTGCAACACAGCATGATGAACGCCTTTATGAATCAAAAGGAAGTGCAACAAATACCATCTCGTAGAAAATTTATTAAACAATCTGTTTTGGGTATTGGAGCCATCACCATGGGGTCTGCCTGGCTCGAATCCTGTACAAGCAATCATAAACGTATTGTCATTTTAGGGGCAGGAGTTGCAGGCTTACATGCAGCGTATTTGCTGAAAGAAAAAGGAATTCCATTTTCATTGTATGAAGCCAGTAAAAGAGCTGGTGGGAGGATGTATTCTCAATCAAATTTAATGGGTGAAGGCATCGTGACTGAATTAGGGGCTGAATTTATTGATTCAAATCATGAAGATATATTGCATTTAGCAAAGACTTTTCAATTGCCCTTGCTTGATACTGAAAAAGACATCTCCTTAGAAAAATATATTTATTATTTTGAAAATAAAAAATATACCTGTCAAGATGTGATAAAGGCTTTAGCACCCTTTGCTGAAAGTATTAAAAAAGATATAGATACCTTGCCAGAGGTAATACGTTATGATAATTATGGAAATATAAAAGCCTGGGATGAAATGTCCATTATTGATTACTTAAAATCAAAAGGAATCAATGGATGGTTATTATCATTATTTAATATTGCTTTTACCACAGAGTATGGTTTGGAAGCAAGTGAACAATCTGCGATAAATATGTTGTTTTTGCTTGATACAACTATGCCTGGTTGTAGTCTTTTTGGAGAAAGTGATGAACGATATAAAATTGTTGGAGGTAATCAGCGTATCACGGATGAATTAGCTAAACGAGTGGGCGATATTCATTTTGAACATGCAGTGACTAAAATCGTTGATGCGAATGAAGGGGCTTATTCTATCCATTTTGCAAATGGCCAAATGGTGGAGGCCGATTATATTATTTGCACTATTCCCTTTTCTATATTGCGAAGTATTGAATTGTCATTGAAAGCTATGAGTCCAACAAAAAAACAATGCATTAGTGAGTTAGGCTATGGTAGAAATGCAAAAACATTTGCAGGATATGATAAAAGTGTTTGGCGCGAAAAAGGATACTTAGGTCAAACATTCACTGATAAAAATTTTCAGTTGGGTTGGGAACATTCCCAATTGCAAAATACAACAAGCTTTGGGTATACCTTTTTTACTGGTGGCAGCGAAAGTGATGTAATGAAAGAAGTAACTTTGGAAGATAAATTAAAAAAATATACAGCCCAGTTAGAAGAGGTGTTTGAAGGGAGTCAACAAGCATTGAATGGTAAGCAAGCACAGTTTTATTGGCCCAGCTACCCATTTGCTAAAGCTAGCTATGCTTGTTACAAAGTTGGGCAATGGACAAAGTTTGCAGGAGCAGAATCAGAGCCCATAGGTCATGTCCTTTTTGCTGGTGAGCATTGCAGTTATAACTATCAAGGTTACATGAATGGTGGGGCAGAAACGGGTAGGGTAGCAGCAGAAAATCTTTTATTGTTGTTGAAAAAGTAACTTGAATTTGTTTTGATTTAAAAACGATGAGTGGAATCTGAAAGAACCTTTCATAACTATATGATTTTTCAAAGAGCCTTTGAAATGCTAAAATAGGTGGTGATTCATACAATACCTACTTGATAGATTAAAAGACAAATATTTAATAAAGCAAACAGTGGTCCATTTCGATTGAATTCATATTGAATATTACTATACAAAAGACTATTGGGTAATTTCTTATTTTAAATCAGTATCATTTTATACACTCTAAACAACATTCGTATATTTGAAAAAATTTATGCCTAATTTATATATTTTAGCAGGTTGCAATGGTGCTGGTAAAACCACAGCAAGCGATACCATATTGCCTGAAGTATTAAATTGCAGGGAGTTTGTGAATGCCGATAATATTGCAAGGGGCTTGTCGCCCTACAATGTAGAATCTGTTGCTTTTGAAGCGGGTAGAATTATGCTACATCGAATTGAAGAATTGCTTTTGTCAGACGTTGATTTTGCTATTGAAACGACCTTGTCTACCCGTAGTTATGTGTCGCTGGTGCATGAGGCACAAGCAAGGGGGTATAAGGTGACATTGATCTATGTATGGCTCGAAAGTCCCGAACTGGCAATAGAGCGGGTGGCCAAAAGAGTATCCATGGGTGGACACAATATACCTACAGATATCATCAAACGAAGATACAAAAGAGGGATTCATAATCTTCTCCATTTGTATATACCGATTGTTGATTATTGGATAGTAACAAATAATACCAATGATGAATTAGAACAAATTGCGAGCGGTGAAAAATTTCTTGCTCAACAAATTTTATTGAATTATCTTTGGAATCAAATTCTAAAACTTGCTCAATGATTAAGAAAGGGACTATAAGCCAGGAAAATCAAGAATTAAGTGCTAAAATCATGCTAGGTTTCAAGTTAGCTTTTGAAAAATTAGTCAAAGAATCTGCTTTACACGGTGATTCATTGGTGTTTGGCAAAAATGGTAAAACAGTATTAATCCCAGCAGTTGAGTTACTCAAAGATATTGAGAACAAGAAAAAGAGATAATGCCATATTAGGATAACAACCCTTTTAGAGGCAAACTTTCCATCTAAATGACGCATTCATTTACTTTGAATGGGTAACGCTTTCCATGATTTAAAGGAGTTACACATTGGTATATGAATCTGTATTTTCGCTAAAAAGTCACGATTTTTATGTCAAAATAGTAACAAATATGACATTCTTACTTCATTATCGCAGAATAAATGCTGTGGCACAATGATTGAGAAGGAAGTATTATAAATATTTAAAAACAACATAACAATGGGAAAAATAATCGGAATTGATTTAGGAACAACAAATTCATGCGTAAGTGTCATGGAAGGTAACGAACCAGTCGTAATTGCTAATGATGAAGGAAAAAGAACCACTCCTTCTGTCGTTGGTTTTTTGAAAAATGGGGAAAGAAAAATTGGAGATCCTGCAAAAAGACAAGCAATTACTAATCCTGTAAATACCATCATGAGTATTAAAAGATTTATGGGGCGCAGATTTGATGAGGTGACTGAAGAAATCACACAAAGTTCTTATAAAATAGTCAAAGGGGACAACAATACACCACGTGTTGATATAGACGGGCGATTGTATACCCCACAAGAAATATCAGCAATGGTATTGCAAAAAATGAAAAAAACAGCAGAAGATTTTTTAGGTCATGAAGTAACAGAAGCAGTGATCACAGTGCCGGCTTATTTTAATGATGCGCAACGTCAAGCTACTAAAGAAGCAGGCGAAATAGCAGGTCTTACAGTAAAAAGAATCATCAATGAACCAACAGCAGCCGCTTTAGCTTATGGTCTTGATAAAAAAAATCAAGATAGCAAAATTGTTGTATTCGATTTAGGGGGTGGTACTTTTGATGTTTCTGTGTTAGAATTAGGTGATGGTGTGTTTGAAGTAAAATCAACCAACGGTGACACACATTTGGGTGGCGATGATTTTGATAAATGCATCATGGATTGGTTAGCTGACGAATTTAAAGCTGAAGAACAAGTAGATTTGAGAAAAGATCCTATGAGTTGGCAGCGTTTGAAAGAAGCTTCTGAAAAAGCAAAAGTAGAATTGTCATCTGCAACAGAAACAGAAATTAACTTACCTTATATCACAGCAATTGATAATGTACCAAAACACTTAGTAAAAAAATTAACACGTGCTAAGTTTGAGCAGTTGGTAGATTCATTAGTAGAAAGAACACTTGAACCATGTCGTAAGGCTTTGAAAGATGCTGGTATTGAAGCAAAAGATTTAGATGAAGTTATTTTGGTTGGTGGAAGTACACGTATTCCTAAGATACAAGAAGTAGTAGAAAAGTTTTTTGGTAAAAAACCAAACAGAAGTGTAAATCCTGATGAAGTTGTTGCCATTGGTGCTGCAATTCAGGGTGGTGTATTAAGTGGAGATGTGAAAGATGTATTGTTGTTAGATGTTACCCCATTGTCTTTAGGTATTGAAACTTTAGGAGGTGTCATGACCAAACTTATAGAAAGCAATACCACAATTCCTTCTAAAAAGTCTGAAACATTCTCAACAGCTGCCGAAAATCAACCAAGTGTAGAAATTAATGTATTGCAAGGAGAACGTCCTTTAGCAAAAGACAATAAAAACTTGGGTCGCTTTATACTTGATGGTATACCACCAGCTCCAAGAGGGGTTCCGCAAATTGAAGTAACTTTTGACATTGATGCCAATGGTATCATTCAAGTAAGTGCGACAGACAAAGGCACTGGTAAGAAACAAAACATCAGAATTGAAGCTGGTAGTGGATTGAGTAAAGAAGAAATTGAAAAGATGAAAAATGATGCTAAACTCAATGAAGATGCTGATCGCAAATTAAAAGAAGAAATTGAGAAAGTGAATATGGCTGATAGTCAAATTTTCAACTCAGAAAAACAGTTGAAAGATTATGGTGATAAAATTTCAGCAGACAAAAAGCAAGTAATCGAAGAAGCATTGACAAAATTAAAAACAGCCCATGCTGCAAAAGATATATCAGGTATTGATACTCATTTGGAACAGTTAAATGCCGCATGGCAAGCAGCAAGCGAAGAATTGTACAAAGCGATGAATGAACAGCCACAAGGTGGTACTCAACAATCGTCTGCGGATCAAACCAATCAAAATGCTTCAAATGATGAAGTACAAGATGCAGAAATTGTAGAAGAAAAATAAAAAATTTCTTTTGAAAACGATAAAAAAAACCTCGGAATGAATTTTCGAGGTTTTTTTTATTCAAATATGTAATTCATTTTTAATATGTAATTCGACTTATAAGCTTAAAATAACCTATTTACATATTGAATTTAGACTTAATATGTAGCTATTTAACCATAAGATAACATAGGAATATCATCATCATATGATGATACAATAAATTGATATTCAATATAATATATATTAAAAATATATTATATAATATCTTTTGCATAATAGTAGCGAAAACCATAGTATAAAATCTTAAATTTTATACTATACATTCGCAGTACCAATAATACCCAAATAATATTTAACAGTTAAATCATGCAAAAAATGTGCCAAACTTTACTAAATCGATTTTTAAAAGTAAATTTATTTTTATTTTTAACCGTATTGAGCTCTATGGCGATAGCTCAAAATCTTATTACTAATAGTACTTTCAGTGCAAATGGTTCTGGATGGTCAACCAATGGTGTATTGAGTTACTCAAACCATAATGTAACAGGTACGTTTATGATGCTTAATACTGCTGATGCTCCTGGAACAACGAATGTATGGCAATGGGTGCCAGCTTATGAAGGATCTACCTATACCTTTAGTGGGGTAGCAGCTACCCACAATGTAGCTGGTACTGCAAGTGTGAGATTAGAGTTTTATGCTGCAAATCAAACAACATTATTAGGCACCTCAGCTATCAGAACCATCACAGCTAATTATGATGCAAACAATTGGACCGCCTTTTCAACGATAACTTATACAGCACCCACTAATACTGCTTTTATTAAAGTATTAGGCACTTCAGTAGGTCGCGCTTTGAAATGGGATAACCTTATGCTTACGACAGTTTGTAATAATGTTACAGACGCTGGATCAATTGGTTATGATGAAACATTTTGTGGTTTAAGTTTTAATCCTTCAAATATTGTAAATGTAACATTGCCTTCAGGCGGTTCTGGTGACCTTGAATACGTATGGTTAATTTCCTATGACGGTGGTAATACAAATACAGTTATTTCAGGAGCCAATGGAGCTTCTTACGATCCAGGAGTAATCACACAAACAACCTGGTATCGTCGCTGCGCTCGAAGAAGCTATTGTACTGATTATGTAGGTGAATCAAATTGGATAAAAAAAGAAATATGTCCTGTACCAACTGCAAATGCAGGTCCTAATAAAAATCTTACTTGTACTACCACATCTGCTACTATTGGTACCGCTTTGGTAGCTGGTAATACTTATAGCTGGTCTCCATCTACTGGTTTGAATCTTACAAATGTAGCACAACCTGTTGCAAGTCCAAATACGACTACTATATATACAGTGACTGCAACAAATGCTTGTGGTTGTACTGCCAGCAGTACTGTTACAGTTAATGTAAATAATACACCTCCAACTACAGACGCTGGTCCTGATAAAAACTTAAATTGTAGTGTAACTTCAATCACTATTGGAACTGTGGCTATCGTAGGAAATACCTATAGCTGGTCACCTTCTACTGGATTGAATAATACAACAATTGCTCAACCAACAGCAACCCCTGCTGTGACTACAACTTATACAGTTACAGTAACAGGTTCTAATGGTTGTACTGCAACAGATGTTGTGACGGTGAATGTAAACACATCTACACCTACTGCAAATGCTGGTCCTGATAAAAACTTAAATTGTAGTGTAACATCAACCACAATCGGAACAGTGGCTATCGTAGGAAATACCTATAGCTGGTCACCTTCTACTGGATTGAACAATACAACAATTGCTCAACCAACAGCAAGTCCTGCCGTGTCAACTACTTATACGGTAACAGTAACAGGTGCTAATGGTTGTACTGCAACTGATGTTGTGACAGTGAATGTAAACACTACCACACCAACAGCAGACGCTGGTCCTGATAAAAACTTAAATTGTAGTGTAACTTCAATCACTATTGGAACTGTGGCTATCGTAGGAAATACCTATAGCTGGTCACCTTCTACTGGATTGAATAATACAACAATTGCTCAACCAACAGCAACCCCTGCTGTGACTACAACTTATACAGTTACAGTAACAGGTTCTAATGGTTGTACTGCAACAGATGTTGTGACGGTGAATGTAAACACATCTACACCTACTGCAAATGCTGGTCCTGATAAAAACTTAAATTGTAGTGTTACATCAACCACTATCGGAACAGTAGCTATCGTAGGAAATACGTATAGCTGGTTACCTTCTACTGGTTTGAACAATACAACAATTGCTGAGCCAACTGCAAGTCCTGCCGTGACTACTACTTATACGGTAACCGTAACAGGTGCTAATGGTTGTACTGCAACTGATGTTGTGACAGTGAATGTAAACACTACCACACCAACAGCAGACGCTGGTCCTGATAAAAACTTAAATTGTAGTGTAACATCAACCACAATCGGAACAGTGGCTATCGTAGGAAATACCTATAGCTGGTCACCTTCTACTGGATTGAACAATACAACAATTGCTCAACCAACAGCAAGTCCTGCCGTGTCAACTACTTATACGGTAACAGTAACAGGTGCTAATGGTTGTACTGCAACTGATGTTGTAACAGTGAATGTAAATACATCCACACCAACTGCAGATGCTGGTCCTGATAAAAACTTAAATTGTAGTGTAACATCAACCACAATCGGAACAGTGGCTATCGTAGGAAACACCTACAGCTGGTTGCCTTCTACTGGTTTGAACAATACTACAATTGCTCAACCAACTGCTAATCCTGCTGTGACTACAACTTATACCGTAACCGTAACAGGTGCCAATGGTTGTACCGCAACAGATGTTGTGACTGTGAATGTAAACACGACCACACCAACTGCAGATGCTGGTCCTGATAAAAACTTAAATTGTAGCGTAACGTCTGCCACTATCGGAACAGTTGCTATTGTAGGAAACACCTACAGCTGGTTGCCTTCTACTGGTTTGAACAATACTACAATTGCTCAACCAACTGCTAATCCTGCTGTGACTACCACTTATACCGTAACCGTAACAGGTGCCAATGGTTGTACCGCAACAGATGTTGTGACAGTGAATGTAAACACTACTACACCAACAGCAGACGCTGGTCCTGATAAAAACTTAGATTGTAGCGTAACTTCAACCACTATCGGAACAGTAGCTATCGTAGGAAATACCTACAGCTGGTTACCTTCTACTGGTTTGAACAATACAACAATTGCTGAACCAACTGCAAGTCCTGCTGTGACTACAACTTATACAGTAACTGTAACAGGTGCCAATGGTTGTACTGCAACAGATGTTGTAACGGTGAATGTAAATACAACCACACCAACAGCAGATGCTGGTCCTGATAAAAACTTAGATTGTAGCGTAACGTCTGCCACTATCGGAACAGTTGCTATCGTAGGAAATACCTACAGCTGGTTGCCTTCTACTGGTTTGAACAATACCACTATCGCTCAGCCAACTGCTAATCCTGCTGTGACTACTACTTATACCGTAACCGTTACAGGTGCCAATGGTTGCACTGCAACAGATGTTGTGACTGTGAATGTAAACACCACTACACCAACTGCAGATGCTGGTCCTGATAAAAACTTAGATTGTAGCGTAACTTCAACCACGATCGGAACAGTAGCAATCGTAGGAAATACCTACAGCTGGTTACCTTCTACTGGTTTGAACAATACCACAATAGCTGAACCAACAGCTAACCCTGCTGTGACAACCACTTATACCGTAACCGTAACAGGTGCCAATGGTTGTACCGCAACAGATGTTGTAACTGTGAATGTAAACACCACTACACCAACTGCAGATGCTGGTCCTGATAAAAACTTAGATTGTAGCGTTACTTCAACCACGATCGGAACAGTAGCTATTGTAGGAAATACCTACAGCTGGTTACCTTCTACTGGTTTGAACAATACCACAATAGCTGAACCAATAGCTAACCCTGCTGTGACAACCACTTATACCGTAACCGTAACAGGTGCCAATGGTTGCACTGCAACAGATGTTGTAACCGTAAATGTAAATACCACTACACCAACTGCTGATGCTGGTCCTGATAAAAACTTAGATTGTAGTGTAACTTCAACCACGATCGGAACAGTAGCTATCATAGGAAATACTTACAGCTGGTTACCTTCTACTGGTTTGAACAATACCACAATAGCTGAACCAACAGCTAACCCTGCTGTGACAACCATTTATACCGTAACTGTAACAGGTGCCAATGGTTGTACCGCAACAGATGTTGTAACAGTGAATGTAAATACCACCACACCAACTGCAGATGCTGGTCCTGATAAAAACTTAGATTGTAGTGTAACTTCAACCACTATCGGAACAGTAGCTATCGTAGGAAATACTTACAGCTGGTTACCTTCTACTGGTTTGAACAATACCACAATAGCTGAACCAACAGCTAACCCTGCTGTGACAACAAGTTATACCGTAACCGTAACAGGTGCCAATGGTTGTACCGCAACAGATGTTGTAACTGTAAATGTAAATACCACTACACCAACTGCAGATGCTGGACCTGATAAAAACTTAGATTGTAGTGTAACTTCAACCACGATCGGAACAGTAGCTATTGTAGGAAATACTTACAGCTGGTTACCTTCTACTGGTTTGAACAATACCACTATCGCTGAACCAACAGCTAACCCTGCTGTGACAACCACTTATACCGTAACCGTAACAGGTGCCAATGGTTGTACCGCAACAGATGTTGTAACCGTAAATGTAAATACCACACCACCAACTGCAGATGCAGGTCCTGATAAATTAATTGATTGTCATGTAACAAGTGTAATAATTGGTACGGCATCAATAGTAGGAAATACATATTCGTGGACACCGTCTTTAGGATTAAATGATTCAACGTTAGCAGAACCTACAGCAAATCCTTTAGTAAATACTATTTATACCTTAACTGTAACTGGAGTTAATGGTTGTACAGCAACTGATATGGTACAAGTATCAATCAATCAAGTACCGCCAACTGTCATTATTTCGGGTAATTTGGAAGTTTGCAATGGTTCACAAACTACCTTAACGGTAACAGGAGCTGGTACATATGTTTGGAGTACAGGAGCTACTTCAAGCTCTATTACAGTAGGCGAGGGTACATACTCTGTAACAGCTACTGATGGAGTTTGTACCAATAGTACAACAGCAACTGTTATTAAAGTACAAGGTAGTATTGGTAATTATGTATGGAATGACCTAAACTTAGATGGCATTCAAAATGAAATTGCCTCTGCAGGTATCAATGATGTTACAGTTCAGTTGTGGGATGCTGGTTTAGATATGTCAGCAAACACACAAGATGATATTTTATTACAAACAGTATTGTCATCAAATGATATCAATAATAATCCTGGTTATTATCATTTTGATGTATGTAACAGTGGTAATTATTTTGTGAAATTCCCAACAACTGTAAATGGTAAAGTAACAACCAGCAGCAATCCAACAGCTGGTATTGATTTTAATTCTGATATCAACAGCATGGGCTCTTCACCTGTATTTAATATTGATGTATATGGTACTGGTGTTGCTAAAGATAATAATACCATAGATGCAGGATATATTGACTTGAAGTATATCGGCAACTATGTTTGGTTCGACCTCAACAGAGATGGTATTCAAGATCCAAATGAAGCAGGTGTGTCAGGCATAACAGTTACTTTATTAAATGATTTAAATAGCCCTGTGGCTAGTACTGTAACAGATGCTTACGGATATTATTTATTCAATAATATTTTATCTGGTACCTATAAAATTGCCTTTACCTTACCTCCAGGGTTTGTATTTAGCCCTCAAGATATGGGAGCAAATAATGAAACGGACAGTGATGTAGACCCCGTAACAGGTATTACCAGTCAATTTGTATATGTATCAGGCACCATCGATTTGAGTTTTGATGCAGGGATCTATTTACCTACTCCATTAAAATCGGAATTAGGTGATAGAGTTTGGAATGATTTCAATCATAATGGTATACAAGATTTCAATGAAGTTGGTATTGCTGGTGTGACTGTTACTTTGTATCAAAACAATACCCCGGTAGCTTATACGATTTCTGATGCTGATGGTCATTATTACTTCCAAAATTTAGATCCTGGTACTTATTCAATCGGATTTAGTCTTCCTATTGGTTATGTATTTAGCGGTAATGGATTAGGAGGAAATACTGCAACAGATAGCGATCCTGATCCGATTTCTGGAAGAACAAGTACTGTGACAATTGTTGCGGGTGAAATAAATCACACTATAGATGCAGGGATGTATCCTCAACCACCTTCTCTGGTGTTGCCAGCTTCTATAGGTAATTTTGTTTGGAATGATATCAACAACAATGGTGTACAAGATGAAAATGAATCAGGTATACAAGGGATTACAGTAGATTTATATGATAGTACCGGTTTAGTGATAATCGCAACAACAACAACAGATATCTTTGGTTATTATATATTCAATAATTTGACCCCAGGTCAATACCAGGTAGGTTTTTCAAACATACCTAATGGCTTCAGTTTTGTAGCACAACATGTAGGAGATCCAGCATTAGATTCTGATCCAGCATTTGCAACTGGAAGAACATCTTTTGTTACCTTGTCGGCAGGTGAGTTAAACACTACCATTGACGCAGGTTTACACAATGCAGGGTTGCCAACAGCGGCATTAGGTAACTTTATTTGGTTTGACAGAAATATCGATGGTATTCAAGATTTAAATGAAAATGGTGCTGCAGGTGTTACTGTTAGATTATATGATAATACAAATACATTATTAGCAACAACCATTTCAAATAACAATGGGTATTACATTTTCAACAATTTAGCTGCAGGAACTTACTATGTGAATTTTTCAAATTTCCCTCCAGGTTATAAGTTAACGATGCAAACACAAGGCGCAAACACAGCTGTAGATAGTGATCCGGAAATTACAACAGGTAGCACTTCTTTAATCACATTAAACAACGGTGAAATAAATCTTACAGTGGATGCGGGATTAGCACCAAATGACAATAGAATTACCAAAGGTTCAATTGGCGATAAAGTATGGAATGATGTGGATGCTGATGGAATCCAAGATGAAGGAGAATTGGGTGTACAAGGCGTTACAGTTACATTATACCAACAAAATGGTATTACCGTAATCTCTTCTACACAAACTGATCCATTAGGTAATTATATCTTCACTGATTTAGATCAAGGTAGTTATGTAGTAGGATTTAGTAATTTGCCAATTGGCTATACATTCAGCAGTGCAAATCAAGGAAACGACACAGAAATTGATGCGGATGCAGATGCAGCATCTGGGGGTAAAACAACTATTATCTTATTAGATGAAGGAGATATCATTTTATCTATCGATGCAGGTATACATCAAGCAGCAGGTTTAGCTGGTATTGGAGATATCGTATGGAATGACCTTAATTTAAATGGGTTACAAGACCAGGGCGAACCTGGTATACCGGGAGTTACTGTTAAATTAATCAATAATTTAGGGGTGATATTAGCCAATACAACAACAGATGCAAATGGAGTTTATCAATTTACAGGTTTAACGCCAGGCGATTATAAAGTACAATTCTCAAATCTTCCAGCAGGATACTCATTTACTACACCGAATGCTGGTGTTAACTCACAAGAAGCTTTAGATAGTGATGCAGATATTATAACAGGAGAAACTGATATAGTTTCTTTAAATGCAGGTGATTATAACCAAAACCTTGATGCAGGTATCTTTACTTTAAAATCATCTTTAGGAAACTATGTATGGGAAGATGTTGATATAGACGGTATTCAAGATGCAAATGAAAAAGGTCTTTCAGGTATCGTAGTGACCCTTTATAATCAAGTTGATCAGGTAGTAGCTTATGCGATTACCAATTCAGCTGGAGGATATAATTTTGTTAATTTAGAACCAGGTGATTACTCAGTACAGTTTTCAAATATACCTCAAGCAGGTGTATTCAGTCCTAAACACCAATTGGCTGATTCTACCATTGATTCTGATGTAAACCCAATCACAGGATTTACTGATGCAGTAAGTTTAGTGGCTGGTCAATATAATCCAACAATTGACGCAGGTATTCATTTACCTACAGGCACTGGATTAGGTAATTTCGTATGGTTAGATAATGAAAGTTGGAATACCATTGCTGATTCTGTAATGTATTCAGGTAATGGTATACAAGATGCTAACGAAATTGGTGTTGCTGGTGTAACGGTTACATTGTATGATGAATTTAATACGCCTATTAAGTCGACTATCACTACCCAAAATGGTGCTTATAGTTTCAATGATTTGATTCCAGGTAAATACAGTGTTGGTTTTAGTACCATTCCGGTATTCTACCAGCCAAATGGTAAACCTTATGGTTCTTCATTTACTTTCCATCATGCAGGTACAGACAGTACTTTAGATAGTGATGCCGATTTAATGACAGGTAGAACAGGACAATATGATCTTCAATTAGGAGAATACAATCCAACGGTTGATGCAGGTATTACCTTATTAATTCCTTTGCCAGCCCTTGAATTAACTGCTTTTGCTACTTTAAACAACAATAATTCAGTTAAAGTAAGTTGGAAAACAGTTACTGAAATGAATACCAGCAAGTTTGAAATACAAAGAAGTTTAGACGGTAAAGTATTTGAAACAGTAGCTACCACAAATGCCTCAGGAAATACCCATGGGGAAACAAATTATAGTATTGATGATGATATTTCTAACATTAGTAAAAAAGCCATTATCTATTATAGAGTTAAATTAGTAGATATCGATAACCAGTTCTCATTATCCAATGTCGTACATGTTAAATTAGTTGAAGCTGAAATAGATGCAACTGTTTATCCATCACCATTTACCCAATATGTGAATGTATTGTATACATCAGAATTAGACGGACAAGTTAATATTAAAATGATGGATATGAATGGTAAAGTAATAGCGGATAAATTAGTGGATTTGACACCGGGTAAAAATATCTTAACCATTGATAATCTTCAAACATTGTCAACAGGGATGTACTCGATTCAAATCACAGATTTGGAAACAAATACTAAAACTTACTTTAAAGTTACAAAAGAATAAACCACTTATCAATTCAATGTTGAACTACCGCTCTGTAATTTACAGGGCGGTTTTTTTTTGATGGTTTTTTAACCTGGTATTATACTCATGTGATTTATATTTTAAGTCAATTTTTTTTAAAATCTTACCTTAGTAAATGCAGATTGAAATAATGTTTTACGTTCGATTGTTATACTAAATATATTAACTACGTAGTTTAAATTTTATTGGTATCATACCTGCAATTATTTTCTTTAAGCTAATAACAACTGGAATAACTTTAATGTGTCTTTTTTATTAATACGAATATTGGACAATTCATTCTTTCATATCGATAATATTTAAAATCATTCAGTTTATAATTCTTCTTGAAATGTAGAATTTTAAAAATGGCTGTTTCATAATCATACAAAGCAGAAACAAATAATTGATTTAATAGAATCATTAAAAAAACCTGTGATAACAAGGATTTCTGGTTTTTAAAAAGATGATTTAACGGTTGAAATCTTCATTTATCTACTTCACTTACACAATTCTATGAATTACGTTTCGTTAAATGAATGTTGTTTTAAGATGAACGATGCGATTTTAACGGTAAATGAAATGGCTGTATGTACGACCAATAGGGCTTTATAGTATCTATTTTAATATTTCATTTTAATGCAATATATCCCTAAAAAATTGAAAAACAATGATATATATATAGTAATTATGTAAATGTAACAATGAATTGTGTAAGTTATTTAATGGATATTGATAATACATTTGAGTGATAATTATTTGATATTCATTTTAAAACCCAAAATACATGACAAAAAGTTTATTTTTTTTCGCAATTATGTTCACCCTTTTATTTCATATTAAGTCGTCAAAAGCACAAGCACCTAATTTAGGAGTAGCAGGTAGTTTTGTACTTTTTAGTAGTACCGGAGCAGTCGGTAATCTTGGGAGTAGTATTCTTACAGGCGATGTAGGTACCAACAATGGAGCAATTACAGGATTTGGCAATGTCAATGGCAATATGCGTAATGCAGACGGAACAACCGGACAGGCAGCTGCAGATTTGCTTATAGCTTATAACCAACTTAATGGTATGATTCCCACTTTATTTCCGGGCTTATTATTAGGAAATGGCGACACCTTAGAAGCTGGTATTTACCAATCTCCCGCATTAACTACATTAAGTGGTGATCTTTATTTAGATGCATTGGGCGATTCAAATGCTGTTTTTGTTTTTCAAATACAAGCAGCTTTTTCAACAACAGTAAATACAAAAATTCATTTACTTAATGGTGCACAAGCATGTAATATATTTTGGAAAGTGGAAGGTGTAGTAAGTATGGCACCAGCAACTTATTTTCAAGGCACTGTCATTGCCAATAACGCAGCTATTAATATGACTACAAACGACACCTTGATAGGACGTGCACTTTCTACGACAGGGGCTGTTAATGTAAATGCTTTAAATGCAGTCACTCCATTAGGTTGTGGTACACCTATACTAACAGGTCCAGCGGCACCAAATCTTGCAACAGCTGCATGTTATGCTATTTTTTCCGGCAATGGTTCTGTTATTAATAGTGGTATCACTTATGTAACAGGCGATATAGGTACAAACGTTGGTTTGACAGTAGGTTATAATCCTTTATTTGTAACTGGAACGATTCATCCAATTCCAGACGTTTCTACGATTGATGCTGCGGCAGATTTGGTCACGGCATATAACACCATAAATGTGATGCCGTACGAAATTGAGTTGTTATTTCCCGCACAATTTGGTAATGAATTGGTGTTAACACCCCATGTATATCTTTTAAACGCGGCAACAGCATTTAATGGTACTGTTTATTTAAATGCACAAGGCAATGCAAATGCAGTATTTGTGATTAAAGTAAATGGTGCATTGTCTACAAGTACATTTTCAAAAGTGGTTTTATTAAATGGTGCACAGGCTGATAATGTATATTGGAATGTTGACGGTGCAGTTAGTATTGCTGATTATTCAGTATTTAACGGAACCATCATTGCAAATAATGCAGCCATCGATTTAACTACAGGCGATACCTTATATGGTCGTGCTTTGACAACCAATGGCGCATTGAGCACAGCAAATGTATTTGTTGAGTCAACCTCTCCTTGTGCTGCTTTGCCACTTAACTGGATTTATTTTAGTGGTACTTTAGTAAACAACGATGTGTTGTTGAAATGGGGTACTGAAAATGAAGTGAATAATGATTATTTCACCATTGAGAAAAGTAACAATGGAGTTGATTTTGAAAAATTAACTACAGTAAAAGCTTCACCTAACCATGCGAAATCAACGAATGAATATTTATATACAGATCGCTTGACAAGTAATAATAATTATTATCGTATTGCTCAAACAGATATTGACGGTCAAATTAATTATTATAAAACAATCAATGTCAACACATTCATTCAACAGTTATTTACCGTTAACTATGCTGTCAATGGACCTTCAATTGTAGTAAATACTCAAGGAACAAACGAGGGCTCTGGCGCAATTCATTTAATTTCTATCGATGGTAAAGTACTTTCTTCACAATCGATTCAGTTAACGAATCATGCGAGTCAATACTTTATTAATAAACCAACCACACCTGGTATTTATTTTGTACAATTGTCTTTTGAAGGCAGTATCATTCATACTGGAAAAGTATTTGTACCATAATATTACGTTCCCTTTTTCTGTATTTTTAAAATACATTTAAAAGTGAATTTTTACCGATACTACATTTATAAACACAAGTGATTGTATTTATAAATGTAGTGTCGGTTTTTTTATATGATGTCTTATCTATTGAACACAATACAAGCGATTATAAAATAACATGGTTTGTTATTTGCAAAGAATTGATTTATAACATCTTTAGATTCAATATTTTTTATGTTTTATAAATTGATTTGTCTGAAGAATAGTTTTACTTTTAGGCAAATTTTTATGAAGAATGAAAAGAATACAATGGATTTTTGGCCTATTTATCATGACATTGTTATGGCAGGCATGTCATGAGGATACACAAAAAAAAGAAAAAACTACACAAAATAAAAATCATTTGAATATTCCTGAAAGTGGTATCGAAAGTATGATGGAAGAAAATACGAGTAAAATTATAGAAGGTACACAAGGAAGTGTGGTAGTGACAGTAGGAGAGGTGACACGTAAAAAAGCGGATATCAGCATTAAACGTAATGACAGAATATTAGATGAAAGATTAATCAAAGAACATGATCAAATGACTTTTGATTATGAAAGTAACACATATATCGTGGAGCTAAAAAACATTAAAAAGCCACTGATAGGCGCAGGGACAGCCGAAATTTCTATAAAATTGCAATAACAAATCATGCATTCTAACGAATATTTTATGAAACTTGCTTTGCAACAAGCCCAGCAAGCTTATGAACATGATGAAGTGCCAGTGGGTGCTGTTATTGTTATGCAAAATCAAGTGATTGCAAAAGGGTATAACCAAACAGAATTATTGCATGATGTAACTGCACATGCTGAAATCATTGCCCTTACTGCAGCGTTTCAGTTTTTAAATGCTAAATACTTGCCCGATGCTACCTTGTTTGTTACCATAGAACCTTGTCTCATGTGTGCAGGGGCATTGTTTTGGAGCAAAATTGGTCATATTGTATTTGGTGCTACTGATCCCAAACATGGATATTCCTCCCAATGTAAACATCGGCCTTTTCACCCAAAAACAACCCTGATGAGTGGTGTTTTAGCTGATGATAGTGCTCAGCTCATGAAGCACTTTTTTAAATCAAAAAGGAAAAATACAACGAATCTTTAATAGCTAATTGCTTTTAATTATTTTAATTACATTTGCAAACGCCAAACTTCTAAGTGTACATGATATGACAAATACGGATTTATACATTCTCAGAGATAGTAAACTGTTTTTACCCGCTACCAAATGGTATGAAGAAAGGGAAATTGCAGAAGTTCAGGATAATCATCTTCAACAAATGATCGATACATTAAGCGATAAGTTTAATGAGTTGAAAAAGGAAATTGAAGAGTTGAAAATTGAATTTGAAGCCTCAGACGATATCATAAAAATGGCTGGTAAAGTAGTGCGCAAAAAATTACATTTACTTGGTGCAAAAGCTATCGGTGATTTTCAACCTATGTTGACCGATTTAGAAGCTATGGAGGAAACCATTAAAAAAGCCATTGACGAAAACCTTGAACAAAAAGAAAATATTTGTCTGGAAGTTGAAAAGTTATTGGAAACAAATGAATGGAAACTTGCAACTGAAAAGCTTCGTGACCTGCAAAAGCAATTTAAGGAATTAGCTTCAGTGCCTGATTTGAGAAATGACGAATACAAAGAAAGATTCGAAAAAAACAAAGATGAATTCTTTAAAAGAAAACAAGCAAATTTTGAACATTTCGAACAAGATTTACTCGATAACCTTTCCAAGAAATTAGACCTTTGCGAAAAAGCAGAGTCTTTGCAACATTCCACAGAATGGAAAAAAACAACAGATATTTATCAGGAGTTGAATGAAGAGTGGAAAAAAATTGGCATGGTTCCTAAACATCGAATGGAAGAACTGTGGTTTAGGTTCAATACCGCTAAAGATATTTTCTTTAATCAAAAAAGAGAACATTTTGATGAAATTAAAACCGAACAGGAAGGCAACTTGCAATTAAAACTTGCAATCATCGAACAAGCCGAAAAATTGAAGGATAGTAAGGACTGGAAAAAAACTTCCGAAGCCTTTAATCAGTTGATGGAAGATTGGAAAAAAATAGGCAGGGTGGCACATGATAAAAGTGATGAAGTCTGGAATCAGTTTTTAGCATTAAAAAATCATTTTTACCAACATAAAGATGCCTTTTATAACACCCTCAAAGTACAACTTGACGATAATTATGCCCGTAAATTGGCCATTGTGACACATGCTGAAACCTTGCAAAATACCAATGATTTTGAATTGGGAACCCATGAGTTTCATCAAATGTTTGAAGAATGGAAAACAATAGGACGTATACCTAAAGAATATGGTGACGATGTGTGGGAAAGATTTTTAAAAGCCAAAAAACATTTTTTTGATCGAAAAGATGAAAATAGAGAAAAAAGAAAATTGGAACTTTCTAAGGACCTCAATGAGCGTGTAACCCGTAATAGAAGTAATTATTATAAATTATCAAAAGAGTTACAACGTGAAGAAGAATTATTGTTTGATGTAGAAGACCGAATCAAAAACTTACCGCCTACCTTAAGAAGCTATGAAAAAAGAGAAGAGTACCTCGAAATGATGGAGGATATTAAAGAAAAAGTAAATGAACTGAAAGCAAAAGCGAAAGAGATGAAAGAAAAAATGAATCAAGATGAAAGAGAGTTAAATTATATTTTAAGAGGTCCGCAAAAAAAACAAAAACCCGAAGCGCAATAATGGATTCATTTCCTTAATGTATTCATTAAAAATATTTTAAACATTTTATATAAATCCAAACAATGTCAAATACAGTATTTCAACTAATGCAAGAATTGGAACATGAGCAAGTCGTTATTTGCAATGATCCTCATTCAAAACTTAAAGCAATTATTGCTATTCATAACACAACACTTGGTCCAGCACTTGGAGGTACCCGTATGTGGAATTATGTTTCTGATGACGATGCGATGATTGATGCATTGAGGCTATCAAGAGGGATGACCTACAAAGCTGCTATATCAGGATTAAACCTTGGTGGTGGCAAAGCGGTTATTATCGGAGATCCTTCTTTGAAGAGTGAAGCATTGTGGCGCAGGTATGGCAAATTTGTCAATTCACTCAATGGTAAATATATAACTGCAGAAGATGTAAATACTTCAGCAACGGATATGGAATTTATACATCTTGAAACCAAACATGTAACAGGTATTCCTGAATATATGGGTGGTAGTGGTGACCCTTCTCCCTTTACTGCTTATGGTGTGTTTGTTGGGATGAAAGCATGTGCACACAAACACTGGGGCAATGATAGTTTGGAAAATAAAAATGTTTTGGTACAAGGTGTAGGCCATGTAGGGCAATACCTTGTAGGCCATTTAGTAGAGGCAGGAGCCAATGTATTTATCACAGATATCAATGAAGCAAAAATCAAGGAAACAGTCAATAAACATCAAGTAACCTATGTAGCTCCTGATAAAATGTTTGACCTGAAATTAGATGTTTATGCACCTTGTGCTTTGGGAGCGACCATCAACGACGACACTTTACCGAAATTAAATTGTCCAATCATTGCAGGTGCTGCAAATAATCAGTTGGCAGTGGAAAAAATACATGGACAACAATTGATCGATAAAGGTATTTTATACGCACCCGATTTTTTAATTAATGCAGGCGGTCTGGTGAATGTGGCTGCAGAGGCAGGTGGTGCTTATAACAGAGAGAAAGTGACTAAAGATGTTGAAAAAATTTATAATCGCATTTTAGCTATTTTTTCAATGTCAGAAGATGAAAAAATTACAACCCAAGAAGCTGCTATGCGTATTGCGCAAAAACGTATTGATGACGTAGCTCATGTGAAATCACGTTTGTAATTTTTTTTATACTTAATTGTATGTATACAAAATATTCATGCACGATGTGATGATTGATTATACATACCTTTACATTCAACATCAACAATATGGCACGAAGAGGAAATAGGGGACAACATGATGAAAAAGATGAATTACCCAAAGTAAAACTCTCATGGACAAATATCAAACGCTCTTTTCGCTTATTTACATATTTAGGTAGTTATAAATGGCAGTTTGCGCTTGGTATGTTTTTTCTGATTGCCACTGCGGGTGTGGGTTTATTATTTCCATTGAAAAGTGGTACCATGTTTGGTTATTTTGGCGAAAGCAACAAACCACAAGCAGAAATGGTACAAGAGTTGTATCAACTTGGGGGGCTTTTATTACTGATTTTATTGGTACAGGGATTTTTTTCGTTTGGCAGGGTTTACATGTTTACACAGGTAACCGAAAATCTTTTAAGCGGGTTGAGACGTGATGCCTTTAGCAAAATCATACAAAAACCGATGTTGTTTTTTTCTCAACATCAAGTTGCTGAATTGAGCAGTCGATTAGCAACTGACATTAATGTGATATCAGAAGCTTTTACATTAAATATTGCGGAACTCATACGACAAAGTATAGTAGGTATTGGTGGTTTAGCATTAATGATGTATTATACTTCATGGGATATAGCAAAATGGTTTTTAATAATTATTCCACCCATCATTGTGATCGCCTTACTTTTTGCCAAAAAAATTCGGGGGTTTTCAAAAAATTTTCAAGATAAGATTGCCGATGCAAATGTAATCGTTGGTGAATCATTAACTGGAATTAGTAATGTAAAGTCGTTTACCAATGAACAATTTGAAATGAAACGATATAATAGTAAAGTACTTGAAATTAAATTGTTTGGTATCAGGTATGGTATTCTGAGGGGTTCGTTTTTTTCCTTTGTCATCACCTGTGTATTTGGGGCTGTTTTTTTTATTTTATGGAAAATGTTATTGCTCAAAACCACCGGTCATATCACGGCAGAAGAATTTGGTCGTTTTATGATGCTTGCTTTATTTGTGGCAGGCTCATTAGGAGGATTACCCGAACAAATAGCATCCATACAACGTGCTTTAGGGGCTACTGATCGTGTATTTGAATTGATTGATGGTGATATTGAACGGCTGAATGAGGTTGTTATACAGGAACCACAATCAGCGATGCAAGATGGCAGTATCGATTTTAATCAGGTTTCCTTTAATTATCCTACAAGGCCTGATTATGATGTATTAAAATCGGTTTCATTTAAAGTGGCCAGTGGTGAAACAGTGGCCTTGGTAGGTGCGAGTGGCTCAGGTAAAACCACCATTGCATCTTTGATTTTAAGATTTTATGACATTCAGCAAGGTCACATCCTAATAGGAGGAAAAGACATTCAACAAATTTCGTTGACCAGCCTTCGCGAAAAAATTGCGTTGGTTCCACAAGAAGTTTTATTATTTGCAGGCACCATCAAAGATAATATTGCTTATGGCAAACCCAATGCTACGGAATCAGAAATTGTAGAAGCAGCAAAAAAAGCCAACGCATTTGATTTTATACAGTCGTTTCCCGAACAAATGAATACATTGGTAGGAGAGCGGGGAATACAACTTTCGGGCGGTCAACGACAAAGAATTGCCATCGCACGTGCAGTATTAAAAGACCCACTCATATTGATATTGGATGAAGCTACTAGCAGTTTGGATAGCGAAAGTGAAAAATTGGTACAGGAAGCCCTCGATCAATTAATGATTGGGCGTACAAGCATCGTTATTGCTCACCGATTTGCCACCATTCGAAATGCCGATAAAATAGTTGTGTTACAAAAAAGGAGCCATTCAGGAAATGGGAACACATCAGGAATTAATGCATTTGGAAGATGGGTTTTATCAAAAATTAAGTAGAATGCAATTTGAAGCATAAAAAGATTGGTAAGTATATATTATCGCATCCTGTATGCTTCAATAATTGGGCAAAAAATGCCATTAAGTTAAAATATTTACATTTATCGCTTATGCAACAATGCGATTAACGATTGAATCTGTTTCATCAAAAAATCCAAAATAATTATTATTTGAGCATTATATTTACACCTTGTTAAGATGAATTGCAAACGATTCCAAAATAATCATCGTCTATACACTTATTACAAATTATTTTAAACATAAAACAACAATTATTATGATCATGAAAACACAATTCAGACAAATTTTAAAAGTAATGTCTGTGGCTTTAGTCGCTTTAGCCATGATTGGCTTACAATCATGTTATAAACGAGATTATACCACGGTAAACAATACGACCACTTTTGACAATAGCAATACAGTGACCACCTCATTATATGGTATAGTACAAGATGAAGCAGGGTTGCCTGTTGTAGCTGCAGTGGTAAAAGCCAGTGGATATACTACCTTAACAGATGATAACGGATTGTTCTTTTTCAATAATATTACTACACCATCACACGCCACTACAGTGGTTGTAACAAAAGATGGTTATTTTAATGGTTCAAGAACTTTGTCTGTAAATGCAAATGATAAGCATACCGTTAAAATTTCTATGTTAGCCAAAGGCACTCCAGAAGTGTTTTTTGCAAATAATGGAGGCACGGTAAATTTTGCAAACGGGGTTAGTCTTACTTTCCCTGCAAATGCTATTGTCAATAAAACCACCGGCTTACCTTACGATGGTCAGGTATATGTGTATGCTAAAAAAATTGATCCTACAACCGATTTAGGCAAAACTTCAATGCCAGGCGATTTGAGAGGAATAGCCTCTTCAGGTATTGAAAGACTTTTACGTACTTTTGGTATGATGGTAGCAGAATTATATGATATCAATGGTAATCCATTACAAATAGGTAATAATTTAGCGGCAACTATGTCATTAACTGTACCTGCTTCATTACAAGGTGTAGCACCTGCCACAATGGTACTTTGGTCATATGATGAAACAAAAGGCATGTGGATAGAAGATGGTAGTGCTGTGTTAGAAGGCAATAAATATGTAGGAAAAGTAAAACATTTTAGTTTTTGGAATTGTGATACTCCTGAAGCAGCTGTTGACTTACAAATGACTTTAAAAGACCAAAATGGCAACCCATTACAAAACTATATGGTAAAACTTACCAATACTGCAAACCTCGATTCTCGTACTGGATATACCAGCGCTACAGGTTGGGTTGGCGGTTTGTGTTATTCAAACGCTGTGTTGACATTAGAAGTTTATGACAACAATATTTGTGGATTTGCTGTTCCTTTATATTCAACAACCATTACGGTAGGGGCTGCAAATACCAACTTGGGTATTATTACTGTCAACTTAGCATTAGTAACTGCCTGCGATTTCAATGCAACGATTCAAGATTGCTTAGGTGCACCAATCACCAATGCGAGTGTTTATATTGCTCCTTTAAATTTAATTTTAACACCCAATGCTTTAGGACAAATAAGCTATAGCTTACCTTGTACACCAGCTGCACCAATTACATTGATTGCTTATGACTTAACCAACAATGTATATGGTTCTTCAACGTACACACTGGTTGCTGGTACCAATAATATTGGCATTTTAAATGCTTGTGGTAATGTATCACCATTTTTAACAATCAATTTTACCAATACCGTGACGATGGCTAGTGCTTCTAAAACTTACACTTTACCTGCGAATTCATTATCATGTTACTTACAAGGCCCTGCTACTTATATCAATGCAAGCGATGGTCTTTCAAACTTGTATATGGGTGTTGATGGTATCACCATTGGTACATTTAATGTTTCAGCAGCCAATGTGAGTGGTCTTGGAGCATTCACTGATACCATTTATAATTTAACAGGTATCAATAATGCAACCTTTACAGCATTTCCTGCATTTCCTGGTGATGTACAAGGCACCTTTAGCTTGAATTTCGTGGGTGTGCCTTCAGGTGATACTTACACAGGTGTAGGTACTTTCCGTATACCAAGAAATAACTAAACTACATTTAATAAATTGCTTTAAAGCAAAGTATATTTTATAAATTACATAAAAACCGTTTCATTGTTGAAACGGTTTTTTGTATATATTTGAAAAAAAATCTATGATACTGGATGGCATATTGTTGATACTCTGTATCATTGCATTTATCAGAGGTTGGAAGAAAGGTTTGCTTTGGGCAATTGTTTCTATTATTGCCGTATTGATAGGTATAGTCATCTCTCTTAAATGTGCCCACTTACTGGCTGATTATTTATTTGAAAATAATATATTAAATAATCAGTACACTTTATTGCTTTGCTTTATTCTGCTGTTTTTAGGTACAATATTCATCTTTAGAATGCTTGTCAAATTCATAGAAAAAATATTAGAATCTGTCTTTTTAGGGTGGGTCAATAATGTCTTAGGTGGCTTATGTTATTGCTTTTTCATTCTTTTTTTATGCAGTACTTTTTTATGGCTTGGCAATAAGGCTCATTTAATAAAGCCTGAAAATAAATTAGATTCTAAATCGTATGAATATATAGCACCTTTAGCCCCCAAGACCATTGCCTATATCACCCCTTATATTCCTTTGTTTAAAACTTTGTATAGTGATATTGAGGCCTATTTTGCAAAATTATCAAAGGGGCAATAAAACTTTCTAATACATTCAACAGTCCATTAAAGAAGTAGAATTAGTAAGAATCATACCTGAATTATATATCAATTATTGTTAAGCGCCGTTTTAATGAATACCTTCATTGATTAAATCGTGTATATGTACCATACCCATATAGTTTTCGCCTGAGGTAACAATCAGTTGCGATATATTGTAATTGCGCATAACCTCTAAAGCATTTACTGCAAGGTCATCAGCATCAATTGTTTTGGGTTGAGTATTCATGATATCCTGTGCACTCATCTTGTTGAAATCAGTATTTTTTTCAAGCATTCGACGTATATCACCATCTGTTATAATACCCTTTATATGATTATTTTCATTTAAAACAACCGTTGCTCCTAAGCGTTTATGGGTGATTTCAATGATAACTTTTTTTATAGAGTCAAATTCATATACTTGGGGTTTTTCATGAATATTGCTAAGCGATTGCACTTTTAAATAAAGTTGTTTACCCAAGGCTCCACCTGGATGATATTTTGCAAAATCACTGGCTGAAAATCCTTTCATCTTTAATAAACAAACTGCAATGGCATCTCCCATTACAAGTTGGGCTGTGGTACTGGTTGTTGGCGCGAGATTGTTTGGACAGGCCTCTATCGCTACAGTGGTATCTATAAAAAAATCTGACTGTGTTGCTAAAAACGATTTTTTATTACCACAAATGGCTATGAGTGTGTTGCCAAAATTTTTAATGAGGGGAATTAGGACCTTAATTTCTGCACTCTCGCCACTTTTTGAAATCACGATGGCAATATCTGCTTGTTGCATCATGCCCAGGTCGCCATGGATCGCATCTGCAGCATGCATAAAAACAGCAGGTGTACCCGTACTATTAAAAGTGGCAACTAATTTCTGGGCAATGATTGCGCTTTTGCCAATACCACTAACAATCACTCTACCTGTACATTGGTGTAAACACTCAATCGCAGAAGCAAATCCATCGTCTATAAAATTTGATAATTGTTCAATCGCTGTTTTTTCTAATTGAATCGTTTCGAGTGCAGTTTGTTTGATGAGTTGATTATCCAAAACCTATTTTTTACAAAAATAAGGATTTGCTTCTTGTTTTTAATAAGAAATGCATATTCAGTGAATGTTTTTTAATTCTTATATTTTATACATTTATCTTGCGTATAATTATATTTACAACATGAAAATGGACGAACTGTATAAAATTTATTTGCAACATCCGCATGTGCAAACGGATACTCGTAAACTGCAAGAAGGAGATTTATATGTTGCTCTGAAAGGGGCAAATTTTGATGGTAACCAGTTTGCCAAACAAGCTCTCGATATGGGTGCATCGTATGCCATCATTGATGACGAGACCTATTATATAAACGAAAAAACCATTTTAGTACCTGATGGGTTGAAATGCTTACAGGCTCTGGCACATTTTCATCGTAAACAATTTGATATTCCTTTTATTGCAATTACAGGAAGCAATGGCAAAACCACTACCAAAGAATTGATTCATACCGTCTTGAAAAGTAAATATATTACTTATGCCACTGAGGGGAATCTCAATAATCATATAGGGGTGCCATTAACTATTTTGAAAATAAAGAAAGATGCCGAAATAGCGATTATCGAAATGGGGGCGAATCATCAAAAGGAAATAGAGTCATATTGTGAAATCGCTCTTCCAACTCATGGCATCATCAATAACTGTGGTAAAGCACATCTCGAAGGTTTTGGTGGTATTGAAGGGGTTCGAAAAGGAAAGGGGGAATTGTATGATTTTATTAGAAATTCGGGAGGGACTATATTTATCAATGCTGACTTTGACTATTTACTTGAAATGGCAAAAGATATTCAACATCAAATTTCCTATGGTTCCAATCAAGCAGATTTTATCGGTAAAATAGCAAGCAGTCAACCATTTTTACAAGTGGCTATTTTAAACCATCAAAAAGAATGTGTAATCAAAACACAACTGGTAGGAGCCTATAATTTTCCCAATGTAATGGCAGCTGTAGCCATAGGAAGCACTTTTAATATAGCGATCGATGAAATAAAAAAATCGATTGAACAATATATGCCTGATAATAGCCGATCACAATTAATTACAATCGGTAGCAACACGATTATTTTGGATGCATACAATGCAAATCCAACGAGTATGCATGCTGCCATTGTAAATTTTGCACAAGCTGATTTTCCCAATAAAGTCATCATTTTAGGTGCTATGATGGAGCTGGGGGGCGATAGTTTGAAAGAACATCAACAAATCATTCAATTATTGCAACAAAGCAATTGGAATCATGTAGTGTTGGTTGGTGGGCATTTCAAAGAGGTGAATCATTCATTTCTCTATTTTGAAAATGCAATGGAAGCAGGGACCTGGTACAAAAATCAAGCATTTACGCATACTGCTTTTTTGATAAAAGGCTCTAGGCATTTTGCCATGGAAAAAGTATTGCAATAAATAATTTCAATACTTCTTATTTTAAAAATACTTTTGTAGTTATGAAGAAAAAAATATTAGTGACAGGTGGTACTGGTTACATAGGTTCACATACTATTGTAGATTTGTTGTCAAACGGTTTTGAGGTTATTAGCATAGACAATTATTCCCGTTCTGATAAAAGTGCATTGCAAGGTATCGAAACGATTACAGGGGTAAATGTGCGCAATTATGCTATTGATTTATGTCACTATGAAGATACTCGAAAAGTGTTTCTTGAAAATAAAGATATCTATGGCATTATTCATTTTGCTGCCTACAAATCAGTACCAGAAAGTGTTGAATTCCCATTGCGTTATTATGAAAATAATATGTTTTCATTGATTCATATTCTGAAATGTATGGAAGAATTTGATATTAAACATTTTGTTTTTTCTTCTTCTTGTTCTGTGTATGGCAATGTTACCAGTTTGCCCGTAACAGAAGATACCTTATTGTCTAAACCTGAATGTGCTTATGCAGCCACCAAACAAATGGGTGAACAAGTGATACTTGATATGGCAAAAAAAAATCAGACATTCAATTTTATTTTATTACGTTATTTCAATCCAGTGGGTGCTCATCCATCAGCAGCAATTGGCGAAATGCCTATTATGAAACCCAATAATTTAGTACCCCTGATTACCCAAACAGCCATTGGTAAACTAGATAAAATGTATGTTTGGGGCAATGACTATCAAACCAAAGACGGTTCATGTATTAGAGATTATATTCATGTGATGGATATTGCAGATGCACATACCAAGGCCCTCCAGTATATGATGAATCATGAAAATTCAGCGAACTATGAAATTTTTAATCTAGGTACCGGTGAAGGGGTTTCTGTGTTAGAAGCCATCCATACCTTTGAGAAAATGAGTGGGGTAAAACTCAATTATGAAATGGGGAGTCGTCGTGATGGTGATGTAGAAGCGGTATATGCCGATAATCAAAAAGCAAAATCGCTGCTTCGATGGAATATTCAATATTCTATTGAAGATATGATGGATACAGCATGGAAATGGCAATTGAAACTGGGTAAATGATGGAAGATTAAAATTGATTTTTCCACATCATACTTTCCACCGGCTTATTAGGTTGTCCACTGTATTTTGCCCCTGCCTTGTTGTTGTATTTGATTTCAATTTCACCATCCACAGGAAAATAAATGAGTTGACCAATGGGCATACCTGCATATACACGTACAGGTAATTTTACTGAAATCTCTAATGTCCAGTTGCCACAAAAACCTACATCACCTTTGCCTGCCGTTGCATGTATGTCTATTCCTAAACGGCCCGTGCTTGACTTGCCTTCTAAGAAGGGGACATGTTCATGCGTTTCGGTATACTCTTCTGTTACACCTAAATAAAAATCACCAGGTTGTAACACAAACCCTTCTTCAGGAATATCAAAATGGGCAATGGTATTGTGCTTTTTCGCATCTAATGTTTTGTCAACATATACAGCAAGGCTTTTTCCTAAATGTACATCGTAAGAATTACTGCCTAAACAATTTCTATCGTAAGGAATGATTTTAATGCTTTCTTTAGCGATCTCTTCTAAAATTCTTTTGTCTGATAATATCATGTAACTACTTTATTGGGTGAATGCGCACAAAGGTAGTCTACAATTTGTAGTAATCTAGTAGCATGGAAAACTTGTGATTATTTTATATTAATTTACATTGTAATGTATTTATTATTATTTTTACCGTATTAAAAACGTCGAGTAAACTTTCATGCAGTATATGGGAGTAGCGTTATAGCAGTTTTTATTAAAATTTTCAATATGAAAAAAATTGGATTCCTGATTTTGTTTAGCCTTATTTTCTTTGTTACCCATGGTAAGCAAAAATTTGGCATTGATTTAGGCATCGGAATGAAAGGGGGGATAAGCTTTAATAAAATACAAGGTTTAGGTTGGCAAAACACTTATTATACTGATCCTCATGGTGGTTTTTTTGTTCATTTAAACAAAAGACATGTCGGGTTTCAGCTTGAAGCTGTTTGGTCGCAAAACCATATTACAACCGATAGTAGTTTTAAAGGATTATACAATCAATATATTCAAAATTTTGATGATAGTCTTACTGGAGAATCCTTTAAGTTTAGTAGTATCTCATTGCCCTTTTTATTAAATATAAAATTGACCCAGTGGCTATGGTTACAAGCTGGTCCTCAATTTAATGCCAATATTAATGTTGCAGATAAAAATAAAATTATAAAAAGTGGATTAAACATTATCAATCAACAAAGTTATAGTGCTGTGGGTGGTGTTTGGATTCAATTTGGCGGTAAAGCTCCTTTGCTCAGGGTCAATATGGGTGCTCGATATATTGCTGGTTTAAATAGTTTAAATGCCCTCTCCAAAACGCAGGTATGGAAAAACCAATTGATTCAAGTTCACCTGGGCATTAGTTTTTAAACGTAATTTGCAACAAAGTTTATTTTTTTCATGAACAAAGACAATTTTTTTTTAGGTGTTATTGCTGGTTTAGTGGTTCCCATATTGGGTATATTGATGCTTTATGTATTTAAATACATCCCGCAAAATGTATCCCTGGATGATTTTATTTATTTAGTCAAAACCAATAAAAGTAATATTCCCAAAGTGATTTCTTTAGGTTTGATAGCTTGTATTCCACTTATTGCTTATTACAACAATAGAAAACGATACAGCACACTGAAAGGAATCTTTTTATCGATTATGATATATGCATTGTTAGCCGTGGCTTATAAATTTCATATTTTTTAATACCATGAAATATTTTATCATTGCAGGAGAGGCAAGTGGAGATCTTCATGGAGGCAATTTGGTCAAACAACTACGACTTAAAGATGCCGATATAGAAATTACAGGGTGGGGTGGAAATCATATGAAATTGGCGGGAGTAAACATTTTGAAAAATATCAGCGAATTAGCTTTTATGGGTTTTGCAGAAGTGTTGATGAATATAGGAACCATCTTGCAAAATTTTTCTCTTTGTAAAAAACAACTTTTAGAGGTGAATCCTGATTTGGTTATTTTGATTGACTACCCCGGTTTTAATCTGCGTATGGCTAAATGGGCTAAAAAAAAAGGATTTAAAGTAGCTTACTATATTTCTCCTACTGTATGGGCCTGGAAAGAAAATCGTGTGGAAACGATTAAAAAATATGTCGATCGGATGATTTGTATACTACCCTTTGAAAAAGCATTTTATGCTATGCGAAATTGTGAAGTAGATTATGTAGGGAACCCAACCGTAGATGTAATTGAGGAAGAAAAATTGAAGCCCAATCAACTCAATTATAAAAATGTCATCGCATTGTTGCCAGGAAGCAGAAAACAAGAAATTGAAAAAATGCTTCCATTGATGTTGGCTTCAGTGGCAGATTTTAAAGATTTCAAAATAGTCATTGCGCAAGCGCCTAATTTGGATAAAAATATTTATTTGCCTTTTATAGAAAATAAAGATATAGCGTTGATACAACATCAAACCTATAATATATTAAAACTTGCCAAATTGGCCATTGTCACCTCTGGAACTGCTACGCTGGAAACCGCTTTGTTTCAAGTGCCACAATTGGTTTGTTATATAGCCAATCCCATTTCTTATATCATTGCCAAACAATTAGTAAAGGTAAAATACATTTCTTTAGTCAATTTGATTCTGGATCGTAATGCCGTAGTGGAGCTTATACAAAATGATGTAACGGTACAAAATATTCAACAAGAGATGAAGCGGTTATTGTTTGATGAAACAAGAATCCAGGGCTTAAAAAAAGATTATGAAGCATTAAAAAACATATTGCATGAAGGCAATGCGAGTGAGCGAACCGCTGAAATAATGTATCAATTAGTGCTTAAACAATAATCGATAAATGATCACACAAACAGCAAATAAAAACATGAATATAGAAATACGATTCATGCCATGCATAAATTTAATATTGGTATTATGAGGGGTATCAGCATCTCTTTTTTTAATATACAAGTACTGTAAAATTTGCGTAAAAAAGGAAGGTTGTTTCATTCTTCAAAAATACTATCTATATTTTAAATATCTAAACTATATTTGCGCAGATTTTAAGCATGTGTAACTGTATTGCTATACATTTTAATATGAGCAGTCGGGAAGGACATCAGTTCTGATTCGGTTCGGATCTTTAAAATATAAGGGGGATTAGCTCAGTTGGTAGAGCGTCCCGACATTAGCAGTCGGGAAGGACATCGGTTCGGGTCTTTAAAATATAAGGGGGATTAGCTCAATTGGTAGAGCGTCCCGACATTAGCAGTCGGGAAGGACATCGGTTCGGGTCTTTAAAATATAAGGGGGATTAGCTCAGTTGATAGAGCGTCCCGACATTAGAAGTCGGGAAGGACATCGGTTCGGGTCTTTAAAATATTAGGGGGATTAGCTCAATTGGTAGAGCGTCCCGACATTAGTAGTCGGGAAGGACATCGGTTCGGATCTTTAAAATATAAGGGGGATTAGCTCAGTTGGTAGAGCGTCCTGACATTAGTAGTCGGGAAGGACATCGGTTCGGATCTTTAAAATATTAGGGGGATTAGCTCAGTTGGTAGAGCGTCCCGACATTAGTAGTCGGGAAGGACATCGGTTCGGATCTTTAAAATAGAAGGGGGATTAGCTCAGTTGGTAGAGCGTCCCGACATTAGCAGTCGGGAAGGACATCGGTTCGGATCTTTAAAATATAAGGGGGATTAGCTCAGTTGGTAGAGCGTCCCGACATTAGCAGTCGGGAAGGACATCGGTTCGGGTCTTTAAAATAGAAGGGGGATTAGCTCAGTTGGTAGAGCGTCCCGACATTAGCAGTCGGGAAGGACATCGGTTCGGATCTTTAAAATAGAAGGGGGATTAGCTCAGTTGGTAGAGCGTCCCGACATTAGTAGTCGGGAAGGACATCGGTTCGGATCTTTAAAATAGAAGGGGGATTAGCTCAGTTGGTAGAGCGCTTGCATGGCATGCAAGAGGTCATCGGTTCGAATCCGTTATCCTCCACTCATCAGAATAAGAGCGGAAATGAATTCAATTTCATTTTAATATTTCAAAACGGCTCTCAATATTTCATCTAATTCATTTTCAGTGTGTACCATGAGTTCACGTGGTTTGCCTCCCGTGCTTGCGCCTACCACACCAGCAGCTTCCAATTGATCCATGATGCGACCTGCACGATTATAACCTAAGTTGAAACGTCGTTGTAACATTGAAGTAGAGCCACTGCCAGAACTGACCACCAATCGAGCACATTGCTCAAACATATCATCTACATTAGTCAATGATTTTGAGTTACCACCTGCCAAATCACCTCCATCAGCACCATCATATTCAGGGAGTTCAAAGGCTGAAGGATAACCTTGTTGATTACCAATAAACTCCACTATTCGTTCTACTTCAGGGGTATCGACAAAAGCACACTGCAGACGTACAATCTCACTGCCGTTTGAAATGAGCATGTCTCCTTGACCGATCAACTGGTCAGCACCGCCAGAGTCTAGAATGGTACGGGAATCGACTTTTGCGGATACTTTAAAGGCAATACGAGCAGGGAAGTTGGCTTTAATGGTACCTGTTATCACGTTCACCGATGGACGTTGGGTAGCAATGATGAGATGTATACCTACAGCACGTGCTAACTGGGCAATACGTGCAATCGGCATTTCCACTTCTTTACCAGCAGTCATAATCAAATCGGCAAATTCATCTACAACCAATACAATAAAAGGTAAATATTTATGGCCTTTATTGGGGTTTAGTTTTCGTTGTATAAATTTTGCATTATATTCTTTTATATTTCTAACACCTGCATTTTTTAATAAATCATATCGATTATCCATTTCGATACAAAGTGCGTTTAAAGTATTAATTACTTTTTTGGTATCTGTTATAATGGCATCTTCTTCATTAGGCAATTTAGCAAGAAAATGTTTTTCAATAACCCTATAAATGGAGAGCTCAACTTTTTTAGGATCTACCATCACAAATTTTAATTGAGATGGATGTTTTTTATATAAAAGAGAAACAAGAATGGTGTTAATCCCTACTGATTTACCTTGCCCTGTTGCACCAGCCATCAATAGATGCGGCATTTTAGCTAAGTCTACTATATAGTTTTCGTTGTCAATTTTTTTGCCAATAGCAATAGGCAAACTAAAATCGTTGTGTATAAATTTATCTGACGAAATCAGAGTACGCATCGACACGATTTGTTTTTTTAAATTGGGCACTTCAATACCAATGGTGCCTTTACCTGGTATAGGTGCAATAATGCGTATACCTAAGGCAGACAAACTCAAGGCGATATCATCTTCAAGATTTCTGATTTTTGAAATGCGAACCCCTTCAGCAGGTACTATTTCATACAAAGTAACTGTAGGGCCTACGGTTGCAGATATTTTCGCAATAGCAATCCCAAAACTTTTTAGGGTATTGATAATTTGGTTTTTATTTTGTTCCAATTCATTTTTATCAATCGAAATATCTTCAACACTTCTGTTTTCAAGAAGGTCTAAGGTTGGAAATTTATAATTACGTAATTCTAATGCTGGGTCATAAGGTTCATTGCCTGCAACCACCGTATTTGAGTCATCTATTTGTGCAATATCTTCTTCTTTTTTTAGCACTTCAAGGGTTAAATCATCGGCATTGGTCATCGGTTTTGACACTTGGGTTGGTACCACTTCTAACTCAAATGTATCAGTGTTCGATGTTTCTAATATGGTGTCATCTATGGGTTCAATACCTTCATCCTCTATGACAAAGATTTCATCCATTGATTCTGTAGGTTCATCTTCGGCAAAAACAGTGGCTTCAAATGGGGGTGCTTCTTGGGTGAATTCAGGTTGAACAGGCACTGGTACGGTGTTAAGATTGTCATTTGAAACATCACTGGGTGTTGTATTGTTATGAAATAATTGATGCCAAAAGGGGAGTCTAAAAATGGGATTAAAAAATAAAATAACGAACATCAATAACAATCCAATGATAATAAACAAAGTACCTAATTCGCCAGCCATTAAGTTTAAACGTTCAATAAAAGTATTGCCTAAGGCTCCGCCATAAGAAAAATTTGCCTTTGAAAAAAAATAGGCAAGAATTGGAGATAGAAGCAAGCTAAAAACGGTGGTATAAAAAATGGTTTTTAAGGTGGAATAAATTCGATGGCTTAAAAGCAAATTGAGTCCCCAAATGCCAAAAAGAGGAATGAGCAATAACGAAGCAAGCCCCAAGCCCTTATAGATTAGTTGATGTGCGATGTAAGCGCCTAATTTACCTGCATTATTGCTTACCCTTATTTCATTATTCGTTAAAAAATGCCACAAATTTGGGGCATTAAATACTTTATCTTGATCAGTTTGCCAAGTATAAAAATAGGAAAAAAAGGAAACGAGTAAAAATAGACAACCTAATAAGAATACCAAACCAACTATTTTCTTAAATCTTCCGTCTTTGATAAAAGATAAGATTGAAAGATTGCTTTGTTTTGAACTTGCTTTCTTTTTAGTTGTTTTTTTTGAAGTGTTTGTTTGTTGTTTTGCCATTTTTGGTAAGTCGCACAAACCTACATTAATTTGATGAAATAAATAATTCTTTGAAAATGGAAGTTTTGATATTTTTTATTAAATATACAATCTGTCATCTTCTATTGAAATAAATTGTAGAAAATAAAAATATTAACTAAATTTGAACTTTATATAAATGCAAGGGAATTATATTTTAGGATTGAAGGGTAAGAATACATTAAGCAGACTGTTTTTTGTATTGGTGATAATGGTATGTAGTTTCACAACTCAAGCCCAATTAACGGTTGTTGGAAGTCAGACTGCCAACGACTTAGCGCAAATGCTGGCTGGTAATGGGGTAACTGTTACCAATGCAGTTTTTAGCAATTGTGAGTTAGTGGCAGAAGGCAAATTTTGGGTGACTCCCCCCAATGTAAGCAATTTAGGTATTGATAGCGGTATTGTATTAACTTCTGGAACTGCCCAAACAGGTGCGCCTGGTATTGGTGTAAATTCACCTGCAGGGGTAAATACGACTTCGCATATTTCTAATTTTTCTGATGTCGATTTAGCAACTTTAGCTGGCTTCCCTAGTAGAGATGCTTGTGTTTTAGAATTTGATTTTATCCCTTTGGGAGATACTGTAAAATTTGATTATGTATTTGGTTCTTGCGAATACCCTGATTTTACATGTAGTTCTTTCAATGATGTGTTTGGCTTTTTTATCAACGGTCCAGGCATTACAGGCCCTTTTACCAATAACAGTAAAAATATAGCGATTGTACCTACCACAACTAACTGTCCGGTAGGGGTGAATACAGTCAATTTGCCTACACCGGGTGGTAATTGTTGCAATACCAACACAATTTGCTATAATGCAACGCCTCCCTGTGCTACTTTAACTGCAGCACAAATGGCTGCTTTTTTTGTATGTAATGGTGCTGGTACAACTGTTATGTATCCTGGATTTACCTCTGTTTTTACTGCATACGCTGTTACCGTTCCTTGTTCAACTTATCATTTAAAATTGGCAGTATGTGATGCATCTGATCAAGCTTTAGACTCTGGAGTGTTTTTAAAAGCAGGTAGTTTATCTTCAAATTCAATTACAATTAGTGCCATTTCAAATTTAGTAACTCCTTATCCATATATTGTAGAAGGTTGTGCCGCGGGTTTTATTAAAATACAACGATCTGCAGCTACCCCTTTTCCTTATACTTTCAATTATACGGTAGGTGGTGTAGCAACTTACCCAGCTGATTATAATGTATCAACCATTCCGCCGGGTGCTCCATTTGGGCAAGTAACAATACCTGCAGGTGATAGTGTCGCTTATTTAGCCATATCCGCATTGCAAGATGGTTTAAACGAAGGATTAGAAGAAATAAAAATATACGCTTATGCGCCGTGTTCCAACAATATTGTAGATTCGGTAAGTTTGTTTATCAATGATTCTATTATCATGAATATCATAACACCTGACACTGCAATATGTGCAGAAGACAGCGTACATATTTTAGTAAATGGTTCTGACTCATTGCAATATACCTGGACTCCCGTTACCAATATCAACAATCCAGCGATCAAAGAACCTACTGTTAGTCCTAATTTTAATACAAGCTATGTCGTTTGTGCGACCTTACCTTTAGCTGGTTGTGCACCTACTTGCGATACCATTGATATTACCATCAATCAGCCACCAAATGTATTTATTTCAAACGATACCATTATTTGTAAGGATATGGTCATTCAATTTAACCCCGTCATTACACCTGCCCAGACCTATACATATACTTGGGGTGGCACCGGTGTCGGTTTCTTAAGTGGTAATAATATTCCAAATCCAATTGGCACATTTACCAACCAGGGAAATTTCGACTTGACTTTACATGTTGAGCCACAAGCTGCGGGTTGTGCGGGTGATGATACCATCAATATTCGTGTATTACCTAACGATATTACCCTTCACAACGGCGATACAAGTATTTGTAAAGGGGGTGAAGTTCAAATAAATGTTACTGGGGACCCTTTATTTTCTTATAACTGGACACCATCTACATATTTAAATAACCCAACCCTAGAAGATCCATTATCGATTCCTGATACTTCTATTGTATATACTGTTACAGCCTCATTTCCGGGGTGTATTCCAATGATCAAATCGTTTAGTATTGATGTACAACCAAATCCAATTGTGAATGTAGGTCCAGATCGTGAAATCTGTGACTGGGATACCCTTCAATTGCAAGCTACTGTAATACCTGCAGGCTATCCTTTTTATACTTTTACATGGACACCGGCTTTAGGTCTTACCAATCCCAATACCCAAAATACCGTTTTCAATGGACATTTATCAGGTAATTATCAATTGATTGTTTCTACACCGGTAGGTTGTAAAGACAGTGATATGTTAGCAATTACAGTTCATCCTGTAGAATTTGCATTTATCACACCAGAAGAAAGTAGAATTTGTCCAAACAATGTGGTTCAATTTCAAGCCAATGGGGGCGTGAGTTATGTATGGACCCCTGGTATTTATTTAAGCGATTCTCTTATTGGGAATCCAGTTGCATCTCCCATTGCTGATATAGATTATACTGTTTATAGTACAAGTAATGTAGGTTGTACAGACACTGATATTATCCGAATTCAAATCGTATCAGATGCCTTAATTGATGCAGGAGATGATGTAACTTTATATCCTGGTGAAACTACCCAATTATATGCTGCTGGAAATTGTTCCTTTTTTACTTGGACACCAACAGCATTCTTGTCTGACAGTAAAATTCAAAACCCTATTGCAAATCCGCCAGTCACAACGCAATATTTTGTGACAGGAACTACAGAATATGGATGTGAAGCAATAGATTCTGTGACTATTAGGATTTCTCCCGAATCTATATTAGATTTGCCTAATGCTTTTAGTCCTGGATCTGGTACAAGTATCAATGATGAGTTGAGAATTATCGTCAAAGGCGTTGCTACACTCAATTATTTTAGGGTGTACAACAGGTGGGGAGAGTTGGTATTTGAGACAAATGATATCAATAAAGGCTGGAATGGTCAGTATAAAGGCAAGTCACAACCTATGGGTGTTTACGTTTATGTACTAGATGCGTTTACATCAACAGGTAAAAAAATATTTAAACAAGGCAATATAACTCTAATAAGATAAAATGTTAAACATCATGAACATACAAAAATTCACACGTAAAATAGCTGCAACTTTAGCGATTACAGCAGGTGCATTTTCAATGCAAGCACAAGATATGCACTTTTCGCAATTCAATGGCGCACCTATGATTTTGAACCCTGCTTTGACAGGTAATTTTTCAGGCATGTATCGTGTAACGGGTATATATAGAAATCAATGGTCAAGTGTAACTACACCTTATGTTACATTTGGTGGATCAATCGATGGTCCTATTAAAAAAGACATCGCGATAGATGATTATTTATCAGGTGGTGTAAGTATTTATAATGATCGCTCTGGCGACGGTAATCTTGCTAATTTATCTACATTGGCTTCTATTGCTTATCATAAATTTTTAGGTGAGGAATCTAAAATGGCTTTGTCAGTAGGTTTACAAGGCGGATATACCCAAAAAAGTATTGATTTATCACGTCTTTATTGGCAAGATGAATTTAAAAATGGGGGATTTCAACCTGGCATAACAGGTGAACAGTTGAACCCTAAAGTGAAATATTTTACAGCAAATGCTGGATTGAGTTTCCAACATGCAATTAGTGAAAATTTTAGCTACCAATTAGGAGTAGCTGGTCATAATTTAAATCAGCCAAACGAGTCATTACTTAAAAAAGCGAATAATGAAGTTGGTTTGGGTATGCGTATCAATGCCCAATTGGGTGCTATCATCAAAGGTGGTGAAAGATTAAGTATACGACCTGCATTTATGTATCAAACACAAACTTCTGCTACAGAAATGATTGCAGGTAGTGAGTTTTTATATATTGTAGGTGAACCAGATATCCAATCAGTTGCTACAGGTGTTTTTGTAGGAGGCTGGTATCGTTTTGGAGATGCTACATTAATTACAGCAGGTCTTGAATTTAAAGGATTCAGAGTTGGTTTTGCTTATGATTATAATATGTCAAATCTTAAAGTTGCATCAGGTGGTAATGGCGGTTTTGAAATAGCATTACGCTATATAATGCCTAACCCATTAGACTTTGCAAAGAGAATTGCATTCCCTTGTTCAAGATTTTAAAAAAAAAAATCGACAAGGTTTCCTTTTTAAATAATTACATATATATTTACGCTTATATATAAACATTTCAAAGAAATGAGAAGAAAACTTTTGATACTATCGTTGATTACCGCATTATTTTGTATAGGATCGGTAAATGTACAAGCAGCCCCTAAGGATGATCCTGCTGCAAAATTGCCCTTTAAAAAGAAATTAAAATGGGCAGATGCACTATACAAACAAGCAAGTTTTTATACAGCTGTTGATTATTATTATCAGTTGAAAAAAGAACAACCTCGTAACCCCTATGTAACTTATATGCTTGCTGAATGTAGCTGGATGATGAGAGACTATCCACCTGCTGCTGAATACTATGCAGAAGCATTTGCATTGGCTCCCGAATTATACAAAGAAGCTCCTTACAAAGAAGGTTTGATGAGAAAGCAAAATGGGGAATATGAAAAAGCCATTGAAAGATTTACTTATTATAAAGTAAATTATAAAGGAAAGAACAAAAAAATGAAAGTATATGCACAACGTCATATTGAAGGTTGTCAAATGGCTATCAAGTCATTAGACGATCCGGGTAGAGCGTTTGTGAAAAATGCAGGTCCGAACGTAAACACTGCTTATACCGAATTATCTCCAATGCCATTGGGTGATACCGCATTGCTTTTTGCTACGATGGATCAAAACAAAATTATTGATCCGAAAGATACGAAAAGAAAAGATTGGGTTTCTCGTTTTATGTGGGCACCAAAAGAATTTGATAGAACCAGAATCAAAGATAGTTTTGAAGTAAAAATGAAATTTGAAGATGGTAAATACAATGACCAAAAATACCATGTTGGTAACGGTTCTTGGAGTCCTGGTGGTAGTCGTTTTTATTTTACCAAATGTAAAGAGGATAGTCTTTCTACCAAATGTAAAATTTATGTAACCTCTTTTGATAAAAAAGGTATTTGGGGTACACCAAAAGAAATGGACGAATTTATCAATGACCCAGAGTCAAACAATACGCAACCTTATTGTACGATGATTGGTAAAAAAGAAGTTCTTTATTTTGTGTCTAACAGAAAATTACAAAGCGCTGGTGGTTATGATATATGGTATACTGTATATGATTCTGCACGTAAAACATACAGAAGACCTCAAAACTGTGGTAAAAAAATCAACTCTTATGCAGATGATATGACACCTTATTTTGACTCAAGAAAAAATAAAATTTATTTCTCTTCTAATGGTTGGCCTAGTTTAGGAGGTTTCGATATCTTCTCTGCTGATGCAAACAGTCCTTCAAGATATTCAAACCTTACCAATTTAGGATTTCCAATTAACTCATCTGCTGATGATATGTATTATGTACAAGACCCAGGTAAGAAAGACAATGCATATGTAGTGTCTAACAGACTAGGAAGCTATTTTGTAAAAAATCCTACATGTTGCGATGATATTTGGAGAATCATTAAAGAACCTAATTTCTATGTAAAAGGAATTGTGTTGGATGAAGTGACCAATCAGCAAATTGATAAAGTAGTAGTAAAAATGAAAGATGAAGCTACTGGAAACTTAAAAGATACCGCATTCTCAAAAGAAGGTAATTTCTTATTCTATACACCAATGGGTAAAAATTACAGCATCACAGCCGATAAAAAAGAGTATATTTCAGGTAGAACTATTGTAAGTACAACAGGTAAATCAACCATGGATCCAGATGATACCACTATGGTTACAATTTACATGAGAAAAATCACCAAAGATTTTGAATTTCATGTAAACAATGTTTATTACAATTTTGATAAAGGTGAATTTCAACCTGATTCATATGCTGCTTTAGATTCAATGGTTAGATTCTTAACTGATAATCCATCTTTAAGTGTTGAGATTCGTTCTTATACTGATAGCAAAGGTTTAGAGTCATATAATGATGAGCTTTCAGTAAAACGTGCACAAGCCGTGATGAGTTATATGGGGTCAAAAGGTATCGACAGAGGCCGAATGATCGCAAGAGGAGAGGGCATGAAAAACCCAATTAAACCAAACAAAATCAATGGTCAAGATAATCCTACAGGTCGTCAATACAATAGACGTACTGAGTTTAGAATTATTGGTGAATTACCAGACTTAAGAATTATTTACGATCAAAATAAACCTGAGTATATCGACAAATCAGGTAATGAAGGTCGCAATAAAAACTTACAAATAAACAATGATGAAAATGAAGAAGGTGGCGCTCCAGACCCAGAAGTTAATCCTGGTAATAGAGTTGGTGGACAATAATTTCAATCATTTATAATATTTAAAAAAAGGCTTTCTCAACGAAAGCCTTTTTTTATGAACATACAAGATACATTTTTTTTATTTAGATTATTGCTTTAGCTAAATGATACCCAATGCATCGAATACGGATTTGAAATAAAGAATAGGCTAATGTTCGTATTTAATTGAACATTAAATAGTCGCCCCTTTTCAATCGGCAAACCCTCTGTAATATTTAATAAAAATGGTATAATATATTAATCACTGAGGTATAATTGATTTAAGTATTTTTATCTAGCCAATACATGTATCATTTCTAACATATCGTTTGAAATTGGTTTTTGTAATTTTACACAAGCAGCAAATGGTGTGTACACTATTTCATTATTCACTAAACCCACCATCTCCTGGGTACGACCTTGTATTATTGCTTGTACAGCTGCAAAGCCTAGTCGGCTGGCGAGTATCCGATCGAAGCAACTTGGGGCGCCACCACGTTGTATATGCCCCAATACAGTCACCCTGGTTTCAATATGGGGAATTTTCGATTGAATAATTTTTGACAACTCAAGTGCACCGCCAAATTCATCCCCTTCTGCAACAACAATAATATTAGTCAATTTTTTTCTTCCCTGATCGTCGCAAATGGTATCGATAAGGGTTTGAATGGATTCGTTTTTTTCAGGGATAAAGATATGTTCGGCACCACAGGCAATACCACTATGCAAGGCAATATAGCCAGCATCACGTCCCATAACCTCTACTAAAAAAAGGCGGTCATGAGAAGCCGCAGTATCACGTATTTTATCTATTGCCCAAACAGCAGTATTCACGGCAGTGTCAAACCCAATGGTATAGTCAGTGCCATTTAAATCATTGTCTATCGTGCCGGGTAAACCGATGGCTGGTATTTGGTATTGTTTAAAAAACTCAACGGCACCTTTAAAGGTTCCGTCACCACCTATTAATACAAGCGATTGAATATTGTTTTTTTGTAATTGTTGATAGGCTTTTTCCATACCGGCAGCTGTCATAAATTCTTTACTTCGAGCTGTTTTTAAAATGGTACCTCCTCGTTGAATGATATTAGAAACATCGGTGGTTTTTAATTCTACGATATGTCCATCTATCATTCCTTGATAGCCATTCATAATTCCCATGGGCTTGATGCCATGTTGTATTGCAGTGCGCACAATGGCTCTGATAGCGGCATTCATACCTGAAGAATCTCCTCCAGAGGTCATAATGCCTATATTTTGAATTTGATTCATAGTAAGTTCTTTTTATTGTAAACGATCTAATGCAGCTTTAAGCTTTTCAAGCATGATGGGAATTTCATCGATTGGGCAAGTTCCCACACTTAAACGATACCATTCACTTTCTTTATTGGCACCAAATGCCGAAAATGGAACTATGGCCAAAGATGCATACTGCAACAAAAATGAGGTCATTTCAGCGGTATTTGATATCAGATTACCTTCAGGGTCTTTTTTGTTTTTGATTGAAAATCGAAGGGTTAAATACATTGCAGCCATTGGCGATATAGCATCTATCGGGTATCCTTCCGATTTTAATTGTTTGATACCTTCATATATTAAAGTAAGTCTAGCGGCTAATTTATTGTTAGTACTTGCTAAAAAAGTATCGACCGCCTCTTCGTTTTTTAAAAAATTAGCTGTGGCAGTTTGTTCAGCCATAGGACTCCAGGCACCGATATGACTAAGTATACCTTTCATTTTGTCAATCACTTCTGACGGACCATATGCCCAGCCAACCCTGACTCCGGTGGCGCAAAATGACTTGCTGATGCCATCAATATAAATGGTATAAGCGCTTAATTCAGGATACAAACCTACAGGGTGATAATGAATGGTTTCGCCATGGGTCAAGGTCCAGTAAATTTGATCGTATAATATATAAAGGGGCTTTTGTTGTGAAGTTCTGTTCTTGTTTTCTTCAATCACAGCCTCACAAATTTTAATTAATTGCTCTTTGGAAAATACTGTTCCTGTAGGGTTTAAAGGGGAACATAAAGCCAGCAAAGTGGCATCTTTAAAATGAGGAATTAATGATTCGGCGGTGGGTAAAAAATTATTTTCCACTGATGTTTCAATGCATATATGTTTACCATCTACAAAATGTGTGTAATGATTATTGTTCCATGAGGGTACAGGATATATAATTTTTTCGCCTGCATCGCACAAGGTTCTATAGGCTGCATAAATAAGCGGACGCCCCCCACCTGAAATAAGAATAGAACCAGGGTCATAATCTAAATTAAGCTTTCGTTTAATCCAGTGCGAAACTTCTTGTCGCAATTCGCTGATGCCATTTGCAGGTGGGTAATTGGTTTTTTTATGTTGATAGGCTTGTATGATTTCTTGTTCCAGCAAGGTGGGTATGGGAAATATGCTGGGATCAAAATCACCTATCGTAAAATTATAAATTTTGTTTCCTTGTTTTATCCTTTCACTGATTTCATTGCCCAGTTTAATGATTTCAGAGGGAATTAAGGTATTGGCTAGTTGTGATACATTGCTCATAATGCCAAATAAATGTATTTTTTTGAGATTTCATAATGTTTTAAATTAAATTTAGTTTACAAGATTCCATTTTTGGGTATTGCAAATGGGATTTATCAGACAATTATCCATTCCTCTAAGTGCAAAAGTCCTAAATTGAATGTTGGTTTATTGATTCTAATGGGGCTTTACATTTAAAAAATGCAACCTATAAATGAGTATCATTTATGGTCACTACTTTGTATACAGCGACCAGCAGATGATAAACGTTACGCTTAGTAGCTTTTTTAGGTGATTCAATTTTTTAAGGTCAACAAAATTATTTTTTGATGAAGAAAATGAATTAATTTCGGTAAAAAATAAGGTATGTTTAAATTCATGATTCAATGTTGTTGTTTTAGTTTGCTTTGTATACAAGCAGTTTCGCAACATCAAACCGTAAAAGCAACCGGTGTATTTAATGGTATTTATTCTGAACCTCTTTTTCTTTCTACATCAAAAAGTGACATTGAAAAAACACAGTTTCATTATTCTTTTCAAAGTTTATATTTAAAAGGGAAAAGCAGTATTCGTCAGACAAGTACATTGAAAAATCAAAAAATGTGGAAGAAATTATCGAATGGAAGTCCAGGTGAAACGAACGGTCAGGCAAATAAAATTACCGCTATAACGCCCAGTATTGGTAATAACTTTAAAGGGAATGAACTTAAAACATGGACTCCCACTGATAATGCCATTGCCATATCAAATGGAGGGATCATTGTAAGTTGTGTCAACTATGGGGTTGAATATTATTTAAGTAATGGTACCCCACTGCTTCAAAATTTTACATGGAATGATTTTGTAAATAATGCATTATTAGATCAGGGTAAATTTGACCCAAGGGTCATCTACGATAACCAACATGATCGTTTTATCATTGTATTGTTACATGGTTTTTCCTCTACCACCTCTAAAATATTGGTCTGTTTTTCAAAAACGAACAATCCCATGGATGGATGGAATATTTATCAAATGTCAGGAAACCCTTACCAGGAAGGGGCATGGAGCGATTATCCAACCATAGGCGTCAATAATGATGAATTGTTTATTAATTGTAACCGTTTTGGCAATGCACCGAATTATGACTTTAAAAAAACATTTATTTATCAAATTGGTTTAGCTGAAGGTTATGCTGGTAATGCCTTACAATACGGACTTTGGAATCATATTTATACACCCGATAACCAGGATGGGCTTACTTTGTGTCCCGCATCAGATGGAATGGGGAATAGTTTAAGTGAAAAAATGTATTTTGTACAAATGATGCCTGATTCAGGGAGTTTTGTTTATTTATATGAACTACAAGGCAAATTATCTTCACCCAATAAAACATTTACCGCATCGCAATATGCCATACCCCATTTTGAAGTATGTGCCAATGCATTGCAAAAAGATCCAAGCACTGGCTTTCTTGATTCGTTGAGCACTGGCAATGCTTGGGTCCAAAATGCTTTTTATCTCAACAATACCATCCATTTTATCAGTGATGCTGATATTGGTAACGGTTGGTGTGGTATTCAATATGGTAGAATTTATTTAGATTCTGCAAAAGCCGTCGTTACACAGTTTGGTGATCAGGGTACGGATCTAGCTTATCCGGCTATTGCGTCTTTTGCCCATGATATAAACGATGCAGGCGTGGTTATAGCTTATACCCAATCAGACAGTACTATCACTCCTCAATGTGGCGTTATAAGCGTAGATGATGGCATGAACTGGAGCTCATTGCAAACTGTGAAAACGGGTGATACCGTCGTGAATATTTTATATCCACCTAATTATGCCATACAGCCTGAACGTTGGGGCGATTATACTGGTATTTGCAGGAAGTATAATGCAACACAACCTGAAGCATGGATGGGTGCAGCATATGGTGCCAATACGCCACCACGCTTGGCATCTTATGGTACATGGATTGCTCAATTGATCAGCAACGAACCAGCATCATTGCTCACAACCAAACAAGAAGAATTTAACATCAACATGTATCCAAATCCTGCAACAGATATGTTTACCCTTGAATTTGACAATACCCAAGCAGGAATTGTCAAAGTGTTTTTACGAAATGCTGAAGGTAAACTTGTGAAATTATTATTGAATGATTACTTGCGGGTTAGTAAAAACACAGTGATGTTTAATAAGTTAGCCTTACCCAACGGTGTTTATTTTGTAGAAATTCAAATGGGGGATCAACAATTAATAAGTAAAAAACTCATCATCAACCATTGATATTGAACGTAAAATTAAAGGAAAAAAAATGTATTTGGTATAAGTGCAATTCAAATTTCATTTTTTTTACTAAATGTATTAGTTTTGCACATGGCTACAAATTCTAAAATTTTAAAAGAAGGTCTTACCTTCGACGATGTATTGTTGGTACCTGCATATTCTGAAGTGCTACCCCGTGAAGTTTCAATACAAACGAATCTTACCAAAGCCCTAAAAATTAATATTCCCTTAGTTTCTGCCGCTATGGATACGGTAACGGAAGCTCAATTGGCTATTGCCTTAGCTCGTGAGGGTGGCATTGGTATTTTGCATAAAAATATGAGTATTGAGAAACAAGCTGAACAGGTCAGAAAAGTAAAACGTAGTGAGAGTGGGCTGATTGTAGACCCTATTACTTTACATCCAGATGCGACGATTGGAGATGCTTTAAAAATCATGAAAGAAAATAAAATTGGGGGTATTCCGATAATAGATAGTAATAAAAAATTAGTAGGAATATTAACCAATAGAGACTTGCGATTTGAAAAAAATGTCAAACAAAAAGTCAGTGATGTAATGACTCGCGATAATCTGGTTACTGCCCCTTTGGGTACTGATTTGCTTAAAGCAGAAAAAATATTACAACAATATAAGATTGAAAAATTGCCGGTAGTTGACAAAGCAAAACGATTAATTGGCTTGATTACCTACAGAGATATTTTACAATATAAAAGTCATCCGGATGCCAGTAAAGATGGGATGGGGCGTTTAATGGTGGGTGCTGCCATAGGTATCACTGCTGATATTTTACAACGGGTAGAAGCCTTGGTTTTTGCTGGTGTTGATGTGGTAACCATAGATAGTGCTCATGGACATTCAAAGGGTGTTATAGAAGCCGTAAAAAAAGTAAAAAAATCCTATAAAGATTTACAACTCATTGCAGGGAATGTAGCTACTGCAGCTGGCGCAAAAGCTTTGGCGGCTGCTGGCGCTGATGCTGTAAAGGTTGGTGTGGGACCAGGTTCCATTTGTACCACACGTATTGTGACAGGTGCCGGAGCTCCACAACTCACCGCGATTATAGATGCAAGTGAAGCCTTGAAAAAAACGGGAATTCCTGTGATTGCTGATGGAGGCATTCGTTATACTGGTGATTTGGTAAAAGCACTGGCTGCAGGTGCTTCAAGTGTGATGGCCGGTTCAGTATTTGCAGGTGTGGAAGAAAGTCCTGGTGAAACCATCATCTTTGAAGGTCGGAAATTTAAATCATACAGAGGTATGGGAAGTATTGAAGCCATGCAGGAAGGGAGTAAAGACCGATATTTTCAGGATGTTGAAGACGATATTAAAAAATTAGTTCCTGAAGGTATTGTGGGTCGAGTGCCTTACAAAGGAACTATCAGTGAAGTGATACATCAGTTTATTGGTGGTTTAAGAGCGGGCATGGGTTATTGTGGGGCAAAAGATATTAAAGTGTTGCAACAGGCAAGCTTTGTACGGATGACCAATGCAGGTATGAAAGAAAGTCATGCCCATGATGTAGTGGTTACCAAAGAATCGCCTAATTATTCACGATAATCCAATTGAATGAAAAAACGTTTTCTTTTACCAATATTACTTTTTACCTTTTTCTTTTCAAATGCATCCTTTGCACAAGACTCTTGTGCGCTTCGTATCAGTGTGTTGACATGTGGGGTAGGGGAAGAATTATATTCAAGTTATGGACATAGTGCCGTTCGAATTATTGATTCTTGTAAAGCAACTGATATCGTATATAACTATGGGACCTTTAATTTTGGGGACCCTGACTTTTATATGAAATTTACAAAAGGCAAACTGTTGTATTACCTCAACGACGAAGGTTTTGAAGACTTTATGGGTTTATATGTTTATGACAAAAGGAGTGTTATTGAACAGGTAATCAACGTCAATCAACAAGATGCTGCATTAATAGCTGCCTTTCTTCAAGATAACTTAAAAGAATCAAATAAATATTACAAATATGATTTCTTGTTTGACAATTGTTCCACACGGATTCGGGATTTGTTTGCCAATCTTTTCAAGGATAGGATCCATTTTTCCCAAATCATTTCAAATGACAGCGTTACCTTTCGAACCTTATTAAATCATTATGAGCGAAATGTACATTGGGAACGAGTGGGTATTAATTTGCTCATGAGTCATGTTGTAGACCAAAAAATGAAAAGTTATGAAAGCATGTTTTTGCCCGATTATCTTATGAAAGGGTTTGCCTTAGCTACATTAGATGGCAACAAGCTTGTGGGTGAAACAAAAATATTATTAGCTGATGGTCAGTTTACCCAAAATAAATTGAACGAACCACGATTGTATTTATGGTTGTTGACAGGTATTATATTCCTGTGTTCGTTTTCGAAAAAAATGGAGATCCCGTTGCGTTTTTTTGATGTATTATTTTTTATGCTATTGGGTTTGCTTGGTTGCTTGATGTTGTTTATGTGGTTTGGTACCGAACATAAAGTTTGTGCGCGTAATTTAAATTTACTATGGGCTTTTCCTTTGCATTTAATCGCTGCTTTTATGATACCGCGCAACTGGAAACATACTGCCACTTATGCTAAATATACAAGTTGGTTACTCATCGGCGCGGTGTTTTACAATTTGTTTGCCGATCAAAAATATATTGTAGAAGTGACCCCAGTGATTATATTAATTTTATTAAGATTAAATCATTATTCCAAACAAATGAAGTATCTTTCATTTAAAAAATATGCATAAAATCTTATTAAATAGCCTGCGTTTTCAACAATGTTATTATTTCAAAGCGGGTAATGGCCCACTTGTAATGTTGGTGCATGGGTTTGGAGAGCACAGTGGTATTTTTAAACATCAAATTACAAGTTTAGAAAATAATTTTACCGTGCTTGTTCCCGATTTACCGGGAAGTGGATTCTCGGCGTTGCCCAATGAAGCAATGAGTATGGAGTTGTTAGCCGATTATTTATATGAAATAGTGATGCAGGAAGCCAATCCACAAGTGATTATGCTTGGTCATTCTATGGGTGGCTATGCAACCCTTGCATTTGTGGCTAAGTATGAAAATAAGCTTTCTGCTTTTGGATTGATACATTCTTCAGCATTTGAAGACGATGAAGCGAAAAAAGAAAATCGAAGGAAATCAATTAAACTCATTCAAAATAATGGCAAAGAAGTGTTTTTAAAAGCGATGATTCCTAATTTGTATAGTCAACAATCAACGATAACAAAACAGGAAGCCTTGCATTTTCATCTTTCAATGGCTTTAACCTTGTCTTCTGAAAGCTTAGCAGCCTATTATACTGCTATGATTAATAGGGTTGATACAACGACTCAATTGAAAAATACTAAACTACCTGTTTTATTCGTTATTGGTAAAGAAGATCAGGCCATTCCGTATAAAGATGCTCTTCAGCAGAGTTTGATGCCACATGTAAGCAGTGTAGAATTATTGGAAGATATTGGTCATACAAGTATGCTTGAGTGTCCTGAAAAACTAAATGTTATACTAAATAAATTTTGTAAATATGTTTTAGATAACAAAATTGCTTAATTTTACATTATTGGCATGAGAAAACTTTTTATATTCATTTTTATATTCACTGCTTTTTATACAAAAGCTTCCCATATAGTGGGAGGAAATTTTACGTATGTTTGTTTAGGCAATAATACGTATGAATTTACTTTGAGTATATACCGCGACTGTTTGCCCCCATCTCAAGGAGGAGGTAATCCGGCAGCGCTAACTTCAGACGATCCAGCATTCATTAGTATTTATAGTGGCAATAATTTTTACTCTTTTGATTCTATTTTTTATACAAGTAATTTTACCATTCCTACAAATTTTGCCAATGACTGTATTAATAATCCACCAGCTACATGTTTGAACCGATTGCAGTTTAAGTTTATCAAATTTCTTCCACCGAGTGCAAATCCTTATACCGTAGTATATCAACGTTGTTGCAGAAACGAAACCATCAACAATGTTATTAACCCTGGTACTACAGGTGCTAGCTATACTTGTATTGTGCCTGGAAACAATGTAGTTTGTAATAACAGTGCCGATTTTGTCAATTATCCTCCTCAGATTATTTGTGTGAATAATCCTTTTGTGTATGATCATAGTGCAATTGATGCCGATGGCGATTCGCTCAATTATTATTTTTGCGATGCTTTTAAAGGTGGCGATGCCAATGATCCCAAGCCATTATTGATTGGTGGCTTAATTCCCTTTTTCTCATCTGTTAACTATCGTTCTCCCTACAGTCCTGCCAATCCAATGGGAGGAAATCCAGTATTGAAAATTGATCCCAAAACAGGCATTATTTCTGGTACTCCTAATATTCAAGGTCGGTTTGTAGTGAATGTATGTTGTGATGAATGGCGAAATGGGGTTGTTATAAATACCACCAAGAGGGAGTTTCAATTTGTGGTTACCAATTGCTCAAAGGCTGTTGTAGCCAATATACCCCAATATTCTGATGAACAAAATACGTATATAATCAATTGTAAATCGTATGATGTTCATTTTGTGAATCAAAGTACTGGTGGGTTTACGTATCTCTGGGATTTTGGAATACCAGGTATTTCAACCGATACATCCAGTTTGTTTGAGCCTAATTTTACCTATCCTGACACAGGTACCTATTTTGTAAAATTAATTGTCAACAAAGGCACCACTTGTCCGGATAGCATCATCAGAATTGTGAAAATTTATCCGCTCTTTACTGCCGATTTTGATTATAAAGGTTTGTTATGTCCCAATACACCTATTAGTTTTATAGATCAGTCAACCTCTACCTTTGGATTGATTAATTATTGGAAATGGGATTTTGATGATAATTTATTTAGCACAGATCAAAATCCGACCCATTCATATGAAAACATTGGTAAAGATTTTAATGTTACCTTGATATCGGGTAATAAATATGGATGCCGCGATACCGCAAGCGAAGTGCTCAAAGTGCCAAAGGTCAATGTTTTTGCAGGGAATGATACTGTGATAGTTAAAAATTCTCCTTTCCAGTTTAATGGTACGGGTGCCCAAAATTATGCATGGTCTCCAGCAACCTATTTAGATAATCCTTTTGTCAATAATCCGAATGCGGTATTTCCTGATACTGGCTCATATACTTATAATTTGCAAGGTATAACTTCTAACAACTGTTATGGCTACGACGATATCAATATCATTGTAGCAGATGGTCCTTATTTGACTGTACCCAATGCCTTTTCACCAAATGGTGATGGCAACAATGATTTTTTTAAAATATTATCGGCCGGATATAAAAAATTAAAAACATTTAAAATATTTAATAGATGGGGTGAACAATTGTTTGCAACGTCTAATTTCAGAGAATCATGGGATGGAACCAATGGAGGCAAACCTTGCGAAATAGGCACTTATTTTTGGATAGTGACTGCTGTTGATGTCAATGATAATGAGAAATTAATTAAAGGAGATGTAATTTTAATCAGATAAGAATGATCAATAAGAAAAATGTATTTATTTCAGGAGCCACATCAGGAATTGGAAAAAGTTGTGCTTATGTCTTTGCTTCTAATCATTATAATTTAATACTTACTGGACGAAGAAATGATCGGTTAATGGCCCTTAAACAAGCATTGGTTGACGAATTTGGCATTCATGTATGTACACTATGCTTCGACGTTACTGACTTGCAACAAACGCAACAAGCAATTGCATCTATTGATAAAAATAATTTTCCAACCATAGATATATTGATTAATAATGCAGGATTGGCTTCTGGTTTGAGTAGCATTGATGAAGGCAACTATGATGATTGGAATATCATGATTGATACGAATGTAAAAGGACTTTTACATGTGAGCAGAGAAATCATTCCCATGATGAAAGCTCAAGGCTTTGGTCATATCATTAATATCAGTTCTACAGCCGGTAAAGATGCCTATCCCAATGGAAATGTTTATTGTGCAACCAAACATGCTGTTGACGCATTAAGTAAAAGTATGCGTATCGATTTGTTACAATATGGTATTAAAGTAACTGCTATCAATCCTGGGGCTTGTGAAACTGAATTTTCATTGGTGCGCTTTAAAGGAGATGAAGAAAGGGCTAAAAAGGTGTATGAGGGTTTTACCCCCTTGACACCTGCTGATGTTGCTGACAGCGTTTATTTTACTGCAACCTTGCCCAAACATGTATGTATCAATGATTTGACGATAACCTGCCTGACCCAAGCCAATGCACATTATAATGTAAAAAAAATAATTTAAATTTTTAAAAATGTATATAGAACAGCTTTATACAAATTGTTTATCAGAAGCCACTTATTTTATAGAATCGAATGGTGAAGTGGCGGTGATTGATCCCTTGCGTGATATCGATAAATATATTCAATTAGCTGAACAAAAAAATGCAGTCATCAAGTATATCTTTGAAACGCATTTTCATGCCGACTTTGTTAGTGGACATATCGACCTCGCTAAAAAAACAGGGGCTCAAATTATTTATGGCCCTGATGCTGAAACCGGATTTGAAAAATACTCAGCAAAAGACCAAGAACGCTTCACATTAGGGAATGTTCAATTTCAGGCGATTCATACACCAGGGCATACATTAGAGTCAACTTGTTATTTACTCTATGATGAACATCAACAACCACATGCACTTTTTACAGGCGATACCTTGTTTGTAGGAGATGTTGGCCGTCCTGATTTGTTTAGCGGTAATCTAAGCAAAGAAGCATTGGCAGGATATTTGTATGAGTCATTACAAAAAATAAAACAATTAGCTCCTGAAGTAAAAGTATATCCTGCTCATGGGCCGGGTTCCAGTTGTGGTAAAAATTTAGGACCTAATACTTTTAGTACTATAGGGGAGGAAATAGCTACTAACTATGCATTACAACCACAAACGAAAGAAGCATTTATAACAGCAGTCACAGAGGGGTTGAGCACACCGCCAGTATACTTTCCCGTGAATGCAGCACTCAATAAGAACGGATACGAAAATATAGATAATATCATGAATAAAGGATTGACAGCACTGAGTATCGAAGCATTTAAAAAAGAAATAGAAGATGACGCCATTATTTTAGACACCCGAAATGCAACTGAATTCACCCAAGGATTTATACCCAATGCTATCAGTATAGGACTTGAAGGACGCTTTGCAGAATGGGCAGGTGTGTTATTGCCATTTCATCATAAGTTGGTATTAATTACTGATATCGGTAAAGAGGAAGAAACCATTACCCGATTAACGCGTGTAGGTTTCGACCAGATTATAGGTTATTTAGCAGGTAGCTATCAAGCATGGGTAGATGCTGGTGAAAAAATTGATTTAATCATTGATGTGGAACCCGATGAATTGAAGATGGATATGAATTATGATACCCGCTTAGTGATTTTGGATGTAAGAAAAGAGCTTGAATTTGAAAGCGGTCATGTGCAAACAGCTGTTAATATTCCTTTACAAACCATGAATGATGTAGCGGTGTTGAGTAATATTGAAGACAATGACAATGTGTATATTCATTGTGCAGGCGGTTATCGTTCAGTCATTGCGGCTTCTATTATGAAAAAACAGGGATTTCATAATATCCGAAATGTGCTGGGTGGGTATGATCAAATCAAATTAGTACCAGAAATGCCTTTGGTAGCAGCCAAGGAAGTTTTGAATTAAAATAAAACAACTACATTATGATATCTCAAGAAAAAGCCAATGCGATAGCACAAAGATGGGTGGATTTATGGAATCATAAAAGTATAGATGAGTATTTGTCTCAATATAGAGATGATGTGGTATTGGTTTCTAGTATGGCATTGCGATTGTTTCCTGATAGCAAAGGCACCCTGACCGACAAAAAATTGCTACATAACTATTGGAGTTTGGTTAGAGACCGGTTTCCGAATTATCTATTTAAAATCTCGAATGTAACTACGTTTGAAAATAAAATTGTCATTTATTATACAACTTTAGATGAGTCTACCAAGTCCATTACGATTTTGACCATTGATGAGGATGAAATGATCTATAGGGTAGAAGTGAGTTATGTATAAATGACTGTTACTTTTTGCTTTACAAAGTATATAAATAGACGATTTTCAAGCTTCTGTAGTATTAGATTTCATTTTTTGTTTAATTGACATTAACTTGCCATGATGTCTTTACCCATTGAAAAAGTAAGTGTTCACGCAGCCTATACCATGGATGAGGAGTCCTATCAGTTTTTTCTTAAATACCAGCATGAAGATATTGCAGCTCTGTCGTTGCAATTAAAACCCAACACACAGCAAAAAGCATTATTTCAACAAATAGCACATAGGCAAAAAATAGCCCATAAACTCCCTTCTTTTTACAAGGAGAAACAAGTGTATTATCCGCCTCAATTGTCATTAGAACAATGTTCATCTGAAAAAACAGCCTCTTTTAAAAGTACATTGTTTACTGGAAATACCTTTATTGACTTAACAGCAGGAATGGGTGTCGATAGTCTTTATTTTAGTAAACACTTTCAAAAAGGGATTATAATTGAAGCCAATGAAAGTCTTGCTGAGATTACATCTCATAATTTAGCCTTATTGTCAGATAGGCAATCGCTGTATATAGCGAAAGGGATTCGTGCTGCTGATTTTTTAGACTTATATACTGAAAAAGCTGACTTGATATATATTGACCCTTCAAGAAGAAATGAACATGGAAATAAAGTATTTCGTTTGCAGGATTGTGAGCCGGATGTAATATCATTATTGCCAGCGATGTTTCGTATTTCCAATAACCTACTAATCAAAACATCACCCTTGTTAGATATTAGCTTAGCATGTAAAAGTTTGAAACATGTAAAAGATGTCTATGTCGTCTCTTCAAACAATGAATGTAAAGAACTCCTTTTTGTTTTGCAAAATCAATACGAGGGCGATTTTCAGGTACATGCGGTGATGTTGGATACAGATAAAAAGTTTTCGTTTTATGCTGCTGACGAAAAAAAGCAAACTTCTACTTTTAGTTTACCACTCAATTATTTGTACGAACCTGATGTTAGTATCTTGAAAGCAGGGGCTTTCATGCCATACAATATCAGTATCCTGTATACAAACTACATGTTCATTCTCATTTATATACATCTCAAAATTTAGTTAGTGATTTTCCGGGTAGGGTATTTAAAATCAATGCGATTGTAAAGCCTTCTAAGAAAGAATTAGCTAAAAAATGGTTTGACAATCAAGCAAAACCTGGTATAAAAAAGGCTCATATCACCATACGGAATTTTCCTGCAAGTGTAGCTGAACTTAGAAAAAAATGGGATATTGCAGAAGGCGGTTCCGATTATTTATTTGTAACCACACTCAGTAATGGAGATAAAGCTGTGCTGATTTGCAATAAGTGATAAAGGTTTTTTTTTAACGAATAGAAGTATTTTTACGTCTTGTACACCTTGTCACAAATACTATCATTATGTAGACTAAAGTATATTTGTATATGACTTCATACTTTACAATTAATACCAACGACACATTAAAGAGAGTCTATTTGTTATGTGCTTAGATGAAATGTGTTGTAGAAATATCATACTCAATGAAAGATCATATACAATATTCGTTTTACATTCATTTTTGAAAGTGAAATGTAAGGAAAAGCATTAAATGAAGTGCTAAATATTAAAGTCCTTTGCTCCAAATAGAAGGCTGAGAACCATTGCTACCGTATTCGTTTACGATGCCTAATTTGTTAGTTACCTTGTAATAAACAGTTAGTATCGCATGTTGGTAATAATGTTGTTGTAAAGGGTTGGTATCCACTACATAACCCCAACCTTCCACGATTGTGCTATCAGGTAACATTTGATTTGGTATCGTTAAAGTGTCTAAATAAGTAACTGCTGTAACTGGGTAGTCTTTTAAGGTATTTTGTAAGTTTTTAATCACCACTTCATTAATTTTTGGACCGTTTTCAATACTTACTGAGTATTGTGCAACACCGCTAATTGTACCATCTTCATTAATATTGTAAATACCTTTGAATTTGTCTCTAGTCACTGTTTCGCAATGCTGGCCTTCATAACCTACCTGACATAAACAAACACCCTCTTTGCATGTGCCAGAATAAGCACAGTTTACCTGCTTACATTTGTCAGTTTTGCAGGCATTAAAAGAAATCGCAATAAATAATAACAAAGTTGATAATGCTGTTATAATTATTTTTTTATTCATAGAATTTTTATTTTCTTGTTTTCAATTGTTTTAAATGAATTTACACAGAGGGTACGATAAATTCAATAATTTAGAAGGTAAATATAGTTTAATTTTTTAATTTCAAAATCATTTTGCCGTTATTCTTTTATACAAACTTATTCCAAATCCAATTATCATAATGATCGTTCCAATCCATAAGACGTTGATATAAGGAAAAAGGATAGCTTTCATGATCACATAATCATTCATTGAATTGGGTTGTTTAAAGGCAATTTTTACCGCATTCTCGTCTGGTATTATTTGTGCAAGCTGAACGTAGAGGTTCATCGCTTGCAAAGTGTCTTCTATTTTGTTTTCTTGTTGATTTCTAATATAGTAGGTAGGGTGTGCACTAAAAGTATCTCTATTCATTGCATACACTTTTAGTTTAGCCGAAACTGCCACATCGCCTGCTTGTGCCAGGTAGTTTTATGATGTGTTTTTGTTTCAAACCCATTAAAAATCATAAAACCATTGGCAAAATAAATGGTATCTCCTGTTTTGACAGTTTTGTATCATAGGCTGTTGTATCCGTTATTTTTGATTTATCAATAGTTGAAGTGATATAGGTAAACACATCATGCGTTAAGTAATGACGTGTATCTGGACTAGCGACTAAGCCCATTTTAGGGTTAATCTGCGCATTGGGAAGCAATATAAATTCTTCCTGAATACGACCGGTATCGTTTTGACGAACCTGATATTGTATTTTATAATAATGGTTGGGTCCTGATACGGTATCTCCTTTATAAGTAACCGTATAGCCTGCCATGGAAATAGGAATATCTCTGAAAAGCATCACGTTTTCCCTGCTTTCCTTCATGTTTTCTTCTTTTGTTTCTTTCCCAAGATTTAATTCCACCCCTAATCGATTGACAGAAATCACTTGTTTGTTGTAAGATGATAAGATAATGCCCACAATCATCAGACCAAAGCCAATATGAGCTACTGTACCTCCCCATTTGATTACTTTAAATTTAATCGTTTGTATGATATAAAATAAATTGGCAACGGCGCTCAATACTGCTGCAAACATCAACAAGATAATAGGTACCGATCTTAAATCCTGAAGATAGCAAATAAGCCCGGTAAGTAAAAGAGAGAGTATAAGTGGTAGGAAAAGCTTTTTCAATACCTCTTTTATTGCTGACTGTTTAAACTTCAAATAATATACCATGGAGGTGCCCAGCAAAATCAACAAAGTAATCCATATTTGAATTTTATTATAATGCGTTACAGGATCTGTTACGGTGAGCTTGGTGCCAAACATTTTGTTCCATACAGGCATGGAAGTGGTATAGGTAATTTGTATTACTGAAATCATCATTACCAGCACCTATAAACATCCAAAATTCGCGAGAAGAAAGCGCTTCCTCTTCTTTTTTGAATCTGGAATACTTTGGTAGTTTTTGAAAAAAAGAAACAAGGCTGTCCCTAAAAACAAAAACATGTAAATAAGTAAATGATAAAATAAAGAACTGCCTTCACCAGTAAATGCATGTACAGAAGTATCGCCCAATATGCCTGTGCGGGTTAAGAAGGTAGAATACAAGATTAAAATAAATGAAAAGATAAAAAAGATGAAAGTTGATTTTAATGAATACCCCGTTGACTTATAAATCATGGTGGTGTGTAAGCCGGCCAGCATCACTATCCAGGGTACAAGCGATGCATTTTCAACCGGGTCCCAGGCCCAATAACCACCAAAGTTTAAACTTTCATAAGCCCATGCTCCACCCATCATGATGCCTGTGATCAGTATCATACATGAAAATACCGCCCATTGCAATAAAGGACGAATGAGCTCATCATAGTTGCGTTTCCACAAGGCAGCCACCGAGTAGGCAAAAGGGATAAGGGTAGAGGCAAATCCTAAAAATAAAATGGGAGGGTGTATAACCATCCAGTAATTTTGAAGTAAAGGATTTAAACCATTGCCATCTTGTATCAAACTTAAATAGTTGGCTTGTTGAAATATAGGTGCACCCGCCATTTGGTCTCTCAACAACATAAATGGGGTAGTGCCAATTTTTAAATCACCCCAATGAATACCCAATAATGTACTCGCTAAGAACACCTGTGAAAAAGCGATAATCGTCATTACAGGGGCAACCCATTTGCTTTTTGATGTAGAATAAATACAGACAAAAGGCAGTTCCAAATGGTCCAAAGTAAAAAACTTCCTTCTTGTCCTTCCCAAAAACAAGACAATAAATATTTGAAGGGTAATGCTTTGCTTGAATGAGACCAGGCATAAAAATATTCAAAATAATGATTGAAAATAATATAAAATAAAATACTAAAAACAGAAAATACACTGATGATATGGGTGTAAAATGAAGCAGTAGCAATTTTTTCCAGCTGAGTTCATTGACAATCAGTTTGCTTTGCGAAGCCATGAGATAGGCAACAAAGGAAAGTAAAGAGGCTACAAAAGATAAAACGACAAAAAATTGACCGATTTGTCCAGGTAATAAGTGTTCATTAAGAAATTGAGTCTCCAATATAGTTATAAGTTTAAGAAGTACATTAAGTAGTGTTATTCTGATTGCTTTTCAACAGGCTAAAGGGCATGAAATAGATCAATAGTCTGCTAACTGGGGTTGCCTACCACGATTTCGTCATTATTGTATTTTGAAGGACATTTCATCAAAATTTTATTACATCTAAACTCCCCATTTTCCATTTTACCCGTCATAGTAAGTTTTTCACTTCGTTCAAAATCTTATGGTTTGGTACCATTAAAGACCACTTTTTTGATCAATCGATTCATCTTTGGCATAAAAAGTAAAGTGATTGGGGTCTTTGATAGGGTCATAATGCATAGGATTACTTATTGTATCCAATTTGGCAATGATCTGAAATTCTTTACCTGGTTTTTCTTCGGCAGAGGCAAAGGTTTGATAACTGCTAAAATCGCCCACCATACTGATAATGGCAGCTAAAGTACCTGCAATGACCAACAACAACACGATGTTTATTTTTTTCATTTAGAATGATATTTTTTGCAAAATTACAATACGAAAAGGGGAGTACCAATTTTAATACTTATGATGTTGAAGGCTCCCCTTTTTTAGTACGATTCAAAAGTAGAATTTATTATTCATTAATACTAGTTTCTTGTAGTCCCTTATGGGCGTAGTGGAGCGAAGGCGTAGCCGAAGCGGAACGGAGCCCATAAAGGACATTTCATTTTTTTCATTTTTCTCGATAGGCCACTGGAGGCATTCCTTTAAGGGCATCGTGTGGCCTTAAATGGTTATAATCAAATACCCATTCTTCTGTCACTTCTCTTACTTCTTCTATTCTATCAAATAAATATGAATCTAGGACCCCTTCTCTGTAACTCTTATTAAATCGTTCAATGAAGGCATTTTGAGTTGGTTTTCCCTGGCTCTATATATTTGAACTCGATTCCAAACATCTCGCTAAATTCTCCCGCTATTTTCGCAATAAATTCAGGCCCATTATCCATCCGGATTTTCGCCGGTTTGCCGTGTTTATGGATTAAATGACGTAGTACCCAAATTACTCTGCTAGATTTAAGTGAATAATCAACTTCAATAAATAAAATTTCACGATTGAAATCATCAATTACATTAAACGATCTAAACTTACTTCCCGTTGATAAGGCATCACTCATAAAATCAATACTCCAAGTATGTGTAAAATGGGACGAGCACTCCAGAGCCTCCTTTACTCGTTGAGGTAGGCGCTTCTTAGCCTTTCTACGTAACGATAACCCCAAATTTCTATATACTCTATGCATACGCTTATGATTCGTTTTATCTCCCTGATTTCGTAACCTAAAATAACACTTCAAAAACCCTCGCGAGGATGATCTTTCCCCTAATTGTAGCAATTGTTCTTCCAAATACTTATCATCCTTGACGGACTGGTAAGTTAGAGAACTTCTATTCATCTTCAAAAGTCGACACGCCTTGCTGATGTCTTTCGGTCGTTTCCGCTTAATATCCACTAGTATATCTTGCTTCATGCAAGGCTTTAAAACTTTTTTCAATAATGTATTTTGCAACATCTAGTTCCATCGCCAAATTGGCATACATGCGCTTTAAACGAGCATTTTCCTCTTCCAATTCCTTAACTCGCTTAAGCTCACTTGCTTCCATACCCCCATACCTTTGCCGCCATTTGTAAAACGTCGCTCGACTAACATTGTGTTCCCGAGAAATATCTTCTACGGATTTGCCATTATCAAATTCTTTGAGAATAGCAGCCACTTGAGTGGCACTAAATTTACTCTTCTTCATATTCTTTACATTTTAAAATTAAACATTTTTGTCTACTTTTAATACATACAATTTTTGGGGGATCTTACAATGTAATATTTATACGTGATTTATTTTCAGCAGAGTTATAAGTAGAAAGTAGAAAGTAGAAAGTAGAAAGTAGAAAGGAGAAAGATAATAGCCAGAAGCCAATTGTAAATAGTAAATAGTAAATAGTAAATAGTAGAAAGTAGAAAGTAGAAAGACAATAGCCAATAGTAGATAGTAGAAAAGGGGAAGTCGATTGACTAGATAGTGGAGCAGATGTTATTTTGATGCACAAAGAATCACTTTGGCATCCTTAAATGTTTGTTTTAGCAAATCGATCGAAGGTTTTGTTTCAAAGATGCCATATACTGCACTTCCACTCCCACTCATTTGGCTATAAACAGCACCTAATTGGTATAGGTTTTTTTTAATCTGCATGATTTCGGGATAATGATTAAAAATAGGGATTTCAAAATCGTTTGTAATATACGATTGCCAGGTATGTATCGGGGCCATAATACGATCACACAAGTCAGCTTCCCGTTGATTGGGTTTTATTTGTGCAAATGCCCAAGCAGTGGCTATATGTATAAGTGGTTTCCACAATCACAAAATGATATTGACTTAAATCGAGGCGAAATGGGCTCCAGGTTTTCAACCCTACCCGTAACATAAGCTGGTTTGTTTAGAATGAAAAATGGACAGTCGCTCCCTAATTGCGCAGCATATGCAGTCAATTTTGATATATTGAGTTGTAAGTTGAAATGCCGATTTAACAAGGTAAGCATCTCAGCACCATCGGCCGATCCGCCACCTAAACCTGCACCCGGTAGGAATATTTTTCAATAAAGCGATACGAATCAAGGGGAGATTAGGGTAGTCATTTTTTAATAGCTGATATGCTTTTAAAACGATGTTTTGATCCGTTGCATAGTATCGCAATGCCTTCCTGCGAAAATGCATTTCGTCAGCCACTACAATTTCAAGGGCATCATACAATGGCAAAGGGTAAAAAACAGATTCAATATCATGAAATCCATCTTTTCTTTTTGCATGTATATGCAAGCCAATATTTATTTTGCAATGTGGAAAGCAAACCATGGATGTAAAATAACTACATAATTCTGTAATCTAGGATAAAAAAATCCCGACCTAAGTCGGGATCTTTTGATATTATGCGGACATTTTCTTGTCTTTATAGCTTTTTATTTGGTCAATCAATGATTTTAAAGCTAAGTCAAACGACTCTTCAAAATGCTTTGATTCATGTTTTACAAAAAAGTGTGTTTGGGAACATGCAGCTTTATTTCTGCAATTTTATCTTTTATTTGATGAACAACATTATCTACTTTCAAGTAAACCTCTACATCTACTATATTGTCGTGATACGTTTTTAATTTTCTACCTTTTCATTTACATGCAAAATCAATTTTTGTCAGCCTCAAAGCGCTGAGTGTGCAATTTGTACGTTCATTGTTTATATGTTTTAAATGATGAAATAAATATTTTCTAAGAACTAACATAAAGATAAAATGATTTTTATTAAAATCAAAAAAAGGCTTTAATTTAATTTACACCTTATTTCTATTACTTTTAACACTTGAAAAATGAGGGCTGTTAATTTGATGCAACATCGAAATATCGTGATAGTGGGTGCTGGCCTTGGGGGCTTACTTTGTGGGGCATTGTTAGCCAAAGAAGGTTATCAGGTAACTGTATTAGAGAAAAACAAGCAAATAGGTGGTAGCCTGCAATCGTTTGGCATAGAGGGGCAATTGTTTGAATCGGCGGTGCATTATATTGGGAGTTTGCAAAAAGGACAAACCCTTTATAAAATATTTAATTATCTTGATATTGTAGATAAAATTTCTTTAAAAAGTTAGATGAGCAGTACTTTGATAAGATAATCATCAACCATAAAACCTACTCAATGGCGCAAGGTAAGAAAATTTTATAGAAACCACTGCTATCGAATTTCCCCATCAACAAGAAAATCTGGCAAAATACATAAGAGAAATTAAAACCGTTTGTTCACTTTTTCCTTTATATAAATATGCGTGTCGGGTCTGTTACCGAAAAAATGAAAGTGGCCCATTTTGGTTTAAAGAAAAAAATAGACAGAGTTGATCTCTGATGAACTGCTCAAACAAATTTTGACCGGAAATAATTTGTTGTATGCAAGTCATTATGAAACAACCCCTTTTATATACATGCCCTTATCAAGAAAACTCGTATATTGAAAGTAGTTGGAAGTGTACAAAAGGGAGTATTCAAATTGCCAAGAGTTTGCAAGAAATTATTCAACAACATGGTGGACAAGTGTTGAGAAACCAGGAAGTGATACAGATTCAAGAAACCAATGGTGTGATAGCATCTGTGACTACCTCACAGCAACAACAATTTAAGGCTGATGTCTTGATTTCAAACCTGCATCCCGGGCTTACTTATTCATTATTAGATACAAAAGTGATAAAGCCTATTACCAGAAAACGCATTCTTTCACCCCAATACCGCTTCGGCATTGATGGTCAATATTACCTTGCAACCCAAGAAAATACTTTACCAAAACAACAATATCTATTATCATAAAAGCCCGATGTATGGTTAGATTTAGATGCAAATAATCAAGAAACTCCGAATTCATACGCTATATTTTTTTACCGGATACACAAGATCAAACCTATGCCCGAGGCCTGTCAATACTGGTTTACATGTCGGCCGAACGCTTTGGCGCCTGGCAACATACCCAACGTACAACCTCAACAAAGCAACAAGAGGCAATGATTATGTGTTGTTAAAAACGAAATAGGCAAAGCGATTATACAGGAAGTAGAAACCATCCTTATGGGCTTAACAGATGCGGTGAGCGAAATGGATGTTTGTACGCCTTTGTCGTATCGTGATTATCTCAACATACCCAATGGGTCGATGTATGGTTTGCAAAAAATGTAAATGATCTAGCCAATACGACTTATGCTACACGTACTAAGATTCTAACTTATTTCTTACTGGACAAAATATCAACATGCATGGTATTTTAGGGTATCTATCACGGCATTGCTTACCGTTAGCGAAATTACAGGATTGGATTATTTAGTAGAAAAAATCAACGCCAAAAACGCGAATGCCTGGTAAATAATTGACCTTTATTTAATGAGTTCAAAAACGGGCTTGATAAAAGATTTATACCTTGTACTATGAATGAAATCAAGAACGCAAAGGATTAAATCTTAGTGTATGGTAGCGATTAAAAAATAGCAATCCTACTAACCTCTATATAAACGAAATTGAATGCTTAGCTTAGTTTGAATCAGTTGTTACATTATTTTATTGTAAATAAAGATTTGATTCCATCCTGCATTGTCAACTGCAAATCGATATTGGAGCAGTGATACATACACTAAAACTCCAATCTGTAGACTTCAGCTAACTCCCACAAAATATACGCTCCATTTAGCTTCTTGTTCTTATCACTTAATCAATCTACAACCCAAAACATTTTTCATCCTAAATATTTCCTCACAACCAAAAAAGTTGTATTTTCATCCTTGTAAATCGCTATTTTATTTTCTTCCTAATTGTTTGTCCATTGTTTCTGATGGCACAAACCGCCCTCCACCAGCATTTCCACTTGGGTTACAGTTTGATGATGCAGAGCATAATCAACTTCCTACGCAAAATAAGTTTGCGGGTAGCAAAAGCTCTGAATTGCCGCTTGTCGTAAGTCTGAAAAAGTGGTGTCCCATTCCTGGCGATCAAGGCAGTATTGGTAGTTGCGTTGGGTGGAGTTCATGTTGCGGAGCACTGACTTTGCAACAAGCCAAAATGAATAATATCACCGACAAAAAAGTCATTACCGACCACGCATTGTCGGCTATGTTTACTATAATCAGGTAAAAAAAGTGACATCATTTGTGATGGGGGGTACACGTTTCCATTACTGCTCGATGTGTTAAATCAAGGGAACTTGCTATCACAAAGAGTTTAATGTAAATACCTGTGCCAAACAACCTGATGCCTCTTTAATGCAAAGTGCACAACAAAATACCATCAAAGATTATCTTAGTCTGTTTCAAACCATAGATGAAGCGTCACTAAAAATACAAAAAACCAAACAAAGCCTTGCTGAAAGGCAAACCAGTAGTAATAGGTGTCGAAATCAAATACAATTTCCTAGACCTAAAAAAAAGACAATCGCAGTATGGGATCCTACAAAGGGTCTCACCCTTTTTGCAGGTGGGCATGCCATGTGTCGATTGGTTATGATGATGGCAAACAAGCTTTTGAAGTACTGAATAGCTGGGGCGAAAAATGGGGCGACAATGGTTTTGGCTGGATTAAATATAGCGATTATGGAAAATACTGCAAATATGGATATCAGCTTTTTTTGAAAGAAACAAAAAATAAAGACAATAAAACACTCCTCAATGGCGACTTCGAATTTAAAACACTGGCAGACGCAGCAACACTCAAATTTAATACAGTTCCTGTTACCTTTAATACCAAAAAGAACTACTATCAAACTGTAACAAAAACCTGGGGTATCGATCAACTCTTTCAACTCCTTGTTAAGAACTCAAAACCCGATCAATATATTTGTGTTTTGAGTATTGATGAAAATCGCAAAGCCACAATTCATTTTCCCTCGAAATGAACAATTTCCAAATTCAACTTTCGCGTTTGCAAGAAACGCCCTTAGTTTCGATCACCAATGCCGAAATTATAATTCCCTCAGCCGAAACCGCCTTTAGTATTGGACGAAGAAGGTACCAGTTGGTTTGTAGTGTTATATTCAAAATAAGATTAATCATTTATCTAAAATAATCAGCAAAAGAAAAGATGAAAATGACCTTAGTACTTGATGTTTAATCTATTGAGTTACGAATTTAATCAACATTGACTTAGCTCCCAACTCCATACAATATATGCCAAATAAAATGAGCTTTAGTACACAAGAAGTGAAAAATGACCTTGAAATTATTCCAATTATATTGCGGGTAAATAGCGAGGCTAAAGTTGATAACTCAAGCATCATCAGAAGATCAAATGAAGATTAAATGAAAACAAACAATTGCTTTTTTAACCCTCAATGGCATTATCTGCAGCCATTACTTCGAGCAGCACAGTCCTTTTCCATTGAACTGCGTCATACCATTGAAAATTTCAATTGCATCTCGTTTTGTGAATCACCCGTCGTACTTATGCATTGGAGGCAACAAACGCTTTGGAGTAGGTATACAAATACTGAAACGCATTAAAAGCGGTTTGTCGAACTTGCAGGTGAAATTGCGACGAGGCAATACTAGAGATTTCCACAGCATATTGGTATTGGCGATCGGGGTAATGTATTTGTGGGTGGCCTTTACCGACCGCTCTTTAAAAGCTCTATACCCGCCCATCTCCATACGCCTTTGACGAAACGCAATTTCTGACCGATTTAGATGAAATACCGCAATACATCATTTATAATGCAGCTAAAACTGTTTATACTTTCCAGATGATGAACATACATGGATGTACACTTTGCAAGCCGGTAAAATCAGTAAGGCCGCTACTATCGCGTTTTAGCGGTAATATTCAGTCTTCGAAAATGGATTATCATTGCTGGTAAAATGAAAAACAATATTCGATAAAAAATCTTCAAGGATATTCAGGAAAGATTTAATTTCAAATCCTTTAGTTTAAAAAATTAAGTTCAGGAAGTTTTGGACCTCCACGGCCTATATAATGCCAAACATAAATTGTATACCCTCAACGACGATCACCAAACTTGCTTTATGCAAATCAGTGGTTTTGGGTTGTAAATTACCTGTGAACTTGAATTGCCAGAGCTGCAAAAGCATGACCTTCAGCCCTGATGGCAATTACCTTTTGGTGGCGATAATCATTCGACAAATCAATGATTACTATTTGGAAAATTGCGAAGTTATAAACTCTTGCAATTAAAGCAAGAAAAGGGATTTGAGGCCGAAATCGAAAACATGCAAGTGAGTACCGATGGTAAGTTTTTGTTGACCAGGCACCAACGATATTTTTAATTGTTATGCCTTAGAGGGATCAAAGGAGGCAATATTGTATTGCAAGATAAAGTAATAACCCAGCAAAGAAAGTTACTGCACCTGTAGTCAGTGAAAAGACAGAGGTAACGCCACCGGCCATTATCAACAACAATATCAATATTTTTGGATCAAATCAAATCCTGATTTGCTCAACGATAAACCGATCTCTACCGACAAGCCAAGCTTTGAAAATACAAATCAAAATTATCAGTCCGATGTCGTCAAAAAGAGGATGTCATTATTTTAATCAATGGAAAAAGAGATTATTAAAAACAAATTTAATGAAGTATCGCTGATACCTTCTAAAGCAAGTCCTGGCATTAAGTCTGACGAGTATACTTTCATAAAAAACCATTCCGCTGAAGGCGGTCTCAATACCATAGAGTCAGTACCAAGGCAAAAAAGCCAATAAGTCCATACAAGTCTTTTACAGTTCAAGCCAAACCATCGCTGCATGTATTGAGTATTGGCAGCTTCACTCGATTTGCAATTTCCCAAAAGATGCCGAAGATTTTGCCAGCTTATTTAGCAAACAACAAGGAAAAATAAATTGTTTCCAAGTACATATTAAAAAATTGATTGGTAAAGAAGCTACTACAATGCGGTTAAGGAAGCCATCGAGGTTTACAAATATGAATACAAACAAGAAGTATATTGCCAAACGATGTGTGCTGTTGATATTCATATCGTCGCATGGTTTATTATCAAAATAAATTCCGCATACGAGGTGATGATTATAAAAGATATTTATAAAGAAACTTACAGTGTAGCATAAAGCAGAGAGTATTAGTCGTTTGAATAAGGGTGAGATTGTAAAAAATCATTTTCCTCGATGCATGTTTTGTTAGGGGTGCCAAAACAACCCTGCTGAAATAAAAACGAAGCGATAGACCAGCTCAGCCGACAAAATCTGGCACTACTACCTTTAGCGAGTTGCGGTAACGATAAGTATAGTTACGAAGATGCAAGCTGGAACA
>JADJSG010000010.1:105000-259147 GCA_016711825.1 Bacteroidota bacterium | reverse complement strand
AATAGAAATCAAGTATTTAGTATCAATTCAACTGGCAGGATAAAGTTTGAGTATATTTTTGACAAAATAAATAAAGTCATTAGTTCAACAAAGAACATAAAAATAAAACAACACTTAGACTTGCTAAAGATTTGAATAATTTCTTTAACAAAAGCATAAAACAAAGAAATCTTTATCGCTAAAATTAGAACATTAGAAGCAAAGTTCGAAATTAAAAGTACGAGATTATTATTTGCGTTTTTTACATCAATATGGTAAAGTTGGGTTATCCAACAAATCGTTTTTATTTCCCATCTACAAAAGTATAGCAGTACTGCGAAATATTTTGCATCGAACGAGAATGGAGAGGATATAATCTTTCTTAGCTGGCAAATAATGCGATATGATTCAAAAAATATTGCCATTTGCAAAGGCTGGAATTACCGGTATTCCACAATTGCCCCTTTGATGGCAAAGGGAAGTGACGCCGTTAAAAGGGGGGTATGCTACCTCATTTTATACTGAAGTTATTACAGTAAAAAGTCAAATATTTGTCAACCCTCATTTTTGAGTTCTGATAAAGGTTTTTAGAAATATACAAATCGGGGGTTGGAAATTGACCAGAGGAATTTTTGAATATTTGAAGCGTTCTGATTATGACGGTTTTTTTGCAGTCACGGAAAATGGTGAATATTTTTATGTCAATACTATTAAAGCTAACTGCTATTTGCGTGATACTTGGATCTTTCCTAAAAATAAATGCAATGGTAGAAATAAAAGAAATACTACTGGAAATAGGTTTAAGTCAGAAGCAGCCGGTATGGCTTTCCTGCTTTAATACTGAATCAGATTTGGTAATTATTACAGCTCTTACTTGCGGATGGTTCCGCGTTTGCAAATGTCTGCTGGCTGGCTTTCACGTCAAATATCACGATAACCGGCGTCCGCAAATCGATCCTACATATATTCCGGATAAAGCAGAGAATTTTGAGCAGGGCCTTGCATTGATTTATTTAGCTATTGGTAAATGAAAGGCAACTGTTTAAAGAGACACCGGACTGGTATAATAGTGGGAGAGAAAGTGTTAATCTCTTGCCATGGTTTGCCGCCAGAAAAAGGAACAAGAACGGTATGAAATGCTTCCGAAAGTGTCTGTGGAACCTGTTTGGTTACAAGTGTTGATTAAAATGATGAAAGAATGCGAAGCAAAACATTTCAGACGAAAAAGTATTGGATTTTCCTTTAATGGTGAGTTCTTAACTTTTTATTGCGGGAGTAGGAAAATACCAATACCCGCCATAGTAGTGCAAGTGGATTAATGAGTATCAATTTGCTTTTAAATTATTGATGTTACCAAAAAGAATTTATCAAGAAAAGGACGGTTTACTAATTATTGATGATGGTTACTTAAAGATTGGAGCCGCTGAAATTTTAATTCATGCGGTTGGAACATAATATATTAACTTTAACTTAGTGTATAGTAGTGCGAATTGATTTATTTTTTTCCAACTTTCTAGGCGCGTATACTTTTTACCTTGTCCTTCTACTAGCCGCCAGGCATTTTTTGAATTTTGAATTTATCTTCATGGTTTTCGAGAAATACAACTGGATTAATAATATTTGAATTTCATTTGAACTATCAGGAGGGAAATGCACTTTGATTTCAACATGCGGAAACTTTTGACTTAATATGCCCAATGGTTGAAACCTGATCGCTGTCAGCAGTCACTAACGTAATAACATCCACCATGCCGTCAATACAATCATTAACCATCGCCTATGCTAAGTTAACATCAGTACACTTTTCTTCTGGAACTTTTAAACTGTTCTTCGCAGGTCGCATTACAAGTAATGAATTTATCTGCATAATTGGCCGTTAAATACTTCGAACATATCGCCATTTAATAATTTATTTGCGCCAAAACAAAGCACTTTGTCTGCTTTTTTTTTTGCGCATTTAATGGAGGTGCAGTAAAATATTTAACTTTGTGAAGCACTTGATTATCGTGCGGAAAACAAATTGCGAACATAATTTTGGAAATCTAACCAATAATAGTCTTTCCAGATTTCGCTAACATCAGTTCGAGATTTAAATCCGTTATAAAAAAATTAAATCCATCAATGTAGAAAACAACTTTTTTGGTGGTATAATATTTTGTGTCATATAAAAAAGCTCCAGTAGGAGCAGATCCATAGTACTGAGACTATGGGGTGGCGTTAGGTTTGCAAATATAGGAAGTATATTTGATATATCAAAATTTGGACACGTTTCAGTTCTACGAAGCACACGTTCTTCTGAGCGTCTTACGCTCTGAAATGTAATTCTGTAGTCTTCAGCTACTAACGATATCTAATTAGACTCTATTTTATGCAATAATAGGGCTCAATTTTGAGCACGAAAACCCTAGTGGGAATATATATTCTCAAAATGAAAAATATTTTGCAATTATTTAGAATTCGTATTCTATATTTAAAATAAATCAATTTCTTATGGCTTGTACGCACAAATTCTTTGGTCATCTATTTCATAAAAGTGGAAACTATGGCTTATTTCTAATTGGAAATACAAAACGCTTATTATTGGCACATTTAATCCTGAAAATGCATGGATGGCAACTAACTCAGCGTTATATTTCTATGGTCGTCCGCGAAATTACTTTTTTGGAAAGTGTTACCATGTTTTACAGTATCAAATCCTATTCCGGATCCAGCAATCAATCGCCTCAACATAAACGCACAGCGCGACTTTCTGATTTCAAATAAGGTTGCACTCACAGATCTGTTAATTAATATACTTGATGCAGATATTACAAGAGCAGATCACCGACAATGGATAAAATCCTTTAAAGATGCAGATTTACAGCGTTTCTCAAAATTTGAATGGAATACAGATCACATCATAAAGCAAATTCAGGATGAACAAGTTACTCATGTATATTTCACCAGATTGGGAACTCCGAATGCCAATGTCGCGATAAACTCGTTTGAGAACCAGATGAGAATTATTGAAAAATACTGTAATTCCAAGGAAATAATAAATAAACGGTTATATACCCCAAGCGGACAAGGTTTACCGGCGCACCAAGACGGGACAGGTTAGTAAAGGAATGGTTTTATGGTATAGGAAATAACTCGTTTCCTTTTATACATCCAGCTTTTAATATTTTAAATTTTTAATTTGCTGGCAAGTAAATGCTCATAATTTTCAACAATGATCACAGATTCTCAAACAAACTTCCTCTACCTCTCGGATACTTTACCAAAAAGTATCCTGAATTTTATAATTGCTTTGAGCAGGTTTTAAATTCGTGCAAAATAGATTTTACTTTACTTCCTGATACCAAAGATGTGTGGGCTGTAGATTTTATGCCGATTCAAACCGCAGCTGATCGTTATGTACGTTTTTTGTATCGTCCTCCTTATTTAACCCAAAGTAAAAAGGAAGTGAAAACAATTTCAGATGTGGATGGCATTTGTAATGCAATCGGCGTGGAAACTATTAAAACCGATATCATTCTTGATGGGGGCAATGTGATACGTACAGCAAATAAAGTGATCATGACCGATCGGGTTTTTATTGATAATCCAGGCTATGAGCGCAAACAACTGATCAAAAAACTTCACGAACTGCTGGAAATCGATCACCTCTATTTTATACCAGAGCAACCCGGCGACTTCACCGGACATGCAGATGGCATGATAAGGTTTTTAGATGAGCATACGGTCCTTGTAAACGACTATAGCAAAGAAAAGGAATGGTTTCGCAGGGCATTTGAAATTGCGGTTCACAATGCAGGGCTTGAAGCAATTACGATTCCTTATAATGTATATGACAATAAAAGCATTAACCATGCCAATGGCGATTATATCAACTATCTACAAATGAAGGATATTGTAATCGTTCCCATTTTTGGAATGAAAGAGGATAGGGTAGTGATCAAACAGTTTGAAGAGCTTTTTCCAGCTCATCAAATAGCGACGATTGATAGCAACGAAATTGCGTTTGATGGAGGGATATTGAATTGTATTACGTGGAATGTATGCAAACTGTAATACGCAAGGTGACCTGCGTTAGCGAAATGCTGCAGGCTGCAAGCCAAAGGCTTGAAAAAAAATAGGAACTACGAAGGCATAGCCTACCGTGAGAGGACAGCAAAAAAAATAGATCATTGAACTTTCGTTTTGTGAGCCGCGGAGTCCCGAAGCGGAGACTCCGCGGAGACGAAACCCCAAAAAATCGTCTGTAGCATTTTATCTCATATGGAACTTACTATCTATTGTCTGGAACCAACTATCTATTGTCTTATGCATCAAGAATGTCAAAAGAAAACCACGGAGATGGATATGATAAGCTCGGATATGCCATTGGCGCACATAGGGAATGATTTGAAATCTTCACAACGTATGCTCTGGTTTTCTCAACGGTGTCTCCGGATGCCTCAATGGCATCTCTGGGTGCCTCAATGGCAGTTTTTTATAGTATATCTCCATCTGCTTCCAATTCATAAGGTAATAGGAGTTTTGCTTTTCCAAATCTGTTTGAAAAATCTAAGGATCCGCAGAAATAAACTGGGTCTCATAGTTCAAATTGTATCATCCTGAATGTACCTTCCTGAATTTACCTTGTTTTTTGTACATGACTTCATTCTTCACACAATATATAATATATGCCAGTTTATATTTTAAGGTTACAGGTTCTGAACTATATTTGTTTGAGCCAAATACTTTTACTGTGAAATTCAATTGTTTTCTATTTTTCATTTGCCTGCATGTTGTATTCTCATGTCATGCACAAAATGCAGAAAACTGTCTGCATGAAGGAAATATTAAAGCCTCATTAGGCGATGATGCTGGAGCGATAGCGGCATACAGCAGTTGCATAGAAAATGGGCAGGGAACTGATGAATTGTACCGCGCAAGGGGAAGGATTTATTACAGGAGCAGAGCTTATAAAAATGCATTGGCGGATTTTTCATATTACTTAGGTAAAAATAAATACAGTGCAGACACCACCATTATCCTGCGACATATTTATTCTAAACTTAAGCTGAACGATTATTCAGGCGCAGAAGCTGAAATAAAGCGGTATCTTAATGCAGGCTATGTTTCCGATTCGCTTAATTATATAGAGGCGGCAAGGCTCTATTTTCTGAAACAATATCAAGAGTCGGTCAGCTATTTTGACAAGGCGATACAAATGGCGGGCAATAAAGCAAACTATTATGCTGACAGGGCTTTTGCCAAAATGGGTATGGAGGATACCGCCGCAGCCCTTGCAGACGCTGAGATGGCGGTGCACATCAACCCTCGTGACAGTTATAGTCAATTTGTCCTTTCCTTCATTCATAATTATTGCGGTGATTATGAAGCTGCATTCGATCATATCGATGAAGCTATATACCTTGATCCCTTTGACGCCGACTATTTAAATATGCGTGGCAATATCTTTGACAAGTCGGGAAAAAAAGAAGAGGCCATTATACAATACAATAAAGCCATTGAATTGGATTCGATGTCGGCAGTATTTTATTCGAACAGGGCAGATGTCTACGTTGATCTTGATGACACGGCAAAAGCATTACAGGATGTACTGAATGGATTGAGACTTGACTCCACAATTGATCCTTTATATAACACCTACGGAAGAATACTTCAATCACAGGCTAGGTATAAGGAAGCAATACCAATGTATCAGCAGGCTATTACATTGGATACGAACGAAGCAGTATATTATAACAATCTCGCTAATATTTATTCTAACCTCGAAGACTATAAAACTGCAATTCCCATTTTCCTGAAAGCCATTGCCCTTGACAGTAGCAATGGGGACTATTATTATGATTTAGCTGATGCTTTCGAAGAACTTGAAGATTATGATGAAGCTATCAGTAATAGTCTGTTGGCTATTAAGTATGACAACACCGACGAATATCATTATTCGCAATTAGGCAGACTGTACCAACAAATTGGTGAGTACAGCAAGGGCTTGGTTGTTGTTAATGAGGGATTGCAGCGTTTGCCCGAGTCGTCAAGGCTTTGCTTCCGACAAGGCCACTTGTATGAAGAAGTGGATGACCTCAGTAATGCGATTCTGAGTTATTCTCGGGCAATCATTCGTGACAGCACCAATAGTGATGCTTATTTCAGACGGGCATACTGTTTTGAAATAAAAGGGAATTCATCGGTTGCAGTCGATGACTATACCCGATATATAAGCCTTGATTCTACAGATGCAGATGCGTATAACAACAGAGGAATGATCTACAACAAGTTACAGCAATATGAACTTGCGATCACAGATTTGAACAAAGCGCTGCTTCTATCGCCAGATGATCCAATTGTGTATGATAACAGGGGTGATGCTTACAGCGGACTACATCAATATGAGGAGGCGCTCAGTGATTATGAAAGATGCCTCATTCTTGCACCTGATAATTGTAATCCGCATTATGGGATGGGGATGATTTACGTTAAAATGAAGGACCTGCAAAAGGCCTGTTTTCATTTTAACGAGGCTGTGCGACTGGGTTGCGAAGAGGCCGTCGACAAAGTTAGGGAAAGGTGCGAGTAATGTAAATAGGGGGGGCGTAAAGCTGTCTTTACATAGATAGAAATTTGTTATTAAAAAAAAATGAGCCACCTAAGTGGCCCATTTTTTATCATAAGTAATAGGGGATTATTGTTTTTCCAATTCTTCAATTTTGTTTTTCATCTCGGTCATATTGCTTTTCATTTCCATCATTTTTTTATTCATTTCAATTAAGTGGATTGTAAGCTCTTCAACTTTTTCTAAAAGCTTGGCATCCATTTTAGCCATATCAATACCGTTATCTACCACATCTTGTGCAGAAGGTACACCTGGTAAATGACTGTGGGTACTGATATAAGCTTCTACTTCGGGTAATTGCAGTAGTTTGTAATCCTTTGCAAAAACATAGTCAGACCATTCGCCTGTAGTTTTCACAGCCACTTTAACTTTTTCTGCCAATATACCTTCTTCTACATACAATTTGTAGCCGGCAGGCGTGCTCACCGAACCGATAGATACTTTTCCATCCGCTAAAATTTTCACTCTTGAAATATTATTGGTACCGAAGTCAAGTGAACTATTTTCACGATTGAAAATGGCCGCTGTCAATCCAGTGGTTCTGATATCTAAACCATCAGTAGCTGTATGTCCTGTAGTGGAATTGGTAATTTTTAACGTGTCACCAGCAACCGCACTGTTTATATGCACATTCGTACGTGGAATATTGCTACCGCCAATACCCAAATTTTCGGTATTATAGTCTACATTAAATTTAAGCTTGGTAGTACCTGCTTTTGCTATGGCGATACCCACATTACCACTAGCCGTAAACAAAGCAACACCTCCATTATTACCAAAGGCTAACATGTTTGCATAAGGATATTGCGATACGATACCCGGATAGCCTCCTGAAACGGTGCTTCCGTATTTCGTAAAAGTGGCATAGTTAGCAGCCTCATCATTAAATAATGTAAACTTACCAAAACCCAGAGGGTTGGTATTTTCCATTCGCAGAAGCTCACCTGTAGTGACGGTTTTAATATGCAATTTTGTACTGGGTGAACTGTTGCCAATACCTACGTTAGTGCCGGCAATAACGTTGTTGCCACTCGAGTATAATTGTGCATTACTGATACTTGCAGCAAGTATAAATCCTGACATTAAAATGATTGATTTTCTCATGATTGTTATTTTTTAAAGGTTTTATTGTTAGTTTTTAATGATTTTAAAATTGGTATACCCTGCGGCATAAAAGATGTATACACCATTGGGTAAATCACTGATATCGATATCGGATTTATTTTCTGATGACAAATGGATTTGCCTTACTTTCTTACCCATCAGATCTAGAATAAAGGCTTCTTTCAGACTTGCAGGATGCTCAATGGTGATTTTGCCGGTAGTGGGATTGGGATAAATAAAGATGCCTTCTTCCTCATTGTTGACAGCAGGTAAACCGGCCATTTTATTTTGAGGCAACTGTGGTGAACCTGCTGTACAGCCATTAAAGGCTTGGGCAATAAACACCGAACCATATTTAGCCATAAACCCTGGTTTTAGTAAGACATATGAAGTAGGTGCAGCATCAAATTTTACATAGGCTCCGCTATCTATCATAACCGTTCCGTTGGTTTCGATATAGGTTGTCGATTCGGTTAGGAGTATAGAATAAGGTGAAGTTGAAATGACAATATCAGTTCCGCATGGGGCACAAACACCTACGGTAATCATTTGGGTTACAGTATTGGTGCATCCGTTGGCATGGGTACCAGTAATAGTGTATACGGTGTTGACGGGTGGGCTTACTATATTAGAAGCCCCCGTCAACGATCCAGGTTGCCATGAGTAGGTGTTTGCACCATTCACCGTAATGGTGGTGCTTGCCCCAGTACATATTACATCATTTGTTGTGCTTGCAGTTAAAGTTGGGATTACCAGCACATCTATTGTTTTAGTAGCTGTTGTGATACAGCCGAACGCTCCTGTGCCTGTTACTGTATAAGTAGTAGTAGCTAAAGGATTTACCGTTACAATATTGCCACTTAAATTACCGGGCATCCATGTATAAGTGATTGCGCCTGTAGCTGTCAGTACCGTATTGTCTCCTGCACATATCGGAGTATTGGAAGCGGTGATCGTGGTTATCCACTGATTTAAATTGGAGGTACTTGCCAATGCAAAGGGACCAAAATTTGTAGTAGTGCCTGACATGGTGACCGTGCCATTTACAGGACTTCCGGTAGTAGCGCTATTGCCTAAATTTTCCCAACTGCTCCCATTCCAGCGGGCAACAGCTAATGTGGGTAAATCTGTAATGCCAGCACTAACACATGGTGTGCCCCAACCCAATTGCACCGTAAGCGGGTTTGATCCGCTGATTCTGTTCAACGTCCAATAATGATAAGGAGCAATATTGATAAGTGTAGGATCTTTTGATGCTATGAAATAGCCACCTGTATCAGGATGTTGTATAAATATATTTGCCAGTATGCTATCGTTAACTGTGCTAGGTGCTGTTATTGAAATTGAATTAAGTTCGGAGCCATTTCCCAGTGGAAAGCTAAAAACATCGTCGCCTATTTTAAGTGCAGATCCTACAATATGGCTATTGTCATTGGCTGCGTTTTGGGTGGTATTATCTAAAAATATTAATGGAGTAACTGGTTGAGATATAATATCGCCTGAAATGAAATGACATGAATTGAGTATTTTAACAGGCTTTTGAAGGGTGACATTGGCATTGCTATTTTTATTCATGATCAATTTTTGAATCGTAATGTCTGCTGTATTCATTTGGTCGATGGTTGTATTTGTATTACCTGTCAATTGTATTTGATTGGCATTGATTGGCAATGAAGAATTGAAAATCAAATTACCTCCGTAAGAATTTGTATCCCCATTCCCAATATGGATTAAACCTCCCGTACGTGTATAAGTTGTATTGCCCAAGTATGTATTCCCTGATTCTGCGGCATTTCCGTCGAGCATCTCATTGCTTCCATTGTTTGTAAAAGTAGTATTACCGGTGATGGTGTTTTTTTCTATAAAAGTCAAATAACCCAAACCATAAGATGAGTCAACTACAAAATTAAAGTTGCCCTCAACCTTATTATTTAAAAAATATGTGTAAGCCACGCCACCATTATTCGTGATAGAAAGTGTATTGACTTTAAATGAATCTTTTTGAAAATTAATTGCTTTGGTATTAAGAATATTAACGTCACCACCTGCTGTGCCGTTTTGAAGCCAGAATATATTAAAATTATCTGACAAGGTTTGGGTTACTGCCATTGTCAAGGTGCCACCGATCGTTGTTTTTAGGCCTATATTGCCTATCTCACTTGCTCCTGCAGCATTTTTGATATAGGAGAAATTGCCATTGACCTGTCCCCCAAAATTAAAAATTCTCGTATACCCACCTGCATTTCTGTTGATGCTCAAATTGCCATTATAAACTGATTGAGCTTCATGACTTACAAAAAGGCCTCCGCTATTATTCGCATTAAAAATTACATTTCCATTAAAAGTGTTTGGTAAATTAGCCGTGTTGGCTTCAATAAATGAATTGAATCCCAGGTTGTTGAATTCACTATTGCCATTGATTGTATTGTTTTGTAAAAGAGTGATATACCCATTCGTATAGCCTGGGTCGTCTTGTGTAGTGACATTTCCCGTAATAAAATTATCGTAAAAATAAGCATATGCTTGACCCCCATATCCTGTAATATTGAGGGAAGTCAATAAGAGGGTATCTTGTAAAATACTCATACCTCTGATTGATTGAAGATTGATGCTGCCACCATTGGTATAATTTTGCACCCGATGAATATTAAAAATATCATCTGTCGTTTGCGTTGCATTGATATTGATTGTTCCACCAATGCTGGTTTTGCTGTTTAAGTTGCCAATACTTGTGCCTCCCGATCCATTCTTAACGAAGCTAAAGTTACCTGTAAGGTCTACCCCTGCATTAAATAAAGAACTATAACCAGCAGTAGTTCGGTTGAAAGTAAAGTTGCCATTGATGGTTGACTTGGCATCAAGACTAACGAATACAGAGGCAGCTCCAACAACATCAAAAATTAAATGGCCGTTAAATATATTTTGCATATTAGCTCCTTGAGCTTCGTAAAAACCATTTGAGCTGGAACTACGAAACTTGGTATTGCCATTGATTGTATTGTTTTGGATAGAAGTTACATAGCCACCGCCATAATTGGCACTGTCTGCTATGGTTACATGTGCTGTAATCAGATTGTTTGTTAACAATGAATAGGCACTCCCTGTATAATACATCACATTTAAAGAGTCAACAAGCAAGCTGTCGTTTTGAATATTGAACCCTCTTGTATTGTAAACATTTATTTTTCCACCTGCCGTTTGATTGTTAAAATGCAACAAGTTGAAATTTCCAATTGGTGAAAGATTGATATTCATATTAACCGTTCCGCTCACCAGGGTTAAATTAGCTAAATTGCCTAAATCGTTATCTCCAGATGTAGCGTTATTAAAAATGAAATTTCCATTAATGTCGGCACCTGCGTTAAAAGCCCTTGTATATCCTGCAACTGTTCGTAGGATGCTCAGGTTGCCATTAAACATTGATTTGTCTAAATGACTGATGTATGCAGGTGCACCGCTATTTAAATTAAAAACAGTGTTGCCTATAAAGGAATTCGCTTCATTTGCATTACTGGCTTCATATAATGCATTTGAGCCATTGATTGTAACGGTAGTGTTTCCTGTAATATGATTGTCATTGATGGATGTATTATAACCAGAACCAAAATTTGCATCGTCTTCGATTGATAGATTCCCGATTAATTTGTTATGTAAAAACAGAGCATATCCATAGGGCCCATATCCTTGAAATGTCATTGAACTTACATTTAAAGTATCGTCTTGTATGTCAAATGCACGAGAGTTTTGAACATAAATGCTGCCTCCATTTGTTTGATTCTTAAACCTACGTAATACAAATTCATCAGCAGCAGGATACACTGCATTGATATTACAGGTGCCACCCACATTTGTGGGGATACTGGCATGGCCAATTCTGATGATGCCACCTAAAACATTTTGTAAACTAAAATTACCACCGATAGTAGCACCAGAACCTAATATAATACTTGTACCACCAACAGTTCTCACAAAACTAAAATTGCCTGCATACTGCGATGCAGCTGCGTATGAAAGGAAGGTAGCCATTCCACTACTCACATTATACACTACATCTCCATTATATTGATTTGCGGTACTACCTTCGTAAAAGGCATTATCACCTGACAAGTTAAAAGTGATTTTGTCATTAATGGTGCAAGCGTCAAAGGTGGCATAGTATCCTGACCCACCTGTATTCATGTTTAATACAATATCACTGCCCGCATTGGTATTATTAAACGTAACGCCATTAAATACTTTATAGCCACCGGTATTGCTTGTAATTGTCATGGAATATCCATTGAAATCTAACACAACTCCGGTGTTTGCATTAATAACGCCTATGGTTACATTACTCTGTAATTGTGGACTGTTGCCAACATTGGTTATGTTTACTGCAGAATTAGCATTTGGCACATTTGCAGGGCTCCAGTTATTTGGGTCATCCCAATTTGAACTGACCGCACCTGTCCAGTTTTGTGCTTGTAATGAAAATGTAATACTTAGTAAAGCAAATAGGCTGATTAGAAATGATTTCATGGCTTGATTATTTTTTTCAGGGTTGATTAAAATGACTAATAAATATTTCAATACTTTAACAAGAACAAAAGTCAATCTATTCAACTAAGCCATCAATACTTAATTTGTAGTATGGGAGATAAAATCATATTAAAAAAAATCAATTCATATTTACAGCGACTTAATTATTTTATCTAAATCATAATAAATATATTTACTTTTTATAAGATTACTTTTTTACATGCTTGGAACATGCTGCAAAATATTTACGATACTTTTTTTGGTATTCAATGGTGTGATTGGTTTTGCTCAAACAAAAACCATAGAATCAATTCGAGTAAAATTGTATGATGCGAAAACTGATTTCGAGCTACGTCAAACATTGCTGGCTATGGGTAATCAGCATCATTCACTTGGTGCGGATAGTTTAAATAAGTATTTACAATGGGGTAAAAAAGTATCAAAATATAATTCACCTGAATATTTAAAATTTACAAGTTTGTATTGTATTTATTTATTCAAATCAGGAAAGCCCAAAGAGTCATTGTTATATGCAGATAGTATATTGAGTATATTACCCGAAGAACAAAATTATCAACAACTAAATCTTGATTTGATAGCTATTCGATCAACTGCTTTAATCAGAAATAATCAGTTTAAAGAAGCAATCCATGAAATTCTTAAATTGCTCCATCTTGCAGAAAAAAGCAAAGACTATGCAACCATTCTTAAAGGATATACGTTAATGGGTTGGGCAAATATGGAATTAGAAAAGTATAATGAAGCGATTACCTGGCTAAGAAAAGGGATATCCTTTACCCAGGATTCATCTCTTCTTTTTGCATCAGCGGCTATTTACAATAATTTAGGGGCTTGTTACAATAGCCAAAATAATATCGACTCGGCTTTGCATTTTGTCAATATGGGTATTCGCTTTAGTAGAATCACAGAAAATTTGTTCTATGAATCGAATGGTTTAAATATTCGGGCAGGTATTTTTATGTCTGATGGAAAAGATAAAGCTGCTGAAAATGATTTGGAAGTAGCTTTAAAACTGAGAGAGCAAATAGGGGATTTGTTTTATACGATTTCAGATATGGCACAGCTATCTTCCTTTTATGCCTCCATCAATCAATCAGAAAAGGGGATTGCCATTGCCCAAAAAGGAATTGCGATAGCCGAAAAAGGAAACTATTTATCTAAACTTATTTTTTTAAAAATAGTCTTAGCCGAAAATTATAAAAAAGCAAATAAATTAAATGAGTATGCAAATACTTTATATGAAGTGATTGGTTTAAAAGATTCCTTATATAAAACCAATTCTGAAGATGCCATTGCAGAAATAGAAGTTAAATATCAATTACAGAAAAAGGAATACATCATTAACCAACAAGAAAATATCATTATAAAAAATAAATATTTTTATTTCGGCACTGCTGTGGCATTGATAATCATTTTTATTTTTATTTGGCTGAAATACAGAGAATATCATTTTACCAAAGTTAAAAAAATGGAAGATGCACTCAGTGAAGAAAAGGAATACACCCTGCAAGCCGTAAACCATGCAAAAGAAAAAGAACGCAAGCGAATCGCCGCCGATCTCCATGACAATCTCGGGTCATACGCAGCTGCCATCGCAGCCAATGTCAGTAACCTGAAAGAAAGTCGGACTGATGACAATGAGCCTGTTATTTCACAACTTGAAGAGAATGCAAAGGCTATCGTGACCCAGTTAAGCGATTCGATCTGGGTATTAAAAAATGAACAATTGCATGCCACTACATTAGCCGACCGTTTTAAAGCATGGGCACAACGTATGATGCAAAACTATCCGCATATCAACTATTATTACGATGAAAATATTACAAATAATATTGAATTTACACCCTATAAAGCATTAAACATTTTTTTGATTTTGAAAGAATGCCTTAATAACGCTTTGAAACATAGCGGCTGTACAGCAATACATATTCGTTTTGCAAGTAATGAACATCTGCACATAAGTCTCAAAGATAATGGCATAGGATTTCAGCATGAACCCCAAAAGGGGAATGGCATGGAAAATATGAAACGCCGTGCGGAAGAAAGTAATTTGCATATCGAATGGTTGCCCATATTACCTTCTGGTGTTGAGGTCATTATTTACGATAATCATTAAACATATGATGCCAAATACATTTATTAAGTTGACTACTTAAAATCGGTATAAAAAATGAAATCAAACAATCCATCAATCTCTCTGTATTTTTAACCCGAATTTTGATTTACAAACTTTTTCAATAATTAAATATCGTAAATCAATAATTTAAAAATAATCTGAACCCTACCACATGCTTAGTATCATCATGCCTGTCAAAAACACGGAAGCCTTTCTGCAAGACTGTCTTGATTCTATTGTAAATCAAACCCTGTCGAATTGGGAGTTAATGGCAATCGATGATCATTCAACAGATCGTAGTCATGAAATATTAATGTCGTATGCTCAGCATGACAAACGTATACAGGTATTGAAGAACAATGGTAAAGGGGTCACTGCTGCTTTGCAAACTGGATACCAACAATCAAAAGGAAATTATATTACACGTATGGATTCTGACGACATCAATGAACTGCATAAATATGAGCATATGCTTAACCAACTAAAAGAATATGGAAGTGGCTATTTGGCTTTGGGGCAGGTGAAATATTTTTGTGCAACAGGTATTGGCGAAGGTTTTCAGAATTATGAACGATGGATGAATACGCTGATTAGCGAAGGCAATTGTTTTGATGAAGTGTATAAGGAATGTGTGATTCCCTCACCTTGCTGGATGCTTCATCGTGAAGACTTTGATCGGGCTGGTGCCTTCGATACTGTGATGTATCCCGAAGATTACGATTTATGTTTCAGGATGTATCAGCAACAATTAAAACCGATTGCTTGTAAGGAGATTTTATTTCACTGGCGCGATTATCCTCATCGTACCACAAGGCAGGTAGCTCATTATCAGGGAGAAGCGTTACTTACTTTGAAATGCCATCATTTTTTAAAGATTGATTTTGATCCGTCCAAAAGATTGGTGCTTTGGGGGGCAGGTAAAAGAGGGAAATTCATAGCGCAATACCTTGTTTCGCACAATATTCCATTTGACTGGATTTGTAACAATAGCAACAAAATAGGTCATCAGATTTATGGGGTGTACTTACAATCTGAAAAAATGTTAAACGAAATCAACAACAAACAAATCGTCGTAAGTGTAGCCAATACCGATGAACAAATATGCATTAAGGAATTATGTTTAGCGAATCATTGGAACACTTTTTATTTTTGTTAGCATATTTTCATGGTGATCACCTAAGGGATTATTTTAGGAATATTCATTCATATCATTGCACAGATATTCATTCATTTAGTCACTAAAATCTCATAGAGAAAATGTTTTCCCCTTATGAATTATTACCCTATTTTTGAAAAATGATGAAATTTCTGAAGTTATTTATTTTTATTCTTGCTTTGTGCACTTTCTATGCCCCTTCTATGCAAGGCCAATGGGCGACCGATTTGAGTATCAATAATCCAATTTGTACAGCAACCGATTATCAGCAAGATCCAAGAGTGACCACAGATGGACTAGGTGGAGCTATCATTACCTGGTACGACAACAGGATTCAGGGTAATATAACGGATATATATGCGCAAAGAATTTCAGCAAATGGCAATGTGCAATGGACCACAAACGGTGTTCCAATTTGTATTCAATCTGAAATGCAAATTTATCCGGTCATTTGTTCTGACGGTAAAGGAGGTGCTATAATTTGCTGGTACGATAGCAGAACCCCAGGCACCCAGGATATATATGCGCAACGTATTGATAAAAATGGAATAGTAAAATGGACACAAAATGGCAAGGCAATTTGTTCTACAATTGAATATCAATATCTTCCTGAGTTAGTGGAGGATGGGTATGGTGGCGCCTTTATTTTATGGAAAGAAATGCAGGCAGGTAATCAAACGAACGATTTGTATGCCCAACGCATTGATTCAAACGGAAACACACAATGGAATGCTGCTGGTGTGCTGATATGTAATGCACCAGATGTACAGTTAAATTACGACCTTATTGCAGATGGAAATGGTGGAGCTATCTTTACCTGGCAGGATGATCGTCAGGGGTATGGTAACTCAGACATCTATGCGCAACGAGTAAATGCTGCTGGCGTCACCCAATGGGGAAATAACGGTAAGGTGATTTGTAATTTAAGCGGGAATCAACAATTTCCTCATCTTTGTACCGACGGCAATGGGGGCGCCTTTATTACCTGGCAAGATAAAAGGGCCGATCTGAATATTTATGCTCAATTGGTCAATAGTGCAGGCGTCACCCAATGGACCCCTAATGGTGATACCATCTGCACCGCTTTTCAAGTACAAACTTATCCGAATATCGTAAGTGATAATAATGGTGGGGCCATCATTGCCTGGACAGATTATCGAAACAATACTGACTATAAGGTGTATGCCCAGAGGGTCAACGCAGCAGGTACAAAACAGTGGGCATACAACGGGATATTGATCAGTGGTAAACTAAGTTTTCAGGAATATTTAGAAATGATACCTGATGGGGCAGGTGGTGCTATAGTAGCATGGGACGATGATAATAATGATATCAAAATACAAAGGGTGACTGCTTCCGGCACACCCTTATATACCTCAGAAGGCACAACAGTCAGTACTGCAACAGATGATCAGTTTTTCCCAAGAATGGTTTCAGATAATAGTGGAGGTGCTATTGTTACTTGGATGGATTATCGTGCAGGGGCTGATATTTATGCACAACATATAAATCCTGCAGGTACCGGTCTTGAAAGTATCGATGAAGAGGATCCCATTATCGTGTATCCTAACCCAGCCAACAGCTCATGTACTATTTGGGTAGCACAAGATTTTGAATACCGAATCATTGACTTTTCAGGAAGACTTGTACAGAGTGGTTTCGGAAAAAAGGATGGACACTTGCTTGATCTAAGTTTATTAAACGATGGTATTTATTTGATTAAAGTACACATGAATAATCATGCCTATTTAAGGAAATTGATACTGAGTAAAGCATCAAATTAACATATATGGTTTGTGCAAAAAGTAAGTTTCAAAATACCTTTTTAATAAATTGTTTTCCGCAAGGTCCAGGAGGCTTTCCACAATAATCTATTCCTTATCTTTGCCTTATGCAACAAATAAAACTTATAGAATGTCCGCGAGACGCTATGCAAGGTTGGTCTGAAATGATTCCAACACAAACCAAAATTCAATATATCAATCAATTGTTAGAAGTGGGTTTCGATACCCTTGATTTTGGCTCTTTTGTTTCTCCCAAAGCCATTCCTCAATTGGCCGATACCAAAGAAGTACTTAAAGGCATTCGCATGTCTGATACTAAATTGTTAGCGATTATTGCAAATCTACGAGGGGCTGAAGAGGCTGTGCAGTATGATGAAATTAGCTATTTAGGTTTTCCTTTTTCCATCTCCGAAACCTTTCAGCAACTCAATACCAATAGCAGTATTGCAGAGTCGTTGGGTAGGGTAGCTGATATACAAAAATTATGTCTGCAACATAAAAAGCAGCTGGTGATTTATATTTCTATGGGTTTTGGCAATCCTTATGGTGAAACCTACAATGCAGAGATCGCAATCAAATGGGTGCAACAATTACAAGCACTGGGTATTGGTATTTTTGCAATGAGTGATACCGTTGGGGTTTCAAATCCTGAAAATATCCAGACTATTTTTTCGCATCTAAATGAGGCATTTCCCGACCTTGAATTTGGGGCGCATTTTCATTCAACAAAGGAAACCGCTAACGAAAAAATTGAAGCCGCTTTGCAAAGTCAATGTTTTCGATTTGATAGTGCCATCGGTGGTATCGGTGGTTGCCCAATGGCACAAAATGATTTAGTAGGTAATTTGGCTACTGAGCAGTTACTGGCCTTTCTTCAAACAAAAGGTTTTACAATGCAGATCAATCAGGAAGCATTGATAAAAGCACAAGCGATAGCAGCTAGTATATTTCATCTTTAAGTAAACGAAGTCATAAAAATTTTATTCCTTCAGTAATTTGATATGCTGAAAGTCGCCTTTTGTATCTGTTATTTTTGCAACATAAATCCCCTTAGCAAGGCTGGAAATATTGACTGACTGATTTCCATTGAATGAAGAATTAAACACTTTAGTGCCATTTAAACTAAAAATTTCGATATGGTAAGTCATTGCATTTTCTCCCTTTATAAACAATTCGTTCTGAACAGGATTGGGGTAAATAAATGTTTTAGGTGTTGCATTGTCAGCCACTTGATTAGGGTTGCCAAAAGTGATAGTGTACCAGGGTGATAAGGTTTTATTGATATTTTCATTACTACAGTATACATCAGTACAACCGTTGGTATCACTAATGCTTACGCAAATATTGTAAATGCCAGCAGCGTTATACGTATGAGATGGAAAAGGACCCGCAGTATTAGGCGTGCCGTCGCCCCATGACCAGTCGTACGTTAGTTGATTACCGAAACAGGTATTGATACCGATATAGGTATGCGGGGCTGCAAACGTATCTTCATACATAAAAAAACCAGCAATGCAAGAAGGTGGAGGTGCCGCAGGAACGGTATTAATCTTAAAAACCATACTGCCGTAAAATTGTGTGGTAAGTGTCACATAGGATGTGCCAATGACAGCATTCGTATCAGCTTTTAAGAAAATGTATAAACCCGCGACTGACCCAAATGGCATCGTAAATAAATGAGATGTAGTGTCATAAACAAAAGCGGTGCCGTCATCTGCAATGCCAATACCCGTGACTCCAGACACTAAATTGTCAGAAGATTTATTCCATGTGATGGAAATGGTGTTTGGGGTATTATTATAAATGGAATCCTTAAATCCATGTTGAATATTATCGGTAGGTAAGTTATACGTTACCGTGTCTATAAGAATCACTTGAGCAAGGCTGTTGCTTGCCATAAGCAGCAAACTGAAATAAATAAATAATTTTTTCATGGATTTCGAAATTGTAAACCCAAAGATACACTTTTAATTTGACTGCATTTTTATAAATGCAGTCACGATTACCCTCTTGACAGTCATTTATTTAACATGAATACTTGCAATACATTTATCAATCATATAGATATAGTGGTCGAGCTCTTTTTTTAAATGTGCCGTATCCATATTGGTGGTTTTACTTAATTGTAATGCCATTAGTTCGTGCTTTGTTTGATCCACATTCTTTTTTTGAAGCTCCAGTTTTTGTAGGTATTCAAACACTGTTTTTTTTAATTCTTCATTATCTTTTTCCAGTCGTTCATTACGCAATTGAAGTTTTTTTATTTTTGTTTCGATGCTGGTTAGTAATGCAAGTGTTTCCATAATGAATCGGTAGGGTTTGAAAAGGATGAAAAATATATTGAGTAAAAATAATAAAACTAGTTTTTACAATCAATAAAATATTTAATTTCACCAAAAAATAGACCATGTCATTTCAAGAATCCATCCAACAGGCTTATACATTCAAAGGTGAAACCATCCTGATGGGAGCTGCTATGCTCGATGGCAAACCAGAGAGTGAAGCCAAAGTGTATTTGCCCCTTAAAACCATGAATCGTCATGGCCTCATAGCGGGTGCTACCGGTACGGGTAAAACCAAGACCTTGCAACTGATTGCAGAAGGATTGAGCAATGCTTCAGTGCCTGTCATGATGATGGACATCAAAGGCGATTTAAGTGGTATAGGTGCGATGGGTGCTCTCAACGACCGTATTATAGAACGTTGTGCACATATTGGCATCGAATATAAAGCTGATTGTTCTCCCATCGAATTCTTATCAATCAGTAAGGAACCTGGCACGCGTATGCGAGCTACCGTTTCAGAATTTGGACCTGTATTGCTTTCCAAAATACTTACACTCAATGATACCCAGGAGGGCATTGTTTCGATGATTTTTAAATATTGTGACGACCATCAATTGCCTTTGCTCGATTTGAAAGATTTGATTAAAGTATTACAATATTTAAACAATGAAGGCAAAGAGGAAATCAAAGCTGAATATGGCAGTATTTCCCCCCAATCGACAGGTACCATTTTGCGAAAAATTATTGAATTGCAACAACAAAAAGCGGATGTCTTTTTTGGAGAGAAATCATTTGAGATTGACGATTTGATGCGTTATAATAACGACGGTAAGGGAATGGTTTCTATTGTGCGAGTGGCTGATTTGCAAGATCGTCCAAAGTTGTTTTCAACTTTTATGTTACAATTGCTTGCTGAGTTGTATGCAACTTTACCTGAAGCGGGTGATGTAGAAAAACCCAATTTAGTGTTGTTTCTTGATGAAGCACATCTTATTTTTCAGGATGCAACTTCGGCCTTATTACAACAATTAGAAACCATTATCAAACTGATACGCTCTAAAGGGGTGGGCATATTTTTTATAACCCAAAATCCAAATGATATACCACAATCTATACTGGGTCAGCTAGGGATGAAAGTGCAACATGCCTTGCGTGCTTTTACTGCAAAAGATAGACAGGATATCAAAAAAGTAGCAGAAAATTTTCCCGAAACTGAATATTATAAAACAGAGGATATCATTACACAGCTCGGCATTGGGGAGGCTTTGATAACCTTATTGAATGAAAAAGGCATACCGACACCTTTGGTACATACCTTGCTTTGTCCTCCTGCTTCACGTATGGATGTATTGAACGAAAGTGAAATTGCACATATTGTAGCAGAATCGAAAATAGCCCGAAAATACAACGAAGAAATCGATGAAGTGAGCGCCTATGAAATGCTGAACCAAAAACTCGCTGTTGCTGCGCAACAGGATGCGGAAGAAGAAGCTGAAAAGCCTGCAAGCAAGAAAGAGGAAAAGAGTACTTTAGATACCATTTTAAGTAGTTCAGTTACCAGACAGGTTGGTCGCACTGCTGCAAACATTATCACACGTACTTTGCTAGGGGTATTAGGGTTAGGGGGTAAAACAACCCGTAGAAAAAGCGGTTGGTTTTAAAGAAAACTACAGTGCAATCATTGGTCCTCTTTCTTTTATTTTAGCATTCGCTGCGATGTAGGGAATTAATTATGAACGCTGGCAGGGTTTAAAACCCTGCCAGCGTTTTACTAGCAATGGGTTATTGGTTTAGTAGGGAAGTCTATAATGAACGCTGGCAGCGTTTTATTAGCAATAGGGCATTGACTAAGTAGGTTAGTATATAATGAACGCAGGCAGGGTTTTAAACCCTGCCTGCGTTATGGTTGGGTATAAGAGCAGTATAATTAACAGGTAGTTTTAAAGTGTGTTTTAAAGGCTTCTAATTTAGACTTCTAAAATCAACAGGTACCAATTTACTCACACCCGCTTCCTGCATCGTTACACCATATATCACATCTACACTCGCCATGGTTTGCTTATTATGCGTCACAATGATAAATTGTGAGTGTACGCTGGCAGGGTTTTAAACCCTGCCAGCGTTTTACTAGCAATGGGGTATTGGTTTAGTAGGGAAGCCTATAATGAACGCTTGCAGCGTTTTATTAGCAATAGGGTATTAGCTAAGTAGGTTAGTAAATGATGAACGCAGGCAGGGTTTCAAACCCTGCCTGCGTTATAGTTGGGTATAAGAGCAGTATATTTAACAGGTAGTTTTAAAGTGTGTTTTAAAGGCTTCTAATTTAGACTTCTAAAATCAACAGGTACCAATTTACTCACACCCGCTTCCTGCATGGTTACACCATATATCACATCTACACTCGCAATGGTTTGCTTATTATGTGTCACAATGATGAATTGTGAGTGAACTCTGGCAGGGTTTTAAACCCTGCCAGAGTATTACTAGCAATAGGGTATTTGATTAGTAGGGAAGTATATAATGAACGCTGGCAGCGTTTTATTAGCAATAGGGTATTGGCTAAGTAGGTTAGTATATGATGAACGCAGGCAGGGTTTAAAACCCTGCCTGCGTTATAGTTGGGTATAAGAGCAGTATATTTAACAGGTAGTTTTAAAGTGTGTTTTAAAGGCTTCTAATTTAGACTTCTAAAATCAACAGGTACCAATTTACTCACACCCGCTTCCTGCATAGTTACACCATATATTACATCCACACTCGCCATGGTTTGTTTGTTGTGCGTTACAATGATAAATTGTGAATTGTCCGAAAAGCGTCGAATCATATTGGTGAACTTTCCAACGTTGGCATCATCAAGGGGTGCATCCACTTCGTCTAACACACAAAAAGGTGCAGGCTTAATTAAGTAAATAGCAAATAAAAAGGCTGCTGATGTGAGTGTTTTTTCGCCACCTGAAAGTTGGGTGATGGTACTTGGTTTTTTACCTTTGGGTTGTGCATAGATTTCAATGGTGGTATCAGCCAAATTATCTGGGTCTACCAATTTCATATCACACATATCATCTTGTGTAAAGAGAGCATGAAACACATTTTTAAAGTTTTCTTTGACACGATCAAAGGTGTCTTTAAATTTCTGATTTGCGGTGGCCTCCACTTCTTCAATGGTTTTCATTAAACTGTCTTTCGCATCGGTAAGGTCAGCTTTTTGTTCTTGTATAAAATCATGTCGCCCTTTCATTTCTTTATAAGCTTCTACCGCCATCGGGTTTACTTCTCCAAGATTGTCAATACGTTTTTTTAGTTTTTCAACTTCACTATTTAAGTCTTCGATGCTTTCAGTGCCTTGTCGCGCTTGCTTCAACACATCATCTAAGTCAATTTTAAACTCTACATGCAAGCGTTCTTTCATTGAAGCCAACTGCAATTTCATATCGGTTAATTTGTCTTTGATGGTGGTGAGTTGTGCTTCACTTTGTTCTTTTTCTTTTCTTTTTTTATTCAACGCGGTTTCCTTTTCAGCCGTTTCGTTCCTAAAATTATAAAAGGCCTGGTCTTTCTCGTTGAGGTTTTTTTCAAATTGTTCTTTTTCTTGCAATGCCGTGTACAGGTTTTCTTCTATGGTTTTGAGCAAGTTTCCAGTGCTGGCAAGTTGTTGTTGTGTTTCTAACAATTGTTTGTTCGACACTATGATTTTTACATTCAAATCTTCAATTTGCTGAGCGCGTATTTTACGTTCATTGTTGATTTCATTGATTCGGCTATGTTGCCGGGTCATGATGATATTGTGTTGATTATATTCTTCGTTCGATTTGTTGTAATCGGCTTCTGCACTGGTAAATTTTTGTTGACTTTGTTGCAAATTGTCAAATGCAAGCGACATCTGTTGCTTCATTTCAATATGCAATTTTTGGGTATCGGCAATCGAATTTTTGGTTTGGTTAAGTTGATCTGTTAAGGATGTTATTCGTTTTGCCGATTCTTCAGTTTGGTGACTATAGTTTTCTATTTTGTGTTCAATCTGAATGATGGTATTCTGAGCTCTATTGAGTTCTTCATTTATTTTTTTGATTTGGTCGTCTTTTACTTCCTGGTTAAAGCCCACAATCAGATTTTGGGTCTCGCTGATTTGTTGTTTGAGCGATTTGGCCATTTCTGTGAGTGAAAGTATTTCTTTGTTGAGATTTTCAAGACGTTGGGTACGGCCAATTTTATTGCCTTCAAATATACCAACTGAGCCACCGAGTATACGTTTGCCAGTTTTGAAACCAGTGCCATCTTTTTGCAATATCACCTGATTGGCATTGCCAGGAGTTTGCATACTTTCTGATATAAATACGTTATGTAAAAGGTATTTATAGATAGGGGCATATTTAGCTTCAGAGGTGATCACTTCAAGGGCACTGATGCAGTTTTCAGGGGTATTTTCCGTATTGGTTTTAAAACCAATTCCGATAAAATAAAAAAGCCTGCCTTCCCTTTTTTATTTTCTTTTAAGAGGTTTATCGCCTCATAAGCCTGAGCAGGGGTGTCTACTACATAGTAATTGAGGTATTTATCAAGATAGCCTTCGATACAAACACGATATTGATCATTTACATTTAATACCTCTGAAAGCAATTGTGCGCCATGTTCCCAATTTTTATTTTTACTCAAGTATTTAATACTATCAGGGTAACCTTCTAAGCTGTCTACAAGCGATTTTAAAAGGTTATATTCATTTTGTTTTGAATCGAGTTTCCTGTTTTCTTCAAATAGTTTTACACGCAATTCTTCTAATTCGGCTTGCGAAGCCAATAATTTTTGGGTGGCTTCCTGTTGTTTTTTCAACAGTTCTTCTGCGATGCCTTTTTTTAAATCAACGGTTGTTGTCAATTCATTTTTAAGACTGTCTTGTTTCTCTATTTCTTGTTTTCTGTTTTTATTTTCTTCTTCTTGTTGATGAATCGAGCGTTGTAAATTATTAATATTGTTTTCAGCCACGGCCACTTTTTTTTCAGCTTCAAATTGACTGATTTGCAATTGCTGATGTACGCTGCGTAATTGATCGACTTCTGATTTTTGGGTATCGTAAATACGACGTTTTTGGTCAAGGTCTGCTCTGGAGTTCTTCTAGTTTTTGTTTAAATTTTTGAAGGTATCTTCTTCTGTTGCCAATTTCTTTTCGGCTTCATTGGTTGCTTTATGAAGAAGATCGGTTTGTGTATTTGATTCTTTGATGGCACGATCAACATTGGTAATTAACTCATTGAGGTGCTGAATTTTTTGGGAAGAAAGACTTTTTCATTTTCGAGGGTACGTAATTTACCCACTACTTCATTAAATGTTTTTTGTAATAGGTGTAGTTCTTCTTCGCGTTTAGTCAATGCAAGTTTCTGAGCTTCTAAATCGGCACCTTCTGTTGAAATGACGGTTTCAAGGGCAAGTATCGCATCTACTTCATGTTGTTGTTGGGTGTTTAATGTTTGGTAAGTGGTATTAAAATCTTCTAAGGAGGCTTTTACAAATTCTACACTTACATCTTTGTATTCATTTTTGATGCTATGGTATTTCTCTGCTTTTTTTGCCTGGCTTTCGAGGGTTCGAAGGTTATTTGAAATTTCAAACAGTAAATCTTCAATTCTATTTAAATCTTGCTCAGTAGCATCTAATTTTTGTTTAGCTTCTTTTTTTCTTGTTTTATAAATAGAGATACCTGCCGCTTGTTCTAGCATCCTACGGCGACTATTTTCTTTATCTTTGATGATATCGTCTACCATACCCAGCTCAATGATTGAGTAACTGTCAGAGGTGACACCGGTATCCATAAATAAGTTGGTAATATCTTTTAATCGACAGGTGACATCGTTGAGACGATATTCACTTTCGCCGTTTTTATAAAACTTACGTGAAATGGTAACGATATTAAACTCTGTTGGTAAAAGGTTTTTGGTATTTTCAAAGGTGAGTGACACTTCAGCTAATCCACTTCCATTTCGGGTTTTAGACCCATTGAATATTAAATCTTCCAGGTTGTCTGAACGCAAGGTTTTAATTTTATGTTCACCAATCACCCAACGAATGGCATCCACAATATTTGATTTGCCGCATCCGTTTGGTCCTACGATACCTGTTATTTGATTATCTAAGTTAATGACAGTTTTATCTGCAAAACTTTTAAATCCTTTTATTTCTAATGACTTCAGTCGCACTATGCTTATTTATTTTGGGCGTGAATATAGTCATTAATCATGTGTGTTTTTAAATGTGTTTGTATTTGACTTGAATCATTGGAAAAACTGTGGATAATTATTAGTTTATGCACAATATGGGGCTTGCATTGAGGTATAGCATGTAGAAAAAGACATGTCTGCATGACTCATATATAGCGTAATCTGAAAAAATCGGCAAAATGCTTACACATATTGAATTACAGCTGAAAATAAATGAACGAAGTATTAGGTTACATTGGATAAGTGGTTCAAAAAAAAACAGGCACTACCTGAGTACCTGTTTATCTTATTTATCAATAAATTGTATCTTATCTTAAATATCTGTTGCTTCACCATAGGCCATTGCAGTGGCTTCTTTTACAGCTTCACTTAAGGTAGGATGCGGATGTATTGAGTTCAATACTTCTTTGTAAGTAGTTTCAAGTGTACGACCCAATACGGCTTCGGCTATCATATCTGTAACATTCATTCCTATCATATGAGTGCCTAACCATTCACCATATTTAGCATCATAGATCACTTTTACAAAACCTTCAGTATTGCCAGCTGCTGCAGCTTTGCCACTTGCCACAAAAGGAAATTTGCCAATTTTTAGTTCATAACCTGCTTCACGGGCTGCTTTTTCAGTCATACCTACACTCGCAATTTCAGGACTGCAATATGTACATCCTGGTACATTGCCATAATCGATAGGCTGTGGTTTATGGGTACTTTTCTTTTCCATATAGGCTATATTTTCAGCACATAAAATGGCTTCTTTACTTGCTACGTGTGCCAATGCTTGCCCAGGACTCACATCTCCAATAGCGTAAACACCTGCAACATTGGTTTGCCCATAAGCATCCACTACAATTTTACCTTTTTCTATAATCACGCCCAATGCTTCAAGACCGATATTTTCAGTATTCGAAACCACACCAACTGCACTTAAAAGAATATCTGCTTCAAGGGTTACTTCACCATCTGCGGTTTTTACCATTGCTTTTACACCTGTTCCACTGGTATCAACTTTTTCTACAGAAGCATTGGTCATTATTTTAATGCCTTGTTTCTTGAAACTTTTTTCCAGTTCTTTTGAAATGTCTTCATCTTCTACAGGTACTATACGTGGCATAAACTCGACAATGGTTACCTGTGTGCCAATACTGTTGTAAAAATAGGCAAACTCCACACCGATAGCACCACTGCCCACTACTATCATACTTTTAGGTTGCGTTGGCAATACCATTGCTTCGCGATAGCCAATGATTTTTTTGCCATCTATAGGAATATTAGGTAATGTACGACCTCGTCCACCAGTTGCGATGATGGTATGGGTGCATTCATAAGCGGTAACTTTTCCATCTGCGGCTGTTACATTTATATTACCTTTTGATGCAATGGTACCATAACCCATTATTACATCAATTTTATTTTTTTCATCAAAAACTGAATCCCCTTACTCATATTGTTGGCTACACCGCGACTACGCTTAATCATACCATCAAAATCAACTTCAGGGTTTGCAATTTTTACACCATAGTTTGCTGCATGCTTAGCATATTCAAACACCTGAGCAGATTTGAGTAAAGCTTTGGTAGGTATACAGCCCCAATTGAGGCAAACACCGCCAAGACTTTCTTTTTCAATAATGGCTGTTTTGAAGCCTAATTGGGAAGCTCTGATAGCTGCCACATACCCGCCTGGGCCTGCACCTATTACTATGACATCGTATTTCATATTGCGTATTTTTTTTTAAGGACACAAAAGTAAGGAATACCAACTGAAATATAAAATATCGAAAATATTAGCGGTATTTAGTGTAATATTTTTCCAATCGTGCTTGAAACTTTTTCGCTCCTGTAAAATGGTAATGAAGCGTTTCTGGTTTAAAAATATTCCCTGTTCTGCGCATGGCAATGTTGGTAAACCGAAGTTTGTTTTTCAATAATTTATAATCCTGGTCATAACATACCACCCCATAATCGCGTCCATTGGCATACTCAACCGTATATTCAGGTTCATGTACCTTGCCTTTTTCATCTATTGTGGGATATTCAGTTGGTGGTGGGTAGTTGACTTCACAAATAATAAAATTGTCGATACCACTGACTTCAATACGTTTGTCGCGGGTAAGATGTTCAAAATCGTAAAAAGTTACTTTATTCCATTGTTTTTCAAGGATGTAATTTAATTGGGTGTCATAACAAAAGTAGACATTGCAAAACGTAAAATTATTTTTGAAGTCTTGCATAATTGAAGAGTTGATTTCATAATCAGCAGCAATAACGTCTTTGATATCGCTATGCAATCCTCGTTTTTTTAACCCTTCAATTTTATTGGTACTGATATGCAAAATAAAAACAATGGATGAAGGTTTGGGTGTAAATACCTCTTCTTGTGCTTTTGCCATTTGACTTATTAAAAAGAACAATACGAGTATATATACCTTTTGCATGAGCTTGTTTTTTGTTTGGTAAAAGTACTATTTTTTTGTTCATGCATATCTTTTTATCCCCTATCAAAAATGGGCATGATTATAGCTATTATTTTTATATATATTTATCCCCAAATTTTTTAAAAACATGAAACAATTTTTATCCTTTGTTATTTTATTTTCAATCAATATTTCTTTTGCGCAAGCACAAACACCTGTAAAACCTGAAGTAGTACAAGGTATTTTGGTCAAAATCACTCCCCCTCTTATCGATTTCCAACCAGACCCTACATGGACTGACGATGTTGTGAGAGACAATGAAGGCGTAATCGGCGAAGATCATCAAAATGTGGAGCATCGTGCAAAACATCCGAATGCCATTTCGCTTGCCAAAGGTCGTGATGTTGCGATACAAGACTATTTTGTAAAAAACAAAACCCGATTGAGTTCTATCGTACAAAATTTTCAAGGTCATGGCAATACCGGAGTTTCTCCTGCCGACCCATCGCTTTGCGTAGGCTCAAACCACGTGATTCAAATGATCAATGGTTCTTCTGGCGCACGTATGACGATTTACGACAAAAATGGCAATGTGGTTGTGGCTGCCCAATATATGGATGCCATTACGTCTATTCCAGGCTTAGGTGATCCTGTAGCTTTGTACGATCAGTTTGCTGACCGCTACGTACTTTCAGAATTTTCAAGTTCAGGCAATAAGTTGGTTATGATGGTTTCCCAAACCAATAATCCTACAGGGGCCTGGTATGTTTACCAATTTACTGCGGGTGAGTTTCCTGATTATCCTAAATATGGGATATGGTCAAATGCCTTTATTTGCACTTCAAACGAATCAAATAATCGGGTATATGCTTTCGACCGTTTAACGATGTTAAGTGGGGCTGTGACCACTACCATGATTTCGTTTACCATTCCTTTTAGTCCAGCTATTAGTTTTCAAGCTGCTGCACCTGTCAATATCAGTGGAGCTACTTTACCTCCTGTAGGTACTAAACCTATGGTGATGCGTATGACCGACAATGGCTGGGGTGGGGGTGCAATAGACGCATTAGAAATGTGGGAAATGGATTTAAATTTTATCACACCGGGCTTGTCTACTTTTACCCAATTGCCTTCCCTATTGCCCGCAGCTTTTACCACTGACCTATGTGGCTATGTAACTTTAAACTGTATACGTCAGCCTGGTACGCAGCGTTTAGACCCACTTCGAGAAGTGATTATGAATAGAATCTGGTATCGCAATTTTAATACCCACCAATCCATCGTGCTTTGTCACTCTGTAGATGCCACTGGTTTGGATCAATCGGGCATTCGTTGGTATGAACTTCGTAGAAATGGCTTAGGACCCTGGTCAATCTATCAACAGTCAACCTTCGCACCTGATACCAACAGCAGATGGATGGGCACCATCGGTATCAATGCAGAAGGAAGCATAGGATTGGCGTATAATGTGAGTAGCAAAAATGTATTTCCTTCCTATCGTTTCACTGGTCGAAAACCCACTGATCCTTTAAATACCATGACAGAAGCCGAACAAGTCATTATTGCAGGTGCTGCAAATCATACAAATAATCGATGGGGTGATTATAACGATATGCAAGTGGATCCCACCAACGATTTTACCTTTTGGACTACAGCCATGTATATGCCTAATCCTGCACCTTGGTCAACACGTGTAGCTGCTTTTAATATTCTGTATTCGCCCCTGCCCGTGAGTTTGCTCAGCTTTGATGGGTATAAAGTCAATCAGACCGAAGTAAATATTCAATGGAAAACCACGGATGAAAAAAACCTCGACAAATATGTATTAGAAAGAGCCTCAGAAACCAATGGCAATTTTGAAGAGATAACTTCTCGGGCAGCTATGCAAAATACAGAAGCTAATACTTATCAGTATACTGACAAAACGATCAATGCTTTGGAAAATTATACCTATCGCCTCAAAATGATTGACAAGGATGGTAAATTTAAATACAGTCATGTTTTCACTATCAAAGGTAAAGAGGCCGCACAAATTGAATTATATCCGAATCCGATTACCCAAAATACACTCTATGTTCGCTTGTCTGAAGAACTTTCAGATAAAGCCCTGCAGTTTACTTTTGTTGATTACCATGGAAAAAAAATAAAAACCATTCGCAAAAACAAGACAGATCTTGAACGTATACAATCATTTGATATCAACGAATTAAGCACAGGGTTATATGTATTTATTTGTACCGATAATGATGGCAATACTTTACTGAATCAGGTAATAGAAAAGAAGTAATAAGCTGTTGGTTTTATCCATTTGCGGGTGTTAAACGAACCCTTGACACATAAACCCTGTGATTGATAAAATATGCCACTATCTTATCAATCTTACAGAGGTAAATGCCGATTGAACTATTGTTTAAAAGCTATTAATAAAAAAGTCAATTAAGGTATTCCTTAATTCACATTGGTATTACTGCATTTATTTTAATTAATAATGCTATTTTTGTCGCATGTATCTACTCACACTCACATCTGATTTTGGTTTGCAAAATCACTATGTAGCTAGTGTAAAAGGAAAGATATTGTTTCACATGCCGCAGGTGAATATCATTGATATTTCACATCAAATTGTATCTTATAATCTGCAGCAAGCCGCCTATATCTTTAAAAGTGCTTATCTTCACTTTCCACCTGGTACCATTCATTTTGTACTCAACGATTTACATGCCAACGCAGGCAATCAGTTGTTGTATGTGTTTGAAAATGGGCAACATATTTTTTGTGCCGACAATGGTTTTCTCACCTTATTATTTGATGATAAACCCGCTCAATTGTTTTTATTAAATGATGAGGTCACACATTACGATTATTTGCAGGTGGTGGAACTGTTTATTCAAAATGCTGAATTAATTTTGCAGGGTGGACGCCCCAATGCCTCAATTGTGTCTGTGAATCAAATCGTGGTGAAGCGACCTGCCTTCCCTTTTGAATCGAACAATACCTTAGAAGTACAGGTTTTATATATTGATCATTTTGGTAATATTATTTTAAATGTAACAAGGGCTTACTTTTTAGAAATTGCGAAAAATCGTCCTTTCAAGATTTTGTTTATGCGCGATGAAGAGCTTAGTGTGATAAGTAATCAGTATAGTGATGTGCCTGTCAACGAAAAACTTTGTTTATTTAACACCGCAGGTTATCTCGAAATTGCCATCAATAAAGGAAATGCAGCATCCCTGTTTGGATTTAAAAGTACAGATGAAAGAAACTTATTTTATAGCAATGTAAAAATATTTTTTGGATGATACGAATTGTAAAGCTCAGTTTTAAAGCAACCCATGTAGCAGATTTCAAAGCTCTTTTTGAACTTCGAAAATCACTCATTCGTAATGTAGAAGGATGCACCCATTTAGCCCTGTGGCAAGACCATGATGATGATTGCGTGTTTTATACTTACAGTCTTTGGCAAGCCCCTGAGTTTTTAGCATTGTATCGAAATTCGGAATTGTTTAAGGAAACATGGACCCAGGTAAAACAATGGTTCGATAAACCACCTATGGCATTTTCTGCCAATCAAATACTCACATTATGATGAATACCCAGCTATATAATGAAGCCGAAAACGCGTCACTTGTACAATGGGTACATGAAGGTGTCTATGACCAAATCATTATATTGTCAGATGCCAATACCCATGGATTTTGTGTACCAGTCCTTAAAAAAATAATTCCATACTTTGCTAACAGCTATTCGATTGTAATACCATCGGGGGAGTCAAACAAACAACTTGATGTATGTCATCATGTATGGCAACAACTGTTTCAATACCAGGCCACCAAACATACTTTACTAATCAATGTAGGTGGTGGCATGCTGAGTGACCTCGGAGGTTTTGTAGCCTCAACATATAAAAGAGGGGTTCATTATATCAATATACCCACCACCTTACTCGCCATGGTAGATGCCTCTTTGGGAGGTAAAACAGGTATCGACTTTGAGGGTATCAAAAATGCGATTGGCACTTTTCAACACCCCAAGCAGTATATGTAAATCCTTTATTTCTGCACACCTTATCTGAAAGGGTATTGAGAAGTGGAATTGCCGAAATGATTAAACATGCCTTGTTGCAAGGGCCATCACAATTTAATCGAATACAACATTGGGATAAGGATGATTTTTGCCAAACAGAAGCCATCAAAGAGGCTTTTTTGTTTAAAAAGAGTATCGTTATGCAAGACGAGCATGATCAGCAAATCAGACAAACCTTAAATCTGGGACATACTATTGGGCATGCCATTGAAAGCGCTTCCTTGCTTAGCACGCAAGCCCTTTTACATGGTGAAGCTGTGATGCTGGGACTTATCTACGAACTCATGCTGAGCCATTTGATGTTTGACTTGCCCTTGCAAAACATCGAACAATTGTTGTGGATGAAACAACGAATTTTTCCAGGCTTACATCGTATATTTACATTTGATGAATTAATACCATTTATAAAACAAGATAAAAAAAACAATACAAACATACAGATGAGTTTACTCAAGCAAGTTGGACTCGGTGTATGGCAACAAGCAGTGACCGATACACAAGTACAAACTGCCATAAATATGACGGAACAACTATTGATAAAAACCTATTGATAATGACTGAAAAAATAATCTACTACCCCCAATTTAACCATCATCTACAAGGAGTCATCCATTTACCTGCCTCTAAAAGTATCTGCAATCGTGTTTTGCTGATACAAGCCCTTTGTGGAGATTTTACCAATATCAGCAATGTATCCGAATCATCTGATACACAAATTTTACTCAAATCATTATGGCTCATCGATGACCATGCGAACTTACAAACCATAGATGTGGAAGATGCAGGATCGGCCTTTCGCTTTCTCACTGCTTTTTTAGCCTGTCAAGAATCAGGTCAATATTTGCTTAAAGGAACTGAGCGAATGCATCAACGACCTATTTCAGGATTGGTAGAAGCTTTGCGCACGATAGGTGCCGATATTCAATATGCCGAACGCGAGCATTATCCTCCTTTGCTGATCAAAGGGCGTACACTTAAAGGTGGAACCATAAATATTGAAGGTCATATTTCGAGTCAGTTTATTTCTGCAATATGCCTTATTGCTCCGATGCTAACAAAGGGACTCGTCATCAATATCACCCATGATATAGTATCGGCTCCTTATATCCATATGACCCTGCGTTTGATGGAGATGTTTGGGGTACATGCCACTTTTGAACGTAAGCAAATCATTATTCCAATACAAACCTATTTCCCCATTACTTTTTTTGTTGAAAACGACTGGAGTAGTTTAGGCTTTTTTTATGCCATGGCCATGTTGTCCAATACCGTTGCATTTGTCGTTACGGGTTTGCAAGAAGACAGCGTACAAGGTGATGCCTATATTAAAACATGGGCTGTAGATATGGGTATTGAATCGTATTTTGAATACAGTCAACTGCATATTAAAAAGAAAGAAGATGCTGTGATTAAACCCGCTCAAACCTATGATTTTAGTGCTTATCCTGATTTAGCCATTCCGCTCATTGTGGCTTGTGCCATTAAATATCCTGACGTTCGTTTTACGGGGCTTCAACATTTGCAGTATAAAGAATCAGATCGCATAGCGTCATTAAGTAGTGAATTGAAAAAAGTAGATATCGACCTCCATTTTGACAAGGGGCTATTAAGCATAGACAATAGTGCTTATAAGGCATCGGGTGATACAATTTATTTTAATACATTTCATGATCATCGCATCGCTATGGCATTGTCGATGTTTGCATTGGAAGGTTTTAAAGTAGTATTGGATGATGCATCATGTGTGAAGAAATCGTTTCCAAATTATTTTGAACAATTGCAAGCATTGGGTTTTCAATGTGCTGGTTCAAATGAAGCTATGAAGGATAAGCAATAAAATAATAATTAAGTTTTTGCATAAACTGTTGTTCAAATTCTTGTACAGTAAAGGCAGGCTTTTGGTGGAGCCAATTTTTTAAAGTAGCAATGTGTAAGCCACAATCAGTGAGCAATTGAAACAACTTTGCTGGGCTAGCCCCATAAAATTCGGAAGCCCCTAATCCATGTTCAAAAATGATGATGGGTTTGCATCGTTTGATGGTAGCGAGTGCCCCTTCAAGGACAAGCAATTCGCCACCTTCCACATCTATTTTTATCATGGTAATAGGGTTGTTTGAAGGCAATAAAGTATCTAAGGGTTCGGTGCGCACTGTAATGACTTCAATGGCTTCGTGTGCATTTTTGTATGCTCTTTTTTGTAAGCCACTATAAGCTGGGTTTGAGGTTACATGGTTGAAACTTGCTTCTCCGCTCACATTACTCAGTGCCACATTTGAAATAACACAACGCTGTCCCTGGTATTTTTGCAACAAAGCCTTATACATTGAAGGGATGGGTTCAAATGCATAATGGGTGCCTTTTAGGGGCATATTGTAGAAATAAATCTAATATCTCTCCTTTATGGCAACCGATGTCGATACAATGGCTATCTGCTTTGCATACCTTGGCAATGATTTTTTTAGTTTGAAAATCATACTGCTGGTTTTTGGTAAACCTTATTGGAATGCGTTTCAATACAGACTTGATCATTTTTTTTATTGCCATATCGTTCATTATATACCCTAAATCATGCTATATAAGGCGGCGAAGATAATACTGAAGTGAAATATGTGGTAACCTAATCGATAAAATGCACAAATGAATATTGGAAAGATTTATATCTTTATGGATTGAAAATAGACATTTTTAATAAGGAAAATCAAATCATCCCTATTGGATGAAATAGCAAAAAAGATATGGCACAAAAGAATCAAAAAATATTGACACCTGCTCAACATGAAACCTTGATGCATGTATTAAAAAAACGATTTGAAAAGCATCCTCATCGGCATCAGGGCATTGCCTGGACAAAGGTGGAGGAAAAACTAAATAAGCAAGCAGCAAAATGCTGGTCGCTTCATGAAATGGAACGTACGGATGGAGAACCCGATGTAGTGGGGTATGATTCCCAGACCAACGAATATATTTTTATGGATTGTGTAGCAGAAAGTCCAAAGGAACGAAGAAGTGTTTGTTACGATTATGAAGGTCTGGTATCAAGAAAGGAACATCGACCTGCAAACAATGCGGTAGATATGGCTGAAGCGATGGGTATCACATTGCTCGATGAAGCACAATACAGGGCTTTGCAACAGTTGGGCCCATTCGATACCAAAACTTCCAGTTGGATACTTACCCCAGCTCCCATGCGTCAACTGGGAGGTGCTCTTTTTGCCGACTATCGTTTTGGTCAGGTGTTTGTATACCATAACGGAGCTCAGTCGTACTATGCTGGAAGAGGATTTAGGGGTATATTGAAGGTGTAGTAATAAACCTTGAATGTTTTGAAATGCAAGATTAGATAAAACTTATACTTAACTATAAATGGGTTGTATTTACTGTTGTTGGCATTTTTACAAATTAACTTGGCAAAGGAATTGGTAGTAGGATTTCAGAAGGAAAAAATGTTAGTAAGCCTAAGGGGGGAAATTGATAAATTTACAAATTATAGCTTTATTTTGGAGACAGAATTTTAAAAAATGGAAAATGTAACACAAAACCCTTCAAAACTAACCTTTTCAGGTCACGATACATTCCATTGTAGGCATATGTGGTTGAAAAAAGGCTATGAATTTATAAAAGAAGGAAGAAGATTTACAGACAATGATGCTGTAGTTTTTTTGGGGGTGGGAAAAAACATGGTTTCTTCAATTCGTTACTGGATGAAAGCATTTGATTTAATCAATGAAAAAGACGAGTTAGAACCAATAGCTCATAAAATCTTCTCTGACGATGGAGGATGGGATCCATTTTTAGAAGACGATGCTACATTATGGGTTTTACATCATAACCTCGTAAAAAAAGGTATGGCTACTACTTATAATTGGGTTTTCAATGAATTAAGAAAAGAAAAGATTGAATTTTCTAAAAAAAACTACGTTGATTTCATTAATAGAAAATGTCAGTTAAATAATATTAAACTTACCTCTACAAATACATTAAATGATGATTTTGGGGTATTCACAAAAATGTATTTAAGAACAGATTTGCAATCAAAAGATAAAGAAGATACATTTTCAGGAATACTGACTGAGCTTGATTTGATTACGGAATTTAAAAAAGGACAAGAATCATATTTAGTAATAGAAAATAAAGACAGAGATGATATTCCAGAAGAAATTCTTTTATATGCAATATTATCAGATGACAGATTTGAACGGTCTGTGAATGTAAGAAGTTTAGAAATTGAAGACAACTCGTTAGCATCAATTTTTGCAATAACCAGAACTGGTTTGATTAATAAAATTGAAAGTTTATCCAATAATAAAAAATTTAAGTTTGTTAAGTATAGTGACCATGCAGGAATAAAAGAATTGCAATTTGAAAAGCGTATAGACCCATTGGAGATATTAAATAAGTACTATGAAAACTAAGAGTAACCTTTCGGTAAATATTTTACGAGATAAGAACAGGGATTTAATTTATTATCCTACACCTAATGCAATTAGAGTTGTAGATGACATATTCACTAGTTTTAACAACGGGAATCGTTCATTTTCTATTATTGGCTCTTATGGTACAGGGAAATCATCATTTTTATTAGCACTTCAAAAAACATTAAATAAGGACAAGAAATATTTTAAATTAAAAGATACAACAGAGTATAAAGTAGACTTTATAAATATAGTAGGTGAAGCAAAATCCATCAAAGATGTATTTGCAGAATATTTTGATTTAAATGCTAATAAAAGTAGCAGTAATGATATTTTCAATGAAATATATACAAGCTATCATTCTTTAGGCAAAAAGAATCCTTTATTAATTATTTCTATTGATGAGTTTGGCAAGTTTTTAGAATTTGCTGCAAATAACAAACCAGAAGAAGAATTATATTTTGTACAGCAATTGGCAGAGTTTGCAAATAACTCTGATCATAATATCATTTTATTGACAACTATTCATCAAAACTTTGATGCATATGCTGTAGAACTAAAAAATAGCCAAAAACAAGAATGGACAAAAGTAAAAGGTCGTTTTAAAGAAGTAACATTCAATGAACCTATTGAGCAATTACTATTTCTTGCATCAGAAAAATTAGCAGATGAAGAAAAAGCTATTATTTCAAAGAAGCAATTGACCGAATCAATTTCATTATTAAAGAAACTAAATATCTTTTCTTTATCTAATGAATTCGCTTCTGATGTTACTCAATACAAAATTTAACGTAGACTACACAGGATGGTCATCTGTTTTTCGAGCAATTGAATCAGTAGAAAATCATTTTGAAAATGATACTGTAACATATTTAAGTATTGTAAAAGTAATTGGTTTATTAAACATAATAGGAAAGCAATCAGCAGATTTAAATAAATATAATATCAATGAATACCTAAGTAGTTTCTTAGGCATTAGTAACCCTGAAAAATATATAGCTCAATTAGAGTCTAAAAAAATAATACGCTATCAAAATTATAATAACAGATATGTTCCATATGAAGGAACTGATGTAGATATTAATTTAGAATTAATTAAAGTAGCGAATGAAATTGAGGAAATTGTAGACATCGCAACTATGTTGCAAAAAAATTATGATTTACCACCAATTGTTGCAAAAAAAGAAACTTTCGAAAAAGGAGCACCTCGACTATTTGAATACAGAATTTCATCTGAACCAATAGTTGAAAATCCTATAAATGAAATTGATGGATTTATCAATTTAATATTTAATCCTAAAATTAAAAAAGAGGATATAATAAAGAAGTCAAAAAACAATAATCAAGCAATACTATTTGGGTACTACAAGAACCCAAAAACAATCAAAGACTTACTTACTGAAATAGAAAAAGCTAATAAGGCTATGGAACAAAACATAGATGACAAAGTAGCTTATAAAGAATTTAGAAATATAGCCATTCGGTATCAAACCATTTTGAACCATAAAATCTTAAATAATTATTTTACAAAACAAAAAGAAGTAATATGGATATTTAATGGAGAAGAAAAAAACATCAATTCTAAAAGAGAATTTAATGGACAATTAAGTAAAATTTGTCAAGTAATTTTATCATCAAGCGCCTCGATTCAATAATGAATTAGTCAATAAACATAAAATTTCTGCTTCTATTAACACTGCTAAGAATGGTTATTTCAATGCATTAATTAACAATTGGGATAAAGTAGATTTAGGGTTTCAATATGATAAATATCCACCTGAAAAAACTATCTTCTTAACCTTGTTAAAAAATAACGATATAAGCTTTGTCGCTAGCTCTTCAAGCACAAATTACAATGTTAGCGAAACCAACTCCTTTAATTATTTATGGAAAGAAAGTGTTGACTTTTTACATAGTGCAAAAAGTAACAGAAGAAACATTTCAGATTTAATTGACATACTAAGCAAAGAGCCGTTTAAACTCAAGAAGGGATTAATAGAATTTTGGATACCTACTTTTTTGTTTTTAACTCGTGATGATTTTGCTATATTTCAAGATGATATGTTTATGGCTACATTTACTGAAGAAGTTTTAGTCTTAATAAGTAAAAAACCAGAAGGGTTTTCAATAAAATCATTTGATATCCAAGGACCTAAACTTGATATTTTCAATTGTTACCGAGATTACTTTGGATTAGAACAAAAAACAAAAGGTTCTAAATCCAGCTTTATTGAAACCGTTAAACCATTTCTAACTTTTTATAGAGACTTGCCATTATATGCAAAACAAACGCAACGTTTAACATCTAATACATTGATGTTAAGAGATTTTATTGCCAAGTCTAAAGATCCAGAAAAATTACTATTTCAAGAATTACCAACCGCCTATGGCTACAAAGAAACAGATTTTTCAAAACCTGCAACGATAACTGAATACACAAACTTAATTAAAAGTTCAATTAAAGAACTTCGTTCTTGCTATGATGATTTAGTTGGAAGATTTGAATCGTTTCTATTGGATGAATATTTTGAAGAAGGACTAGACTTTGAAATCTATCAAAAGAAATTTCAATTTCGTTACAAGCATTTAAGAAGACATTTATTAATGCCAAATCAAAAATCTTTTGTTCAACGTATAGATTCTCAAATAGATGATAAGAAAGCATGGTTAAATTCGCTCGTATTTGGCGTTATTGGCAATACATTGGAAAAGATAACAGACGAACAAGAAAAAGTATTGTATGATAATACAAAGAACTTAATTGCTGAAATTGACAGCTTAAATACGTTGTCGAAAGAAGACTTTGATGAGAACACAGAGAAAGTCTTTAATTTAAAAATAGATACCTTTAATCAACATACTAAAGATAAAACAATTCGAATACCACAGAAAAAGAATAAACAAGTTATTGAAACTGAAAAAAATGTAAAAAAGCAATTAAGTAATGATAAAATTACCGACATTGCAGTTCTAATTAATTTATTAAATGAACTTTTAGATGATTAAAGTCAGACATGTATTAGGAATTTCGGGCGGCAAAGACAGTGCTGCATTAGCTATTTACATGAAAAATAAATATCCAAATTTGGATATCGAGTATTACACTTCTGATACAGGAAAAGAATTAGATGAAACATACCAGCTCATAGAAAATCTTGAAATTTATTTAGGCAAAAAAATTACAAAAATAAATGCCTCGGTAGAATCAAATCCATTCGATCACTTTATCAAAATCTATGGCGGTTACTTACCATCTTCAAACGCTAGATGGTGTACCAAAAAATTAAAACTAGAACCCTTTGAAAAATTCGTTGGCAACGACCCTGTTATTTCCTATGTTGGCATTCGAGGCGATGAAGAACGTGAAGGTTATATCTCTAAAAAACCAAATATTCAGTCAATATTTCCTTACAGAAAAAACATTTGGAGTGAAGATGTCATTTCTAAATTTTTAGCAAATTCAAATATTCAATTAGTCAATAGTTTATATGGAGGGTTAAATATGAATGCGAAAACAGAACGTGCTAATGAAATTATTCATTCTCCATTATCTACTACATACAATCAACAACAAAAGCTGAATCATTTATTAGACCTAGGCGCTAAAGAATTTAATGCTGCTGTTTTTAAATTTTTAAAAAACACCAATTATCCACTTTCTAAGGAACCTAATTTTCCTTTAATTGACAACGAAGATATTATCATAAGAGATGATGTATTCAGAATTTTAGAAGAATCAGGTGTTGGTGTACCAGCTTACTATAAGGAAGTAGATTTTGAAATTAATGGCAAATCATCCACTTATGCAAGAAGTCGCTCAGGTTGTTTTTTTTGTTTTTATCAGCAAAAAATTGAGTGGGTTTGGCTCTATGAGCAACATCCAGAACTATTCATACAAGCCATGGAATACGAGAAGGACGGCTATACCTGGATACAAGATGAACCATTATCAGATTTGATAAAGCCCGAACGTATAAAACGTATTAAAGAAGAATATATTAAACGAACTGAAAACAAAAAAAGCAAAATGCAATCACCTTATTTGCTCGACATTTTAGACGATGCAGAGACTGAAGGTTGTGCAAGTTGTTTTATATAACACTATCAGATTTTATCTTAGCTCCCAAAATCATATCCAAAAATGAGGTTGATTGAAGAAAGAAGTTAGGATTTTCTTCTAACTTCTCTTTTATTAAAATAAGACCACCGTTAGTGTATGATTCCATAGTTTTAATAAGAGCTTTCACTGCATCGTCTTCGTCCAATTCTCCTTTTCAAGAGCGACTAAATCGATGTGAGTTTTGGCTAATAGTGCTATGAAAATATTTTCTTGCAAATTCGCAAAGTCCTTACGTGTCGATACTGTTGTCTTACTTCCCAATGCTGAATATGGTGGCTAAAATCCGTTTTCTTTTCACTATCAGGGATTGGGGCACATTCATTATTGTATAGCCCTAAGAAAAAAGCATAGAGATATAATTCATAGTTAGTACTAAAATGTTTTCCAAGGTTGATTTTCTTCTCTCCCTCTGCTCCAAACTTTTGTGAAAGTGAGGTAAATAAGTCTTTATGGGCCTCACTATATTTTGGAATTCTGGTTTTCCATTTTTCTAATAAATTATTCATTTTATAATGTAATTATATGCGAGTTAATTGTTTTTAAATTGTTCTCATCAAATGGCCTTTCAAGTTTAACCCAAAATGCCTTATCTCTTCTCACAATATCAAAATCCTTACTGATGTGAAGTTCTTTTGTAATATTATTTTTTATAACAAAATCTTTAATCAAAAGAATTTTTTGATTGCCAGTTGTATAAATTAAATTTAGGAATTCAGGTTTTTTGTTTTCGTCAAATGACGAAATTGGGGCATCAAAAATTAATGGAAAATTTTCTTGTTTAATCTCGGAAGCTAATTCAGAAATAGCAAATAAAATTGCAATATGCATTGAAGTTAATAATGATTGGTTTGGCTTATGAAAAGTTCTGCCATCTTCTTGCAATTCAACTTCAGTAATTGTGCGATTAAGTTTATTTTGCCTTTTGAAAACGATGGTTCCCGTGAAAGCATCGATATTGATAGTTTTGAAAAAGTTGTTTGATTTAGTTTGAAGTTTTTCAATGAATTCATCAAACTTCTTCTCTTTTGTGTCAATGAAGATAGTTTCAATAACACGCAATATATTTCTTGTTTTTATCAAGAATGAGTTAGCTGAATTAATATCAATTTTGTCTTTTTCTTCTTTTTTAATCTTTAATTCAGATTCGATATTTTTTAATTTCGTTGTATAGTCAACATGGTCTTGGTTTCGATTTTTTAGGTCTCTTTGCCAAGCATTATAATTTTTAAGAACATCAATTAATTTTTCTTCTGCAATACTTGAGTTGCCTAAAATACGGTCTCTTTCGGTTTTTTCTTTTTCTAGTTGTTCATTGAGCTCTTCATTGACTTTTTTGCGGTCGTCATTAAATTCAAAAACATCTTCTATTTTAGTTCTAATAAGTCTAAGATTTTTCAAGTTGTCTTCGTGGCTAATACTCAAATTATCAAGTCTGTTGGTATAATCAAACTTAAAAAAAGGTTCATCCTTATCAGGTTCATTATCTTCGATTACTTGACTTTTTAAATAGGTTTTAAGTCTTTTCATCATAAACTTGTATTCCTCAGATCCCTTTTTCGCTTCCCGATTACACACTTTACAAATTTCATCATTTAGCATTTCTTCCATATGTGATTTTGAAGGGACCCCAATAGGAAGAGGTACAGCATTATTTAATAACTCTTCCTTAGCTTTTTTAACTCCTTCTTTAATTCCTTTCTGTTTGTCAAAATTTGACTGAAGTTCTCTTCTTTTTTTGCTATGAGCTGCAATTTTATCTGCAAATTCTTTATGGAAAGGTTCAAAATTTACTAGAATCCAATTTTCATCAAAAAGGGAAGTGGTATAATTCTCATCTATCCTTTCAAGATTAGTGGAAATTTGATTTTCAATATTTTTTATTCGTTTAATAAGTATTTCTAAAGCATCTGCGTTGCTTACGTGACTTTCTGCTAATTGTAAATTTCCTTCAATCTTTCTAATCTCTTCTTCTGTAGAGTTTAAATGAACTTGATATTTTGTTTTCTCTTTTTCCCAAAAAAGTATTTCGGTTTCAAGTTTTCTATAAAGTACTTCATTCTTTTTGTCTAGCTTAGAAGAATCCTCAACTGCTTTTTCAGCTTTTTCTCGAAGTAAAGCTCCTTTTTCAGAGTATTTATCATAGTACTTTGCTTCAGAAAAAAGTTCAATAAGATTTGTTAAAGCTTTGTCACTCTCAAAAATATTGAGTTCCGCTTCACCTTTGAACATAGAATATTTCCGGATCTGAAATGGGAATATTCTATCCAAAAGGGTTTGGCCATCAACTTGTGTTCTTTCTCCTGAAGTATTTTCAGAAATACCTTCAATCATAAAACTTGAAGTTGAACACTCATTTGCTTTTTCTTTATTTACTAAAAAAGATTTTGTTATGATACTCCTTTCCCCATATTGTTCAACAGTCATTGAAACTCTTACTCGAAAACTATCTCCAACTTCTGTTTCTTCTAATTTTTTTTTTGAAACAAGCATTTCTAAATCACGATTAATACCATTGAAAAGCCAATCAACAGCTTCAAAAAAATTAGTTTTTCCCTCTCCATTTGCACCAAGAATTATGTTTAAACCCTCCGATAATTCAAAAGATTTGATATCATAATAACAAACGTAATTTTCAATTTGTATTTTCTTTATAATCATATTGCAGTATTTAAAAAATGAAGGACACTGATTCTTAATTCATTATCAGTTGCTTTTGGCGACTTTTCTAACCCCTCCACAATTAGAGCTATTGCTTTAACTATGGGAATGTCGGAATTTAAGGCTTCCCTTACTGTTTTTGGAAGTTCATCTTTTTTTAGCTCGTACTTCGTTTCAAGCAGTTCGTGGGTTAAAAAACTTTTAAGTATATCGTCTTTTCTTGCCATAAGAATAATTTTTATAAATCGTTAAGGTTTAGGTTGTAGTAGTCCAATATGCTTTTCAGCTTTTCATAAGTGTCGGTCTTGTTCATTGCCAGATTAGCAAAGTCAGCCACTCGTTCAAGTTCTTTTTTACTAGCCCTTTTTCCATTTCAAAAGTGCTTTCATCTGAAACTTCCGGCACAACTACTAAATCGTGAATGGTTGCGTGAATTTTATCTTTGTGCAATCGCAAAACTCTGCCTCTTCTTTGGATAAATTGTCTTGGATTACCAGTACTCGCACAAAATATTGCTAGTTCGGAACGTGGCACATCAACACCTTCATCCAAACATTTCATTGAAGTCAATACATGAGTTTTTCCTTCTTCGTAATTCTTCAAAATTTCTTCACGATTATCTGATTTGGAAGTAAATCTGCTGACCATTATGAAGTCATCTGTATCTCTAACAGCTTTTGTGTAGAGTTCAATTAACCCGATTTCATCTTCTGTTTCAGTACTGAAATCTTCATCTTCATAATTTGCCTCAATCCCCTCAGGCACATAAATCAATGTATATTTCAGGCTCTTTCGTTTATCAAATTCACTTCTTAGAATTGCTTTGAAAGCTTCTAATTTATTGGCTGCTTTGTGAATAATTCGTTTTCTTTCAAGGAGTTTCTTTTCAATTTCAGGAGTACTTCTAAAATTTCCAGTTTCTTTGTCAAATAAGCCCATTCGCAACAGTTGAAGAGAAAGCTCCTTGTACTTCTCCATTTCTGGGTCTGTGAGCTTTACTATATGCGGATAGTAAGTGTAATTACAAAGCCATCCAATTTTTAAGGCTTCCTCCATTGAATAGGAAACAATGTATGGTGGCTCATCATTGAAAAACTCTTGAATGGCTTGATTTCCTACTTCGTCAAATTTTCTATGTGGAGTTGCAGACAATCCAATTCGTTTTTCAAGATGGATATTTGGCAACAATCTTAAAAGTCCTTGCGAACCTAAATTGTGCGTTTCATCTGCAATTAAAATAGTGTCTTTGGGAAGTTGAGTAAAGTAGCTTTGGAACTTTGGTCTTGGTAAAGAAGCATAGGTAACAATAACGACATACGAAGTATCGATAAGTTTTGAAGCAGTATTAAAAAATGCAAGGTTATCATCCCAGTTCTCTTTTGAACTGACAGTAACGATATTTTTAAAATTAAACTTTCCACATTCTTTTTGCCATTGTTTAACTAAAGCTGTTGTTGGAACGGTTATAATGGCTTTATAATTTCCCGATTTCTTGTAATCTTCAAGCAAACAATTTAAGGAAGTAATCGTCTTTCCTGTCCCAGTTGCCATTGCAAACATTCCTTTGTAATTATTAGCTACCCAACTGTTATAGGCATTAATCTGATATTCTCGTGGACCTTCTGAATATGGAAATCGAGGTGCTCTTCTAATTACATCAATGTCACTAATTAGCATTGTAATCATTTTTTTTAGCTTAGGATTTGAAAATATATTTTGTTTTCTTTTAAGCAGTTGTTCTTCTTGAACTAACAATTCATTAATATCTTTTTTCAAAATGTATTTTTTAGTGCTATTTCAATTTCACTGATTGCGATATATTCAACAGTGATCATCTTTTTCTGAAAAATAGTTATCAATTATTTTCAGTTCTTTTTTAATTAACTTATTACTTCTTCCATTTTCCCAACTCAAAAAAGCTTCTAATTCTTCTAGATTTTCAGATAGACCATATAAAGTGAAATTACATGATGCCTTATAGCCAACAAAATTCTTCCCATCACTAAACACTCCAGATTTGTAATGTGAAATGCCATTCCCATTTTTGGGCTTGATAACTTTAATCTCTATTCGTTTTTCAGATATTAAATAGGCTAAACATTCAAAAAATGTGTATCATATTCATTAAGAACTCTACCTAAAGAAACAACATCTGTTAAATCAAATACTCTTTTTCATCAGGCATTATTTTCCACTCAGGTACAATTGTCTTTTTATCTTTTGCTGAAAGCAAATGATTAATTACCATCTTTCTCATTTTTCCGCCTTTTGAAATAAAAGTTGCAAAACCAACTGAAAGTAAGCTAATTGCAGCAGAACTAAAATAACCCAATAACAAACTAAATTCAATACTATTGCTTAAAGCCTCTAAATAAAACTGAATTGGTTCATTCTCTGATTTGGTTTTATAATCTCTATCCAAAGACCATTCAACATCTGTTAGCATAGATTTATATTAAGAATTTAATCCAATAAACAAATATAAGCTCTGTGCTGGATTGTTCTGCATCAGACACTTTCAAATTAAAAAAAGATTAAAATTTTATTGAACTCCAATCACCCTAGCCCCGATAGCAGTGGAAATCCCACGCCAAAGCGTGGATTGGAACGAATAGCGGGAAATAGCTCCAAACTATCCTTCATTCACTTACTATGAAAAAACCATTGTATTGAATGCAATCAATGCACGAATACAATGGGTGAGAAGTTGGCTAATGCCTTAAGTGTAATTTCTTAATCATTTATTGCTTCACCAACTTGGAAGTGGATACATTCCCATTTCGGGTATAAACTTTGGCGACATATACACCCGTATTGAGGTTTGAGATATCGATATTTGTATCATTGCTTCTCATCACCACTTGTCCGTTCAGATTACGAATTTCTATGTGAGTGATAGGGGATGTACTTTGGAAAGTGACATAGTCGGTAGCAGGATTTGGCTTGATGTTCACAGAAAACGCCTGGGTATTCAGGTCAGAAGGCAAAGAGCTTGGGTTATTTTGACGAACCTTCAATGCGCCATAACAGTTTTGCGTGCTACGCATCATATCATAATACATGGCTCCCGCCTGAAATGTTTTGGCCACTGAAGAAGTAATTAAACCTGTTTGTAACGAGACACCCACGATATCGGCACCTGTACTGAAATAATAAGTCATGGTAACGGGGTCTATAAAACTACTGCCATTCAATGTGCCGCCAAATCCTATACTAGTGGGTGATATAAACGTAACAACCCCTGTATTAGGATCAATTTTTGACAAACGAGAAGTTGCCGAATCGAATACAGTCATCGTCATTTGCAATAAACTATCATAGTAGGTAGAGTAATAATTTTTTCGTGCCAAACCATAGATAGCTGTATCGGCGCAACTGTAGGTAAAGTTTTCAAAATAGGTATCGGCAGGAAGCTGAATGGCGGGTTGTGAAAAAATATTACCTGTATATAAATCGACCCCAACAAATGTATCTACTGCAGAATAATAATAAACCATTTGATGAGGATCGATGGAATTTCCCGCAAGCGTATACATATTGTTGAGGATCACATTTCCGATGAGCGAATACTGCCCTGTCACAGGGTTTAAAGAAGCAAATCGTATATGTGAAGAATCAAGCACTTGATAGGAGGTCATGGTAATGCTGTCATATACGGTGGAATAAAAATTGTTTGGTACCAAACCATAGATGATAGTATCGCTCGCATTGAATCGAAAGTTTTGAAAGGCAGCTGTTTGGAATGGCCCTGCTATATTTGGATTAGCAATAATGTTGCCACTACCCATATCAAAGGTTAAAAAATGGTAGCCATCGCTGATGTAATATTGATTAGCGTATGGGTTAATCGTAGCTCCTGCAAGGCTGATTGCAGCATTGTATTCTGGACCCACATTCGTCACTAAACCTGTTGTAGTGTTGACAGAACCTAAACGAATCGTAGAAGAATCGAGTACGTCTATATTTATATTCAGCAATGTGTCATAATAGGTAGAAATATAATTTTTCCGTACCATTCCCATATGCTGTGCAGTGGTACTCATGTAACAAATGAGAAAAAATGAAACTAAGTGAATTGCTTTCATCGTTTTTTTATTTTTATAAAGATAAAGTTTTATGCACCAAACTTTGCTATCGAAAATGATGATAGGAAATAGACTATTCATAAAAATGATAAATAGGGGAACTTTTTTAAAATCAAAAAACTTTCAAGGTTTAAATATTGCTGCTCTATATAAAAGCTTGAAAGTTTAAATCTCGCCTGAACAAATAAAACCTTCAAGGTTTCATTGCATAAAGCAGTTAATGACCTTGAAGGTTGAAGAAGTTATAAAATGATGTATTATTTTACCAGGGCAATTTTTAGCACATCAAGCATTTCGCTGACATAATGAAATTTGAGCCCTTTGATATATGAAGGGTTGATATCTAAAATGTCTTTTTCGTTTTGGGTGCAAAGAATGATTTCTTTCATGCCTGCTCGTTTGGCCGCTAATATTTTTTCTTTGATACCTCCCACGGGCAATACTTGTCCACGTAGCGTGATTTCGCCTGTCATGGCTAAGTAAGGCTTTACCTTTTTGGCGGTGAGTACACTTACCATAGTGGTTAGCATGGTGATGCCGGCACTTGGACCGTCTTTGGGTACTGCGCCTTCAGGAACATGGATATGAATATTATTTTTTTCAAAAACAGATTCATCAATGTGTAATTCTTTGGCATGCGATTGTATAAAGGCAAGGGCTGTAGTGGCACTTTCTTTCATTACATTGCCAAGGTTGCCAGTAAGGGTGAGTCCGCCTTTGCCTGCACTCACGGTACTTTCAATAAAGAGGATTTCACCACCTACATAGGTCCATGCTAAACCAATGGCTACCCCAGGTGGATTGGTTTTGGTGTACAATTCGTTGGTGTATTTTGGTTTGCCCAATATCTCTTCTACCATGTCTTCTGTTACCTCAAACGTTTTAAGGTCATCATCCATCGCGGCTCGCATCGCAAGGTTACGCATGATAGATGCCAATTGTCTTTCTAACTCACGTACACCACTTTCGCGGGTGTATTCTTGTATGAGTTTTACAATCACGGGCATCCCCATTTTAATCGTGTATTTCTTGAGCCCATGGGCTTCTTTTTGTTTGGGTAGCAAATGTTTTTTGGCAATTTCTGACTTTTCTTCTACCGCATAACCATTGAGATTGATGATTTCGAGACGATCGCGCAACGCAGGTTGTATTTCGTTTAAACTGTTGGCAGTGGCTATAAACAGTACTTTCGAAAGGTCGTATTCAAGCTCTAAGTAATTGTCGTAAAAGGTATGGTTTTGCTCAGGGTCAAGTATTTCTAATAAGGCACTGCTTGGGTCGCCTCTAAAATCGCGTCCTAGTTTATCTATTTCATCTAGTATAAATACGGGATTACTCGATTTTACTTTTCGGAGCGACTGAATGATGCGTCCAGGCATAGCGCCAATATAGGTTTTGCGATGCCCACGTAGTTCACTTTCATCATGCAAGCCGCCAAGGCTAAAGCGTACATATTTGCGACCGATGGCATTGGCAATAGATTTGCCAAGTGAGGTTTTGCCAATACCCGGAGGGCCAATAAAACAAAGGATAGGCGATTTCATATCACCTTTCAGTTTAAGTACTGCTAAGTATTCAAGTATTCTATCTTTGATTTTGTCCATACCATAATGGTCATTGTCGAGTACTTTGCGTGCTTTACGTATGTCATACACATCCTGGGTGTATTCATTCCAGGGGAGGTCAATCAGTAAATCGAGATGGTTATAGATGGTTGAATAATCGGGGGTAGAGGGGTGCATACGCTCGAGTTTTTCAATCCCTTTTTGAAACATCTCTTTAGCAGCTTCGCTCCATTTTTTATCTTCGGCACGTTTTTGCAAATCCCTGATTTCGCGGTCGTTGCCATCTCCACCGAGTTCATCTTTGATGGCTTTGAGTTGCTGATTCAGAAAATATTCTTTTTGTTGCTTGTCGAGTTCGCCTTTGGTTTTATTATTGATTTTGTTTTTGAGTTCTACATGTTGTAGCTCGAGTTGCAGTAAGCGAAGCAGGTTTTCGGTTCTTTTCTTAAAGTCGTCTTCTTCAAGGAGGGTTTGCTTTTCTTTGTTGTCGCAATTGAGGTTGCTGGCAATAAAGTGGTTGAGAAAAGAGATGTTTTCAATATTGCGAAGCATGATAGCTGCTTCCTGGGGCACATTATTCGACTTTTTAATGATTTGGTCAGCAAACTCTTTTACCGATGAAGTCATAGCAGTAAATTCCTCGTCGTTTGCTGGTATTTGATCTTCGAGATACGATACTTTGGCTTTAAAATAGGGGTCGCTTGTGGTCCATTCATCAATCTTAAACCGAATACGTCCTCTGATAAAAACCGTTGTGCTGTTATCGGGCATTTTTATTTGCTTGATGATTTCAGCTACGGTACCAATGGTATTGATTTCTGCAAAGGCTGGGTCTTCATTGGTAGCATCTTTTTGGGCAATCACACCGATATACTTACCACTTTTTTCTGCGTCGTTTAAGGCTTTGATTGATTTTTCTCTCGATACGGTGATGGGGAGTACCACATTGGGGAAAAGCACCATATTACGTATGGGAAGTATGATGAGTTCAGCGGGTAATTTTTTTTTATCCTCATCGCTCATTTCATCTTCCGTAAGTGGCACTATTGGCATAATATCCATTTCTTCGTTGCTATCTGCGTAAATATGTCGTTCAAATTGCATATAAATCTTTCTTTTTGTCAGTTTAAAATTAAAAATAGCCTAATTCTTCAGAAAGGCACCTATTAATCAATAGATATGCCAATATAAATTGACTAAGTTTAGGAGGAGCCAAGAACTTACTCAATGGCATAGGCTAATGTTACGATGCTTACTTTGGTACCGTCGATTTTAAGAATGGCTTGGGCACATTCCTCTAAAGTAGCTCCTGTGGTTACTACATCATCAATAAGCATGATATGTTTATGTTGCAAGGTATTGGGAGAGGTTACCATAAAGGCATCTTTTACATTGTCCATTCTTTCTACCCTTGTTTTATGGGTTTGCGAAGCGGTATTTTTCAAACGTACCACCGATGTGGTATCGAGTGGTTTATTGAGGTGTGCTGCAAAACTTTCACCAATACAAGTACTTTGATTGAAACCCCTCATCTTCATTTTTTGTTTAGAAAGAGGAATTGGTATTACGATATCGATATCAGCTATCCATCTCACATCCAGCAATTGTTTTGCAAAATACATTCCCAATAAGGCGCCAATAGCTTGTTTTTGCTGGTATTTGAGTCCATGCAACAGTTCTTGTATTACTCCGCCTTTGTTGAAATAGTACATAGCGGTGGCATGTTCGATGTTTACCCTTCCGGCTAGTTTTTGTTCAAATGGATTATTGATGATGAGGTGAAATTTTGTAAGCGGAAGCGTACTAATGCATGTGGTGCATATAGTGGCTTCGTTACTTAGCAGTTCATTGCCACAGCCATTGCATAGGTTGGGAAACAATAAGTGATAAACGGGTGTGAGGGTATTTTTTAATAAATGCATAGTAGGTGTATTTATGAAAGGTTATTTAAAAGAGCATCCGGTACATTTCTTCTATTTTGCTCAGCATGACAATTTCGATATTGGTTTTGCTATGCAAACTTTTTTTATTGAATTTAGAGACAAATATTTTTTCAAAACCCAGCTTGTCGGCTTCTGCAATTCGTTGCTCGATCCGATTGACGGCACGTATTTCACCGCTGAGTCCTACTTCGCCTACAAAGCACGATTTGTGGGCAATAGCAGTATCTTCATACGATGAAAGGAGGGCTGCAATGACTGCTAAATCAATGGCGGGGTCTTCTACTTTGATGCCTCCAGCGATATTGAGAAACACATCTTTGACACCAAACTGAAAGCCTCCTCTTTTTTCGAGTACTGCCAGTAGCAATTGCAAACGTCGGAGGTCAAAGCCCGATACAGTACGTTGTGGAGTGCCATAAACGGCATGGGTAACGAGGGCCTGTGTTTCGATCAATAGTGGTCGTGCACCTTCAAGGGTTGCTGCGATGGCAATACCGCTGAGTGATTCTTCTTTTTGGGTGATCAATATTTCAGATGGATTGGAGATTTGTCGCAATCCATTTTCACTCATTTCGTAAATACCCAATTCACTGGCATTGCCAAAACGATTTTTGGTGGTACGCAATATTCGATAGGCATAATGACGGTCTCCTTCAAACTGCAAAACCGTATCTACCATATGTTCGAGCACTTTGGGTCCGGCAATAGTTCCATCTTTGGTAATATGACCAATGATAAATACGGGGGTATTGGTTGCTTTTGCAAATCGAATGATTTCGGCTGTACACTCCCTGATTTGGCTTACACTGCCAGGGGCGCTTTCAATAAAAGGGGATGCCAGGGTTTGTATCGAATCAATAATGATAAGTGTAGGTTTTATTTTTTTTATTTCATTAAAAATGGTTTGGGTATCGGTAACGGTCAATACATAAAATTGATCATTGGTTGCGTTGATTCTATCGGCACGCATTTTTATTTGTTGCATACTTTCTTCGCCGCTGATATATAAGGTAGTGATATCCTGCATTTGAAGACATGCTTGCAGAAACAAGGTGCTTTTGCCAATGCCCGGTTCGCCGGCTACGAGTATAACAGAGCCTGCTACGATACCGCCCCCTAATACTCTATTGAGTTCGGCATCATGGGTGATGATGCGTTGTGTTTCGATGGTGGAAACGTCTTGCAGTTTTTTTGATTTAGGTGCATTTTTTTCTTGTATCGGATCCCAGCTTTCTTTTTTATTTTCTTTGATAATGATTTCTTCAACGATGGTATTCCATTCGTTGCATGAAGGGCATTTGCCTTGCCACTTGGCACTTTCAGCGCCACATGTCTGACAGAAAAAACTTGTTTTTTGTTTTGCCAATGGAATGATTTTATTTTTTTAATGAATAAAAAGGATGTGATATTATTTTCAATTTCTTTATCAAATGTATTTTATAAAATTGAAAAATTACATAGGAAGTATCCATTGATTTTTTGTAGATTGTTTGATGAAGGTAAAGATATTTTTAGCGCTAAAAAAAAGAAAGGGTCATCAATTTCTTGATAACCCATTTCTTACTAACCCATAAAATTCAATGCTAAAGTACTATGCTTAAACCTTATTTCAAAATTATTTTTTGCACTTTTTAAAATTCGTAATATTCAGATAACAAATTTGCAGTGAAATATGCGACATAATAGCCTGTTTTTATTTAAATTAGATGACAAAATGGCTTAAATGTGTATGGAATTCCGATTGGGCTTATATTTGCTATCGTAACAATAAAAATTAAAATAATATGGGAATTTACATGGGATATTATGTGATTGCTGGGGTGATGTTTTTAGTAGGCATGATTATCAGCAATCGTTTGAAGTCAAAATTTCAAGAGTATTCGCAAGTTACTTTACGCAATGGCATGAGTGGTAAAGAAATCGCGGAAAAGATGTTGCGCGACAATGGTATTTTTGATGTACAGGTTGTGAGCACGCCTGGTTTTTTATCAGACCATTACGACCCAAGCAACAAAACCGTGAATTTAAGTGCAGATGTATATGAAGGTCGAAGTGTAAGTGCCGCAGCTGTTGCAGCTCATGAATGTGGTCACGCTGTGCAACATGCAACGGCTTATAGTATGCTAATGATGAGAAGCAAAATGGTACCTGCAGTAAAAATTGGCACATCTCTTTCGCAATGGATTATTCTTGCGGGTTTGGGTATGATGGGTTTTGGGCATGGTAACCAAACGATTTTTCTGATTGGGATTTTACTTTTTTCCATCACCACCGTGTTTTCGATTATAACATTGCCTGTTGAGTATGACGCAAGCAATAGGGCACTTGCATGGCTTGATCGTACAGATTTAACCACACAAGAAGAACACGAACAAGCAAAAGATGCTTTGAAATGGGCTGCCAGAACTTATGTTGTAGCTGCTATTGCTTCTATTGCCACCTTGCTTTATTATATCATGATTTTTATGAATAGAAGAGATTAGTAACCAAATATCTGTTCGAGACTGAGTTTTTTAACCGGGCCGTATTTTTTGAGTTCCTCCCAATTAACAGCTTCATCTTTGCCTACAACAGTGAGTACATAGGGTTTATGCGCAATTTGCTGTTTGAAAAACTCGTTGATATCGTTATATGTTAAACGATCGATACCTAGGTATATTTTTTCATTCATATCATAATCGATGCCTTTCTTTTGGGCATTTAAATAACTAAAGAGGATACCTGTTTTTAAAATTCTGGTAGTCGCAATGGTATTTTTAATCCCCGATTTTGCATTGCTAAAAAGTTTTTCTGAAGAGGGGAGTTGGGTCAGGAGCGACTGCATAGCAAGGATTGATTCCTTCATTTTGTCGGCCTGACAACCTACATAAGCAGTCATAAAAAAGGGCTCTTCTTTCTTTTGTGGATTGCCATAGGCAGCAAAGGTTGAGTAAGCAAGTGCTTTTGACTCTCTGATGTCTTGAAATACAATCCCGCTCATATTTCCGCCAAAATATTCATTAAACATCTTTATAACAGGCACTTTTTCTGGGGCATAAGTTTCGCCGTTTCTAAACCATTGTATTTCGGTTTGTACCATGTCGTAATCAGCAAAAAGCACCTGTGCGCTTTGTTGTGTTGTAAAGGTATAAGGTTGCAAAGGGGGTGCAGCTGTATAGGTTGCAGGAAGGGTATGGGTATTGTTTTTCTTACTTACAAAATCCGAAGCACTCAATGGACCGTAATACAATACTTTGTGTTTGTATTTTGTGATGCTATGTAAAATATCAATCAATGTATTTGCATTGATTTGATCTAATTCGTTATTGCTGAGTTCATTGTTAAACGGATTTTTTTCGCCATATTTTGCATAGGCAATCAAGCCTGAACTGATATAATTTTTGTTCAGCTTTTGATCGGCCCTTTTCTTTTTCATTCCAGCAATCATATCTTTGAGGGCTGTTTCATTGGCTTTACAGTTGTTTAATAAATGTTCAAACAACACATCGGCTTCATCAAAATTTTCCTGCAAACCATTGAGGTATACATAGCTTTCGTCATTGCCGGCATTCACACCAAAATCGCAAGCTAAGGTGTAAAACTTTTTACTGATATCATCGGCACTATATTTATCAGTGCCTAAATATTGTAAGTATTCCATGGCTATTGGAATCAGTTTGTTGTGTAAAGAACCTATTTCTATATAATAATATTGCGAAAACAAGCTATTGGTGGTGTTTTTGACAGACAATACTTCAGCGGTATTGTTGTTGTTTTTAAGACTACTTCTTTCGATATCAGTTTTGTAATTAATAAAAATTGGTTTGATATCACTTGATGGGGTGGTAGCTATGGTTTTTACAAAGTCACTTTGGGCATCTCTATTGACGCTTACAGGGGTGATGCTAGGCTTGTCTACTTTTTGTACATGGGCGTCTTTACCAGTTCTTTTGTAAATACATACATAATTATCTTTCATCCATTCCTGGGTAAATTGTTGAATATCTTTTTTGGTGATTTTACTCATGTCTTCTAAAAGCTTTACATTTTTATCCCAGCTAACAGCGCTGGTAAACGATTCAAGTAAGGCAAAAGCTCTTCCTGAATTGCTTTCTTGTTGTTTGATAATCGATTTTTTGTAATTATTTACAATAGCCTTCAACAAATCGTCATCAAATTGACCTGTTTTTAAAATGTTTAGTTGATCAAGCATGAGTTGTTTTACTTCTTCTAATTTTTGTCCTTCTTTCGCTTTACCATCAATAAAAAGAATACTATAATCTTGTAAAGTATAAGCGCCGGCACTTGCTTCTAATACCAGTTGTTTTTTTACCAGATTTAAATCCATGAGCCCGGCATTGCCATTTGAAAGTACTGAACTCATTAAGTTAAGCATGAGCGCTTCTTTGGTATCTGCACCAGGGAATCGAAATCCAATACTCACATATTCGGCATCAGGTCCTACCACGCTTGCTTCAATAGGTTTGTTGATAGGTGCTTCCTTTTCAAAGGTATAAGGTGTTACTGGTTTGGGTTTCATATAGCTAAAGGCCTTATCGATTTTAGCAATCACTTCTTCCGGATTTATATCACCTGCAAGTATGATACACATATTATTAGGTACATAATTCTTGTTGAAGTAATTTTTTATTTCTTTGAGTGATGGGTTTTTAAGTGGGCTATGGTACCGATGGTTGTTTGTTGTCCATAGTTATGTTTTTGAAATAGTTTTTCAAAGAGTAATTCAAATACTTTGTCATCGTCACTATCGAGGCTTCTGTTTTTTTCTTCATAAACGGCTTCAAGTTCAGTATGGAAAATACGTAATATGGGGTTTCTGAAACGTTCTGCTTCTACAGCTAACCATCTGTCTACTTGATTCGCAGGAATATCATTGATATAAGCGGTTTGTTCAAATGAAGTAAAGGCATTGGTACCTTGCGCACCTATCATACTCATCATTTTGTCGTATTCATTGGCAATGGCATATTTCGAAGCAACCCCTGATACAGAATCAATTTCATGATATACAATCTTTCTTTTTCGTTCATCGGTGGTGGAATTATAGTCTTCGTATAAGTCATCAATCATCATGAGGTATTTTTTTTCTTCTTCCCAATTCAACGAACCATATTTGTCAGTGCCTTTAAACAACATATGTTCTAAATAATGGGCAAGCCCTGTATGGTCTTTAGGGTCAGTTTTACTTCCAGCTTTAGTTGCGATGATGGTTTGTATGCGAGGAGTTTCCTTATTGACACTCAATATAACTGTGAGCCCATTTTTAAGAGTATAAAAGCGGTTGGCCATAGGGTCTTTATTCACAAATTTGTATGTATAACCATCATGAGTGGCTGTTTCCCATGCAATATTTTGAGCCCATGAATGCATTGACACCCATAGGAGTGTGCTTAAAAGAAGTATTTTTTTCATTTTTATTGATTAAAGAATGACTGAAAAGGGTTTTTGTTATTTTGGGTAAAAGTAATACCAAATAGGTTTATTATTTAGTTTATATCCTAATTCCTATAGCGTGTCTACAACGTTTATATGTAGGTCTTTATTGAAGAAGTAGTAAAAGTGGGAAAAGTATAAATTAAAAAAAATCGCAACACAGTTGCGATTTTTTTTAATAATGTTTAAAGAAGGGTTTATTTATTAATACCATCTTTTAATTCAGGATCTTTTGTAAGTATTAAATATTCATCTGCGTCTTTAATACGTAAGAATTTTTTATATTGGTCATCATCCAATGTTTCACGAAGTCTTTTATCGCGTAATACATAACATTGTTTTAAATGATAATTTTTTTCTAAACTTGTCATGTTTTTATTGATAATAATAGCATCTACATCATGCGCACATTCGCTACAAATACCTTTAAATACAGGTCGTTGAATTTTAGCAAGGTCTAAATCGTCGCACAATACATCTAAATTAGTATAACGTCTTTTAACAACAGTCGTTTGATACTCATTTTCCTTATTGGTCATTTTTATTTCTTTCTCTTTAATCACTCTTACAGGTTCTTCTCTTGTAGCTTTTACAGGTCTTTCTGTATAGGTTACATTCGTAGAAGGTCGTTGTGTACCTTGTCCTTCAGTATAATATCTGTCGTATCTATCTCTATCTGTGTTGTATGGAATAAATGCACCAGTACTTGAATAATAGCCTTTTTGTTTTGAAGGGCGACTTTGTTGTTGTGCTTCAATTTCTTCTTCCGATTTAGGTCTGGTGTAAATCACTTCTTCCTGAGTCTTTTTTCGATGACTCTTTTTCATTTCTGTATTTATCATCACGCTCGTTGCGATTGATTTTTACATCGTATTCTTTTTCAACGGGTTTTGAGTCTACCTCGTTTTTTTCATTTTCAACAAAGAAACCTTGAATGTTAAATTCTGGGTCGGGTGCATTATTTTGATAATATCTGCTTTTTTTTCTCTTTATTGGTTTGGGCTGTACTTTGTATAGTAAAACCAATACAAGTAGCAGCAAAAGCAAGCGTAAGAATTTGTTTATTCATCTGTTTGAATTAAATTTTAGTTCGGAAAATTAAATAATATTTTTATATATTTATATTTGCAGGGGTAAAATTAATAAAAATGTTGCAAAAAACTACTATAGATTTTTTAAAAACTTTAAAAAACAATAATAATAAGGAATGGTTCGATCAAAATAGGTCGAAATACGAACTTGCAAAAGCTGATTTTACATTGCTTGTAGAAGAGGTGTTGGCGTTTTTAGCAACGATAGATGCTGGGTACGAAAATCTTAAACCAAAGGATTGTCTATTTCGATTAAATCGAGATGTTAGGTTTTCGAAAAATAAATCACCCTATAAAACCAATATGGGGGCCGCTTTTCAAATCGGAGGCAAAAAAAGTGGGCGTGCTGCTTTTTATTTTCATGTAGAGCCAGGCAATCATTTTATCGGTGGGGGATTATGGATGCCAGGTCCTGATGCATTGAAAAAAGTAAGACAAGAAATTGACTATCACTTTGATGAGTTTAACAAAATTGTTCAACAAAAAGATTTTATCAAAGTATTTAAACAACTTAATCAAGAGGATGCCTTAAAAAAATCCACCTAAAGGCTATGATGCAGAGAATCAGGCGATCGCTTTTTTGAAATTAAAGAGTTTTGTAGTTGGTCAACCATTAAAAGATACGCTCGTTACGGGTAAAGACCTTTTACCACAAATGAAACAAGTATTTAAAACAATGGCTCCTTTTATTGATTTTTTAAATCGTGCCATTGCTGAATAAAATGGTCTATATGGGATCGTTTTAACATAAATATTTTAATTATATAAAACATTTTTTATGAAAAGATAAATAAGATTGTAATTTCCAAATGAATGTTTTATACTTGTACTTTCTTTGTAATTTAAAAATAAAAAATTACATTTGTCTTTATTTAAAAAATGATAATAACTAACATGAAAAGATTATTAGGAATTAATGGATTGTTACTACTAAGTGCGATAGCAATATTTACATCATGCGGTAGTAAAAAGTCGAGCAATTTGGTTTCATCCAAAACAGGATGGGGTTTAATGACCCGGGCTACGGTGGTTTTGATGTACCTTTATACGAAGGACAATACATAGGGCCAGGTTTATCATTTGTAGAAGGTGGTCGATTTACGATGGGGCAGACTGAAGAGGATTTGACTTTCGAAAACAATAATGTACCACGTACTGTTTCTGTATCTTCTTTTATATGGATGAAACAGAAGTTGCCAAATATTCACTATCGTGAATATTTACATTGGGTAAACAGAACTTATGGTAATGACTATCCTGAGATTTATCAAAAAGCATTGCCTGATACCCAAAGCTGGAGAAGAGCTTTACAATATAATGAGCCTCAGGTTAACTATTATTTCCGTCATGCAGCTTATAACTACTATCCAGTAGTGGGTGTTACCTGGGAACAAGCTAACTTATATTGTTCATGGAGAACTGATCGTGTAAATGAATTGATTTTGATCAAAAAAGGATATTTAAAGAAAAATCCTTTCCAGGTATCTGAAGATAATTTTAGTATAAAAACATATGTTGCCGGACAATATGAAGGTAAAGCAGGTGTTAAGAAAAAAGATATTGACCCTACAGGAGCTGGTAAAAGAAATATTCGTTATGAAGATGGTATTTTAACTTCTGATTATCGTTTACCAACAGAAGCTGAATGGGAATATGCTGCTTTAGGTTACAGAGGTAGAAACCCAGAGCCAGACAGCAAACGTCGTCGTGGTGAAGAGGTTGTTACTGATCGTCAAGTATATCCTTGGGGTGACAATTTATCAACCCGTGAAGGCATGAGAAATGCTTACCAAGGTCAACAATTAGCCAACTTCAAACGTGGTATGGGTGACCAAATGGGCGTTGCAGGTGGATTAAATGACAATGCAGATATCCCTAGCCCTATCTATTCATACAAACCCAATGCATTTGGTTTATACAATATGGCTGGTAATGTGAGTGAGTGGGTATTAGATGTATACAGACCTAACACTCCAATGGATGCTGATGATTTCAGACCATTTAGAGGTAATATTTTTGATACTTACACTACCTTGGAAGATTTTACCCTTGAAGAAAAAGATAGCACGGGTAAATTAGTAAAAAGAGAAGTTACACAAGACGAATTGGCTAACAAAAACATCAACTACAGAGATGCAAATGTAATCAACTATAGTGATGGTGACAGTGCAAGCTTAGCATATTATGATTATGGTAAAACAACCCTTATCAATGATTTAGCACACGTTTACAAAGGTGGTAGCTGGAGCGATAGAGCTTATTTTATGAGCCCAGGTACACGTCGTTTCTTACAAGCATTCCATGCCAGTTCTACTATCGGTTTCCGTTGCTGTATGGACCGCTTAGGTAGTCAAACCATCAAAGGGCCAGCAGGCAACTACTTTGAAGGTAACAAAAAGAAAGCGAGATAATATCAATATAACATTTTTAAAAATCCCTGAATTTATTCAGGGATTTTTTTTGAATCAATGGTATAGCTAATAACAAGATTTTCCGACTAATGTTTTCCGGCCTTTAGTTAAACTCAGATATAGAATGAAAAAATCTGGCTTTAATTTTAAACTAAGTATAATAGGTTTTACTTCGCTTTAATTTTTAAACTAATGTACAAAAATAGTCAATATGTTATAACATGGCTTTATGATTGCATTCATTGCATTTCTTTAATCAAGTATAATAAAGAGCATATTAAAGATCAATTGTTAATATTTTGGAATTTAGAAAAAAAATGTTAAACTTTGATGTAAATAAAAACTTACTAAAATGAAAAAGAACACCTATTTAGCTTTCCGCTTTCCGCTTTCCGCTTTCCGCTTTCCGCTTTCCGCTTTCCGCTTTCCGCTTTCCGCTTTCCGCTTTATTTATTGTAATCATGCAAGTTACATATTATAGCACATTATCAGCCAAACAAATGGCCAACTGGGGGAAAATATACGATGTAACGTACAACAGTGTAACCCCAGCTTACATACCGGCAGTAGGTGTTAATGTACATGACTATTTACAGGTTTATTTTAATCAAATAATCCAAGATGCAATCAATGGATTAGACCCAAATGGAACATATACTATTGTATTTCCTGCTAGAGATTACATAATCCAAACTGCTCAAACACCCCTAAACAATGATCATTTAATATTTGACATACGCCAAACCAATTTGACTGGTGTTCATTTCAATTTTATAGGGATTAATGTAGATTATGCAAATGGTTCTTTGGGTTCAATGCCTTTAGCCATTGATAAGGAAACTTATATAAACAATCACTTGGTAAGCACCGACATACAGATAGGCAATATAAATAATCCAAATTATTTATCATCGATTGCTCCAACAGCTATGCCCAAATGGATATGGACACCTATGAATGGTAATGTAGTACAAAACACTTGTAATTCGCAGCTTTTTTGTTTGTTTAACAATATAACACCATGTCCTCATACATTAGCTAGTAATAGTATAAACTTCATGGGAATAGAAATACAAGGTGAGGCTTATGGTAATTGGGGTAACTTACAAGATCATCCCTATATGAATCGTAGAGGCAAACATTATGCATTTTTAAAGCTGAATATGTGGAAAAATGTATATGTAGATAATAATTATTTTCATGACCACTATGGTCAAGGAATATCTATATCATACAATACAGGCAGAAGCGGATATACGTATTGCAATCTTCCAAATCAGCAGTTGGAGGAGTTGTTTTACCAAAATGAAGATGTAGAGGTAAATAATAATATTATCCGTAATAGCTATGGATTTAACCCACAGCCCATTCCTTACAATATAAATGGAGTAAAAGATGATGGTGGAGATGCTATTTATATAGAAGGTATTGACAAAGGAATGATAGAAAAAAATATTGTGTATAATGATTTAGCAATAACTGGTATGTGTGGCAGATTAGGGATTGGCGGTGAAAGTTTTACAAACTGTCAAATCAACAATAACATGATAAACGGATACAATAGAGATATTCATATAGAAATTGATAAAGGAAATAATTTAATTAGCAAAAATAGATGCACAGGTACTTTTTGTAATGTGTTGTTAAGTTCTAGAAACGGTGATGTGAATCCTAATATCATTACTAACAATTATTTTTCTAATGAAAACATTCCCCTAGATAATATTTTATGGCCTTGGGAGGGTATGAGCGATCAACCTTTATCGTATGCCATGCATTGGGCTTATGATAATGGCATGGTCTATTTAGTGAAAGAAACAGGAACTATTGCAAAAGGCACCACAATTTCGCACAATGATTTTTTTATTGATGCGAATTCAGGTAGTGGCACAGCAACACATTATGGGCATTTTATTTATTTTAATGCGTTAGAATTAGCTTTTAATTTAGACATGCATATAAATTGTAATACATTTACTCATAATCATACAGGAACTGATAATTATGGTATATTCATTGAATCAATTACGTTAGCAAAGAAAGACAAAATAATTAAAGAATTTTATGGTAATTCTATTATTAATTCAAATGGTTCAGGTTTTTATAGTTACGTTCCTTTTTCTACCGATATCAACTATTTTCATGATAATGTAGTCACAGGCGGTAGTTTTGCTACCCAAGCGGCTTTGGGTGTATTTCCCAATTTTACCACACCGAGTACAGCATCTTTTTGCTGCACAGATGAAGAAACAAATACCAATGTTAGCAAAATATATCTTGAAAATCCTCAAGCAACCAATTTGCCGTACAACACTTACAACAATACAACATTTTATATAAAAGGACCATTTGATATTGATCACGACATGACTTTTAATAACTGTATTTTTTACTTTACGAGTAATGGTAGTATGAATCTACAAGGAGTTTCGATACTCGACTTGAATGCCTGCACCCTACAGGCAAGTTGCGATTATTGGCAGGGTATTATAGCAGATGACCCTCAACAAAAAGTGATATTACAAAATGACAGCTACATCAAAAAAGCCGGTATTGGTTTGCATGCAAGTAATGGCGCAGTGGTAGATGTTACAAACTCACATTTTGAAGATAATTTTCAGTATGGCATTTACATCAATAATACTACTGCACCTTATGCCGGTATTATTAACCACAATACATTTACTATGCAGGCAAACTTGCCTGCAAATCCTTTCCCTCCTATCAAGGCGGGTATCCATTTGTACGATGTGGCTCAGCTAAATATAGGTGACATTGGCAATGCCAATACCGAAAATCATTTTGAAGGACTTTATACCGGTATATGGGTGACCAATCACGATTTTAACATCGCCAGCAATATTGGCATGTACAATTGTAGTTTTAAAAACATTATCAATACTGCCCTAACTGGCAATTATATCGAATCGCAAAAAATAAATAATTGCTATAATAGTGCACGTGGAGCAGGTATTTTTGCCAATTATACAGGTTTACCCAATGTGCTTACCCGCCTGATAGATGTGCGCAATACAGCAGCCGCTAATGTGAATTTAAAATTTGAAAATTGTGATAAGGGAATTGTGAGTAGTGCTTTGCCTGTAAAAGCAAAGAATTTGTACATGAAGGATTGTTTGATGGGGATGATGAATGCTTTGACGGACGGCAAAGGATATCAAATAGAGGACAATACCATCCACAATTCATTTGTAGGAATACAGTTGCTCAATGATGTAGGGAATAGTATATTAAGTAACAATACTATAGATATTAGTGTAACAGGTATTGCCAATGGGCTTTATACCCAAATATGGCCTATAGGCATTGATGTAAAATACTTTAGTAATGCAAATCCCAAATCATTGATAATTAAGACAAACCCTATTACACTGAACGGATATTCTGGTGTGGGTATCAACCTAAATAATACAAGCGCCTTCACGAATGCCCATGGCAACCATATAGGCCTTACAAACACTGAGGGCACCATTATATGTATGGCCACGAGCAGCCTCAATGGAATAAGTGCCACCAATGTTAAAAGCACACAGATGGAGCAAAACATCATAAATGGGAATGCAAATTTATTATTGCAGGACAGAGAAGATATGGCAGGTATACAAATAAATAACAGCACGCAACAGGCATTGCATTGCAACCATATATCGCACACTCGGTTTGGCGTAATAGCACAAGGTGCATGCCTGACCGCAGATGATAAAATTAAAGGAAATGTGATGTTTGACCACCGGCTTGGATGGGTATTTAGGCATTTAGGTGGTGAAGGCACTTTTGGTGATGTCGGTACATCGAATAAAGACAATGCGAATATCTTTGCAGGTAACTACTTTGGCAATAATAAAGTATTTAAGTTCTGTGAGGATCCGTTAGGGGATAGAATTTATACTAGTTCTAATACAATTGATATCAATGAATCGGGTAGTTTTAATATAGGCGATCCAAACGATCCAAATCCTTGTCCATATTTACTGTACTCAAACAACGGTGCTACAGTATACAATTGCCCTTTAATCGCTTATATTACACCTGGCAGTGCAAGTAGCTCTGTATTTAGCTTAAGTGAAGCATTACAAATAGCTACGAATACCAAAACCTATATAGAATATTACGAAGTAGCTCGATGGATGGATGTACGTAAATTGTACAAGCAATTAGAATCTGATACCACTTTTAGAAATAGCAGTGATACATTAGTTACTTTTTACGACAGTTTGCAAAATGAAATTATAGAAGTGATAGAATCTACAGAAAACGGCCTGAACGAATTAATTGCAAGCATGGAAAGTCAAAACTACGAATTGTATTTGCAACGTCTGAAAGATGCCGAGCAAAGCAATAGTAATATAGTAAGTGTGACAGTGCAGGAAGCAAATGAACGTGATATAAATACAATCTATTTAAAACTGCAACGATATGGATTAGACTCTCTTACAGAGGATGATAGTACAATAATTGCTAACTTAGCAGCCCAATGTCCCTATATAGGTGGCACTGCGGTGTATAAAGCAAGGAGCTTAAACGCGATGTACAATCCTGCTATCTTGTATGATGATATCAAAATTTGTAACAATGTAGGTGTTTATAAAAATGGAAGCGATAATGAGGAAAATGAAACTAGAAGAAAAAAAATATGAAAATGAAAACATCTTCTTAAAAAAATTAGATAAAGAAGATATTCAGCATAGTAATTACATGTTTAAATTATATCCTAACCCAGCAAGTACTCAACTAACCATTTCCTATTTGCTAAATAGTGCAGAAAAAGGAAAATTGATTCTTTATGATATACTTGGAAGAGAGCAAATGCAAGTGGATTTGCAAAATAATATAAACAAAGTAAGCGTAAATATTCGGAATTTACCACAGGGCATTTATATGTATAAATTTTTTGTAAAAAATAATCAAACAGAAAACGGAAAACTACTAATAGAATAATATGAAAACGAATTTATTATTTTGCTTATTATTTTTAACTGTAACTGTAAAGGGACAAAGTAAATATGGTATACAATGGAAATGCGGATTAAGAGGTAGTACAATAGATTTTCGAAACAACAGTATACACTCTAAAAAAGGTTATTTTTTAAATTCTTGGTTTGATAAAGGCAATTCCAATATTTGCGATACCAATGGTAATTTGATATTGTGCAGCGACGGGTACAACATTTACGATAGCAATGCCAATTATATCGATGGTGGTGATACTTTGGTGCCCAAAGATTTTTATATACATGAAGATGGTTGGAGTTTGTATTCCCAATCCAGTATTTTTTTACCGATGGATAGTAATCAATACTATTTTATTACTCCTACATTTAGCGATTCACAGTTTGCAGATTGTCAGGCGAATAGTAATTGCTATTTTGATTTGTTACTGTTCAATGTAATAGATATGAATGCCAATGGCGGTGCGGGAAAAGTGATAAAACGGATGCAACCTTTGTTGGAGCATGCCATTTTAAGTAAAACAAGAATGATGGCCTGCCGGCATGCAAATGGGAAGGACTGGTGGCTTTTGAAGCAAAGCGAATATGGAAATGTTGTTTATAAATTTTTATTTACACAGGATAGTGTTTATAATTTTGGCAATCAGGCATTTGCAGGTCCAGCATGGGGTAGCGGTTGGGACATACGAGGGCAAAGTGTGATTAGCAAGGATGGAAGTAAATATGCTACCACGGTTGATGGAATACCTGCAACAGGTGAAGTGTTTATTGCAGATTTTGACAGATGTTATGGCATACTGAGCAATGAAAAAATAATCTATACGCCTGAGTTGAATTATCATAATCCGAATGATACTACTCAAAAGCAGAAAACTAGTGTAGGGCTTGCATTTTCACCCAATGGGAAGTTGCTCTATGTAATGAGCCCTCATAATTTGTTGCAATACGACTTAGATGATAATACTTGGTTTCATGTCGCAGGCCTTGATACAAGCTATCAAAAATTTCAGGATTACAGCAGTTCTTATCTTGGACCTGATAATAAGTTGTACATCGGTAATTTCGGTGGCACAAGCAAACAAATGAGTGTCGTCAATAATCCTGATGTAAAGGGAGTGGGTTGTAATTTTTGCCCTAGGTGTTTAAGGTTAGATACTTTGGGGTTAAATGATGGCTTTGTAGGCACCCCTCCCTGTATGCCAAACTACAGCTTGGGTGCGCAGGTGTGTTGGGCATTAGGTAATGATGAAATAGTAAAGGAGAAGGGCGAAATTTTGCTTTATCCAAATCCGAGTGAAAGTCAGTTAAACATAAGGTATAATTTTGACAAGGATAGTAAACTTCAAATAGTGGATATGCTTGGAATTATAGTTAAGGAAGTTTTTCTTTCAAAAGAGACTAAGCAAGTCTCTTTATTTGTGAACGATCTTGCACCAGGTGTTTATAGTTACCGGCAAATCTATCAGAATACAACACTTAATACAGGTAAACTAATCATCTCTAAATAGTGATAATGAATAAGATATTATTTGCTTTAATTGCAATAGCTATGCCCTTTGTAAATAGTGCGCAATCAAAGCATGGCAAGGTTTGGGTAACAGGTAGTGGTATTTCTTATAAAATTAAATTTGAGCCTACCGGTATTGTTAATGCTTTACTTGACACTTTTTATAGTCCATATTTCCATTCAGGCAACTCTGCTATTTGTGATACCAATGGTAATCTCTTACTTTGCAGTGATGGCTTTAATGTGTATGATAGTAATGCCAATTATATAGACGGTGGCGATACCTTAGTCCCAAAGGATTTTTATATCGATCAGGACGGTTGGAGTGCATTGTCTCAATCAAGTATTTTTTTACCAATGGAAAATAATAAATATTATTTTATTACCCCAACCATGAGTGATTTCAGATTAGCTGATTGTTTAGGCAATAATAATTGTTTTTTTGACCTGCTTTTGTATAACGTTATTGATATGAATGCAAACAATGGGGCAGGTAAAGTAGTAAAGCGAATGCAAGTGTTAATGAATGGTGCCGCCCTCAGCAAAACGCAAATGATGGCTTGCAGGCATGCGAATGGCAAAGATTGGTGGCTGTTAAAACAGGGTGGGGATAGTAATATTGTGTATAAATTTTTGTTTGCCCAAGATAGTGTTTACAACTACGGCTTTCAAAAATTCGACAGCCCTGTGTGAGGCAAGTGGGATTTAAAGGGACAAAGTGTATTTAAGCAAGATGGGAGCCAATATGCTACAACGGTGCAAGGTAATTCAACCGGGGAGGTATTTATTGCTGACTTTGATAGATGCTACGGCATGCTCAGCAATCCTAAGGTAATAGCAGCTCCAGAGGGCTCTCAGTATAATCCGAATTTTCCCAACTACACAGAAAGACTACCTGAAGGTTTAGCCTACTCCCCCAATGGTCAGTTTTTATACATTGTAACACAATTCAATATTTACCAATATGATTTTTTAGACGACAGTATGTATCATGTTGCAGGGATAGATACCACCGCATATCAATTTCAACAGTATAATGCATCCTATCTTGGTCCGGATGGCAAATTATATATCGGGAATTTCGGAGGATTAAGTAAACAAATGAGCGTTATCAATAATCCTGATGTTAAAGGGGCTGCTTGTAATTTCTGTCCGCGATGCTTGCGCTTAGATTCTGTATTTTGGTATGGAGGCGTCGGTACGCCTCCCTGTATGCCAAACTATGGCTTGGGTGCGCAGGAATGCTGGCCTTTAGAGAGTAGTGAGATAGGAGATAAGCGATTAGAGACATTAGAAGTATATCCTAATCCAAGTAGTACTTATATAGATGTGAACTATGAGATTAGAGATAAAAGAAATGCAACAATAGAAATGTATAATGCCATAGGCCAGCAAGTGTATTCCTCTCAGATCTCACATCTAAGCGCTCACATCTCTATTGATGTAAGGCATTTAGCCAAGGGAATGTATTATCTTCGGTGCCTGCCAGTCGGGCAAACTGGTGAGAATGAGGTGAAGAAGGTAATTATTGAATAGAGGCACAATACTATGTAACCTCATAAACTGGAAAATAAAATTAAATACATTGAAATCGATTCAAGACATGATAAGCATTTTGAACAGGCAACATCAAAAGTTCAAAGAACTTTCTTTATCTGTAGTACGAGATGCCGCAGAGCCGAACATCTCGTACAGCGTGATTCGTATGCGAATTCCATATAGATTTTAGTTTGAGGATTATGCATAAAAAAAAGAGGAACGAAGTAAGTTCCTCTTTTTGAAAAATATAATATTTTTTACTTTACCACACTTTTGCTCTTTCTGCTTCAGGCTTATACATTTTATTGCCTTCTTTTACATTAAAGGCTGTATAAAAGGGCGCAAAATTGGTTAATGGCCCATTGCAACGATGTTGCCCTGGTGAATGAGGGTCTGTTACTAATCGTTGTGCAGCTTCTTCATCACGAATGTTTTGACGCCATACCTGTGCCCAACTTAAAAAGAAACGTTGGTCAGGCGTAAATCCATCAATTTTTTCGTTTCCTTGTCCTTGCTTGGTCATTTTAAAAGCATCATAACCAATGGTTACACCCCCTAAATCAGCAATGTTTTCGCCTAAAGTTAAAGAGCCATTGACATGTTTGTTATCTAAAATGGTATAGTTGTCATATTGGGTTCTCACCATATTGGTTTTTGCATCAAAACGTGATTTGTCTTCTGCACTCCACCAATTTTTAAGATTACCATCTGCGGCGTACTGACATCCCTGATCATCAAAGCCATGTGTCATTTCATGACCAATTACAGCGCCTATACCTCCATAAATAGCAGCATCATCTACATTCAAATCAAAGAATGGATATTGTAAAATACCTGCGGGAAATACAATTTCATTGAAGGCAGGATTGTAATAAGCATTGACTGTCGGAGGTGTCATGCCCCATTCAGAACGGTCTACTGGTTTGCCAAGTTTGTTGATATTGTAATTGTAATCAAATACATTTGAAGCCAATACATTTTTTACATAGGAGTCTCTAACAATTTCCAATCCTTTGTAATCTCTCCACTTGTCGGGATAGCCAATTTTTTAATGAAGGCATGTAGTTTTTCTTGTGCTTTTACTTTGGTGCTATCACTCATCCAATCAAGTTTGTTGATACGTGCTTCGAAGGCTTTTTCTAAGTTATTCACAAGTTCCATCATCCTTGTTTTAGCGGCAGCTGTAAAATATTTATCGGTATACATTTTACCCAATTGATGCCCTACAGCACCATCTACTACACTTAAAACTCGTTTCCAGCGAGGTTTTTGTTCTTGTTGTCCACGCATGGTTTTGCCATAAAAGTTAAAGCTTTCAGTATCGAAATCTTTACTAAGGTAGGCCGACATTCCACTTAATAAATGCCATTTTAGATATACTTTCCAATCGGCAATAGGTGTTTTGCCAAGCATGGTAGCCATAGATGCAAAAAAATCAGGTTGTGCTACCAATAGGGTATCTTGATTGCTGATATTTACTTTTTCCAGAAAGTACTTCCAATCTATATTGGGGGTTTTACTGCTTAATGAAGCTAAAGAAAATTTATTGTATAATTTGTAAGGGTCTCTCATACTCACACGGTCCATACTCACTTTTGCCATTGCAGTTTCCATACCCATAATGGTTGAGGCATGTGCAGTAGCTTCGGTTTCTGGTTCGCCACTTAACTTCAACATATTGGCAATATGTACCAGATACTTGGCACGAATTTCTGTTTCCCTTGCATCGTTTTTAAGGTAATAATCTCTGTCAGGTAGCCCAAGTCCTCCTTGAAATAAATTACATATATTTTTAGTAACTTCTTTGTCATCAGGACCTACATACAATTCGAATAAAGGATTGTAACCATTGATATTTTCTCGTGCTATTTCATCAATAAGGCTTTTGGTATCTGTAATGGCATTTATTTTATCTAGTTCAGTTTGAATGGCACTTACACCCGCTTTGTCAATGGCCGATGTGTCCATACCAGAAGCAAACAAATCGCCCACCATTTGTTCCGGACTGCCTTTTGAAGCACCTTTTACTGCAGCAGCTTCTTCTAATAAACCTTTTAAAGCTTTTTTATTGAAGTCTTCCAACAAATTAAAACTGCCCCAGCGAGTTTCAGAAGCAGGAATTGCATTTTTTTTCATCCAATTACCCCCCGCGAAGGTGTAAAAATCATCTGCAGGATTTACCGTAGAATCAATAAAAGAAGGGTCTATAAATTTAACGCCTTCTGGTAAAGAAGAGACCTGCTTGCCAGTATTTGTTTTTTCGTTACAAGCAGACAGCGAAAATAGTGCTGCACCTGTAAGCATCATGATTGTATTGAGTTTCATTTGTTTAAATTATTTAGTGCGAATTTAAGATGTTGCTACTGAATATCTTCAAAAATTAGATGAGCGGTAATAGAGAACGATTAATCTCGTCATTTGTAGGGTAATATTCATTTTTAAGCAATGAAAATACCAGCGAATCTTCCAGAATGCCATTTTTACAATAATGTGCTCTTAATAATCCTTCTTGTTGAAAGCCAAATTTATGCATCAACTTTAAGGAAGGCGTATTGTTAGGTCCTATAAAAGCTTCAATTCTATTGAGTTGTAATTGATCAAATCCATAAGGAATAATTGCTTGTAATGCTTCTGTCATTACACCTTTTCCCTTCCATGAATTGTCCATAATATCATACCCAATTTCAGCCCTTGCATGTGTAACATACCAGGTATGAAACCCACAATTGCCAATAGGAAGATGTGATTGTTTGTCAAAAAGTTTAAATATAACAAACGACTTGTTAAAAGTAGACAGCCCTAACATGTATTTTTCTTTCTCTTGCAGCAACATGCTATAATCCTTCAGTGCTAAGGATTGTATAATAAATTCATCCGTTTCGTTTTCAAACAAATGTTTATAAGTAGCAGGGGTAAATTTACGAAGCAATAATCGTTGGGTATGTAATTCTTCAAATAACACTAGACTTTTTTTAATTTCAAATTTAACGAAGATTTTCAAAATCTTGATTCCAAACTTTTTTTTAATCAATGTTTTATACCAGCGACACCTCATCCATAATCACATTGCTATTTGCTTTAAAGCAATGTATTTAGGTATTATATAATTATTTTACAGTCTATATTTTAAATACATTGGGTATTCCTTAATCTCTTATTGGGGATTTCGTCTTTTGCTGGTCTATACAAATAACCAATATAGGAGTGAAAAAATCAATCAAATACCAGTGTTTGCAACTGTTTTGGCTTGCAAAGGTTTATGATTGCAAAAGCTGAATTCAATGAAAATAAAATCTTAAAAAAAATATTATCAACTTTCAATGCACAACAATCAACTTTCAATGATTAAAATATACCTTTGTCATGTAATTTTTATTTTCACCCAATTTCATGGCAGATTTTACCCAAAACCGTAGTAATTATATACGCATATTCTTTGTTGCCATTCCCTTTATTTTAATTGTTCGATTGCTGTTTTTACAAGTGTTTGGCTCTGGTGGATACAAAGATGCAGCGATAGGTCAAGCGGTTTATATCAAAAAGATTTACCCGCCCAGGGGAATCATTTTTGATCGTAACAACAAAGTTTTGATGAACAATAGTGTGGTGTACGATTTGGTGATTGAACCATCAAAAGTGAAAGCCGACTTTGATACAGCCTTTTTATGCAAAATGATCAATGTTTCTGTACAGGATTTTGACAAACAAATTAAAAAACAAATCTTGAAATATGGGGCTTGGCAAAAAGTGTTTACCATATATCGAAATTTGTCACCCACCACCGTTGCCCGATTGCAGGAAAATTTATACGATTTCACTGGAGTCGATTTAATGGAACATTCTGAACGCAATTTTACAGAACATTGTGGTGGTAATTTTGTGGGATATATCAATGAAATAAGTAAAGAACAATTAGAACTTGAAAAATTTGCAGGATATCAAAAAGGTGATTATATCGGTATTACAGGTATTGAGAGTATGTATGAAGATGTATTACGCGGACAACCGGGAGTTCAATATTTGTTACGTGATGTAAAGCAAAAAATACAAGGGCCCTATAAAAACGGCACCAAAGATTCTTCTGCTATCCCTGGTAAATCATTGCAACTATATATTGATGCCCGATTGCAAAAAATAGCTGAGGAAATGATGGCAAATAAGTTAGGTAGTGCTGTGGCTATTGATCCTAATACAGGAGGTATCTTGGCGTTTGCAAGTGGCCCGTCCTTTAACCCTGATCTGTTAACGGGGGCTGATAAAAGTAAAAACTTAGGCAATATGCTGGTAGATGCAACCAAACCTTTGTTTAACAGAGCCATTAAAGCAAACTACCCACCAGGATCTACTTTTAAACCTATTACTGCACTTGTCGCTTTAGATGAAGGTGTGATTACACCCTCTTTTGGTTATCCTTGTGGCGGAGGATATTATGCTTGCGGTAGACGTATCGGTTGCACGCACTCAGGCGGTGGACATGCAGCCAATTTAAGTTTAGCCATAGCCAATTCATGCAATGCTTACTTTTGTCATGTGTTTAGGTTGGCTATTGACGCACCCAAGCATGGTAGTACACATGTTGGTCTTGAACGTTGGCATCATTATATGAATGAGTTTGGGTTAGGACATCCTATTGGTATAGACATCCCCTCCGAAAATGGCGGTAATATACCTGACTCCAATTATTTTGATCGTGTGTACAATAAAAACTGGAACTCATGCAACATGTCAATCATTGGTATGGGACAAGGGGAGATCTTAATGACACCTTTGCAAATGGCCAATGCCATGTGTATTATTGCCAATAAGGGCTATTATTATATTCCTCACTTTGTAAAATCGATTGATGGCGATAGTACACATGCTAAATTGGGCAAATATTTGCAAAAGCATGTGGTGGCAAATATTGCCGATTCAGCGTATAATGCAGTAGGGTATGGGATGATGGCAGTGGTTGATCAGGGTACTGGTAAAATTGCACGTATACCGGGTATTGAAGTTTGTGCGAAAACCGGCACTGCACAAAACGAACGTATGATATCAGGTAAACGTGTCAAACTACAAAATCACTCCATGTTTGTAGCATATGCACCACGGGTGAATCCCAAAATTGCTGTAGCAGTTTGTATCGAAAATGCAGGTTATGGCGCTACTTGGGCTGGACCGATAGCAAGTTTGATGATTGAGCAATATTTGACCGATACCATTGCCAAAAGCCGATTGCCATTAAAGAAAAAATGGACGAAGCGAAAATTATTCCCAATTATACATTTATCATCGACTCGCTTGAAAAACAAGCAGCTAGAGACAAAGAAATGATGAAAAGATTGTCTAAAGACAGTTTAAAAATATTGAATACCATCAACGAAAAAATACAACGACGTAATGATACCATTATGGCTGAATATTTTTTTAGATCTTACTTTTTAAATAATGCTAAAAGCTAACCAAACGTGCAAGTAAACTTAAAACCTAAAAAATTTATTGAACGAATAGACTGGCTCATGGTTGCCTTATTCATTGTATTGGCATTAATTGGTGTGTTAAGTATTTATTCAGTTGAACACAGAGACTCTGATATCAGTTTTTTTATTAAGGATAAAAGGTATGTAAAACAAGCCCTGTTTTTAGGAGTCTCTTTGTTTATAGGTCTCATTATCATTTTTATGGATAGTAAATTTTTTACTTCCATTCCTTTTTTAGGTTATATCATTGGTTTTTTATTTTTATTACTGGCCCTGACACCATTGGGTAAAGGGGTCAAGGGGTCACATTCATGGCTCAACTTGGGGATACTGACTTTTCAGCCGGGTGAACTGATGAAACTCTTTACATCACTTTCAATAGCTAAGTTTTTGTCAATGCAGGAAATTAATTTTTCTACAATTAAGCATCGCCTGATTTGTGCCGCTTTTGCCATCGTGCCTGCATTTATTATCATATTACAAAACGAAACCGGACTCGCCTTGGTGTATTTTTCTTTTTTTCTTGCGATGTACCGCGAAGGCCTGCCTAATATTGTTTTGATCATTATATTTTCGGTCATGGCATTAGCTATTGTCACATTGCTTTTGCCTAAAAATATTTTGTTTATTGTACTAACCGTTATTGCATTGATATTTTTGTATGTAAGTCGCAAAAAATTAAAACGAAATAAAGAGGTATTGATTATCGTGATTAGCATTTGGGGTTTTGGTGTCTTGTTTTCGCAAGTATTGGTGCCATTTGCTTTCAAACATGTAATGCAATCGCATCATATAGACAGAATTTATTCTTTAATAGGACAAGATGTTCCGGAAGATTATATCAAACTCAATAAGTCAGGCGATAAAATCAAAACAGGGACCTCTGATTATAATGTGCGTCAATCAAAAATTGCCATTGCTTCAGGCGGTTTTTTTGGCAAAGGATTTTTAAATGGTTCACAAACACAATATAATTGGGTACCCGAACAAGGCACCGATTTTATTTTTTGTACAATCGGTGAACAATTTGGATTTTTGGGAAGTTTATTACTGATAGGTATGTATGCTGTGTTTTTGTTACGCATCATTCATGTGGCAGAGCGACAACGATCTCAATTTAGTAGGGTTTATGCCTATTGTGTAGCAGGTATTTTATTTTTTCATCTGGTAATCAATATTGGAATGACCATTGGTATTGCACCGGTTATTGGTATCCCATTACCTTTGATTAGTTATGGAGGCACCTCATTGCTTACATTTGCGGTACTTATTTTTATTCTTGTTCGATTAGATGCCGACAGACAAATGGTCTTAAGGTAAATTTTATGGCAGCAAAGAATTGAAATGGGAAACTTATTAAAATAATTTCAGCATATGAGTATACAGATTATACCTTTGTCAGAAGGCGTTTTTACGATAGGACATGATAAAATATTTCATCCTTTCGATCATCAAAAACATGTATTACATGAAAGAGCTGTTGGTTCTTTGTTAGTAGAAATTCAGCCATTTCTGGTTCAGTTAAATGGGCTTAATATTTTGTTTGATACAGGTTTGGGGTTTAAGCTACCAGATGGTACTTTACAATTACATAAAAATTTATTAGACCATGGTATTTCACCCAATGATATTCACCAAGTGATATTGTCGCATTTACACAAAGATCATGCTGGAGGTATCAGCTATATCAATGAATTAGGCATTCATACGTTGAGTTTTCCCAATGCCATGTATTATGTAAGCCAGCTGGAATTTGAATATGCTCTTCAAAAAGGCCCCAGCTCTTATATTTTGGAAGATTTTGCCTTATTAAAAAATAGCCATCAAGTAGAATGGTTGTCAACAAAGGGAAAGATAGGAGAGGCTATTATCTATGAAGAAGACGGAGGACATTGTCCACATCATACATCATTTTTGTTACAAGCAAATAATGAATCTGTTTTTTATGGCGGAGATGTAGTGCCTCAATTAAAACAACTCAAAATTAAATACATTGCTAAATACGATTATGATGGCAAACGTAGCATGGAGTTAAGACAAGCATACGCTCATAAAGGGCAGGAAGCCAATTGGAAGTTTTTATTTTACCATGATGTAAAACATCCTTTTGCTATTTTATAGCATGCAGGAATTATCTCAAAAAAGGAGACTATGGATTTTAAACGATTACAAAGCAAACAAACTATTTTGTCAAAAAGGTTATTGGCAAAATACCTAAGTTCATGGTATTGATTTTACTTATCTAACCAAAGTAACATCGCCTTTGAGTAAATATTCATTACCACTATAAATACATTTGTATCTTACAACATAATAATAGGTGCCTACTTCACAAGCAACACCCTTGTAATTTCCTTCCCAGCCAATTTTTTGATTTTTTGAACTAAACACTTCTTGTCCCCATCGGTTATAAACGCTGAATTGGAGCAGTTCAATATCTCTTGTATTAATAAGTCTAAATTCATCATTGAGTAAATCATTGTTAGGGGAAAACGCGTTGGGTACATAAAGAGGGCACTCGCATTTATCAGAGTAGGTTACAAGCATCTCATCGCTGTTTTTGCAGCCATTTAAGGTCACTTCTACTTTGTAAGTGCCAATATCTTTTACTGTAAATTGAGATGATTTTGAATTGTCTTGCCATAAATAGGTTGCGCCAAATTGGAAGGCATCTAATTTAAATTGCTCACCCTTACAAATGGTGGTATCATCACCTAGGTCAACATTGGGCAAAGGAATTTGATTTAAGTAAATGCTGTCAGAGGTAGCGCAACCTTTATTAGTGGCTGTTACTACATAATTTCCTTCTTCGCTTGCTAGCAAAGTTCCTTGGGTACTATTGTCGTTCCACAAATAAGTACATCCAGGGCAACTTGCATCTAATAACACTGTTTGACCATCACAAAAGTCTTGGTCTAAACCAAGATCCACAACAGGAAATGAATTGACCGTAACCATAACCGTATCACTAGCCACACAGGTGTTTACATTTACTATCACCCAATACAACCCGCTTTGGGTCACGGTTTGTGTAGGTGCATTGGTTCCATCCTGCCAAAAATAACTGGCTCCTAAAGTAGTGGCATCAAGCACTACTTGGTCACCACTGCAGATTTCAACATCAGGGCCTAAACTAACCGATGGTAATGGAGCCACAATGATGGCTATGGTTTGCGATGAAGAACAATTGTTTGCATCACTTCCAGTGACTGTGAATACTGCACTTGCAGGTGGAGTAAATGGCACACCGTTGGTAATGCCCCCTGACCATGTTAATGTTGCAGCACCATTGGCAGTGAGTGTAATCGGGGTACCTGCACACACCGTATCATTTGGCGAGGCATTGATGGTTATCGTAGGAAGTGGATTTACCGTTACTTGTATGGTACTTGTACCTGTGCAGTTATTGGCATCAGTACCTATAACTGTATAAGTAGCCGTGGCAAGAGGGGTAAATGGTGTATTGTCAATGACGGGGTTGGTCCATACATACGTTACAGCACCTGCCCCTGTCAATGTACAAGGATTGCCCGCGCATAAAGTATCGGCAGGCATCACAGTGGCGTTTACTGTCGGAAGTGGATTTACGGGCACAGTAACTGTTGCTGTGTTGCTGCAATTAAAGATGTCAGTACCTGTAACAGTATAGGTTGCTGTAGCAGGAGGTACAAATGCTACACCATTCGTAATACCCCCATTCCAAACATACGTTGCTGCACCTCCACCTGTTAAGGTAAGATTTGCACCTGCACACACCGCAGTGGGAGAAGCTATTGCAATCACAGTAGGCAAAGTGTGAATGGAAATGGTTGTACCATTGTTAGTACCTGTCACTACAGGGTTGCTACTCACTACACGTACCCGATACCCGGTACCATTTAAGGCACCCAAAGGAATGGTACAAGGAATTGAGCCACTTGCAACGGCTGCCACTGAGCCAATTACGGTAGGGGCTGCAAAATTGCCCAAAGGGTCTGATAGTTCAGCAGTAAATATATTTCCAGGATTAAAGGTCCCTGTAGCGATATAATCGACCGTCGCATTTTCACCTACACAATAGGACAATACCGGAAGAGAACAAGTAATTTGATTTGCTGGGGGCTGTACATTGCAACCAACATAGCAATCTAACAATGTTAACCGTGATCCTGCAGCTAAACCATTATGGGTTAACACATATTGTGTTGCTCCCAAAGGATTGTCTACAGTAATGATAGTACCTGAAGCGCCACCTACAACTGTACATAAAAGCGAAGTGCCACCGCCAGTGAGTACATAGTCGTTTGGACAAAAATTCATCAATTGAACGGTTCCATTATTTGGAGTAAAATAAAATTCTTCGGTTGTATTTGTCCCATTTACCAATACGGTAAAATTGCAAACAGGTTGCGAAAAGGTGAGTGTAATAGAAGCATTGGCTGCATTAATCCACCAGGCAGGACTTGATCCATCAAAAGTATTGCCACCACAACCATACGTAAAGTTGCCAAGATTCGTAATATTTACAACTGCTGAATTGACTGTAATATTTGCTGCATTTGTATAGGGATAAGCCGTTGGGGGTATCCTAAATGCACCCATATAATTGCCTAGGTCACATTGTGCAGACAATTGAAAAGCGAAAAGAATCGTAAGTAAAAAAGATAAATATATTTTTTTCATTAATAAGAGATTTGTAGTTAAAGATTATTTGGTTTAATATAAAATAAGACGGATGTATCTTTTTAACAGTTTAAAAATAATTTTATTTTCTTAAAATAAAAATTATTTAACAAAAATCAGGTTCATAGACACTAAAAAAGTTTTGATTCAATTTGAATATACCCTACTTTTTATAACAAATAGGATTATTTGGTTTTTTAGAAAAGACCGGTACAATGCCCTTACATATAGCATTTAAGCTTATGACAATTGGACTGTTGTAAATTGCGTCGCTGGTCATAAATGAATATACTAAATCAATAAGATCATTAAGATGAAACGATACTATTAATGCTTGAAAGTCACAATGGCAAATCGTTCGTTATCGTACATGTCTTTCTCAATGGTACAAACAAAGCCATCATTTTCATAGAGTGATTGAATGGCCATACTGTACAACGAATTGATTTCTAAAAATAATATTCCCTCATGCTTGAGTAGCTTTTTTGCAAGTTTTAAAATTGCTTTATAAAATTCTAATGGGTCGTTGTGCGTAACAAATAAAGCCACTTCAGGTTCATTTGAAAACACCCTAATATGCATATCTTTTTTTTCTTCTTGTAAAATATAGGGAGGATTGCTGATAATCACATCTAAAGGTGGCATCTCTAATGAAGTTTCATTTCGAATATCGACTTCCAAAAAAAGAATAGGGGTTTGATGCACTGTGGCATTTTCTTTGGCTACACTTAAAGCATCATTGCTGATATCTATGGCAAATAGGGTGGCATTGGGCAATTCCTTTTTTATTAAAATGGGAATACATCCACTACCGGTTCCGATATCGAGTATTTGGCAGTTGTTTATTTTATGTTGTTTGATGTATGAAATCACTTTACGAGTCAATTCCTCTGTTTCTGGTCGTGGAATTAATACGCCCTCATTCACCTTGAGTTTTAAATTGGCAAACCATTCATAACCTAATATATATTGAATCGGTTTGTTGTGGTTTAGTTCATCTATAATATGTTGTAAAGCTTCTTCATCAATCTCAATATTTTTATCAATGTGTAATGCAAATGCCTGTTTACCACTTAAATGCTCAATGATTCTTTGACTGATTGCTTTTAACTCATTTTGTTCATACAAAGTTTTACAAGCATTCATGATTTTTTCTTTTGCAGCTAGCATTTTCATGGCACAAAGAAATAAAAAAAAAAATACAACTCTACGTAAACTGATTACGTAGCAATAGATACATCTTTGCATTGAATTTAAAAGGAACGTAAAATCATTGAGTGAAGTCAGGAATTACGCTTGTAATTCATTGACTTTGCTAAATGATAAAACTTATCAACAATTTTAATTATGGCCTTTTACAATCAATATTATTAATAAATTTGTTCACAAAATCACATAAATAAAAAAACAAAATAACATGGCAAAAGAAAAAGAAGTGTCACAAGACAACGAAAAATTAAAAGCGCTCAAGCTTACAATGGAAAAAATTGATAAGGATTACGGCAAAGGATCTATCATGAAGTTGGGCGATAAAGAAGTGGTAGAGATGGACAGTATTTCTACCGGCTCATTAGGTATTGATATTGCGTTGGGCATTGGTGGATTTCCACGAGGAAGAATTGTAGAAATATACGGGCCTGAGTCATCAGGTAAAACGACTATTGCTACCCATGCAATTGCAGAAGCCCAAAAGAAAGGGGGCATTTGTGCTTTCATTGATGCAGAACATGCATTTGACGCGAGTTATGCTAAAAAATTAGGGGTGGATATCGATAATTTATTGATATCGCAACCTGATTATGGAGAACAAGCCTTGGAAATTGCAGACCGATTGATTTCATCAGGTGCGGTTGACCTAGTTGTAGTAGATTCAGTGGCTGCTTTAGTACCCAAAGCAGAATTGGAAGGGGAAATGGGTGATAGTAAAATGGGTTTACAAGCAAGACTCATGAGTCAAGCATTGCGAAAACTCACGGCTACCATCAATCGAACAGGTTGTTGCATTATTTTTATAAATCAATTACGCGACAAAATTGGCGTAATGTTTGGAAGTCCAGAAACAACAACAGGTGGCAATGCCTTGAAATTTTATGCTTCAGTGCGATTAGATATCCGTCGAATCAGCCAAATCAAAGATGGAGATGTGGCTATAGGAAATAGAGCTAGGGTGAAAGTAGTGAAGAATAAAGTGTCTCCACCCTTTCGACAAGCTGAGTTTGACATCATATTTGGTGAAGGGATTAGCAAAACAGGCGAATTGGTTGATTTAGGTGCTGAACATGGTATTATTCAAAAAAGTGGTTCATGGTATAGTTATGAAACCAATAAATTAGGTCAGGGGCGCGATGCAGTGAAGCAGTTATTACTCGATAACCCCGAAATGGCTATGGAAATAGAGAAAAAAATCGTAGATAAAATTAATGCGGAGAAAGAACTTGGCTAAAAAAAACATACCCAACGTTTTTTATATGAATGTCGTCTTTAAATAAGTTGTTCATTATTTTTACTTTAAAACACTCATTATTATTAAAATAATTATGTTAATTTAAAAAAAAACAATATTTTTATACACGATTTATAACTTATTAATTTATGAAGAAATATTATTACTCATTTTTATTGGCAATTTGTTGCATGGGTGTATTTACAGCGAAGGCTCAATTAGTAAACTGTGCTGGTTTTGATTCCACTTTAGTGTTTGTGCATAATGGCAATCAAATCAAAGCATATGACCCAGCTTTGCCTTTGTCACCAACCAACCCTTCTGTGTTTGTTACAACAGGTACACCTATGGGAGGCTTGGCCATTAGTTACAATTTGAATGGTGGCGCGGCTTCGCCAACTTTTTATACCAACAGTGGTGGAATATACAATTATTGGGATGGCGCAGCTTATGTTAGTACTGGGCATACCGTTTCTGTGGTAAATCCTGGTGGAGGCGTTAATTATATTTATAGTAAAAATGGAGGAACTGGTGAAATATGGCGTTATGATGGTACTGGAAATGCGACCTATTTAACAACTGTTTCTGGAAACGCTGGTCCCTACGATTTAGCAGTAGATCAACAAGATAACTTTTATCATCTTGTAACGAATGTGACGCCAGGAAGAATCTTAAAATATAATTCAGCAGGAGCACTCATCGATAGTTTTGTGGTTACAGGCAATCCAATCCAAACCGCAGGTGGTGGATTTGCCATGATAGGCGATATGGTATTTGCTGTATTTAATACTAATCCAAGTTTATATAGTGGACAAATCATTGCAGGGGTCGTAAATTTACTTCCCATCGGAAATATGTCTGCGAGTGATTTAGCTACTTGCCCAAGTAAACCAGCAAAAAGCTTGTCTGTAGCTGATTTTACCATTAGTAATTATACTATTTGTGCAGGTTCATGTGTTACTTTTACAGATTTGTCTACCAATAATCCTACCGCATGGACATGGACTTTCCCCAACGGGAATCCTGCTACTTCCAATTTGCAAAATCCTGGTACTGTTTGCTTTAATACGCCTGGCGTATATGATGTTAAATTATCAATTGTATATCCTGGAGGGGTTGATTCAACCACACGTACTTTAACGGTTTTACCAGTTCCTGTTGCAACCATTGCAGGTGACTTAGATATCTGTATGGGTGAAAGTACAACCTTAACAGCCAATCCTGCTGGCTTGGCATATGTCTGGAGCAATGCTGATACTGCACAAAGTATAACAATTACACCTAATATGACTACAGATTATACTGTAATTGTAAATCAAGGGATATGTGCGGACACAGTGACTGCCACAGTACAGGTTTATCCAGTACCTGTTGCGAGCATTGCAGGTGACTCTGTATTATGCGAAGGCGAGAGTACCACTTTAACCGTCTCACCAGCAGGTATCAGTTATGCATGGAGTAACGCTTCTACTTCGCAAAGTATTACAGTAGCTCCTAATACCACTACTACCTACTCTGTAATTGTAACCCAGGCTATTTGCTCCGATACTGCCAGTGTGAATGTGGTGGTTTGGCCTTTTGCTGTAGGTTCGATTATTGAAGATACATTGGTTTGTAATGGAGAGCCAGTTCAATTATGGGTATCAGGCGGTAATGGACAATATCAATGGTATCCAGCGAATACACTTAGTTGTGAATTCTGTCCTGACCCTGTAGCTACCAGTTTAGGAACTACACGTTATTTTGCGGTATTGTTAGATCCCAATGGATGTCAAGATACTTTAACTGTAAATGTAGAAAATCATCCACCTTTTAATTTAGTATTACACAACGGTGATACTACTATTTACCAAGGTGATAATGTGCAGTTAAGAGCTTCTGGAGCACCCTTTTATTATTGGACGCCTACAAATTATTTAACGTATTCACAAAGCAATAGCCCATTAGCAACACCTCTTGAAGATATTACATACACTGTAACAGGTGTAAGCTTATTACAAGGTTGCCCTCAAACAGATTCGTTTCATATTAAAGTGATTCAACAAGATGTTGTAGTGCCAAATGCATTTTCACCCAATGGCGATGGACTCAATGATATCTTTAGAGTGACTGCAAGGAAATTTATCAATGTGCAAGAATTTAAAATATTCAATAGATGGGGTAATGAAATATTCTCAACACAAGACATCAAAAAAGGATGGAATGGTACATACAAAGGTGTTGATCAAGACCCAGGTGTTTATTATTACCTAATTAGAGTAGCATATCCAAATGGTAAAACACAGTTCCTAAGAGGTGATTTAACATTGGTAAGGTAATTAGATTATTGCAAAACAAATTTATTTTTATTCAAAGAGGCTTATTTTATGTAAGCCTCTTTTTTTATAATAGTGAAGTTCTTTAAGAATAATCACAATTAACATTTGCTACTTACAACATATTTTTGATTGCCAATCACTATAATATCTATGAAACATTATAGATTGTCTAATAGTAATATCCTGAAATTCAATGTTTGTAGATATTATCAATCTATTTTAGACTACTTTAAGAAATGAATCAACCTTTATGTTCAAATCATGATAAAGTATCCATCTTCTGAATTTTAATAAATGTAGATATCGATGATATTTTTATACTCAATTATATCAGAAGATCCTATTGTTGTGCCTATTTGCTTATAAGTTTAATTTCTTGCACTTGCAATATCATTATAAGATGCAAATTCATTGTTGAGGTATTTATAATAAGCCGTAATAGCAATCATAGCTGCATTATCGGTACAGTATTCAAATTTAGGAATGTAGGTATTCCATTTATATTTTACCCCATATTCTTGTAAGGCTTTTCTCAAACCACTATTGGCACTTACTCCTCCAGCTATGCAGATTTCTTTGATACCTGTTTCCTTAGATGCAGCAAGTAATTTTTTCATCAAAATTTTAATAATTGTATGCTGAATACTTGCGCACAAATGATGCATATTTTCAGAAATAAATTGCTCATTCAGTTTTTTTTGTGCTTGTAAAAAATACAAAATAGATGTCTTTACACCTGAGAAACTGTAATTAAGACCTTGTATTTGAGGTTCAGCAAATTTATACGTTAGTGGATTTCCCAATTGAGCATTTTTGTCAATTAATGGCCCCCCTGGGTAAGGTAGGCCAAGCATTTTGGCCGATTTATCAAATGCTTCACCTGCGGCATCGTCAATTGTGGTACCTATTATTTCTTGCATTAAGGGACTTTTGCAAAGCACAATTTGTGTATGCCCCCCCGATACGGTTAAACATAAAAATGGGAATGCAGGTTTCGGATTTTCTATCAAATTAGAAAGAACATGAGCTTGCATATGATTTACAGCAATAGTTGGTATATTCAATGCCTGGGCATAGCTTTTTGCAAAACAGCTACCAACCAGTAATGAACCTATCAAGCCTGGACTTTGGGTATAGGCAATAGCGTTAAGATTATTTTTTTCAATTCCACTTATTTGATAAGCTTCTTCTACAACGGGTAAAATATTTTTAATATGTAATCTGGATGCAGATTCAGGAATTACCCCACCATATTTTTCATGTATAGATTGGGTGTAAATGACATTTGATAAGATATTGCCATTTGAAATAATACTGGCACTGGTTTCATCGCATGACGATTCAATGGCAAGTATGTTGATTGGTTCCATAAAAATAAAAGATATTGACTACCAGCGAAGGATTCTTGTAAAAGTACGAACTGGTTTTACAGGCTGCTCAGTATTTTTATTATAAGAAAGTACATTTTCTTTAGGTGTGTCAAATGTTTTTAAACATAATATAATATGTACTTTACCTAAATGATTCTCTTTGTAAAACTCTTTATAAAGGTAATCTACTTCTCTTTCATCTACTTGTATTTTTAAACGCGCTTTGTCAGTGGTAAAATAAACAATCATACTATCCCATTCCACATGTTCTATGACCCCTTTTAATGTTAATGTGCCATAATATTTTTTAGGATCAAAATCAAAGTTTTCGCAACAGTTGTTTTGGGTAGCGGACTCACCATAAGGGTCAATCACAAAATCTTCATCAATATATCGATAGGTTTTGTAATCGCAGGTGTAAAATGTAGCGGAGGCTTTGTCATAAACCCCACATTCACCAGGTAAGTCAGGAAGCTTATAGGTGCTAAAAAAATGAGGGTCTATCACTTCAATACTTGCTTTTTCATAACCCATTGTATATACAATCTGAGCTTGTGTTTGAACCGTAATAAACAACACTAAACAAAAGAAAATACATTTTTTCATAAAGAATTTCATAATTTATCTAACAAATATACATAAACATTCGTCATTGGTATAAGAAAATAGCATTTTTATCTAAATCATGCATTTAATCAACATTATAAAGTAACTTTAACCCTTAAAACAATTTAATAAATTATGAACAAACTCCTTTCGTTAACAGCACTTTGCTTAATCATTGCAATTTCATTTACATGTTGCAAAAAGAAAAGTACCACTACAAACAATGGAAACAGCAATGATATTGTTGTGAATATTGATCGCTCAGATACTACAACATTGCCTTCTGCCATTCCTCCTTTGCCAGGCTCCTTAGATTTTTCTGCTACTCCTATGCAAATAGATACATTTGCAACCAAGGTAGATGAATATATTTCTCCATATGGATTTTCAAAAGATGATATTATAAAAGTAAATCTTGTTAAGCTTAATATGATTATTGAAAATGCACCTGGTCAAACATTTAACTTTGTAAAAGATTCATTGATTAGTTTGAAAGTTTATGTAGATAGTTTTGGTGGAACTGCACCAAAATTAGTAGCACAGAAAGTAAGCATACCTGCTGGTTCTACAAGTGTAGAATTTGATGTGATGCCTGATGATATCAAAGATTATTTTAGAGCAGATTATATGAAAATATTAGTGGCATTCAGAACACAGGAATATGAAGGATTAGCCGCAAATGCTAAGTTTAGAGTGAATTATACTTTTAGAGTAACTGCAAAACAGCCTTAATCTGTTATTCAAAAATTTATTTTATAAGCAAGGATTTATTCCTTGCTTATTTTTTTTCAACAACTTGTTTTGACATATACCTACAATCATATAGAATATTGTCTACGAACTATTATAAATATTTTGTTTCGTTTAAGATGATTTTTTTTTGGATTGATGATTACCTAAAAACATTTAATAGATTTATAGGATGTTGGTATAATGTTAAATGCAATCAATGACAACTTATAACAAGTAGGTGATTTGCCATTTATCTATAATAGTAAAAGATTGAATCCAGTTCTAATTGTTTTGATTTTTTTGCAAAATCATACAATATAAAATCATTATAATTTTAATGTCAGTCCCGCTTGTACGAGGGCTTCAGGAATGAAATATTTATTGAAAAGAATAAAACTCTTTCCGAGACCTAATTCAGTGAATATACCAAGATTTTTTAAAGGAAAATATTTAATACCCCAGGTACACTCAAGACTAATTGGTGGAGGAAAATCATACACTATACCAAAACGGGTAGTGTGTGCAAAAGTGTATGACCACATATGTATCAATCCATACCCTATACCTAACCCCGCATATGAATCAATATTTTTTCGTTTCCAGAAATGATAGTTCCCCCTTACAGTACCTGAAATTTCATACGCTTTAATGCCAAACTCAAATTTTCGATAAGATTGTTGCACTGTGTCGTAACCATCATCTAGCCAACTAATTTTTGATTGACTAAAAGAAGCATTGATCCCAACACCAAATTTATTACTGATCATAAATTCAGTTTTGGCAATCAAAGGTCCTACGCCAGAAACTTTATAATCTGCATGCGTATTTTTGTATTTCAAATAGGCTCTCACAAAGCTTGGAGCTCCATATCCTACAGTAAACATGAATTGGTGTTTTTTTACTGCATATTCTCTTTCCGATTTGGGTATTCTTTTTTGCGAAAATCCTATAAAGTACTGACTGAAAAGAAACAGAAATAAGAACAATATTTTTGTATTCATAATAAAAAATAATTCAATGCAATATAAATATTATTTTAATATAAAATCATATTAAGCGTCGAGCATTTAAACAATCAAGAATAATAAATGTACTTTTACAAATAGATAATTTAATGCACCCTATAAAACGTTTGGTCAATGAAATTTGAAGATTACCATTTTGCAAAAGAGATAAAGCAGAGTTTAAATGAAATGAATTTTAAACGTCCAACTGATATTCAATTTAAAGCCATTCCTTCTATTTTAAAAGGTGAAGACGTATTGGCTATTGCACAAACAGGCACTGGAAAAACTGCAGCATTTGCAATTCCTATCTTACACAAATTGCATTACGCTATTCAAAAAAATAAAGAGGAAAATCGCATTAAGTGTCTTGTGATGGTTCCTACACGTGAGTTGGCATTGCAAATTACTGAAGTGTTTACCGCATTGGCCGTTCATACAGAACTTGTGATACTATGTACTTTTGGAGGGGTTTCACAAGATCCACAAATTGAAGAGTTGTCATTTGGAATCGATGTGTTGATCTCTACGCCTGGTCGTATGTTCGACTTGAGAAGTCAAGGTCATATTGATATAAGTAAAGTTGAAATATTGGTACTTGATGAAGCAGATCATATGCTGGCATTAGGTTTTTTACAAGATATACATGATGTAGTAAGACATTTACCACGCAAACATCAGACCTTGTTTTTTTCAGCTACAATCGATGAAAAAATTAAAGAAGTGGCTTATTCTTTAGTGCATAATGCCATTCGAATTCAAATATCGCCTAAAGATCCCGTTTCAAAGAATGTAGATCATGCAGTAGCATTTATAGAAATGGATGACAAAAGATTTTTTTTAGAAAGAATTATTCGTGAAAGAGCCGATGAAAAAATATTGGTTTTTGTGCGTACTAAAGTAAGGGCTGAACGTGTTCAAAAAGCAATGGAACGTGTTGGTATAGAAACGATAACATTGCATGGCGATAAAAATCAAGAAGAAAGATTCGAAGCATTAGAAAATTTTAAACAAGGGATTAAAAAAGTATTAATAGCCACTGACTTAAGTGCCAGAGGGATTGATGTGGCAGGCGTGAAATTAGTAATCAATTATGACTTGCCAGATGTTGCCGAAAATTATGTACATCGGGTAGGGCGTACAGGCAGGGGAGTAGAAAAGGGGCAAGCCCTGTCATTTTGTTCGCCCGAAGAGAAGGATGTTTTAACAGAGATAGAATCATTTTTAGATAAAGAAATTAAAGTCATGCAAGTTTCGAAATCAGAATATAGCATGACTAAAATATTGACCAATGAAGCAAAAAACGATTGGCAGAAATTAATCAACGATGCCGCCATTGAAGATGCAAAATGGAAGAGTTCTCATCCAAAAAAGAATAAGAAAAAATAATATATTCCCTGGTAATTTTTTTAAATAAATCTAAAAAAGTACGCTAAGGGTATTTGCAAATGACACAATGAGAAATGTATAGATCATGAGCATCTAAATTTGATTTTTTATTACATACGTTTTATGCATAAATCCTCAAATCAACCCATACAATTAGGGAAAGCATGGTGAATGCTTAATTTGTAATTGACGTAACAAAAATCAGCAAAACAACGAATCGAAAAAATCCAAACTGACTTTATTGAGTCTAAATAAATTGGGGCAATGTTTGTATTTTTTTGATTCGTTTTTTAGAGTTTGCAGACAAAAATCTAAATTTCTCTTTTAATATCAAATCTCTCTAATTCATTGGCTACTTCTGTAAGAAAACTAGCACCTAATGAACCGTCCACGATGCGATGATCATAGCTTAACGATAGATACATCATATGTCTGATGGCTATAACATCGCCAGCCTCTGTTTCTAGTACCATCGGACGCTTTTTAATTGCGCCTACTGCTAATATTGCAACCTGTGGTTGATTGATAATTGGGGTGCCCATTAAACTGCCAAAAGTACCCACATTTGTCATGGTAAAAGTGCCACCCTGGGTATCATCTGGTTTTAATTTATTGTTTTTTGCATTAAATCCAAGTTGATTCACCTCTTTGGTAAGTCCGAATAAATTTTTCGTATCGGCATTTCTAATAACTGGGACTATTAAATTTCCTGAAGGGAGAGCCGCAGCCATGCCAATATTAATGTCTTTTTTCAATAGGATATTATTGCCCTCAAGACTGCAATTAATCATCGGATATTTTTTGATTGCATTTACAATCGCTTCAATAAAAATAGGCGTGAAAGTAATTTTCTCACCATATTTTTTATCAAAAGAGGTTTTGATCTTATTTCTCCAATTCACAATATTGGTAACATCGGCTTCTGTAAAACTAGTAACATGGGGAGATGTAGCTTTACTTTTGACCATATGTTCAGCAATCAGTTTACGCATTCTATCCATTTCTATGATTTCTACATTGCCATTTGTAGAGGAAACGGATGGTGAACTTGTTTGCGTCACCGCTGGTGAAGGTTGAGGTGCAGTTACAGAAGCTGGCTGAGCTATAGTTTGACTGCCAGTTTTTCTTAATGCAACAAACTGAATAATATCTTTTTTGGTTACACGACCTTCATTGCCAGTACCTGAAATGGTTTCAAGTTCACTCATACTAACTCCCTCAGTATTTGCGATATTGAGTACCAAAGGAGAGTAGAATTTATTGCTTGTATTTGTTGAGGAATTGATTGGTGTTTGCGTAACATTTGGCTGAACAGTTGGTGCTGCCTGGGTTACCACTTGTGGTTGTGATGTTTCAGTTATTGGAGCAGACAGACTTACAGCCCCCGCTTCAGTATTAATTTTTGCGATAATTTTACCTACAGCCACCACATCATTTTCTTTAAATAGTATTTCGGTAATAGTGCCTGCGGCAGTGGATGGTACTTCGCTATCTACTTTATCGGTTGCAATTTCAAGAAGGGTTTCGTCCATATTGATAGTCTCTCCCACTTTTTTATGCCACTTTAAAATGGTTGCCTCCATAATACTTTCTCCCATTTTGGGCATTACTAAATCTACTATTGCCATATTTTGCTTTATTTTTTAAAGTGTAAAAGTATTAAAATTCGATTCTTTTTCAGTAATTATTTTTATAGTTTTAGATAAAATCTTCTTGGGCTGCAATATTTTATTTTTTTCATTATTTAGAAACCCTCTCAAATTATTTAAATTATGTTTTTTTAATGAAATGATTATTTAAAATCCATTTTAATGGAAAAGAGAATAACTAATTGGCATAGGACATTTTTTTAAATTTTGGATTGATAGAGGACTTTCTGATAAGCACTTAAATACAATTGATGCAAGAAGTGGGCAAAAACGATATATTGATCTAAAAGTTTGATTTTCTTGCAAACGTGTAAATGAGTATAATTTATGGTCCTTACATGTATCAAGGCTTTTAAAATGAACAGAAATATTGTCTGCTAAATAGATTCGAGAAATTAATTATAAAATTTAAAAACAACCTTAACTATGCTGAAATAGTTTTTATTTTTATTGATTTTGGCATTTTATTTGATAGTGTCTTATCAAATTGTTTACATTATTATCATAATTAATAGCTTTTGTTTTAAAAAATTGGTTTAATTTTAGTTTTTAAATAACATTTAGATTAGTTAACCCGTTATTTTTCAAGTTAGAATGAAACAATTTTATATACTTTTAAAGCATTCTGCTTTAACAATTTTCGCATTTTTATTCATTAGTGTTGAGGTACAAGCACAAATGATTGTGATACCTAATCAAACAGCCAATTCGATGGTTGATCGCTTGGTTGGTACAGGTGTAACTTATACAAATCCAGTGTTAACTTGTCCAAGTGGGGCTAGTGGCAAATTTGATAATGCGATTCTTACAACACTAGTGATGGATAGCGGGGTAGTATTAACAAGTGGATCGGCACTTAACACAAATCAAAACGCAGGTGTGTTTTCAAGTGTATCCTATGGTACTGTTGGTGGGGACGCTAATTTACAAGCAGCAGCTACAGGTACAATCTATGATTTATGTAAATTAGAATTCGATTTTGTTCCCATTGGCGATACTGTCAAGTTTTTTTATCGTTTTGGTTCAGAGGAATACACAAACTATACTTGTTCCAGTTTTAATGATATCTTTTCATTTTTTATCAGCGGGCCGGGTTATGGTGTGCCAACCAATGTAGCACTGATACCCGGAACAAATTGCCCCGTATCAATCAATACAGTAAACTGGTCAAATGCAAACCCTTGTGGTACAGTAGTTGCGCCTTGTGCACCACCTAATAATGCATTATACATTAATAATACTTTCGGAGCTTCAATTGTGTATGATGGTTTGACACAAAAAATCATGGCTAGAGCCGCTGTAACACCTTGTTCTACGTATCATATGAAATTTGCGATTGCTGATGTTTATGATGGCGTTTTAGACTCTGGTGTTTTTCTAGAAGCTGGTAGTTTTGTTTCTGAAGCTGCTACTATTAGCAATGTCACTTCTTCAAATAATATACCAGCTGCAACACCTTTTGCCATTGAAGGTTGTAATTCTGCAACCATTACTTTATCACGACCTGCTCCTAAGCCATACTCTCAAACGATAGCATTGACCTATGCTGGTACAGCTACCAATGGAGTTGATTTTCCAGTGTTGCCTACTTCTGTTGTTATTCCTGCTTTTGGGGTTAGTACTTCATTTAATATTTCTCCTATTCAGGATAATATTCCTGAAGGTATTGAAACAGTCAAAGTTTATGTTTATGGTACTTTATGTGGAAATATTATTACAGATAGTGTAACAATAAACATTTTAGAATATCCGAATTTTACTGTTTCAAATGATGATACAATCTGCCAAGGTCAAACATCAGTCATGACTGCAACGCCCAATCCAGGGAATGCAAATCTTACTTTTACTTGGGCCCCAATAGCATTTGTAAATCCTACCTTTGGAAATGTGGTTACAGCTACCCCTAATGCAACCACAACTTATACGGTAACTTCTAATTATCCTGGTTGCCCCCCACATGATTCAACAATTACGATTTTTGTAGAACCAACACCAACCATTTCATTGATTGCATCACCAATACTTTGCAATGGCAATACGAATGGAAGTATAACTGCTTCAGGTATTGTTAATTATAGTCCTGTAACTTTTCAATTACTACCAGGTGGAGTTACACAAATAGGTAGTCCAACCACGTTTAATAATCTCGGACCAGGTGTATATACCGTTACTGTTTCTAGTGCAATTGGATGTACACAGTCAGCAAGTATTATAATCAATAACCCACCAACCCTAACCTGGCAAAATGTAACAATAACAAATATACCATGTGGTGCTGTAAACACTGGACAAATCAATGCCGCAGTACAAGGTGGAACTCCAACTTATAGTTATTTGATCATGCCTGGTGGGTTTGTAAACAATACGGGGATTTTCACTAATTTAGGTGTTGGTAATTACGCGGTTATTGCAACCGATGCAAATGGCTGTTCAGTAATCACAACCCTTAGTATTACCCAACCAGTCGGGCCTACCTTTACAAATATTATATCTACAAATCCAAATTGTAACAATTTAAATGGTTCTATTATAGCAACCGCAACAGGCAATGGGGGACTAACCTATACTTTGAATCCTGGAAATATTTCCAATGCCACAGGTATTTTTAATCCATTAGTAGCTGGTACGTATACCATTCAAGTAGTTGATGCTACCTCGTGTACTTCGACAACGGTAGTCAATTTGGTTGTTCCTCCCCTTTTAACAGTTACTGCTGTTTCCAATTTAATCCCTTGTTTTGGAGGTAATACATCTATAACTGTAAATGTAAATGGGGGAACACCTGCATTTCAATACAGTTTAAATGCTGGGCCTTCTCAATTATCCAATGTGTTTAACAATTTGAATATGGGTGTTTATTCCATATCTGTGACCGATGCCAATGGATGTACTGGAAACACAACAATTTCGATTTCCCAACCTACATTACTAAGCATCACCAACATCACGTTCACCAATCCAACTTGTGTACCAGGTAATGATGGCAGCATGACAATCACCGCTTCTGGAGGTACCCTTGCTTATACCTATAACATCGGTGGTGCAAACCAGGCAAACAATGTATTTGCGAACTTAGGTGCAGGTAATTATACCATCACGGTAACGGATGCGAATGGTTGTACAGCGACAAGCACACAAACCATTGCTCCACCAAACTCACCCACAATTACTGCGGTTGTAACCACAGATGTAGACTGCAACGGAGGCAATAATGGCAGCATCACCGTAACAGCTACAGGTGGTTTAGGAGCCTTGAACTATAACTTACAACCTGTGAATCAAAACAATGCCACAGGGATATTTACCAACTTAGCTGCTGGTGTCTATACCATGACAGTTGTTGATGCCAATGGATGTACCATCAGTAGCACAGCTACCATCATCGAACCAACGATACTTAGCTGGACCACCACAGCTACCACTGATGTAAACTGCAACGGCGGTAACGACGGTACCCTCACGGCTACGGCTACCGGAGGTACAGGGATCATCAACTACAACTTACAACCAACGAACCAAACCAACAATACAGGTCTGTTTACCAATCTGACTGCAGGTACTTATACCGTAACTGCAACGGATGCCAATGGCTGTACCCTCACCACTACCATAGTGATAAACCAGTCACCTGCTTTGACCTGGACACAAAACACAGCGACCAATATCACCTGCAATGGAGGCATTGACGGTAGCATCACGACCACAGCGACTGGTGGAACAGGGATCATCAACTACAACCTGCAACCAACCAATCAAACCAACAACACCGGTTTGTTTACCAATTTAGCAGCCAACACCTATACTATTCTCGCAACCGATGCCAATGGCTGTACCATCAGTACCACATTGACCATCACAGAACCTACATTGCTAAGCATCACCAACATCACGTTCACCAATCCAACTTGTGTACCAGGTAATGATGGCAGCATGATAATCACCGCTTCTGGAGGTACCCTCGCTTATACCTATAACATCGGTGGTGCAAACCAGGCGAGCAATGTATTTGCGAACTTAGGTGCAGGTAATTATACCATCACGGTAACGGATGCGAATGGTTGTACAGCGACAAGCACACAAACCATTGCTCCACCAAACTCACCCACAATTACTGCGGTTGTGACCACAGATGTAGACTGCAACGGAGGCAATAATGGCAGCATCACGGTAACAGCTACAGGTGGTTTAGGAGCCTTGAACTATAACTTACAACCTGTGAATCAAAACAATGCCACAGGGATATTTACCAACTTAGCTGCTGGTGTCTATACCATGACGGTTGCCGATGCCAATGGATGTACCATCAGTAGCACAGCTACCATCATCGAACCAACGATACTTAGCTGGACCACCACAGCTACCACTGATGTAAACTGCAACGGCGGTAACGACGGTACCCTCACCGCTACGGCTACCGGAGGTACAGGGATAATCAATTACAACTTACAACCAACGAACCAAACCAACAATACAGGATTATTTACCAATCTCACTGCAGGTACTTATACCGTAACTGCAACCGATGCCAATGGATGTACCCTCACTACTACTTTAGTGATAAACCAGTCACCTGCCTTGATCTGGACGCAAAACACAGCGACCAATATCACCTGTAATGGAGGCATTGATGGTAGCATCACGACCACAGCAACTGGTGGAACAGGGATCATCAACTACAACCTGCAACCGACCAATCAAACCAACAACACCGGCTTGTTTACCAATTTAGCAGCCAACACGTATACTATTCTTGCAACCGATGCCAATGGCTGTACCATCAGTACCACATTGACCATCACAGAACCTACATTGCTAAGTATCACCAACATCACGTTCACCGATCCAACTTGTGTACCAGGTAATGATGGTAGCATGACGATTACCGCTTCTGGAGGTACCCTTGCTTATACCTACAACATCGGTGGTGCAAACCAGGCAAACAATGTATTTGCGAACTTAGGTGCAGGTAATTATACCATCACGGTAACGGATGCGAATGGTTGTACAGCGACAAGCACACAAACCATTGCTCCACCAAATTCACCTACAATTACGGCGGTTGTGACCACAGATGTAGCCTGCAACGGAGGCAATAATGGCAGCATCACGGTAACAGCTACAGGTGGTTTAGGAGCCTTGAACTATAACTTACAACCTGTGAATCAAAACAATGCCACAGGGATATTTACCAACTTAGCTGCTGGTGTCTATACCATGACGGTTGCCGATGCCAATGGATGTACCATCAGTAGTACAGCTACGATCATCGAACCAACAATACTTAGCTGGACCAGCACAGCTATCACCGATGTAAACTGCAACGGCGGTAACGACGGTACCCTCACGGCTACGGCTACCGGAGGTACAGGGATGATCAATTACAATTTACAACCAACGAACCAAACCAACAATACAGGTCTGTTTACCAATCTGACTGCAGGTACTTATACCGTAACTGCAACCGATGCCAATGGATGTACCCTCACTACTACCTTAGTGATAAACCAGTCACCTGCCTTGATATGGACGCAAAACACAGCGACCAATATCACCTGTAATGGAGGTATTGACGGTAGCATCACGACCACAGCAACTGGTGGAACAGGGATCATCAACTACAACCTGCAACCGACCAATCAAACCAACAATACCGGCTTGTTTACTAATTTAGCAGCCAACACGTATACTATTCTTGCAACCGATGCCAATGGCTGTACCATCAGTACCACATTGGCCATTACAGAACCTACATTGCTAAGTATCACCAACATCACGTTCACCGATCCAACTTGTGTACCAGGTAATGATGGCAGCATGACGATTACAGCATCAGGAGGTACCCTCGCTTACACCTATAACATCGGTGGTGCAAACCAGGCGAGCAATGTATTTGCGAACTTAGGTGCAGGTAATTATACCATCACGGTAACGGATGCGAATGGTTGTACAGCGACAAGCACACAAACCATTGCTCCTCCAAACTCACCCACAATTACTGCGGTTGTGACTACAGATGTAGACTGCAACGGAGGCAACAATGGCAGCATCACGGTAACAGCTACAGGTGGTTTAGGAGCTTTAAGCTATACCTTACAACCTGTGAATCAAAACAATGCCACAGGGATATTTACCAACTTAGCTGCTGGTGTCTATACCATGACGGTTGCCGATGCCAATGGTTGTACCATCAGTAGCACAGCTACAATCATCGAACCAACAATACTCAGCTGGACCGCCACAGCTACCACTGATGTAAACTGCAACGGCGGTAACGACGGTACCCTCACGGCTACGGCTACCGGAGGTACAGGGATCATCAACTACAACTTACAACCTACGAACCAAACCAACAATACAGGTCTGTTTACCAATCTGACTGCAGGTACTTATACCGTAACTGCAACGGATGTCAATGGTTGTACCCTCACCACTACTTTAGTGATAAACCAGTCACCTGCCTTGACCTGGACGCAAAACACAGCGACCAATATCACCTGTAATGGAGGCAATGACGGTAGCATCACGACCACAGCAACTGGCGGAACTGGGATCATCAACTACAACCTGCAACCGACCAATCAAACCAACAACACCGGCTTGTTTACTAATTTAGCAGCCAACACCTATACCATTCTTGCAACCGATGCCAATGGCTGTACCATCAGTACCACATTGACCATTACAGAACCTACATTGCTAAGTATCACCAACATCACGTTCACCGATCCAACTTGTGTACCAGGTAATGATGGTAGCATGACGATTACCGCTTCTGGAGGTACCCTTGCTTATACCTACAACATCGGTGGTGCAAACCAGGCAAACAATGTATTTGCGAACTTAGGTGCAGGTAATTATACCATCACGGTAACGGATGCGAATGGTTGTACAGCGACAAGCACACAAACCATTGCTCCACCAAATTCACCTACAATTACTGCGGTTGTCACCACAGATGTAGACTGTAACGGAGGCAATAATGGCAGCATCACCGTAACAGCTACAGGTGGTTTAGGAGCCTTGAACTATAACTTACAACCTGTGAATCAAAACAATGCCACAGGGATATTTACGAACTTAGCTGCTGGTGTCTATACCATGACGGTTGCCGATGCCAATGGCTGTACCATCAGTAGCACAGCTACCATCATCGAACCAACAATACTTAGCTGGACCACCACAGCTACCACCGATGTAAACTGCAACGGCGGTAACGACGGTACCCTCACGGCTACGGCTACCGGAGGTACAGGGATGATCAATTACAACTTACAACCAACGAACCAAACCAACAATACAGGTCTGTTTACCAATCTCACTGCAGGTACTTATACTGTTACTGCAACCGATGCCAATGGATGTACCCTCACTACTACCTTAGTGATAAACCAGTCACCTGCCTTGATCTGGACGCAAAACACAGCGACCAATATCACCTGTAATGGAGGCATTGATGGTAGCATCACGACCACAGCAACTGGTGGAACAGGGATCATCAACTACAACCTGCAACCGACCAATCAAACCAACAACACCGGCTTGTTTACCAATTTAGCAGCCAACACGTATACTATTCTCGCAACCGATGCCAATGGCTGTACCATCAGTACCACATTGACCATCACAGAACCTACATTGCTAAGTATCACCAACATCACGTTCACCGATCCAACTTGTGTACCAGGTAATGATGGTAGCATGACGATTACCGCATCTGGAGGTACCCTCGCTTATACCTATAACATCGGTGGTGCAAACCAGGCAAGCAATGTATTTGCGAACTTAGGTGCAGGTAATTATACCATCACGGTAACGGATGCGAATGGTTGTACAGCGACAAGCACACAAACCATCGCTCCACCCAACTCACCCACAATTACTGCGGTTGTGACCACTGATGTAGACTGCAATGGAGGCAACAATGGCAGCATCACCGTAACAGCTACAGGTGGTTTAGGAGCCTTGAACTATAACTTACAACCTGTGAATCAAAACAATGCCACAGGGATATTTACCAACTTAGCTGCTGGTGTCTATACCATGACGGTTGCCGATGCCAATGGCTGTACCATCAGTAGCACAGCTACCATCATCGAACCAACAATACTTAGCTGGACCGCCACAGCTACCACCGATGTAAACTGCAACGGCGGTAACGACGGTACCCTCACGGCTACGGCTACCGGAGGTACAGGGATCATCAATTACAACTTACAACCAACGAACCAAACCAACAATACAGGTCTGTTTACCAATCTGACTGCAGGTACTTATACCGTAACTGCAACCGATGCCAATGGATGTACCCTCACCACTACTTTAGTGATAAACCAGTCACCTGCCTTGACCTGGACACAAAACACAGCGACCAATATCACCTGTAATGGAGGCAATGACGGTAGCATCACGGCCACAGCAACTGGTGGTACAGGGATCATCAACTACAACCTGCAACCGACCAATCAAACCAACAACACCGGCTTGTTTACTAATTTAGCAGCCAACACCTATACCATTCTTGCAACCGATGCCAATGGCTGTACCATCAGTACCACATTGACCATTACAGAACCTACATTGCTAAGTATCACCAACATCACGTTCACCGATCCAACTTGTGTACCAGGTAATGATGGTAGCATGACGATTACCGCTTCTGGAGGTACCCTTGCTTATACCTATAACATCGGTGGTGCAAACCAGGCGAGCAATGTATTTGCGAACTTAGGTGCAGGTAATTATACCATCACGGTAACGGATGCGAATGGTTGTACAGCGACAAGCACACAAACCATTGCTCCACCAAACTCACCTACAATTACTGCGGTTGTAACCACAGATGTAGACTGCAACGGAGGCAATAATGGCAGCATCACGGTAACAGCTACAGGTGGTTTAGGAGCCTTGAACTATAACTTACAACCTGTGAATCAAAACAATGCCACAGGGATATTTACCAACTTAGCTGCTGGTGTCTATACCATGACAGTTGCCGATGCCAATGGATGTACCATCAGTAGTACAACTACGATCATCGAACCAACGATACTTAGCTGGACCGCCACAGCTACCACTGATGTAAACTGCAACGGCGGTAACGACGGTACCCTCACGGCTACGGCTACCGGAGGTACAGGGATGATCAATTACAACTTACAACCAACGAACCAAACCAACAATACAGGTCTGTTTACCAATCTCACTGCAGGTACTTATACCGTAACTGCAACGGATGCCAATGGCTGTACCCTCACCACTACTTTAGTGATAAACCAGTCACCTGCCTTGACCTGGACACAAAACACAGCGACCAATATCACCTGCAATGGAGGCATTGACGGTAGCATCACGACCACAGCAACTGGTGGAACAGGGATCATCAACTACAACCTGCAACCAACCAATCAAACCAACAACACCGGCTTGTTTACCAATTTAGCAGCCAACACCTATACCATTCTTGCAACCGATGCCAATGGCTGTACCATCAGTACCACATTGACCATCACAGAACCTACATTGCTAAGTATCACCAACATCACGTTCACCAATCCAACTTGTGTACCAGGTAATGATGGTAGCATGACGATCACCGCTTCTGGAGGTACCCTTGCTTATACCTACAACATCGGTGGTGCAAACCAGGCGAGCAATATATTTAATAACTTAGGTGCAGGTAATTATACCATCACGGTAACGGATGCGAATGGTTGTACAGCGACAAGCACACAAACCATTGCTCCACCAAATTCACCTACAATTACTGCGGTTGTGACCACAGATGTAGACTGCAACGGAGGCAATAATGGCAGCATCACGGTAACGGCTACGGGTGGCTTAGGAGCCTTGAACTATAACTTACAACCTGTGAATCAAAACAATGCCACAGGGATATTTACCAACTTAGCTGCTGGTGTCTATACCATGACAGTTGCTGATGCCAATGGATGTACCATCAGTAGTACAGCTACCATCAACGAACCAACGATACTTAGCTGGACCACCACAGCTACCACCGATGTAAACTGCAACGGCGGTAACGACGGTACCCTCACGGCTACGGCTACCGGAGGTACAGGGATCATCAATTACAACTTACAACCAACGAACCAAACCAACAATACAGGTCTGTTTACCAATCTCACTGCAGGTACTTATACCGTAACTGCAACGGATGCCAATGGCTGTACCCTCACCACTACTTTAGTGATAAACCAGTCACCTGCCTTGACCTGGACACAAAACACAGCGACCAATATCACCTGCAATGGAGGCATTGACGGTAGCATCACGACCACAGCTACTGGCGGAACAGGGATCATCAACTACAACCTGCAACCGACCAATCAAACGAACAACACCGGTTTGTTTACCAATTTAGCAGCCAACACGTATACTATTCTCGCAACCGATGCCAATGGCTGTACCATCAGTACTACATTGACCATTACAGAACCTACATTGCTAAGTATCACCAACATCACAACCACCAATCCAACTTGTGTACCAGGGAATGATGGTAGTATGACGATTACCGCTTCAGGAGGTACACTTGCTTATACCTACAACATCGGTGGTGCAAACCAGGCAAACAATGTATTTGCGAACTTAGGTGCAGGTAATTATACCATCACGGTAACGGATGCGAATGGTTGTACAGCCACTAGCGTTCAAACTATCACCACACCTAATGCGCCAACCATAACGAGTGCCCTAACCACGGACGCCAATTGCGTTCCTGGCAATAATGGTACAGTAAGCATTACAGCAAATGGCGGCAATGGTATCTATACTTATTCTGCGGATGGGATTAACTTTCAGGCAAACAATGTAATTACTGGACTTGCTGCTGGTACTTATACTATCACTGTACAAGATGCTAATGGATGTACTTCTTCAAGTTTGATTACTATTAATACTACACCATCACCTGTGATTACAAACATAGCAGTTACTGATGCTACTTGTGTTCCGGGTTGTGATGGCACTTCCACAATTACTGCCACAGGTGGCAATGGTATTTATACGTATAGTATTGATAATATTAATTTCCAAGCAAATAATTTATTTACCAGTGTATGTGCCAATGTGTATACAGCCACTGTTACAGATGGCAATGGATGTAGTGTGACAAGTACGTTTACGGTGACTTCAGCAAATGCCCCTACAATTGCTTTAAACAATACGGTAGATGTCTTATGTTTTGGTGGTAATAATGGTGCAATTGCAGTCACCGCAAATGGTGCTGGACCAATGACTTATTTACTTTTACCCAACGGTATTACAAATGCAACAGGTCTTTATAACAATTTAACGGCATTTACTTATACGGTGCAAGTAACTGACGCAAATGGTTGCACTGCGAGTACAATAGTACTTATCAATGAACCGCCCATGTTACAATTTACCAATATACTCAATAATGGAGCATTATGTTCAGGTGCCAATAATGGCAGTATTGATGTCAGCACTACAGGTGGGACAGGTAATATTACTTATGGTATTAATCCATTTGCCAATTTTGTACCGCCAACAATATTTAATAATTTAATGGGCAATACGACTTATACAGTCACAGCCACCGATGCCAATGGATGTAGCGTAACATCGAGTATTTTTATATCACAACCTCAACCTATTGTTTTCACAAATACTGTTGTGACGGATGTATTATGTATAAATGGGAATGATGGTTCAATTAGTGTACAGGCAACTGGAGGTACAGGCATTTTAAATTATGATTTGAATCCAAATCCACAAAATAACATCACGGGGATATTTAATAATTTAACTGCAGCCACCTATACTGTAACAGTTACCGATGCAAATAATTGCACACTCACCACTGCTTTGATTGTTGCTGAACCTACAGCAATCAGTATCAATACATTAAACTATACCGACATTACTTGCTCAAATGTAAATGACGGTACAATCAATGTGAACGCGGTAGGTGGAATAGGGGTCCTAACATATAACATTCAACCACTTAACATAACCAATGTGACGGGGGTATTCAACGCACTTGTAGCAAACAATTATACCATTCAAATCACTGATGCCAATGGTTGTTCAATTGATACAACAGTGACTATAATAAACCCATTACCATTAATGATAGATTCTTTGACTTCGTCGAATGTTCTATGCAATGGCGATTCAAATGGTAGTATTCAAATAAATGTGAGTGGAGGTACAGGATTATTAAATTACAATTTATTGCCTCAGAATATTAATAATGGAAATGGGTTATTTAATAATTTACCCTTCAACAATTATACCATTACCGTTACCGATGCTAACCTCTGTTCTATTTCAACTATAGTAATGATTACGGAACCATTGCCGTTGACAGCTACTGTATTAAACATTCAAAATATATTGTGCAGCGGTGGTAATAACGGGCAAATAGATATTGGCGCAAATGGTGGAACTACACCATACTTATTTACCATTTTACCTTTAAATATCAATAACGGTACAGGTGTATTTACAGGGCTTACTGTTGGGACATATACAGTAAATGTGACTGATTCAAATCAATGTAGCACATCAATACAGCCTATTGTGATAACAGAACCTACCCCTGTGAAATTTGATATTGTAACGAAGGAAGATGTAAAATGTTTTGGAGATTCTACAGGAACCATTACGGTAACAGCAAGTGGTGGTACTGGAGTTATTGTATATAATATACAACCTAATATGGGATTGCAAAATCCATTGGGGAATTTTACTTTATTGCAAGCAGGTACTTATACTATCATAGCTACAGATGCCAATAACTGTACAGTTTCAACAACAGTTGTGCTTTTGCAAAATAATAAAATTGTTTTTGATGAAATTACTTTTGTAAGTCCAAAATGCTGGGGCGAATCAAATGGTATTATACAACTAACTGCTAGTGGTGGTGTGGGACAATTGACCTATTACTTAAATAATCAAAATCCAAATACGAATGGATTTTTTAATCAGTTATTGGGCGGTAACTATGTAGCTACAGTTATGGATGCTTTAGGTTGTACTATAGATTCAAATATTGTATTAACACAGCCAGAAAGACTGGCTTTTGAAAAATTACAAATCGACCCTGTGTATTGTAAGGGCTATAGTAATGGTAAAATTATATCAATTGCAACAGGTGGTCATGGTGGATATACGTACTATTTAAGACCAGGATTGCAGGTAAATAAAACAGGTATTTTTACGGGTTTGCATGAAGGCGTTTATAGTTTAAGTATTAAAGATTCAATGGGATGCGAATTTGATACAATCATAGCAGTCTCACCTCCATTATTTCCAATGGATATCATCTTATCGAAAAAAGATTTAAGTTGCTATGGCAAAGGAACAGAAGGATGGGCATTAGCAAATGTAATTGGTGGAGAAGCTCCATATACCTATTTGTGGAATACTTCACCTGCTCAGTATGATGAAAAAGCAATCAATTTATTTTATGGATACTATGTGGTAGAGGTAACTGATGCCAGGGGTTGTAAAGAGATTGATTCAGTGTATATAGAGCCTGGCCCATGCTGCGAAGAGGTATTTGTACCGAATGCATTTTCGCCCAATGGTGATGGCAATAACGATATTTTTAGGGTCACCACAAGCAGTGGAATTGAACTGATTCAATTTGAAGTATTTGATCGATGGGGAAAAAGAATATGGAGTACCAATGACTTTAGGAGTGGATGGGATGGCAATGACAGAGGCGAAGCTTGTGATATGAATACTTATTATTACATATTTAGATACACTTGTCTCACCGATGGTGAAAATTATATCAAAAAAGGAGATATTAATCTTATTAGATAAATATTAAAAAGTAGTAACATTCCATTTATATTTGTACCCATTTACTAAATAAATCACATGCCAACTATATCACATCGTGGGGAGATGATGCCATCTTCACCCATCAGAAAATTAGTACCATTTGCAGAGCAAGCAAAAAAAAGAGGTACCAAAGTGTATCACCTGAACATTGGACAGCCCGATATTATTACGCCAAAACTGATAATGGATGCTGTTAAAAATACCAAAATTGAAATACTTGAATATAGTCATAGTGCTGGTTTTGAAAGCTACAGAAGTAGACTTACGGAATATTATAAAAGGTTGAATATTCATGTCACTAAAGATGAAATTATTGTAACGACAGGTGGTAGTGAAGCAATACAATTTGCGATGATGAGTTGCTTAGACCCTCATGATGAAGTCATTGTGCCAGAACCTTTTTATGCAAATTATAATGGATTTGCGGTAGCTGCACAAATTAAAATAGTACCGATTACATCACATATTGAAGATGGATTTAAATTACCTCCAATTGAAGATTTTGAAAAAAATATTACAGGAAAGACAAAAGCCATCATGATTTGTAATCCGAATAACCCCACAGGATATTTATACTCAGCAGATGAAATGAATGTTCTTAAAGAAATTTGTTTAAAGCATAACCTGTTTTTGTTTTCTGATGAAGCCTATAAAGAATTTTGTTATGATGATCAAATCCATGTTTCTGCGATGCATTTACAAGGAATGGAAAGTAATGTAATACTTATGGACACCATTTCAAAAAGATACAGTGCTTGCGGAGGAAGGATAGGTGCATTTATAACAAAAAACAAAGAGGTGTATAATACAGCAATGAAATTTGCACAAGCAAGGTTGAGCCCACCCACTTTTGCCCAAATTGCAGGGGAAGCAGCCATTGATTTACCAGCCGATTATTTTGAAGAAGTAAAGCAAGAATATGTAAAAAGAAGAGATTTATTAGTTAAACGTTTGAATGCTATTCCAGGAGTATTTTGTCCAAATCCAGGAGGCGCATTTTATGCAATGGCAAAGTTGCCAGTAGCAGATGCAGAAACTTTTTGTCAATGGTTGTTAGAAAAATTTTCATACAATAATCAAACATTGATGATGGCACCCGCTGCAGGGTTTTATGCAACTCCAGGTTTGGGTAAACAGGAAGTGAGATTTGCGTATGTATTGAATTGCGATGATATAAACAATGCTATGGATTGTTTAGAAATAGCTTTGCAGCAATATGATGAACTTGCAACAAATAATTAATTAAAATTTGAAGCAATTAGTCTTATCATGAATGATTTAAAAATGGTAAAAGGCTAAGCAAATTTTTATAAAAAAAAGACAAACATACTTATGAGTCAAGGAATCGTTACATACATTATTATAGGTATCACAGCCATTACTTCATTTTCGGCTTTTTCGAATGTAGATATGCTAAATCGTTTGATATTTTATCCTGTAGATATCAAAAATAAAAATGAATGGTGGCGTTTTATTACACATGGATTTATACATGCAGATATTCAACATTTAATTTTTAATATGTTGACTTTGTATTTTTTTGGTAGGCAAATTGAAATAACCTTTGAATACCTTTTTGGAAATCCGTTTGTGTATCCAGTATTCTATTTGTCAGCATTAATGTTTGCAAGCGCACCAAGTTATGGCAAACATAAAGACGATAATTATTATCGTTCTTTAGGGGCTAGTGGTGCTATAGCTGCAGTGTTATTTGCTACCATTCTTTTTGATCCATGGCAAACTTTAATGCTTAACTTTTTTATCCCAATACCTGCATTGCTTTTTGCAGTAGGTTATGTTGTGTATTCAACATACATGAGTAAAAAAGGGGGAGATAATATTGGGCATGATGCTCATTTATGGGGAGCTGTATATGGTTTAGTGTTTCCTATCGTTTTTAAACCTCATTTAATCTCATATTTCTTAGAACAACTAAAACATCCTAGATTTTTTAATTAATTTTAACCGTATGAAATATTTTATCTATGCCCTAGGGCTGTTTTTTACGATACTTTTTTTTAGTGCATGTGAAGGCAATAAAGTAAAAGACCACAAAGCAAAACTTCGAACAATCAATGCATCATATAATGCAGGAGACGTCAACTTATTTGTAGATTATGAACCTGTTTACGCTTCAAATATTCAATATTTAAATTTTAGTTTATTTAGAGAATTTATTGAAGGCCCGCATAAAATACAAATTAAAAATGCAATGGGTAATGTGATAGTAGACACGACATTATTAATGACCGAAAATAAACATTATTCTCTTTTTGTATACGACTCTGTCAACACGTTAAGGTATAAGGTGATTGATGAAAATTACGTTACTGCACCTGGTTCAAATTGCAAATTACGATTTTTACATTTTTCTAACAATGCACCAAGTGTAGATATTCATCGTGATGAAGATACAGTGCCATTATTTACAAATTATACCAATGGCCTCAATAGCGAATATATTCAAATGAATGATGGCATTCATCAATTTAAAGCAAAAGGTACAGGTGGAATGAATACACTCACTACACAGAATCCATATAATTATAAAGCAGGTGCATTCTATACCTTGTTTTTAAGAGGAAATGTAGGGGCTACAGGGCTTGATAGTTTGAGCTTTTTTGTCATAGAAAGTACCCTTGATTATCTATAAATGATGCCATAGTCTATGGACAATTGCTTCATGCTCATCGACCTAAAGTTTGCTTAATGGTGTTCCATATAATCTAAATCTTTATGATAACTTTCTTTGAGAAGGGTTGCTGCAATAAAGGCCACACTGCAACAAATAAGACCGGTAATCAATGCGCTGTTTAATTTGGTAGTGCCTGCCTGTTGCAAAAAAGTATAAAAAAATGAGATGGGCACTAAGGCTGCTCTAATAAAATTAGGAACTGAAGTTGTTACCGTAGCCCTGATATTGGTGCCAAACTGTTCCGAAGCTGTGGTGATAAGAACTGCCCAATAACCTGCTGCAAATCCTAGTACAGCAAAAAGTATATAGAAATACTGTACAGAAGTGCCGTGCATAAAGAAATAGGCAATGACCATTAGTAAAGTGCCAAAGACAAATAACTGTAATACTTTCTTTCTGCTTTTTAATAACTGACTTAATACACCTGAAATAAGATCGCCTATAGTAACACCTGCATAGCAATACATGATTGATTTTGCCGGCATGATTTCACCTTTTATACCCAATTCTTTGCCCAGTTCAGGACTTAACGTAATTAAAATACCAATGACATACCAGATAGGTAAGCCAATGAGTATGCATTTGAGGTAAGTAAATAAACGTGTTTTATTGAAAAAAATAAGAGAAAGTGATCCTAACTGTTTGCCCGTTTTTTTAGTGGTGTGGTACATTCCTGATTCAAACATACTGACACGCATAAGAAGTAATAATAATCCCAAAATGCCCCCAATGATATAACAAGTAGTCCAGGGAACATGCATGACTGCTAATAAACCTGCTAACATGGCACCTGAAACCCCCACTGTAGCAACGATAGTAGTGCCCCAGCCACGTTTGTCTTTATGTAAAATTTCTGAAACTAAAGTAATACCAGCACCTAATTCGCCTGCGAGCCCTACACCAGCCATAAAACGTAAAAAACCATATTGGGTTATGTTAACAACATACGCATTTAAAATATTTGCAATCGAATACAAAACAATAGATCCAAACAATACCGATAAACGCCCTTTCTTATCACCAATAATGCCCCACATAAGTCCACCTACTAGCATGCCAATCATTTGAATGTTTAACAGAAAAAGGCCACTTTTTTCAAGGTCATCTGGCAATATGCCAATGGCTGTTAAACTGGGTTTGCGTACTACGCTAAAAAGCACTAAATCATAGATATCAACAAAATAGCCCAGGGCAGCAACCAATACTGGTATACTGAAAATCTTTGTAGATGATTTCATTGTATCATGATTTGAAAGAAGAAATAAATTTAAAAATCATGGATAAAAATAATTCAGCGAATTGGATATTTAACTATTATCCTCAGCTTGTTTTTTGCCACTAAGCGCAAATTTTATAATAACGGGCAAAGTGGTTACTAAAATTATCACTACAACGATGATTTCTAACCTGGTTTTAATCCATGGAAACTGCTTGCTTAAAAATAATCCAGCTAACATCATTGAAAATACCCAGGCAAAAGAACCAATGATATTATACAAGGTAAATTTCTTATAATCCATTTTAACCACACCCGCAACGATAGGAACAAAAGTTCTGATGATAGGTAAAAAACGAGCAGCAATGATGGTTAATGCGCCATTTTTTTCATAAAAATGTTGGGCAGAAATCAAATGTTTTTTCTTGAAAAAGAAGGTGTCTTTTCTAGAATAAATAAACGGACCTGATTTTTTACCAAACCAATATCCAACAAAATTTCCAATAACACCGGCGATTGCAATCATCAACATAATAATGATATAATGAACATCAAAAAATTCTGCGGCTAACTCTTCAACGTATATGCCTGCCACAAACAACAATGAATCGCCGGGTAAGAAAAATCCGACAAATAATCCTGTTTCTGCAAAGATGACAAACAGTAGCAAATACAATCCCCCCATTTGAATATACCATTCAGGATTTAAGAGGGTTTCTTTTAAAGTATGAAACATAAAATATTGTTGAGGTGGCAAATATAGTTTTAAATATTAATTATATTCATTGTAAAAATTGTTGATGAAGTCTTTGTGAAAAAGAAAATGTACATCCCTCTTTTTTTATATATTTAACCTTTTAAAAATAAATATATGGAAAAACAATCATCCGCGGCTAATCAATCTGCTTTAGCAACCATTATCTCTGTTTTTTTCTTTTGGGGTTTTGTAGCAGCCAGTAACGGGGTGCTAATTCCCATGCTGAAAAATCATTTTAACTTAAGTCAGTTTCAATCGCAACTTGTTGATTATGCTTTCTATTTCGCTTATTTTGTTGGGTCGTTAATTTATTTTTTTTGGAGCAAAGCCTTAGGCGATCCTTTCAACAAATATGGTATGAAGAAAGGACTTGTACTCGGTTTGGTGATTTCAGCAATTGGTGCAATGTTATTTGTGCCTGCTGTAACCTATGACCAATATCTTTTTTTTCTCATCGGTTTGTTTGTCATAGCTTTTGGATTTTCATTGTTGCAAATTGTGGCAAATCCATTTGTTATTAATCTTGGTGATCCTTCAAAAGGTTCATTCAGACTCAATTTAGCAGGAAGTATCAACTCCCTGGGCACTTCCTTAGGGCCTGTTATATTTGGATTCGCCTTGTTTGGTTCGCCCAAATCAGCTGCAGTCAAAGACATTGGTATGGAAGCCATTAAAATGCCCTTTATTATCTTGAGTATTGTATTATTGATGGTGGCTTTATTTCTTGCATTTTCAAAACTGCCAAGTCCTAAAAACGAAGAAGTGGGGGAGTCAAGTCTGGGGGCTTTGAAGTATCCACAACTAACCTTAGGGATGCTGGCTATATTTATTTATGTAGGGGTCGAAGTGACCATTGGAAGCAATATGGGAGCACTCCTTGAAACAAAAGAAATCAAGGGGATAGATCATACACAGATTGCAAAATATATTTCTTTATATTGGGGAAGCTTAATGATAGGCAGATGGACAGGTGCTTTAAATGTTTTTAAAATGAGTAAACAACTCAAAATTGTTTTAAACATACTCGTTCCATTTATTGCTTTTGGTATTGTATTGTTTTTTAATAATTTACGTGAAGGCGATGTGTCCGACTTGTATATGTACGCTATTTGGATTGTCATTTTTATTATTGCGAATTTTATGGCACAAGAAAAACCAGCAAGAACATTGATGCTGTTTGGATTGGCTGCAAGCATCATGATGATTGTAGGTTTGTTTACAACAGGCGATATCGCCCTTTATTCATTTATGAGTGGTGGTTTATTCTGCAGTGTGATGTGGCCTTGTATTTTTAATTTAGCGATTGCTGGTTTGGGTAAATATACCACTCAAGGTTCTTCATTGTTAATCATGATGATATTGGGAGGCGCCATCATTCCTCCTTTACAGGGTAAATTATCTGATATTTCTTCCATTGGTATTCACCAGTCTTATTGGGTAGCCGTTATCTGCTTTTTATTTTTAGCCTGGTACGGATTTTATGTAAGAAAATTACTTTTAAAACAAGGTATAGACTATGATACAAACACTTCGACTGGGCATTGATATTGGGGGCACTAAAGCTGCATATGGTGTTGTAAATCATGAAGGAAACATATTGGCACAAGGAAATGTTTCTACACGGGGTTATGCAAATGTGGACTTATTTGTAGAAACATTATACAATGCAATCAAACAAAATATACCGGCTATATTGTATGAACAAATTCTATCTATAGGTGTAGGAGCACCCAATGGGAATTATTATACAGGCAATATTGAATTTGCACCAAACCTTGAATGGAAAGGGGTGATACCATTGGCCTCCATGATGAAAGAAAAATTTTCTATAACGGTAAAGGTTACCAATGATGCAAATGCAGCTGCCATGGGCGAAATGATGTATGGTGCTGCAAAGGGGATGAATGATTTCATCATGGTTACTTTAGGTACAGGGGTAGGAAGTGGTTTTGTAGCCAATGGACAACTGATTTATGGTCATGATGGTTTTGCTGGTGAATTGGGACATGTCATCGCAGTGCGTGATGGCAGATTATGTGGTTGTGGTAGAAAGGGTTGTTTAGAAACCTATACATCCTCAACAGGTATCGTAAAAACAGCCAATGATTTTATTGCAAAATATGAAAAGGCAAGCGTATTGAATCATCAGGTGATTTCAGATTCTAAGCAACTTTTTGAACCTGCAAAACAAGGAGATTTACTTGCATTGGAAATATTTGAATTTACAGGAAAAATTCTGGGGCAAACCTTAGCTGATGCAGTAGCCATAACAAGTCCAGAAGCCATTATTTTATTTGGTGGTTTAGCCCAAGCAGGCGATTTTATATTAAACCCTACCCGAAAATATTTTGAAGAAAATCTATTAAAAATATATCAAGGTAAAGTAAAAATGCTTCAATCCAAGTTGCCCGAAAATGATGCGGCTATTTTAGGTGCGGCTGCTTTAGAATGAGTTCATTTGTACATTTTCAAATGAATCCTTTTTTTAGTCTCTAACAGTTGTGCTATATTTGCATCCTAAATTTTACAATAATGAGTAATGGATATTTCTATTTTCCACAACCACAAAATGAAACTGTACTTCAATTTGAACCCAAATCTTCAGCAAAAGCCGCTTTGAAAGCAGCACTCGCTCGTGCAAAAAAAACAAAGCTTGATATACCTATGTATATTGGCGGAGAAGAAATCAGAACTGGTAAAAAACAAGAAATAAGACCCCCACACGAAACAAAACATATATTAGGTCACTTTCATGTAGGTGATGCAAGTCATATGAAAGATGCAATAAAAGCATCTTTAAATGCCCGTGAATCATGGGCACATACCCCATGGGTTCAACGCGCCAGTATTTTTTTAAAAGCCGCTGATTTACTCGCTACCAAATATCGATATGATATGTTGGCAGCTACCATGTTAGGCCAAAGTAAAAATGCTTTTCAGGCTGAGATTGACAGTACCTGTGAATTAATAGATTTTTTACGTTTTAACGTACACTTTTTAAGTGATATTTATACACAACAACCTATATCTGGTGCAGGGATGTACAATAGAGTAGAATATCGTGCTTTAGAAGGATTTGTGTTAGCCGTTACTCCTTTCAACTTTACAGCAATAGGGGGCAATTTGCCTACTTCAGCAGCCATGTGTGGCAATGTAGTGGTTTGGAAACCAGCCAATACCCAAATCTATTCAGCACAATTGTTTATGAAAATACTAAAAGAAGCTGGGCTTCCTGATGGGGTGATTAACTTAGTATATGTTAGCGGACCTGTTGTAGGTGAAGTTTGTTTTTCACATCGTGATTTCGCAGGGGTTCACTTTACAGGAAGTACTGGAGTATTTCAAGGGATGTGGAAAAGCATTGGTGAAAATATAGCCAAGTATAAAACCTATCCTCGTATTGTGGGTGAAACAGGTGGCAAAGATTTTGTGTTGGTGCATCCATCTGCGCATGAAGATGCTGTAGTGACAGCCCTTGCTCGTGGTGCTTTTGAATACCAGGGTCAAAAATGTAGTGCTGCTTCACGTGCCTATTTACCAGATAACTTAGCTACTTCAATAAAAAAGAAATTAGTAGCCGCTGTAAAATCGATGAAAATGGGTACTACTGAAGATTTTACCAATTTTGTAAACGCTGTGATCGACGAAAAATCATTTAATAGTATCAAAGGATATATAGATGCCGCTAAAAAAGATAAATCTTGTAAAATATTAGTGGGTGGCAAATGCGATAGTTCTAAAGGCTGGTTTGTAGAGCCAACTGTCATCGAAACCTCAGATCCTAAGTATAAAACCATGTGCGAAGAAATATTCGGACCTGTTCTTACTATTTATACCTATAAAGCAGCTGACTTTGATAAAGTATGTGATTTGGTAGATAGTACTTCAGAGTACGCATTGACCGGTGCCGTATTTAGCCAGGACCGTTATGCCTTAGAAAAAGCAATGAAAAAGCTCACACATAGTGCAGGAAATTTTTATATCAATGATAAACCTTCTGGTGCTGTGGTAGGTCAACAACCTTTTGGTGGTGGACGTGCAAGTGGTACAAATGATAAAGCGGGTTCAATGTTAAATTTATATAGGTGGTTAAGTGCTCGAACAATCAAAGAAACTTACAACCCACCTGTTGATTACAAATATCCCTTTATGTTAGAAAAATAATGAAGTAATACTTAAGACAGTTGGTCGTTCGTTTATTTTTCGTTGTAATTAACGGTGTGCAGGCATAACATGCTTGCTTTTTAGACAATTGACTCATTAGGTATAATTCAATATTATCATGTGATTACTTAGGTAATTTTGCCTAGCAATTAATTTCTTTCATTGACAAATTTGGCAGTATAGAAATAGGTAGATGGCGTAAAGCAAAAGAAGTGATACATTTACGGTTATGTTATTGAAATTATTTTTACAATTTATCATTGGTATAGGGGTAGGCGTTTATGGATACTTAACACCAGGCTATATCAATTTAAGCATTTTGCAATTAAGTAGTAGTAAGCAACAGTCTACATTAATGAAAGCAATGATTTTGATTGCAATCATTGAAATTCCTTATTGTATCGTTTGTATGTCAGGTATGCAATGGCTGATGCAACAATTGGTATTGATGAAAATTATTAGTTGGCTCATTGTAATTGTTTTGATTATGATGGCGGTATTAACGATTTTAGAAGCTTCCAAAGTAAGTAAAGTGAATCAAGTGCAGGAAGCTGAGATTGATAAGAATAAGTATAAAAAATTATTTTTTTTCGTCATCTTCAACCCATTCCAATTATCGGCCTGGGCTATATGGGGAGCCTATTTCATTGAAAAGCAATGGTTTAATTGGTCATTATTTTCTATTTCTATTTTTAGTCTTGGTGCTGCAATAGGAGTGTTTGTGATCTTAAAGATATATGCTTTTATGGGGCAAAAGTTAGTGACGTTTTTTTCGTTGCAAAAAAAGTATATTAACTATGGTGTTGCATCCATTTTGATTTTGTTGGCATTGGTCCAATTTATTAAAAATATATCAGCCTAGCGGAATGTTGATTACCCGATTTTATAATTCACCTATTGAATTGATAGTAATCGGTAAGATCATATGATTTAATTTCAAAAGGAGGATAAACACAATGAATGGATATTTTTTTTTGGTTATAAAATGAGAAGGCTATTTTTTTTAATCCACCTTTTGAATGCAGAATAATGTAAATTTTTCTTAGAAATAAAAAAAAACCACTACTTTTGTGAAACCTTAAATTTATTAATGTACCCAAGAAATAATAACCGTCGTCCTTTTAAAAAACAAAGAGAACATCGTCTAAACGAAGAAATTGATACCCCACAAGTTAGATTAGTGGGTGAAAATTTAGAACCCGGGGTTTACACTACCTCCAAAGCCCTAGAGTTATGCAAAGAACTTGAAGTGGATTTAGTAGAGATATCACCAAATGCTGATCCACCCGTATGCAGGGCCGTTGACTACAATAAATTTCTATACGAAAAAAAGAAAAAAGAAAAAGAGTTAAAAGCAAAGTCATCCAAAAGTGAAGTGAAAGAAATACGCTTTACACCTAATACAGATGATCATGATTTTGATTTTAAAGCCAAACATGCCGAAAAGTTTTTACAAGATGGAAATAAAGTAAAAGCTTATGTTCAGTTTAAAGGTCGTGCCATCATTTTTAAAGATCGGGGTGAACTCATTTTGCTCAAATTTGCTGAGCGTTTGTCAGAATTTGGGACCCTTGAAGGGATGCCAAAAATTGAAGGCAAACGAATGCATGCAATATTTTCTTCTAAAACGAAGAAAAAAGTATAAAAATTAGATTTTGTATTAAAAATACATATATCTTTACGTCCTTATACTTTTTAAAATGAATATTTACGTATCAAACATCCCATTTAAAATGACGGATGACCAATTAGGAGAACTTTTCGCAGTACATGGAGAAGTAATCTCAGCAAAAATTATTATGGACAAATTTACCAAACGTAGTCGTGGTTTTGGCTTTGTTGAAATGTCTGACGAAGCTGGACAAGCTGCTATTGCAGATTTGAATGGTAAAGAGGTAATGGGATTAGAACTTCGTGTAAACGAAGCGCGTCCTCGTACTGAAGACTCAAGCGGCGGCGGCTATGGCGGCGGCGGTGGTAACAGAAACCGTGGCGGTGGCGGCGGTGGATATAAAAGAGATTATTAATCTATCAATTTTATAAACCTATTTAAAACACAGTTCTTTTGAGCTGTGTTTTTTTTTATTTAAAACGTTAAAGTCTTTGTTAATACTAAACCTTTATATCAACAATAGGTCATAGGTGCATAAAATTTATAAGATATGAATACAAAACATTTTTTTTCAGTAACCTTATGTGTGATTGGATTATTATTATCTTCAATCAATGTAGACGCACAAAGAAACTATAACCGGGATGATAGAGGTCGCGACCAATATCAACGACATGCGCCTCGTCACCGCGGTCAAATGAGAAGTCACAGACATGGTAGACCTGCCTTTGTATGTGCACCACCTATTCGTCACCGCAGAATTGTGAGAAGACATGTACCATGTGCACCTCTTGCGTATTATGCACCTCCTCGTAGAGGACATCATCACAGATGGCATAGATAAGCGTTTCGGGTAATGCTAAATTGAAAACCTTGTAATGAATCATTTAGATAAATTACAGGGTTTTTTTGTGCGAATTTGCGAGAAATAGGACTTTTTAAAATTTGAGTATTATAATTCCAAATAAATTGTATCTTCGCCCGTTCAAAAATTAACATACCAAAAACTAAGAAATTAAGACATGCAGTTAAAAGGATTGATTAAGCTATTTACATTAGCGTTGATACTAATTTCACTATTTCAGTTATCATTTACATTTGTAGTGAACAATTATGAGAAAAAACAGGCCTCAAAAGTAGCATTGCTGGTAAAGCAAGAAAGCCCTGAACTCAAAGATGATGCCCTAAAATTAGCTATTGACGACAAGTTACGTTTTCATTTAGATAGTTTATCAAGTCAAGTGATTTATAATCTAGGCTTTAAAAAATACAGTTATCAACAAGCCAAAGAAAATGAATTAAACTTAGGTTTAGATCTGCAAGGTGGTATGAATGTGGTATTGGAAGTGAGTTTAGATGAATTGGTGCGTAATATGAGCAACAATCCTAAAGATCCAGCTTTGAATGCAGCCCTCTCAGAAGCAAACACAATGAAAGCAAATAGTCAAGCCGACTTTATTACCTTATTTGCAACTGCTTATGCGAAACAAAATCCAAATGCAAAACTTTCAAGTTTATTTGTAAAAGTGGGTGACAAAGATTTAAACTTCAACTCTTCAAATGAAGATATATTGAAAAAAATGAAAGCCGAATCAAAAGATGCGATTAATAGAACATACAGAGTGTTATTAACCCGTATTGATAAATTTGGTGTGGCTCAACCGAATGTTAATTTAGATATTGAAAGAGGTATTATCAGTGTTGAATTGGCTGGTGTAAATAATCCAGAAAGGGTGCGTAATATTTTACAATCTACTGCAAAATTAGAATTTTGGGAAACCTACTCTCAACATGAGATTGCTCAAAATATTGTAAAAGCCGATGAAGAATTAAGATTAATGCTTGCAGGCAAAAAAGACACCTCATTGGCTAATATCGCTACCAATGCTGATACTAATAATGTAGCTTCTACAAACAAATCAGATACTGCTTCATTAAGTTCACTTTTAGGTACAAAAACAGACACCAGTAAGACAGATACCAGCACAGCGAATATGTCTGATGAAGAGAAAATGGCAAAAGCAAGAAAAGAAAATCCTTTGAGAAGTTTCTTGTTAGGTGGTTTTGATGTACGACAAAATCCTAAAACAGGTGAAGTTATCAATACACCGCAGGTATCATATGTATATATCAGAGATACTGCACAAATTAACAGATACCTGGCTATGGATGTAGTAAAAAATCAATTCCCTAAAGATTTGAAGTTTTTATACGGTATGGCTGACAAAGAATTAAGAGAGAAAGAAAAAGTTTGTATTCTTTATGCGATTAAAAAACGTCCAGGTGTAGATGAACCAAAATTGGGTGGTGATCATATAACTGATACCAGACAAGACTATGATAGAGTGACTGGTCAGCCGGATGTTCAAATGACTATGGATAATATCGGTGCCAGAACATGGGAGAAATTAACGGGTGATAATGTAGGTAAACCGATTGCTATTGTATTAGATAATTTAGTTTATTCTGCACCAGCTCCAAGTGAAAGAATTTCTGGTGGTAGCTCTAATATCACGGGAAGTTTTTCTGTAGAAGAAGCAAAAGATTTAGCCAATATTTTAAAAACAGGTAAATTACCTGCACCTGCTAAAATTGTACAAGAACAGGTTGTCGGTCCTACCTTGGGTAAAGAAGCTGTAAATGGTGGATTGTTATCATTTGTGATTTCATTTTTAGTAATCTTCATCTTAATGTTGGTGTATTACAACACAGCGGGTTGGGTTGCTAATATTGCTTTAATATTAAATTTGTTATTTACGATTGGTGTTTTAGCTGCATTACATGCAACCCTTACTGCTGCAGGTATTGCGGGTTTAGTATTAACAATCGGCATGGCGGTTGATACCAATGTAATCATTTTTGAACGTATCAAAGAAGAATTAAAATTAGGTAAGTCACATGAAAACGCTGTAAATGAAGGTTATAGACGCTCATTAAATCCTGTTTTAGACGGACACATCACCGTTTTAATGACAGCGATAATATTATTTATATTTGGGCTCGGACCTGTATTAGGGTTTGCTACCACGCAAATCATTGGTATCTTATTATCATTGTTTTGTGGCATATTGGTTTCTCGTTTAATAACTGATATGAGAATGAAAAAAGGTAAACACTTCAATTACTTTACTAAATTCTCTGATAAATTATTCCAAAGTTTTCATTTCCATTTTATCGAATGGAGAAAGAAAGCGTATGCTATTTCTGTGGTGGTATTAATTTTAGGGATTGCTTCTTTGTTTTATGGCTTTGATTATGGAGTTGAGTTTGCTGGAGGTAGAAGTTATACCGTTAGAATGGAAAAATCGGCAAAAACAGCAGATATCAGAACTTTGCTAAAAGATAAATTTGTAGAATTTCCTATTGTTAAAACTATTGGTAATGCAAATCAAGTAAATATCACAACTGCATATAAAATTAAAGATCCTTCAAAAGATGTTGAGAACGAGGTAAGGGTTAAATTATACGAAGGTTTAAAAACGGGTGGATATATCAATGCAAATGTGACTGAAAATGAATTTGTGACTACGAATAAATATATCATGAGTTCACAAACCGTATTGCCTACCATATCAGACGATTTGAAAAAAGGAGCTATTTGGGCTGCCATTTGGTCTCTTATTATCATCTCTGCTTATATCTTCATTCGCTTTAGAAAATGGCAATATTCTGTAGGTACCTTAGTCGCTTTATTACATGATATCTTTGTAACCTTAGCTGTATTTTCATTTTTACGCAGAGTGGTACCATTTGCATTAGAAATTGATCAGCACTTTATTGCTGCTGTGTTGACGGTAATCGGATTCTCAATGAATGACACTGTTATTGTATTTGACAGAATCAGAGAGTATTTCCGCAAACGTCCAGGTCATTCTAAAACAGAAATTATCAATGCAGCTATTAATGATACCTTAAGTAGAACCATCATGACATCATTAACGGTATTTATTACTTTGTTAGTATTGTTCTTATTTGGAGGTGAAGTAACCAAAGGATTTGCATTTGCAATGATGATTGGTGTATTTACAGGTACTTATTCTTCCATTTTTGTGGCAGCACCTATCTTAATCGATTTAGATAAACAAGATAAACTATCTAATGAGATTGATAAGGATTTACATATTGAAGAATTGAAAAAAATGGCATAGTAAGCATTTTATCATATGATTTTTATAAAAACCTCGCACTTTAGCGAGGTTTTTTTTTGAGCGTCATGAAGTAGAAATGTTTGACTCAATATGAATCTGTTGAATGTATGAACACATGTGATTTATAAATTATACTAATATTTTATAAATCTTAGCTAAGACAAAATTTATACTTTAAATATAACATCTTACATTCGCACAAAATTTAATAAAACATAATAAAATGAAAGAAGTATTTATCGTATCGGCTGTAAGAACACCTATGGGAAGTTTTGGTGGATCATTAAAAGATTTTTCAGCTACTCAATTAGGTGCTATTGCCATAAAAGAAGCTGTACATAGAGCAGGTATCAAACCCACTGACGTACAAGATGTTTTGATGGGATGTGTAATGCAAGCGGGTTTAGGTCAAGCTCCAGCACGTCAAGCAGCAAAATTTGCCGGTTTGCCAGATGAGGTAAATTGTACCACCATTAATAAAGTTTGTGCAAGTGGTATGAAAGCAGTGATGTTAGGTGCGCAAAGCATCATGTTAGGGGATGCCGATATTGTAGTAGCAGGTGGAATGGAAAGTATGAGTAAAGTACCCTTTTATTCTCATAATATGCGTTTTGGCAATAAATACGGTAATGTGACCTTAGAAGATGGTATTGTGAAAGATGGCTTGTTAGATGTATATCATAACTATCCCATGGGAAATGCAGCTGAACTTTGTGCTAAAGAATGCAATATTGGTCGTGAGGAACAAGATCATCATGCTATTGAAAGCTATAAACGAAGTCAGGCAGCTTGGGAAGCTGGCAAGTTTGACCATGAAATTGTACCTGTAGAGATTCCACAACGAAATGCTGACCCCAAAATCATGAATCGTGATGAAGAACCATGGAATGTAAAATTTGATAAAATACCTACCTTAAAACCTGTTTTTCTGAAAGATGGTACCGTGACCGCTGCGAATGCTAGTACGATGAATGATGGTGCATCGGCTTTGGTATTGATGAGTAAAGAAAAAATGGAATCAATGGGATTGAAACCCCTTGCAAAAATATTATCTTATGCTGATGCTGAACAAGCCCCAGAATGGTTTACCACTTCACCAAGTGTTGCCATGCCTTTGGCAGTGAGTAAAGCTGGCTTAACAATGAGCGATATTGAATATGTAGAACTAAACGAGGCTTTTTCAGTAGTTAGTTTAGTAAATATGCAAAAGATGCAATTAGATCCTGCTAAGGTAAATGTAAATGGAGGAGCGGTTTCAATGGGGCACCCATTGGGAAGTAGTGGCTCACGTATTTTGGTTACCTTAATTAGCGTTTTAAATCAAAACAATGCCAGGTATGGTGCAGTAGGTATTTGTAATGGTGGAGGTGGTGCATCATCAATCGTAATTCAAAGAATGTAATAGCATACTTTCAAAAAATAAAGAAAATAACCAATGATATTGGTTATTTTTTTTTGTGTACTAAGTGTTTATTCAAAAAGTCCTATAATAGGTCTATACTAAAATGCAGAAAGAAAAGGATATTGATTTAGAGTGACTTCTGAAGCCTAGCACATGAAACCCTATGATACATTGATTCATTAGTAAGCAATAATGTTTATTGGCATTTTTCCCTTCAGCAAATATTACACCACTGTGGTAAATGCCGATTGAAAGAATGTTTAAGGTTATTCTGTGAAACATTCATTGGACTATTTTTTTTTACAATTGCATGAAAGATAGCCATATAACAATAAGCTGAAATTAAATGTATGAAACATGATATATCTATGCTTTAGAACCCTTAATCAATGAAAAGGATTTAAGTTTCGAATAGATTTTAATCAATAAAAAGTCATTTTAACCTATTAATACTAGACATTCATATGAATATTAAAAGTTAATAAAATATCATACCTATAATATTCGTTATTTTTGTGAACAAATCAACAGATGCGATTAGGTATTAAAATATATTTTTTTATAGGGTTGCTTTTTTTGTGTTTACAAACTGAGGCTTCCCACATATTTGGTGGTGAGCTTAATTATAAACATCTAAATGGCAATACCTATGAAATAACGTTAACATTGTATGGCGATTGCAGTGGACAGTCTTTCCCAAATTTGCCTAATTCGGTACCCGTTATAAAAATATACAATGGACTGAATGCCTTTAGTAGCATCACATTACTTCCATTTGGTATAGTTGGAGAAGAAGTAACTCCTGTGTGTCCAGATCAAATAAACAATACATCATGTAAAGGGGGGTTGTTACCAGGTGTAGCAAGATTTATATTTAAAGGAAATGTAACCTTAAATGCCAATTCAGCTGATTGGCAATTTATCTTTAATGGTGAATTGGGTGGCAATAACCAAGCAGGCAGAAGCGGTGCAATCACGAATATTACCCAGGGTGCGGGGTATACCATTATGAAATTGGTTGCTACACTCAATAATACCCTTGCACAAAATAACTCATCTACTTATACTACTATTCCTACTCCGTTCTTTTGTATTAATAATGCGCAACAATACAATCAAGGAGCAATAGATGCAGATGGCGACTTGTTGAGTTTTAACTTGATCTCAGGTTTGGATGGAAACGGTAATCAAGTTAATTATACCCCCCCTTATACTCCTGCAGATCCATTGGGATATGTGCCTGGGTCTTTTAATTTTAGCAATGCTACAGGACAATTATCTTTTACCCCAAATACCGTTCAAAATGCCTTGGTAGTATCACAAGTAACCGAAACAAGGGGCGGAATAGTAGTAGGTACAAGTATGCGTGAAATGGTTTTTGTGGTATTAGGCAATTGTAATAATCAATCACCCAATGGTGTGATAAGCACTAATAATGCAGGAGTGATTACGAATGGAAATGAAATCACGATTTGCAATGCTACTACACAATTGCAATTTGATATTAACCCAATCGACCCTGATAATGGTAAAATATTAGTCAATTATTCGGGATTGCCACCTGGTGCTGTAATGAGTATTAATAACAATAATACTTCTAACCCTAATCTTCAATTTAGTTGGACAATACCACCTTCCTTGCCCTTAGGCGATTATACTTTTTATGTCACCTATCAAGATGATGATTGCCCATTATCAAGTAAGCAAACCATAGCGTATACCATCCATTACATTCAACCGATACTTGCTAATATTACAAGCACTGCAGAAACCTGTGTGCCTGCTTCTGATGGTACAATAAACATCATGGCTACAAGTATCAATGGTGGCTTTACCTATGCTTTAAATGCAAATCCATTTCAAAATAATGCACTCTATACAGGTCTCTTAGCTTCTACTTACACCGTGACTATTAAAGACAATAAAAACTGCACTTATACAACAACGGTACAAGTATCACTTCCAACCTATCCAGTATTTGATTCAATTATAATACAAGATATAAAATGCAATGGTGGCACAGATGGGAGCATTAAGGTAAAAGTGTCTCCACTAAATGCTTATTATACGTATCAATTATTTCCAGACAATATCATTACAACTTCTCCTATATTTAATAACTTGATTGAAAAAACATATACCATTATCGTTGCAGATACCAATGGATGTAAAGATACAGCAGTTGCAAGTATTGTAGAACCTGATAAACTCGCATTCGGCGATATAGACATTACGCCACTTTCTTGTGAAAAAATCAATGGTAAAATTCAGGTAAGAACTAATTTTAATCACAATATTCGGTACAAATTAATTCCTACCAGTAATCCTGTAGATACCAGTGGTTTTTTTGACAATCTTACAACAGGGTTTTATACTATTGTAGCCAGAAATGCCAATGATTGTGTAATAGATACTGTAATATATGTAGGTGAAATACCCAAGTCATTCTTTATCAGCACCACACATACTGATTTGCCTTGTTGGGGAAGAGGGGATGAAGGGGAAGCCGAAGCAATTTTAACGGGAGGAGTCAATCCAATAACAGTATTATGGAGTTCAACCCCAACACAAACAACACCTAAAGCTACACAATTAACTTATGGATATTATTTTGTAACGGCAATCGATGCCAAGGGTTGCGAAGTAAAAGATACAATGTACATAGCACCAGGTAATTGTTGTGAGAATATATTTTTCCCAAATGCATTTTCGCCCAATGCAGATCAGCTAAATGATTCTTGGGGAATGGTTACTAGCACAGGTTTAGAAATAGAACAATTTGCCGTATTTGATCGGTGGGGACAAAAAGTATGGTTTACACGTGATCCACGTGAAAAATGGAATGGTTTAATCAATCAAAGCGAAGCTGCACTTGGTACATATTTTTATCTACTACGATATAAATGCTTGAGCGATGATAAACATTACACGAAAACAGGTGATTTTATATTGGTAAAATAAGGATCATTATCCTTCAATGTGAAAGGAAATGATAATTTGACGGGTGGAAATTTTGTCGATGGCCTTATTGGTAGGTTCTCCTACATTACGCAAAAGACTATTGCCTAATCCATTGCTGATTTTGATTTCAGGGGCAAAGATGAAATTTGGATAATAAAATTCAAATCCTAAACCTAAATTATATCCATAATCAAAGGGCTTAATCCTTATCACTTCATTGCTTCTTTTTGAACGTGCATTGGCATTAAAATCATAATCAATTTTAGCCCCTGCACACACATAAAACCTAAAATTTTGCTGACGATCTGATTTGAATTTTAGTTCGATTGGTAAAGAAAACAATATAGATTCAAAGGTATTGGTCGTGGTAGTATCTCTGTAATCTGTAAACCTGAGTGCCTGCTCACGTAGCATAAACGTAGGAGTAGCTCGGGCGTCTATAAAACTGGTAAGGCGGGCATTGCCCATAATGCCAAGCTGAAAGCCGGGCCTCCATAATGGAGTAATATTTTTGATGGTGTCGTAATCAATAAAGTATTTGGATTGCGCTACTTTATATTGTGATGAATTGAACCCTAAAGTGATCCCAAAATAATAAGGTTTCTCATCATGCTCAGCGTTATACATTTTTTCCTCTTGCGCAAACAAAGGACTGCCACAAAATAACAGGATTATTCCAAATGTTATTTTTGACAATGATAAATAGACGCGATTCCGAAACTTAACGATTTGCATTTTACTTTTTTAAATCCTACGTTTTGCAATATTACACACATTTCTTCACCTTCTGGAAAAACCTGTACAGAATTTGGCAAATACGTGTAAGCATTTGCACTTTTACTAAACAATTTGCCTATGGTAGGTGTTACATAACGAAAATAGAAGTGATAAAATTGTTTAATGAAGGGTGTTTTTACTTTTGAAAATTCTAAAATAACAAATTGACCTTCGGGTTGTAATACGCGATAAATTTCAAGCAGTCCTTTTTGCAAATTTTCAAAATTTCGAATGCCAAATGCGACCGTAATGGCATCAAAGGAATTGGATTCGAAAGGTAAATTTTCGCTGTCTTCTTTTTGCAATTGTATTTGGTATTGCAGTGCTTTTTTTGCAATTTTTTGTCTTCCAATCTCTAACATACCTGCAGAAATGTCAATACCTATAACAGAAATTGGTTTAAGTGCCACTAATGCTATGGCAAGGTCGGCCGTGCCAGTAGCAACATCCAAAATGCGTTGTGGTTTGTATGGCTTGAGCAATTGTATTACTTTTTTGCGCCAAACGACATCAATATTGAATGATAAAAGACGGTTTAAAAAATCATATTTGCCAGCGATGCCGTCAAACATATTTTCAATTTGCTGTTTTTTGCTAAGCGATGATTTAGCGTCTGGTAAGATAGATGTACTCACAATGCAAATATAGATTTGAATCCTCAATTAATATGTTATAATTCATTGAAGATTTTTCAATATGATATAGATGATCATATTTGTCACTTTTAAATGAAGTATATATTTATAACAGCGACACATTTAAGATAGTCAATTTGTCATTAGCTTAAATGTAATGTGTGTGTATTATATCGAACTTTTTCAAACTACATATTAAATACATTTATTATTAACTGGCAATAATCCTGAATTGTTGTCGTTGAAACTTAAAATACGGTCCTGTTAGTTTATTCGAATCGGACTGAAAACATGCATATACTTTCACTTTATTTAACCAATGCGATGATTTTGCTGTATAATAAATTCTCATTGATGGGTTTGGAAATATAATCATCCATACCCATTTCTTTGCATTTTGCAAAGTCAGCATTGGTGACATCTGCGGTTAGTGCTATAATAGGAATTTGTGAGTGCATTGTTTGTCTGATATAATTTGTGGTCTCAAACCCATTCATTTCAGGCATCTGTAAGTCCATCAACACAAGATTGTAAGTGTTCGTTTGTAGTTTTTCAATGGCTAGTTTACCATTCCCTACGATATCATACAAGAATCCAAAATCGTTCAGAAGAATTTTAATGAGCAATTGATTTAAAAGTACATCTTCGGCCACTAATACTCGGATGGTATTTATACTGTTGTCTAAATTAACTCCTTCAACATCTATTTCTGATTGAATACTTGTTTTAGCAAAGGGAATTGTAAAAGTAAAGGTAGACCCTTTGCCTAATTTGCTTTTTAAATGAATACGCCCACCTTGCGCTTCAATTAATTGTTTTACGATGGCAAGCCCTAATCCGGTGCCACCATACGAATTTGTAGTACTAAACCCAGCTTGCTCAAAAATATTAAATATTGATTTAACTTTATCAGTTGCAATACCAATACCTGTATCGGAAATAGCAAATTCGATAGTTATATTTTCTTTATCTTCTTGTAATAGCTTTAGACCGATACCGATTTTTCCATTGAATGTAAACTTTACAGCATTACTGATTAGGTTTAGTACAATTTGATTTAATCTAATTGAGTCGCCCAAAAGCATAGCCGCTATTTTGTTGTCATATTCTTTTACCAATTCTAAATTCTTTTCTTTAATTTTTAGGTTAAATGAATGTAAGATTGAATCTATCGATTTAAATATTTCAAAGGGTTGTTTGGCAAATATCATTTTTCCAGCATCCACCTTAGCTAAATCAAGAATATCATTGACCAAAAGATTTAATGATTTACCACTTGTTTTTATGGCATGTACAAATTCTTTTTGCTCGATTCCTAATTCAGTTTTTAGCAGTACATTGGTAAACCCTAGTATAGAATTTAAAGGGGTGCGAATTTCGTGACTCATGTTTGACAAAAATTGTTGTTTAGACTTTGTCGCATTTTCTGCAAATATTTTTGCATCCATCAGTTCTTTTTCAAACAGTTTATTGGCTGTAATATCTGAAAAGGCAAGTAAAACCAATTCTTCATGATTCATTTTCTGTATGATTCGTCTTGCATTGAGTAGCAAAGTTTTTTCACCTATACTTGGAAATACAGAAGTAATTTCAAAATTATGAGAATGAGTATTTTTTTGAAGTATATCTTCAAGAAGCTCTCTTAAACGAGGTATATCCCATTGTTTATTGCCTAAATCATACAACAACATACCCACAGTTTCTTCTTCATTTGCATTAAAAATTTTATAGAATATATTATTAGCAGATTTTACCCGTAGATTTTTATCTAATACCATCATGGGCTCGTGAAGGGTAGAAAGCAAGGCTTCGGCATAATCGTAAGCTTCGTTGAGCAAGTCGTTTCGGGTTTGTAACTCTTGATTGGTGGTCGTAAGTTCTTCGTTTGCTGATTCTATTTCTTCTTTTGAGGTTTCAAGTTCTTCATTCACTGTTTGCAATTCTTCGTTGCTTGATACAACTTCTTCATTTGCTCTTTGCAGATCTTCGGTAAAGGCTTCTTGTGCCTGAGCAATTTCAAATGCATCTGCATGTGCTGCGGCCAATTCTAGTTCTAATTTTTTTATTCGGCGGTCTTTTGCAAGTGAAGCTCCTTTATCAGTCGTATGCGGGTTTGGAAAAAAAGATTCAGTTTGTTCATGCTCCGTAAAAAGGATTAACAATAAAGGTTCGTCCGTTTCGATTTGCAGTGGCACAACTTCCAAACTCATGATTCTAATTGAAGTATCAGAATTTGCTAGGTTCATTTCGATTCCACTTTTTCTAAATCGTTGTTTTGTTTTGATCACTTTTGAAATGGCATTCCGCAATTCGAAAGCGATTTCAGGTCGAGCCATTTTCAAGATATTAAATGTGGCTTTACCTTTTGGATGTGTGAGAAACAATTCGGTGACACCCCGAAACTGAACGATTTCCATTTGATAATTGATTACCACACTTGCAGGCATAAATTCGCTGATGAGCACAGAGTCAATAGCATTGTCAAGTCCACTTTGACTAATCAAAATTGATTGTTTCGGTTTAATTTTATTTGTTACAGGTATATTTATTTCATTTGAAGTTGTTTGTGCATATCGCGGTAAAAGAGCGGGTAATGTGCGAGTACCTGAGTTTATTTTACGTGAAAATATTTTATATTTTTTATTAAAACTTGTGAATAAATTGGCTGATTGACTTATGTTTTCTGATTTTCCAAGCATCAAAAATCCATCATCATTTAAGGCGTAATGAAAGGTATTGACTGCTTTTTTTTGGGCAGGAATATCAAAATATATAAAGAGGTTACAACAACTGATAAAATCGAGACGAGAAAAAGGAGGGTCTCGTAAAATATTATGTGGAGCAAACACACACATATCTCGCACCGCTTTGTTTACACGAAAGCCGGCATCTGTTTTAACAAAGAAACGTTGAATGCGTTTTGGTGAAACAGTTTCTAATTCTTGCATGGTATAAATTCCCAAACGTGCTTTGCCAATAGCTTGTACACTCAGGTCTGTTGCGAAAATTTGTACAGGAATAATAGACGTTTTACTTTCTTGAATTTCGAGCAACATCATGGCAATAGAATAGGGCTCTTCGCCTGTAGCACATGCAGGAACCCATATTCGAAGTGATTCGCCATTAGTTTTTCTTTTAAGTAACTTAGGTAATAGTGTTTCTTTTAAATATTTATGCGTGTCTGTATCACGAAAAAAACTGGTGACATTAATCAGTAAATCTTGATATAAGATATCAATTTCTTCTTTTTTTTGCGCAAGCATTTTTGCATAATCTTTGAGTATAGTTATTTTATATAACAACATTCTACGTAAAATACGTCGTTTGATCGTATTCATCTTATAGGCACTAAAATCTACGCCAGTATCTTTGTGCAATAAGTTAAGGATGATTTTTAAATCGGGATTACTATTTTCAATCAAATCTTCTTCGCCGCTTTTTAATCTATTGGTTTTAACAAGTGGATGTTTGCTTAAACGTGCTAATTCAAGTGCAATATCTTTTGGCGATAATATAAAATCAACGGTACCTGCAGCAATGGCTGAATGAGGCATACTGGTAAATTTTGCTGAGTCGTCTTGCGCAAAAGTCAAACCGCCCTCCTGTTTGATTGCTTTCATTCCTACGGTGCCATCGCTTGCGCTACCGCTGAGAATTATCCCAATAACCCTTTCTTTTTGCGCTTCGGCAAGAGATGAAAAAAGGATATCTATTGTAATAGCCGCACTGCTGTCTGAACGGGGAATTAATTTTATATGACCATCCGTTACTTCAATGCCTTTGTTGTAGGGTATTACAAAAACATTGTCGGGTTTTATTTTATCCATGTCGTCAATTTCTTGAACGATCATACTTGTTTTTTTTGACAAAATTTCAGTTAACAAACTTTTGTGGTCGGGACTGAGATGTTGTACATAAATAAAGGCCATACCTGTATCGGCTGGGAGATATTTCAATAGTTCCATCATGGCTTCCAGGCCTCCAGCGGAAGAACCTATGGCAACTACAGGAAAGGTATTTTCTTTGAGTGTAGCTTTTGAAGGCAATTTAGTTTTATTTAAAGTTGCTTTCATGATTAAATAGTTGGTTAAGTAGAATAGGTGTCATTTGGTGAAGTTACTATTGTATAATGGCAATAGCTATTTATAATTCATTTAAATTAAAACCATAAAGAACATTTACCCAAAGGAATTAAATCTACACCTATCATTGTGATTCTATTGATAGACAAGGATTGATATGAAATCGATTTCGTAATATTTTCTGCTGAAATAAAGGGAGACTTATTGTAAACTGTTTATGAACAAATACAATCTATCATTGTTTAGTCATGCTGTGTACAGATTTTTGACCAGTAAGTTTGTTTGTAATAATGATGTTGTAAAAACTATTTGATAGTTTTTCTATATCAATCGATTCGTTTTGCTGGCTTGCTCTTTTCGTTAAAACCACTTGACCTAATGGGTTGATGATTTGTATCAAATCGTCTGTTGCAGCACCTTGAATAATTATATAATCTGAAGATGGGTTTGGATATATAGTTATATTTTGCTGTGTGCAATTAAATAAACTTATTGTTTTACTATAGCTGTAGTTTTGATCAATATCTACCATGGTCAAACGATAATATTCAATAGTATTCATAGCATGATTATCAGTATAATGATATTCAGCACCGAATGGAATGTTATTTGCATTGATTTTATCGATTGGCGTAAAGTGAATGCCATCTATGCTTTTTTGAATTTCAAAATAAGCTGTGTTTGTTTCACTTGCTGTTTTCCAATATAAGTCTGTACCACAATGAGGGTTTTTAATGGCTGAAAAATCAATCAATGCAGCTGGTAGAGGCAAGCCATAAATGGATGTATAATTATTTGCAAATTCATAAGTACTACCACACAAAGGGGTTGCGTCCCAATTGATACTCCAGGTCATCAAGCCCCTAAAAGTAGGGTAGCCTAAGGCATTTGATAATTGGTAAGCACCTGGGGCGTTTCCTGTGCCTCTCAAATAGTTAATCGCCGCTTTTACGGTATCGGGGTTGCAGTAACCACCACCAGCTGCTGAAGGGCATGCTGGCAAACCTGCAGCAATTTTACTTGCAGGTAATCCGTTGAAGTATCCTCCTGTGGTATTGAAACCTTGTATTACGGCTTCACACATGGCAACGATGAAATCGGCAGTTCCTTGTTGGTATATGTTATTGTCAATTCCAAACATTGATCCACTGTTGTATAATTGCACATGAAGAATGTCTAAAGAATCTCTTAATGCGTCTATGACAGGCAGATAGGCTCCCCAAATACTGCCATATCCTGATTGTCCACCTTGTACAAAGGCCGTTTCAGGTGCCATGGTCAATATCATTTTTTGGTTATTCAAAGCCTGATAATTTGCCATGATTTGTTTTACCGCATTGATTAAATGAATGATAGGCTGATCTATCGGATTACTAATGGTTCCACCTGTAACTAAAAGGGAGCTGCCTTCAAAATCAATATCAATACCATCGAACCCATAGGTATTGATGATATTCGTTATTGTATTTACAAATGTGTCTCTTTCTAAGGTATTGTTAAGGGTAATAGGCGCAGTGGCACCTCCTAAACTGATGATGACTTTTCTACCTTGTGTATGCAATGTTTGTATTTGTGCAATAAACGTTGGTATCGTTACCTGATCTGGTACAAATTGCATTTTGTAGTCGGTGCCTGCTTGAGGAATGGCAAATGCAACATCAATTAATTTGTAACGTGGGTCTATTTGATCTAATTGTATATACGGAGCACTTGCATCTTGCCAATTGTGAAAATACCCTATCAGCACAGGGTTTGGTATTTGGGATGCTGCTTTTTTGAAACAAAAAAATAAGCCTGTTATAAACAAAAAAATAAGGGGTTTCTTTAAAAAGATGTTGGTAGTGTTTGTCATTGATATTAAAATCATTTTATTGGATTGTAAATTTAACCCAATAAGTTTAGGAATAATAATACAAACCGTAAATTCTATATAATGCCCGCTTAGCATATTGTTTGATTGGCTAAAACAATGCTGCTTCTGTAAAAGAGTATTGTATTGAATTGACCTTTAGTTCAGGCATCAGATTGGGCAGTCAATGTTTTTTTTAAAATGATGATGTTAAGTTTAGTTTATGTATATAGTCGTTTTTTATCTTTACTAAAATGGTATCTATTTGCTTTAAATGTCTAAGTATATGATTGATGATAAACTGAAAGGTGTCGCCCAATTTAAGTTTAATTAAACTTGATATGGATGTTTGTATTTTTACTTTATTCAAGCTTACATTTCTTGACAGATTTAACAAGTTCAATAATTTAATTTGTTGATCTAAGCATTTCTCAATCACTTTTTTGTCGAGCTTGGCATTTAAAGGATTTTTGTCTTTAAATGTCTTCATTTTATTCAACTTTTCTTTGGGTAACATACTTTTTGCAAAGTAATTTCCTAAAACACCACTTTTAAATTCAATGTCACAATTGCTTGTAGCATGCGTAATGTTGTTTTCTATTTGGGGTAAATAATAATCGCCATACAGATTCAAGTGTTCTAAACATTCTAAAATACTCCATGAAGTATTGTTTTCTTTCCAAGTTAGTGTAGTCAAATCAAATGTTTTGAGATTCTCTATTTGATTTATTATTTGCCGTGTTTGTTCAATAAGTGTTTGAATTAATTTTTCTGATTGCATGTTTTTTTTGCAAAGTTCAAAAAAGTATTTTCTATAAATATTGATTCAGGTCAAGACTTTTTAAGACGTGATAAAGTTTCGGCACTCATTCTTAAATAATTGGCAATATGTCTGTTTGGAATTTCTTGAAAAAGTTGTGGGCTTCGTTTTAAAACTCTTTCATATCTTTCTTTCGGTGAATTGGTAAGGATGTCTATTTCACGTTCCATTTGTTGAATCACTAAATCGGCTAAAATTTTCGTCCACAATTTTCGATTGTCTTCGGTTTCTAAAAAGGTGTCAAATTGTTGTTTGCTGATTACTTTAATTACCGATTTTTTAATGGCCTGAATAAATAGATCAGATGGTTTATTACTTAAAAATGAATCTAATGAAACAATTAAATTTTCTTTGTAACCAAATCGAATAATCTGTTCTTCGTATTCACTTAAAACAAAAATTCTCAAACTTCCACTTACAATGTAATATACATTTGTATCGATGCTTCCTTTTACTTTTAAAAATTCGTTTCTTTCAATCGTAATTTCCTTTTGAGAAAGTTCAATAATTTCTTTCATGATGTATTATTTTTATGGGTTATGTTGCTTAATGCCAAAGTCAGTTTGAAAATAAGAAGAATTTGAAGGATTTATCAAAAATAACGATAACATAAGGAATCAGAAAAGAAATGAGTTGATATTATACTCATAGAATGAATGCAAAAAATTGGAACCATCGATATTAATATCATTCATGATACAGTTAAAAATTTTAAAGCATTCATCAGTTATTAACTTGACTAACAAATAAATTCATTGGGTATTAGTTTGAGTTTTTATTTCTAAATTTGGCAAGCTATTTTTTTAGAAAGGATTTTCTCAAACACTCATATATATTGCATTTTAAGCGCTCAATACGAATTCATGATTAATAAAAATGGATTAATTTCTATTTTGATTCATTGTTATAAGGCTGTATACTATTTATAAAAATGAAACATTTTTTTTAAAATTAATTACATTGTTTGAGTATGAACATTCTCTACGTTTTGTCGTTTTAATATGTTACTTATTGATTTTTACTTTCTACATCCTTATTTTCAATAGGATTATCAGCACCCTTTAAATAATTTGGTAAATTCAGTCCGGCCATGTTGAATAAATCGTTTAATGGTGGTACTGTTTTCATCATGCCAGAAACAAAGTTTGCGGTAGAAGAATTTCCATTTTCGTTATGCCCATTCCCTGAATCCCAAACGGTGATTTTATCAATTTTAATATTTTTTACGGCTTCAACTTGTGTTCTAACGAGTTCGGGTAATTTTTCAATCAATAGTAATTGGAAAGCCTTATTAGGGTCTCCACCTGCTGCAGCCACCACTTCTTTGTATCCTTCAGCTTGTTTTGTTAGTATTTCTAATAAGCCTTTTGCTTCTGCTTCCATTTTTGCAAAAATAGCATCAGCTTCGCCTTTAGCATTCTCTCTGATGGTTTCTGCGGCAGCCTGGGCTTCGATAATTGCCCTTTGTTTTGCAATTTCAGCAGGTATTACTATGTTCGCTATTTGTGTCGAACGTTCTCTTTCAGACCGTGCTAACTCAGCTTTTTGTTCTGCTACATATGATTCTTCTAAGGCTTTAGCTTGTTGAACTTTTTCAGCAGTTATTGCAATTCTCAATGACTCTGCTTCCTTTTCTCTTCGAAGGGCTTCAGAATTTGCGATTGCTATTTTAGCTTCATTTTCTCCTTGTATTGCAATGGCATTTGCTTCAGATGTTTTTACCCTTGTATCTCTTTGTGCTTCTGCTTTTCCAATGGTTTCGTCTTTGACGGCAGTTGCTATACTTATTTCTTTATCTTTTTGTGTAATAGCAATTTTTACATCTCTATCTCTGTGTGTTTCTGCTATTTGCGTATCCTTTTCTCTATCAGCCAATGCCTTACCCGTTTCTCCAATTTTTTCTTGTTCAGCAACACTTATTTTAGCTTCATTGATTGCCTTCGCAGCTGCTTCTTTACCTAATGCTTCAATATAGCCAGACTCGTCTTTTATATCTGTAACATTTACATTAATTAATTTTAGTCCTATTTTCTTTAATTCACTGTCTACATTTTTTGATATATTGTCTAAAAATTTATCACGGTCTGAATTTATTTCTTCGATGGTCATTGTGGCAATGACTAATCGCAATTGACCAAATAAAATATCTTTAGCCAGTTCTTGTATTTGCTCTGAAGATAAGCCTAATAGTCTTTCTGCAGCTGTGTTCATGCTATCAGACTCAGTAGAAATAGCAATGGTAAAACGGCATGGTACATCAACACGTATGTTTTGTCTACTTAATGCATTGGTTAAATTCGCCTCTATAGATAAAGGTTTTAAATCTAAAAAAGCAAAGTCCTGTATTACTGGCCAAATAAAAGCACCACCACCATGTACACATTTAGCCGAAGTGCCCCCTGTTCGGCCATATATTACTAATATTTTATCGGATGGGCATCGTTTATATCTAGCTACCAATGCCGATATTGTTACAAATATAACGATAGCTGCTACAACAATGATTAATATAGGAGTCATATAGATTTTTTTTATTAAATGGATTCGACGATAATGATATTGTTATTCTCAATTTTTACTACTCGCACTACAGCACCTGATGGTATTTGATTATTTTCAGTCATGGCATCTAATTCATGAAATGATCCATTTACACTAATCATAATTTTGCCTTTTCCTTTTTTGTTTTCAGGTATAGTTAAATAAACTTCTGCTGTTTTATTTAGGGTATTGTTTATATTAAAAGTATTGTCTTCAGCTAGTTTTTGTACTTGTTTGATGATAATAAAAAATAGAAAGATAAATATGATGCCAACACAAAATGAAATGAGGATGAGTATGGGTTTATTTGATACTGTTGTGTAAAACGAAATGCCAGTCCAGCTAAAACCAAGTAGAAAATTTATTAGATTTCTTAATGAAAAGAGTTGAAATGGGGCATTGGTTTCGCCAAGGTCACCATCGAAATCAGTTTCAATACCATCATACGAATCAGCACCTACGAAAGTCATTATTGTTTGAAAAATAAAAATCAAACTACTTGGAATAGCTACAAACCAAAATGTTTTAAGCAAGGGCTCTAAATGTGCTAAGAAATCCATAATAATTCAAATTTAGTCTTTTTTTTGAAATGCACATCCATGCTTATCTCATTTTTTTTGATTTTTCATGAATGGTATTGTAATGAACAGACATTTTAAACATAGTACTTGCTTTCAGATTTTGTTTTCGAAATATATTAAGCATCAAATCTGTTTCGTAGGCTGGTATTTGTTTCATAGTTTGCTACAGTTTAGTTTACATACCTTTAGTTTTTCCTAAATTTTTGTATCAGTCACTTTGAAGTAAATCATTAATTTGCCAAATCGTGTTTCTATATTAAAAAAAATGAGAAGTCGTTGTTGTATAAGCTAATTGTATTTTTAAACAAATCTGAAAAATTTTGATATAATGCCAACACACATGGTATTTAAGCTTGAAACAATTTGACTTTTTTTGCTTTATTGTAAGTATAAAATCTTTTATGCGATCTTCATTTTAAACAATTATAACGAATGTGATTGCACAATGTGGGTTAATGAAATAATGATCAAAAATCGAAGGTATTTTATACTTTCGAAGTTTTTGAACAATCCTTATTTATAAAGTGTTGTTGGCATAACAAGGTATGTGGTTTAGTATTTACTTTGAAGTTACGATTGAAAACAAAAAGGTAAACTTACATTCTTCGAACAATAGCTAATTTACAATTATTTTTTAATGATAGACATTACATGTTTAGAATACATTTTTTTGTCAAATTCGTTAGGTATTAAATATGAATGTCAAAATCAATGAATAACTCTTAAAGTTTATCCATTAAACCCTAAATTGATCTATGCACTTTTTTTGAAAAATACAACCTTAATCATTATTATGTAGAAGCATGAGTTTGTATCCTTTTTGTATCGATAAAATAAACCTGAAAGGGTATTACTTGTTCATGGTGGCTAAAAACTCTTCATTGCTCTTGGTATTGCGCATTTGTGAAAGGATGAAGTTCATCACTTCCTCAGGATTCATATCTCCAATATGCTTACGTAAAATATACAATTTGTTCATCACATCTTTATGATGCAGCAAATCGTCGCGACGTGTGGAAGACGCAACAATATCAATAGCAGGGTAGATGCGTTTATTGGCTAATCGACGGTCGAGTTGCAATTCCATGTTTCCTGTTCCTTTAAATTCTTCAAAAATCACCTCGTCCATTTTGCTTCCTGTGTCAATTAGTGCCGTTGCAAGTATGGTAAGGGAGCCGCCATTTTCAATTTTACGAGCTGCCCCAAAAAACTGCTTTGGTTTTTGCATGGCATTGGCTTCCACACCACCACTGAGTACCTTTCCTGATGAGGGAGCTACTGTATTGTGTGCACGTGCAAGACGGGTAATACTATCTAATAAAATCACAACATCATGACCTACTTCTACCAATCGTTTTGCTTTTTGAAGGGCAATGGTAGAGACTTTTACATGTTTGTCAGCAGGCTCATCAAAAGTAGAAGAAATGACCTCCGCTTTTACACTTCTTTCCATATCTGTTACTTCCTCAGGTCGTTCATCTACCAGTACTATCATTAAGTAACATTCTGGATGATTGGCTGCAATGGCATTGGCAACTTCTTTCAATAACATGGTTTTACCAGTTTTTGGCTGTGCCACTATAAGTCCACGTTGACCTTTACCAATTGGGCAAAACAAATCCATGATGCGTGTGCTGTAATTATTGGGTGTGGTACACAAATTAAGTTTTTCGTAAGGGAAAAGGGGAGTGAGGTAGTCAAAAGGCACTCGGTCACGTATTTCGTCGGGCGACTTGCCATTGATAGCACTGACTTTTACTAGAGCAAAATATTTTTCACCTTCTTTGGGTGGTCGTACAGAACCTGTAACGGTATCGCCCGTTTTGAGTCCAAATAGTTTAATTTGTGAATGTGATACATACACATCATCTGGTGAGGTTAAGTAGTTGTAATCGCTTGAACGTAAAAAGCCATAACCATCGGGCATGAGTTCCATCACGCCTTCGCAGTCTATTTGACCATCAAATTCTAATACAAACTTGGGTGCTTTTTTGGGTTTTAATTCTACCTCTGCAAATGGGGCTATAGGGCCTTGATCTGCTATTGGTTGGTCAGTAAGACTTACTTGTTGTTGTTGTTGATTATTTGGTACTTGTTGGTTTGAATGTTGTTGCTGATTTTGATTTTGTTGCTGATGTTGGTTTTGATTATTTCCTTGTTGGGCTCTGTTATCAGGATGATTTTTCTGATTAGGATGTACTGCCTGCCCTTCATGGGGTCTTGGTTTTTTTTGATTTGGATGGTTATGTACTGGTATTTTTCGTTCTACAACAGGCTTTGGTTCTGTACTTTGGTTGATTGCAACATTTCCTTGATTGGTAGAAGCGTTGGTTTGAACATTACTTGCTACAATATTGCTGTCATTTGTTGATTGTGAATCTTTAGGTGTTTGGTTTCCTTTGGCTTGATGTGCAACTTTAGGTGGATGTGCCACTTTGGGTTGTTGGATTTCTTTGGCTTGGGGTATGACTTGTGTTTGTATTATTTCTTGTTCCTGAGTAGCGTCGTTCGGTAAGATATTTTCAGTGGTCTTTTCTACATTGGGTACGACTTTCGTCGGGGCTGGTTTTTTAACTTTTTTAGGTTTGGGCTGAGTACTTACGGTAGTATTCAAGTCAGCAAGGGGTTCCTGCACTTCTTGTGTTGGGGCCTCTGTGGGAAAAGCGATTTCACCTATTGTTGCTGAAGTAGTTATAGCAGCCGTTTCAGATTTGTTTACTACATCTTTTGTTTTTGCAGGGGCTGTAGTCGTTTCTTTTTTAGGAAGCCTTTTTTTGCTTGTTTTTGTTTCAGATGTTTCTGTACTTTTTGATTTTACAGTTGAAAGTGCTTGTGCATCTAATATTTTGTAAATCAAATCTTGTTTGCTTAAGTCTTTAGTGTCTGTGATTGCAAATTTTTTCGCAATGTCATTGAGCTCTGGAACGATCATATCGTTCAGTTGTAAGATGTCAAAATTCATAAGATGGAATATTTTCGTTGTGTACGAACAAAATAATATTAATAATAATAAATTGGAATAATTGTTTGGGTGAGATGTATTCGGTGCTTTTTTATGGAAAGAAGTGTATTCTCAAAGAAGCGGAGCCGAATTCAATTCTGATGCAAGTTTACAACGACTTTGTGAGATTATCAAAAAAAATTATTATTTCTTAAAGCCTCCTTTCGAACATATTCATTGAGGTTTAGCTAGTTTACATATTACGAAATGTGAATCGTTATGGTTATTATCGGCTGTTTTTTTACTTTTAAAATGGCAACATTGAAGTAATTTAGCCGTTTATTGAAATTATGTAAGAATGACAACAGAAAGAAGAGAAAAAATAAATTCTTTACTAGACAAGAGACAAAACGATTTGACAGTAATTCTTGAAAATGTATTTGACCCACATAATATTTCCGCTGTGATGCGAACATGCGATGCGATCGGTATGATGGAAATGTATATTATTAAAAGTAAATTACCCACTCGTAAAAGGTGGAACGACAGGAGCAGCGCAAGCGCGAATAAGTGGATGGTGGTTCATTATTTCGAAGACACTAAAAGTTGTTTTGAAGCAGTACGTAAAAAGTATAATCAAATTTATTGTACACATCTCAATGAAGCAGCAAAAGGATTATACGAACTGAACCTTACCCATCCTACAGCCTTGGTGTTTGGGAACGAACATGAAGGGGTTACCGAGGAAGCCTTGTCTTATTGCAATGGAAACTTTATCATTCCACAAGTGGGTATAATACAATCGCTCAATATATCGGTGGCTTGTGCTGTAAGTATGTATGAAGCTTTCAGACAAAAAGAATTGGCAGGGCATTATCATGAACGAAAAATAACAATCGATGAACAGGCTTCCTTGTTGAAAAAATGGGAGATATGGGATTATTAGTGCATCACGGTAAACTTGACAACCTCCTCTCCACTTTTTACAAAATAAATACCATTGGGTAATGTAGATGTATTAAATTGTATTAATTGATTTGCCGCTGAGCTGCTTATAAGTTTACCATACACATCAAATACACTTATCTTTTGCCAACCATTAAATGAAATGTTGATGATCTCATTTACAGGATTTGGGTATACCTGCAAGGTTTGATTGGCAGTTGTTAAATGGGATGTACTAAGTGGGTAGTTATTGTTGATAGCACCAAATGTGGTATTCATCAGAGTAAAATTACCTGTTCCATTTGGATATCGCCCCCAAGATGTATCGGCCTTTTGTGATGTGAATGAAACACTATCTAATAATAAGGCGTTTCTACTCATGACTAAAAAGCCTGTATCTTTATCTAAATTAAAGTTAGTATGCAACAGATACTCGAGTGAATCATCATCGGCCCATACGGTCAGGTAACCATGAGGTATAATATAAGTGTTGGAAGGAAATTTCCACTTAAGGGTATTGTTGAGGGTATTTGACAAGTAAACATTACTCATGTCAATTGTTTGATTGGTTGTATTGTATATTTCTAACCAGTCTTCATGATCGTTGTATTCATCCAATACATTGTCTTTGTTAACAGCTAATAATTCATTGATGACGATATCGCCTACAATGGGAATGGTGTTTTGTACGGTTAAGGTATAAAATTCATGTTCAGCTCTTTGAGGCGCAAACATACCTGCACTGGCATTTTCAGCATAAATATAATATTCCATTGTGGCACCAGACATCATAAGGTCAACGCCATAAATACCATCATTAGCACCTCCATCATTATGGGCTCCATCATCATACATTATGGCTTTTTGAAACTTTAATGTATGGTCAAATCGATATCCTATATAGACCATATTCGTGTTGCTAATATTGGCTGTAATGCTGATGTTGGCATTGTAATTTGGGGAAGGATTGCTGGGTGTAATTGCCGTAATATTTGGTGCAGTGGCTGTGAATTCAGGTAGCGATTGCAAGTAGGTTGCTCTACCTGACATTAAATTACTGATGCCCGGTATGGTATAGCTTCCATTGATAATATCTGTATTCATGGCACTTTGAAATTGTGCATAGGTATATTTTTTGTTATTGTCTGATTGTACCGCGGTGTCAATCAAGGTAATGAGTTGATTGGCCAAAGTGGCGTATTGACCTGATATTATGATTTCATTCAACATCGTTTTCATATGTGCGATGTATTTTTTTCGATAGCTATCATTGGCTTGAATTGTTTTGATAACTGGCCAATAATCGTCTCCTGCATGGTTAGCAGGCGAAAACTGTTGCATGGTAGTGGGCGTTTGATTTCCCATCGATACATTGCCAGCACCTGCAAATGGGAATGCGCCAAAACACATATTTAAATCCCAAACAATTGGGTTGTAATGATTGCTTTGGTCTTTATAAATATAATGATTTTGGGCAAAAACACCACTGTAGCTATCTAAATTTACAAAGGTATTATTAAAGGCTAACATCCATATCATACGATCCATGTCTATTACATTGTCGTAACTTGTAGGATTATTACTTACCGAATCGCACAAAGTGACTAATTCATTCCAACCACTTTTTGATTTGATTTCATAATAAGTAAAATATAAACTGCTATCAATACCCAAATACTTGAAATTGCTTTTAGTGGTAGGGCTGGGATTTACGATTGGGTTGCATTTTACAAAAGTTCCCTGGTTACTATTAAAATGATCAGCACAGAATTTCTTGTCAATATTTTCAGCACTTGAATATATACCTACATAAGAACCATTAATATACACCTGAGCAAAATTTGCACGTGGACAATGCATATAATTGCCTAATACTTCATAGGCCAGCACTTCGCGTATCAAAGAAGGGTCGCCATAACCATTACTTAATTTGATATCTTTAAAACCTTCATATTGTTGATTTTTAAATTCATCAAAACTGATATGCAATGGGTTTTTTATTTTGGTGCTATCAAACGAACTATTGCCTTTGTATTTTACCCCCACGCTATCAAATTGTAATCCATTTATTTTTACCGAATCCGCCATCAAATAACCTTCGGCACCTACTTTGGCCGTATCCATTCTATAATCCCAATTGGGTATCGAAAAACTGATTTCAATTTTTTGAATAGTGTTTAAGTTGTAAAGTGTTTGTGCAAATGATAACTTCATTGCTATCAAAGCAATCAGTAATAAGCCCGTTTTTTTTACCATAATAAAATGAATTTTTTTTATTCTACAATGAGTTTGTTAGTAGATTTTTTTCCTGATTGATTTGAAATTGTAATGATATAAATCCCTGTTTTAAGCGATTGACTTGGAATGTATAAGCTTGAGGTCCTTATGTCATCGTATTGGCTTATTTTTCTGCCCGAAATATCATTTATCTGTACATGATGCGTTGAGAATTTGTCATTAAATGCAATAGTCACTGCATCATTCGAAGGGTTAGGATATATGGTAGGCTCCATGTTGCTTGTGATATCTGATACCTGTGCCGGAAAGCAGGTAGAACATGCACCAAAACAAACTTTTGCAGCGATGGTGTCATTGCTTAATACCATGGCACGATTTGCATTTACAGCACAAGCGCCAGGAACTACTTCAGCATTTGCGACCATATTGCCATTGTAAAATTTATACTCATAGGTATTGGTGACAGTGCCGTATACAATAATTTCATAGGTGTTGTTGCCAAAACTATAAAGCCTTGTTGTTGCAGGGTTCCAGGCTTGGAAATCACCAGCGATATGAACGCCATCGGCTGACACTGTTTGCAAGGTCATATCTACCAAATACCTCATCATGGTTTGACCAGCAGCGGAGGTTTGGCTAAAAAGAAAGGTTGGAAGTTTTGTGGTATCATTGGCCAATGAATCAATGTAAATCCAACGGTTATCATTAAAGTTATAGCCTACTTGGGCTTTTTCAGGCACTATCTCTACTTCATATGACTGATCGCCATTGACAAATTTATATTCATATTTAGCAAAGGCAGGGATGTCTACAACCAACGAATAGATATTGGTATCTACAAGGTCTTTTATCATCAATGCACTATCAGGAGAGTAGTTTGTACCCAAGCCTGCTGCTTCCTGAAAATCACCCATTACATGAATGCCAAAAGCGCTGATCACTTGGCCAGTCATATTTACTGAAAACTGCACCTTTTTTGCATATGAAAATTGAACCGATAGGATGGTGATAAAAATGACAAGTATTTTTTTCATGATGTTATTTAATTAATGAGTTGAATTCTTTTTGTTACGTTTCCGTTGTCTGAAAATAGTTGCAAAGTATAAATACCATTGGCAAGGTGAGCTAAATTGAATGAGTGGGTGTTTGTATTGGTATACACTATGTTGCCAGTGTAATCAATAACACGAATGCTAAAATTATTGCCCAGTTTTCCTGCATCATCAATCGTAATTTGTCCATTGCTTGGGTTAGGGTATACAACGATACTTGCTGATAAATCTACCACTTCAATCCCATTCGGTTTTGTGTATTTGTAACCAGCTGAGTATCTGTAAATACAGCCATTGGCATCCGTAATTCTTACCACGTAAATACCCGAAACGGTAGGTGTATAATTTATTGAAGTAGCTCCGTTAATCAGTACACCATTTAAATACCACTGATAAGTAGTGGCGCTCGATGAGGTAAGTTGCGAAGCATTGCCCGTAATCGTAGGGATGGCAGGAGGCGTATTGAAAATATAGCAGCTGTCATATTTGAAAGCTTTAGGAACTGAGCCAGCAAAGGTTTTAGACCACAATGTGGTGCCTGCACTATTCACTTCATATACTTTGCCAGAGGTGGCTATGCATACCAATTGATTTCCATTTGGAAACTGTTGTGAGCTACCCATATTACTACCATAACCTGAGCATACCAGACGGTCGGTAAAGGTTGCAGGAGAATAAGCCTGACCAGCGGTATAATTATAGTTGTATCCATTCGTAGGCAAAATGATGTGATCAACTGTGGATGTATTCGATGGAGAAGTGATGCCTTTATTATTAAAACCTACTAATCGTCCAGCATTTGGACAGCCTTCTTTTATCCAATGTGCGTCGTGTGTTACATTTAAAATAGCAGTGCCAGTAGCGCCATAAGCAGCTGGGTTGCCCCATCGGTATAAGAAATCGCCACCTTTGCCTGAATTACCTCCTGTATGGGTGGCTGCTTCGGCTGTTGTAGTGCTATGGTCAATAATATACCATTCATTCATGTTGTGTGAGCTAAATGAAATTTGATCTAATATAGGGTTATAATCTACACCATTCATATGTATCCAGTCTTTTGCCTGTTTATAATTTACATTGAGTAATTCAGGATGATCTATGACATTGGCATAATAGTTTGGTTTTGCAGGATCTACATTTTGCATGATATGGTCCCATATTTTCCACTCCCAAACTACAATACCAGTAGTAGCACCAGTAGGTTGTACTTCTATAATTTTATCAGGCCACATTTCTATATTTTGATTTCCACCAGCCGCTGTAACTTCAGCCGCAGTTTTTCTTTCATAGGCGATAGCAAGTACATTGCCATTGGGCATGGGTTTTATATCATGGTGGGTACAATAGTTGGTGGTGGAGTAGGTGAAGTCCCAAATAAGGTTTCCGTTATAGTCATGTTTTTGTATTTTACCGCAAATGGGTCCACCATTAAAAGAAGGTGCAGTAGCTTTTGCGCTTCGTGCTAAAATACCACCCGGCTCCAAGTATGATGAATAGCCTGTGGCAGCGGGTAATCCACTCCATGTTTTAACTGTAATTTGGTTAGTATCCATCAACGTTGCTGTTGTTGAATTCATAATGCTGGTAAGTGTCCAGCCATTAAATTGCTGTGCTGATACAGAACATTGTGCAAGGACTAAAATCAGAAATAAAGGTTTGAGTTTTTTGTACATTTAATAAAAGTTTCCATAAAAATAGAAATTTCAATATTAAATGATTGATAATTTTAGATTAACACTTTAAATCTTAGGGTTTCCTAAGGCTGGAGTTAATGTCAGGTCGTTTTGAGATACAATCGAATATACCCTGTTTTTGCAATTTTCATTGCATTGAATACTGAAGTAACTGATGTATAATACCCTAAACGAAAATCGATGAATCTTCCGCTCTCATTTAGTTTGGCTTGCAAACGCTCAACACATCATCTTCATAGCTTTTGCCAATCGGAATCTCAATATCCTTATCATTTTCATTTAAATGAATGATCCGATTGCGGATATAACTTATTTTTTTGATAGGTACTATATAAGATCTATGTGCCCTAATGAATTCAGCCGATGGTAGTCTGTCTACCAGCATTTTTAGGGTCATTCGAGCAATAATAGGCTTTTGATTTTCTAAATGAAACTTTACATAGTCATTCAAACCTTCTAAATAAATGATATCATTGATGTTTATTTTAATCAAACTATAATCAGCACGTATAAACAAAAACGGCTGACGTGCTTTGTCATCATTGTTTAAATGATTATGATAATCGTATGCTTTGGCAACCGCTTGATTAAAACGTTCCTGGGTAAAAGGTTTGAGTAAAAAATCAATCGCATTGAGGTTAAATCCTTCTACCGCATATTCGCTGTAAGCAGTAGTGAAAATAACCATGGCATCGGTTTCTAAACTTTTATAAAAATCAATACCAGATATGGAAGGCATTTGGATGTCAAGAAAAATTAAATCAACAGGATAATTATTGATATACTTCAGGGCATCATTCGGCTTTGAAAATGTTTTTTCAAGCTGTATGTTTTCAGACTGACTACAAAATGTTTCAATAATTTTTAGTGCAGGTGGTTCGTCATCAATAGCAATGGCTTTTATCATGATAAATTTATTTTAATAGATACTGTAAAACTAAGATTTTTATTTTCAATTTTTATAGAATGCTTATTGGGATACAACAATTTAAGTTGACTCCGGCCATTTTCTAATCCAAACCCGGTTTTTAATTGCGACTGTAAATTGTGTGGCACTTTTAGATTAAATACATGCAGGTATAAATTAATATCCGATACGCTGATTTGAATATCAATTTGTGAAGTTTCCTCAGGATTGACTCCATGTTTAAAAGCATTTTCAATAAAAGGAATCAATACCAAAGGGGCAATTTCTTTATCATGTATATCGCCATCAAAAGTATAATTCACAATAGCCGTTTCGCCTAAACGAAGTTTTTGTAAGTCAATATAACTATTGATATAATTCATTTCTTTTTCAAGCGAAACATATTGTGCCGATGTGTCGCTAATAGCATATCGCATCATAGAAGAAAGGGTAACGATGGCAGTAGCTGTATGATCCGATTTTTCAATGGCTAAGGAGTATATACTATTTAAGGTATTGAACAAAAAATGAGGATTTATTTGCGCCTTTAAATAAGATAATTCAGAGATGAGTTTTTCCCGATGCGATTTTTTCCATTTGTCATTGATTTTTAAAGCCAATGAAGAAAATAAAATACTAAAAAACAATAAAAAATAGTTTTTAAGTTCAAACAAAAATGATTTGGGTGATCGATTATTGATAAAGGGAGAAAACTGCTCAATGTCGCTGTGGATGAGAATTTTGGGTAAAAAAATAATTAAAATAGCAAAAATGAGCAAACTAAATATATAGGAAACATATTTTTTTTCAAAGTATAATGCTGGAATTAAATAATAATAACTTGTATAGAAAAAAACGAGCCCCATCCCGAAACTGATCAGATCGCGCTGGGTAAATGGATTACTAAGCACTTCCCAAGTAAGCGAAGGATGGGGTGAGAGTAATATCGGAAAGGATATAAATAACACGCACCCTATGATATGAAATATTATTTTGACTGGTATAGTCATATAGACCCCTAAAATAAATGAAAATAAATTAAATTTCGATACAAATAGAGATAATGTGTATGATTCAGTCGGTTTGCACGATTTTAAAAATAAACTTTAAAAAGGATATAGAAAGTATTTGTCATCAATCTGTCATATTTTTTTCAAGGTAAAAAAATCAAAAAAAATCAAAATATATTTGGTTTAACATGCGGGAAAATAAAATCATCATTTATGTCATTATTGCATTTATTGCCTTGTTCTTGTTGATACATTATTTGATATATTATGTCATTGATTTTTCATAAACAAGTGCGTTTATTATTGTTTATGGCATCATTGATTATTCGCAGATGAATTGTTTGAAGTGTCATCCCCTGGTCTTCATTTAAAAAACAATCCTACTTTATCATGCTATCCTATACAATATCCTTACTTTTATACGTTATTTATATCAAGGGCTTGGTTTGAAATCTAAAATTTCCATTTATATCATATTATTCATTGGTGTCATGTTGAAAAGCCATGCACAACAAGTTGATTGGAGTAATTTCAAATCAAAAAAGATAAGTGTGCAGACTGATACCTTGCGATTAGATTCATTAAGCATCATCCCGCAAAGTGTATTCATTGAAAATATAGACACCAATACCTATCAAATCAATTATTTAAAAAGCGTTTTAATATGGAAAGTCAGACCCCGGCAAGATTCAGTAAGCATTCGTTATAGAACCTTTCCCCTTAATTTTAATCAACGCTATTTTCATAAAGATGCCCAAAAAATCGAAACAAATTTTGCCATCACACCCTATTATTATGATGCCACAGAGGCAAGTAGCAATAAAACATTTATTGATTTTGGCAATGTCGATTATGCAGGGAGCTTTGGACGAGCTTTGTCTTTTGGCAATAGCCAAGATGTTGTACTGAATTCACAGTTTAATTTACAATTTGACGGTGACCTTGGTGATAGTATCAAACTCACAGGTGCCATCACAGATAATAATATACCCTTTCAACCTCAGGGTAATACACAGCAAATACAAGAGTTTGACAAAGTGTTTATACAAATCAAAAGAAAAAATACTGCTTTAATAGCTGGCGATTATGATATAAAAAAACCTACAGGTTACTTTATGAATTTTTATAAAAGAGTACAAGGGGCCTATGTGTCAAATGCATTTAAAACGGCAAAAAAAGGGTTCAATAAATTCGCCGTTGGAGCCTCCTTAGCAAAAGGTAAATTTGTACGAAACGTCATCACTTCGTTAGAGGGTAATCAGGGACCTTATAAATTGACTGGACCTAATGGGGAACAATTTTTTGTGGTTTTAGCCGGTACCGAAAGAGTTTATATCGACGGAGTATTGATGAGCAGAGGCGAAGAACAAGATTATATTATCGATTACAATGCTGCTGAAATTATTTTTATGCCCCGTCGTATCATCACCAAAGATTTGAGAATGGTGGTAGAATTTGAATTCTCAGACAGAAATTACCTGAACTCATTGCTTTATCTCACCGATGAATGGTCAGTCAATGATAAACTTCAAATACGTTTAAATGTGTTTTCAAACCAAGATGCTAAAAATCAGTCGATACAACAAACCCTCGATTCTACCCAAAAAAGATTTTTAGCTACCATCGGTGATAGTATTCAAAAAGCCTTTTATCCAAGCGTCAGTTTTCAAGATACTTTTAGTGCCAGCAAAATACTTTATCGAAAAATAGACACCATTGTCAATGCAGTAATCTATAAAGATGTGTATGTGTATTCAAACAATAAAGACAGCGCTAAGTATTATCTCAATTTTTCATCTGTAGGTATGGGTAATGGCAACTATACGCAATCAGTCAACAATGCAAATGGTCGGGTATATGCATGGCAAGCTCCTGTCAATGGTATACCCCAAGGCGATTATGAACCTGTCATTGTACTCGTAACACCCAAAAAACAACAATTAGTGACGGCCAGTATGCAATATGCCATCGATAGTCATAAAAACATCATGATCGAAACCGCTGTCAGTAATTATGACCCAAATATGTTTTCTGAAATTCATAATAATACCCACACCGGTATAGCAACCAAACTTCTGTATGACGAAAAAAGGATGATTCGTAAATCTGCCAACCTCGTTTTACTAAGCAAAGTAAATTATGAATTTGTACAAGATCGGTTTAAACCGCTTGAACGCTTCCGAAATGTAGAGTTTAACCGCGATTGGAATATCAATCCTCTTGAAAAACCACAAAATGAACATTTAGGTAATATTGCCTTTTCACTCATTAAAAATGCATCGGCTCCTGACAAAGGGAGCGGAAAACTCGATTATCAACTGGGTACTTATCTCCGGGGTAATACCTTTAAGGGTACCCAACATATACTTTCATTTGCCTATAATCGTCGGGGATATCGTATTTTAACGAAAGGCGATTTGATGCAACAAACTTCAAGCATCAATACCAGCAAATATTTACGTCCCTATCTTGAATTTGAAAAACAGTTTAAACAATTGAACCAGCTTACCCTGGGTTCAAGATACTTAGTTGAGCATAATGAACTTAAAAATGCACAAACAGATACCTTACTGAAGTCGGCCTTTTCATTTGATGCCCTGTCTTTTTACCTTAAAAATAATGCTGGGGCTGCAAATAATTTCAATGCTGAATACACACTCAGACACGATCGGGTAGCCAATAATAATCAGTTTAAACAAAGTACCCTTGGCCATACATTTTCATTAAATACCAACATCACTTCATTCAAAAACCAAGATGTAAAAATCACAGGGGCCTATCGAATTCTTGATATCACCGATACCTCACTCACTACACTCAAACCTGATGAAAGTTTACTTGGAAGGCTTGAATACAATTTTACAGCACTGAAAGGACTGGTAAGTGGTAATGTATTGTATGAACTTGGTTCAGGACAAGAACCACGTCGTGAATTTACCTATGTAAAAGTGGTAGCCGGACAAGGTTTATATGTATGGCGCGATTACAATAAAGATTCAGTAGAGCAATTGAACGAATTTGAATTAGCGATCTTTCCAGATGAAAAATTATACATTAGAATTTTTACCCCTACAAATCAATATGTAAAGGCAAAATATTCAGTGTATAATCAATCAATTTCAATCAATCCTAAAACCATTCTCAATCAATCAAACTTAAAAGGGGTTAAAAAATTACTGGCTATATTTTATTTGCAGTCTGCAGTGCAACTTAATAATCGGTTCATCGGTAAACAAGGTATTGCACAGTATAATCCTTTTATCGATTATCAAAATGATACTTTGTTGCTTAACAATACCTCATCTATTGTGAATGCGGTATATGTCAACCGATTTAATAATAATTGGGGACTTGATTATATTTATACTATTAACGCTGGCAAAACACTCATGACTTATGGCATCGATTCCAGAAAAAATGACGAACATCTGCTTAGGGGGAGGGTAAACGCTACTAAAAAATTTACAATTGGACTTACTCTTCGAACAGCCAACAAAACCTATGCATCTCTTTTTCTTGAAAATAGAAATTATCTCATCGCTAATAAAACGGCTGAACCTAATATTACCTGGGTTTTTCTACGCAATCAGGTACGTATTTTAAGCAGTTATAAATATGACCACAGAAAAAACAATCCCAGGTATGGAGGCGAAACAGCCATCGCGCACAATATCAATGTTGATATACGCTATAATATCATAACGTCAGGTTCTATCAACTTACGAACCACCTACGCCAATATCAAATACAATGGTATTAGCAATAGTAGTTTGGGTTATACCATGCTCGACGGTTTGCAAAATGGTAAAAATTATTTATGGCAGGCGAGCTTCGAGAAAAGGGTTTCTAAAAATATTGAAATGAGCTTACAATATGAAGGCCGAAAACCTGCTGGCACACCAACCGTACATACAGGTAGAGCCACGGTCCGTGCTATATTTTAACTTCGATAGGATGCTTGATGCTTTGCAGTCTTATATGTAGTGTTTCTCAGGTTTAAATTATTATTTTTCATATCACAGCACATCCTTACTTTTGCGTATATGACTATTGAACAACTCAAAGAAATGTCTGCTCGTGTAGAGGCTTTAGGCCATTTTCTTTCAATAGAAGAAAAGATGGATAAAATTGAAAATGATAAACAATTAAGTCTTTCTGCTGGGTTTTGGGACGATAACGCACGTGCCACAGCTATTTTAAAAGAAATTAAAACCAATGCATTTTGGGTTGAACTTTATCAACAGGTAAAATCAGCCATTGAAGATTTTGCGGTTTTATTTGATTATTGGAAACAAGGCGAAGCAACAGAGGAAGAAGTGAAGCAAGCGTATCATTTAGCCTTTGACAAAATAGATGATCTTGAATTTAAAAGTACATTAAATCAACCTGAAGACGAATTGCCAGCAGTGATGACCATCAACTCAGGAGCTGGAGGTACAGAAAGCCAGGATTGGGCAGAGATGTTATTGCGTATGTATAGGATGTATGGTGAAAAAAATGGGTTTAAAGTAAGTGAATTAGATGTGCAATGGGGCGATGGGGCTGGTATTAAACAAGCAACCATCGAAATTGAAGGGCCGTTTGCTTATGGTTTATTAAAGTCAGAGAATGGGGTACACCGTCTTGTTCGTATTTCACCCTTTGATTCGAATGCACGCCGGCATACCTCTTTTGCATCTGTTTTTGTGTATCCATTAGTCGATGATACAATTCAGATAGAAATCAACCCTGCTGATATTGAATGGGACTTTTTTAGGGCTGGAGGCAAAGGGGGGCAAAATGTAAATAAGGTGGAAACTGCAGTCAGGCTAAAGCATATTCCCAGCGGTATCATTATAGAATGTCAGCAATCACGCACCCAAGGTGAAAACCGCGAGAAGGCAATAAAAATGCTCAAATCACAGTTATATGAAAAGGAATTGCAACGACAAGAAGAAATGAAAAATAAAACCAACGCTGGTAAGAAAAAAATAGAGTGGGGGTCGCAAATTAGGTCTTATGTTTTTCATCCTTATAAAATGATTAAAGATCACAGAACTGATTTTGAAGTAGGTAATGTAGGTCCTGTAATGGATGGCGAAATAGATGGATTTATCAAAGCTTATTTGATGTTGGGCAATACAGAATAAAAACCTTATTTTTAACTTTTGAAATAATACGACTTGAAAAAATTAGTATCCATATGTTGTATCCTGATTGTATCAATGCAGTCGTATGCGCAAATTAAGGGTTTTTATGACGGCAATACCTATTTCGAAGAGGAAGTCAATAGAAACCCACCTTTGAAAAAAAGCAATCAATTATCACTTTATTTTGGCTTATCTAATTATTTAGGCGACTTAGGGGGTAACAATGGAATGGGTAAAAAGTTTTTTTACGACAATAACTTAAAAAAACGTACTTTTTTTTATGGGGTTTCATTCACGCATTATCGAAAAGAAGCCATAGGCATCAGGTTTAATTACTCAAGTGGTAAAATTGCGGGTAGCGATCAAGATGCTGCCTATCAAAGCACGACAGATGATGCCTACAATCGATATAAAAGAAATCTTGATTTTCAATCAAAAATATCAGAGGGTAGTATACTCCTGGAAGTATTTCCTTTCAAATTTATTCCATATAAACATGCATTGCACCAATGGAATTTCCAACCTTACTTGATGATAGGGCTTGGTATCTATAGTTTTAATCCACAAGGCTCTTATTTCGATGAAATTTCAGATGATTATGTTTGGGTTGATTTACAACCGCTTCGAACTGAAGGTCAGGGAATGAAAGAATATCCTAATCGCAAACCCTATAAATTATCGCAATCGAATATGCCATTTGGGTTTGGACTTAAATACAATATGTCAGATAAAACCTCCATTGGTTTTGAATTTGTGGGTAGAAAATTATTCACTGATTACCTCGATGATGTGAGTGAAAAGTATATAGATCCTTCTTTATTTCCTACTTATCTGAGCGCAGAAAATGCCGAAATAGCGCAAATCATACATAATAAATCAAATGTGATTGACCCGGATCATCCTTATGGCGTGGGCGATATCAGAGGCAATCCCAAAAACAATGATTTTTACTATTCATTTAATTTGAAGTTTTCTATCCGTATTAGCAAAGTCAAAAATGTGACTCGTATGTTTAAGAAGAAAATATACAAATACGACAACGACGAAATTTGTTATTAATACCGATAAGTGCCTGCGAATAGGATATAAGAATACTTGTAGTAAGTTTAATGCGATCGATTACTCATCATAAGTAGCCTAATTGTTTCAAACGCAAATACAAAGTGTATAGGCTTAGCGAGGATGTTTTCAGACTTATTAATAAATGATATAGTATCAATGATATGAGCTAATTTGGGTTTGTGTATTTAAGTATACCAACGACACCTTAAAGATAGCCCACTGGCTTAAATGGAATATGTGTGGGTATTATAGCAATATTTTCCAGACAATTTTAAATACATTAGGTATTACCAGCAATCATTTTTTAGAATGTGAAAAGCAACAGCAGACTCATCCGTTTATAAACCGGTCTGATAATCATGCAAAATAGGTACAATCTAAAAACCTAAGCGATTCCTAATTCCTTTTTGAAGTAATCAAAGGTGATTTTTAAACCTTCTTTTCTGTCTACAAGGGGATTCCAGCCTAAAATAGTTTGCGCCCTTGTGATATCTGGTTTTCTTTGTTTAGGATCATCTTGTGGTAAGGGTTCAAAGATAATTTTTGATTCACTGTTTGATAATAGTTGAATTTCTTTGGCAAAGTCTAAAAGTGATATTTCATTAGGGTTACCGATATTTACGGGTAAATGATAGTCACTCATCAAAAGTCTATAGATACCTTCCACTAAATCGCTTACATAACAAAATGAACGTGTTTGACTTCCGTCTCCAAACACTGTGATGTCTTCTTTTTTCAAAGCCTGACTCATAAAGGCAGGTAATGCACGTCCATCATCAAGACGCATACGAGGTCCATAAGTATTGAAAATACGAATGATGCGGGTTTGTAGTCCGTGAAAATTATGATAGGCCATTGTTATGGCTTCTTGAAAACGTTTAGCTTCATCGTAAACACCTCTCGGACCTATTGGATTTACATTTCCCCAATATTCTTCATTTTGTGGATGTACTAAGGGGTCGCCATATACTTCTGATGTAGAAGCAATTAGCATTCGGGCATTTTTTTCTTTAGCCAGTCCTAATAAATTGTGGGTTCCTAATGAACCTACTTTTAAGGTCTGAATCGGCATTTTTAAATAGTCAATAGGACTTGCAGGAGAGGCGAAATGCAAGATATAATCTAATTCACCTGGTACATGTACAAATTTACTAACATCATGATGATAATATTCAAAATGAGGATGTTTAAAAAGGTGTTCTATATTTTTAATGTTGCCTGTAATCAAATTGTCCATGGCGATTACATGATAACCTTCAAGAATAAATCGATCACATAAATGAGAGCCTAAAAACCCTGCACCACCTGTTACTAATACTTTTTTCATAATCTATTGAATTGTTTTTCTGCCTATTGAATTGTAATAAAAACCTGCATCTTTCATTTGTTCAAGATCAAATAAGTTTCTGCCGTCAAATATAACCTGTTGCTTCATAGAAGCTTTCATTTTTTCGAAATCAGGTGTTCTGAAAATACTCCATTCAGTACAAATAGCCAATGCATCTGCTCCTTCAAGTACATCGTAATCATCAGCTACAAATTGAATAGAATTCATTAAATCTGCATGATTTTTTTCGAAATAATTTTTGGTATTTGGCATGCCTTCAGGGTCATAACACATTACTGTAGCGCCTGCTGCAACCAATTTTGGAATAATAAATAAAGCAGGGGCTTCTCTGATATCATCCGTATTGGGTTTGAATGAAAGTCCCCAAACAGCAATTTTTTTACCTTTTAAATCGTTGTTGAAATAGGCAATGATTTTATCTGCCAACACAAATTTTTGCTGGTCATTTACTTCTATCACTGCTTTAAGCAGGTTATAGGGATATTGATACTGATTGGAAGTTTGCACCAATGCTTGTACATCTTTTGGAAAACAGCTTCCACCATAACCAATACCAGGGAATAAAAAGCGCTTACCTATTCGGTTATCACTACCCATACCTACTCGAACGGTTTCTACATCGGCACCCACTTTTTCGCATAGGTTCGCCAATTCATTCATAAAGGTGATACGCATTGCCAGGTATGAATTGGCTGCGTATTTGGTAAGTTCAGCACTTCTTTCATCCATAAAATAGATAGGATTTCCCTGACGAATAAATGGGCTGTATAGCTGATTCATGAGCTTTTTAGCGCGCTCACTACTGCAACCAACCACTACACGGTCAGGTTTCATAAAATCATCTACAGCAACACCTTCACGCAAAAATTCAGGATTGCTCACTACATCAAATTCACCAGAATAGTTTTCCTTAATTTTAGCGGCTACTTTTTCAGCAGTGCCAACTGGTACAGTACTTTTATTGATAACTACTTTGTATTGTTGTATTTCATTCAATATTTTACCAATATTTTCAGCAACCCCTAACACATAACTTAAATCAGCTGAGCCATCTTCTCCGGGTGGGGTAGGCAATGCTAAAAAAATTAAATCTGAATTTTCAACGGCATATCTTAAATCAGTAGTAAAGAAAAGTCGTTTTTCTTTTAAGTTTCTTTCAAATAAAACCTCTAATCCTGGTTCATAGATAACGATTTCACCATTGGATAGTTTTTCAACTTTATGTTTGTCTATGTCTACACATATTACATTGTTGCCTGATTCAGCAAAACATGTTCCGGATACAAGGCCAACATAGCCTGTTCCTATTACTGCTATTTTCATATTTATCTAAAGGGTATTTATAATATTTAAAAAATGGGTACTAATATATTCCATTTGTTCGCTTGTCATTTCAGTATGTATGGGTAATGAAATCACATGTTCAACAAGCCAATTGGTAAGGTCTAAATTTGTACTTGGACGATGTGTATTTTCAAACATTTTTTGTTTGTGAGCTGGTATCGGATAATATACCATGCTTGGTATTCCCAATTCTTTCAAACGATTCATGACTTCATTTCTATTGATACCATCTTGCAATTGTATCGTGTACTGATGATACACATGATGTGAGTAAGGTGCTCTAAAAGGCGTTTTTATTTTTGCATTGCCTGCAAAAGCAGCATCATAATAATCAGCCACTTTTCTTCTTGCATCACAATAACTATCCAAATGAGGTAATTTTACATTGAGTATTGCTGCTTGCATGGTATCAAGTCTTGAATTACAACCAATGATTTCATGAATGTATTTTTCTTTTTGTCCATGGTTAGCTACCATTTTCAGTTTAACGGCCAAATCGTTGTCATTGGTAAAAATGGCACCGCCATCACCATAGCAACCTAAGTTTTTAGAAGGGAAAAATGAAGTGGTTCCGATAGTACCCATGCAGCCATTGGCTACTCGTGTGCCGTCGCTAAAGGTGTAATAACCGCCAATAGCTTGTGCATTGTCTTCTATAACATATAAACCATGTTTTTTAGCAATCGCTAATATAGGCTCCATGTCGGCACTTTGTCCAAATAGGTGTACTGGTACAATCGCTTTTGTTTTGGGG
>JADJSG010000010.1:0-100000 GCA_016711825.1 Bacteroidota bacterium | reverse complement strand
ATCTCTTGGAATGGAGAGCCAAAGAGGGTGAAAGCCCCGTACGCACAAATTGTTAAGAGTCAGTGGCATCCTGAGTAGCGCGGGACCAGAGAAATCCTGTGTGAATCTGCCGGTACCATCCGGTAAGGCTAAATACTCAACAGATACCGATAGTGAACCAGTACCGTAAGGGAAAGGTGAAAAGTACCCTGAATAAGGGAGTGAAATAGTACCTGAAACCGTACACCTACAAGCGGTCGAAGCCATTTATGGTGACGGCGTGCCTTTTGCATAATGAGCCTACGAGTTACTCCTCACTGGCAAGGTTAAGTTATTCTATAACGTAGCCGTAGCGAAAGCGAGTCCAAATAGGGCGAATAGTCAGTGGGGGTAGACGCGAAACTTTGTGATCTATCCATGAGCAGGTTGAAGTGTCGGTAACACGACATGGAGGACCGAACCCATTAACGTTGAAAAGTTATGGGATGACCTGTGGATAGGGGTGAAAGGCCAATCAAACTGAGAGATAGCTCGTTCTCCCCGAAATGTTTTTAGGAACAGCGTCAGGTTATTTATATGATAGAGGTAGAGCTACTGATTGGGCTAGGGGGTGTCAAAGCCTACCAAACCCTGACAAACTCCGAATGCTATCATATATTACTGGCAGTGAGGCTGCGGGCGCTAAGGTCCGTGGCCGAGAGGGAAATAACCCAGATTATCAGCTAAGGCCCCCAATAGTATGTTAAGTTAATCAAACGAAGTTCGAATCCTATGACAGCCAGGATGTTGGCTTGGAAGCAGCCATTCATTTAAAGAGTGCGTAACAGCTCACTGGTCGAGGGTTCGAGCACGGAAAATAATCGGGTATCAAACATACAGCCGAAGCTATAAAATACGCTTGCGTATTGGTAGGGGAGCATTCTAAACTGCATTGAAGGTGTGGGGTGACCCATGCTGGAGCGTTTAGAAAAGAAAATGTAGGCATAAGTAACGATAAAACAAGTGAAAAACTTGTTCGCCGAAAGACTAAGGGTTCCTGATCAACGTTAATCGGATCAGGGTTAGTCGGGTCCTTAGGCAAACCCGAAAGGGGTAGCTGATGGCAAGTTAGTTAATATTCTAACACCAGTTTTAGTTTCGATGGGGTGACGGGGTAGTGAAAGATCCGCCACAGAACGGTAAGTGGTTAAAGGGTGTAGTTATAGGTTGTGTAGGCAAATCCGCACGACTTGGCGAACCTGATAGTACAGCAATGCTTCGGCAACGCTGATAGTGATCCTAATCAAACCTCCAAGAAAAACCTCTAAGGCTAGGCTAAAACTGCCCGTACCGTAAACCGACACAGGTAGTCGAGATGAGTATTCTAAGGCGCTCGGGTGAGCCGCGGAGAAGGAACTAGGCAAATTAACGCTGTAACTTCGGGATAAAGCGTACCATCTTCGGATGGTCTCAGTAAAATGGTTCAACCAACTGTTTAGCAAAAACACAGGGCCCTGCAAAATCGTAAGATGACGTATAGAGCCTGATACCTGCCCGGTGCTGGAAGGTTAAGGAAGGATGTTCGGCGCAAGCCAAAGCTTCTGACTGAAGCCCCAGTAAACGGCGGCCGTAACTATAACGGTCCTAAGGTAGCGAAATTCCTTGTCGGGTAAGTTCCGACCTGCACGAATGGTCTAATGAGTTGAACACTGTCTCCTCCGCGAGCCCGGTGAAATTGTAGTATCGGTGAAGATGCCGGTTACCCGCCACGGGACGAAAAGACCCCGTGAACCTTCACTACAGCTTTACATTGATTTTGAGTAACAGATGTGTAGAATAGTTGGGACGCTACGAAGCCATGCCGCCAGGTGTGGTGGAGCGGTCGTTGAAATACCAACCTTCTGTTACTTAGAGTCTAATCCCTAACGGGAGACATTGCATGGTGGGTAGTTTGACTGGGGTGGTCGCCTCCTAAAAAGTAACGGAGGCTCGCAAAGGTGCCCTCAGCATGGTTGGTAATCATGCGTAGAGCGTATTAGTATAAGGGCGCTTGACTGTGAGACAGACATGTCGAGCAGGTGCGAAAGCAGGCTAAAGTGATCCGGTGGTTCCGCATGGAAGGGCCATCGCTCAAAGGATAAAAGGTACTCCGGGGATAACAGGCTGATCTCCCCCAAGAGCTCATATCGACGGGGAGGTTTGGCACCTCGATGTCGGTTCGTCACATCCTGGGGCTGGAGAAGGTCCCAAGGGTTCGGCTGTTCGCCGATTAAAGTGGCACGTGAACTGGGTTCAGAACGTCGCAAGACAGTTCGGTCTCTATCTGTGGTGGGCGTTAGTAAATTGAGAAGACATGACCTTAGTACGAGAGGACCGGGTCGTACACACCGCTGGTGTATCTGTTGTGCCGCCAGGTGCAATGCAGAGTAGCTACGTGTGGCAAGGATAAGCGCTGAAAGCATCTAAGCGCGAAACCTTCTTCAAGATGAGTTTACTTTTAAGGGTCGTAGAAGACGACTACGTTGATAGGCTATAGGTGTAAAATTGGTAACAATAAAGCCGAGTAGTACTAATTGCCCGTAAGCTTTTATTTTTTTTCTTTTATACATTTCATTTCCAATATGTTAATAATATTACTTTAAGTTCTATCCTGATCTGTTTCAGGTAATAACAAACTCCGGCGTGAACACAGGAGCGAGTCTGTAGAATTTAATTCACCTTATGGTGGTTTTACCGAGGGTGTTCACCTCTTCCCATTCCGAACAGAGAAGTTAAGCCCCTCATGGCCAATGGTACTTGGACACAATCCTGGGAGAGTAGGTAGCCGCCGTCTTATTTTAGAACCCCGATAGAAATATCGGGGTTTTTTTATGTGCCAGATTCATAATTTCTATATGTAATTCTCCAAAAACTAATATAATGATTACATTTACAACAAGCATACAATAAATATTATGAATGAAAAGTAGAAAATCCCTTCTTATAAAAAATCTCATTGCTTGCATTCTTTTTTCAATCCCTGTTATCACGAATGCGCAGGCAGGTGTTTTAGATCATACATTTGATAATGATGGAAAAGTAACAACATTAATTGGAGATCTTTGTGAAGGTAATGCTGTAGCTATACAAAGTGACAATAAGATAGTAGTAGCTGGTTTTGCCGATATTAGCCCTTTTGCTTTTGCAGCAGTACGTTATAATACAGATGGAAGTCTGGATAATAGCTTTGATGGTGACGGAAAAGTGACCCTGAAAGTGGGTACAGGAAATAGCCGCGCAAATGCAGTGGCTATACAAAATGATGGCAAAATAGTTTTAGCTGGTCAGGCTGTTGATAGTTCGAATCATGTTTTTGCCGTAGTTCGTTTTAATACAGATGGGAGTTTAGATACCACTTTTAGCAATGATGGAATAGTAACTACATTTTTAGGTAGCTATATTAGTTGGGCTTATGCTATAGCAATTCAAAGTGATGGTAAAATTGTAGTGGCTGGGGAGTATGATGGGGGTAATATATCTAATTTAGATTTTGCAATAGTGCGTTATAACACTGACGGCAGTTTGGATAATACTTTTGATAATGATGGTATTGTCATCACTGCTGTTACGCCTGGTAATGTAGTTGACAATTTACACGCAGTTGCTATTCAGAGTGATGGAAAAATAGTAGTTACAGGAGAAACTCGGCAGCTTGGTGGCACTGATGTAGACATTGCTTTGGTTCGATACAACATTGATGGTAGTCTGGATTTATCTTTTGACACAGATGGCAAAGTAAATACAGCCATCGGTGTGGGAAATCATGCAGATTTTGGCTGCTCTGTCGGTATACAAAATGATGGTAAAATTATAGTGGGTGGACGTAGTTTTAATGGTTCCAATTATGATTTCAGTTTAGTCCGTTACAACAACAATGGCGGATTAGATAGTACATTTAGTGCTGATGGTAAAATGACCACTGCGATCGGATCAATTAGTGACTTGGGACAATCGCTTGCAGTACAAACTGATGGCAAAATATTGCTTGCGGGTTTTACAGAATTCCCACTCTCTTATCCTCAATTTGCACTTGTTCGATTCAATACTGATGGTAGTATCGATAGTTCATTTAGTAATGATGGAATAAGTACAACTTCATTTGGAAATACTGGTGCCTGGGGTTACGCAGTAGATCTGCAAAGTGATGGCAGAATTGTTGTAGCTGGTACGAATGATTATGGACCGTATAATGAAATTGCTGTAGCGAGGTATCATGCAGGTGTTTTAGGTATTAACGATGCAGGGAGTGAAAACAGTCCATTAAACATTTATCCAAATCCTTTCAATGTAATTACAACTTTAAAGGTAGATTTCTTTTTATCAGATGCTAGCCTGAGGATTTTCAACATTTTTGGTCAGGTGGTAAAACAAGTGGACCATTTGGTAGGTCATGAGATCAAATTTAACCGCGACAATATACCCGTGGGACTTTATTACCTTCTTTTAAGCGATAAGAATCACATCATTGCACAAAGCAAATTCGTGGTCAGCGACTGATAAAGTTAAGTTGCTGGCATTAGCAGGAATCTAAAAATGGTATGTGAACAAAAAGCCAATGGGTTTATATTATACAGTCCCTGCAGAATCTCCGATTCGGGATACTGCGGTATATTTTCATAATTATGTTTTGAAAATATCATCTATCAAAACCACAAAACCCGAAGATAAATTATTCTTAATACATGATTTTTGTATTGGACATTTTGCATGGACATAAGCATCATGTAAATAAGGAATTTTACCTTGCTTCTGTATTAAATGATTCAATACAGAAAAATTAAAAATTAAAATTTTTTCAATGATTATCTTTGATTTCTGTTGAATCATTTATTAGCATATATCAATAAACTCTTTAATGCAAAATGGAAGACTACTATCCTTTTATTGGCATTATTGTTACCCTTGTTCTTATTAAATATCAATGACAAACATAGTTGGGGTGATGATTTTGCCCAATACTTAAAGCAAGCTTTAAATATTGCTGAAGGCAAGAACTTTGCAACGTCTAATTATATTTATAATCCTGATGCTAAAGGATATGCACCTCCTTATTATCCACCAGGATATTCAATATTATTAGCACCTGCAGTAAAGTTTATAGGGCTTAATTATACGTATTTATCTTATTACAATACATTCATTTTAGTATTGTTATGCATCTCCGTATTTTTCTTTTTTACAAAACTACACATCAATCTTTTTTGGTCTTTGATACTTACTTTAGTATTTGCCTATAATCCCCAAACTTTAGATTTAAAAGCCACTTGTCATTCTGAAATAGCAGCTACCTTGTTTTTTATGTTGTATTTGTTATTTCGAACAGACAAAAAATGGTATGTATTTGCTGCTTTGTTTGCCTCATTGGCGATTTTTACAAGAAGTATTTTTATCATTATCATAGCTTATGAAATGATGTATCTATTGATGCTAATTTTTCAAAAGAAATGGCAGGATACAAAACAACAATTTTATTTTTTTGTAGTATTTACTTTCAGTTTTTTTCTTTTAAAATACTTATTTCATCCTGCTGTAAATCACAGCGATTTGCAAGAATATACCTCTGTCATGAAGTTGGATGAAGCCATGGGAAATAGGTTTAATTTATATCTCGAATCGATGAAGGGTTTCCTTGATTTTAGTTTGCCAGTTACCTTAAAATGGATGATATTGTTGATAGAATCCTTTTTTCTTTTCACAACGATTTCACTCATGTTCTACAGAAGTATAAAATATAAATCAGCGATTGATATCTTGTTGGTATTGAATTTTATCATTATTTCCATGTATACTTATCCTCAGGGTATTCGATATTTATTTCCCTTTTTACCTGTCTTTATTTATTATATGTATTTAGCGGTGAATCATTTTATAAAAATGATAAACTTCCCTATCCATAAATTACTGGGAGCATCTCTCGTTGTATTTTCGTTGATATTTTTTTATAAATATAAATTTGAACAAAATCTTACCCCTAATCGAATTGCAGGGGTAAATGATGTGGCTGTTTTAAATACTTTTCAATTTATCAATGCGCATTACAGCACCTCTGATGTATTTTGTTTTCTTAAACCCAGAGCCTTAGCCTTATATACCCATGTAAAAACTTTGCATTATCCATGGACATTGCATCATGATATTGATATTAAAAATAATTTTAAAAAGTATCAAGTCAGTCACTTAATGGTAACTATTGATCAAAATGATTTTGTAACTGAATTTATTCAAAGAAATAATAATGACTTTGAACAACCCATATCCATAGAAAGGTTTTTAATTTATAAATTTAAAAATGTTCAATAATAAATATTGTTTGTACTGATAAAGATAATCAATCAATTTAATTCGAATGAGTTACATATAATTTTGAATCGTACAAATCTATTATCCAATTCATCACATTCATAACGCAAATAGATGAATTAAATAATCTGATTAATATTGGTAGAATGTGTACAAATCTTGAATTTTAGCTCATAACACAAAAGTGTCTTCAGTAATATCATCATAGATTATAAGCTATAAGTTTAATTATTTTTCCCATATAGCAGCAGCATATACTTTTGAATCTCACTAAAAAAAAACTAATTATGAATTTACAAAATCTTAGTCGTCCCTTCATTACATCATTGCTTTTTATTGCCACTATTTTCTCTTTCTCTTCTTGCAACAAAACCACCGATGATATTCAAATTGACAATGCAAACATTTTAATTACTCATGCATCTCCCGATGCACCTGGTGTAGATCTTCTTGTTGATAATAATAAAAAAAATAATGCAGCCCTTAACTTTCCATCTAATACGGGATACCTCAGTGTAAATTCAGGAATGAGAAATATTAAAGTAAATGTAGCTGGTACTAACACTTCAGTCATTAATGCAGATCTTACTTTTGCAAAAGATCAGTACTACTCAATATTTGCGATTGATTCCGTTTCCAAACTTTCAGCATTAGTGTTAACCGATGACCTTACCGCACCTGCAGCAGGAAAAGCACATGTACGGTTTGTACATCTATCACCCAATGCACCCGCTGTAGACGTAGCAGTAGTAGGCGGACCCGTCGTATTTGGAAACAATGCTTTTAAAGGATTTACTTCATTTGCACCCCTTGATGCGGGCGTTTACAATTTAGAAGTTCGTGTTGCAGGTACTATGACTGTAGCCCTTACATTGCCACCGATTACTTTGGTGCAAGGTAAGATTTACACCATATTTGCAAAAGGCTTTTTAGGTGGTACAGGAGCTCAGGCATTAGGTGCCGAAATCATCTCTAATAAATAATGGTTGTTTAAATATTTTCTTAAGTAAAAGTGTTGCCATTTTTTTAAATTTTATGTAGCAATTTTTTGCCAAATCTATTTAAAAAAAATATGCAGAAAAGTAACAGTGTTATTCCTATACATATTGCATACAGGCTTATAACTATTTGACGATGCTTTTTGAGTCGCAGGGTTTCTATCAAATTTTTTCAAAATGAATGAATGCCTTTACGCATTTAATTTCTACTAAAGTTAATTTGACTACTATTACAGACTGCCCACCATGATACTTATTTAAAGAATACATTTTTATACAAATCCGGTTTTAATACCGGATTTTTTTTTATAAATAGTATCTCTTTACAATGGAGTAATGTTGTCCTATACATTCACGCAGTAACATTATCAAGTTGATATACCTATATCATGATTTTGACATGACAAATCAGTGAACGTTTGGTAATTATCTTATAGCGGATTGGCTTCTTACAATATGGCCATCCTATCTGCAAACAATAAAAGTAATCAATGATCAAAAGGACTCTTTTTTATTCTTTGAAGGTTTAATATAAAATTTAATATTTACTTAATACCAGTTGATTTAAGATGAAACTTAGTTCACTAATTGACAGTCTTATTGCATCATGCAACTTGGATATGAACTTAAGTAAAACCCACTCTTTGAGAATATGCCTTGGGTGATTTTGCTTAACCACTTTTTAATTTTATATTTACTATTACAAAACCAACCAAATGAGAATCAAGGGGATCAAACCTACTTTACTATTGACGCTTATATTTTTGTTGCTGAGTTTGTTTACAAATGCACAATTAAATGGCGCAGACAGTGCATGGTTCTCACAGATATTTAATAGTCCGATGTATGTTACAAATAAAATGCCCAATGATCACTTTTTTGTACATAATGATATACAGTCAACCGCTGATCTCCATAATATATTAGCTAATGATTTTAAGTTTTCACTGCCTGATTTTAAATCTATTGATGCGATGCTACTGAATGATACTATTTTTTATGACACTGACAGAAATACTACATATAATCAATATCCCCTAGCTTTTAATCAACAAGATCCACTTACCTATATCAAATTTGAACTGAATGCTAAAAAAGGCACCGCATTTAATTTTTTATATCCAAGAACATCTCCAAATAATGTACGATGTGATCGGGCATTTTTAATTGTACCTGGTAATGGCAATAACACAGCTTCAGAAATAGTACAAGGTTATGGTCAATACAATGAACTATGTTATTTATCAAACGATTTAAGGAATGCTGGTGATGTTTATGCCATGATGAAACCTAATGAAGATGCTCGAGCTATTTATTGGAACAAATACAAATTAGACCATCCAGCCGTGATCGACTTACTGATTAATAATCAACAACGATATGGACTCAATTATCTTATAGAAATAATTGCCACTATCAAAACCTTGAAACAAAAATATAATCAAGTTATATTATTGGGTGCTGCAGAAGGTGGGTATGCTTCTTTGTTGGCCAGCATGGTAACACATCCATTTGCAACCATTATTAGTGGAGGTTACTCAATTGCATTCGATACTTCTATGCCCTCCTACAATGTGTTACTTCAAAAATTTGATAGCCTGGTTTCAATTTATGATCATAATGTCATCAAAAATAATATCTTAACATACCAAACAAAATATCTTTTCGCGTGGGGTAATAATGAACCTATTGTGTTGATGCAGGCTGAGCATGATTCAAACTATACTCAAGCGTTTTTTAATGATACCACTAAGATATCCTATCACTACAACTTTACGGGGCATACTTTTCCTTACTGCTCAGCCATTGATTCTTTTTTAAATAAACAATTAAACCCACATACGTTATCATTCATTGATTTAAACATTGATAAAAAAGATACCCTTACTGCATTCATTCAAAATTGTAATCTAGCATATTGTCGCTTCGACTTATATAAAAACAATATAATTTATAAAAGTTACGACTACTTTAAAGGGGACACCATCATACAATTAATTGATACGGGTACTTATTACTTGAATAATATTTCTACCTTGTATGGTGATCATTTAGACTGTACCGATACCATTTTTTTTATTAAGACAAAACCCTATTCGTTGGATTATAATTTTGGTATTCATTATAATAATCCTGTTAGCAAACAGCTAGTCATCAAAAACAACTTAGGCAACAAACGTCGCCGTTACGAAATGTATGATTTATTTGGAAATTGCAAATTTCGAATGGAGTCTCTTGAACCTCAAGTAGAATTCAATATGAGCAACTATCTTAAAGGGGTGTATATTTTAAAAGTGATAGAAGGTCCATTAAGTGAAGTTGTGAAAATTATTAAAATATAAACTTGTGAGAGCTGAACCTAATTTGAATCCAATTGCGTTTTAGCTATTGGTTTTAAAAGAGGGAGTCAATCTTATTCACGTTCATCTGATTCTCTTCCAACGGGTATACGCCGGCTTTCTTCCTCTTCTAATAATTTTAAATTCGCACGCTCAATATCAGTTAAAAATTGACTGGTTTCCAGCAAGGTGGGTTCATACCAGTCTTTCTTTTTAAAATGTTCATCTAACTCACCCCCAAGTCTATACACTTGTCCATATTTTGCATACAAGGTATGACGCATCAACATTAAGTGTTGATTCGATTTTCTTTTAAAAAATGATGAACTCTTTACTTCAAGCGATAATTCATACAATTCAGCATCAGAATAATAGCGTTCAATATTCGAAACATACATACCTACTAAAGCACTATCTTTTCCATAAGGTTGTCGCTTTACTAAATCGCCATGAAGAAATAATCCTTTTTGATTTTTTTGGTAATTAAAAAAGTTTGCTACAAAACCGTCAAATTGCATTTGGTTACTGTCTACCATTACTTTGTTAAAAGTACCATACTTATGCAATCGAATGACCTCTCTTGTATAATAACTTTTTTCCCATACACCATACACATATTGAACAATATAATTTGGCCCGTTAGGAATGATCAATACATCAAGGTCTCCAACGGTTTCGCCAAAACGGTAAACACCAGGCACTATTTTTCCATCACTGAATTGCTGTTTCTGATAAGGCTCATTGCTTGCACTTATTAACCACTTAGGCACTTGAGCACTGAGACTATTACTTAAATAAATTAAACAAATAAAAAGAAAATACCGCATAGTAGCTTTTTAAACAACCAAAAGTAATTGAATTTTTTATAATAATGGGGGCTAAAAATTAGTATAACAATACCAGGAAATATAGAATAGATGCCTAAACAAAATAGCTTATTTGTTATATTAAATCACTGGCTGACTTCCTTTATGTGAAAGATATCTCCCTGTGATTTATACAGTAAGTCATTTTTTTTAAAAAAAGAATCAGAGACAATATGCTTACTTTTGATTGAAATTTGGGGCCATGAAATTGACACTTTTGATTTTAGTTTTTAATCTTATAGTCATTTTGGGTATTGCACAACACCGTGCTATAAAATATGATTCTATCCAGAAGTTATATTACAAGACGGATGGAAAAGATTCCATTTTTTTTGATACACCTCCTCCTAATGTTGTTTTATTAGAAAGGAATCCCCCGGTTTTTATTGGTAATATGGAGCGCTTTATAAAAGATAATCTTGTTTATCCTGAAGAAGCCAGCAAAAGAAATCTTGAAGGTTATGTAAATCTTTATTGTCCCATAGATAGTAACGGAGTTCCTTCAAAAATTGTGGTTATGTACGCCTCTTCACCTTTATTTGAAAACGAAGCTAAAAGAATCGTGAGCCTGATGCGATGGCGATGGGATAAACATGAGCCTTACAAAGAACATTGGGCAGAGCATCTGAAAATTGTTTTTCAACGCTGATTCAATTCAGTAAAATAAAATGCAAATGTCTCAGATACCGTGATGAAACTTTTCAAATAATGACTCAATTTATTTTGACATCAGTCAATGATTTTCAGCTGAAATTAAAACTTTATTTCGACTTCAAAATCTAGGTTTTAAAATGAAAGTCTTAATCCTAAAGTTTATACCTTTAGCGGATTTCCGGGGGGGGGGGGGGGTCCCCCCCCCGGTATTAAAAGATCAAACACAAGCGTTTTATGCAGACCGTCTTTAATTCTTTGATAATTCACTCGGATACAAGCCAGTATATTTTTTAAAGGCATTGCTAAAATTGCTTGTGTTGGAGTAGCCTACTTCTTCGGCTATTTGCGAAACCGTTTGCGTATTTAACGAGAGTAACATTTTAGCTTTTAACATTCTTTGTTCCATCACATATTCATACACGGTTGATTTAAACATTTCTTTAAATCCTTTCTTTAAATAACATTGGTTAATGCCTATTTGTTTTGCCAGTTCAGGTATGGTAGGTGGCTGATTGATATTTTGTAAAATAATCTCCCGGGCCTGAAAAATTTTTTCTTTTTCAAGGGGCTGATTCAGAAATTTACATGTATCACATGGCGACTTGATTTCTTCAATAAAGTGAATGGTGCATAATAACAACTCAAGCGCTTTACTTTCAACAAATATTTTTTTATACTTTCCTTCGTATTTTGTACTAATGATTTGATGTAAAATCATTTGGGTATTGCAACAGATATTGCTCTCGACTTTCTCTTCAAAATTTAATAAATTGCCAAACTCAAATTCTTTCTTTTTTAATGCTTCTTTCGAATAATCAAAATGAAGTTTGTAACTATGTTGTGTTTGCGCAAATGAAAATCCACATTCAGCACCTTGAAAATAAAAGGTCAATGAAAGTTTATGTTCATTTTGCGAAATATGCAATACATTTTCACGAATAGGACTGATATGCTGTATGGTATATTCCAAAGACTTATTTACATTTTAGGTTGGCAAATGTACAAGTTTATTAGGTTTTTTGGGGCTTCTTTTTTGCTGCAGGAAACAATACATTATTAAGAATGAGCCTATAGCCAGGTGAGTTGGGATGCAAACTCAAATCTGTCGGTGGGTCTTCTACCTGATGTTGATAATCTTCGGGATCATGCCCTCCATAAAAAGTCCATGTGCCCTTTCCTAGTTCCCCATGTATATAACGAGCTTCACCTGCGGCTTTATTTTCACCCATGATTAATGTGCTGCTTTTGATTACACGACTCTTAAAAGCTGTGGTTTGTCCCATAAATCCTTTCACCGTAGTGGTATGATTTTGACAAAGCATAGATGGTACTGGATCAAATTTGGCAGAAAATGTAAATAAGGTGAAATAATCGCTGTTAAAGGGTACCTGACGTGTAGTAGTCGCATCGATGTCAGAATATTCATACTCATAAGGGTTTGTCACCAACCTAAAATCTTTAAAAGCAAGACATTGATTAAAATCAAGCTTACTTTGGGCTTGCGGGTCTTGCGGGTCTTGATCATACATCACATCACAAATATCTGTACTCTCTGAAGCAAGCGCAATATCATAACTATCAGTGGCACTGCACATTGCAAACAGATAGCCACCACCAATGACAAAGTTTTTAATTTTTTTTGCTATCGCTAATTTTAATTGGGAGACTTTTGTAAAGCCATGTTTTTTTGCCATTGCTTCATTTTTTGCCACATCACTTATATACCATGGGGCGCCTCGATAAGCAGCGTAAAATTTACCATACTGTCCTGTAAAATCTTCATGATGCAAATGTAACCAATCGTATTTTACAAGTTTGTCTTCTAATAGCTCATCATCATATACTTTGTCAAAAGGAATTTCAGCATAAGTGAGTACCATTGTGACTGCATCATCCCAGGGTAGTTTGCTATCGGGTGTATAGACGGCAATTTTAGGGGCCCGCTCTAATTGTACAATATCCATATTGGCATCTGGGTCTGCAATTTCAGTCAATATAGCTGTGTAACGGGCATCAGGAATTACTTCGTAACTTACATCACGAATTTTACACTCATTTTCAAGTTCAAGATACTGGTCAAACACAAAACTCCCTCCTTTATAATTAAGCAGCCAATCTATTTTTTGGTTTTTAGTCAATACAAAATAGGCGACTCCATATGCCTTTAAATGGTTTTTTTGATTCGCATCATCCATCGGAATCAATATTTTAGCAGCTTGTGCAGATAGTTGTACAAACACTAAAATGAAAAGAAATTTAATTTTCTGCATTTGTATTTTTTTCTAAAATTAAAATGAAAAAGAGTATTCCGCTGTTAATCTAATTATAATAATGTCCGTTGTGAAACATTTTAAATGCATTCAATCCTACTTTATATTGCAGTACATCATAATCAAGCCGCATGTCTAAAATACTCATGGTTGTAATGTCATACACCATTCCTTTGCTAAACATACGTAGGGTATTGGCTTTGTTTGTATAAACCACCGAATTGTAACTGGCTCTTATTTTGTCTGGATAATAATTGTCCATGACCGTTTGTTCACCTTCGTAAAATACCTTAAAATACCCATTAGGGTCAGCATAAGCAACCACACGATCACTCACAATATAACGAGGGTCGTAATAGCCAATGGTAATTAAGTTGCCCTTGTAAAAGATTTTAAAATATCCATCGTTTCCATGAAATGCCACTACATCATCACCCACCATAAAACTTTTAGGGGCAAATGGGTCAATGGTAAAACTTTGTCCTTTATAATAAATTTTGAAAATATTATTGATATCTACATATCCAACCACATTTCTACCTACTTGAAATTGTTTTACAGGTTGGTTTTCCAATACCTCAGTTTCGTTGTTGTAAAAAACCTTAAATTGTTCATTATAATTAATATAAGCGCCTATATTATCTGATACTTTTACAGTGCTGTCAAAGGTAAAATCACCATCTTTTAAATTTAAAAATGTTTCAAGTTCTGTTATTTTTCCTTGATAATAACCATTAAAACTAGAACGATTCATATCATAAAATAATACTACACTATCGCCCATGGCATAACGATTACAAAGCTTTGATAACAATACCACTTCCCCTTCATCAATAATTGAAACCATGTTGGCACTTTTAAATAAAATCAAGTGATCTGATACCTGAAAATTAGTTGTAAACATATCGTTTACGGTAGTGACCATGCCATCTTTATAGATTTTGAAAATACGTTGATTGTCAAGATAGGCTACAGCGCTTCTACCTATTTTATAATCGATGGGCAACAAATGCTCTAACTGATTGATGGCCCCATTGTCAAATACATAGAATTGCTGACGAAGGTCGGTATATGCCGAAAAGGGTTGTGATTTAGCAATGGCAAAACTGAAGAGCGAAATCAAAAAGAAAAGTGGCTTCATGGAATAGAATTCAATGTATGATGCTGTAAATATCGTATATACTGTTCAAATAATTGTTATTTGATTACTAGAAATATTTAAATACAACGGTTTTAAATAAAATTTCATTGTCATGACAATTGTCACAGATCCCTTTAATATCTTTATAATCAAAAAACCAACACATATGAAAAATCTTCTTCTTCTGATTGTATTATCAATGCATTTGTGGACTCATGCCCAACCTGCCAGTTTTAATCCAAAAGGCTTAGGGGGTGGGGGAGCCCTTTTTTTTCCAAAAATTAATCCAGGTAATGACAATGAGTTTCATATAGCCTGTGATATGAGTGAAATGTTTCACAGCACCGATTTTGGTAATTCATACTCCCAAATTCATTTTTCAAAATTAACAAGCTTAAATATTTCTACCTATGAATATACCAATAATCCCAATATAGCCTATTGTAATTATAATGATGGGAATGAGGGGTACCCCGTAAAAACGGTGGATGGAGGCAACACATGGACTGCATTACCTGGTTTTGATGCAAACTTAGGAGGTGTTTACCGTATGTATGCCAATTATTCAAATCCACAGCAATTGATTATGAATTATTATGGTGATATTGTGATCAGTCAGGATGGGGGATCTACTTTCTCTTTAGTAAAGCATTGTGCCAACAATGGAGCAGGTATCATAACAGGAGGCGTATTTTATAATGGGAATAATATTTATATAGGGACCAATGAAGGCGTTTTTCAATCTTCAAATGGAGGAACTACATTCACATTAATGACGACTTCAGGTATCACAGCTGGTCAAAATATATGGCATTTTTCAGGAGCCAACAATGGGGGTGTTACACGTTTTTTATGCATTACAGCCAACAATGGCGATGTCTACAATGGCCTGATGCCTTATGATTATTATGCCTTTGCTAAAGGTGTTTATACCATGGACAATGCCAGTGGCACCTGGGTGAGCAAATCTGCAGGCATCAATTTTTCTAATGATTTTGTTATGTATACAGGCATGGCCCTGAATGATGTGAATACCATGTATTTAGGAGGGAGCGACAATGCACTCAATGCCCCACTTATATATAAAAGCACCGATGCAGGCACTACTTGGAATAAAGTATTTTTAAGCCCCAACAATCAAAATATCAAAACGGGCTGGAGTGGTTATCAAGGTGACAAAGCTTGGAGTTGGGGCGAAACCACATTTGGCATTGCTGTTGCACCCAATAATGCCAATAAAATCATCTTTGGTGATTTCGGTTTTGTACATGTCAGTTCTGATGGGGGGACCAACTGGAAACAAGCTTATGTAAACAATACAGACCAACACAATGCAGGATCACCTACACCTACCAAACAATCATACCACAGTATCGGATTAGAAAATACCACTTGTTGGCAAGTCTACTGGAAAGACGCCAATAACATGTTTTCATGTTACAGCGATATCGGAGGTGTCAGAAGTAAAGATGGTGGTAATACCTGGGGGTTTGATTATAACGGTTTTTCAGTCAATTCATTGTATCGAATGGTGTCTTCAACGAATGGTTATTTGTATGGGGCTTGTTCAAATATTCATGATATGTATCAAAGTACAAGACTGGCAGATGCGCAACTGGATGCGAATGATGCCAATGGAAAAATAATTTTCAGTGCTGACAATGGCAACAACTGGTCTACACTTCATCAATTTGGTCATCCGGTATTTTGGTTGGCGCTTGATCCTAATAATGTCAATAAAATGTATGCCTCGGTGATACATTATGGGGCTGGCACCGGGCAGGGTGGCATCTGGATGACCAGTGACTTGCAAAATGGAGCTGCATCTGTTTGGACTAAACTGTCAGCACCTCCACGCACAGAGGGGCATCCAGCAAGTATAGAAGTGTTGAAAGACGGAAAATTACTTTGTACTTTTTCTGGTAGAAGAAATGGGGCAGGAACTTTCACCGCAAGCAGTGGTGTTTTTCTTTATAATCCTATAACAAGTAGTTGGAGCGATGTGAGCCATTCTGATATGTATTATTGGACCAAAGACATTGTGATAGATCCTTCAGACACAACCCAAAGTACCTGGTATGTGGGTGTATTTAGTGGTTGGGGTGGTGCACCTAATGGGTTGGGGGGCTTATTTCGGACCACCAATAGGGGATTGAACTGGACAAAACTAACCGCTAACCAGTTTGACCGTGTAACATCTATCACTTTTAACCCTACTAACTTTCAACAAGCCTTTCTGACGACCGAAACCCAGGGTTTATGGATGAGTAACAATATGAATGCGGCGACCCCTACATGGACGCTTGTTGATAGTTATCCGTTTCGGCAGCCTGAAAGAGTTTTCTTTAATCCATTTAATCAAAATGAAATGTGGGTCAGCAGTTTTGGTAATGGGTTGAAAATGGGTTTGATGAATGTCACCAATGCAGTGCCTGAATTTACACAAAATAAGTTGAACATGAATGCATTCCCCAATCCCTTTTCGGATCACTTACAAGTCATAATGAAAAATGAAATACAAGGCGAAACATTGATCATCACTGATATTCAGGGCCGTATATTGGAAAAAGTATGGGCTGATCAAAGGGAAATACAACTTGATACAAAAAAATGGCAAAAAGGAATTTATTTTTTAAAAAATAGACAGGAATCAATAAAGGTTATAAAACAATAATGCAGCTTATGTTGTTTAATAAATAGATACATATTTGCTTTACAAGTCCGCTTATACATATTAATCAAGCCAATAAATCATAAAAAAATGATGTTTTTTGGTGTTTATTATTATAAATTGCGCATCAAGAACAGCCACTGGCAGGCATTTAAAACTTTTTTTATTTTTTCTTAAAAAAGTTTTGGTACTTAAATAATAAAAATTACCTTTGCACTCCCAAAATTATATAGGGACTCAATAATATGTCGCAAAGAATTCGTATAAAATTAAAGTCTTATGACCATAACCTGGTGGACAAGTCAGCTGAAAAAATAGCAAAGACAGTTCGTAGCACAGGCGCTGTGGTAACAGGTCCCATGCCCTTACCAACAGACAAAAAAATATTTACCGTGTTACGTTCGCCATTTGTGAACAAAAAAGCAAGAGAGCAATTCCAGTTGTGTACGCACAAGCGTCTCATGGATATCTACACATCTTCTTCTAAAACAGTAGATGCGCTTTCAAAACTTGATTTACCATCAGGTGTAGAAGTAGAAATAAAAGCATAACAAATAATAGATCATCGTCATCTGCGTTTCGGCGTAGCGCTGACTAAAATATAAACAGAATGAAAGGAATTATAGGAAAAAAAGTTGGCATGACCAGCATTTTCGAGCCTAACGGTAAGCAAATCGCTTGTACGATCATAGAAGCAGGTCCTTGTGTAGTTACACAAGTGAAAACCACTGAAAATGATGGGTATAGTGCTTTGCAAATTGCTTTTGGCGATAAAAAAGAAAAGAATAGCAACAAAGCTATGCTTGCCCACTTTGCAAAAGCAAATGTTGGGGCTAAATCTGTAGTGAAAGAATTACGTAACTGTGAATTGGAAAAATCATTAGGTGACACAATCACTTGTGATATTTTTGCAGAAGGCGAAATGGTGAGTGTAATCGGTACCACTAAAGGAAAAGGATTTCAAGGGGTTGTAAAACGTCATGGATTTTCTGGTGTGGGCGAAGCATCTCATGGTCAGCACGATCGTCAAAGAGCGCCTGGTTCAATAGGTGGTTCGTCTTATCCGTCACGTGTATTTAAAGGTATGCGTATGGCTGGTCAAATGGGCGGCGAAAGCGTAAAAGTAAAAGCATTAAAAGTATTAAAAATATTTCCAGAAAAAAACTACATCCTCGTAAGTGGTTCAGTACCTGGTCATAATGGTTCAATCGTATTAATTCAAAAGTAATCATGCAAATAGAAGTATTAAATATAAAAGGACAAACAACTGGTCGTAGTGTTGAACTACCTGATGATTTCTTTGGTATCGAACCCAATGATCATCTGATTTACCTTTCTGTAAAGCAATACCTTGCTGCTCGTCATCAGGGAACACATAAAGTGAAAACACGTGCAGAAGTGCATGGTGCTTCAAGAAAGCTTCACAAACAAAAAGGTACCGGTGGTGCTCGTAAAGGAAATATTCGTAATCCATTGTACAAAGGCGGTGGTACCATTTTTGGACCTAAACCTCACGGTTATTCTTTCAAATTGAATAAACAAGTGAAAAATCTTGCATTTTATTCAGCACTTTCTTACAAAGCAAAATCAAATAGCATTGTAGTAGTGGAAGATATCAATATGGATACACCTAGTACAAAAGAATTTGTCAATATTTTAAACAACTTGAAATTATCTGCTGCTAAAACCTTGTTTTTACTCCCAGATTTTAACGACAATGTGTTTTTAAGTACAAGAAATTTACAAAAAGTGAAAACAGACGTATTCTACAATTCTAACACGTATGATGTGTTGAATGCAGGTACATTATTACTCACTGAAAATGTGGTGAAACAATTTGCTGAAACCGAATTGGAAGAAGTTGCTTAAACCCAAAAACTAATTAAAGAACATGAAAGCTTCAGAAATATTAAAGAAACCCATTGTTACCGAAAAGGTAAACAAACAAACCGAAAAGCTAAACCGCTATTGTTTTGTAGTAGATAAAAGAGCGAATAAACTTGAAATAAAAAAAGCAGTTGAAGAGTATTACAATGTACGTGTAGATGACGTGAATACTTGTGTAGTACCTGCAAAAAATAAATCAAGAATGACCAAAGCAGGCATTTTGAAAGGACGTAAACCCTCATTTAAGAAAGCAACCATTCAATTGGCAGCAGGAGAAACAATAGATTTATACGCATTTTAATTAATAAAAGAAAATGGCATTAAGAAAATATAAACCAGTTACAGCAGGCACCCGATGGAGAATTGGGAATGCGTTTGCAGAAATTACTACAGACGTACCTGAAAAATCATTACTAACACCTATTAAGAAAACCGGTGGTAGAAATTCACAAGGTCGTCGTGCGATGCGTTACATCGGTGGCGGTCACAAGAAAATGTATCGTATTATTGATTTCAAACGCAATAAGAAAGACATTCCAGCTGTTGTAAATTCTATAGAATACGATCCAAATCGTACGGCTTTCATCGCTTTGCTACATTATGCAGATGGTGAAAAAAGATATATCATCGCACCTCAAGGCCTTACAGTTGGTATGAATGTAATGAGTGGAGATAATGCAACACCTGATTTAGGAAATGCATTACCTATGAAAAATATGCCTCTTGGTACCATTATTCATAATATCGAATTACAACCTGGTCAGGGTGGAAAAATGGCCCGTAGTGCTGGCGCTTCTGCTCAATTAAATGCAAAAGAAGAAAAATATGCTGTGCTTAAAATGCCTTCTGGTGAATTAAGAAAAGTATTGATCAATTGCTACGCTACCGTAGGATCAGCTTCAAATTCTGATCATGCATTGGAATCAATGGGTAAAGCAGGTCGTAACAGATGGAAAGGAATCAAACCACGTAATAGAGGTGTTGCAATGAATCCGGTAGATCATCCGATGGGTGGTGGTGAAGGTCGCTCTTCTGGTGGACATCCACGTTCTAGAACAGGTAAGTACGCTAAAGGTGAAAAAACACGTAAGAAAAAAGGTTCTGACAAGTTGATCATTGTACGTAGTAACGGTAAAAAATTAAAAAACTAAAATAAATTTATAAATAAATGGCTCGTTCAATTAAGAAAGGTCCTTATATAGACGTAAAACTTGAAAAGAAAGTGGTAAACGTAAATGAAGGCAAAACAAAAAAAGGAGTAATTAAAACCTGGAGCAGACGCTCTACGATCACACCAGATTTCGTAGGTCATACGTTTGCTGTGCATAATGGTAATAAATTTATACCCGTATATGTTACTGAGTTTATGGTTGGACATAAATTAGGTGAGTTTTCTCCAACTCGAAATTTTAAATCACATTCAGGAGGCAAATAATAATAATAGTAACAATTAAGAAAATAGTTAATTTACAATGGAAGCAGTAGCAAGATTAAGAAATTACCCCACATCACCGCGTAAAATGCGATTGCTCGTGGACGTTATCAGAGGTATGCATGTAGAGAAAGCCCTGGCTTTTTTAAAGTTCAATGCACAACACTCTTCTATTCCTTTAGAAAAATTGCTCGTAAGCGCAATCTCTAACTGGAAAAACAAAAACGAAGGCGTAGATGAATCTGATTTGATCGTTAAAACCGTGTTTGTGGATGGTGCCCGTACCCTAAAACGTATGATGCCTGCCCCACAAGGTAGAGCTTACCAAAAGAAAAAAAGAAGCAATCACGTAACCCTTATTGTAGATACTAAAGTAATAACTAATAAAAAAAGCAACGATATTGAGAATAACGATACGTTGATAACAAAATAGAACCATGGGTCAAAAAACAAATCCAATAGCAAGTAGATTAGGCATCGTCCGCGGATGGGACAGCAGCTGGTATGGTAATAAACATGACTATGCAGGCAAGCTTATAGAAGATGTGAAAATTCGTAATTACCTCAACGCCCGTATCAATAAAGGCGGTATCGCAAAAATTGTTATTGAGCGTATGTTGGGTAAATTGATTGTTACCATTCATACATCTCGTCCAGGTATTATTATCGGTAAAGGTGGTCAGGAAGTTGATCGTATTAAAGAGGAGTTGAAAAAATTAACCGGTAAAGATGATGTACAAATCAATATTCTTGAAATTCGTCGACCTGAATTAGATGCTCAAATTGTTGCCGAATCTATTGCCAAGCAAATTGAAGGTCGTGTGAATTATAAAAGAGCGGTAAAGATGGCTATTCAGAATACCATGAGAATGGGTGCTGAAGGTATCAAAGTAAAAGTAGGTGGTCGTATCGGAGGTGCAGAAATTGCTCGTTCAGAAGAACTCAAACAAGGTCGTACCCCTTTGCATACCTTCCGTATGGATATTGATTATGCCAATGTATTTGCTTTAACCGTTTATGGAAAAATAGGCATTAAAGTATGGATTTGCAAAGGTGAAGTGTTGACCAAAAGAGATTTAAACCCTAACATAGTAGCTGGAAATGACAAACGCACAGGCTTTGAAAGAACGCCAGGCAGAGATGACAGAGGAGCAGGTGGTGATAGAAGAAGCGGCGGCGGTGGCGATAGAAGAAGTGGCGGCGGTGGCGGCGGCAACAGACGCGGAAAATAAGTATAAATAAAATTTTGAACAATTCTTTTAAGAAAATAGAACATGTTACAACCAAAAAGAACGAAACACAGAAAAGCACAGAAAGGTAGAATTAAAGGTGACGCAAAACGCGGAGCTACATTGGCCTTTGGTACCTTTGGACTTAAATCACTTGAGCCAAAATGGATCACAAATAGACAAATTGAAGCTGCTCGTCAGGCAATGACCCGTCATATGAAACGTGAAGGTAATGTTTGGATACGCATATTTCCTGATAAACCAATTACCAACAAACCTGCTGAAGTACGTATGGGTAAAGGTAAAGGTAACTTGGAATATTATGCAGCAGTAGTACACCCAGGTAGAATTATGTTCGAGATTTCAGGTGTTTCACTTGAAGTTGCAAAAGGTGCATTATCTTTGGCAGCACAAAAATTACCTGTGGCTACTAAAATAGTAATTCGTAGAGATTTTGTAGAGGCATAATAAAAGAATTTTTAAAAACATTTGAACATGGCTAAGAATAATAATAAATCAACTAAAATACAAGAAATTCGCTCAATGAGTGAACAAGATATAAAAGGAAAAATTGAGGAAATAGATTTGCGCTTAAAAAGAATGGCCTTCAGCCACGCAATCACTCCAATAGAAAATCCAATGTCTATCAGAAGCACTAGAAGAGAAATTGCTCAATTACAAACGGAATTAAAAAGAAAGCAATTAGGATTTTAATATACTAAAAAAAAATAAACAATGTCAGAAGTAACAAATATTAGAGGTCGTCGTAAAACTCGTATCGGGTTGGTAACCAGCAATAAAATGGATAAAACAATTACCATTTCTGTAGAAAGAAAAGTAAAACATCCGATTTATGGAAAGTTCCTTAAGAAAACTACGAAGTTTATGGCTCATGATGAAAAAAATGAATGCTCTATCGGAGATATCGTTAAAATCATGGAAACAAGACCCCTAAGCAAAAACAAATGCTGGAGATTATTAGAAGTCGTTGAAAAAGTAAAATAATTTTAACTCATTTGATGAAGTCAAAAACCATTAACTCATATAAAAATTGTAATAATCATATTGAATCAATCAACAGATTACGACAAATTCAAATAAAATAAAAATGATACAACAAGAAAGTAGATTATCAGTAGCAGACAACAGCGGAGCCAAAGAAGTACTATGTATTAGAGTACTTGGTAACTCAGGCCAGGATTATGCACATATCGGCGATAAAATTGTAGTCACTGTAAAAGATGCTATGCCAGGTGGTGGTATCAAGAAAGGGACTGTAGCTAAAGCTGTAATCGTGAGAACAAAAAATAAATTGCGTCGTAAAGATGGTTCTTATATTCGATTCGACGATAACGCTGTAGTAATCCTTAATCAGGCAGATGATCCAAGAGGAACTCGTATCTTTGGGCCAGTAGCTCGTGAATTACGTGATAAAGGTTACATGAAAATTATATCATTGGCACCAGAAGTGCTTTAATAAAAAATTTAAAAATAAAAGACGTGAAAAGCAGATTTAAACCAAAATATTCAATTAAAAAAGGCGACCAAGTAGTTGTTATTTCAGGCGCTGACAAAGACAGAAAAACACCCAAAACGGTGATTTCTGTAATGCCAGACGAAAATAAACCACGCGTATTGGTAGAAGGAGTCAATATTAAAACAAGACACCTTAAACCTAATGCACAAAGTCCTCAAGGGAGTATTGTAAAACAAGAAGCACCTATAGCCTTATCAAATGTAATGCTTTGGGATGCTAAAGCGGGCGCTGCTACGAAAATTAAACGTGAGCGCAAAGATGGAAAAGCTATTAGAATTTCAAAAAAATCAGGGGAGGTAATCAAATAATGAGTACAATCACTTACATACCAAGAATGCAAACTAAATATACTGAAGAAGTAGTGCCTGCATTAATGAAAAAATTTGGATATAAAACAATTATGCAATGTCCAAAATTATTAAAAATTTGCCTGAACCAAGGTGTAAAAGGTTCTGTTGCCGATAAAAAACTTATTGATATTGCCGTTGACGAAATGTCAAACATCACAGGGCAAAAAGCAATAGCTACGATGTCAAAAAAGGATATCTCAAACTTTAAATTGAGAAAAAATATGCCTATCGGAGCTAAAGTAACTTTAAGAAGCAAAAAAATGTATGAATTTTTAGATCGCTTTGTGGCAGTGTCATTACCTCGTGTAAGAGACTTCAAAGGAATCAATGATAAAGCATTTGATGGTCGTGGCAATTACACAGTAGGAATCACAGAACAAATAATCTTTCCTGAAATTGATATCGATAAATTACCACGAATCAGTGGCATGGACATCACTTTTGTGACCACAGCAAAAACAAACGAAGAAGCATACGAATTGCTTAAAGAATTAGGAATGCCTTTTAAAAACTTAAATGTAAAAAATAATTAATATACAACATGGCTAAACAATCAATTAAAGCTCGTCAAAGAAAACGTGAAAAAATGGTAGCTCAGTATGCTGAAAAACGTAAAGCGCTTAAAGAAGCAGGCGATTATGCAGCTTTAGACAAATTGCCCAAAAATGCATCCCCTGTAAGATTGCACAACAGATGTCAATTAACTGGTAGAGGCAAAGGTTATATGCGTCACTTCGGTATCTCACGTATCATGTTTCGTGACATGGCATTGAATGGCTTGATTCCAGGCGTTAAAAAAGCTAGTTGGTAAAATAGATTACTTCAGTTTTTCTCTACTGACTAAAAAGGAGATACAAAAAATTAATACTAAAAAGAAACACAATACATCATGGTAACAGATCCTATAGCAGATTTCTTAACCCGAATTAGAAATGCACAAATGGCCGGTCATCGTATCGTTGAAATTCCTGCATCTAATTTGAAAAAAAGAATGACAGAAATATTGTACGATAAAGGCTATATCCTAAAATACAAATTTGAAGATGATAGCAAACAAGGTATAATCAAAATTGCATTAAAATACGATGCAAGTACTAAAGTACCCGCCATTCGTGGATTAGAAAGAGTAAGTCGCCCTGGATTAAGACAATATGCCAAACCAGCAGAAATCAAAAGAGTACAAAATGGTTTAGGTATCGCTATCATGTCTACCTCTAAAGGTATCATGACCGATAAAGAAGCGAAAATGAACAATGTGGGTGGTGAAGTATTATGCCATATATATTAATACGATTAAAATAACGATAAATATTGTCACTCAATATATTTAAGTAATAAAAAATAAATAAAATGTCAAGAATAGGTAAACAACCAATAGCAATACCCGCCGGTGTAACTGTTACAGTAAATGCTTCAAACGAAGTAACTGTAAAAGGCCCTAAAGGATCTTTAACACAAGCTATTGATAAAGATATAAAAATCGAACAAGCAGATGGTAATATTCAAGTAGTAAGACCTACTGAACAATTACGTCATAGAGCAATGCATGGTTTGTACCGATCTATCGTTGCTAACATGGTTAAAGGTGTAACTGATGGTTACACAAGAAAACTTGAATTAGTAGGCGTTGGTTATAAAGCAGTCAATCAGGGCAATATTCTTGATTTAGCTTTAGGTTATTCTCACAATATTATATTTGAAATACCTTCTGAACTTAAAGTGACTACTTTAACTGAAAAAGGAGCGAATCCTACCATTACTTTAGAAGGATCTGATAAACAACTTATTGGTCAGGTTGCTGCTAAAATTAGAAGTTTACGCAAACCAGAACCATACAAAGGAAAAGGTGTGAAATATGAAGGTGAATTTATTAGACGTAAAGCAGGTAAATCAGCAGGTAAATAATCAATAAAACACAATAACAGAAAATGGTTACCAGTCATTTTCAATAAAACATAAACGATATGGACTTAAAAGTAAATAGAAAACAAAAATTGAAATGGAGAATTCGTAAGAAAATTTCCGGAACTTCAACAAGACCTCGATTAGCAGTATTTCGCAGCAATAAAGAAATTTATGCTCAGCTAATTGACGATACCACAGGTGTTACACTCGCATCTGCCAATAGCAGAAACAAAAATTTGGCAAACGAAGGCAATAAAACTGAAAAGTCAAAAGCAGTAGGTATTGCAATTGCTGAAGTAGCAAAAGCGAAAGGAATTGAAGCTTGTGTGTTTGACAGAGGTGGCAATTTATACCATGGCAGAATCAAAGCACTGGCTGAAGGCGCTCGTGAAGGAGGCTTACAATTTTAAAAATAATACTTTTAATAAGTACAACAAAAATATAAACAAAGAAAATGTCTAAATCAGAAACAAATAAAGTAAAATCAGGCGAAATAGAATTAGTTGAAAAAGTAGTATCTATCAATCGTGTGGTAAAAACAACCAAAGGCGGACGTACTTTTAGCTTTTCAGCTTTAGTAGTTGTCGGCAATGGAAATGGCATCATCGGTCAAGGTCTTGGAAAAGCTAAGGAAGTACAAATGGCTATTCAAAAAGGAATCGACGATGCAAAGAAAAATCTTATCAAAGTGCCCATTTTACACGGGACAGTTCCTCACGAAATCTTCACAAAATCAGGTGCTGCAAAAGTAATGATCAAACCAGCCTCTCATGGTACTGGGGTAATCGCTGGAGGTAGCATGCGTGCTGTACTTGAAAGTGCTGGTGTAACAGACGTTTTAGCGAAATCATTAGGATCTGCAAACCCTCACAATGTGGTAAAAGCAACAATCAGCGCTTTGTCACAAATGAGAGAACCTATACAAGTAGCAAAAGATAGAAATATCGGATTGAAAAAAGTTTTTAACGGATAATCAAATTTCAAACATGAATTCATCCGTTTAATCGGACAATATTCAAAATTATAAGCAATGAGCAAAGTAAAAGTAACACAAGTAAAAAGTTCCATTGATCGTCCAGAACGTCAAAAGGCAACACTAAGAGCCCTTGGTCTAAATAAAATTAGCCAAACGGTTGAACATGAAGCTACTCCTCAAATATTAGGCATGATAAAAAAAGTAGGACATTTAGTAAAAACTGAAAATAATTAGTAATGAATTTACATACATTAAAGCCAGCCACTGGCGCTACACATAGAGACGGTAAAAGATTAGGACGTGGTAACTCATCTGGTAAAGGGGGCACATCTACCAAAGGTAATAAAGGTGCGCAATCTCGCGCCGGACACAACTACAGAAGAGGTAGTGAAGGTGGTCAAATGCCTATCCATAGACGTTTGCCTAAACGTGGTTTCAAAAACATCAACCGTATCGATTATAAAGTATTAAACCTCGAACAAATTGATGCTTTAGCTAAAAGATATGAAATTACTGAAATTTCACCTGAAACATTATATGTATTAGGTATTATCAACAGAACTGATTTGATAAAAATCTTAGGTAAAGGTGAATTAACTACCAAGTTAACTTTCAGGGTTAATGGTGTGAGTGAAACTGCTAAAAAAGCAATCGAAGCAACTGGCGGAACCATTGAAATTGTTTAATACTTTATATTTAGCGCAAAAAAACGTTTTATTGAAATCTTTTTGCACCAAAATAAATACATCATTTAGTTTGATAAAAGCAATTTAAAACATTAAATTGCATCCCAAAATTAGAACAAAGAAGTCGAATGAAAAAAATAGTTGATACATTTAAAAATATATGGAGTATAGATGAATTGCGAAATCGTATCATCTTCACCCTTACATTGTTGTTGGTATATAGAGTAGGGTGCCATGTTGTTTTACCTGGTATTAACCCCAATGATTTAATTACCAATACCAGTCAAAATGGTTTGTTAGGTTTATTTAATATGTTTGCTGGAGGCGCTTTTAATAACGCCTCTATTTTTGCATTAGGCATTATGCCTTATATCTCAGCAAGTATAGCCATGCAATTAGCTCAAATTGCCATTCCACAGCTTCAAAAAATGTCAAAAGAAGATAGTGGTCGTAAAAAAATCACCTTAATTACTCGTTATGTTACTGTAGCTGTTACCCTTTTTCAAGCAATTGGTTATATTACTTATTTAAGAAGCCAAAATGGGAATGCGATCATGTTTAATACTTTTGCATGGTCATTAACCACTATCGTTATATTAACTACAGGTACCTTGTTTGTTATGTGGTTAGGCGAAAAAATTACAGATAAAGGCATTGGTAATGGTACATCTTTGATTATCACAGCGGGTATCATTGCTCGTCTTCCATCATCTATTGGTCAGGAATTTGCCTCTAGTTCATTGTTGATTTTTTTAATTGAAATAGCTGTTATGGTTTTAATCATCATGGCAATCATCTTATTAGTTCAGGGTACACGTCGTATTCCTCTTAACTATGCGCGACGTATTGTAGGCGCTTCAAGTGCAAAAGACATTTCTGGCAATAGAGATTTTATTCCTATAAAAGTAAATAGTTCTGGTGTAATGCCTATCATTTTTGCGCAAGCAATGTTGTTTATCCCATCTACCCTTGTAGGCTTCTCTAACACAGAAACCGCTCAAGGTTTAGCTAAAAGCTTAAGCAATCCTGGTTCTATGATTTATAATATCATCTATGCTATTTTAGTGATTGGCTTTACCTATTTATACACTGCATTGATCTTCAATCCAACCCAAATGGCCGATGATTTAAAACGTAATAATGGATTTATACCAGGTATTAAACCAGGTCAAGATACTGCTGATTATATTGGTGCTATCATGGACAGAATTACCTTACCAGGAGCTATATTTCTTGCATTGATCGGTATTATGCCAGGTGTAGCTGGTCAGTTACATATCACCCAGGGTTTCGCAAGTTTCTACGGAGGTACTTCAATGTTGATTATGGTTGGTGTGGTTTTAGATACTTTACAGCAAATAGAAAGTCAATTATTAATGCGTCATTATGATGGCTTAATGAAAACAGGCAGAATCACTGGACGTCAGGCAGTATCTGCAGGAGTTTAGTTTTACAATATATACAATTAATAAATGAAGTGCCTTTTAGGCACTTTTTTTATTAATATAATACCAAATGAATTTAATATGTAGTCTGCAAAATATCGGTATAAATCCCACACACATTACATTTAAGCTAATATCAAATAGACTATCTTTAATGTGTCGTTGGTATAAATACTGTTTTGAATACGCCCTTTTAATTTTTTTTAATGATTAGTATTAAGTAGCATAATTTACTACAAAGGAGTGTGATGGAAGTATTATAAAACAAACATACCACTATACCTTTTTTTACATCGGTTCAATTTGTAACAAAATGAAAAATGTAAACATTAGTATTCAGCACAGCAATATGCTCAACTTAATTGGATTATTGTAGGTAATATCATTCGCCTTTATACTTTAGTTGAAAGCTAAATGCTATAATGTCGTTGCTGTCACTATTTTGGCTGATGAAATCAGACTAATACAAATACGCTATCGGTATAAGATGAAATATAAACTTATTACAGACCAAATGTTAATATTCTGGAATTTTGAAAAATATTCTTACACTTTGGATTAAATAAAAACTTACGCAAATGAAAAAGATCACGTTTATAGCTACTCGTTTTATCTTGTACAAGTTACACTAATATTGGTGATTGAATTTTAACCTTTGGAGAGTGGTAAGATAGGAGATAAGAGACTTTAGAAGTATATCCAAATCCGAGCAGTACATATATAGATGTGAGATAAGAAAAATGCAAGAATAGAAATGTATAATGCCATAGGCCATCAAGTGTATTCGTCTCAGATCTCACATCTCAGCGCTCACGTCTCAATGGATGTAAGGCATTTAGCCAAAGGAATGTATTATCTTAGGTGCCTGCCAGTCGGGCAGACTGGTGAGAATAAAGTGAGGAAAGTAATAATTGAGTAAAATATTTATTTTTAATGTAGGAAATGAATAAGTAATGGAAAAGAAATAAGGGCACAAAAAAGCAAACCCTCAATGGCTTCGTGCCAACCTTGTGCCAGCGGGAGGAAATGAATGAGTATTGGAAATGCAATAAAGTCACAAGAAAACAAACCCATAATGGCAACGTGCCATTCTTGAGTCATTGGGGAAAAGAAAGTCACCCCCACCATTGCAATGCCTCATTTCTCCACCAGTCAGAGTTTATTAATATACAGTTTAGATTATTAAATTAGAAGTGTCAAATTGCAAACAATACCGAAGATTTTCTTTAATTTAATATCGATAGAGCAGTAAGAATTCACAATGCATTCATTATTTACCCAGAATTAAATAAACACTGAATTTATTTATTACTAGCATTTACGTATTTTTGCAAAAAAATATCCTTTGATTTATTATAAAACGAATGAAGAAGTTGAGCTACTCAGAAAAAGTAACTTATTGGTTTCTGAAACATTGGCGCTTGTAGCAAAAGAAATTAAACCTGGTATCTCTACCATTTATTTAGATAAACTGGCAGCTGAATTTATCCAGGACAATCAAGCAACACCTGCCTTTAAAGGGTATAAAGGTTTTCCCTATACTTGCTGCATCAGTGTAAATAATGCTGTTGTTCATGGCTTTCCTACCCATGCAGAAATTAAAGAAGGTGATATCATTAGTGTAGATACCGGTGTCATACTCAATGGGTATGTGGGTGACAGTGCCTATACTTTTGCAGTGGGCGAGATACCCGAATCTGTACAACAGTTATTGCGTATTACCAAAGAATCGCTTTATAAAGGTATTGAAAAAGCAAAAGTAGGTTACAGAATAGGAGATATAGGGTGGGCGATTCAGGAACATACCGAAGTAAAAAATGGGTATGGAGTTGTTCGCTCTTTAACGGGTCATGGTATCGGCAAAAGTTTGCATGAAGATCCAGAAGTTCCCAATTACGGTCGTAGAGGTAATGGACTCAAATTACAGGAAGGATTAGTGATTGCCATTGAACCTATGATTAACATGGGTACAAAAGAGGTTTATGTTGGTGATGATGACTGGACTATCTTTACAGCAGATTCGATGCTTTCAGCCCATTATGAACATTCAGTGGTTGTTCGTAAAACGAAAGCGGATATTCTATCGAGTTTCACACCTATTGAAGCTGCTGAAAAGGCAAATCCTGCACTTTTTGATGCTTATTATGTTTCAAAAGAATAAAGTTTTACAAATCTTCATTGCAACGTAAATTGCCCAAAGGAGGTGGCGTGTTTGATGGGCCTTCTTCATTAGGTTCAGCCATTCTAAAATGAACTGTTCTGTAAGCACCATCCATCCCATAGTTGAAAATAAATTGTTCTCTGTTGATACCTTGATTGCTTAAATAATTGATGACCTTATTGGTACATTCCCAGCTGTTTTGTTGTTCAGCATAACTATTACGGCCATGACCTTCAATCACCCATTTTTGTGAAGGGGATGCTTGCATGTTTTTTGCCAGTTTGTCTAATTTTAATTTTGACATTTCGCTGAGCTGTAAACCATAGTTTGACAAATACACAATATGACTATTGATATCTTCTGAATGATTGTTTGGATGATTACTTTTACAAGGTTCTACACATTCACCAAAGGGATTAAGTATTAGCCATCGACCTTGATCAAACACTTTAGCATAGCCTTTGCTAAAACTATCGATTTTTTGATATTTAGCCGGAACTGCATAGTCACCACATGCGTTAATAACACCATATTTGTTGTTTTGTTTTATGATAGCATGTCTATCATGAAAATCGGTGAGTGCATCTGCTTGAAAATCAACAAATGCAGCACCTCCGTTTATATCAATAAGGCTTACCTTATTACCCATCCATTGATAGCTTACTACAGCCAGCTGATTGTGAAAAGGCCTTGCCTTTGTGTAATAAGTTGGTTTCCCATTTTCATTCGTAAAAATGGCTTTACCCAGAGTGTCAATATAATACCATTTGCCATTTTTTTTAACAGGCGTTACCCCTTCACTAAAAGGGAATGTAGCATCATAATTTGCAGGAATCACCACTTTGCCTGATTCATTTTTAAATCCATATTTCCCTTGCTGTTTTACCATGAAAAGCTTATTGCTTGAAGGGTGTTTATCTTGTGCATTCACACCCTGAGTAAACATAAAATAGAAAGTAAATAAATAGATTGATTTAAACATTCTATAAATGTACGGTGAATACAGTTGTGAAAAAATTAATAGTCCAATGTTCGTTTTAATACCCACCACATATTAAAGATAATCTTATGGTTACTAGCATAAATGTAATGCGTGTAAGTATTATACCGAACTTTTTCAGACTACATTATAAATACATTTGGTATAAGTAATAGGGTAACCCTCAAGTTTATTCACTTTTCACTTTAGTGTCGACTTTTTTAAGAATGCAGCGATTATAATTCTATAAATACAAAAAAAGGACTGTTGATTTTTGAATTTTTAATTCAATGAATAAGTCGAAATGAACTACTAGCCTTATTTAACAACACTAATTTTTTTATTTATACGTTGATTGCCACAGGAAATATTCAAAAAGTAAGTGCCACTATATAATGTTTTAGTATCAAAATATGCGATGGTGCTGCCAGCATACAAGGTTGTTTGATTCACTATATTTCCATTGATATCATACATAGTAAGGTCTATGTTTTGTGTATTCAATTGATTGACTTGTATCGCCAATAAATCATTTACCGGGTTAGGGTAAATTGAAATTTCACGAATGATTGAGGAAAAATCATCGACAGCAGTGGGTGAATACACAGAAACAGCTTCAGTGATAGTAGCTACTTTTTGTGCATTTTTTACACCATAAAAAGTTGGGCCAATTGCATAAGGATAGGCTGAATTCCATTTGTCATCAACAGTAGCAAAATAACAATAAATACCGTTTGGATATTCAGGGGTAACACAAAATCGACCATTATGTTCATCAAGATAATCAGGTGTACCCGCGCCAGTTGGAATGTATTCATAATCTTCCCTAAAATAGCCTAATGGATAAGTTCCATTTACTGCAGGTCCTGGCGTTACAGCATTTCCCAGGGCATCTGTGGTGCGATTGGTAATATTACGTAGTTTATAACTCGATTTCATTCGAACAATACCCCCTGTGCCATTTACATTTTTAAATGCATAGGCACCATAAATAGGAAATCCATCGTAAGCAAATCCTATGAGGGGTGAATGTGAATTGCTATCGATTGAGTATAAACCATCAGCGTCATATAAATTACAAATGGTAGAAATAACATTCAAATCGAGTTTAAATGCACTTGGATTTTGATGATGATGGTAGTTGCCCATTGCAGGATGACCTTTAGAGCAATCAAACCCTAGTTTTTCTCCTACTACAGCATCCCTGTTCCAAACTTGGTCGCCCATGCCACCTAAAGGCCCACCTTTCAAAGAGTTGGTTGCATTTTGCCAAGAAACGCCATCACGGTAATCAAATAAAGCAACACCATTGATAAAAATACCAATATTGCCCCCGGTAGTGTTTGTAGGTACACCCGTGTTTTGTACTGGATTTCTCGATATTTTAAAAATGGCATTTTGGTTAGTAGCTAAAGATGGGTTACCATCCAAAAAAGGACCTGTAACATATGAAGGCTGTCCTTTTGTACGTATATATACCCAATTGTTAGAGTATAAAACAGTTTGTACATTCACAGAATCATTATCTTGTATGGGTATTGAATTGCCATTTACATAATGTCGGCTGAGTGTGCCTGTTGTGTTTTGTAACCAGGCACTAAGTGCAGGTTGTGAAAATGAAAGAAAACTACTCATCAAACACAATGGCAATAGCAAAAAGAATTTAGTATGCATATATTATTAGGATTTAGCTTTTAGACGATTATTTGTTTTAATTCCTTCGTTCTGGTAAAAAAATATCTCGGGGATAAGCATGTTTTGGGTTAAAAATAAATTTTCTATCGGAAAGTGTCAATAAAAATGCCATTAAATCTACTTTCTCGTTAGATGTGAGTTGGATAGGGTTTTGCAAATGAATTGAAAGGGTAGGACTTTTTACAACACCATTTATATAATGATTAAGCACTTCATTTAAATTTTTAAAACGACCATCATGCATGTAAGGATAGGTAAATTCGATATTTCGCAAAGTAGGTACCTTGAATTTTAATGAATCATTCCTGTTTTTTGTTATGAACATTCTTCCAATATCGAGTATGTTGGAGTCTTGTTTAAGTCCATTGTTTTCAAATGTATAGTTTGTAAAAAGGGGTTCTGTATGGCAATTCGAACAATTTTTTTGAAATAATAGGTACCCATTTTTTTCTTGATGATTATAATTGATTTTACCTAGTCGCATACTGTCGTATTTGCTTTGTACGCTTACCAGTGTTAACATAAAGGCTGAGATCGCTTTTAATGTATTTTCTCCAGTAATCATACTATCACCATAAGCATTGTAATAAAGCTTTGGATAAAGGGTAGTGGCTTGTAATTTATTTACGACATGTTCAATTCGCTCATCCATTTCTATCGTATTGTGTATAGGGGCCAATGCTTGCATATCAAGGTGATTGATAGCACCATCCCACATAAATATGGGTTGCCAGGCAAGATTTATCAGTGGGGGGGCATTGCGTTTACCTATACTATCATAGATTCCATGGCTTAGGGCATGATCGGTATGTGAAAAAGCATTGTAGTTTGAATGACAACTTGCACATGAAATGGTATTGTTTTTAGATAAAGTATTGTCATAAAACAAGGCACGACCTAACAATACTTTTTCATCACTTAAGGGGTTTTTCGAAAAGTTGTAAGTAGGATTTGGGAAATAGCTTGGTTTGTAAAATAAGCTTGTATATTCAGATTGAAAGGAAGTAATGATACAGGATGCCAATAGGAGTATAAAAGTAATTTTTTTCATTAATCTTTAATCGTAAACAGTGATGGTAAATGAGTTGAAATCATCACAGCATCTTCACTGGGTGACATTATATGATGCAACGAATCTAATGAAATAAATGAAAATATTTTTTCTATATCCATTTCAATTACATGATTGATTTTGTTTTGCATTGGAAGCTTTACTGTTTGCAAGGTATTAAAGGGTGACATATAGCCACCTAAATGAAACTGAAATGCATCATTTGGCGTATTGCAAGCTGAACTTTTACCTTCTAATTTCACATGGATATACCCATTTTGCCAAGTCCAATACATGCCATTTGTAGGGTCAAGGTCTCCTCCTAGCGCTCCTGCAAATTGGGTTATACTGTCAATACCGATATCAAATTTTATTTGGTTGTATTTGATATTTGAGGGTAAATGATATTGCAAAGTCAATGTATTTTTATTTTCAAAATCAATCAGATGATGCAGTTTTGATGCTTTCCAAACTTCAATTCCATCATATAAAAATTGCATATTTGACAGATAGTATTTCAAAATACTTATTTCAATGGTATCTCCTTTTGTGGTTATATATTTTTTGTCAAGCTGAAGAGGGGCATGACCAAATTTTACATCTATATAAATGGAATGATACTGTTTAGCATGACTATTTATATAAAGAAATAAGAAAAAAAAGACACCTAAATATTTCATTGCTTATTAGGGGGGCGGTGTGGTGAAAAGAGTCGGGCGATTTCAGCGGTCAACCCACCAAAGTATTCCTTCTGCGAAGGCTTACATAGTCGGCCAATATCTTGAAAATGATGTAAATGAATGTATTCTATATTTTTTTGCACTTGATTGATCTCCGAAATCATTGAATCGGCATTCCGATCAATCATACTATCATTTTTTAATTGCTCATATAATCCATTTTTTAATTTCTTTATTTGTTGCTGTGCATCTTCAATTTTTGTACGATGATCAATGATGAGTTTATCATAAGCTACCACTTGTTCATTGTCCAGATGTAGTTTCTTAATAATTTCATCCCGGGGTCCTTTGTTTTTTTGTCGAAAGTTTCCTTTCTCACTTCGAAGCATCATACCAATGAGTACAATATTTAAAAGAAGCATTGTGATGCTGAAGATTTTTAAAAATGTTAATTTAGACATGCTTTTTATTGTTTGTAATTATTTATAAAGGTTATTGTCATCCATCAAAGTCATCTTTAAAACGATATTGTTTTCAAGGGTAGACTTATCGTTTACATTCTTATATATATAGAAACCGTTGAGTGAAATTAGTAACACTATGGCTACGGTAAGGCTATATAAAGTGCTTTGACTAAAACGGTCACGTTGTCTTTCAATAATTTTTAAATTAATTTTATCAAGCAACTGAGTAGAAACATTTACAGGGTTTAGTTGATCTAATAATTCAATATCTGATTTCATCATTTCTAATGGTTTTAATAATGTTTATTGCTGAATAATTCGTTTTTGCATTTTATGTTTATATCGTGTTCTTTCAATTTTACTACCATTGCCATCTGTTTAGACGATTATTTAGCTTATTTCCTTCGTATTGTTTAATTTGTTTTGCAAATTGGTTTTAGCGCGTTGCACAAGCGATTCTACTGCTTTAGGGCTTAAATGCATGATTTCAGCGATTTCATTTTGCGGTATATGTTCAATTTTATGTAAAATAATTACTGTCTTTTGATTTAAGGGGAGTTCATTGATTAATTTGAATAATTGATGCATTTGTTCTTTATGTTCTAGTTTAACACCTGGGTGGTCAAACTGAATCTGGTCATAAATTATTTCATTGTTCCCATTAAATAGGTTCTTAATATAAGCAAATCTTTTTTTTCGTTTTTTTGATTTTAAAAAATCCAAACAAGTATTAACAGTGATGCGATATATCCATGTACTTAATTGTGATTGAAATTGAAAATTGGATTGAGCCTCATGAATTTTTACAAAAACGTCTTGGGTTATTTCTTCGGCATCTTCAAAATTTTGCACATAATGAAGCGTTAGATTAAATACCCGATTTATATGTACATTATAAATTTCTTTAAAATTCACGATAGGATAGTACTATTTAATATCATTGAAATTAAAATAAAAAAACCGATTTCAATGAAACCGGTTTTTTTATGATTGTTAAAAATTGTTTTATTATTCATTGTCAAGTTGAAACGTAATAGGTAAGCTATAAGATACTTTTACGGCTTTACCATTTTGTTTACCCGCTTTCCAGTTAGGCATGCCTCTTACTACACGCATAGCTTCTTCGTCGCAACCATATTTAATACCTCTCATCACTTTTACATCTGAGATGTCTCCTGATTCGTTCACAACAAAGTTTACGACTACTTTGCCATCAATGTTGTTTTCAACAGCTTGTTTAGGGTATTTAAGGTTTTTTTGAATATAAGCCATCATTGCATCTTCTCCACCAGGGAATTCAGGCATTTGTTCTACAAATTCAAAAATTTCAACTTTTGCTGGTGCAGGAGGTGCTTCTACAATAGCAGGACCTTTGTCAGGCACTACAGGTGCGTCTAATTTAGCATTTTCGTCACCTGCTACAGTTATTGTACTTGCAGTGGCTTTTTCTAATTCTTTCTTCGGTGGTGGTTTTTCTTCTTCACGCACTTCTTCTGCTTTTTTAATAACAGGTGGTGTGAATTTTACTTGCGGCTTCACCGGAGGAGGTGGTGGAGGCGGAGGTGGTGGAGGTGGTTTTTTTTCATCCACTGGAGGAGGCGCAATCAACTCCGTAATTTTTTGTTTGGGTTTGGGTTTTATAGGTCTGTTATTGATATAACTTGCAATAGCAAATGCAGATGCAAGTACGCCAATTACTGTCAGACAAATAAACAAAGAGTTTTTAATACGTTTACTGTAATTTTTACGAAGTTCATAAGCTCCGTATTCTTTGTTCCGGCCCTCAAAAATGATGTCGAGTACGTCTGATTTTAAAATGTCTTTACTTTCCATTTTTTAAGTTTTAAATATTATTGTGTAAGATGCGAATAATGAAATTTTCCATAAAAAATATTATTGAGCACTTAAATTAGCTTCTTCTGTTTTCTTAATAAAGTCTCTGTCTACGTCAGTGATATCAACCAATGCATAGGTGGTGATTCCATTGATATTCATTTCATCTAAAATGTTTACGATATCATCATATTGACTTGTAGTATCTGGTTTTATTAATATCACAGGTTCATCTTTGATATTGTGTCCAGGCATTCCATTGCCTCTTTCTTCATATACTCTTTTTTTCAACGCTATGATAGCATCTCTTATACCATTTTTTGATTGAAAGTAGGTCACTTCTACTTTAGGAGGATTCATTGGGTCGTCTGCAAGGCCGGTGTAATAGTAAACCCTATTTTGTTTACTAAGTAACACAGTCATAGCAGTATAATCTTTTACTTTGTTTTTATCTTTTTCTTCTATGTCTGGTTTGTCTACAGGCATATTGATTTCCATGGTTTTAGGTTTACTCATGGTTGTAGTAAATATAAAAAAGGTAATAAGTAAAAATCCTAAATCAACCATGGGTGTAAGATCAATACGGGTTGATAATTTTTTTCCTTTTTTGACCCCTGGCCGCTGTTTCCCTCCACCTGATTTTTCTTGTATTTCTGCCATTTTATTTTTTTTGTAGGGTGTTAATAATTATTGTTTGCTTCTTTCTTTAAATAAATCGGTGCCTTCTGGAACCGCTTCCAGGGAAGTTAAAAGATTAAAACGATCGATATTGTTTTTTGTCAATGTTTTAATTACATCTTTAACTTTAGGATATACGGTTGATGCGTCACATTTGATACAAATACGAGGCGGGTGGCCTTCGTCTTGTCCAGCAGTTCGCGCAGCTTGTATCCAATAGCCCAACTCATTAGTAGCAGCTACATACGAAGTGTCCACAGGTATACCTGTAAACGCATATGATTTTTGCTCCATTGGCGGAATTGACAAGTATTGTTTCATCTGATTAAAAGGTAACCCAAAAGAAGCCCCATTCACAAAAGCAGCTTTTTCCTCTTCTGTCAAATTTAACCCTTTTTCTTGACTCACGGTATTGATAAGAGCCTTTTTTGCTTTTTTGTTGTCATAATCAAAAAATACTTGGCCTTTAGCATCTACAGTTAACAATATAGAATTATCAGGTAATATAATATCAGAAGTAGAAGAAGGGGTTTTAACAACCACTGGTTCATCCGGTTTGAATTTTGTTGCCAACATAAAAAAAGTAAGCAAAAGAAATGCAACATCGCACATGGCGGTCATATCTATATGGGTACTTTTACGGGGCAGTTTGTGTTTTGACATATGTTTTTATTATTTTTTTGTATGATTATCAAATAATCAGTGTGATGAATAAAATAATAAATTATTTGTATTGTGCTTTAAAGCTTTGTTCAAGGGTAAATCCACTTTCATCAATACCAAAAGTGACATTGTCAATGATTGTTGTAAAGAAGTTGTATGATAACATCGCTAAAAACGAAGTACCGATACCTAGTGCTGTATTTACAAGTGCTTCCGAAATACCAGCAGCAAGTGCATTAGCATCAGGAGCTCCTGCATTAGCCATAGCCGCAAACGCACGAATCATACCCATTACCGTACCAAACAGACCTAAAAGGGTTGCTGCAGAGGTAATTGTAGATAAGAACACAAGATTTTTTTCAAGCATTGGTAATTCTAAAGCTGTTGTTTCTTCTACTTCTTTTTTGATTTGTTCAATTTTTTGATCTGTATCAAAAGTAGTGTTAGTAGCCATTTCTTTGTATTTTTTCAAACCAGCTTTCATTACATTACCTACACTGCCTGCTTGTTTGTCGCATTCTGCTATAGCAGCATCCACATTTTTAGTAGACAAATGATATTGTACTTTTTTGATAAATTCAGCATTGCTCATTTTGCCACGAGCTTTAAAAATGGTTAATGTTCTTTCGATTAGAAATGATAACATGATAAAAAAGGTTGAAATCAAAATAGGCACAACCCATCCTCCTTGATACATAGTACCAAATATGTTTTTTGCTTTGTGTTTTTCAGCATCTAAAAATTGGGTGCTAAATACAAAATGAAATAGTACATGTGCTAACACTAAGCATACTACAACAATAATTAAATTAAGCATCATCGAATTTGATCCTTTTTGATTTGAGTTTGCTGTAGATGCTACAGCTGTTTTTACGTCTGCCATAAATTGTGATTTTAAAAAATTTAAATTTTAGTTTTTTTATGTAAAAAATAATGAGCTACAAAGATAAATTTATAGTTGAATAAAACAAGTTTTAGAAAAAAAAGTAATTAACACATAACATTAACTCATTTAGCGCTACTTTTATTGTGTTAAACAAACTGTAAAGTATGAATTTGGGAACCTTAATAGTCGTTATTGTAATTGGCATTGCAGCTGGTGCATTAAGTGGTTTGGTTGGTATCGGTGGGGGTATTGTTATTGTACCTTTACTGGTAATGTTTTTGGGTTTTAGTCAACAAACAGCACAGGGTACCACATTGGCGATGCTTTCTTTTCCGGTAAGTTTTGTAGGAGCTTATACCTATTGGCAAAAAGGCATGGTAGACTGGAAAATAGCTATATTACTATGTCTTGGTTTTGTTGTAGGGGGGTATTTTGGCAGCAAATATGCTGTAAGTGTTTCGCCCTATTTACTTAAAAAAATATTTGCAGTGCTATTAATCGTTATTGCTGTGAAGTTTTTATTTTTTGATAAAAAATAGCTATCCTGTGTTGTATAAATCATGATAATCATTCAAGGTCGATTTGTTGCCTATTCAACACTTGTGCATTGTTTCCACTTTTAAATATGATCTTATTGGTTTAAAAGAATAAATATTTTTAAGTAAATTCATTCAATTGTATAAAGAAGCTTTTAAATTTTATTAAATAAATATTTTTTATGAGCGATAAAAAATGAGGTACTCCTTTTTTAACTTTTTTATAAGTTGAAAGTCAAAAAAACAAATTTGTATACCATGAAAAATTTAATCTTCCTTTTTATTCTTACCTTTAGTTTGATTTCTTGTTATAAACAAGAACCTATTCCGCAATCAGCATTAACTGGCATCTGGAAATTAAACGGGTATGCCTCCAGTAACTATAAAGTAGAAATTACAAACAATGGTTATTTATATTGGTTTAATTATAATGATATATACAACAAAGTACAAGAGTTTGAAGTGGAGTATGACATCAATAGAAATACCCTAAAACTTTATTGTGGTAATAGCAGGTATGCACAACATACCCTTAAAATTTACCAAAGTAGAAATGGACGCTTGTCATTTACAAATCCAGTTACTGGTTTGGATGCCAATGGCGAAACAATAACCAATTACGATACCTATTATTTAATGGATTAATAGCAAATTTTATTTTCGCAACTTAATTAAGTCTGAATTCATATCTGGATAATGCTTTAATAATTGGTAGCTTGTATCGTTTAAATATTGATTATAGGGTTTCAACATAATCGCATAATCTAAAGCAAGTATTTGTTGAATCGTGTTAGTATCTAATTTTCCTGATTCATTTTCTCTAAATGCGAGAACAGTATCATTCAAAGGAGGATGATACAAGTATTTATAATAATTGACATAGGCCCCATATTGTGCAAGGTGCATGCCGTGTTTCTTATTTCTTAACTGATTGCCCGTTGTTTTTTGTAAATATAAAATGCTTGCATATACTCCTTGAGATTTCCACCATTCAATGGTCGTATGATGATTTTTGTATTTGATGAAATAAAATAAACTTAGACCAAACAAGAGTAAACTAAAAAAAGCAGTTTGTTTTTTTGATTGTTTGCTTGAAATGAAAATAAAGATATAAGTGATTAATATTAAAAACAATAGGTCGATATATAATGCGGTTCTCCCAAACACATAAGGAGTATCCATTGTGATATATAAAAACTCAATCAGTAATAAAATGATAAAAAAGAGTTCGAAGAGTATTTTAATTCGTTCATCCATTTTTTTTCTGTAAATGAAATAAAATGACACCACTAAAATAAATAGGAATAATGCAAAATAAATACCTGATGTACTTTGAATGATTTCACCATAACTTCTTTGAAAAAAAATACTCAGGGTGTCAGATATAAATCCATTACGTTGTCCTTCACCCAAATCTCCTTTTTTTTTGATAAATAAAATATTCGGAATTGCGATACTTGCAGTAAGTATAAAAGGACTGATGGCAAGCATGTTTTTTACACTAAACAATAAGCGTAATTGTCCTTTAGATATCATCGAAAGAACATCGTGTATAAAGTAGGCAAACAAAATAAAGATACAGGTATAACAACTCAAAGTGGCTAAACATAGTAAGGTGTAAATCTTGCATTTATGTTGAAAGCTTTCATCTTGAATTGATATGTAATAGCATGCTGCAAGCTCAAATGCCAAACTAATGCCATAACCTCGGGCCAGTGAAAAAAAATCAAGTAGGTAAGTATTTAAAAGGATCAGTGTGATGGGGAGTAATAATTGGATTGGATACTTGATATGAGATTTGAAAAGTTGAAATAATGCCCATGAAAAAATAAAAAATCCCAGACAAGAATGTATTCGTATCATCCATTCTTTATTCCCCAACAAAGTAGTTTCTGCCAAAATGAAAAATGAATTTAACCAATGTGTGTTGGCAGTTCCTATCATCATTTGAAGATGTCGTGTAGATACATTAAAAAATGAATACGCTTCATCATTGGTCATTTCTAAAATAAATGACCTATAGATTACCCAGCAGCCTAATGCAATAGTCGTACTTATAAAGAAGAGACTACCTAAACTCATTTTCTTTTTAAATGTGTCAATCATCAATATGTGTTTTTTGGGGGCTTATTTTTTATATAATTTATTATAGTAAAGTCGATTAAAGTATTGTTGCATATATGCTTTCAATAAGGGAAGTGATTTGTTTTCTATCTTTTTAATTTCGTTTTCATCTGTTACTTTTGTCAATTGATCGTTTGCATCAATACGATAAATATCAAGCATTTTATTGTTTATTATGTCGTACTGTATCAAGGTATTTGTATCTATCATTTGAACAATATTTTCTGAATATCGATTAATGGTGTAATGATATTTTGTAGTATCTTCAAAGGGCTGACCAAAGCTTAAAATCGTATCCTTAATTTGTGTCAGATATGCAACGGTTGCAGGAATGTCAGTATGTTGTACCAAGTTTGTTATCGTTACAGGATTTGGTTTTTGGGGATCGAAAATAAATATAGGAATATGATAATATGAGTTGAAATTAAAGAGGACTCTTTCTTTTTTATTTTCTTTTGATACATGGTCGCCTGTAAAAATGAAAATGGTATTTTGAAACCAGTCAGTATTTTTTATACTGTCAAAATAATTTCGAAAAGCATAATCAACATATGAAACTGCTCTTTCATTGTCATGATTTTTTTTACTTCCAAACTTGTTTAATAAAGCATCCGGAATTTTAAATGGATAATGAGATGAGATGGTAAAAAACACACTAAAAAATGGTTGTTGTATATGATTTGATTCTTGTGCAAAATATTGCAAAAAGGGTTCGTCATAAATACCCCATGTGCCATCGTGTTGCGATGCGGGAAATGCCTCGCCATTATAATAATGTTGAATGCCTAAAAGTTTAGTCCCTTTTTTAAATCCAAAATGATCGTCATTTGCTCCTAAAAAGAAACTTGTTTCATAAGCATTTTTGTTTAATGCCAAAGCAATGGCATTGATTGGATTGCCAGCATAAGCGGAACTAAAAAAAGGTTGATTAATCAATGAAGGAATGCCAGATAAAATACTGCAAAGACCATTAGCTGATGTGGTATTGTTTGCATAGGCATTGGTAAAAAAAGTACTATGCTGAATCAAAGAATCAAAAAAAGGAGTAGATGGCTTGTTAGGGTTGTTGATGTCGAGATAGCTGTATGAAAAACTTTCTAAAATAAATAATACAATATTACGTTTATTGGGAGTTACATTGGGGTTGTTGGCATAAAATACGGGGACCAGCTGATCAGCCTCTTCATCTGAAAAATAATGTAAGGGCTTTACATAGGTCCATCCTGAACGAAATGAGTAAATAAATGCTTGGGGGCTATTTGTATATAAACCAGTATATCCTGGAGCTACGATTAATGATGATGAAAGTGGAGAGAAATATTTTGCAAATTGCCAAAGTATTATGCTAATGGTACTTATAAATATACTTAAATAGATAATGACATTTTTTTTAGCAATAGTTGGCTGTACGTTGTGGTGAAAAATACTTGTTTTATAGATGGAAATGATAAAAATACCAATGAGCAAAAAAAGCAGTACGATTGAAGATGGGTTATGTAATGCAAAATTGTAAATGGAAGCATGAGCATCATGGATGAGTTGTAAAGCTTCAAGATTAATTCTACGTAAATTAAATTTGTAATAATAGATATCGACAAAGCTTACTATTGTTACAAACCAAAATAAAATACTAAAATAAAGCGTGAGGAATAGACGATGCCATTTTGAAATTGTTTTAAATAAAAGAAACAATAGTATCAAACATATATAAGGCGTAAAGTATAGGAGTGTGCTAAGAAAATCAAAGAGTAAGGATTTTAGGAATGTGCGTGCTATTTCATCATTGTCTGAAAGAAACATCTCCCGATTAAATATAAAAAAAAGAACTCTGCTGACTTGTAATATAGCCACCACTATTAGAAATCTGGCAAATAAATATTTTTTTAAAAATAAAGAGGTACTCATATTTTATTATTCAATTGCCGGAATGTAATCCATCAAATATACGGAGATGTTTGAATGATTTTTTATTTGATGGTATTGTTCAGGTGTGTAAATATGAAATATAAAGCTTGGAATATTACCAAAACTATCAAAAAAATCCTCATCAGCCATACTTGCGGCGATAGAAACACCTGCAAATGGATATTTTAGGCAATACCCTTGTATTAATTTCTTTTTTAAGTATTTTTTTAACCAGTTTGTTCTGTTATACTGTACCCAATAGATAGTACGGAAACCCTGATTGGCAAGATAGCCTAATGGAGATGCGTTGCCTGATTCTATATATACTTTCGATTTTAAAGTACCTATTAATAGTTTATTTAATTGATGAACAATCGCTTGTTTATTTATTTCGTTTAAGTTTTTCAAATCAAGCCAATACGAAAAGGAGGTATCATACCTTTTCAGTACTGTTGAAAGGTATAAAGGAGGTAAGCCAAATCTATTGGGTAAATCATGCGAAATCACAAAATCGTTTAATGAATCAATATAAAATAAATCGAATTCAATACCTTCAATATTTTTATGGTGGGCGCTGTCAAAGGCGGCTATTGTGTTTTCATATATTGTTTTATTATCATATAATCCCCTATGCATCCAATGGGCTTTTCGGGGCATTTCTAGGGTATTAGAAGACCACTGGTTAAAAGCGAATTGTACTATGCCTGCACAAAGGAGTAATAGACAAGCCAAGATTATAATGGATTTTACAAACCAATGTTTCAATATGTACGTTTTAAAGGACAATGCTACAATATACTAATAACCAACAAACATACATTAAAATAAATGTCCTCAAAAGAAGCCCGTAAAATAAGTTTTGAGCGAATCATTGGATCCTTTTTCTTTTTTTAATCTTTTTTCATATCTCATTTAAATTCCTATATTTGTAATCCCTATTATGTACGCATTTCTAAGTGGTAAATATATTGTGAAAACTCCAGCCTATGTATGGATAGATGTCAATGGAGTTGGCTATGAAGTTTTTATAAGTGTACATACCTATTCCTATATTCAGGATTTAACACAAGGTAGATTACTTACTTATTTGCAAGTAAAAGAAGATGCACATACGCTTTATGGTTTTTTTAATGAGGAAGAGCGTAATTTATTTATTCAGTTAATTTCAGTCAGTGGGGTAGGTGCATCTACCGCTCGAATGATGCTTTCAAGTATGAAGCCTGAAGAAATTCATCATGCCATTATTACTGAAAATGAAATGATTTTAGGAAAAATTAAAGGCATTGGACCCAAATCGGCTAAAAGGTTGATATTAGAACTAAAAGATAAGCTGATGAAATTAAAACCTAACGAAAATATTCAATCTACTGCAAGCAATAAAATTGAAAATGATGCGTTAAATGCTTTGGTAAGTTTAGGCATTGCTCGTAATATGGCGTTTAATGCAATACAAAAAGTACTCAAAACAGAAAACAATATTGAACTCGAACCATTGATAAAATTATCTTTGAAAAACATTTAGCCACCAATTGAATCAATTATTTAAATATACATTTCAATTTTTTGTCATTTTTTCATTGACAATCTTAACGCTGCTCATTAGTACTGCAAAGCCCTTTGCATTTTTTGTATTTGAAGTGCCTGCTGATGATACTACCCAAAAAAAGAAAGACAGTTTGAAATATCCTATAGAGGATAGAATTGCCGATAAATTTAATGAAGACCTCCCAACCCAATTCGATTTAAAAGATCCTAAAAATATAAATACCCAAGTAGAATATGACCCTTCATTAAAGGAATATTCTATTTCTGAAAAAATAGGGAAAGAATATTATAGGGCACCTTCCTATATGACTTATGAAGAGTTTTTAAAGTATCAGGCAGGAAAAGATGAAGAAGCCTATTTCAAAAAAAGGCAAAATACCTTGATGCAAATTTCAAAAAAGGGTGGGGTGATACCTAAGGTCAATTTAGGAAATGCCATCTTTGATAGAATTTTTGGAGGAAATACTATTGAAGTAAAACCCCAGGGTAATGTGGATTTATTTTTTGGCGGTAACTGGCAAAATGTAAAAAATCCTACATTGGTGCAAAGTGCTCAAAAATATGGCATTTTTGATTTTGATATGAATATGAATATCAATCTTTTAGCGAAAGTAGGCGAAAAGATGCGTTTTAATTTTAATTACAATACCAAAGCGACATTTGATTTTGAAAATCAGCTGAAACTTAATTATACAGGTCAGGAAGATGATATCATTAAAAAGATTGAGGCAGGTTATATCAGTTTTCCCTTGCGAACGACCTTAATACAAGGTGTTCAGTCATTATTTGGCTTAAAAACACAATTGCAATTTGGCCGTTTGATGGTAAATGCAGTGGTTTCGCAACAGAAGTCTAAAAAAGAAAGTTTTGCGATCAAAGGTGGATCTCAAACCCAAAACTTTTCTATTTCAACAGATAGTTATGAAGATTTTAGGCATTTTCTTTTAGCCCAAACCTTTAGAAATAATTATAATACAGCCCTTAAGAATTTTCCTGTCATTCAATCACTCAATAATATCAATCGTATAGAAGTTTGGATTACCAACAAAACAGGCGCCACTGAAAATGCCCGTGACGTAGTGGCATTTCAAGATTTAGGTGAGCCGCAACCTTACCGAACTTCCTTTTTTAAACCATCAAGTGGGCAAGCAGACAATAATTCAAACACCTTATATTCACAGGTCATACAATCACCAGGAAGTAGAGACATTGGCAATGTAGTGAGTTCATTGCAGGCATTGGGGCTTAAAGGACGTGTAGATTTTGAAAAAACCTTTGCACGAAAACTCAATCCCTCTGAATTCACTTTCAACCCGCAATTGGGTTTTATCTCTGTCAATACCCAATTACAACCTGATGATGTGATTGGGGTTGCTTTTGAATATACCAACAATGGTAAAGTGTATCAAGTGGGTGAATTTGCGCAAAGTTTGCCTCCTGATAGCACCAATCCGAAAGTGTTGTTTTTAAAAATGTTGAAATCAACATCGCCTGATCCTACGGTCCCTTTATGGGATTTGATGATGAAAAATGTTTATGCATTGGGTGCATCTGGTGTAAGCAAAGAAGATTTTATTTTAAATGTGATGTACCTAGATCCAGGCGGTGGCGAAAAAAGATATTTGCCAGAAGGTCCAAAAGCGGGTATCCCATTAATTACCTTATTAAATCTTGATCGATTGAATAATCAAAATGACCCTCAGCCAGACGGTCGATTTGACTATATAGAAGGAGTAACCATTAATTCTCAACAAGGCAAAATCATATTTCCTGTATTGGAGCCTTTTGGTGAAGATTTAAGAACTGTTTTTGGCGGAAACGCCCAGTTAGAAAAAAAGTATCTATATACCCTTTTGTATGATTCTACTAAAAACATTGCTATTCAATTTCCGCAGTATAATCGCTTTTTACTAAAAGGTTCCTATAAATCGGCCAATGGTTCTGAAATTTATTTAGGAGGATTTAATATTCCTCAAGGTTCTGTGACTGTGTTTGCAGGAGGACAAAAACTGACAGAGAATGTTGATTACACCATAGATTATGGCATTGGAAAGCTTAAAGTAATTAATTCTGGAATTTTAAATTCAGGAATACCTATCAATGTATCGTATGAGAATAATGCAGTGTTTGGCGCACAAGTGCAAAACTTTTTAGGGACTCGTTTTGATTATTTTATCAATGATAAATTTACCATTGGGGGTACAATGCTTAGATTAACTGAAAGGCCTTATTTTAACAAAGTTACTTTTGGAGAAGATCCTATCAAAAATACTGTATTGGGTTTAGATGCGAATTATCAAAGTGATATGCCAGGTATTACAAGGTTTTTAGACAGGCTTCCATTACTATCAACTACATCACCCTCTATGATAGTAGCTTCGGGCGAGGTTGCACAAATAATACCAGGGCATAGTAAATTGATTGATGATGAAACGGGTGCTGGTAATATTTATATAGACGATTTTGAAGGAACAAGAAGTGGGTACGATTTGAAATTTCCAGTCACTACATGGGCTATTGCAAGTACACCTCAAGATGCAACAGACAAGTATGGCAATATCTTATTTCCTGAAGCAACATTGGTTAATAATTTAACTTATGGAAAAAACAGGGCCAAATTAGCATGGTATAATTTAGATCCTTGTTTGGTAGACCCTAAGCAAAACTGTATGCCTGACCATCTTAAAAAAGATACAGCACAACTTTCTAATCACTATTTACGTTTAATTCAACAACAAGATGTATTTCCTTTAAAATCGTATACTTCATTACAAGGAAATTTACCTACGCTCGATTTGGCATTTTACCCCAAAGAAAGAGGACCTTATAATTTTGATGCAAGCAATATTACCTCCGATGGTGAATTATTAAATCCAACCAAACGGTGGGGTGGTATCATGCGTGCCATCGATTATAGTGATTTTGAAACAGCCAATGTTGAATTTATAGAGTTTTGGATTTTAGATCCGTTTATCAAAAATCAAAATGACCCAGGGGGAAGTTTTTATATCAATTTAGGAAATATCTCTGAAGATATATTAAAGGATTCAAGAAAGTTTTTTGAAAATGGTTTGCCTTATCCTATTGATAATTCAAAAGTGGAGAATTCGGCCTGGTCTAAAATTCCGAAGTTTCAACAACAAATCACGCCAGCATTTGATAATGACCCACAAGCGAGGGCAGCGCAAGATGTTGGTTATGATGGCATGAACAATACAGAAGAAACCACCCAATTTCAAAATTTTATCGATGAATTGAATGCCAATTTTGGCAATGCTTCTTTGGCTTATATCAATGCTACAAACGACCCGGCCAATGACGACTTTCATCATTTTAGAGGTGATGATTATGATAACAGCGCTACACCTATTTTTAAAAGATATCGCAAGTTTAATAATGCACAAGGCAACTCACCAGTAACTGACAATGCAACCCAATTTTCAAATGCTTTTACCAATGTACCTGAGTCAGAAGATATCAATCGTGATAATACTTTAAATGAAAATGAACAATATTTTCAATATCGAATTGATATGAAACCCAATATGGCTGTTGGTACTAATTATATTGTCAACAAGCAAATCACCCCAGTGAAACTTCCCAATGGAAATACAGAAAATGAAACCTGGTATCAGTTTAAAATTCCTATCAGAGAATATACAGATAGAATAGGGAGCATTTCTGATTTTAAATCAATCCGATTTATGCGTATGTATTTAACCGGGTTTCAAGACAGTATTATCATGCGTTTTGCACGTCTTGAATTAGGAAGAAACCAATGGAGAAAATATAATTTCTCGTTGAAAAACCCGGGAGAACTTGTACCAAATGACGATAATAACGCTACCTTATTTAATTTGTATTCAGTAAGTATTGAAGAAAATAGCAGTCGTTCACCTATTCCATATGTTACACCTCCAGGCATACAACGTCAACAACAACAGGTGTCAAACGGACAAACCATTCAGCAAAATGAGCAATCACTTTCCATACAGGTTTGTGGTTTAGAGGATGGGGATTCAAGAGGTGCCTTTAAATCATTGGGGATGGATATGCGTCAATTTAAGGCGATGAAAATGTTTGTACATGCCGAAAATACGGAAGCAACCCCTATTAATAAAGGTGATTTAAGAGGGTTTATCAGATTGGGAAGCGATTTTGTGGGTAATTATTATGAATATCAAGTACCCCTAACTTTTACCCCTTGGGGAACAAGAGACCCAAATTTGATTTGGCCTGAAGCCAATGAAATGGATATTAGCTTTGATGAGTTAGTAGCTGCAAAATTGAAAAGAAATAAGAGTGGGGCTAATTACGCCATTCCTTATATAACCCAAGATAGCAAAGGCAATTATATAAAAATAGTAGGTAATCCAAATTTAGGAGATGTAAAAATGGCGATGGTGGGGGTTTTAAACCCACAAAAGACTCCCAATGACCCTCAAGATGATGGTGCAAAAAAATGTGCTGAAGTTTGGTTCAATGAATTAAGACTTTCAAATTTGGATGAGTCAGGTGGTTCTGCTGCAGTTGGTAGGGTAGAAATGCAATTGGCAGATTTGGGTACCATTAAAATGAGTGGGAATATGCATACTGCTGGTTATGGAAATATAGACCAGAAAGTCAACCAACGTTCAAGAGATCATTTTACCCAATTTGATGTTTCCGCAAATATTAATGCAGGAAAATTAGCACCTAAAAAATGGGGTGTACAATTGCCCGTATTTGCCGGATACACCCAGTCAATCAGTAATCCTATTTATGATCCATACGATTTAGATATTAAGTTTAAAGACAAAGTGAAAGGATACTCTGGAAAACAACAAGATTCCATTAAAAAAATTGCCCAAGATTTTACCTCTATCAAAAGTATCAATTTTCAAAATGTAAGAATTGCACCCACCAAAAATAAACGAAAAGAGCCATGGGATTTACAAAATTTTGATTTGAGTTATTCTTTTACTCAGACGAACAAACATAACCCTTTGATAGAAAAAGATCGATTAGACGAGCATCATGCTTCATTAGGTTATGCATATCTAATCAAATCAAAATCGATAGAGCCATTTAAAAAATTAATCCCGCAAAAAAGGAAATATTTTCAACTCATCAGAGATTTTAATTTCAATTTGCTTCCTGCTAATTTTAATATGCGTAACACACTCAATAAAACAATGGGTGAAACAAAAGTGCGTAATATTGATGAAGGAGCTTATCCGATAGAACCGAATTATTATAAATTTTTCACCTGGAACCGAACTTATAATATTAGATGGGATTTTACAAAATCGCTTTCCATTGATTATACTGCAAACAACAATTCAAGAATTGATGAGCCTTATGGCAAATTAGATACAAAAGCTAAAAAAGATACTTTTTGGCAAAATGTAAGCAGACTGGGTAGAAACACGGGTTATAATCAGTCATTAAATGCAAATTACAATGTACCCTTAACTAAATTTCCATTACTCGATTGGACCACATTGAGAGCAAGTTATGCTTCTACTTTCAATTGGACTGCAGCGTCTTTATTAGCAAAAAGTCTTGGTAATGTAGAGGGAAATACACAAAACCGACAAATCAACGGGGAATTGAATTTTGCGCAATTATATAATAAAGTTAAACTACTGAAAACCATCAATTCACCTAAGGTGGTCAATAAAAATGATAAAAATAATGGGCCCACTAAAAATGCAGTCGTCGATAAAAAAGGGAGTGGGGCAAGTGGTAAAGCCAGTGGCACTGATAAAGGTGATAAAGGCAATACAGATGTAAGTGGCGCTACAGATGTAGCAACTGACAAGTCAAAAGATAAAAAGACTAAAAAAGAAGAAGAGAAAGTAGACAAAAAGAAAGACGAAGTAGTGAACGGAAATCCTAATGCGATGATTTCGAATGTGGGTGGCAATGATAAAACAAGAAGAGACAGCTTAGCCAGGGTGAAAGCCAAAGAAATTGAGAAAAAGAAAAAAGAAGCCCTTGCATTGAAAAAGAAACTAAGAGGCACCAATCCTTCAGATGGTGTAAGGGTAGTGGGCCGATTATTGATGATGGTCAAAAGAGCTAGTTTTAATTATAATGAAAACATGGGTACTATATTGCCTGGTTATATGGATAGTACACAATATTTAGGTGTAAACTTTAGAAATAATACCAACTCAGGATTGCCTTTTGCTTTTGGCTACCAACCCGATCGATACTGGCTGGAAGGAAAAGCAAATGATAATGTACTTACAAGAGACTCCTTATTTAACGCTCCTTTTCAACAACAATATGCTCAAACTTTCAATGCCACAGTAAATTTGGAACCTTTTAAAGATTTTAAAATTGATTTAAACTGGAACAAAACATTTAATAAAGCATATTCAGAATTGTTTAAAGATACCCTTGGGGGCGGTAGTGAATATGCCCATCTAAATCCATATGAAACAGGAGGCTTTACCATTTCGTATATCGCTATTAAAACCATGTTTCAAAAAGGAAATAGCAGTGATAAATTGACAAGGGCCTTTTCTGATTTTGAAAATAATCGAAAAGTGATTTCGTCCCGATTAGGTTTAATAAACCCATATACAGGCAATGCCAATGCCCCAGAAGATGAAGAATATAAAAAAGGGTATACACGATATTCACAAGAAGTACTTATACCGGCATTCCTTTCGGCTTATACAGGAAAAAATCCGGAAACATTTCCGTTGATGAATAATGAAACCAATAATATTAGGTCGAACCCTTTTAAAAATATATTTCCATTACCTAACTGGCGTTTAAATTATGGCGGTTTAGCACGTACCAAATTGTTTAAAAATATATTTCAAAATTTCACTTTAAATCATTCTTATACTGGTACTTTAAGTATGAATAGCTTTACATCAGCTTTACAATATCGCGATGTTTATGCATTAGGATTCCCTTCCTTTATCGATTCTGTTTCACATAATTATATTCCTTATTTTATGGTGCCTAATATGACCATTAACGAAAACTTTGGTCCTTTTTTAGGAATAGATGCAACCTTTAAAAATTCGCTCAATATCCATATTGAATATAAAAAAGCAAGAACCTTGAGTATGAGTTTAATTGATTTTCAGTTAAGCGAAACCAAAAGTAAGGAAATCTCCCTTGGAGGCGGATTTAGGATGAAAGATGTGACGATTAATACCCCTTATTTTGGTTTAAACAAATTGAAAAGTGATGTGAATATAAAACTTGATTTGGGTTTACGTGATGATTATACCACTATAAATCGACTTGACCAACGTGTGTCTCGCGCTACCAGAGGTCAAAAAGTCATTACGATTTCACCATCTATCGATTATATTTTAACCCAAAATGTGACCCTTCGATTCTTTTATGATAGACGTCAAAGCATCCCTTATGTATCAAATGCATTCCCTATTACTACCACACGTGGAGGCTTGATGATACGGTTTTTACTCGGGCAATAATTTTTTTATTATTTTGACTAATGAGGTGAACAACCTGCCTATTTATATTTTTTCATTTTTTTTACATTAAAAAATGGAATGGTTTATGGTTTATAGTATAATTTAGCAAAGTTTACAGATTATAGCCATAAATGTAGATTTTACCATATTATAAATTATTATAAAGCCCATAATGAAAGATTTTTCGTTTGTTACCAATTCTCATCCGTCCTATATCGAAGAAGTATATAAAGATTTTGTCAAGGATCCTTCAACTGTGGATCCAGAAATGAAAAAGTTTTTTGAAGGGGTTGACTTTGCCTGTAATAATGGTTTTGCATCACCCAGCAAACCTCAGCATAGCATTGATACAAATGGAACATCAAATATGCAAACCAGTGGGGCTGATATGCAAAAGGAGTTTGGGGTATATCAATTAATTAGGGCTTATCGTAAGCGTGGTCATTTAATCAGTACGACCAACCCTATTCGCAAAAGAATTGACAGACACGCCCATCTTGAACTTGTGCATTTTGGCTTATCAGACAATGATTTAAATACTGTCTTTGCTGCCGGACGTTTTTGTGGGTTAGCTGCTACTACATTAGGCGACATTTTAGCCCATTTGCAAAAAATATATACCAGTACTGTAGGAGTTGAATATACCTATATTAATAGTGAAGATATCTGTAAATGGGTAGAAGTAGAGTTTGAAAAAATAATGACGCAGGATTTACCTTTGGTTAAGAAAAAAAGAATTCTAGAAAAGCTGAATCAAGGGGTCATTTTCGAGAAATTTTTGCATACCAAATTTATCGGTCAAAAAAGATTTTCACTGGAAGGAGGTGAAAGTACGATAGCAGCCTTAGATGCAATTATCACTGAAGCCGCCAACAATGATGTTCAAGAAGTGGTGATGGGTATGGCACATCGGGGTCGATTAAATATTTTAGCGAATATATTGCAAAAAACCTATGAGCAAATTTTTACCGAATTTGAAGGGAATGTGCCTACAGACTCTACCATGGGTAGTGGAGATGTAAAATATCATTTAGGATTTAAAAGCGATGTACTGACTTTAGATAATAAAAAAATTAATTTACAACTCACGCCTAATCCATCTCATTTAGAAGCCGTAAATCCTTTAGTAGAAGGATTTACAAGAGCTAAAGCAGACACATTGTATAAGAGTGATTTTGATAAAATATTGCCTATATTAATTCATGGTGATGCGTCAATTGCAGGTCAAGGTATTGTATATGAAGTGTTGCAGATGAGTAACTTAAATGGTTATTATACTGGTGGTACCATTCATTTTGTGATAAATAATCAAATAGGATTTACTACTAATTTTGATGATGCAAGAAGTGCAGATTATTGTACAAGTATTGCCAGTATGGTACAAGCGCCTGTGTTTCATGTGAATGGTGATGATCCTGAAGCTGTAGTAAAAGTTTCTGAGCTTGCTTTACGATTTAGACAAAAGTTTAATAGAGATGTATTTATAGATATGGTTTGTTATCGCAGACATGGGCACAACGAAGGTGATGATCCAAAGTTTACCCAACCCGCCATGTACAATGTAATAGACAAACATCAAAATCCAAGAGAGGTATATTCAAAAAAATTATCTGATGCAGGAGAGGTAGATGGGGCTTTGGCTAAAGAAATGGAAAAAATCTTTTGGAAAGATTTGCAAGACAGGCTTGATGAAGTAAAACAAAAGCCACTTCCTTACAAGCAGCAATTGCCAGAACTTGCATGGGCAGCTCTTCGCAAATCAAATATGGATGATTTTCATCAATCTGTTGATACTACAATCACCAAAGAAGTACTTGAAAAAGTGTTTAATGCCATCATGCAATTACCAGCAGATTTTGTACCCCTTAAAAAAGTACAAAAACTACTCGATGAGAAAAATAAACTCTTTCACGAACAACAAACAGTTGATTGGGCAACCGGTGAATTGTTAGCCTATGGAAGTTTGTTAATGGAAGGTCATGATGTACGTATGAGTGGCCAGGATGTTGAAAGAGGTACATTTTCGCACCGGCATGCTGTATTGTATGATGAAGTGAGCAACAACAGACACAATAGGCTTTCAAAAATTGATGAACAACAAGGTATTTTCAGAATTTACAATTCATTGTTGAGTGAATATGCTGTATTGGGTTTTGAATACGGTTATGCCATGGCCAATCCCAATACCTTAGTGATATGGGAAGCACAATTTGGCGATTTTTGCAATGGGGCTCAAACCATCATAGATCAGTTTATTGCCAGTGCTGAAACCAAATGGGGTAAAATGAATGGAATGGTGATGTTACTTCCACATGGATATGAAGGTCAGGGTCCTGAACATTCAAGTGCGCGAATGGAACGTTTTTTACAATTATGTGCTGAACAAAATATGTATATCACCAATTGTACAACAGCAGCAAATTTCTTTCATGTACTCAGAAGACAGGTGACTCAAACATTTAGAAAACCCCTCATAAATTTTTCTCCAAAAGCGAATTTAAGATTGGTAAAAGCATATAGTAAAATTGAAGAATTTACCAAGGTTTCTTTTCAAGAGGTGATTGATGATTCTACTGTAACTGACTTCAATTCTATTAAACGCGTATTGCTTTGCTCAGGTAAAGTATATTATGATTTATTAGAGTATAAAATGACCCATAACAGAAATGATGTAGCCATTGTACGTTTAGAACAAATACATCCTTTACCAGCCAAACAATTGATGGCATTGTATAGTAAATATAAGAATGCACAATGGATATGGGTACAAGAAGAGCCCAGTAATATGGGGGCTTATTCCTTTTTGAAAATGAATATCGATGCTAAAGTGTTTAATTTAGGTTATTTGTCACGTCAAGCAAGTGCATCAACGGCTACTGGTTATGCTAAAAAACATGCGGAAGAACAGAAGTTAATTATTGAAAGTGCTTTTTCCTGATTCAAATTATTAGATTAAATAAACACATATTTACACTATATCTTTTGAATTGATTGTCATTTAGGAGTCATATTTTTGCAATTCACCTTATTTTTTTAGTTAAAATTCTTTTTTTAGAAGAAATGCAACTGTAATTTTATCAAAAAATAAAATTATGCATAGATTTTTTACAAAAATTCTTTTTACAGCGATGATTTGTTTGCTAGGAGGATATGCTCAGGCACAAATCATTTCTTTTAACACCCAAACATTAGGCGTCGGATATTCTGGCAATAATGGTTTCAATAGTGTATGTTTTGTAATTCAAAATACCAATCCTTATCCTGCGGTATTGACATCTGTATCTCACTATTTTACTTCGGCTGCGTCTGGTAATGCTGAATTGTGGTACTCTGCTACTTCTATATCCGGAGCGCCAGGTACTGTTGCTGGTCCTACCTGGAGTTTAATTGCAACCAATCCGGTATCAGTGGCGGCTGCAACACAAACCGTATTATTTCCAGCTTTGTCTTTTACCATTCCTGGAAATACGACTTATCGATTTTATGTCGCAACACCCACTTTTACATTAAACTACACCACAGCACCTGGGCCAACCCCCAATATTTTTTCCAATACAGGTGTAAATTTATTAGTTGGCGATTATCAAATTGCAGGTCAATATGTTGGTTGGGCTGGAGCCTATCCAACACCTGGCAATAATCCACGTTCATTTACTGGTTCTGTAACCTTAAATATACTTGGTACACCATGTGCAGGTACACCTACTGGTGGTACAGCATCTGCTGCACCTTCAAACCCTTGTCCAGGATTGCCTGTGACCCTGAATCTAACAGGACAAACCAATGCAGCAGGTTTGACATTTCAATGGTTGCAATCACCTACTGGTTTACCTGGATCCTATACTATACTACCTGGTGCTACCACGGTACCCTATAGTTATATTCCAGCACCAGGCTCAACCAATTACTACCGTTGTATTGTAACCTGTACAAACCCTGGAGGCGGTTTTGATACTTCAATTGCTTCAGCAGCTGCCATAGTGCAACCTTGGAGTCCAACAAACAATTGTTGGTGTGTGCCTACTTATGTAAGTGGAGGAGCCGCAGATAATATAACCAATGTTACTTTAGGTACTTTAGTAAATAATACCGCTGCCGCCAACAACCCATTACCATATTGGGTAGATTATACGCCATTACAAGTAAATAATACCTTAGCCACTCCAGTATTGTATATTGGATTAGCTTCTACTTTAACGGTTACCCATGGAGCTGACGGTGTACAGTACTTAGGTGTTTGGATCGATTTTGATCATAATGGCGCTTTTGATGCCACAGAATATTTCACACCCAATACCAATGCAGGGCCCAATGGGGTTCACACCTTATCTATTACACCTCCTATAGGGGCTCAACCTGGTATTACCAGAATGCGTTTGAGAGGGGGTGATGATGCTCAAATGACGAGTGCACAAGCATGTGGTCCTACAAATAGTGGTTGGGGAGAAGCGGAAGATTATTTAGTAAATATTGTACCACCTTCGCCACATGACCCTGCAGTAACTGCAATTAGTGGGGCTGCTGGCAACTGTTACAGTGCCAATCAAAGTATTGTGGCATCTATCACTAATTATGGTTCTAATCCTATTGTTGTGGCTACGAATCCTATTACTTGCACCCTGGCTGTGACTGGTCCATTGGGTGTAAACTATTATTATGGTAATGTAAATCCTGCGATTACCTTGTCGCCTTTTGGTGGTAACGCAGCGGCTGTGTTAATTCCAGGTGTCAATATGTATGCTGGGGGCACTTATTATTTAAATACAACCCTTTCTATCGGTAATGCTGGTGGCGTAGTAAATGGCAATTTACAAAATGATTCATTGCAAAGCGCTATTGTCCGTATCAATTATCGCCCAACAGCTGGTCCTGATTTTCATCTTTGTCAATACGATAATATCTTATTTGGTCAAGGGCTAACCGTAAGTGGTTGTGCCACACCTATCAATGATTCAGTAGAAGTAGTATTTAATTTTACCCCGGTACCTGATAATACGGGTGCAACAACGGGAGGTACTTCCCAAACGGTTCCAGGTGCGGGTTGTGCCAATCAATATGCAGGCAACTTTGCAAATGCCATATTACCTAATTTGCCTATTGGTGCTTCCTTTACCCAAAATGCTGTTTTAACGGTTACCAACTTATCTTCTAATTTTATTACAGAACCGCGATTTATACTTTATAGTGGTTCACCTATAGCACCCAATTTATTTGCTCCTTGTCCACAAGGTTATAATGTAAATGCAGGCAATATCGTTTTGGCAGGACTGTCTACAGGTAACAACGCTAATTTTACCAATACACGTCATATCACTCCTGCTCAATTATCGAATATGTATAGTACTTTAGCTCCTAACAGTCCTATTAATATTGGATATTTTGAGACCTGGAACGACAACTTTAATACTTCAGATATTGGTGTAAATGCTGGGTCTCCCACTACGGTAAAACTTAAAATCTATTACCAATATGTACCTTCTTCGTTTGAGTGGTATAATGTAGCCGTTGGTGGTGGTAACTTATATAGTCTTTCACCTTTCAATCCGATTACAACGCCAGGAAGTGGTATTACCAATTCAAATACACCGGGTACTACAACTTTCTATGCTGCTTGCGTAGGTTCTTCTACTTGTCGTGTACCTGTTAACTTAGTGATTGACCCAACCCCTTTGGCTTATCAGGATACGATTGCCTTGTGTGAAAGTCCTGCTGGAAGTAATGGAGCTATTTTTGATTTGACCACTGCCGATGGTGGAGTATCAGGCAATGTACCAGGGTTGACGGTTCAATATTATGGCGATCAAGGATTGTTCTATTTACTCCCTACACCAACAGCTGATACCACAGGTACTACCTTTGTGTATTCAAAAGTAAGCAATGGTTTTGGTTGTTATTCAAGCGATACCCTCATGCTTCAGGTTAATGGTCAACCTGAGTTTCCTGCATTGTATTTAACAGGTAATGCTTGTGCGCCTGCTTCTATCGATGTGGCTACCCTTATTGATCCATTTACAACAGTACCTCCAGGAAGCGATACCTTATATTTCACTGATCCTGCTTGTACAATTCCACATCCAAACCCACACAATATTACAGTTACAGACACAGTATATATTGTGATTGCCACCAATACAACACCGGTTTGTAGCGATACTGCGATTGCTTTAATCACCTTGTCGACCGCAGGAAATCTGATTGCCAATCAGGATATTCTTAATTATTCAATCCCTGGTTTTGTGGGTTGCAATACCTTTACATTGACCGATGGTAATACCGATACTTTATACAACCCAGCCGATTGCAAACGAATAGTTCATATCACCGATGTGGCCAATGGAACCAGTTTGGGTAGTACGCAAGTTTGCGAATGGATTGATGCAAGTCCACAAGTCCATAATGGACAGCCTTATGTAAATCGTCATTATCAAATTACTCCTTCTGCACAAACCAGTGCAACGGTTTGTTTATACTTCTTAGAAGATGATTTTGCACAATTCAATTCGTTTTCATTGTTGAATGGATGGCCTCAGATAACCCCGAATATCAACTTGGCGATTTCGAAAGTTGACAATGGTGATATCATGGATATTGGTCATACAGCCATTGCCATTCCGAATGCAAATATCACCACAAGTTACGATCCCGGCACTACAGTATGGACGGTATGTTTCCCTGTAGACAGCTTCTCTTATTTTTATGCGCATGCTGCCAATCCTGGCAATGTGCCATTGCCAGTGAGCTTATTGAGTTTTACCGGTAAAAAAGTAAGCAATACATCTTTGTTGCAATGGACCACATCGAGTGAACAAAACAATAGTCACTTTGTGGTAGAGCATAGCCGAGATGGCAAATCGTTCCAGTCATTATCAGCAGCTATTGCCAGTCAAGCTGTGAATGGAAACAGCACAGTAACGCTTTCATATGATTACACTGATCAAACACCTTATGTAGGCAATAATTACTATCGTTTACAACAGGTTGACCTTGACGGCAATATCAGTTACAGCAAAGTATTGAATGTGTATCATGGTGATGAAACAGTGGTAAACTTGTATCCAAATCCTGTCAATACACAATTGAATGTTGAAATCAACACACCTAAAGCAAGTGTAGCAAACATCAAAATAATGGATGCCACAGGTAGGGTAGTGCGTGCAGTAGATATGCAATTACAAGCAGGCAACAACAAAAGTGATATCAATATGGAAGGATTGGCTGATGGTGTATATATGATAAAAATCACTAATAGCAAAGGCTTACAGTTTAGCCAAACAGTAAGAAAAAATTAATCTCTCATTGAATAACTAAAAAAAGCCGTTCATAAACATGAACGGTTTTTTTTATTTGAGTTATTCAATTAATTTTACAGACATAACTAATTTTTCGATTTTGATTAAAGATATTTTAGCAAGAATTTATTTCATTTATGGCATGTTGCTATTTGCCATTACCATGATACCGGTGGCCGTTGTAATTTTTTTATTTAAAACATTTGCTTCCGATAATACATTTTCTAAGGCTGTTCAATATTCATTTCAAATTTGGATGGGTATATACATGCCCATGATATTTTGTCCAGTTAAACATGTGGGAAGACATCATTTTTTAAAAGGTAAAAACTATGTAGTAACCCTTAATCATAATACTTTAGCAGATGTGCCTGTTTCATCTCCGGGCATACCAGGGCCTAACAGAACACTTGCTAAAATAGAAATGGCAAGTATTCCTATTTTTGGATATATATACAAGGCGGGATCTATATTGGTCACCCGACAAGATGCACAAAGTAGAAAAGATAGTTTCCCTAAAATGATTGAAGCGTTAAACAAGGGTTTGCATTTATGTTTATTTCCTGAAGGAACCAGAAATAAAACAAGTGAACCATTGGCAAGGTTTTACGATGGTGCATTTAAAGTGGCTATTGAAGCACAGAAACCTATTATACCGGGGTTGATATTTGGAACAAAAAAAATATTACATCCCACTAAAAAGTTATGGGCCTGGCCACATAAAATTCAATTTCATTTTTTGCCAGAGGTTTCTACAGAAGGATTAGAGGTAAAGGATACTGAAATGCTCAAGCAAAAGGTACATGGAATTATGAAGGATTATTATTTAAAAAATATAGATTTGACTTAGTAACAGGTATTAGGGGCAAATTACAAATCAGAAGTATTGAAAATTATTACAATAATATTAATGCTTATTTTATATCCCCATTTGACAACAAATGCTCAATGCTCTATTGCTGGACACTTATATGATCAGGTTAAGAAAACCAATGTAAAATTTGCGGAAATACAACTTCTTGGTTTCCCAAATAAAAACAATATATCAACTTATACAGATTCTTTAGGAAACTATTTTATGGACTGTATACCTGTAGGTAGTCAATCTTTTCTTTTTTATGCTAGTGGGTATCAAGATACCATTGTTTATGATATTCCATTTAAGAAAGATTCTATAACGTATGTGAACATTCTTTATCCAACATTTTGTAAATACTCAGATATGAAATCAAATTGTCCAATATGTTTGAAGAAAAATAAGGTAATCCCAATTATATATGGATACCCCAGTGATAAAATGCGTAAAAAAAATGAACAGGGGAAAATACGATTGGGTGGATGTATTTTGACAGGCTGTGACCCGAAATGGTATTGCAAAAAAGATAATAAAGAATTTTAATACGCTCTCTCTAAATGTAGATTCATATCAACGATTTATAAAAGAGGGCCCAATTGTTACCAGCTTAAATGTAATGTGTGTATGTATGATACCGCTATTTTCAGATAAATACATTTGGTATAACTTCTGTGTGGATATCCTTTGAACCAGTTCTTATTTTAAGTCGGTATTACTTTTATTCAGTTCATTGATTTTTGTAAACCAAATTTTATTTTGCGAATCGATGCTACCGGATGCGGTTTCGGTTTCATATTGTTTTCGTAATGTTTTATATTCGGTATAAACATTATTGAAAATCGTATTCATTTCAGCTCTAAAAGAGCCTATGCTAAATTGATAATTCTTCATTTCATTGGTCAGTTTTGTTCCGTAATAGGTACAAATATCAAAATGACCTTGTTGATAGTAAAGCCATTGATCGTTGCTAATATTTGATGGTTTCCAGCTATTTTTTTTATTAAAAAATGCATAAATGTAAATGTCTAATTTAATTTGTTTGTTGGATTCTTCTGAAGAAGCTTTGTAGGTTAGAATAAATTTGGCAGAGCCTGATTTGATGTTTTCCTCTGTGATGTTTTTGCTAGGCCATTTTAATTCCTGAAAATCGTTCCATGTGAGTTTTTTGTTTGTATTGCAAAAAATGGTATCGGTCGATAAGGATTTATTGTAATGTATACGAACTTCAATAGGTTTCTGGTATTGGTTTTCAGCGTTTTTAAATGTTTGTTGCCATTCTTTTTTATTTTCAAAAGAAGCTTTAAATTTTAAAATGGATGAAGTGAGGGCTCTTGAAATATAATTGGCTAAAACTTGATCTGCCATTTCGAAAGTGCCAAAAGGATTGGACGCGTTGAAAGTAAATAAGGGCACTTGCTCATTGTTTACAATGCCCATAAATTCACCTTGAAAATAGAAAGTATCTGTATAGTTAAATTTCCCTTTAACGGTGGGAGAAATATGCATTTTTTTTATTTGAAGTACGATGGGTGTATTTTTTTTATCTTGTATAAATTGATCATGTATCAATTGTGTGATTGCATCCGCTTTGTTTTTATCAAGCAATGCATACGTGTTTCCTTTGTTTTTGTCTGTTGCAATCATACCAATAGTATCTGAAACGGTATTTGCAAAAATGACTTTTTGTATATAAAAGGGGATTTCTTTCTTATTGTTTAAGGCATTTAGTTTGAGAGTCACCGTCTGATGTTGTGCATGAACGAAGCAAAACATACAACTAAAAAGAAATAAAAAAAGGACTTTCATTTTTTTATTTCAAAAATAAGCAAAATAAAACCTATTGCGCTATAGACTTAATCAATTAAATTTGCATCCTAATATAAATAAATGAAAAAAGTAATCTTTTTATCTTTGCTGTTTCTTATACTTTTTGCCACTGGTTATATCTATTGGTTTTATTATAACCCCTATAGTGATGGTTCGCGTGAAGGTATTTTATATAAATTTTCAAGAAAAGGGAATGTCTTTAAGACTTATGAAGGCGAAATTATACAGCCAGGACTTCGTTCTATGCAAGGCGGGGTCATTAATACAAATAATTTATCTTTTTCGGTGACTGATATTGCCCTATCAGATAGTTTAAATAAGATACTCGGTAAGAATGTAAAACTGCATTATATTCAATATCGTAAATGCTTGCCTTGGCGCGGTGAAAACTATAATAGTAAAGAAGGCAATCAAAATGTTGGACAATATATAGTAGACCGAATTGAACATGTAAGTGATGCCAATCCGAATATTGGTTTGTAAGACCAACGAGCGTCGGTTATAAGTCTATTTTAATTCTAAGCAGACCCTATTTAAGAAAATGATTGCTATGTACACTATTATTGCGCATACAATAAAAAAACGGCTGGAATTTTGTGATAATTGAGTTTAACTTTTTTCCAATCTTTTATCATTTGTGCCACAATATGCTCATCTGTTGCAGTGAGGTTGGCAGCAACACATAATTGGGTATTATCTCGACAGTTTTTTAATATTTCTTCAATCAACTGATGATTTCTATAAGGGGTTTCAATAAATATTTGGGTACAGTTATGTGATCGGCTATGTGCTTCAATTTCTTTGATTTTGATTGAAAGCATCGGTTGCTTATTGGGTAAATAGCCATGAAAATAAAATTGTTGACCATTAAACCCGGAAGCCATTAATGCCATGATGATAGAATTGGGGCCGATATGTGGCACCACTTGCACCGATAATTCGTGTGCAATTGCGACCAAATCCTGGCCAGGATCAGCTACAGCAGGGCAGCCGGCTTCACTGATATACGCAATACTTGTACCTTGTAAAAAGAGATTTTTTGCCAATGACAGTGATTCTTGGTGATGTTCGTTTAAAAGATGAAAAGTCAAATCATCGATGACTATTTGTTTGTTTAACATTTTTAAAAACCTTCTGGCGCTTCTGATCTCTTCTACATAAAATACTTTAATCTCATTTACAATATCGATGAGGTAAGAAGGCATTTTATGGGCTGTATTTTCAGCAAGAATATTCGGAATTAAATGTAAAATACCTTTTTGCATATTTTATAATATTAATATAAAGTTAGTAATTTCTATATTTGAGATGCATATATTTTAAAAAAAAATGTATTTTTGATTGATCTAATACAATTATGGAGTTACAAGCCGGTCCCCTTTTAAGCACAATCAAATTTCCAGCTGATTTAAAAAAAGTAAATAAAGAAGATTTATTGCAGGTTTGCACTGAGCTTCGTCAGTTTATTATTGATTCAGTGAGTGTAAATGGAGGGCATTTTGGGGCTAGCTTGGGTGTGGTAGAATTGACTGTGGCTTTACATTATGTGTTTGATACCCCGTATGATGCTTTGGTATGGGATGTGGGTCATCAAGCATACGGTCATAAAATATTGACAGGAAGAAGAGAACAATTTCATACCAATCGAAAATATAATGGGTTGAGTGGATTTCCTAAAATGAGTGAAAGTGAATATGACGCTTTTGGTGTAGGGCATTCATCTACCTCAATTTCTGCTGCTTTAGGTATGGCTATTGCATCTTCTTTAAAAGGTGAAAAAAACAGACATCATGTAGCCATTATTGGTGATGGGGCTATGACCGCAGGTTTACCTTTTGAAGCATTACAACATGTAGGTTCTTCCGGAGCCGATATACTCATTATTTTGAATGATAATAATATGAGTATTGATCCAAATGTAGGATCACTGAAAGAGTATTTGACCGATATCACCACGTCAAAAACCTATAATAAAGTTCGCAATGATGTATGGAAAATATTGGGAAAATTACCTGGAGGTACTTTTAATCAACAGGTAGCATCCAAAGTAGAAGCCGGCATTAAAGGGGTCGTTTCTAAAACAAGCAATTTATTCGAAGCTTTGGGACTTCGATATTTTGGTCATGTAGATGGGCATAATATTTTAAAATTGGTAGAAACCCTCAAGGATTTAAAACAAATCAAAGGTCCCAAAATATTACATATCAATACCATCAAAGGTAAAGGATATGACCTGGCCGAAAAAGACCAAACCTTATGGCATGCACCTGGTGTATTTGATAAAATAACCGGGAAGATCAATAAAATAGTATACGATGCCCCTCAACCACCCAAATACCAGGATGTATTTGGAAAAACAATTATTGAGCTTGCCAAATTGAATGATAAAGTAATGGGTGTAACCCCTGCTATGCCCTCTGGCTGTTCACTTAAGTATATGATGGCAGAAATGCCTCAACGTGCTTTTGATGTAGGGATTTGTGAGCAACATGCGGTTACACTAAGTGCAGGATTGGCCACACAAGGCATGAAAGTATTTTGCAATATATACTCATCATTTATGCAAAGAGCCTATGATCAGGTGATACATGATGTAGCTATTCAAAAATTACCTGTCATTTTTTGTCTTGATAGGGCAGGGTTGGTGGGTGACGATGGACCTACACATCATGGGGTATATGACATAGCCTATATGCGTTGTATTCCAAATATGATTATAGCAGCACCTATCAATGAAGTGGAATTGCGAAATATGATGTTTACGGCACAAAGTGAATCAAATAAACTCCCTTATGTGATACGTTACCCCAGAGGAGAAGGGGTGATGAGCGATTGGATAAAACCCTTTGAAACCATAGAAACAGGCAAAGGAGAGTTGATAAAAGAAGGTCGTGACATAGCCATTTTATCGATTGGACATCCGGGTAATTTTGTGATAGAAGCATGTCAGGTTTTAGCCGCTAAAGGCATTCACCCAGCGCATTACAATATGCGTTTTGTAAAACCGATTGATGAGCAAATACTGCATGAAGTAGGTCAACATTATTCTCATGTGATTACTATTGAAGATGGTACCATTGTGGGGGGATTTGGCAGTGCTTGTTTAGAGTTTTTTGCAGCACACAACTATAAACCTTCTGTGGTGATGCTAGGCATTCCAGATCGATTAGTTGAGCATGGTAAACCTGCGGAATTGCATCGTGAATGCCATTATGATACCCAGGCTGTTATAGAAACCGTTGAGAAAATATATGCAGTAGTGGCAGAGGGTACAGGTTCTCAAAGAGCACCTTCAAATGTTGCATAAACACACATTACAAGAATTGGGAAACGAGCCTTTTTAATATAAAAAAAAGTTCAAGTCAACATGTCAAAGCCAAAGATTTTACTACACTTTCCATTTTAGCCATTCCCGTAAAGCATATTCATATCTGAATGACATACAACATAAGGTATCATAACAAAATGAATGGTAGCATAATCATAATGCCATTTTTATTCCTCATTTATTTTTTCTAGTGCCCATTGGTAGGCAATTTGCAATTGTTCATCCATGGTATAATGGCTATTGTCTAGTTTTATTGCATCATGTGCCATGCGAAGGGGGCTAATAGCCCTTGTAGAATCAATATGGTCTCTATGTTGCAGGTTTAATGCCACTTCTTCGATACCTATGTTTTTGTCTTTAAGCAACATCTCATCATATCGTCTTTGGGTGCGAATGGCTTCATTGGCAAAAAGGTATATTTTTAAATCCGCATCAGGAAATACAGTGGTCCCAATATCTCTTCCGTCCATTACAATACCTTTATGTTGACCTAATAATTGTTGTTGTGCTACCGCAAAATTTCTGACAGCAGCCAAGGCTGATACTTCGCTCACATGATTTGAAATTTCCATTTTTCTAATCTCATCTTCCATGATTGTACCATTGAGACAAATTTTATTTTGTTGAAAAGAGATTTCGATTTGCTGTAAGGCATTGTTTATGGCAACATCATCAGATAAAGCGATGTGATTCTTTAAAAAATACCAAGTGATCACCCTATACATCGCACCGCTGTCGATATAGGTATAGTTGAGTTTTTGTGCTAACTGTCGGGCCAATGTGCTTTTGCCGGTAGATGAAAATCCATCTATTGCGATGATTATTTTTTTCATGATGAAATACAAAGAAAGCTATTTTTTTTTGATTTTCTTTTGTTTGATATTGTAAACAATTTACTTCTAACAATGACAAAAATGGCTTAGATGAATGATTGTTTTCATTTATTTTTCCTAATGAAATTTAAAAAGAAACCTTTCATGATACATTGAATGGGTGTAGAAGCTATATTTGTTTACAAAACAATATTACTTATGAGCCAAAATAAAGCATTAAATATTACACTCACGATCATCAGGGTGTTTGTAGGCGTACTATTTATTTTTTCAGGTTTAATCAAAGCAAACGACCCATCGGGCTTGGCTTATAAAATGGGTGAGTTTTTTGAAGTGTGGGCAAGAGATGGTTATTTGCCATCCTTAATGCATTGGCTTAATACGTATGCCATGGCCATGTCTATACTCATGATTACGTTTGAAATTGTGGCTGGGGTTGCCTTAATCATCGGTTATCGGTTTCGATTGTTCTCTTTTTTAATTCTATTGCTCACCATATTTTTTACTTTTTTAACGGCCTATGCCATGTATAGTGGTAAAATAAAAGAATGCGGTTGTTTTGGAGATTGTATCAAATTGCAAGCGAATGAATCATTTATGAAAGATCTTATTTTGCTGGCACTTGTGCTGATACTGGTTTTCTATCGTAAATTAATCAAACAAAGTTTCTCAGCTACAATGGCTACAGGTATGATGGTTTTAACTTTCGTGTTATCAATCATAATGCAATGGTATGTGCTTAGAAATTTGCCTGTAAAAGATTGTTTGCCTTATAAAATAGGCAATAATATACTTCAGGAAATGACCCCTGGTCCTAATTATGTGCCTGAGGAAGTGAAAACCGTATTGGTTTATAAGAAAGATGGAGTAAAAAAAGAATTTGACTTAACGAACTATCCATGGCAAGATTCTACTTGGACTTTTGATACCACCATCAATACCATTGTTAAAAAAGCACAGAATGAACCCACCATCAAGGATTTTAGTATAAGTAATTACAATGGGGAAGATATTACCAAAACGGTATTAAGCTATAAAGGCCATGTATTATTATTGTTTATTAAAGATGTAAAAACCGCTAATACCAGCAATATGGATCGATTAAGATTGCTGATCGGGGCTTGTAAAAAAGCGTCAGTGCCTTTTTTAGTATTGAGCGCTTCAAATGATATAGAATCAAACAAATTTAAATCTACCCATCAGCTTGATGTAGAATTTTGTGTGATTGACCAAACGGTTTGCAAAACAGCTATGCGTAGCAGTCCAGGTTTGATGTGGTTGCATCAGGGGGTTGTTAAGGGCAAGTGGAGTTATGCAAATTATCCTTCTTTTGCTCAATTAAATTTAGATTTAAAAGATAATGCAGTTCCACTATTTCCGCAAGAAGAAGTAATGCCACCCGTGGTAACAGATACCACGATGCAGCAATAATTTTATTGTACATTTACGCTTGTAAATCACTTTCCTTATTTTGTTTCATTTTTTATTAAAAAAAATATTCAACAGCTTCCTAATTCTGTTAGGTGTAGTGACAATTGTGTTTGTGTTGTTTTTTGTTTTGTTGCCTGCTGATACAGCAAGACTGACGATGGGGCAACGAACTGATGCAAAAACGATTGAAAATATTCGGAAAGAGCTTTATTTAGATAAACCGGTGTACAAGCAATTTTTACTGTATCTCAATGATTTATCGCCACTGGCCTTACATCAAACGAGTGAAGAAGCACAAACAAAATATCATTATTTTTCGTTGTTTTCGGTAAGTAAGGAACTGTCATTGGTCATTAAAGCACCTTATTTAAGACGTTCATACCAAACCAAAAAAGAAGTAAATGCCATGTTGCTCGATGCATTTCCGGGTACTATGATATTGGCGACCTGTGCCATTATAGTGGCAGCATTTTTAGGTATATTGTTAGGTGTGGTGGCTGCATTGAAACAGCATACATGGCTTGATACTTCAGCCATCTTTGCGAGTGTACTGGGTATTTCGGCTCCTTCATTTTTTGCAGGTATTTTAATTGCTTATGTTTTTGGTTTTGTGTTAAAAGATTATACTGGTCTTAGTATTATTTCTCCAATGTGGGATTATGATCCTTTTACAGGTCGTCATTTGGTATTAAAAAGTTTGATATTGCCTGTTCTTACTTTGTCTATTAGACCATTAGCCATTATCACACAAATTACACGAAGCTCGATGCTTGACGTGATGAACCAGGATTTTATCAGAACTGCTTATGCGAAGGGCTTAAGTAAAACGGCTGTGGTATGGAAGCATGCTTTACGCAATGCGCTCAATCCCGTGATTACTTCCATTTCGGGTTGGTTTGCTGAATTATTGGCGGGTTCCTTTTTTATAGAATATATTTTTGGATGGAAAGGAATAGGCAAAATTACGGTAGATGCATTAAACAAGTTTGACTTTCCTGTAGTAATGGGGGCGGTATTGTTTACAGCACTCATTTTTATAATGATCAATATTTTAGTTGATGTATTATACACGATGATTGATCCTCGTATACGCCAATAACAAAGTACCTAATTATGAAGGGAAATAAGGGGCGAGTATTTTTCTCAATCTTTCAGGCATGGGAACTCTTTTTTTAGCAATAGGGTCGTAAAAAGTAAGTGTCACTTCTCCGATATGCAGCAGTTCATTTTGTTCATTATACAGTTTATGTATAAAAGTGATAAAAGGATGTTTATGAAGTGCCAGTAGGGATGTTTCCACGCGAATGAGTTCTTCGTACAATGCAGGTTTTAAAAATTTAGCATTCATTTTTACGACGGGCATCACAGTGCCATCACGTTCCATTTCGTTATAGGGGTAACCAGCATTGCGTATCATATCGGCACGGGCTACTTCATAATAGAGGGCATAGTTTCCATAATATAAAAAACCCATTTGGTCTACTTCGCCATATCTTACTCTGATTAATGTGGTACTTGTCATCATATTGCTTGATACTATTATTGATTCGACTAAAGGATGTTTTTTTCTTCAAAGGGTAAATCAGTGAATAGGTGTTTCTTTTTTAGAAAATAATCTACAATGATACTGTTTTTATAGATGCCGAATTCATTTTGTTGTTTGATTAATTTTTTTGATGCTTGCCTTTTTCGATACCATTTATTAAACGATAAAAAGAAGCTCCAATGCGCTTTGATAATTGTTTTTACTTCAGTAAATTCTCCTTTTAACAGACATCTTAAACCGCTGACACCGTCTAAGCAAAGTCTGAATGGGAGCATCCAAAGTAACTTTTGGGTAGCCAGGTTTTTGAGTAGTAATATTAAACTGTTTCTATAATTATAAAATAGTTTTTGTGGACTTCCATAACTGATTACACTACCTCCAATATGGTAAACGGTGCTACTGCCACAATAAGCAATTCGATGCCCAGCATTTTTCATACGCCAACATAAATCAACTTCTTCCATATGGGCATAGAGGTCAGCATCTAAGCCGCCCATGGCATGATACACTTCTGCTCTCACAAACATACAGCCACCACTTGCCCAAAACACTTCAATGGTATTGTCATATTGGGCATGATCTTCTTCTAAAGTAAAGAAAATACGACCTCTGCAAAACAAATAGCCCCATTTATCTATAAAACCGCCACCAGCCCCAGCATATTCAAATTTAGATTTGTCTTTATAATATTTTATTTTAGGTTGACAAGCAGCTATGTCCGTGTGTTGTTGCATTAATCGGTACAAGGGTTGAAACCATTGTGGTGTGACTTCGAAATCAGCACTCAGGAGTACATAATATTTGGCTTGTATTTGTTTGAGGCCTTCATAGTATCCATTGGCAAAGCCTTTATTGACGGTAAGTCGTACGATAGAAACCTCAGGGAATAGTTGTTCAACTACACTTGCGGTATCGTCTGTACAAGCATTGTCTACCAGTACCACATCGTAATGACCTTGTGATTCAGAAAGTAAAAGGGGGAAAAATAATTGATGTAAATCTTTTCCGTTGTAGCTGAGAACAACTACGGCAGTGTCATGCTTGCAAACAATCATGCTTGCAACATTTATTTATATTTTGGATTGTATTGGGTGCTTTCAGGAACTTCAATCTTCTCAGTACTTTTGTAAGCGCGAGTCCATAAGCCATAGTTACAACCTACAAAAAACAATAAAAATCCAAATAAACCTAAATAGAATAAAAATTTTGATTTAGTAGGTTGTGAAAGTTCAATATCTACCGGATTATCTACGAATTCTATATGATTTTCCATGAAACTGTGTATTAATTATTTTTTGCAAAAGTAGAAACTAAAATGGGGATATGCAAATTAGTTTTTCTTTTTTTTGAAGGAAATCAATCAATCTGTTGCTTTTGTTTTTAAGTGATTCAAGTATAGCATTACACAATGATAAATTTAGGTTATGATATCCGTTAAATGAGCGTTAGCCCTCCCATTCTATAGTTTGATTTATTGAATTGATCAATTAAAGTTTAAAATAGGATTTATACCAGGTTGTTTCATGATGGTCTTTTTGGGTAGGGTCAATCACATGGGTTGTATCTATTTTTGCGTATAACACTTCAAGGGAAGCAAAATCACGTTGACTAATGACCAGAAAATTGTTTTTCATTAACTGAGCTGCACACACACCAGCACCTATTTGGTATTGTTTATTTTCTGCATTTCGATTGCCATTATACACCACCTGACTTCCACAAGCAGCACTGATATCCATCATGATGGCAAGTTCAATTTGCTCTTTGCGTGCGATGTCTAACATTTTTAATGAAGCTTGTATCATGCCTTCAGTCCAATCAATCCCCGATGCTGTCATAACTTTTGCATTGCCATTGATGACGTCTAATCCTGTACCGCCATGAATATCACATAATTCTCTAGGAGTGCCAAATGATTCGTTTTCAGGACAAAATGCGACCTTATGGACAAGGTTGCTTTTTAAAATTTTTAATAATGCCGGATATTCGCCATAGGCAGTGCCATCATAGCCACAGGTTATGCCTGTTAAACAAGCACTGAATAATATTCTCAGGGGCTCAGAAGGGGTGGGTGTTCTGAGCGCTTGAATGGCAGTTAATGAGGTCATATTTTATTTTTTTATCAACATAAATATTCTATTCATGAGAGGGATGATACTATAAAACTCATTTTATGAAATGTATATCTTCCTGAGATGATTAGATTTTACCCAAAATACGATGCAATTTTGAAAAATCAATATTGTTGATATCTAATCTATTTTTTTGAGGTATAAGATGAACGATTTTTGCTTTTCATGACCCATTCTCCACTTTCCAACCTTATATTTGCACCCTAAAAAATAGTACACATGGCGCAAGACTTGTATCAACATCCTGATTATTTTGCTTTAGATGAATTATTAAGCGATGAACATAAACTCATTCGTGATATGGTGAGGTCGTGGATCAAAAAAGAGGTTAGTCCCAATATTGAAACATGGGCCCAAAACAATGAATTTCCAAAGCATTTAGTTCCTCAAATGGGTGCATTGGGTGTATTTGGTCCCACGGTACCAGAAGCATATGGCGGCGGTGGTTTAGATTATATTAGTTATGGTATCATGATGCAAGAAATTGAGCGTTGTGACAGTGGCATGAGAAGTACTGCCAGTGTACAAGGTAGTTTGGTGATGTATCCAATTTATGCCTATGGCAGTGAGGAACAACGTATGAAATACTTGCCTAAGCTGGCAAGTGGTGAATATTTAGGTTGTTTTGGTTTAACAGAACCAGATAGTGGAAGTGATCCAGGTAGTATGATTACCAACATTAAAGATGCTGGTGACCATGTAATATTAAATGGGGCTAAAATGTGGATTAGCAATGCTCCTTTTGCGGATATTGCTGTGGTATGGGCAAAAGATGAAGGGGGTGTTATAAGAGGACTCGTAGTGGAAAAAGGCATGGAAGGCTTTACTGCACCTGAAATACATGGCAAGTGGAGTTTAAGAGCAAGTTGCACAGGTGAGCTTGTATTTGATAATGTAAAAGTGCCAAAAGAAAATATATTTCCCAATGTGCAAGGATTGAAAGGACCATTGGGTTGTTTAAGTAAAGCACGTTATGGAATAGCATGGGGGGCATTAGGAGCTGCGATGGATTGTTATGACAGTGCCCTTAGATATACTTTGCAACGTCAGCAGTTTGGTAAACCCATTGCTGGGTTTCAATTGCAGCAAAAAAAGCTTGCCGAAATGATTACAGAAATCACAAAAGCTCAGTTACTTGTATGGCGATTAGGTGTATTGATGAATGAAGGCAAAGTGACCCCAGCACAAATATCGATGGCAAAAAGAAATAGTTGCGAAATTGCACTAAATATTGCGCGTGAAGCTCGTCAGATGCATGGAGGAATGGGAATCACTGGTGAATATTCAATTATGCGTCATATGATGAATCTTGAAAGTGTGATTACCTATGAAGGCACCCATGATATACATTTATTGATAACAGGTATGGATGTCACTGGGTTGAATGCTTTTAAATAAGATGTGAAATAAGTTCATTTTCAGTAACTTATATTCGTTTAAAAATTTGTTTTTTTAATTTTTTGTTATTACATTTGATTAGAAAAAATTGATCACATGAAGTTTGATGAAATTATTAAATCTATTTCTGATGATTTTACTAAGGCGTGGAATGATTGGGATGTAGACAAAATGAAAAATTATTTAACAGATTATGTCATTATTTATTCGCCAAAAATTCAATTGGTGTATCCTGATAATGTGGGATGTAAATTAGAAGGTAAAGATCAAGTGATTGAATACTGGAAACAATTAAAATCAAAAATTGAGAATTATAAGGTTGTACAATTAAGTGTGTGTAAAGACAATAGAGAAGTAAAAACAGTAAATCGAGTAGTTGGAAGTGATATCATAGTTTATGAAACTTTTGTGGTAAACGAGTACGGTAAAATTGAGTATTTAAAATATGAATATGAATAATATTTTAAAATAAACTTTATGCAATTCAATGCAATCATACTACAAGTATCTAAAGATTTTATTCATGCTTTTAATCAAAGGGATTTTGACAATTTATCTCACTTTTTAACTTTACATTTTTACATTCAATCAGATAATATTCAAAAAATTTATCCCAATAAAGTTGACAATAAAATAGTCGGTATAGAAGAAGCAATCGAATATTGGAAGGAACTTGTTGTGTTAAATCCAACTTTTAAATTTGATGAATCTTTTCAGGTTATCTCTAATAAAGGTAAAAATATTCAATATTCTGGATTGTTGACAAATGGGAAACCTTATCAGGCAAAATTTATCATTAACGAATATGCCAAGTTTGAATGTTTAATACTCGAATATCCTGAATCTATTTGAAAAGGTAAAACCCCAATAAATTGCATTGATAGTTTATTTTTCTAAAGAGGTCGCATGATAAGCAATAAGACCTTTCATGGGTTTTTGGATTACAGACCCACAATTAATTTCGTACTGATTGCAAAGATTCACTAAAATATCTTTTAGATAATAGGCCACTGATCCCGAAAAATGAACGGGTAGTTTATGAATATGAGGGTATCGTAAAAGATGATTGATAAAAAAATCATTGAAGCAATCTTCAGCTATATTTTCAATCATGTAATGGCCTCGATTTTGAAAAATAAATGAAGCAAAATGAGCTAAGTATCTGTTTGGAAGAGGTTTTCTATAAATGGTTTCTAATATGACTGCTAAGTTGGTATCAAATGATTCTTCAAACTTTATTTTTAGTTCACGATCAAATATATCATGTAAATAATATTGAAGTATTTTTTTTCCTAAATGAGTACCACCTCCTTCATCACCTAAAATGTATCCTAATGTAGGCGTTTTGAATCCCATTTTTTTTCCATCATAATAACATGAATTGCTACCTGTACCTAATATACATGCGATGCCTTTTTGGTGATTACATGTTGCACGAGCGGTTGCAAGCATATCGCTGTAGGAATAGGCTTTTTTAATATTGAAATATTGTTTAAGGCTTTTTTCAATTCTTTTTTTATTGTCAACACTGTTGATACCAGCACCATAAAAATGAATTTCATCAATATGTGTCTTGAGCGGATTTATTTTTAACTCATTGTCAAAAATTTGCATGATTTCATGTTCTTGTAAAAAATAAGGATTGATACCTTGTGTTTTCAATCCTTTTTTTTTGCCATTTTGTATCAAACACCAATCTGTTTTTGTGGAGCCACTATCGGCAATGAGTATATTTTTTTCTGACATATTACAAAGGTATAAAAAGGGCTTATTTTTTAATAGATGATTTTAATTGCATTAAATGATTTCTTAATTCGATGGCTTCCTGGTTATCAGGGTTAGCAGCTAAATACTGATTAACTCTTTTTTCGGCCAAACTAATCTTTCCGACATTTGTATAATAGGTTGCGGCTTCATAATCTAAATTTACATCGTCGTAATCAAATGGTTGATAGGCTGGGTTGAAAAGATGATTGAGCGTAGTAGAAAAAGATGATTGTGGAATAGGGGACCCCTGCTTGAAAATATCCCCTTTGGGAATATCATCTGTTTTTTGATACACCGCTGCTACCGCATCAATAAATGTACAAGCATATACAGAGTCGTTGTATAAATATTGATGTAAAGCTTCATTCGATTTTCTATAGAGAACAACATAGTCAAATTTTTCAGTTTGATCAAGGGTATAAAATGATTGAGGGTTGTTGATGATGTCTAAATATTTTTCAAAAAAAGCAGTACTGAAAACGTCTAAATCTCTAAGATCGATAAAGGTCTTAAAATCTGGTTGTAATTTCCATAATAAATAGGAAGAAGTTAAATAATCAGAAAAACCTTTTTTTGATTTGAGTTGTTGTTGTTCTATGAATTGAGCAGCACCTGATGGGTTATTGATGCTTAAAACTTCTAAGCCAAACCGGTCTCTCGAATTCGTAAGCGTATAGTATTTGTTCGATACAATCATTGCATACATGATTATCCCAAACAAGGCTAAAGGGATGCTCAATTTATCGATATGTTTAAACTTTTTATAGAATAGATAAGCGATAATAGGGATGACACTAAGGATAAAAAATACGATATTTCGGTAAGCGGTAAATGAAAGGAATAAAAAGGCCATACAGATGCCTAAATAGCCTACTGGAAATTCAGATTGAAAGGTGAATAATTTATTTTTTTTAAATTCACTCAATAAATAATATAAAAAACATACAGCGATGATGATAAAGAAATAGGATTCTTTGTGCCAGTAATCGGCAGTGAAAATAGAATCTAATTCAGTGGTGTATTTATTTTGTTGTACCTGATTAAAGATATTGAATGGGCGTGTCAAAAGAAGTATTCCACGAGGGTTTATTATAATTGCAGCTATGCTGATACCTGTGATCAAACTGATTTCGTAGGGTTTGCTTTTTTTTAGGATCGCATATTCAAACCATTTGATAAGTGTATAGATGCCTAACATAACAATCCCTATCGCATAGGCTTCATGCATATTGCACCAAAAAATTTGCAAAGGAATGACCCAGTATATGTGTTTCGATTGGGTGTTTGTGTACTTCAGTAATAAATAAATAAACACCACTACGAATAAATGTGAAAACATTTCAGGGCGCCCAATGATACGGTATTCTATACCAAATAATAACAGGATGGTTGTGATAAAAAAAAGCGTTGCATTGTTGAGATTAAATAATTCGCCTATCTTTTTAATAAAATAAAGAATAAGCAAAGAGACGAGCATTTGTATAATAAAAATAGATTCAGGGCCCAATGTTTTGGATATCCAGGCGGCCAATACTTCAAACCCCCATTTAATATTTATCCAATCTTGACCTTGTTGTGTAAATGAAAAAACATCTACTGTGGGTACTTTTTGATGATCAATGATCCATTCGCCTGTTCTGATTTGCCACCAAATATCTGGTTCGCGCAGGTTTTTGATACTAACCACTGCGGCTAATAAAAAACTTAGTATGTAAAGAAAGGGATTGATTATTTTTTGCACCTAGTAAATATAAAAATCAATATTTATATTTCAAACCAATATTCACCCCATGCATGTATTTATTTTCACCATTTGTATGGTTATCTTGTATTGGTAAACTTCTATTGGGCATAAATCCAATGTTGTATTGAATAGAATAAATCAAGTTTTTTCTAAATACAGTACAACTGTTTTCAATACCAATAATGAAGAAAGGGTTTAAGGTAGGTATAAATTTATCGGTGTATTTATTCGCTGGCGAAGTCGTGTATTTTAATTTTTTATTGACGGTTTCATGATCCATTAAATTTAATGGTCTTGCCAATCCAATGCCTCCTATGATTCCAACACATTTATTGATTTTGTAAATGGAGTTTAAACTGAAATTGGCATTGAGTTTCGACTTTTTATCATTTTCTATTTGTTGTTTAGCTTCAAAATCAGCAATATGTTTTTCCAGGTTTTTTTGCATGATATTGAAATACGAAATAGAATATTGTAACGAAAAATTTAATTTGTAGTTGATTGTAAATCGATTTTCGATACTGGCAGCATAGGAAAAAGAGGGGAGACCCATTTTGTAGGTCGCAATAGCGTAATGATTATTTTGAATCGGAGCTACCACACCTGCCTGGAAGCCAATATAGGTAGCTATTTTGCTTTTTTGTGCTGAAGCAAAAAGGGTAGAAAAAAAATACAATAATAGTAAAGGTACCTTTTTCATGATTTGTTATAAATAATAGAACGCTTAAAGATAATATTTATTTTATTTATATACGAATTTTTTTTCTCAACACAAATGGATTAGTCATCAGGAGATTTTATATATTTGCAAACGAATGGCTTCGTAGTTCAACTGAATAGAATATCAGATTTCGGCTCTGAGGGTTACAGGTTTGAATCCTGTCGAGGTCACAAAACAGAATGAGTAGGAGAAAGAGAAACAGAATGAATTCATTCTCATTTTCCTACTCTTTTTCATTCTATATTCTTTAATTTAAAAATCATTAAAGCTTTCCAATAGATTGGTGTTTGTTATTTACCTGCCAATTTCACTAAAAGTAGCTTAAGTGTGAGCAAGAAGTGCAAATACAAGCACTGATTTTTTTTTTAAGCATTCGCACACATTCTCACGTTAATTGATAATAATCTGGCTTAAAAATTTCCCCAAAAAGAAGTTAGTTTTCTTTTATAGATAATATTTTTACTAATTGTAAGATTTTCTGTTTTCTCATAATCTTTATGCATACCAAAAATTTCAGGAATGGAAAACCATTATCAGAATGCGCCTTTATTTAAATAAAATCAGCAAACTTATTTTTTTAACCCCAACGATTTAATAAGATTTTTCTTATCGGTAAGTCCTTCAATGTTCATGGCGTGTTTGCCATTTTTGTAATAAATCAAGAATGGTATACTACGAATCTTTAATTCATCTGCCAGCGACTTATTTTCATCGACATCAATTTGAATGATTTTTATTTTATCCTTGTATTCGGCAGCTAAATCATCTAAAATGGGCGAAAGTTGTTTGCATGGTCCACACCATTTTGCTTTAAAATCAAATAATATGGGCGTTTTGCTTTGGGTAAGTTGATCATAGGCAGCTTTCGTCATGCCTATCCAGCCAGTAGTATTATTTTTGTTGTTTTCTAATGGAAATTGATTGGCTTTCCATTCAAGGATGCCCCCTTTCATATTGATTACTTGTTTAAACCCTTTTTTTGTCATCACATCCATTGCTGCACTACTTCGGCCACCAGAAAGACAATAGATATAAGTAGGTTTGTTTTTATCTAAAGCATTGATTTGTTGTTCAAAATCGTTGCCATTGTAATTGATATTAATGGCTCTTTCAAGATGACCACTTTCAAACTCTTCAGCAGTACGTACATCTACTAATTGGAATGATTTTTCGCCTGTCAATTGCGCTCTGTACGCTTTTACATCAAGACTGCTCGCTGTTTGGGCTGAGTTTGTTTCGCATGATACGCAACATATAAAAAGGACGAGTAAAGACAATGAAATGAATTTGTTCATCATAATGGGGTGTTTTTTTAAATTTAGCCGATGCAAAATTAAGCAATCATTTTCCTTTCACGCTTTTTTTCTATGTACATCATCAATGTATGCAAAGCCACACTGAATGCAATAAGCAAAATACCCAGATAAAAACCGATACCTAAATCTTTATTTTCATGATAGATCAACATAGCCAAAAGGATGCCATAAACAGGCTCTAAGTTAACCATGAGCACGGTTGTGAACGAAGAAAGTTTTTTCAATGCACTCAAGGCAAGCGACTGTCCCCATACTGTACAGCAAAGGCTGAGTATTAAAAGCCATATCCAATCGTAGTGTATAGGTACAAATGAAACATTGGGTTGTAAGTATAGATAAACAGGTAGCAAAAGTGTCAGAAACAAAAATCCTGAACCGATTTCATAAAAAGCAACCAAGCGGGACGGGTATTTGTGGATGATTTTCTTATTTAAAATGGTAAAAACAGCACTGAGTATGGAGGCGAAAATGCCCAGCATAATGCCAAATGCATATTGAACTTCAAAATGATAAATGCTGTACATGCCTATCAATGCGATAAAGCCAATAATTAGTTCTTTTACATTGAATTTTACTTTTAACACTATCGGTTCTAGTATGGCTGTAAATATACCAGCTGTGGCAAGGCATGTCAATGCAATTGAGGCATTGGCATATTTGATAGAACCATAAAAAGCCACCCAATGAATTGCAATAATAGTCCCTATTCCCATAAAACGTAGGAGTTCGCGTCCTGTAATTTTTATAAATTCTTTTCTATAAAATAAAATAATTACAAAAATGGTGGCAGTTATCATTGTCCGATACCATACCAAAGGGTACTCTTGCAAGGTAATGGCCCTTCCTAAAACACCCGTAAACCCCCAAAGAAACACCGCTAAGTGCATCTTTATCAATGCATTTTTCATATTTTTGCACAAAATAGAAGAAAAAGAAGATATTAATTGATATTTTTAAATAATATTGTTACCTTTGCACTCCTTAAAAAAACAGTAGTCATGCCAAAAATGAAAACCCACTCTCGTGCTAAGAAAACTTTCAAAATCACTGGAAGTGGAAAAGTGAAAAGATTTAAAGCCAACAAGAGTCACTTATTAACCAAAAAGTCAACTTCTCGTAAGCGTCATCTTCGTGGAAGTACCATGGTAGATAGCGCAAATTCAAAAATGGTGAATAGACTTTTGTGTATTGGAGGATAGTATTCAGGATGTTGTACATGGAGTACAATTCGATGAAAGCTTTAAATAAAAATATTATAACAAACATTCTTAAAAATTAAAATATGCCACGTTCAAAAAACGCCGTCGCAAGTAGAGCCAGAAAAAAGAAAATACTTAATCAAGCTAAAGGATATTATGGTAAACGTAAAAACGTATTTACCGTTGCTAAAAACGTAGTTGAAAAAGGGATGACTTACAAATTTGTAGGTCGTAAGTTGAAAAAACGTGATTACAGAACACTATGGATTGCACGTATCAACGCCGCTGTAAGAGCTGAAGGTATGAATTATTCAACTTTTATCAATAAATTGTCAAAAGCCAATATTACTTTAAACAGAAAAGTACTTGCTGATTTGGCTATGAACGAACCTGCTACTTTCAAAAGTATCCTAACACAAGTTAAATAATCTAACTTTTTTATATTTTAAAGCGCACTGAAAAGTGCGCTTTTTTATGTTATACCCAAGTATATATAAAGTTTACCCCAAGTAATTTATAATGTAAGCCATTGTCATTGATAAAGGAAACCAATAATTTTATAAATCTTATACCAAACGTATTGAATAAGTAGTCTGAAAAAGTTCGGTATCATGCACACATAGATTGCATTTAAGCAAATATCAAATGGACTGTCTTTAAGGTGTGGTTGGTATTACAATGCTAAATGCTGATTGAAAAAAAGTTATAAGTTAGTAAAAGAACCATCCTTTAGACGCTTCTTTATTTCTCATCGGTATAAAAAGATCATTGGGCTATACCTTTTTTCAACATTGATGTTTCATTCAATAAATACTCATAAATAGAATGGGTTAGCCACTAATATTGTTCTTGTTCATTGGGGAAATCCCCACTTTTTACATCTTCTATATAATGTTTGGTGGCATCCAGTATTTGGTCATAAAGATTGAGGTAACGACGTAAAAAACGAGGATTAAACTCCTTATTGATACCCAACATATCATGCATTACCAATACTTGCCCGTCTACATACATACCAGCACCAATGCCAATGATAGGGATTTTGAGTTCTTCTGAAACTTTTTTCCCAAGTAAAGCGGGTATTTTTTCAAGTACTATGGCAAAACAACCTGCTTCTTGTAATAAATGGGCATTTTTTAAAAGTTCTTCTGCTTCTGCATCTTCTTTGGCACGTACATTATAGGTGCCAAATTTATAGATACTTTGTGGCGTAAGTCCTAAATGTCCCATTACAGGTACACCAGCCGAAATAATTCTTTTAACCGATTCAATGATTTCTTCTCCGCCTTCCATTTTTATGGAGTGAGCTCCTGCTTCTTTCATGATACGGATGGCACTGTTGAGCGCCTCTTTTGAATTACCTTGATAGGAACCGAAGGGTAAGTCTACAACCACCAAGCTTCTTTTTACTGCTCTAATCACAGAAGCTGCATGATAAATCATTTGATCAAGTGTAATGGGTAAGGTGGTTTCATGACCTGCCATTACATTACTTGCGCTGTCACCAACAAGCAATATATCGACACCTGCATCATCTAAAATAGTGGCCATGGAAAAGTCATATGCCGTAAGCATAGATATTTTCTCACCTCTTTCTTTCATAGCTTGCAATGCATGGGTGGTGATCTTTTTAAATTCTTTATTGGTTTGCGTACTCATACTGAATCAAATGGGATTATAAAAGCAAATGTAGAATATTTTGACAATTAAAAACGGATTCTAAGGGAGAGAACTATAATATTAAGCAAGTGGTCAAATTGAATCATTTGCATATAAATTAGCGAAGGCTTTTTGTATGAAATATAATACATACATTTACTTGCAACACAATAAAAACTTAACATAGAATACATAGCTTGTCTTCTATATTTGCACTTTGAATATGAAGAATAAGAAACCCCCTACAAAGATTATTAGGGATATTAGCTGGTTAGCATTTAATGCAAGGGTATTGCAAGAAGCCACAGATCCCACAGTCGCCATTGCAGATCGTTTACGATTTTTAGGTATATTTTCAAATAATCTTGATGAATTTTTTAGGGTAAGGGTGGCTACCTTAAATCGAATGGTACAGTTTGGTAAACAAGCCAAAATGTATATGGAAAGCAAGCCTGCCAATATTTTAAAACAAATTCAGTCTGTGGTTATGTTGCAACAGAAAGAATTTAATCGAATTTACAATGAAGTACTTCTTGAAATGAAAAAAGAAGGGGTGAATATTGTGAACGAGAAACAACTCAACAAAATACAAAAGGAATTTATTGCAGGCTATTTTAATGACAAAGTACGTACAAACATTGCGCCCCTGATGATTGAAAGTATTTCGGATCTTCCCTTGTTGCACGATAAGTCTATTTATCTTGCCTGTATTTTGTCAAATAGCAGTAATTCATTTATGAATAGTTATGCTTTGATAGAAGTTCCAACATTTTCATTGCCAAGGTTTGTCATACTGCCATCTCCTAAAGGGGAAAAAAATATTATCTTGCTTGAAGACATCATCAGGTATTGTTTGCCTAGTTTATTTACACAGTTTGGGTTCAATACTTTTGAAGGGTATATCATAAAGGTCACGCGTGATGCCGAATTAGATATTGACAATGATATCAACAATGATTTGATTGAAAGTATCGAAAAAGGGTTGAAAAATCGTAAAAAAGGGAAAGCCGTAAGATTAGTATACGATAAAGCGATTCAAAAAAATTTATTAGATTATCTCATCAAACTTTTAAATCTTTCCCGAAAAGATCATTTAATACCAGGAGGCCGAATTCATAATTTTAAAGACTTTATGGATTTTCCGATGGAAGTATTTGAAAAAAGACCCCTACGTGAAAATCCATTTGTACATCCATTATTTACGCAGCCTGTGCGTATTTTAGATGTGTTAAATGAGCGAGATGTGATGTTGCATTTTCCTTATCACTCATTTGATAGTATTATTGATTTATTGCGCGAAGCTGCGATTGATCCGTATGTTGAAACCATCAAAATTACCTGTTATCGCTTGGCAAAAGACTCAAAAATTGTGAGTGCATTGATCAATGCCTTACGAAATGGCAAAAAAGTAACAGTAGTGCTTGAACTGAAAGCACGTTTTGATGAAGAAGCAAATTTGAAGTGGAAAAGGATCCTTGAAGAAGAAGGCGTAAGGGTTTTAGTGGGCTTACCTGATCGGAAAATACATGCAAAACTTTGTTTGATTACTAAAAGAGTGGGTAAAACCTTAAAAAATTATGGCTTTGTAAGTACGGGTAACCTTAATGAAATGACTGCAAAAATATATGGAGATCATTGTTTGCTCACTGCTGATAAAAGAATCACAGCCGATATCAACAATATTTTTAAACTCATCGAATTTCCAGCTCAAATTCATTTATTTAAACGATGTAAAACCTTGCTGGTTTCACCTTACAATACAAGATCATTTTTTATTGAAAAAATTAAAAATGAAATGAAGCTACACAAAGCTGGTAAGTCTGCCATGTGTTGTATTAAGCTCAATAGCCTTTCAGATGTAAAGCTCATTGAGGAAATCTATCATGCAGCTCAAGCCGGGCTTGATTTAAGGTTAATTATTCGGGGCATTTGCACAGCGCATACCGAAAATAAAAAATGGCCTAAGCCCATTCATGCCATCAGTATTGTGGATCAATATCTTGAACATGCCCGTATCTTTTATTTTAAAAATGGTGGGAAAGATGATATTTATATTTCAAGTGCTGACTGGATGATTCGAAACCTTGATTTTAGAATAGAAACCACTACACCCATTTTTGATACAGAAATCAAAGATGAATTAAAAAAGATATTAGAGATACAATTGGCCGAAAATGAAAAAGCAAGAATCCTTGACAATAATCAATTAAATCAATATGTGGCAAGAGGGTTGAAAGAAAAACATGTAAGATCTCAAGTAGAAATATATAACTATTTAAGTGCTAAAAAATATTCTTAAAAAAAATATTTGCCTAACTTGCACTGAATAATGATTAATAAATATGAGACTTGCTGCAATTGATATAGGTTCTAATGCCGCGAGGCTTTTAATAAAAGATATCACCACATATATAGATGGGACTTTAGATTTTACAAAAGTCAATCTTGTGCGGGTACCTCTGCGTCTGGGTTTTGATGTATTTGAATCAGGAAGTATCTCCGATATTAAAATTCAACAACTCATAGAAACCATTCAGGCCTTTAAACATTTTTTAAATATTTATGAAGTCCAGGCCATTAAAGTATGTGCAACTTCTGCGATGCGGGATGCCAAAAATGCCTCTGAGATCGTTCAACAAGTGTTTAAAGAAACCGCTATAAAAATCAATGTTATCAGTGGTAGTGAGGAAGCGCAGATATTATATGAAACGCATCTTGCAGATAATCTGGATGCGAAATTTAATTATTTGTATATCGATGTAGGAGGTGGTAGTACCGAATTGACTTTGTATACAAAAGCCAAAGAAGTAATCAAAAAATCGTTTAATATTGGTACCATTCGATTGCTCAAAGATAAAGTAGAAGAAGAGGCATGGGATGAAATGAAAAACTTTATCAAAACTGTTTTGAAAGCACATTTACCTGCACAAGCCATTGGTTCGGGAGGAAATATCAATAAAATATTTTCATTGTCAAAACGTAAATTAGGCAAGCCATTGCCTGTAGAAATATTGAGAGATTATTACAAAGAAATGAATGCTTTATCGGTGAATGAAAGGATGCATAAATACGGATTTCGGCAAGATAGGGCAGATGTAATAGTACCTGCATTGCTCATTTACAACAATATCATGCGTTGGGCTGATATACAAGAAATTTATGTACCACAAATTGGCTTGGCAGATGGACTTATCAGACTCTTATACAATGAAATGAGTTTTACCAGTATGATGGGTATTGCTAAGAAATAAGTCGTCATTTGAGTAAAGTAATAAGGATGGCTAAGCTTTCTCTAAATCTCTTATTTTCCACCTCACTTAATTTCCTTACTTTCGCATAAATTATATAAGGCTATTTCATGAAAAACCTCCGTCATCTCACACTTGCAGAAATCGAAACCCTTTTGGCTACATGGGGCGAAAAACCTTTTCGGGCAAAGCAAATCTATGAATGGATATGGAAACATGGAGCCAGTTCTATCGACGAAATGCTGAATTTGTCAAAAGCATTGCGTGAAAAAATGAAAGAAGAATACGTACTCAATGCAGTAAAAATACATCATACCCAGTTGAGTGATGATACCACAATCAAAAATAGATTTGTGCTTCATGATGGACATTTTGTAGAAGGGGTATTGATACCCACATCTACCCGAATGACAGCTTGTGTATCCTCTCAAGTGGGATGTAGCTTAAGTTGCAAGTTTTGCGCTACTGGCTATATGGAACGCAAACGCAATATCGACTTTGATGAAATTTACGATCAGGTGTTTTTATTAAACCAACAAGCACTCACACATTATGGTAAAAAACTGACCAATATTGTTTACATGGGAATGGGAGAGCCATTACTTAATTATAGCAATGTGTTGAAGTCGATTGATAAAATTGTTTCCATCGATGGATTAGGCATGTCACCTACACGTATTACAGTTTCTACTGCAGGTATCAGTAAAATGATTCATAAACTGGCAGATGACCATGTAAAGTTTAATCTTGCCCTATCATTACATGCTGCCAACGATCAAAAAAGAAATGAAATCATGCCTATCAACGAAACCAATAACCTGGAAGTGATAGAAGAAGCATTGAATTATTATTTTCAAAAAACGAAAAACGCCATCACCTTTGAGTATATTTTATTTGCCAATTTTAATGATAGCATTGAAGATGCCGATGAGCTGATTAAAATTTGTAGAAAGATACCTAGTAAAGTGAATATTATTGAATATAACCCTATTGAATTAGCCAAATTTGCAAAACCAACTGAAGCTAAGGTAGATGCCTTTATGCAGTACTTGGAACGAAACCGTGTGAATGCTCGTTTGCGTAGAAGCAGAGGCAAAGACATTGATGCTGCTTGTGGACAATTAGCGAATATAAATCATCCAACCATTTAATTATTTTATATTTGACTTATGGCCAAAAAAATAACCCATTTTTCTGCTGAGTTTTCTAAAAAAAAGAAACCCACCATTGCCCCTAAAGACGCAACATCATGGGATGATGAATCAAAAGCGCCTGAAAAAAAACATCGCAAAAGCAAAAGAAGTTTTTTGCCCAAATCAGCTTCAACAACTACCAAAAAAAGTTTTTCTCTTGCCGAAAAAAGAAACATCCTGAACGAAAAAAGCAAGGTGTAAAAAAAGCGTATGAAGTAAAATTGAATGAAAATCAATCATACCCCGAAAATGAAAATCCTTATTTTCAATCTGAAATCAAAGTGCCTAAAAAAAGCAAATCCACAGCTAATGATGAAGCTAATGAATGCATGCCTTTAAATAAATATATTGCGCACTGTGGTATCTGCTCACGCAGAGATGCTGTGGAGCTTATCAAGAAAGGAAAAGTAAGTGTCAATAGCAAAGTAGAAGTAAACCCTGCGGTGAAAGTAAGTGAAGCCGATGATATAGTGTATGAAGAAAAAAGAGTTTTTCCCCAGAAAAATTTGGTATATTATTTATTAAACAAACCTAAAAATTTCATTACTACAACGGATGATCCTGAGGATAGAAATACTGTTTTAGATTTGTTTAAAGGGGTTGATACCACCCGCTTATACCCTGTAGGTCGGTTAGATAGAAATACAACGGGCTTATTGTTGATGACCAATGATGGTGAATTGGCACAACGATTGTCACATCCAAAATACAATATCAAAAAAGTATATCAGGTAACCCTCGACAAGCCTTTAACCAAAAATGATTTTGATAAAATAGCAGAGGGAATAACCCTTGAAGATGGATTAGCCCCTGTAGATGAAATTGCATTTGTAAACCCCAAAGATAAAAAAGTGATTGGCGTGCAAATACATATTGGTAGAAATCGAATTGTACGAAGAATTTTTGAACATCTGCAATATAAAGTAACTGCTTTAGACAGGGTGGTGTATGCAGGTTTAACCAAGAAAAACATTCCCAGGGGGACTTATCGATTATTAGATGAAAAAGAAATTATTTACCTCAAGCATTTTAAATAATTTTTTACGCAAATCATGAAATTATCCATTATTTACGAAGATGACGATTATATCATTATCAATAAACCTTCTGGGGTATTGAGCATTCCCGATAGACATAATGCAGAATTACCCTCAGTGACAAAAGTACTGAGAGACAAATATGCTTCAATTTTTATTGTACATCGCATAGATAAAGAAACCAGTGGTTGTATTTGTTTTGCCAAAAATGAAGAAGCCCATAAATATGCCTCAATGTTGTTTGAAAAACGATTGATTGAAAAAAAATATTTAGGCATTGTACATGGTAGTTTTGACCAGGCAAGTGGTATTATCGAAGATGCAATCATGGAACATCCTGTGATAAAAGGAAAAATGATCATTAACCAAAAACAAGGTAAACCTTCTACAACAGTGTATGAAACCATTGCCAACTATGGAACTTACAGTTTGGTTTCTTTTCATATTCTCACGGGCAGAACCCATCAAATACGCTTACATAGTGCGAATTTAGGACACCCCATCGTTTGCGATGCCTTGTATGGACTAACGAATCCGGTATATATATCGTCTTTGAAAAGAAATACAAGATGTCGAAAGATATTCTTGAAGAAACACCCATTTTAAATAGATTAGCTTTGCATGCATTTTCACTTAAATTCACCACTGCCAAAGGAAAGCAAATTGTTGCTGAAGCTCCCTTGTCAAAGGATATGGACGCTATGTTGAAACAATGCAATAAATGGCTTAAACAATAAAAAATAGCTTTTAAACATACATTTTAAACTTAAAAACAACGTAAAATGAATAAAACAAATCTTATAACCTGTTTATTGATGTTAATCACATCCATGTCATTTGCCCAGGGGTATCGTGTAAACCGAACCAACGAAAGAACAAAAGCAAAAGTAAAATCAGCTAGTTTAGGAAAAATATTATTGCCTTTTCACCAGCCCAGTTTTCTGTAAACAATGTAATGGGTGATGGAAATGGGTATGTTTCAGTTGGATTTAGTTATGAAAGGATTTTTGAGAATGAATTAATCAGTTTAAAATTACCTGTCAACTTTACCATTGAACATACAGGGGTTATCTTGATGCCTACCATCAAACTTTACCCTAAAAAACAAGGGGTTGTGAAGTATGCAGTTGGTCCACAGTTTCTCATTGCTATGATTGACGAGCCATATTATAACTATTTTTCCAGTTATTCATCATCAATTAATTATACACGTAAACAGTTTGGCTTTGCCTTAAATAATAGTCTCAATTTTACCATCTCAAAACACCTATATCTGGGTATAGATGCTAGTTTGGGGATACTATACTATGATAGTTTCAATGATATGAATAAAAATTATAATGGAGGAAATAATTATTACAATGACAGTCCAATGAATTTAAATCAAACGTTTAATCTTGGATTTAATATGGGATTTCGTTTCTAAAACTGAAATCCATACTGTAACCCAAAAATATATAACTCATTGGGTTTGTACACTTTGATTTCGTTTTGTACCAAATAATAAACACCCACTGTACTGCTATTGCTGAGGTTATAATCGATTCCTAAGCAATGTCTAAAACGGTGTAACCCATAATCAGACTCAGGATTTCGTGGATCATGAAGTTGAAAACGCAATTCTTCCGAAAAATATGCTTTGATATCTTTGGTATAATTATAGCCAATTTCAAATTTGCTTCTTAAGAAAGATTCAATGTAACGCCCATCGCGACTTGAATAGATATTGTTGTTTTCGAATTGAGCCCTTTGTCTAAATTGAAATACAAATTTCTTTGAAAGTTTTTCTTTATAAATAACATCCAGCATAATTCGATGTTTGATATCGTAACCTCGGCCATCAACAGCTTTTTGGGTAATTCTATAAATAAAGGAGGCTTTTAGTTTTTTTGAAAATTTATAATTCAATCCAAGGTTAGTATAAAACAAATTAATTTTTGAGAGATTTTCTCGAAGCCTAAACTCTTCATCTATTGATACAGATATTTTTTGTTCAGTTTTTTTCAATGCTCAATGTATTCCACATGCCAAAATCAGGGTATACAACCTGTGTAAACCCCTTGTTAGCCATCAATAGGATGATAAGTATCGAAAATACTCTACAATAATTAAGCATATTCTCGTTTCTTATTTTACAATTTCAATATCAGGTAAAGTCAGGGTTTCAGTCGCATTTTTTATTTCAACTATTTGTTTTATTTCAACCGTTTTACTGTTGATGGTAGAAGAAGTGTCATCAGATAATGCATACACTACATATTTGCCTTTGCGAAGGTATTCAAACTGGTAACTTCCATCATACGAAGTTTTAACTGATTTGCCTACACCAGCTTCATCTCCATATATAATATAAACATTTTCACCCTGGGCATAATACTCATCTTGTAATGTAAAAGGGCCTGGAGGAGCCGTATAATTTTTTACATATACTTTCCCTTTTATAAATGCCCTTCCACCTTCACCAGGGCCCTTTTTACATGCAGCCATGATAGCTATGATTCCCAGGCTGAATATTATTTTTATTACCATTTTAGTTGTTTGAAAAATTTAACTCAAATATAATATGAATACTTTTTATTTTGATTGAATATGCTATAAATCAGTTAAATGTTTAGATAATGGTGATTCATTTAAATCATTTCATAAACTGATTTTGAGAATTTTTCTAAACTTGGATCTCTCGCCCCCATTAAAAGCAATACAGTGTCAACTGTTAATGTAGGTAATAACTGTTCAAAAAGTTTAGTACGTTCTTCAACAAAGTAAGCATGCACACCTAATGCCTTCAAATCTTGAATTAGGTCATTGGCTGAAATGTCTTTTACGGCTGTGCCCCCCGCGTAATAAATTTCGCTCATCCAAATTTCATCTTGTGGACGAAGTGAAGAGGCGATTTCAGTAACCAGTTCTTTTCGTATAAATCGGGTAGGGCCATAGCCATGAGGCTGAAACCATGCTATCAATTTTTTAGCTACTGGTTGACATGCCTTGATAGAAGCGGCTATTTTTGCAGGGTTATGGGCATAGTCATCTATCACCGTGATACCCTTTTTGATACCCAACAATTGATGACGTCTATAAATGCCTTCATAATTGGCCAAAGCACTGATACATTGTGCAATATTTACCCCAGTAAATCGGCTACAGCCATGCATGCCAAAGCATTTTCCATATTGTGTATTCCGATGGTAGGTATTTTACAAATTAAACTTTGTACTTCAAACGTAATATGAAAGCCTTGTTGTTGAAAATGGGTACCTTCAAATCGTGTATGATTTCCAAAATCAACCTGAATGTTTTTTGAAAAGCGTTTGGCCAGGGTATGCGATTGATTGACAATAAAGGATTGTTTGCAATTGTTTTTAAAAGTTTCAAAAATGGTAAATAATTCCTCAAGTTCTTTATGATCTTTGTCTATACTTAATAGCAATCCAATTTCAGGTTTGTATTTTACCAAGGTGCCATCGCTTTCATCTGCTTCTATCAAAAGCCAGTCGCTTTTGCCACAGTAAGCATTCCCGATTTTTCCTTCTTGTTGCAATGAAGCTAATCCAGCACCCGTAATCAATGAAGGATTGATACCATTACTATGCAAAATATGAAACAACATGGCTGTTGTTGTTGATTTGCCAGAGGTGCCTGCAATAGCTATAGTACGTTTACTTTTGCAAATAGCGGCCAATAAATCGGCACGTAAAATAATGGGTATGTTTAATGATTTAGCTTTTACAATTTCAATATTTGTATCTTCAATAGCTGTTGAAATAATAATGGCTTCTGTATGTTCATCAATCCCTGAACCATTTTGAAGAAAACATGCAATATGTTCATTTTCAAGTTGTGTACGGGTGTGGTTGTTTTCTTCGAAATTAAACAGTCGGTCACTTCCTTTGACGGTTTTGCCATTGCCCGCGAGGTATTGCGCTATGGCACTCATACCCGCACCTGCAACGCCAATGAAAAAAAATGTTGTTTATTTAGTATTGGGTTCATAAAATATTTTAGGGCCTGTTGAGTTTGAATACTTTAAAAAATTATTGTGGTGAAAATAAAATACTTTTTTGCTTCTCTGTTGAGGGTTTCTAAGGCAATGTCAGTAGGTAAAGTCGTTTCAGGATTTAGCACAAAGTCAGAAAGGGCTTTGATATAATTTGCCGCTGGAGTCCCCATTTCAAACGAACTGCCGATACGATTGAGCATGGTTATTTCCTGTTCCATCACCGTTTTAATGGTTTGCCATACTTCATGCGATACATAAATCTGTTGTGAAAGATTATGCTCATATTCAGCCCTAATACCTTGTACCATGGCAATTTGCAAATCTTGTACCGAAGCACCTTGTACATAATATCGTCCAATCAGGCTTGTTGCATGCATTCTTTCTATAAAAATGGAAAGTCTTTCATAGGCTTGTAAGCGCATTTGCAATGTGAGATTGCTATTTTGTTGAAAGATAGCCAGTTGTTTTTGTTGAATTTCTTTTATGAGAAATTTATTGACGATTAAATAGGTGGCGATAAGCACCACTACAGAGGGTAATATATATTTTGCAATGTCCAGAAGCTGTTCAACCATGATAAATAATCTATAAATTTTGGCTGTAAATATACATAGAATAAAATGTTTCAATATATTTAACTTCTATGAAGAAATATTTTTTAATTGTAAGCTTCTTGTTTTTTGGCTTTTGGCTTCAAGCCATTGATTATTCAGGCATTTACAACTATAACAAAGGGGTGAATAAAGCAAATGGTACCATTTGTCTTTTTCAAATAAATATGGATTCAGCCTTTTTTTATTTAAACAATATGTCTGGCGCACCCGATTTTAATTTAACCACGATTAAGGGTTTTTTAAGGATTGATACCAATGCTTGTTTTTATAAAAAGATTCTTGCAAAATACAGTTTGCCTATGCGAACAATATATTGACAGTAACTCAAAACAATGCATGCAAATATGATTTTTCGGTTGATGGGAAATATAAAAAAATGAACAATACCTTAAAAAAGCCCAATACATGGATGACAGAATATACCGAAAAAAGTGGTATCATACTTGCTGACTCTTCCCTTGTGTATATGGCTCCCCATCAGGCATCCAAACAAATTAGCATGTTGAAAAAAGAAACCAATGTGAAAGTGATAGATGAAATGAATGGATTTTATTTAATTGAAATTCCTAAACAAAAAAATGAATTTCTTTGGACCGCTAAAAAAAATGTATTGCTGAATAAAAAATAATGAAAAAACTCATCCTATCTCTTTTAAAATACCTCATACTCCCTTTTGCCTTGCTTTATGGCTTCATTGTTTTTATTCGCAATAAAATGTATGATTGGAACCTCATTTCATCTATTGAATTCAGTTTGCCGGTAATTTGTGTTGGTAATATCACGGTGGGAGGAACAGGTAAAAGTCCCCATATTGAATACCTCATTGAATTGCTTTCGCCTTACTATCAAATGGCTACACTCAGCAGGGGGTATAGAAGGTATACCCGTGGGTTTCACTCGCTCATGCACAATCAGATGCCAGAGATATTGGCGACGAACCCTTTCAATTTAAATCAAAATACCCCCAAATAACTGTTTGTGTAGCAGAAGAACGCATGACAGCCATTCCGCTTTTGCTACAACAACGTCCTGAAATAGATGTCATTTTATTAGATGATGCTTTTCAACACCGAACTGTGAGGGCTGGATTAAATATTTTACTGACCGATTATGAACGATTATATACAAAAGATTACATAATGCCATTTGGTTTGCTTCGCGAAAGCAGAAGTGGCGCTAAAAGAGCAGAAATCATTATTGTATCAAAATGCCCTACGGATTTATCACTTGCTGAAAGCGAAAAAATAAGCCTTGAAATAGCACCTGCACCTCATCAACAACTCTTTTTTTCTACCATTCGGTATAAAAATTGCTATCCGCTTACAGCCTTTCATAAAGCCATCAACAACGAAACCCAAATTCTTTTGGTGACAGGAATTGCAAATACCTTACCTTTGCTTCAGCATTTGAAAAAAGAGTATGCCCAGGTGTATCAACTTGAATATAAAGATCATCATTATTTTACCTACGATGACTTAAAAGAAATGCAGGAAGCATTTCATCATATAAATACCGAAAACAAAATCATCATTACCACCGAAAAAGATGCCGCTCGTTTGATGCTATTGCAAGAAAAAATTATAGAATATCAGCTGCCCTTTTATGCACAAGCCATCACGATCGAAATATTATTTGACAAAACAACCCTCTTCAATCATACTGTGACTGATTTTATAGAATCAATAATTCCACCTGCTGTGGTTGATGAAGAAATAGTAGCTGTTTAATGCAAGCATTTCAACCTACTTAACAACTCCACACTGTAACGAAACTTTACAGTGTATTAAACAACAATTCAACATGAAAAAAAGAACAACGAAAGCACACAATAAAAGAACACCCAATGAACAAACTAACAAATCAACGGCTAAACATATCAATCAAAATAGTAAAAGCAATAGAACCTACGCAGCTGCTGTAACAGGTAAAATAGAAATTAATGCACAAGGGGTTGGTTATGTGGTTGTGCCTGGTGTTGATACTGATATCAAAGTAAAACGAGAAAACGTAAAAAATGCCATGCATGGCGATACGGTAGAAGTTGTGATAATCAGAACCAGTAAAACAACCCAAAAACCAGAAGGCTTGGTGACCAATATTGTCAAACGGGGACAAAGTGAAATGATAGGCACAGTAGAAATGAATATGAATTTTGCTTTTGTGGTACCCGATAATAAATCATTTACAAAAGATATTTTTATCAATGAAAAAAAATAGCAAAGGACTCCATAAAGGTGATCGGGTGGTGGTAAAATTACCGACTGGAACGAAAAAAAGAAAAACCCTGAAGGTGAAATTGTATCTATTTTGACAGGTGAAAAGATCAATGAAATTGCCATGAAGGAAATTTTATTGCAACAAGGTTTTTCACTTGAATTTCCGAAAGAAGTGATGGATGAATTAGCTGATATACCCCTAGAAATAACTGCAAGTGAAATAGCGAATCGTAAGGATCTTCGTAAAGAGTTGACCATTACCATTGATCCCCATGATGCCAAAGATTTTGATGATGCGATTTCGTATAAAAAATTAGCCAATGGACTTCATCAAATAGGGGTTACATATTGCAGATGTGGGTCATTATGTAAAGCCTGGTACCGCTTTAGATAAAGAAGCTTATGCCCGAGCTACTTCGGTATATTTGCCCGATAGGGTATTGCCTATGCTTCCCGAAAAATTTCGAATGAATTATGTTCTTTACGACCCCATGAAGATAAGCTGACTTTTTCGGTAGTATTTGATATCGATGATCAAGCAGTGATCAGGCAACATTGGATAGGTAAAACGGTGATACATTCTGACAAGCGATTTACCTACGAAGAAGTGCAACAAATTATTGAAACAGGACAAGGGGAGCATCAGGATGTAATCAGTATACTCAATAAGCTATCACAAACCTTACGAGCTGATAAATTTAAAAAGGGCCATCAATTTTACCTCAGAAGAAGCAAGGTTTATTCTTGACGAACATGGGGTGCCTGAATCAGTAGTGGTAAAAGAAAGTAAAGAGTCGCATCAATTGATTGAAGAATTGATGTTGCTTGCCAACCGAACCGTTGCAGAATATGTAAGTAAGCAACGTTACAAGGGATCAACCAATGCCTTTCCCATATCGCATTCACGATTCGCCCAATCTTGAAAGGTTAGCACCATTTACTGTTTTTGCAGCTAAGTTTGGCTATGCTTTTGATCTGTCTAGCCCTGAAAGTATTGCCCGATCATTCAATGCAATGCTTGCGACTACTGACCAGAATCCCGAACATCATATTTTACATATGTTGGGTATCAGAACCATGGCAAAAGCTGTATATGCACAGGAAAACATTGGTCATTATGGATTAGCTTTTGAACATTATTGTCATTTTACTTCTCCTATTCGTCGATATCCTGATGTACTTGTACATCGTATTTTATTGCAATGTTTAGAAAAAAACATTTCACCCATTCAACAGATGGATGAGCTGTGTGTGCATTGCAGTGAGCGTGAAAGAAAGGCCATGGATGCAGAACGGGATGCCACTAAATACAAACAGGTAGAATATATGAAAAAGTATATCGGTGAAGAATTTGATGCGGTTATTAGCGGGGTCTCTACCTTTGGATTTTGGGCGCAAACCGTATTGCAAAGATGTAAGGGGTTTGTATCCATCCTCAATCTGCCACAAACTGACGAATACAGTCATATTGAAGAAGAGTATGCTATAGTAGGCAGACGTACCAAAAGAAGTACCAAATTGGCAATGCAATCAGGATAAAAGTAGTGTCTGCCAATTTGTTGAAAAAAACAAATCGACTTCGATTTAGTAAACGATTGATTTTAATAGTATAAAAAACCGATACTTTTCATACACATCAGATATATTTGCACCCTAAACAAACATGATCATGCAAAAAGGACCCGTTTCTCATTTTATAGAACATCATTACAGACATTTCAATGCAGCTGCTTTAATGGATGCAGCCAAAGGATATGAAACCCATTTGTTAGAAGGTGGTAAAATGATGATTACCCTAGCAGGTGCCATGAGTACTGCCGAACTTGGGCATTTCATTGGCCGAAATGATTGGGCAAGATAAAGTGCAAATTATATCATGTACAGGCGCTAATTTAGAAGAAGATATTATGAATTTAGTGGCGCATTCACATTATAAAAAGAGTACCCAATTACCGTGATTTAAGTCCACAGGAAGAATGGGATTTGCTTGAAAATCATTATAACAGGGTAACCGATACTTGCATACCCGAAGAAGAAGCATTCAGACGTTTGCAAGCCCATATTCATCAGATATGGAAAAAGCTGATGATAAGGGGGAACGTTATTTTCCTCATGAATTTATGTATCAAATGCTGCTCAGTGGTGTACTTGAACAATATTATGAAATAGATCCAAAAAAATAGTTGGATGCTGGCTGCAGCACAAAAAAAATTCCGATTGTATGCCCAGGTTGGGGAAGACAGTACCATGGGAAATATTTTTGCTTCTTACGTCATCAAAAAATGAATTAAAGGCAGTAACCATGAAAAGTGGTATTGAATATATGGTGTGGTTAGCAGATTGGTATCGTCAAAACAGTGGTGGTAAAGGGGTTGGTTTTTTTCAAATTGGCGGTGGTATTGCGGGCGATTTTCCCATTTGTGTGGTGCCCTATGATGTACCAGGATCTAGAATGGCATGATGTTCCTTTTTGGGGTTATTTCTGTCAAATTTCTGACTCTACTACATCTTATGGTTCCTATAGTGGTGCTGTACCCAATGAAAAAAATCACCTGGGGAAAATTAGATATTCATACCCCAAATTTATTGTAGAAAGTGATGCCACTATTGTTGTTCCATTGATTTTGCATGGATATTGGGTCAATAACATAAGCGAATTATTTGACGATAGGAGATTGCCTGCTTTGGAAACCTTCAAATCGATTCCCTCATTTTTAATATTGGTTTTTTGGGCGGCACACACGCTATTCGTTTCAAGTCCACCCATGCGAGGCGCATGGTGCGGGCTTTTCACTGCTATCGTTGCCGCAATACAAAGCAAGATTTGTAATTCATGTTTCTCCTTCTGTTTTTAGTTTAGCCTTTTAAAATTAATGTTTGAGATATTTTAGTATATTCACACAAAAAATAAAACAATGAAATATCTAATTGTATATGCCATAGCATTAACCTTTATGGATTGTGGTGAAAAAAAAAAGTACTTCAGAAACAACCAAAACAGAAACAACCAAAACAGAAACAACTTCTACACCCGCTCCGGCAGAAACAGTAAGAATGGCATTGTGCTTAAGGAAATGGTTTAAAAAGTGTCTAAGCTATATTGCTTCATGCAGATGGTTCAGCCATTAGTGATGATAATACGGTAGGTATGGCGATGATGTGTTGTGCCGATTGTTTATCAGTGGTTGGAAAAGAAGAAAATGATCGCGTGAAATGTGGGTGCGCCCAAACCATTGAAACTGGTGATGGGGATATTGTATTAGAACAAGAAGATTTATTTGAAACCCTTGAATCAGCGAGTATAGAAGATGCAGGTGTGATAACGGTTAAAGCGACAATCACCGAACTTAAAAAATCGATTCGTGATTTTGTAGTCAATTTTCGTATTTGGGACAAATCTACACAAGCTGAAGTTTCAGGTTCGTATAATTTTCATTTAAAATAGTAACATCATAATATAGATAATAAGGTGTTGTACTTATAAACGCTTAGCTTGTATATTTTTAAGTTTTTCTATTAAGTTTCTATATGTAGAAGCTGGTGATTGATACTGTTTTCTAATATTTTGTAGAAAGAAACTGATTTATCCTACTTTTAAACTGTTTTAAGAGTATAAAAGAGGTATAAAAGGCGGGAAAGGTGACATTCATTTTGTACACAACAAAACAGAAAACACATGGTGTAAAAGAAAATTAATTTTATTTTATTCTTTTCTAATATTGAGTTTGGAATTTTAAAAAATAAATATATATTTGCACTCCCAAAGCAGTTCTTAATAACAACACAATCCGCGGAAGTAGCTCATTTGGGTAGAGCACGACCTTGCCAAGGTCGGGGTGGCCGGTTCGAGCCTGGTCTTCCGCTCATTTAAAGCCATTCAATAGAATGGTTTTTTCCACCTTGTGGTGGTGAAATTGGTAGACACGCAGGACTTAAAATCCTGTGGGCAGCAATGTCCGTGCGGGTTCAAGTCCCGCCTGAGGTACAGATTTAAGCCGTTTCTGAAAGAAACGGCTTTTTCTTTGTAATATACTTCGTATAATATCAACAATAATCTCACAAAGGAATGCTTTATAGGTATTAGTATTCACATCCTCTGTTCAAATTACAAAGGGCAACGCCTCCTTTCTTCGCCATACAAAAAAAATATTTCAAAATATCAACGCCTTTAAAATGATATATAATTACTTCCCTAAATCTGCAAACAGATTTTATATATTCGTTTTATAAGCACAATGCGAAATTTTCAATAGCAGAATTATTTTTTTTTAAAAAATAAAATAAAAAGATAAGGAACTGCTAACGATTCATTTGAATAATAACTTCTACTTTTTTTATCAGAACTTTCTCAATTGATCATTTGAGATGCTTAATTGCAACTAGACACCTATGATTCCATTTCTAATCAAAGTCACACCCTTTATCAACAGCATGCATACACACCGAAGGTTATTCAAAAATATAATCGTCTAAATGAAGTTGTAAAGAAGCAATTTGCTTTTTTTTTTTTAAGTAACTCAATAAATTTATTGAATGATTCGATTTTTTTTTTTTTTTTTTTTTTTTTTTTCGATTTTAATCCCATCACTTTCTTTGCTCAAAAAAACACACAAAATATTCGAGGTGTCATTATTGACAAACTTTCTCAAACACCATTAATAGGAGCATCTGTGCAAATTTTTCTTTACAAAAAGGAACTTAATGAAGAGAGAAGCTGATACATTAGGAAAATTTGTTTTTTTTTCAGATGTCACCTGATAGATGTGAATTTAAGAAGGTTTCTACGTATGCAGGCTACAAAAAGCATGACGATTCCAAATGTGGTAGTAACTTCTGGTAAAGGAAGCCATTTTAGATATTGCCATGGAAGAATCATTTAAACAATTGGAAATCAAGTAATAGTAAAAGCAAATAATAAGGAGTGGGGTCATTAATAAAATGGCAGAAAGTGTTAGTGCAGAAAGGAATTTTTTCAATGGAAGAAGTTAATAGCCTTAGGAATATGCAAAAAAGGGGGCGTAGTGATCAGCTCGCTTGGTCGCAATTTTGCAGGTGTAAGTGCGCAGATGACAGCGCGAAACTGATATTGTGATTCGTGGTAATTCGCCAGTGGGCGTGCTTGGCGAATTGATGGTCATGGATGTGTGTTACAAACCCAAAATCCCACTTTGCTTCAGTAGGTACAACGGGAGGTGCTGTAAAGTGCTTTAAATACTAATTTATTAAAAGTTCAGATTTTTCACATCCTTTCCTGCTGAGTATGGCAATGCTGCAGGTGTTTTTGATTTGGGATTTGGAAACGGGAATAATAAAAA
>JADJSG010000009.1 GCA_016711825.1 Bacteroidota bacterium | reverse complement strand
TTTGCTAAGCATTTGAAAAAGAGTATGCCGGGTGTATCAACTTGAATATAAAGATCATCATTATTTTACCTACGATGACTTAAAGAAATGTAGGAAGCATTTCATCATATAAATACCGAAAGCAAAATCATCATTACCACCGAAAGATGCCGCTCGTTTGATGCTATTGCAAGAAAAATTATAAGAATATCAGTTGCCCTTTTATGCAAAAATGCATCACGATCGGAAATATTTATTTGACAAAACAACCCTCTTCAATCCTACTGTGACTGATTTTATAGAATCAATAATTCCACCTGCCTGCTGTGTTGATGAAGAAATAGTGGCTGTTTAATGCAAGCATTTCAACCTACTAACAACACCACACACTGTAACGAAACTTTACAGTGTGTTAAACAACAATTCAACATGAAAAAAGGAACAACGAAAGCACAATATAAAGAACGCCAAGAACGACTAACAAATCAATGGCTAAACATATCAATCAAAATAGTAAAAGCAATAGAACCTGCACGCGAGCTGCTGTAACAGTTAAAATAGAAATTAATGACAAGGGTTGGTTATGTGGTTGTGCCTGGTAACGATACTGATATCAAAGTAAAACGAGAAAACGTAAAAAATGCCATGCATGGCGATACGTTAAGTTGTGATAATCAGAACCGGTAAAACAACCCAAAAACGGAAGGCTTAGTGACCAAATTATTAATCAGGGACAAAGTGAAATGATAGGCACAGAAATGAATATGAATTTTGCTTTTGTAAGCCGATAATAAATCATTTATAAAGATATTTTATCAATGAAAAATAGCAAAGGACTCATAAAGGTGATCGGGTGGTGGTAAAATTACCGACTGGAAAAAAAAAGAAAAACCCTGAAAGGTGAATTGTATCTATTTTGACAAAGTGAAGAGATCAATGAAATTGCCATGAAGAAATTTTATTGCAAACATAAGGTTTTCACTTGAATTTCCGAAAAGAAGTGATGGATGAATTAGCTGATACACCCTAGAAATAACTGCAAGTGAAATAGCGAATCCTAAGGATCTTCGTAAAAGAGTTGACCATTACCATTGATCCCCGTGATGCAAAGATTTTGATGATGCGATTTCGTATAAAAGTAACCAATGGACTTCATCAATAGGGTACACATTGCAGTCTGGGTCATTAATCATAAAACCCCAGTACCGCTTTAGATAAAAGCTTATGCCCAGGCTACTTCGGTATATTTGCCCGATAGGAGTGTTACCTATGCTTCGAAAAATTTCAGATGAATTATGTTCTTTGACCCAGAAGATAAGCTGACTTTTCGGTAGTATTTTGATATCGATGATCAAGCAGTGATCAGGCAACATTGGATAGATAAAACAGTGATACACATTCTGACAAGCGATTTACCTACGAAGGATTTAACAAATTATTGAAGCGAGGAAGAGGAGCATCAGGATGTAATCCGGTATACTCGATCGCTATCACAAACCTTAAGAGCTGATAAATTTAAAAAGGAGCCATCAATTTTACCTCAGAAAACAAAGGTTTATTCTTGACGAACATGGGGTGCCTGAATCAGTAGTGGTAAAGAAAGTAAAGTCGCATCAATTGATTGAAGAATTGATGTTGCTTACAACCGAACCGTTGCAGAATAGCAGGTAAGCAACGTTACAAGGTCAACCAGTGCCTTTCCATATCGCATTCACGATTCGCCCAATCTGAAAGGTTGGCACCATTTACTGTTTTTGCAGCTAAGTTTGGCTATGCTTTTTGATCTGTCCAGCCCTGAAAGTATTTGCCCGTTCATTCAATGCCATGCTTGCGACTACTGACCAGAATCCCGAACATCATATTTTACATATGTTGGGTATCAGAACCACGGCAAAAGCCATGTGCAACGGAAAACATTGGTCATTATGGATTAGCTTTTGAAACATTATTGTCATTTTAGCTTCTCCTATTCGTCTGATATCCTGATGTACTTGTACATCGTATTTTATGCAATGTTTAGAAAAAACATTTCACCCATTCAACAGATGGATGAGCTGTGTGTGCATTGCAGTGAGCGTGAAAGAAAAAGGCCAGGATGCAGAACGGGATGCCACTAAATACAAACAGGTAGAATATATGAAAAAGTATATCGGTGAAGAATTTGATGCGGTTATTAGCGGGGTCTCTACCTTTGGATTTTGGGCTCAAACCGTATTGCAAAGATGTGAAGGGTTTGTATCCATCCTCAATCTGCCACAAACTGACGAATACAGTCATATTGAAGAAGAGTATGCTATAGTAGGCAGACGTACCAAAAAGAAGTACCAAATTGGCAATGCAATCAGGATAAAAGTAGTGTCTGCCAATTTGTTGAAAAAACAAATCGACTTCGATTTAGTAAACGATTGATTTTAATAGTATAAAACCGATACTTTTCATACACATCAGATATATTTGCACCCTAAACAAACATGATCATACAAAAAGTACCCGTTTCTCATTTTATAGAACATCATTACAGACATTTCAATGCAGCCGCTTTAATGGATGCAGCCAAAGGATATGAAACCCATTTGTTAGAAGGTGGTAAAATGATGATTACCCTAGCTGGTGCCATGAGTACTGCCGAATTGGGTATTTCACTGGCCTAAAGTGCAAATTATATCATGTACAGGCGCTAATTTAGAAGAAGATATTATGAATTTAGTGGCGCATTCACATTATAAAAGAGTACCTAACTACCGTGATTTAAGTCCACAGGAAGAGTGGGATTTGCTTGAGAATCATTATAACAGAGTAACCGATACTTGCATACCCGAAGAAGAAGCATTCAGATTTTTGCAAGCCCATATTCATCAGATGTGGAAAAAAAGCTGATGACCAGGGAGAACGTTATTTTTCTATGAATTTTGTATCAAATGCTGCTCAGTGGTGTACTTGAACAATATTATGAAATAGATCCAAAAAATAGTTGGATGCTGCAGCAGCACAAAAAAACATCCCGATTATGCCCAGGTTGGGAAGACAATACCATGGGAAATATTTTCGCTTCTACGTTATCAAAAATGAATTAAAAGGCAGACTATGAAAAGTGGATGAATACATGGTGTGGTTAGCAGATTGGTATCGTCAAAACAGTGGTGGTAAAGGGGTTGGTTTTTTTTCAAATTGGCGGTGTATTGCGGGCGATTTTCCCATTTGTGTGGTGCCTATGATGTACCAAGATTTAGAATGGCATGATGTACCATTTTGGGGTTATTTCTGTCAAATTTCTGACTCTACTACATCTTATGGTTCCTATAGTGGCGCTGTACCCAATGAAAAATCACCAGGGTAAATTAGATATTCATACCCCTAAATTTATTGTAGAAAGTGATGCCACTATTGTTGTTCCATTGATTTTTGCATGGATATTGGGTCAATAACATAAGCGAATTATTTGACGATAGGAGATTGCCTGCTTTGGAAACCTTCAAGCGATTCCCCATTTTCAATATTGGTTTTTGGGCGGCACACACGCTATTCGTTTCAAGTCCACCCATGCGAGGCGCATGGTGCGGGCTTTACTGCTATCGTTGCCGCAATACAAGCAAGATTCGTAATTCATGTTTCTCCTTCTGTTTTTTAGTTTAGCCTTTAAAATTAATGTTTGAGATATTTTAGTATATTCACACAAAAAATAAAACAATGAAATATCTAATTGTATGTGCCATAGCATTAACCTTTATGGCTTGTGGTGAAAAAACAAGTACTTCAGAAACAACCAAAACAGAAACAACCAAAACAGAAACAACTTCTACACCCGCTCCAGCAGAAACAGTAAGTAATGGCATTGTGCTGAAGGAAAATGGTTTAAAAGTGTCTAAAGCTATATTGCTTGCATAAGATGGTTCAGCCATTAGTGATGATAATACGGTAGGTATTGGCGATGATGTGTTGTGCCGATTGTTTATCAGTGGTTGGAAAGAAGAAAATGGTCGCGTGAAATTGGGTGCAGCCCAAACCATTGAAACTGGTGATGGGGATATTGTATTAGAACAAGAAGATTTATTTGAAACCCTTGAATCAGCGAGTATAGAAGATGCAGGTGTGATAACGGTTAAAGGACAATCACCGAACTTAAAAATCGATTCGTGATTTTGTAGTCAATTTTCGTATTTGGGACAAATCTACACAAGCTGAAGTTTCAGGTTCGTATAATTTTCATTTAAAATAGTAACATCATAATATAGATAATAAGGTGTTGTACTTATAAACGCTAGCTTGTATATTTTTAAGTTTTTCTATTAAGTTTCTATATGTAGAAGCTAGTGATTGATAATGTTTTCTAATATTTTGTAGAAAGAAACTGATTTATCCTACTTTTTAAACTGTTTTATGAGTATAAAAGAGGTATAAAAGGCAAGAAGGTGACATTCATTTTTGTACACAACAAAGCAGAAAACACATGGTGTAAAAGAAAATTAATTTTATTTTATTCTTTTCTAATATTGAGTTTGGAATTTTAAAAATAAATATATATTTGCACTCCCAAAGCAGTTCTTAATAACAACACAATCCGCGGAAGTAGCTCATTTGGTAGAGCACGACCTTGCCAAGGTCAGGGGTGGCCAGTTCGAGCCTGGTCTTCCGCTCATTTAAAGCCATTCAATAGAATGGTTTTTTTTCACACCTTGGTGGTGAAATTGGTAGACACGCAGGACTTAAAATCCTGTGGGCAGCAATGTCCGTGCGGGTTCAAGTCCCGCCTGAGGTACAGATTTAAGCCGTTTCGAAAGAAACGGCTTTTTCTTTGTAATATACTTCGTATAATATATCAACAATAATCTCACAAAGGAATGCTTTATAGGTATTAGTATTCACATCCTCTGTTCAAATTACAAAGGGCAACGCCTCCTTTCTTCGCCATACAAAAAAATATTTCAAAAATATCAACGCCTTTAAAATGATATATTAATTACTTCCTAAATCTGCAAACAGATTTTATATATTCGTTTTATAAGCACAATGCAAAATTTTCAATAGCAGAATTATTTTTTAAATAAAATAAAAGAAATAAGGAACTGCTAACGATTCATTTGAATAATAACTTCTACTTTTTTTATCAGAACTTTCTCAATTGATCATTTGAATGCTTAATTGCAACTAGGCACCTATGATTCCATTTCTAATCAAAGTCACACCCTTTATCGGCAACTTGCATACACACCGAAGGTTATTCAAAATATAATCGTCTAAATGAAGTTGTAAAGCAATTTAGCTTTTTACGTACTTAATAAATTTATTGAATGATTCGATTTTTTTTCTTTTTGATTTTAATCCCAACACTTTCTTTTGCTCAAAAAAATACACAAAATATTCGAGGTGTCATTATTGACAAACTTTCTCAAACACCATTAATAGGAGCATCTGTGCAAATTTTTTCTTTACAAAAAGGAACAATGACTGATACATTAGGAAAATTTGTTTTTTCAGATATAGCACCTGATAGATATGAAATTAAAGTTTCGTATGCAGGCTACAAAAGCATGACGATTCCAAATGTGGTAGTAACTTCTGGTAAGGAAGCCATTTTAGATATTGCCATGGAAGAATCATTTAAACAATTAAATCAAGTAATAGTAAAAGCAAATAATAAAGGTGGGGTCATTAATAAAATGGCAAGTGTTAGTGCAAGAAATTTTTCAATGGAAGAAGTTAATAGATATGCAGGGGGGCGTAGTGATCCAGCTCGCTTGGTCGCCAATTTTGCAGGTGTAAGTGCACCAGATGACAGCAGAAATGATATTGTGATTCGTGGTAATTCGCCAGTGGGCGTGCTTTGGCGAATTGATGGTATGAATGTTACAAACCCAAATCACTTTGCTTCAGTAGGTACAACAGGTGGTGCTGTAAGTGCTTTAAATACTAATTTATTAAAAAGTTCAGATTTTTTCACATCCGCTTTTCCTGCTGAGTATGGCAATGCTACTGCAGGTGTTTTTGATTTGGGATTTAGAAACGGGAATAATAAAAAAAGAGAAACTACACTTCAAATGGGCGTAATTACTGGACTTGAAGCTACAACTGAGGGGCCATTCGCTAAAAAAAGTGATGCGTCATATTTAATTGGTTACAGATATGCACTGGCAGGTGTTGCACAAAAATTAGGGGTTAATATTGGAACAACGGCCACACCATCTTATCAGGATTTATCATTTAAAGTAAATAGTGGGAATACAAAATTAGGTAAAATTTCATTGTTTGGCATATTAGCTACAAGCACTATTGAAATAGGCGGAGGTAATTCTAACACCTTGTATGGAAACGGAAATCAAGTGGACTTTGCAAGTAAAATAGGGATTGTAGGTTTAAACCACTTTAAACAAATCAATAATAAATCTTTTATAAGTTCTACAATTGGTATTAATTACGCGAATACTGACCAAACTGGTTATGCAACTGATAGACCTACAGATTCAGTATTTGTAAAAGAGGTAAACGAAGTTGCTAAAATAAGCTATAACATAAGTACAATTTATCATTCAAAATAAATTCTAGACTATTTTTCAAAGCAGGCATTCAAGATGAAATTATTGGGTTGAATTTATATTATAAATCAAAAGAAAGAATTTTTGATGATTATAGACAAATATGGGATTACAATAGCAGCACCAATTTAGCGCAAGCATTTGTACACTTCAAATATAGTATAACTGAAAAACTGACTTTAAATGCTGGACTGCATGCTCAACTATTATTCTTGAATAATTCTACATCTATTGAACCAAGAGTAGGTCTTATATATAATGCAACTTCTAATAGTAGTTTTAATTTTGGTTATGGTTTACATTCTCAAATGCAACCCATAAATGTATATTTTCTTCAAAGCACTGATGCCAGTGGTAATACCATATACAACAATAAAAATTTAGGTTTTACTAAAAGTCATCATTTTGTATTAGGCTATAACTTACAACCAGCAAACGATTGGAGAATAAAAGCTGAAATGTATTATCAATCAATTTATAATGTACCAGTTTCAATATCATCAAGTAATTATTCTATGCTCAATACTGGATCAACATTCAAAACAGATTTAACGGATAGCTTGGTAAACAATGGCACAGGAAAAAACTTAGGTGTAGAATTAACGATTGAAAAGTTTTTTAACAAAGGATATTATGGTTTGTTTACCTCTTCATTATATAGCTCTAAATATGTAGCAAGCGATGGAGTAGAAAGAAATACTGCTTTTAATGGGAGATATGTTTTTAATATTTTAGGAGGCAAAGAATGGAAAGTAGGTAAATCAAAACGAAATAAATTTTCTACAGATATTAAATTTACAAATGCGGGGGAAAGAGCCTATACTCCTATTGATTTAACTTCATCGAATGTTATAGGTCGTGAAGTGCTTTCAAGTAATGTATATTCTGATTTTTACGCTACTTATTATCGATTAGATTTTAAAACTGGGTTTACGTTGAATAGTAGTAAGCGAAAATTATCGCATACTTTTTCATTAGACTTACAAAATGTAACGAATCATAAAAATGTTTTTTCGGAAAGTTATGATAACAAAACTCAAAGCATTAGCAATACATATCAATTAGGATTTTTTCCGAATGTGGTTTATAAGTTGCAATTTTAATATATATACTTGCTCAAATTTTTCATTAGAGTTGTAGATTTGAACTCAAATATCAAACGCACTTCGTGGGTTATTATTCCGTTTTATCTGATTCTCCTTCAACAACAACACTCTCGGTAAAACAAAGTTAAAAAAATATACCTAATTATATTTTGTTTTTAAGATAGTACCTTTGTCGGCACTGCTCCTTCGCCCGGAAAGATGGGCGAAACCATAAAACAGCAATATGACTAACGGAAAATTCGTAATATCTCTTGACTTTGAACTTATGTGGGGTGTTAGAGACAAAAAAGACAAAACAAACTACGGTGAGCATATAAAAGGTGTTCACAATGTAATACCAAGATTATTGGTTATATTTAATAAATATAAAATAAAAGCAACTTTTTCAACAGTTGGACTTTTGTTTTTGAATCAAAAAAAAGAATTATTATCAAATTTACCTGATTTAAAACCCCAATATAATGATCCAAACCTTTCACCGTATAATGGTTATTTTGATATTTTAGAGAATGACTATAAAATGGATATTTACCATTTTGCACCTAATCTTATTAAAGAAATTCAGAAATATCCTGAACAAGAAATTGGGACTCACACCTTTTCTCATTATTATTGTTTGGAGCCAGGACAAACTATTGATACCTTTAAAGCAGATATTGAAACTGCAATTTCTGTGGCAAGAAAAAATAATATTCAATTAACTTCACTTGTATTCCCCAGAAACCAATTTAATGATGACTATCTCAAAATTTGCTTAGAGCTTGGGATTTTTTGCTACAGAGGTAATGAACACTCGTGGCTTTATAAAGCAAAAAATGGGAATGATGAAAGTGCCATTCGAAGGGCATTTAGACTTATAGATGCTTATATTAACATTTCCGGACATCATTGTTATTCTGACGATTTTTTAAAAATCAAAATGCCTATAAATATACCATCAAGCAGATTTTTAAGACCTTTTTCCAGGAGATTAAAATTTTTAGATGGATTTAGACTTCAACGAATTAAATCGGGAATGACCTATGCTGCAAAAAATAACTTAACCTACCATTTGTGGTGGCATCCTCATAATTTCGGGTTAAACCAAGATGAGAATTTTTGGTTTTTAGAAAAAATTTTAACTCATTATCAATTTTTAAATATTACCTATAATTTTCAAAGTCATACAATGAGTAGTTTGGCTAACATAATAAAGAATGAAAAATAAGAAAATAGTTTTATTAGCAGGCAAAGGAGAATCAACCAATATTGTTTTTAATTCAATCAATAAAAACTTTGGTATTTATTCCGCAATTATTGAAGAAAAAGAAAGTACAAAAGTATTTCTTAAAAGAAGAATACGAAAACTAGGAATTGTAACTGTTATAGGACAAATTATTTTTCAAATTCTAATTGCCAAACCCCTTAATTATTTTTCAAAAAAACGCAAACAAGAAATTATAAACCACAATTTATTAGATTTAGCGAATATACCCAATGAAAAAATAAATGCAGTTACATCAATAAACGCTGATACCACAATAAGTTTATTGAAAAATATCAACCCTGATATTATTATTGTGAATGGCACAAGAATTATTTCAAAAAAAGTACTTTCCTCCGTAAATTGTATATTTATTAATACCCATGCTGGTATAACGCCAAAATATAGAGGAGTGCACGGTACCTATTGGGCATTAGTTAATAATGATATTGAAAATAGTGGAGTAACTGTTCACCTAGTTGATACAGGTATAGATACAGGTAACATAATAAATCAAGCAACAGTTACAACAACAAAAAATGATAATTTTTCAACATATCCATTACTTCAATTATCGGAGGGGCTTAAAATATTGAATACTGCTATACAGGATTTCATAGACAATTCTCTTGTCACACAAAAAGAGAAATTAACAGAAAGCAAATTATGGTATCATCCCACAATTTGGGAATACTTATATTATAGAATTACTAAGGGCGTAAAATAATTTAAATAACAGGATGCGGTTTAGAAAATTTGCCACTAAATGGCAAACGATCAACATAGGTCTTTTTACTATTTCGTTTTCAGCGTACTCAACAACACTTTATGCTACATTTTATAAAATCACACCACAATGGACAGATATACAGAAACATTTGAAACTTGGAATAAGATTGCCACACAATATCAAGATAAGTTTATGCAACTGGATTTATATAATAACACCTATGATTTTATTTGTAAATCAATCAACAAGTATCAAGCAAAAATTTTAGAAATTGGTTGTGGACCTGGAAATATTACAAAGTATCTTTTATCAAATAGACCCGACTTTGATATTTTCGGAATTGACATAGCATCCAATATGATAGAAATTGCGAAAAAAAATAATCCATCAGCAAGGTTTGCCATTATGGATGTCAGAAAAATGGATGGAATAAAATCAAAATATGACGGCATCGTTTGTGGTTTTTGTTTGCCTTACTTGTCGCAAACAGATAGCGAAAAACTTATTGCAGATTGTTATCAACTACTGAATGAAAATGGATTGATTTATATCAGTTTTGTTGAAGGTGATCCTATTAATACAGACTTTCAAGTCGGTAGTCGTGGTGACCGAATTTTTTTTATTTTCACAACTTAGACGATTTAAAAGCAAAATTAATTGAGCATAAATTTGACGAACTGAAAACATTTAAAGTAGAATACAAAAAGTCAGATAGCAAAACGGAGATCCATACTGTATTAACAGCGAAGAAAAAATCGGGCACGTCATATGCAACAATTTAGTCGAAACGATCCCAGATAACCATGACCCTTTCAGGGGCGTTTATCATAGCTTCCACATTGTTTAGATTCATAACAAGCAGGCATACACTAATTTTAATATAGAGGTTTATTAACCCGATGTAAAAAAATGAACAATCCAGTACTCATTTTAATTAAGCGGGTTTTACATAATTTCAATCGACTTTTACCATTGATTGAATTATATAATTTTGACATATTTTAAAAACATATTTGTTTTTTCAAGGCATTTTTTATTGGAAATTTGTATATGATTGATGTAATATTACATTTGTGATTAAACAAAAATAGACATGAGAAAAAGTATTATTAAACATAGTTTCTTCTGAAAAAAATTGTGAAATCAATCGCTTGAGCCGATTAGCAATCAGGTTATAACAACCTCATTGTAAATTGTGGAACAAAACAAACATTTAATTTAATCTATAAAATAACAATAACCCTATGAAATATTTAATACCCTTATCGCTTATGTTTTTTAATTTCATTGCGTGTAACATTCAAAATGAAAAAAGTATTACAACAAGCAATCATGAAAAACTGGTTAAACAATATTTTGAACATTTCAACAATCACGAATGGGCAAAAATGGCCAATATGTATTCTGAAGTTTCCGAATTTAAAGATCCCTCACTGGGACCTGGAATCGTAAAACAAACAAGACAGCAGATTATTGAAAAATATTCTGAATTAAACAAGCTTTTTCCAAACCTTTACGATCAGGTGATTCAAATGTATCCTTCGGGTGACAAGCATATTATTGTAGAGTTTGTTTCAAGCGGAACAGCACCAGACAGCTCAAAATTTGAGTTGCCTATTTGCACCATTTTGACAATTGAAAACGGAATGATAACCAAGGACTTTACTTACTTTGATAATTTTGAAGAATAGAGAATTGAATAATAAGCAATCGCTTATACTTGTTCGGCTTAATAGCATCACGTTTGAAAAATGAAATGTGTTTTCAGCATACTAAGGGTTGAAAAAAAACGTAATAATCTTTGCTTGAAGTCGTTTGCCTATAAATTCATACGTTTGTTATAGGATATATTGTGTAAGTTTTAAATGACTGCAAAGGGAGCATGAATTTTCGCTTAGTTTGTATGTAGCCAAAATTATACAAAACCTAAGCGATAGGGAATTTATTATATAAAAAAGCTATTCAGGATAATAAAAGATAATTTACTAGTTTTGAATTTATCTATTATATTAGTCTCCCCGATTTTACATTATGAATTTAGCACAAAAGAGTCACTTATTGCAAGAACTGTTTAACCACGCCACGGAGAGTATTATTGCGATCAATAATCAAGGGGATATTCAACTGGTTAACCCAGCTACTGAAAAATTATTTGGGTATAAACAGGAAGAACTTTATGGCAAAAAAGTGGAGTTTTTAATGCCTGAACGATTTAAATCATCCCATATTAAACACAGAGATGGCTATGCAAGCAACCCGCATTCAAGATCGATGGGTATTGGGTATGATTTATATGCTACCAAAAAAAATGGACAAGAATTTCCGGTTGAAATAAGCTTAAGCCCTTTTGAAAGTGATGATAAAAAATTTACCATGGCTTTTGTTGTAGATATTAGTAAACGCAAAGAAGTGGAATTGGAAATTATCAATCACCAAAAAAAATTGGAGCATATAACCGACGAACTTAAAATCACAAACGAAAAATTAGAAGCCAAAGTATACAACCGTACCAAAGTATTGCAAGAAGCCCTCATTGAAATTGAAAAATCGCGTTCCGAACTTATTGTAGCACTTGAAAAAGAAAAAGAATTGAATGAATTAAAATCCAGATTTCTTTCGATGGCTTCACATGAATTTAGAACACCGCTAACTACCATCCTTTCATCTGCCTCCTTAATTCCAGAATATGTGTTGACCGAACAACAAGATAAACGCATGAAGCATGTAGATCGTATTAAGTCGGCAGTGAATAATTTAAACGATATTCTCAGCGATTTTCTTTCTATCAGTAAAATTGAAGAAGGGAAGGTATTTGCCGATTTGAAAAAAATGAATCTGAAAACATTGGTGGAAGAAATAAACAATGAAATGAAAGGAATTTGCAAAGAGGGACAACAAATCATATATACCCATGTAGGAGAAGAAGAGCATGTACTGGATCCCAAACTGATCCGAAATATCATCATTAATCTCTTGTCTAATGCGATTAAATTTTCTCCCGAATTTAAAAATGTTTTGATTAATACCTTTGCAGATCATCAACAAGTATCTATCGAAGTGAAAGACGAGGGTATTGGCATTAGTAAAGAAGATCAAAAACATCTTTTTGAAAGATTTTTTAGAGGCCAAAATGCAGTGAATATTCAAGGTACTGGTTTAGGGCTCAATATCATTTCTAAATATCTGGAACTCATGAATGGATCAATAGCACTGAATAGCGATCTTGAAAAGGGCACTACTTTTAAAATTACAATTCCCCAAAATCATCATTAAAAACAATTTATACATAATAATGCAACATATTTTACTGATAGAAGATAATAATGAGGTACGTGAAAATACGGCCGAAATACTTGAACTCGCAGGATATCAGGTGAGTACTGCTGCCGATGGCAAAAAAGGCGTAGAGCAGGTACAATTACAAAAACCCGATTTGATTATTTGCGATATCATGATGCCTGTATTAGATGGATATGGGGTATTACATTTGCTAAGCAAAAACACAGCCACTGCCAATATCCCTTTTATTTTTCTTACTGCCATGACCGAACGAGCCGAGGTGCGTAAAGGAATGGAAATGGGTGCGGATGACTATATTACCAAACCTTTTGAAAAAACAGAATTGCTCAAAGCAATTGAAAGTAGACTTAAAAAAGCAGCCTCTATCAAGAAAGAATATCAACAAGGTATAGATGGATTGACTGTTTTTATCGGCGATGTAGCAGGTCATGACGCGATGAGCAAATTTATGGATGATCGAAAAATTAAATCATACAAAAAGAAAGATAATATCTATAACGAAGGCGATTACCCCAGAGGCATTTTTTATGTAAAAAAGGGTAAAGTGAAAGTGTTTAAAATACATGATTACAAAAAAGAATTGATTACAAGTTTGTTGAAAGAGGGTGATTTTTTTGGATATGCTTCCTTGCTTGAAGACAAAGAATATACAGAAAACGCTCAAGCCCTTGAAGAAGTGGAAATTATATTTATACCTAAAGATGATTTTTTTCATTTAATCTATAACAACCGCGAAGTCGCTAAGAAATTTATACATATACTTACACACCATGTAACCGAACAGCAAGAACAATTGCTGGAGTTGGCTTATAGCTCGGTTCGTAAAAGGGTTGCAGAGGCTTTGCTTTTGTTGCAAAAAAGATATCAGCAGGAAGATCATCAACATTTTAGTATGTCAATATCACGTGATGACTTGGCAAATATTGTTGGTACCGCTACCGAATCGTTGATCAGAACACTTAGTGAATTTAGAGAACGGCATTGGATTGAAATTAAAGAGGGTAAAATAATATTACTGAACGAACACAAATTGCGCGAATTGAAAAATTAGCAGAAGTGATTTGTCCCAACGAATTTTGATTGTTGCATTCAATGAAAGTTACCTGCCAAGCTAGTATATGAAGTAATCAATGTACTTGGTTTTACAAAGCGTCCAGGATATTTTCATGATCTTTTTCTGAACTTAAATATTCTGCAATACATCTACCTTCTTCATTTTGCATAGCAAGTGTCCAATCATTTGTAGAGGTGGTTTCGAGCCAAATATTACCCGACTTGCGAAATACTTGCATATACAAACCGTATTCTTGTAAAAAAGCTTCTTCAATTTCTTTGACGGTGGTAGACAGGCTAAAGGGTATTTTGCCTATGAGTTGTTTTTCTTGTAAATGACAAATGAGTTCATTGGTTTGAATCAGTAAGTTTTTAGGGTTTCTTACGTTTTTATTAATTTTTTCATGAAAAAATTCAATTTTTAAAAATGGAAACCATTTATTGAATTCTTCTTTTAAAGCCCATAAAGTTTGTTTTTTATCAATAACAAGATAATGAATATCATTGCTATTTCCCTGATTCAACATTGTCATTGTTTTTGCACAAATTTAATGAGTCATATAAATCAAAAACATAACATTCATCAGTCAAAAAACTGATTATTATCATCTTGTTCATTTGTAAATATTATAGTATGCAATGGTAACTTATATTGAAGCTATCTATTTTATTTCTATAATTTACATCAATAGAATTGTATATTTGATTTAAAATGAATCGAATGAAACAGTTTGTAAAATGCACATTTATATTTGTAATGGTATTGACAAATATACCCTGGGCTTATGGACAAAAACCTGATGGGGGAGGGCATTATGAACATTCAACCCTGCCTTGTATTACCGATGCACAACGCATAGAAATGGAAAAAACCATTCAAACCAATAGGGCTATCTTGCTGAAGGCGGGAATTTTGAAAAAGCCTAAAAAAAACCGAAGTGTATCATTAAGCTGGCCTTTGCAACAAGCAGCCGGGTTTGACTATTGCAGTTATTATGGTATTTCAAATTTTGTAGATCACAATAGTGCATTTCCAAATCAAGTACTTGATTTCAACTGTGGAAGTCGTACTTATGATTTAGCTTCTGGCTATAATCATGGAGGGATAGATATATTTTTATTCCCCTTTGATTGGAATATGAAAAATGCAGGTCAAGTAGAAGTAATTGCTGCCTCGCCAGGCGTGATTGTGGCAAAGTATGATGGCAACAGCGACAATAATTGTGATTTTTCAAATCCTAATTGGAATGCTGTGTATATTGAGCATGCCGATGGTAGTATAGCATGGTATGGTCATATGAAAAATGGTTCATTACTTACCAAAGCGGTGGGGGCATCGGTGGTAACTGGCGAAAAACTTGGCTTAGTAGCTAGTTCGGGTTCCTCCACAGGGCCACATTTGCATTTTGAATTGCATGACCTTGGGGGTAATGTGATTGATCCTTATGATGGGGCCTGTAATCCAGGAGGCGCTAATTTATGGGCAATACCCCGATCGTATTATGAACCTACCATCAATGTGGCTTTAACACATTCAGCACCACCCGTTTTTAATACTTGCCCCAATGTACATACAACCAATATAGCCGACACTTTTTATGCTTTAGATGATATCTATTTTGCTGGTTATTTTCACGATCAATTAATCAATAATACAGCAACGTATACAGTAAGACGGCCTGATAATTCAATCTTTGCAACCTGGTCACAAACCCCGAATGTTTATTATCAAGCATCATATTGGTATTGGCAATATACATTGCCTCCTAATCCTATGTTTGGCACCTGGACATTCAGTATTGCCATGAATGGCCAAACATGTACTCATACATTTACTGTGAAAGATCCCGCAGCTACAGCCATCACTTCATTTGATAAAGGCAATTCCATATTGCAAGTTTACCCCAACCCTGCAAATGATAAAATTAGGGTGGATGGGGCAGATGAAATCATCGAAATATATAGTTTACAAGGGCAATTAATCAGCCAGTATTTTAAAGCTACAACTATTGATATCAGTAACTTTACCAATGGTTTATATGTGATAAAATCAGGTGCGAAAGTGGCAAAAGTGATGATAGCCCATTAAATTAAATCCTTGAGTATGGCTTTAATGTCGTACCTTCAAGAACTTTATTTTTTTATATTACATGCTTGCAATTTTAATCTTTTTTACACTACATTGGTTTCTTTCTTTATTTTTTCATTCCTTTTTTCTTCACCGATTTGCTACTCATCAGATGTTTACTACGAGTAAAGCCTGGGAAAAAACATTTTATATTATTACTTGGCTGTTACAAGGTTCATCCTATTTAGTTCCCAGAGCCTATGGTATTTTGCATCGTATGCATCATGAGCATAGCGATACCAAAGATGATCCGCATTCACCCCATTTTTTTAAAGATGTATGGCAAATGATGAAGAGTACGCACTACATGTTTAGAAATCTGGTACAAAGAAAATATACTCCCGATCCATTGTTTACTAAAGGATATTTGCCTGAATGGGATCGACTAGACAAGTTTGGCAATCATGTCATCACTCGTATAGTGTTTGCCTGTATATACATTTCCTTTTATGTTGTATTTGCCCCTAATTTTTGGGTATACCTATTATTGCCTATTCATTTTTTTATGGGGGCTGTACAAGGCGCTATTGTCAATTGGTGCGGTCATAAATACGGGTATTCAAATTACGACAATGGTGATCAATCAAAAAACAGTAGCCCGTTTGGCATTATATTAATGGGGGAGTTGTTTCAAAATAATCATCATTATGATAGTCAAGATGCTAATTTTGCTAAAAAATGGTATGAGTTTGATTTGACTTTTGCCATCATGTTGATACTTGATAAAGTCAAGATTATAAAAATCATGCGAGTAAAATAATATTTATAGAAATAGGGTAGCATCCTAATATTTAAAATAACATGCAGTAACATGTCTTCTTATTAAAAGAACATATATAAATAAGGTATGAACAAAGATATTATTTAAATGTCCACCATGATATTCCTTATTTCACTTCGTTATAAAGTATACACATATAGCATTTAAGCGAATGACAAATAGACTATGATGATATTTGGGCTAATGGGTAATCAGTAAAACCAACAGCATCTGCAGTATAGAATGTATTACTATCTGGTCGCGCCCATTCAGCATTATTTTCTATGCGATTTACCAGGTCAGGATTCGCAATATATGCCGATCCAAATGAAATCATATCCGCTTCATGACTATCTATCAGGTGCTCAGCCCTTTCTTTATTGTAACCACCATTCCGAATTAATAGGTTCGAAAATTGCGTTCTAATATCTTTCAGCAATTTTTTACCTTCCTCAGAACCCAAAGCAGCATAATCAATAATATGTAAATAGGCAATGTTTAATTTGTTTAATCCAATAGCCAAATAGCTATACATATCTGCAATGTCATCATAAAGTGGCATACTGTTAAATTGATTGTAAGGAGATAATCTCACACCAACTTTATCAAATCCAATTGCATTACCTACTTTTTCAACCAAGGTAAGAAGGAATTTAGCTCTGTTCTCCAATGTTCCGCCATATGCATCAGTACGGATATTTGTTTTGTTATTTAAAAATTGTTCAATCAAATATCCATTTGCACCATGTATTTCAACTCCATCAAAACCTGATTTTATAGCATTTTGTGAAGCAGTTACAAACTCGTGAATAGTTTGTTCAATTTCGTTATTGGTCATCTCTTTGGGTAATTCTGTTTTCTGCATAGCTTGACTGTCAGTCCACATATCCACATTTGCATTGATGGCTGAAGGTGCTAATAAGGTTGCTCCTGAAACCATATTAGCATGATGACCAACACGACCAACATGCATTAGCTGTGTAAAAAACAGGGTATCATTTTGTTTCGTTTCTTTTGTTACATTTTTCCAAGCTTCTATTTGCTCATCTGAATAAATACCAGGCGTACGGGCATAACCAATACCATTTGGACTGGGTGCATTTCCTTCTGAAATAATTAAACCTGCATTATTTCGCTGTGCATAATACGTAGCGATCAGCTTATTCGGTAAATTGCCTATGGCTCTTGAACGAGTCATCGGTGCCATTGCTACCCTGTTTTTTACGGTAATTCCACCCTTCGAAATTGGATTTAATAAATTTGATTTATGGTTCATATTTAAATTATTTTTTTATTTTAAAACGCAAATATACATTTGTACTTTATAAAAGCACTGTACTATCTAAAAAGTAAGTATATTTATAATGAAAAAAGAAAATTCAACCAATAGTTTGAACAACAAGGTAATTGTAGAATGCCCCGTTTCCTATACTATAGAAATGATAGGAGGAAGATGGAAAGCAATCATTCTTTATCAACTTAGAAATAAGCCATTAAGATTTGGTCAAATACGAAAAATGTTGCCATTGATTACCGAAAAAATGCTGGCACAACAATTAAAACAATTAGAGTTTGATAGATTAGTGATCAGAGATGCAAAGGAAATCATTCCCCCTCATGTGGAGTATTATCTTTCAGAAAGTGGTAAAACCTTATTGCCAATTCTTACAACAATGGCAGATTGGGGTAGAATACACAACCCCGTTTTGAAGAATTGTGAAGAATAATACTATGAGTCGTATGGGTTGCTGTTCATGATTATAATAGTTGCAAAGTAATGATTAACACTGCAAGTTAATGTACTTAATATATACCCTTTGATATTTAAATTATGCCTGTATTTATTATATTTCTCACAGTAGCAAATCCCTTTTGCAATGATGTTTAACGGCATTATTTATTACTAAATGTATTTAAATCGTAATCAGTAAAAATCAGTAAAATGCATACAAACATGGCATTTAAACTAATAACAATGACACGGTCTATTTAGTATCGCTCGCATATAACTTTATTTAGGCGATGCCTATTTACTATTTAGTCTGAAAATGAAGAATTTAAAATTACACATATTGCCTTTAAGCTAAAAACAATAATACTATTTTTAATATAGCGTTGTTATTATTTCACGTCGGATTAAGAATTGGCGTTGAAAAATGTTGCATAGCAATTTAAAAAACCCAAAATCAATTGAATGACTTTGGGTTTTGTTTAAACATTTAAAATTTGTTAGTGTAGTTAATTTGAATAACACAAATTAGATGAAAGCAATACAATAAACTTCCAATGAAAGTTTATTGGTTCGTTGGCGGTGTTGATGGCTCAGTAACCGGAGCATCAACCTTGATTGAATCTTTACCCGAACCATCGCTTATTTGATCACCTTTACAACAAGCTTTTTCACAGCTAGCCTTATCACATTCGCCTTTACAAGCTTCTTTGCAAGCATCTGTATCGCCACTGCATGAAGATGATTTGTCTGTAGAACAACATGCTTTTTCAGTGTTACTACCAGCACCCATCACTTCAGCACATTGGGCTTCAGTACAACCAGCCGTTTTACAAGCTGACATCATAGTGCCTAATTTTTGAATTCTACTTTCTTGTATTTGATCGTGAAACATACCACTCAATGTAGGTGCTATCACCAACGAAACAATAGACATCAATTTGATTAAAATATTCATAGATGGACCAGAAGTATCTTTAAATGGATCACCTACCGTATCGCCTGTAACGGAAGCTTTATGTGGCTCAGACTTTTTGTATTCCATTTTGCCATTGATTTCAACCCCTTTTTCAAATGATTTTTTCGCATTATCCCAGGCACCCCCTGCGTTATTTTGAAACATTCCCATCAATACACCACTTACCGTAGCACCTGCTAAAAATCCACCCAATACTTCAGGTCCTAATAAGAAACCAATTATCAATGGAGAAACAATCGCAATAGCACCTGGCAACATCATTTTCTTGATAGAAGCTTCTGTTGATATAGCCACACATTTATCGTATTGTGGTTTGCCAGTTCCTTCCATGATACCTGGAATTTCACGAAATTGTCTACGTACTTCCTCTACCATCGCCATCGCTGCTTCACCCACAGCTCTTATAGCAAGTGATGAAAAGATGAAAGGAATCATAGCACCTACAAATAAACCTGCTAATACAGGGGCATTGTAAATATCAATACCATCAATACCAGAAATGCCAACGAAAGCAGCAAATAATGCCAATGCAGTAAGTGCGGCAGATGCAATGGCAAAACCTTTACCAGTGGCAGCAGTCGTATTTCCTACAGCATCTAAAATATCTGTTTTTTCACGTACATCAGCAGGCAATTCGCTCATTTCAGCAATACCCCCTGCATTGTCAGCAATAGGTCCAAATGCATCAATAGCTAATTGCATCGCAGTAGTTGCCATCATACCCGCAGCCGCAATAGCTACACCATACAAGCCTGCAAAGTGGTAAGAGCCATAAATACCTGCAGCCAATACAATCATAGGTAAGAAAGTTGATTCCATACCCATAGCCAAACCGCCAATGATATTAGTTGCATGCCCTGTAGCACTTTGACGTACAATACTCAACACAGGTCGTTTGCCCATGGCTGTATAATATTCTGTAATAATACTCATTAAGGTACCAACAGCAAGACCTACTATAATAGAAAAGAAAACACCTGTATTGGTAAATTTAAAACCACGTAATTCCATATTTTCGGGCAAAATATAAGATGTCAAAAAGTAACATACAATGGCTGTTAAAACAATAGAGCCATAGTTACCCATATTTAAAGCATTTTGCACTTTTGTTGTACTCAATCCAGCACTTTCAGAAATACGTACAAAGAAAGTACCAATAATAGAAAGGATGATACCCACACCAGCAATCAACATCGGTAATAAAATAGGTGCAAGACCACCAAATTGATCGCCCACACTTAAAGTTTCTTTACCTAATACCATGGTAGCTAAAACGGTAGCAACATATGATCCAAATAAATCGGCACCCATACCGGCTACATCACCCACATTGTCACCCACATTATCTGCAATGGTAGCAGGGTTTCGCGGATCGTCTTCTGGTATACCAGCTTCTACTTTACCTACTAAATCAGCACCCACATCCGCAGCTTTGGTATAAATACCTCCACCCACACGAGCAAATAATGCAATAGATTCGGCACCTAAAGAGAACCCAGTTAATACTTCAATGGCTTTTGATAAAGCATGTGTATATTCTGGACTTCCAATGGTATAATCACCTACAAAGCTCATATAGAGCAAAACAAACATAGAGCCCAATCCTAGTACCGCCAAACCAGCAACACCCATTCCCATTACAGAACCTCCTGTAAAGGAAACTTTTAAGGCTTTGGCTAAAGATGTACGTGCTGCCTCAGCTGTGCGTACATTTGATTTGGTAGCGATTCGCATTCCCAAAAAACCAGCTAATGCACTGAAAAAAGCACCTGCAATAAAAGCCAAGGCAATAGTCCAATGACTATTTTTATCAGTAAAGCCCATAAAGCCTAATAATAAAGCGGCAATGATTACAAAATAACTCATCACTTTGTATTCAGCTTTTAAAAATGCCATTGCGCCATCTGCGATATAACCCGCTATTTCTTTCATGCGGTCGTTTCCGGCTGGTTGTTTGCTCACCCAAGCACTTTGTATAAAGGTGTACAGTAAGGCAATAACGCCAAAAAGAGGGACTAAGTAAAATAAATAACTCATAGTAAAATTGTTTGTATTTTTTAAAAGGGCGCAAAAGTAACTAACTTAAGCTTAAAAACGAAATAAGAGCCCTCAAAATCTCATAAAATGATGAATTTTATGCCTTGTTTTTACAACTTGCAAAGCTTTTTTGTCATTAACCGCTTTTCACCTGAACCCAGATTTTTCAGTTCTTTTAGTTGTGTAAGCAAAAAATGCTAAAAAGTCTATTGATTTTATTTTTTAATCACCTTGATAAAATACGAGTCATCAGCCATTTTTATTTGTAATAAATAACTTCCAGTTGCAAATCCTTGCAATGTTAGAGGCATTGTTTGTTTCCCTTCAGTAAATGAGCGGGTTTGCTTCCATAAAGTTTTTCCTGTATAGTCACTGAGTATAAATGACACATCTTCCGTTTCTGTTGATGTCCATGTTATTTGAAGAGCATCTTCTGTTGGGTTTGGAAACACAATGAGATCATTATTATGTGCACCACAGTCAGTATTTACCCGTATTGTTTTAGAATAACTCACTTGATTATCCCTATCCGTGATTTGTAAACGGTAATACGAAATGGCATGAAAATCATTTACCCGATAAACATAGGAATTTTGTTGTTCAACGGCTTCCAAACTTCCAATGGATGTAAATGTATTGCCATCTAAGGATTGTTGTATTGTATACAGGGCACCTTCATGACTATTTGTTACTTCCCAATTGATCTGTGTCACACAATGATTCGTAGAGGCTTCAAACGACAATAATGAGATAGGTAGGGGTATGTAACTACACATACTGCCATTGATATGAATGGAGGTGCTGTCAACCACACAACTGTCTAAAAAATTAATATACAAAGTATAGTCGCCTGTATCTGCAACCGTAAAAGGACTATTGAATAAATAAATATTGCTATCTGATGCCAGTGGTACTCCATCTTTATACCAGGTATAAAGGGTTTGTGGAACTTTCATGGTACGTATACTGCCTGATTTGGCACCAATACATGCACTGTCAGGACTGATATAAAAGGTGCCTGTAAACTGTGAAAGAGAGGAGTAGCTGGTATAACTACTACCGCAACTATCTACCACCCTCAATGCAAATTCTTCACCTGCTTGTGCGCCAGGGTCGAGTATAATCAGGGTGTCTGACATTAAATTGCTAAAGGTGTCTACACCACCAAGCTTTTTATATTGGAAATAGTAGGTGGGTGTGCCACCTAATGCTGACAACACAATTTTTTTATCTCCATTTTGACATATTACTGCATTCGAATTACCCAGTTTAAGTTTGCTATTGGTTTGTATACAATGACTATGACTGCTCACAATTGTATCAGTACAGGTATATGGGCTTACAGTATAAAGGTTCCACTGATAGCAGCCTGTGGCCAATTGGTCATTATTCAGCAGGTTGTCAAACAAAGGATTTTGATTGAATTGTAAGAATGACTGGTGCTCATTTTTAGGCATTGGTAGCAAATGGTATATAAAACTATCAATGCCAACATTGCTATTAAAATAAACAGCATAAGCTAAAATTGCTGTTCGTAATGTTTGCAAAGAATGATTTGCGGTATCGAGTATGTTCTCTTCCCCAATACCAGTTGAGTTTTGGGCAAAATTGAAGATATTGGTAAATGAAGAAAATCCATTTGAATAATAAAAAGTATCTTTCAATAGGCCATTTGATAATTCAAGTACCAGTAAACTGTCTGAAATTAGGAAATCGTTGTATTTTATATCGTTACCATTGCATAACTCATTATTTCCAAATACTTTACTTTTAAGCGGCAATTGTATAGATGTATCTCCAGCTAAAATTTGGATAGTGGTTGTGTTGATATTAAAATTTGTATTTACATCAGCGAGTTTGCTGATTAAAAAGGCATTGTCATTATTTTGGTTTTGCAGATAATAATAAATGATGGAATCTAAATCACTTGCATTTTCTTTAGCCAATGTATAATTCATTTTTAATAAATTGAACAGATACTGCATAGTCTGTTGAGGCTTTTGAACATATACATCTGGGGCTGTTGTGAGTTCTGTCCACCACTTTGTAGGCAATACACCACTTTGATTACAGGTCGATAAAACAAATTTTTTGCCATAACAACTTGAGTCGATACCAATACTTTCATCATAACTAAAAGGTGGGGGTGTATTATCTAAGATTGCAAAACTCAAGGTGTCGCTTTCAAGGGTATAAGTACAAGTATTCAGGTATATTTTTTTGTCGTATTTTACTTTGTAGTTGCCTGCCTGCAATCGTCTGCTTCTATAATCTCCATTCAAATAACCATTCTCGTCTCCTGACACATAGCCATTATTTCCACAATTGTCAGAACCACATCCGAATTGATTGTATTGATAATTCACTGTATCAATAACAAAGAAAAAATAGTCATTTCCAATAGAGTAGGAAGGATTCCCAAAGTCACATGGGTTGCCACAATTTGCATAAGTTACCGGAAATGGATAAGGACCTGTTGATGTAGGGCCATCTACTACCATCATACTCCTTCTAAATACCACATTGTCAATAGTGTCATATCTGTATAAACAATCTAATTCAGGATTGTTAGAGGCATAGTTGTTGTGAAGCCATATTACATTTTCAGAATTATGTTTTATTTCTACACGATAAGTGGATGCACAAGATGATTGGACAAATGTTTCCACTTCAAATTCAATGGGATTTTGTACAACAGCTGTATTTGAGCAATAAGAAGCGCCAAAGTCAGGTATCGTATAGGTAAGGGTATCATCATGACCGCTAAATGTTTTGACACGTAATTTGACAGTACTACCCGAAGTTAATGAATCGATATATGCCAGTGGGTTTCGTCTTTTAAAATTTAAGCTGTCAGGTTCAATTGATGAATTGCAGAAATAACTTTCGTATCCATAACTGTTGGGTTGATGTATAATGTTATTACCAAACACACCATTGTAATCTTCTATATAAATGCCACAGGAGTCATAATAATGGTAACAATATTTGCCGGCCTCACTGATAATTCTTCGATAGTTTCCATTGTCGCTTTTTGCATTAAAGTGTGAATCAACAAAATTACCATTTGTATCAATAAGTAACCCGATGATAAAGGAGTCCAACAATGTATTTGTTAGGGTATCAAGTTTGTAAATAACCAATGGGAAATGGTCATGTGAAGTATTGTTTTCATAAGGCGCTCCTGGAGAACCCGTTAAAACAGATCCGCCAAAAAAGTTGATATCCAGTTTGCTGTTTTTATGATTAACCAAACTATTGTATCGGGCACAAGTATCGCATGATACTGTATCAATACAGCCTTGATAGGTTGTCATACTTAACTGCATCTGATCAGGTAAAATGGCTGGGTAATAATATTCTTTGGTGATATCGCATTTGTCTTTTACCAACATTCGCAAAGGTATATTGTATGGAATGGCTTGGGTACCGCCAACTGTATCGCCTAAGTGATTAGGAATATGACATAGTTCTGAACTTACAGAATTATTATCACCGCTTTTTCCCCCAACACGTACTTTGTCAATTTTTATATTTTTTGCTAAAGTATCTAAGGCATTGTTTGCATTCAATAAGGTTATTGTAAAAGGTCCATTAATGGTGTTAAAATCGATATGGTCATATAATGGATCGTTATAAAGTAGACCTGTACAAGTAGCTGAGTTGGTATAGTTTTTAAAAGTTGCACATCCATTGTATCCAATGGCAAGGGGGAAGTCATTGATCCAGGTAGAAAAGTAAGTATTGTTCATTGAATCTTTTACCGCAACATCCCATACGACACCGTTTTGACCTATACGACTGCCATATAACGTTACTAATTCGAAGGAAGTATGATAAATGGGTAATACAGGTGGTGGCGAAAGGGAAATCATATAGGTGAAATAGTTGTCGCAGGAGTCCGTAACACGAATATACCAGTCGCCAAATTGGTGTACTTGTATAGTATCGGCTATGATACCTATACCACTATTATTTTGATTGGCTGCATAAAATGTATCAATGCTATTAAAGTCATGAAAGGGTATTCCATTGAAGCCAGTATACGGGTTCGCATTTTGGCTTGCCTGCCATTTTAGAGGTCGGCTGAGTGCGTTGAATTGTGATTCGCTATACAGTTGTAGTTGCACACTAATGCTGTATAAGGTATCGTTGCTACAAGCGGTTGGAAATTGCAAAGGGGTGTAATTTAATGAAACAAAATCCTGAAAATCGACATAACTGCTAGTAACCGTAGTTGATGCTTCATGCACACTACCATTACAACCTGTAACCCTCACCACATAGTCGCCTGCTGGGAGTGTAGAAAAAGTTGCTTGACTTTGAGGTAAACGCAAGGCAGGTCCGGCAATAATCTCATATACATAGGCACCACCTCCGGTGTTGGTGTCAACTTGTACAACAATTTTACCATTTGAAATACATGTTGCTGTGACAGGTGTTAATGATTGAATATTTACTTGTGTCACATCATTTATATCACATTGTGCTTTAATTTGTGAAGAAGTCAATAAAATAAAGAATAAAAAAACGGTAGCTGTATATCTCATAAAATATTTATTTAAATAAGCTATTTTATGACTTTGTTGAAAATCAATCAAGGTTGCGACTCAACATTCATGCCAACAGAATCTCATTAACAAATATAGGCAATGGATACCCTTTAATTATACTTAATTTAATATAAATTAATTTAATATGTATATGATAAAATAATAATATGTTCTTCTTATAGGAAGAGAATGGACGAAATTTGTAAACTAGAAAGTCCTTTTAAAAAGTCATTTCTTTTACATCATGAGCTATAGTTAATTTGCCAGCAGTTTTTTGCTTAATTTCTTCTATACTTACACCAGGCGCATATTCAATACATTCAAAACCATTTTCAGTAATATTAAATACCCCCAAATCAGAAACAATTTTTTTGACACATTTCAAGCCAGTAATGGGCAAAGTACAGGCAGGTAACAATTTTGAATTACCCGCTTTGTCAGTATGTTGCATGGCTACAATGATATTTTTTGCACTTGCCACTAAATCCATTGCACCTCCCATACCTTTCACCATTTTGCCAGGTACCTTCCAATTGGCGATATCACCATTTTCGGCTACTTCCATGGCACCTAATACAGTGAGGTCAACTTTACCTGCGCGTATCATGCCAAAACTTACTGCACTGTCAAAAAAGGCTGAACCAGCTACCGTTGTGATTGTTTGTTTCCCTGCATTAATAAGGTCTGCATCTGCTTCACCTTCAAATGGAAAAGGCCCCATACCCAGCAATCCATTTTCACTTTGCAACACTACTTCCATGCCTTCAGGTATGTAGTTGGCTACTAAGGTAGGTATTCCAATACCTAAATTTACATAAAATCCGTCTTGCAGTTCTTTTGCAATGCGTTGTGCGAGTTGGTTTTTGTCAAGTGCCATATGTACATTTTTTAAATGATGAAACGATATTCATTTTATATTGATAAATATGAATATTAAATCGATGCAAGTTAAAACGTTTGTTTAAAATAATGAAGTTTAAAATCAGATTTTGTGCCTGTATTCAACACAAGAGTTAATGATGCCTTGAAGATAAGTGTTTGATCAGGTTTATAATTCTGTCTTTACATAAACGATATAGGAATATCAACGAAAGAAGTTAGATTTTTCAAGTACAAAAAGCTGAATTAAAATGTGTATAGGCAATAAATTGCGATTAATATATTTAGAAAAAAAGCGATGAATAAAACCAAACTAATACTTGTGTTTGCTGCAGTTTTAATGGGGAATCAATTTTGAATACATTCAGCAAAAGACTAATGATAGTACCCATAGCTGATATTTATTTTACCGGCCTCAAAATCTTTTGTTCAAGTACACCTTAATCTTTCGAATGATAACAAGCTCTACATCTTGGTTCATACACTTCTTTTTCTCCCAATAATACAGTGGCATCCGACACTGTTTTACGATAACTGAAACTTGCAATATCGCCACATACCATACAGATGGCATGAAGTTTTGTAACATAATCAGCCATTGCCAGTACCTGTGGGATAGGGCCAAAAGGTCGACCCAAAAAGTCCATATCCAAACCCGCCACTATCACACGAATACCTTTTAATGCCAATGTTTCAGCAACCTGCGGCATTTCATTGTCAAAAAACTGGGCTTCATCAATCCCCACAACGTCTACATCCTGGGTTAATAACAATATTTGTTGTGAATTTTCAACCGGTGTGCTTGTAATTCTGTTTTCGTTGTGAGACACAATATCATTTACATCATATCGAATATCAATGGCTGGTTTAAATATTTCTACTTTCAAATGAGCGATTTGTGCCCTTTTTAGTCTTCTGATCAGCTCTTCGGTTTTGCCACTAAACATAGAACCACATACAACCTCTATCCATCCTTTTTTCTGTATTCCGTCGCTAAGACGATGATTTCTGATATTCGGTTCTATAAACATTGGAATTTTTGTAGAGTTTAATTTACTTTTGAACTCAACGAAAATAATGTGAACATGAAAGCAAAACTATTTTTTACGCTTCTTTTTTTATACACAGTGTCTGTATCGGCCAAAGAAGGAATGTGGCTTCCTTTTTTGCTCGAAAAAATGAATGAAAAAGAAATGAAGTCGATGGGGCTAAAAATTACAGCCCGCGATATTTATGATGTCAATAATGGAAGTTTAAAAGATGCCGTGGTGATATTTGGGGGAGGTTGCACGGGTGAAGTCATTTCGGAGCAAGGATTGGTACTTACCAATCATCATTGTGGTTATGGTACCGTACAAGGCTTAAGTAGCTTACAAAACAACTATTTATTGCAAGGTTTTTGGGCAAAAAACAAAGATGAAGAATTGCCTTGTCCTGGGCTCACCGTCACTTTTATCGTTGATATACAAGATGTAAGTCAAAAAGTAAAAGCAGGGGTTGTGAGTACCATGAATGAAACAGAAAAAAATAAAAAAATACTGGAGAATATTGAGCAGATAGAAAAAGAAGCCACAAAAAATACCGGTTATACCACCCAGGTAAAATCCTTTTATTACGACAATGAATACTATTTATTTTTGATGGAGAAATTTACGGACATTCGATTAGTGGGTTTTCCTCCCAATGGCATTGGCAAGTTTGGGGGCGATACTGATAATTGGGCATGGCCACGTCATACAGGTGATTTTGGATTGTTTCGTATCTATGCTAATAAAGACAATAAGCCATCATCTTTTTCCAAGGAGAATATCCCATACAAACCTAAAAAATCGTTTGCAATCAATATAAAAGGGATTAAAGAAAATGATTTTACGATGGTATATGGTTTTCCTGGACGAACTACTGAATACCTTAGCAGTGATGGGGTAGCCCAGGTGATGCAAGTATTAGATCCTGCCCGTATTAAACTGCGTGAAGCGAAACTAGCCATCATGGACGCTGATATGAAAGCAAGTGAAGAAACGTTTATCAAATATGCAAGTAAGCAATCTGGCATAGCAAATTATTATAAAAAATGGAAAGGAGAGTTGCTGGGTTTAAAAATTAATAATGCCATTGAAAAGAAAAAAAGGGAAGAAACCCAATTTATGAATTGGGTAAAGGCAGATGCAAATCGAACTGCTAAATACCAGCATCTTCTTTTAGATATACAAGCAAATTACAAAAAACATGAACAATCTATTAAGCTAAACGAATATATTAATGAGGCAATTTGGTCGAGTGAGCTTATCAAAAAAGGAGTTATATATACCAAAATATTGCAAGCCATCGATACCCTAAAAAGTTTAGACAGTTTAGTGATCTATCAAAAAGAGATGAATGCATTTTACAAATCAATCAATAAAAATACAGATTATAAAATTACCCAAAAGCTTTATGAAATATATGCAAGTGATATTGCCAGCGAACCTTGGATAAGTGTTTCTACCATTGCAAACATTTATGAAAATTCATTTATCAGTTCAATTGAAAAATTTAATAAACTCATCAGTGTTGAACAAAAAGAAGATATCAAATTATTAATTCTACAAGACCCTGCTTACCAAACCTATCATTATTATGACAGTGTACAAAAAGCCAATATGGTATTTCTTAAACAACAATTATTACAACTCAATGCCTATTATAGTACATATATATTAGCTCTTAAAGAGTATAATCAAGGTAAACAATTTTACCCTGATGCAAATTCTACCCTGAGGCTTACATATGGCAAAGTAGAGGGGGTAAAACCACAAGATGGCATGATTTACACTTATTATACCACCTTAGATGGTGCAGTACGTAAACACAATAATTTGAAAGAGGAATTTACTTTGCCAGAAAAATTATTGAAGCTTCACGAAAATAAAGATTATGGACAATATGCTATTGTTGAAAAAGGGAATAAAACTGTGCCATTGGCATTTTTAGCTTCAAACCATACTACTGGTGGTAATTCGGGTAGTCCTGTACTCAATGCACAAGGTGAGTTAATCGGTACTAATTTTGATCGTATTTGGGAAGGCACCATGAGTGATGTCTTATTTGATCCCAACTTATGTAGAAACATCACCCTTGATATTCGATATACCTTATTTATTATCGAAAAGTTTGGGGAGGCAAAATGGGTGATCGATGAGTTGAAAATCGTGAAATAATAACTATACTATTGTAATTGTAGACTTAGTTTGCTGCATTTCTACATGACTCAAGTATTTCATCTATTTTTTGTGGGGTTAAAAACTCCTTATAGGTTTTGCCCAATTGCATCATGGGTGCGTAGCCACAAGCGCCTAAACATTCGGCTGTTTTTAAAGTAAATAAGCCATCTGGGGTAGTTTCACCATTTTTTATATTGAGTTTCTGTTTAATGTATTCAATGATTTCATCGCTACCGTTGAGCATACATGGTCCTGTTTGACAAACTTCCAGTACATACTTACCCACAGGTTTTAGATTAAACATGGTATAAAAAGTGGCTACTTCATATACTTCAATGGGAGATATTTGAAGCAAGGAAGCGACCTCATCCATCTGTTCTATGCTCAATGAGTTATTACCTGTTTCTTGTATCAGATGCAAAACAGGGATCAAAGCACTTTTTTGTTTCCCTTGAGGGTATTTTTGGGTTAATGCGTTGATTTTATGTACGATATCTTGCGAAAATGCCATTGTTTCTTATTTAATTTTTTTTAATAATTCTGTGTTTAATTAAGCGTCTATTTCGCCAGCAATCAGGTTGAGGCTACTCATGGTAACCACAGCATCGCTGAGCATACTGCCTTTCACGATTTCTGGGTAGGCCTGGTAATAAATAAAGCATGGTCGTCTAAAGTGTAAGCGATAGGGGGTACGACCTCCATCGCTGATCAAATAAAATCCCAACTCGCCATTACCACCCTCAATTGAATTGTATACTTCTCCTACTGGCAGGTCGGTTTCGCCCATTACAATTTTAAAATGATAGATTAAGGCTTCCATTTTGGTGTAAACATCTTCTTTTTCAGGTAGGTAAAAATCAGGTAAATCAGCATGAAAAATGCTTGGATCTAAACCTTTTATTTTATCCATTGCTTGTTGGATCAATCTAACACTTTGCCATATTTCTTCATTTCTTACTAAAAATCGATCATACACATCACCTGTTGTTCCTACGGGTATCGAAAAATCAAAATCTTCGTAACTGCTGTAAGGATGTGCAGTTCTGATATCATAATCGATGCCTGTAGCCCTGAGGTTTGGACCTGTAAACCCATAGTTCAATGCTCTTGATGCTTCGATGCCACCCACACCCATGGTTCTTTCCATGAAAATCCTGTTTCTGTTAAACAAGGTTTCAAATTCTTTCATGGCCTTCGGAAAATCTTTTAAAAATTGATTGATGCGTTGGAAAGAAAGATCCGAAAAGTTTCTTTCAAAACCACCTATTCGACCTATATTGGTAGTCAGTCGGGATCCACAAACCTCTTCAAATATTTCATAAATTTTTTCTCTGAATTCAAATACATAAATAAATCCAGTAAAAGCACCGGTGTCAACACCTATTACTGAATTGCATACTAAATGGTCAGCAATACGCGCCAATTCCATGATGATGATTCGTAAATATTCAACCCTTTTTGGAAGTTTTGCCCCAATCAGTTTTTCAACGGTCATGTGCCAACCCATATTATTGATAGGAGAAGAGCAATAATTTAATCGATCGGTCAGTGGTGTGATTTGATAGTAAGGTCTTCTTTCTGCAATTTTTTCAAAGGCTCTATGTATAAAACCAATGGTAGGTACAGCATCCACAATGCGTTCGCCATCCATTTCTAAAATGTTTTGAAACACGCCATGTGTAGCAGGATGTGTAGGCCCTAAATTAAGGGTTGTTGTTTGCTTACCCAATCCACCTTCTGGTAATTGTATATTTTGTTTCTGACTCATTTGCTTTATTATATTCCAATTTTTTTATTAAAACGAACAATCCCTAATCTCATATCTCACATCTCTTATCTCTTATCTCTCATTACTCTAACCCCTTACTCCTAACCCCTTACCTCCCAAACATATCATCATCCTTATCAGTTCTTGTTTGTTCTTCCAATTTATATTCTTTTCGAAGTGGGAAATAATCCATTTCTTCTACATTCATAATTCTGATTAAGTTTGGATGACCTACAAAATTGATCCCAAAAAAATCATACGCTTCTCTTTCTAACCAATTTGCTGTAGCAAACACACTTGTGGCAGTAAAAACATCTGGTTTGTCAATAGGAACAAATACTTTAAAACGAATACGCAAGCCCAACGTTATATTTTGCAACATATACACCACTGCCAATTCTTTATCTTTATTATCAGGATAATGTACTGCAGTCAAATCATTGAGAAAGTGAAAACCCATTTGGGCATCATCATGCAAAAAAGTCAACACTTTTAAGTTATTGTCTGTTGCTGTTTCAAATGTCAACATACCATAAGGCTCTTCAAAATGGTAAACCAAGTCGCCAAATTTGTCTATCAGTTGTTGTTTTATTTGCTCGTTCGTCATTATTTTAGGTACAAGGGTTAAAATATTTATTAATGATTGAAGTTTGAAAAGATGTTCAACATTTTTTTATTGAATGCCATAGCTGTTTAATAAGGCTTTGTATTCATCGCTTTCACGTCGTCTAATGTCTTCACTTTTTACCAAATCTTGTATTTTCATAAATCCATCAATAATCGCTTCAGGTCGAGGAGGGCATCCAGGTACATATACATCTACAGGAATTACCTGATCAATGCCTTGCAATACGGAATATGAATCAAAAATGCCACCGCTACAAGCACAAGCCCCTACAGCCATTACCCAACGTGGTTCTGCCATCTGCAAATACACTTGACGTAAAATTGGCGCCATTTTCTTCGCAATAGTCCCCATGACCATAATCAAATCGCACTGACGGGGGCTAAAACTCAATCTTTCGGCACCAAATCGGGCTAAGTCATAATGGGCAGCCATCGTAGCCATAAATTCAATGCCACAACAAGAGGTGGCAAAAGGTAATGGCCAAATTGAATTACTTCTTGCCAATCCCACAGCTTCACTCATTTTCATTGAGAAAAAACCTTCTCCTGCATATCCAGCAGGTGGTTCTACCATTTTGATTTTTGTATTATGTGTTACGGGTCTCATTTGTTTCTAATTATTTTGTATAAATCAGTCGATTGTTTTTTTATGTTTTAGGGGCTTTTCTTATAAAATAGGTATTAATCTTCCCATTGCAAAGCGCCTTTTTTGATGATATACGTAAATCCTACGATGAAAAATCCTACAAACATGGCCACTGCTATGAATCCATTCCAACCCAATTCTCTAAAATTGATTGCATAGGGATAAAAGAAAATAACTTCAACATCAAAAAGTACAAAGAGAATGGCTACTAAGAAATACTTTACTGCAAGGGGTTGACGGGCATTGCCTTCTTGTTCAATACCACATTCGAAATTTTCAAGTTTATCACTTGTTTTTCTTTTGGGCCCTAAAAAATGAGTAGCCGCCATCATGATACCTACAAAGCCAATAGCCAATATCAATTGTATGGCAACCGGTGCATAGTTAAAAGGGGTGTTTTGAATTTCTAATAGAAGCATAAGTTCACAAATATATCCTACAAAAATAGTTCACAAATATGCAATCTTCAAATAAATAAAAAACTATTATGCACTCTTTTTTTAATTTTTGTTATTTTTACAAACGTATTTAATTAAATAGCTGTCATTAACATATCCATAAAATCATTTATTATGAAAAAAACCATGTTTGTTGTTTTTATATCATCAATGGCTCTTGTTTCGCAAGGGCAGACCTTAACACGCTTTTATCATCAAAGTAAAGTAGGGTACAAAAATCAAAAAAATGAAATTATTGTAAACCCAAATTATCAAGCAGGTAGTGAATTTAGCGATGGTATCGCATTGGTGATGGCGAACAATAAAAGAGGTTATATTGACCAAACAGGTAAAGAAATCATTCCTTTACAATATGAAGATGCCGCTGCTTTTGTTGATGGCTTGGCTTGTGTAAAATTTGGAGGCAAATATGGTTATATTAATAAAAAGGCAGATTGGATTATTCAACCCATTTATGATGAAGCCTATACCTTTCATGAAGGCAAGGCAAGGGTGCAAAAAAATGGCAAATGGGGCTTTATTAACCTTAGAGGAGATGTAACAATACCGTTGAAATATGACTTGGCACAAGATTTCTCGATGGGATTAGCAGTAGTTTCTCTAAACAATAAATTTGGTTATATATCTGAAAAAGGACAAGAAGTGATTGCCCTTCAATATGATGCAGCGATGAGTTTTAATCGCGATCAACAAGCAATGATATCATTGAAAGGAGAAAACTATATGATAAGCAAAACAGGGAAAATATTAAAAGAAGTAGAAAAGTACGTTGAACACGAGGAGCGTGAAAAGAAAAGAAAATAGTTTTACGTTTTACTTTTTTCTACCCAAATACCCTTGAATGCCTGTTTTATCTAAAATAATGATAACGGATTTAAAAACAGATGATATCATATGAATTTCAATTCATTCAATTGCCAATTTGTAAAATAACTGTTTTAAAGAAGTATAGCATTTTATATACCTTCCCTTGAATCGTTTCAAGGTCAAAGTTTAAATAATTCGTTTACAGTCCATGAGTATTATTCCCCCATCAATTCCCTTTCTAACCCTTCCATACTGATTAGGTCAATCGCTTCTATCAAGGTGGGAGTGATATTCAAATCAGCCGATAATAATGGTTTTATATTGCTTGTCAAATGGCAAAAAGCCAGTGATACATTATTGCTGTAAAATTGTTCATGAAGATGTTCAAGTGCTTTTATCGACTTTTCATCTATCCCTTCCACCATTGTGAAATCAATGATTGCACTTTTGTCATTTATTTGCAGTTGCGCACACAGTGTTATTAACTCTTCTGCCATATTGTAATTAAATTGAGACATTTGTGGCGTAATAATGTCAAAATTTTCTTTGGTATCTATTTTGTAAAACATAGGTATAAAGATTAGATTTTTTAAAAGTAAAAATAATTCTTAAATTTGTTAAATTAAAACAAGATATGGATTCACAATTTTCGGCAAAAGTAAAAGAAATTATTTCGTTTAGTAGAGAAGAAGCATTAAGATTAGGAAACGATTTTATAGGTACAGAACATTTGCTACTTGGTATGATACGTGACGGACAAGGCCTGGGTATTAAAATACTTCAAAACCTGAAAGTCGATATGATCGATCTTAGAAGAGAACTTGAAAAAGTAATCAAGAATAAGGGAATCAATAAAAATGTGCAAAATATCAATAGTTTACCTTTAACCAAACAAGCCGAAAAGGTAATTCGGATTACGGTGCTGGAAGCTAAGGCATTAAAGAGTTTTTTGGCAGAAAGTGAACATCTGGTACTTTCTATTTTAAAAAGTAAAGAGAATGTTGCTTGTCAAATACTCAATCAGTTTAATGTGGATTACGATTTATTTAAAAATGAATTAGAATTAGTATTAGGCAACTCATCGCCTAACATTTTAAACGAACTAAAAGACGATATGGGATCCTTTGACGAAGATGAAGATAGAGGTCAATATCAACGTAAACCTGCCTCTTCAACTGTAAAATCAAAAACACCAGTACTTGATAACTTTGGGAGAGATATAACACGTCTTGCTGAAATGGGACAATTAGACCCTATTGTAGGCAGAGAAACAGAAATTGAACGTGTGTCGCAAATATTATCACGTCGCAAAAAAAATAATCCAATCCTTATAGGCGAGCCAGGTGTAGGTAAAACGGCCATTGTAGAAGGTTTGGCTTTGCGTATTTATCAACGTAAAGTATCAAGGGTCTTGTTTGATAAAAGAGTAGTGAGTCTTGATTTAGCAGCGCTTGTAGCGGGTACCAAATACCGTGGACAGTTTGAAGAACGCATGAAAGCCATCATGAATGAATTAGAAAAGAATCGTGACGTCATATTATTTATCGATGAAATACATACGATCGTTGGTGCTGGTGGAGCAAGTGGTTCTTTAGATGCATCTAATATATTCAAGCCGGCTCTTGCACGTGGCGAACTACAATGCATTGGAGCTTCAACATTAGATGAATATCGTATGCATATCGAAAAAGATGGTGCCTTAGATAGAAGATTTCAAAAAGTACTCATCGAGCCACCAAGTGTGGAAGATACCATTACCATTCTTGATAATCTCAAAGCCAAATACGAAGAGTTTCACAATGTGAGTTATAATAAGGAAGCGATAGATGCTTGTGTAAAACTAAGTAATCGATATATTACTGATCGTCTGCTTCCAGATAAAGCGATTGATGTGATGGATGAAGTAGGAGCCCGGGTACATTTAAAAAATATCAATGTGCCGGCAAATATTTTAGAATTGGAACAAAAGATAGAAGATATTAAAGTAGAAAAAAACAAGGTGGTCAAAAGTCAATTGTTTGAAAAAGCGGCTGCTTTGCGTGATAGTGAAAAGAAATTGCAAGAAGAACTGGAATCAGCCAAAGTAAGTTGGGAAGAAGAAGTGAAAAGTAAAAGATATCCTATTACAGAAGAACATATAGCTGAAGTCATTCATATGATGACGGGCATACCGGTAAACCGAATGGTAGCAGCCGAAAGCGAAAAGTTACGCAATATGGGTACAGATTTGCAAGGCGTAGTGATTGGTCAGGAAAGCGCCATAGCCAAAGTTGTTAAAGCCATCCAACGTAATAGGGTAGGATTGAAAGATCCCAAAAAACCGATTGGTTCATTTATATTTTTGGGTCCAACTGGGGTAGGTAAAACTGAATTGGCAAGAGCATTGGCTCGAAATATGTTTGATAGTGAAGACGCACTTATTCGTATCGATATGAGTGAATATATGGAGAAGTTTTCAGTGAGTAGACTGATAGGAGCGCCTCCAGGATATGTGGGTTATGAAGAAGGTGGACAACTAACCGAAAAAGTTAGACGCAAACCCTATAGTATTATTTTGTTAGATGAAATTGAAAAAGCACATCCAGATATTTATAATATTTTATTACAGGTTCTTGATGATGGACAACTTACTGATGGGATGGGAAGAAGAATTGATTTTAAAAATTCTATCATCATAATGACTTCAAATATTGGGGTTCGTCAATTAAAGGAATTTGGAGATGGTGTGGGATTTGCCACGTCAACAAAATCAGCAAGTTCGGAAGAGAACAGTAAAGCAGTGATCGAAAAAGCCTTGAAAAGAACCTTTGCGCCCGAGTTCTTAAACAGAATTGATGATGTGGTTATTTTTAATTCTCTCACACAAGAAGATATTTATAAAATTATTGACTTAGTGATGAAGAATGTTATGAAAAGGCTGAATACTTTGGGCTTCATGCTTGAGTTGACAGACAAAGCTAAAACGTTTTTATCTGAAAAAGGCTATGACCAGCAGTTTGGCGCCAGACCCCTGCATCGGGCCATTCAAAAATATTTAGAAGATCCTTTAGCAGAAGAAATTTTAAATTTGGGTGTTCAGGAAGGTGAAACTTTGATTGCAGATTTAAATGAAGAAAAAACATTATTGTTTTTTACCAAGAAAGGAAGCAATCAAAAGGAAAAACCCAGCGAGTCGAAAAGCAAGTAAAAGCTGAGTAATAGGATACGATGTTCGTATGACAATGTTGATGCATTTATTCGTGTAAATCGTATATTATAGGCTACACTTATTCCTTGCGCAAAGTTGAATTTTTTATAAAGACCCAAATTGCTTTTATCGTGAGTATTGCATATGTTTATGACATATTGTTTATTAAAATATCTAGGATTCTTTTTTTCTAATACTTTTACAGCATGAATGAAGAAAAAATTTACCAGTTGTCTTATGTGAGTACAGGTTGTGATAGTTTGAGATATGAGGATATCAAAAATATTTTAGAAAGTTCAAATAAGAACAATAGTCAGGATCATATAACGGGCATACTGGTGTATTGCAACAAACATTTTTTTCAAATAATTGAAGGAAATCGGGAGGCCATCCTCGAAATATTTAATAAAATACTGATTGATTCACGACATGATAATGTGATAAAAATACAGGAAGGCTATATTGACAAACGGCAATTTGAAAGTTGGAATATGGCATTTAAAAGTTACAATAAAGAATTGAAAGACCTTGATAATTTCAACAACGAACAGTTTTATAGTTATATCAATTCACAACTTTCTGATAAAAATAATATATCTATGAAAGTACTTGCTGACTTTTTTGATTTGAATGGTTAAGTGATTATTGGTCATTGTCTTATTTTTTTAAACCCCTTATTAAAAGAAAAATCGTTGAAAGCTGTTCAACATTTGTATAGTATTGATTGATTGGATCAATAATACTTAGAAACTAAAGGAAAGGTTTTTTCACAAGCATTTTTTTTGTTATCATTGTACCTCAACAATAATTTGAAAGGTTTGAAAAAAATAGATATACACACCCATATCATGCCTGAAAAGATTCCAAATTGGTTTGAAAAATTTGGTTATGGCGATTTTATACATTTAGAACATGCACATTCATCCTCTTTGCAGGGTAAACCTTGTTGTGCAAAAATGATGAAAGGGGATAAATTTTTTCGAGAAATTGAATCCAATTGCTGGGAACCAAAAGACAGGATCATTGATATGTCAAACACCCATGTTGACATTCAAGTACTTTCTACCATACCTGTATTGTTTAATTACTGGGCCAAGCCTGCTCATGGTCTTGAAACATCTCGTTTTTTTAATGACCACATTGCAACTTGTGTCGATTTATATCCGAAACAATTTATCGGTTTAGGTACGGTGCCTTTACAAGACATTGATATAGCCATTCGTGAAATGGAACGTGTGGTTACTGAACTTAAAATGCCAGGGATTGAAATAGGTTCCAATATCAATCAACGCAATTTAAGCGACAAATATTTTTTTCCTTTTTGGGAGGCTGCTCAACAACTCAATTGTAGTATTTTTATACATCCATGGGATATGATGGGTGAAAATGAGATGTCGAAATATTGGCTTCCTTGGTTAGTAGGTATGCCAGCAGAAACTTCACGCGCTATCTGCAGCATTATTTTTGGAGGTGTTTTAACTCATTTTCCGGGCTTGAAAATTGCATTTGCCCATGGAGGAGGTTCTTTCCCAGCCACCATTGGTCGTATTGAACATGGATTTAACGTAAGGCCTGATTTATGTGCCATCGACAACCCTCATAACCCACGAAATTATTTAGGTCAGTTTTGGGTAGATAGTCTGGTACATGATGAAAACGCATTTCACTTATTGCAACAAACGATAGGAAATGAAAAAATTTGTTGCGGAAGTGATTATCCATTTCCATTGGGTGAGCATATACCTGGTGCGCTCATCGAATCGCTAGATTTGGCTGATGAAGTAAAGCAAATGATGCTATTTGACAATGCAATGGCCTGGTTAGCCTAACATTATAAAGTATTGCTCATTAACTGGTGATGAATTTAACTGCAAAAACCAACTATTCGCTGAATTTATTAGTCTTTTAAGCGAACAATTTGATTTATTTCAAAATTATTCTTTAATTTTATTCGATTTCAAAACAACATTCAATGAAAAAAACATTACTAATCTTTGTTGCTTTTTTAACTTTTCAGGCACAAGCTCAAAAAATTTATTTAAAATCTGGTGAAATTCAAGCTAGTGCGAATGTAGGCCGTATCGATAATTTTAATCAATGGCAAACATCGCAATTCAATCAACAAGTGTATTGCCTAGTTCAATTTTCAGCTTCAACCTCTCAACAAGATAGAAATGAAATAAGCAAAGAAACAGGTATTCAGTTTTTTGATTATATACCAAGATGGGCTTTTATAGCTTCTATTCCAGCTAGTACCGATGTAAATCAATTAAACAAGTATGGCATTAAAAGTATTTTGCCTTATGAAGCAAAGTATAAATTATCAAAGCAATTAATGGATAGACCATTGCCAGACTGGATTCAAAAACCTGGCAATGAAGTAGAGATATTAATTTATACTTATGCAAATATTAGCAATGAACAAGTTATTTCCGAACTCAAAAAGCATGATTATGCATTCATTGCTTGGCAAAGTGAGTCCATTGCAAAAGTGCAAATTAAAGAATCGCAAATTGAAGCAATTGCGCAACTTCCATGGGTTAAAATTGTTATAGCAACCGATGCGCCTGGAAAGCTAGAAAACGATCGAGGTAGAACAGATCATAGAATGAACAATATTGATGCAGACTATGCAACTGGTTTACATTATGATGGCAAAGGCATTTCGGTAGCAGTGGGCGACGATGGCGGTATTGGCCCTCATATTGATTTTAAAGGTCGTTTGTTTTTTCATCCGGTAAACTTGGGTATGGGAGGCACGCATTGCGACCACGTTGCTGGTATTGTAGGCGGTGCTGGAAATTTTGACCCTGTGATGAAAGGAAATGGCAAAGGAGCTGATTTGCATATCTATGATGACTATCAAAACCTAAGCAATGCACCTACACATTATAATACACAAGGTGTTCGTATTACTTCTAATTCGCTTGGACAAGGTTGCAACGATGGGTATAATAACAGCTCAGTGAGTGCAGATAATTTAATCAATTCAAAACCATCATTAATCAGTATTCATTCAGCAGGTAATAGCGGTAATACTACATGTGGTGGCGTTGCCCAGGGTTATTTTACCATCACAGGTGGATATAAAGCGGGTAAAAATGTTATTGCAGTGGGCAATGTTGAAAAAGATGATGATATAGCTGCTTCTTCAAGCAGAGGCCCATCAGAAGACGGTAGAATCAAACCAGAAATTTGTGCAGTAGGTACAAGTGTAAATTCTACCCAACCTGATAATACCTATGATAATTTTACAGGTACTTCGATGGCTTGTCCAGGCGTAGCAGGCACTTTAGCAAGTTTATGGCAAGCCTATAAAGAAACCCATGCAGGGGCTGATCCCAGCAGTGCCTTAATGAAAGCCCTTTTATTAAACACTGCTGATGATATTGGCAACAGAGGTCCTGATTTTATATATGGATTTGGTAGAATCAATGCCAGAAGGGCGTTTAAAGTGATGAACAGTAACCAGTTTATGATTGATTCAGTCAATAATGGAGGTACTAAAACATTTAATATTAATATACCTACAGGTACAAGACAATTGAAAGTAATGTGTTATTGGCATGATTTAGCTGGAAGCCCGGGAAATTCAATTGTTTTGGTTAATAATTTAGATATGACTGTTTCAAGTCCTGCCAATACAGTATATAAGCCATGGGTTTTAAACAATGCGCCTAATGTAGGTGCTTTGAGTGCTTTAGCAGTGCGAAATACAGATTCAATTAACAATGTAGAACAAGTAACCATTGACTCATTGGTAAGTGGAAATTATACAATTAATATTGCAGGTACTGATGTGCCTCAAGGTCCACAAGTATTTGTAGTAACCTATGAATTTATTTCTGATAGTTTAACACTTACCTATCCACAAGGAGGCGAGTCATTTGCATCTGGATATGCTGAACGTGTCAGATGGGATGCCTATGGTAATAATTTAGGAACCTTTAAATTAGAAATTTCATCTGATGCTGGTGCCACATGGAATGTAGTTGCGGCCAGTATTCCTGGTGACAGAAGATATTATGACTGGACCCCTTCAGCAAGTTTAAACACAGGGCAAATGCTTATGCGTATTGACCGAGGTGGTGTTTTAGATATTAGTGATACCTTGTTTTCTGTGATGGGTGTCCCAACTGGTTTAACAGTAGATACTGCATGTGGTAGTAATTTTCATTTAAAATGGAATGCAACGCCTAATGCAAATGGGTATAAAATTTACCAATTAGGGACTAAATATATGGAAGAAATCGGAACTTCTGTGACCAACGATTTTTATATCAATACAGGAGTAAATACAACCGATACCTTTTATTTTGCTGTGGCAGCATTAGAAACAACAAATGGCGCCAATGGCAGAAAATGTATTGCTTATAGAAAATTACCCGGCGATATCAATTGCTTAGATGATGCCTATAATGTAGAAACTATTTTACCTTTTACCAATGTGTATGCTTGTGCTGCAAATGGTAATGTACCTGTAAAAGTTAAAATTAAAAATATAGGCTTGAAAAATTTATTGAATTTACCTGTTTATTACCAAGTGAATGCTGCACCTGTAGTGAGTGAAATAATACCTGGAGCGCTTAATATCGGCGATTCTATTATTTATACATTCACAACCACTGTCAATATGCTCAATGCAGGTATTTACAACATAAAAACATGGGTACATACCACCGGTGATATCAACAACAACAACGATACTTCGATGGCAACTTCTACCGTATTGGCACCTGTTGTATTTACACCGCCCGCTATGGTACAGGATTTTGAAGGACCTTTGTTTGCTCCCAATGGATGGAAAGTGTTGGATTATGATAATAATGTAAAATGGCAAAAAATATTCTGTTTGTCTGGAGCTAATGTTGGTAATACGCATGCAGCTTATATGGATTTCTTTAACTATCAATCTAAAAATGCCATTGACGATTTAGAAACACCTATGTTTGATTTGACCAATGTATCTATGGATTCTGTATTATTGACCTTTGATATTGCTCATGCATATGGCCCTGCAGAAACCGATACCTTGAGTATGTGGGTATCACCATTTTGTAATGATAACTATGCACCTTTAAATTATAAAAAATGGGGCGCTAACTTAGCAACTGTTGGGATGATGAATACCATTTTCTCTCCTTCTTTGCAAAATCAATGGCGTAAAGATCAAGTAGATTTATCAGCTTATAAAGGTCAAAAAGTATTTGTAAAGTTTAGAGGAAGCAATAAAAATGGAAATAATCTTTATATTGACAATATCAATTTAATTACAAAAAATGCCATAGCCTCAGGGGTAAATGATATGGATCAAGAAAAATATTTAATTTATCCAAATCCTTCTGATGGAAATTATATCTTAGCTATGAATAGTCATGTAACTAAAACAATTCAATACACAATTTATAATGTTACAGGACAAATTATTGTCAACAATACTATTGAGATAGGGCAGGGCATAACCGAAACAGCTATTAATATTGCTGAGTTCCCTGCTGGGTATTATCTGATTGACATTCATGACGGTGCTAAGAGTGAGAAAATAAAATTAACTAAACTCTAATTTTTTAATAATGTTTTTAAATGCCGATATCAATAAATGATATCGGCATTTTTTATTTCAAAATACAAGTGTTTTACTTAAATTTTTGTTAGTTTCAAATATTAAGCATTTATTATTAGCCTTACATGATTACTTTTGAACAAATTATATAAAAAATGAAAAAAGTCTTAACATCTATCTCGGCACTATGTTTAGTAGCCCTACTCAATGCCTGTGGTGAAAAAGCCATGGACCCCGCTGCAGTTCAAGCAAAAGTTGATTCAATGGCAGCCAGCAAAATTGAAGCAGCCAGTGCAACCGCCATTTCTGAATGCGAAACACGCATGGCAACAGAAGTAAAGTACAAAACGGACTCATTGGTAAACGCTGCACAAATGGCGAATGCTGCTCTTTAATTTAATTAACCTAAAAATAAATAAAATATATCATGACGAATAATTTAAAATATATCATTATACCTGCACTTGCAGGCATCATGTTTGCTTCATGCAACAACACACCTCAAGGACCAACACAAGCAGAAATGGATGCTAAAGTGGAAGCTAAAGTGAAAGAAGAAACTGATAAAATGAAAGCAAACTGTGATGCCCAAATTATGCAGGCTGCTCAATTGAAAAAAGACAGTATTTTAGTGAAAATGGGTAAAATGAAGGCACCTGCTCCTGCACCAAAGTCAACAACGACTAAAACCACTACCACTAAGACTACTACTAAAACTGAACCAGTGAAAACTGAACCTGTGAAAGTGGAGCCTAAAGGACTAAAACAATTGTCAGATCAAAATAAAAAGGGAGAAGGTAAACAAGGGGGCTTAAAAGGATTGAGTGATCAAAGCAAAACAAAGGAAAATGAATCAAAAGGAAATACAAAAGGTGGATTAAAAAGCCTAAGTGATCAGAAAAAATAAGGAATTTAATTATAGTAAAAATTGAAGCTATTTTAAAACTAAAAATAGCTTCATTTTTTTGTTTCGAATAGTACATTCGACCAAATGTAAATTTTAAAATTGTTTTATTTTTATAAAAATAAAACTTTCCCTTAATTAAATCAAAGTTAGAATATTCCGATTTAGTATAAAAAAGAATTTAAAATGCAATATAAGTTTAAGATCTACTGATTATTGTAATTGAACAAAGATATTACCGTTTATCTAACACGAAACTGTAGCAATATACATACATGCCCTTTGTGAATATTTTTTTAACTTTGAATAGTATGCCTCGTGTTCAACCTTTGCAAAGTTATGAATCTTATATTGGTTAAAAAGGAGCGCATTAACTAACATTACTGTAAACAGTATACTTAAAATGAAAACATTGGACTTATTATCGTAATAATTTTTGCCCTATATATTTTGTGTATCAATCTAATATAATCAAGTTTTGATACAGGGTATAAAAGTGTTGAAATTAAGCAAGATATAGGAGGAATCTTAATATGAAATTCTGTTTACAATTCTGATCATCAAAGTTCGAACTTGAAAATTTCTTATAAATGGAATTATAAAAGCTATATTGTAGATATTTGTGAAGGCATATATAATATTTATAAATGGAATAAAGATGAGCAATTAATTAAACTTAATGATTGGATCTTATTAAAAACTGGAGTTGAATTCAACACAGACAAATTATTTTTAGTTAGATTAGATGTAAAAAGTGGGACGAATATAAATTCACCGCTTAAGATATAGAACCACATTATTTGTCGGGAGAAACTGATGCTCATTTGAATGAAATTTGCTGTAAGAAAGTAATATACTAAGAATAGACAGTGGTCAAATTATAGTACTTTATTGTTACAAGGTAAGTGTGATAGATAAGGATTATACTTAGAGAAACATTTTCTATAGAATAGATTCATTAACTGGAAAACCTATAATCAGTAAAATTTAATAACTGAAAGACTACTGCTAACAATCGCCATAGCGAACATAACTGGCATTTTTCTCACCTCAAGATTTTTCTCCTCATTATAATTTGTGTTTCCTTAATGTTTTTTTGTTCCTAAAAGGCTGCTAAGATTTAAAATTACAAGACCGATTTAAGAAAGCGTATTTAAATAGAATTATTTCACTTTTTAATAATATAAAAAAATCGCTTCCAATTTGGAAGCGATTTTTTTATAGATTAAATTATAAAATTATTGTTTGTTACCGTTAAAAGAGTATATTACAGTATCAATTCCATCAGTTTCAGTGATAGATATTGTTAATGTAGAACCAACAAAAGTACCACTTCCAGTATAAGTGAAGCCAGCGATTGTTGCATTGTCAATTGTAAATGAACTTGCTGAAGACATTGTACATGTAAGTATAAAAGCTCCTTGTATGTTTAAAATGAATTTTGTTTTGCTAGCACCTGAAACAGAAGTTGTGGTAACTAATCCAGTATATGTACCTCCATCACTATCAGATCCATTTAAAAGAAAACTTCCGATTAGCTTGGTTCTTGATAATGTTTCGCAGTTACTTCCTTCATAGCCCACTGGACAGTTGCAACTTCCATCAGTTTCATTACATGTACCACCATTGTTACAAACAGTGTCTTTGCATTTGTCTTGATTACAAGATGTAAATAATGCAGTTGAGAAAATTCCTACAGTTAGGAATGAAGCCATTAAAATAGATTTAAGGTTTTTCATGTTTTTTTAATTTTATTTTTTAGTTTATAATGATGCGAATATAGGGTAAAGCGATATGTCAAACGTTTAAAGAATATAATTTTACAATTAATTTACAGAATTGTACAAGTGCTAATCATCCAGTTTTAAGACTGCTAAAAATGCTTCTTGTGGCACTTCTACATTACCTATTTGACGCATTCTTTTTTTGCCTTCTTTTTGTTTATCTAAAAGTTTTCGTTTACGACTAATATCGCCACCATAACATTTAGCAGTTACATCTTTACGCATGGCACTGATGGTTTCGCGCGATACTACTTTAGCACCAATAGCGGCTTGTATGGCAATTTGAAATTGTTGACGAGGTAAGAGTTCTTTCAATTTTTCACAAAGCTTTCTGCCAAATTCTTGCGCACGTCCTCTATGTATCAAAGCACTCAAGGCATCTACTTTATCTCCATTGAGTAATATATCCATTTTTACAATATCACTAGGACGCATATCAATCGGATGATAGTCAAAAGAAGCATAACCACGTGTTTGACTTTTAAGTTTGTCATAAAAATCAAATACAATTTCTGTTAAAGGCATTTCAAAGGTTAACTCAATACGAGTAGGAGTTAGGTACGACTGATTGATCAACATGCCCCTTTTGCCAATACAAAGTGTCATGATATTACCAATATATTCAGGCTTAGTAATTATTTGAGCTTTGATAAATGGCTCTTCAATCACTTCAAGTCTGCTTGGGTCGGGCATCTCTGTTGGGTTGTTTACTGTTATCAGTTCACCCTTTGTGGTAGTGGCTTTAAAACTTACGTTGGGAACCGTAGTTATCACCATTTGATTAAATTCTCTTTCAAGTCTTTCCTGAATAATTTCCATATGCAGCAATCCTAAAAAGCCACATCTGAAACCAAATCCCAATGCTTGTGAAGTTTCTAATTCAAAGGTCAGAGAAGCATCATTGAGTTGTAACTTTTCCATACAACCTCTGAGCTCTTCAAACTGATCAGTTTCTACAGGATAAATACCTGCAAATACCATGGGTTTTACATCTTCAAATCCATGGATTGATTCTAAACAGGGATTGTTGGTTTTAGTGATGGTATCACCCACTTTAACTTCTTTGGCTACCTTGATACCTGTAATAATATAACCTACATCTCCAGCCTTTACTTCTTTTTTTTCTTCTAATCCAAATTTCAAGATTCCTACTTCATCAGCTTCATATTCAAGCCCTGTGTTCGAAAATTTAATTTTATCTCCTTTTCTTAATACACCATTAAATATTCGATAATAAACAATGATTCCTCTGAAACTATTAAAAACACTATCAAAAATCAAAGCCTGCAAAGGAGCTTCATAATCACCTTTTGGAGCCGGAATACGTTCGATAATGGCGTGTAATATTTCTTCAATACCTATACCACTTTTACCGCTTGCCAAAAGAATGTCTTCTTCTTTGCAACCGATGAGTTCTATAATTTGATCTTTTACTTCAGGAATCATCGCGCCTTCCATATCTATTTTATTAATCACCGGAATGATTTCAAGATTGTTTTCAATCGCTAAATATAGATTGGAGATGGTTTGTGCTTGTATGCCTTGTGAAGCATCTACCAGTAATAAGGCACCTTCACAAGCAGCAAGGGCGCGACTTACTTCATAACTAAAATCAACATGACCGGGTGTGTCGATTAAATTAAAAACATATTCTTCCCCTTTGTATGGATAATTAATTTGAATGGCATGACTTTTAATGGTGATTCCTTTTTCGCGTTCTAAATCCATATCATCCAATACCTGATTGGTCATTTGACGTTCGGTGATTGTTTTGGTATGCTCGAGCAATCGGTCAGCTAAGGTGCTTTTGCCATGATCAATATGTGCAATAATGCAAAAGTTTCTGATATTTTTCATCATAATAAAGGGTTCTAAAAAGGTGTGCAAAAGTACCATGAATACTTGACTAAAAAAAATCCTGATTCTTTATAAAAGCAATCAGGAAATAGATTATGAACAAGTGAGAAAGAAAAGGATTACCAAGTATCTACACTGGTGTCATGGTTATTATTAATAGGATGGTCAGTATCCTGTATATGGTTAGTTCCAATTTCAGCAATGGGTTCTGAAGTGTTTGGCATTTCGTCACCTTCTGGGTATTCATGATTAAAGGCATCAAAATCAAAATCAGGCATTAAGTCTGTTTTTACATAATCGATGGTTTCGCCTAATGCTTTTAAAAATTTATTGAAATCTTCTTTATATAAAAAGATTTTGTGTCTTTCGTATCCACCTTCATTAAATCTTTTTTTACTTTCAGTTAAAGTAATAAAGTAATCATTGCTTCTGGTTGAACGAACATCAAAGAAGTAAGTTCTGATTTTACCTGCTTTTAATCTTTTGCTAAATAATGTCTCGTTATTTCTTTCGTTGTTGTTTTCGTATGACACAGTCTGATATTTTTTATAAAATAATTTAACAAATATACTATAAGTTATTATTTGTCAAAATAAGTAATGAATTATTTTTAACTGAAGAATTCCTAATTGATATTATAAAAAACGATTTTATGGTTAAATGCATTTCTAAAAAAATCAATTTTTGTAGTAAATTGATTCAGAATGTAACCTGGGAAAGATTTTTTTAAGTTGCCAAATGTCGATATTTATTGAAATAGGGGGGATTGAAAAATAAGTTATAAAAAAAAATATATTATAGTTATGATAATTCGTAAACTTATAGTAATATTACGCATACTTTTTATGTATATAAATTTTATGCTCAAAAGATTACTAATTTTACTATTACTTCCTATGGTTGCAGGTGCTCAAAAGCATCATGAAGTGGGAATATTTGGAGGTACATCAAGCTATTATGGCGATTTACAACAAAAACTATTCCCTAAAGAAGGGTATAGGGCAGCTGGTGGGCTCACCTATAAATACTTCATGCACCCTAATGTGGGAATGCGTTTTGGCGTTACGTATGCTAGTTTGTATGGTGCTGACAGTACTTCAGAATCGCCTTCTATTAAAAATAGAAACCTTAACTTTCAAACCAATTTGTTTGAAGTGAATGGTGGCTTGGAAGTTAATATGCTACCAGTTGATTTTGATGAATTTAAATTTTCACCTTATCTATTCGCAGGTTTAGCTATTTTTTATTATAACCCTTATACGATTGGACCTGCTGATGAAAAAGTTTATTTACGTCCTTTAAGTACCGAAGGTCAAGGCTTGCGTCAATATCCTGATCGAAAAATATATAGTTTAGTCAATGTAGGGATTCCTTTAGGTGCTGGTATGAAAGTGATGATAGGCAATACCGTATTAATTAGTACAGAAATTGGTTTTAGATATACAGCTACCGATTATCTTGATGATGTAAGCAAGACTTATGTGAATATGGATACCTTGTTTAGATATAAAGGTAAACAAAGCGTAGATTTATCATACAGAACAGATGAATTACCGAATTGGGATGAAAATTATCCAAACGATAAATTTGTACGAGGCGATAATATGAAGAAAGACTGGTATTGGTTCGCTGGTATTAATATTGCCATCTATTTCGAATCATTTGGTAATCTTGAACGTTACAAAAAAACACGTTGCCCTCGCAGAGTGTTTAATAAATAATATACACCTTGTCATTTTATTTATTCAAGCCACTAATTGTTTTCAATTAGGTAACATAATTTTAATGGCAATCTCTGTTTAATCAAATACTTTTGCCAAGAAATTATTATATGAATAAAATATTAACCTGCTTATTTTCTTTATTTATTTCCAGTACTTTATTTGCGCAAAGCGCATTGGTCAAAGGAACTATTATACATGAAGACACCAAATTGCCTTATAATGAAGTGACTGTCACTTTGCCTTTAGCTAAAATCACTACTTCAACGAATGCTGATGGTGAATACAAATTTAGCAATATCCCTTTTGGCACTTATGAAATGGTTATATCTGCTGATGGTATTACAGAAGAAAGAATTAACGTATCTGTCAATGCTGATTTAACCATTGTAGAACCCTATGAACTTAAAACGGTTTTGTTGAATGGAAATAACTATACAATGGAGAATTCAGGTTCTAACATTGAAGATGCCAGTTCACAAGATGAAAACTCAATCAGTTCGGCCGGACAAAATGTTGCAAGCGTGCTCAATGCTTCTCGCGATGCTTATTTATCGGCTGCAACATTTGGCTGGGGGCAATACTTTTATAAATTACGGGGTTACGAAAATGACCAAAATGTTCTATATTTAAATGGTGTACCCATGAATGATTTAGAAGAAGGAGGCATTTTCTTCAACTCATTTAGCGGTCTCAATGATGTATTTAGAGGGAGAAGTGTGGGTTTGGGTTTGGCCCCTAATGAATTTACGTTTGGTGGCTTAGGTCTTAATACGACTTTAGATGCATCTGCATCTAATCAACGTAAAGGTACACGACTCACTTATACCGCTACAAATCGATCTTATCGCAACAGGGTGATGTTGACACATTCATCAGGCTTGAAGAAAAATGGATGGGCTTATTCCTTTTCCTTTTCACGAAGATGGGCACAGGAAGGACAAATCAAGGGTACTTTTTATGATGCATTTGGTTATTTTGGCGCCATTGAAAAAAGATTTAAAAAACAAGGAATTAGTTTAACCATTGTGGGTGCTCCTATTAAAAGAGGAAAAGCAGGTCCTGCTACCAAAGAAGCTTTTGAACTTGCAGGTACTAATTATTATAATCCTTATTGGGGTTATCAAAATGGAAAAATACGCAATACCAGGGTGTTGAATAGTCACATGCCAATGTTGATTCTTTCGCATGATATTAAATTAAATACCAAAACCATCTTAAACTCTGCTATTTCGTATCAAATGGGTGAGGTATCTACTACAGGTATTGATTGGTACAATGCAGCTGATCCGCGACCTGATTATTACAGATATATGCCAAGTTATCAGGATTCTGTAGGATTGACCAATGAGCTTTCAGAAATTATCAAATCAAATCCTGACAAATATCTTCAGGTAAACTGGGACGGAATGTATGAAGCCAACAGATTAAATAAAAAAGCAGGGTATAATCGTTCGGTTTACATCGTGAATGAGAATGTAGAATATTCAAAAAAATTGAATGGGGCTATTAATCTGGAAAGTACACTTTCAGACCATATTACTTTTTATTCGGGTATTGCATATCAACGTCAAAACAACCATAATTTTTTAAGGGTAGCCGATTTGATGGGTGGTGATTATTGGGTAAATACAAACCAATTTGCGGAAGATGGTATACAGGGACAAGTGGTTTCTACTTCGTTGAATGTTGGTGAAACGGATAGTCTTCGTAAAGTAGGTGACATTTATGGATATGATTACAATATTCAATTTCAAAAAGCAAGTTGGTTTGCTCAGGGAGTATTCACCTATAATAAATTTGATTTCTTTTTAGCAGCCGAATTAGGCAATACGAGTTTCTATAGAACAGGCAATTATAAACATGGTTTATACCAGGATAGTTCAAAAGGCGATTCGAAAAAATTGAGTTTTAATACTTACCGTCTAAAAGGTGGGTTTACCTACAAATTAAATGGAAGAAATTATTTATATGCCAATGGTTCTATGGGTACTAAGGCACCATTTGTAGATAATATATTTGTTTCCGCTCGTACCAGAAATCAAATGGTATCGAATCCGCAAAATGAAGAATTTAAATCAGGTGAAGTAGGATATTTATTGCGTTCTCCATTTATTAAAGCAAGATTGACTTTCTATGCCACAGACATTAAAAATGCTGTGGATATCAAACGTTATTATGATGATCAGGGAGGCTCTTTTACCAATAATGTATTGCAAAATATTAATAAAAGATATACGGGCATTGAATTTGGCGCAGAAGTAAAAGTTAGCCCTAGTTTGTCTGCAACGGTGGCAGGTGCATTATCACAGGCATTTTACACTGATCGTGCAACTTCTATCTTGTATAGCGATAATGATGTGGCCCTTGGCAATACCGCAAAAATTAAAGAAGATATTGTGTACATGAAAAATTATTATGTACCTGCGGGACCACAATCGGCGTTTCAATTAGGATTAAATTATCGTTCAAAAAGATTTTGGTTCGCTACGATCTCTTTTAACTATTTAGCAAACAACTGGATGGATTTTGCACCCACCAGACGCACAGCAGAAGGGGTTGATTTATTGCAATACAATTCTACGGAATGGAGTGCAGTGATAGATCAGCAAAAGCTGCCATCAGTATATACTATTGATATCTTTGGAGGTAAATCATTTAAAGTAAATAAATATATCAAAAAAGCAAGTAACAATACATTCTTAAATTTAAATCTCGGTTTGACCAATTTGTTAAACAATAAAAATATTTTATTGTATGGCTTTGAAAATTTAAGAGTAGGGAGTGCTACTGCACAGTCTGACTGGTTTGTTCCTAAGTATGCACATGCCCTCGGAATACAATATTTTGTAAATTTGTCATTGAGATTCTAAAACATAAAACATAAATACCTAAAATAAATAATTCAAAAAATGAAAAAAATATTTCTTTTTGCAAGCCTCTTTATCATTGCATCAATTGCTATTACTTCTTGTGTAAAGCAAAAATTTGATGCGCCACCTGACTCTACCAATTATGACCCTAATTTACCTGTAAACTCAAGCATTTGGGAACTGAAGCAAAAATTCAATGTTGTAAGTGGCATCCCTGTTGAGATTACAGATGATATTACCATTTCAGGGATTGTAGTGGCTGACGATCGTTCAGGTAATTTTTATAAACAAATTGTCATCCAAGATACTTCAAGTGGTATTGTAGTTTTGATAGGTAGAGCCAGTTTATATAATGATTTTCCTATTGGCAGAAAAATATATATAAAATGTAAAGGGCTTTATTTAGGTGCTTATGGCAAGTTTATTCAATTAGGTAATACCCCAGATATTACCAATAGCTTAAGTGATATCCCTTCTACAAAAATAGCCAATTACATTGTAAAAGGTAGTTTCATGCCTGATTCTATCAAACCAAAGTTAGTATCTATCAACCAATTGACAAGTGTAGATGCAAATGCGAAATTATTAGGTACTCTTATTCAAATAGATGAAGCAGAATTTGAAGGTTCTATCATAGGACAACCTTATGCACAAGACCCTAACGTTGCTTCTGGTACTGATCGTAAAATTGAAGATTGTGCGTTGACACAAATAGTAGTAAGAAATAGTGGTTATGCAAGTTTTAAAAATGCATTGCTACCTGCAGGCAAAGGATCTATCAAAGCCATCTATTCAAGATACAACAGCACAGGTCAACTGATTATTAGAGATACCAATGATGTGAAAATGTATGGAACACGTTGCAGTGGAAATTTAAATTTAGTGACCATTAAATCAGTGAAACAATTATATCCAGGATCAGGAAATTATACTTTAGGTAATGAAATGAAAATTAAAGGTATTGTAATTTCTGATAAAGCAAATGGTAATATCAGTGGACAAAATATTGCTATTCAAGATGCAACAGGTGGTATTGTAGTAAGATTTACCACTACTACAGGTATCCCAAGTTTGGGCGATGAAATCGAAGTAAATATTTCTGGGCAAACTTTGTCAGAATACCCAACAACCAATGGCGGTATATTGCAGATAGGTAATTTGCTGACTGCTAAATATATTAAAACAGGAACTGGCACAATAACACCGAGAATTGCAACCCTTAAACAAGTAAATGATAGTTTGGAAGCTTGGGAATCAACTTTGGTGACCGTAAATAATGTGACATTTCCAACAGGGACTTATTCAGGAAGCAAAGTGATCACGGACGCTACTGGGTCCATTACATTATACACCATGACCGGCGCTTCATTTGCAACAAGTACATTGCCTACAACCCCTGTTTCTGTAACAGCAATTGTTGGACAGTTTACAACAACCAAACAACTTTCAATCAGAAAACTGACTGATATTCAATAATTTATACTTAAATTTATCATTAAAAAATACATCATGAAGAAAATATTATTATCGCTTTGTATGTTCGCTTGTAGCTATTTGGCACAAGCTCAAACGCCTTATGCATTGTCGGGTACCTCGTATACGCAAAATTTTGATTTGATTGGCAGTGGACTTCCATTGGGTTGGAGAGTAGATAGCTTAGTCAATAAAAATGCGGGTCTGGGCAATGATGCCATTACACGATTTAGCACAGTGGCCACTACTTGGGGGAATGTCAGTCGTGGTTTTAAAAATTTAGCATCTGCTGATGGATTAGTAGCGACCTCTAATACCGCTGATCAAAATGCAAGTACTGATAGGGTATTAGGCATCAGACAAGTAAGTGCAGCAGGCTGGGATGATAAAGACAGTTTAGTGTCTGCTTCTTTTCAAATTGCCAATACAACTGGCTTAACTGGTTTCAATCTTCAATTTAAAATTCAATCCTTAAATACGGGAGCAAAAAGATATCATAACTGGATTGTTCAGTACGGATTTGGCGCAGCACCTACAAGCTTTACCACTGTAACTACCACACCGGCAATTCTTACTTTGGATAGTAACTTTACCAATACTAGTGTAACGGTAAGTTTTGGTGCAAGTTTAGACAACCAAAACCAACCTGTTTGGATACGTTTGATGCCTGCAGATACTTCTATGGGTGGAGGAAATAGACCACATGTTGGTATTGACGATTTTAATTTAACATGGACAGGTGTTGCAGTAAACAATATACCACAATTGGTTACTTTGTCACCCGCTGATAATGCTACAGGTGTAGCTGCAGGTGTAACGAATTTAACGGTTACTTTCGATAAAAATATAAGCATAGGCACTGGCAATATCACTGTGTATAATATCACAGATGTTACCAATGTGGTGATTCCAGCAGCCAATGCTACAGTAGCTGGTATGACGGCTACAATACCTGGTGTAACTTTATTGACAGGTAAAGATTATGCTGTTCAATTTGATTCTACCTGTTTTAAAAATGGTACCTACAGTTCATTGGGTATTTATAATAATACTGAATGGAATTTTTCTACCAGTTTACCTAACACTGCTGTGACTTCATTAAATGAAAGTTTTATGGGTTGTAATGCCCCATTATTAGGTTCATTTTCACAATCTTCAGTAGTAGGTTCTCAAAGTTGGAGATGTTCTAATTTTGGACATAACGATACAGATGCCGTATATATGAATGGATATGCCGGTGGTGTAACCAACGACAATGAAGATTGGTTAGTGTCTCCAACATTAGATATGTCTGCAATGACAGCCCCTTATTTACATTTCTGGAGTAAAAAACGCTTTACAGGCACTAACACAAAAGAAGTATTTGTTTCAAGCAATTATACAGGTGATGTAACTACCGCAACCTGGACACCTTTGAGTATCAATTTTGCTTCTTTAGATTCAATCTATATTCCTTTTAACAATACCAATTTGACGGCTTATAAAGCAGCACCTTTTCATATTGCCTTTAAGTATGTTTCTTTGGCTACAGGCAGTGCTGATGAGTGGAGTATAGATGATGTAATGATTACTGACGGACCGGTAAGTGTGAAAACATTTGAAGCCTCAAATATTAAATTCAGTGTGTTAGGTAATACCAATGAATCACAATTAAATCTTTTATTAGAAAGCGATAAAATGGATCATTTCGATATTTCAGTTATAGATATGATGGGTAATCGCTTATGCAATACAAGCTTCAATGTAATGGAAGGTAAAAACAAATTACAGATAGTATTGCCTTCAATGGCTGCTGGTTTGTACTTTGTAAAAGTGTCTAATAAAGATGTACAAGGAACCTTGAAATTTACAAAGCAATAAGTATATCAATGATTTTTAAAATAAAACCACCTTCTTTAGGTGGTTTTATTTATTTTAGCCTATTCAATGCTAAAAAAATATTTTAACTGGAATAATTTCTTCATGTTGCTTGCGATGATTATTGCAGCTACCTCACTTTATTTTGCCAAAAACCTAACAGCAAAGTTAGCCACTGAAGAAAAAAAGAAAGTAGAACTGATAGGGCTAGCCGTAGAATCAATCGCAAAGGGCAATTTTGAAAGTGTTGACTTAGGCATCGCCACATCTATTATCGCCAATAATGTAACCATACCTCTTTTTATTGCCGATGCCAAGGGGAGTATCGTGAGTGATAATAATATAGACACCACACTGAGTGAAGAAGCATTAATCGAAAAACGAAAAGAAATTAAAGAAGCACATCCTCCCATAAAGGTCATGCTCAGCGATGTTGATTTTCAATATGTGTATTATGGAGAATCTGATTTATTAAAACAACTTCGTTATTTTCCTTTTATATTGCTTGTAATATTGTTTTTGTTTTTAGTGATAGTGGCATCTTATATCAGTACATCCAATAGACAGGTACAAGACAGGGTATGGGTTGGTATGAGTAAAGAAACAGCCCATCAGTTAGGCACTCCGCTCACATCGTTGGTGGCGTGGATCGAACACCTTAAAGAAGCACATGTAGAAGAAGAAGCCTTGCTTGAAATGCAAAAAGATGTAGCTCGTTTACAACTCATTGCCGATCGGTTTTCTAAAATTGGCAGTGTGCCAAAATTAGAAGAAGAGCAATTGATTATACATTTACAAAACATTGTGGAGTATATGCAAAAGCGAGCATCTAAAAAGGTGAAGTTTAGCATTCAATCCAATAAACCTGATGTATTGGTTGTAATTAGTGGACCTTTGTTTGACTGGGTCATTGAAAATCTGATACGCAATGCCCTTGATGCAATGGATGGTCAGGGAGAGATTAGCATACATGTAAAAGATGAAATTACACAAACCATTATTGATGTATGTGATACAGGGAAAGGAATATCACCACAAAATATTAAAAAAGTATTTAAGCCAGGATTTTCAACCAAGAAACGAGGGTGGGGCTTGGGCTTATCGTTGGCTAAACGTATTATGAATGAATATCACTATGGGGATATTTTTGTCAAAAAATCAGAATTGGGGAAAGGAACTACTTTTCGTATCATATTAAACAGATAGGAATTAACTGCGATGTATTGACCTGTATTTGTTAGTTCAATAAGTTTCTCCAGAAAGCTGGCTCAAGAGCTTTTCTTCTTTACAGCATCGTATGTAGTTACGATGATATCATCAGCTTCCAAATAGAAACTCTACATGATAATACATTATTTACACTTGCGAAAGTGATTATTTTACAGCATACATGATTTCTTTGATTGCTTTCACCGTTTTGCTCACATCTGGGAGGTGTGCTGCTACTAAGTTTGAAGCATAATGCATGCTTGTATCCGTATTGCAAATGCGTCTGATAGGGGCATCTAAATAATCAAAAGCATCTTTTTGTACTCTATAAGTGATTTCAGTAGAAACACTTCCATAAGGCCATTGTTCTTCAACAATAATGAGTCTATTGGTTTTTTTGACTGATTGTATAATGGTGTCAATATCAAGTGGGCGTATGGTTCTAAGATCAATTACTTCAGCACTGATACCTTCTGTTTCCAATGCGGTTGCAGCGTTCATCGCCACTTTCATCATTTTGTTGTATGATACAATGGTCACATCAGTGCCTTGTTTTTTTACATCGGCTTTTCCTATAGGTATAAGGTATTCTTCTTCAGGCACATGTCCCATATCGCCATACATCACTTCACTTTCCATAAATACAACCGGGTCATTATCTCTGATAGCACTTTTCAACAAACCTTTGGCATCATATGGGTTTGATACCGAAATGACTTTAAGACCTGGTATATTGGCATACCAACTTTCAAACGCCGATGAATGTTGGGCACCCAATTGACCCGCAGATCCATTAGGTCCACGAAATACAATTGGACAGCTAAATTGTCCGCCACTCATAGCCAACATTTTAGAAGCATGGTTAAATATCTGATCAAGAGGCAAAACTGCAAAATTCCATGTCATAAATTCAACGATAGGGCGTAAGCCATTTGAAGCAGCACCTACGGCAATAGAAGCGAAACCTAACTCAGCAATGGGGGTATCAATAATGCGTTTATCACCAAACTCTGCCAGCATACCCTGGCTCACTTTATAAGCACCATTGTATTCTGCCACTTCTTCACCCATCAGAAACACATTTTCATCTCTGCGCATTTCTTCCTGCATGGCTTCGCGCAGGGCTTGTCTGAATGCAATTTCTCTCATGCTGATAATAATTTTAGTGTGTAAAAGTAATGATTCATCTACTTATTTGATTTATTTTTTAGGTAAAATATTAGAATATTTTTTTTATAAATATTTGGATAGTTGTCTTTTAATCATACTTGGAAACGTATCCTGATTTGAAGCTTGTAAAAGGGGATATTACTTCCCTGACAAGAAATCAATTTTTTAAGGTCTTTTTCTTTTATTTGGTTGTCTGACATCCCAGTTGTTGACCTAATTTTTCATAGGCTATATCGTTGGGTTCCCACAGCTCAATTTTGTTGCCTTCAATATCCATGATATGAACAAACTTGCCATAGTCGTAGGTTTCAATAGTGTCTGTGATGATAACGCCATCTTTTTTGAGTTGTGTTACCAATTCACTCAAATCTGCCACTCGATAGTTGATCATAAAATCTTTGTTTGAAGGTGCGAAATAATTCGTTTTTTCAGTAAAAGGGCTCCATTGGGTAAATCCTTTTTGCAAAGTATCTGTTCCTTGTCGCCATTCAAACACAGCACCATAGTCATTGGTTTTCAACCCCAAGTGAATAGAATACCATTCCCTCATTTTTTTTGGGTCTTTGCATTTAAAGAAGATACCGCCAATGCCAGTTACTTTTTTTTGTGCATTGGTTGAATGATTTATTTTATTATTGAATGCATAACCGGCCCAAAAGGAACTGGCAAGGGCCAAAATCAACATCATTTTTCTTTTCATTGGATTCTTATTTTATAAGGTACTATAAAAATAGGGTAATGGTTTAAATAAACATAACAAAGTTTAGATTGATATTTTTTATTTTACTTTCTCAAACGTAATTCATTTTCTTAGTGAGATAAAGTGAACTTGCGTTTTTTGTAGCAATGCAAAAGGTCTATATATTGCAATGTAAGAATCATTTTTAGGATTTATATTAACTTTGCAACTTGAATAGCAAGAATACATTTTTGAACACCATTTTTCTAAGGGTGTACAATCAACATTTTCAGAAATAGATCAATAAAATTGAAATGGATCTAATGCATTTATTATTAAATAACTAAATTCATTTTTGAGTTCTAATACTGAAAATCATTTATAAATAGCATTGGTATTAACAAAATACAAAAAAGTCCCTTTCGGGACTTTTTTGTACAATGATTCATTTTGAGTAAATATTATTTCTTTTCGAAGGCATCAAGACGTTTTTGCATCTCCATCATTTTTTTATTCATGTCGATAAGATGTAAAGTAAGCTCTTCTACTTTTTCAAGCAATTTGGCATCCATTTGTGCCATGTCAATGCCTTTGTTCACTACTTCTTCAGCTGAAGGTACACCTGGTAGATGTTGGTGCTCATTGATAAAGGCTTCAACTTCAGGGAGTGCTTTTAATTGATAATCTTTTGCGAATACATAATCAGACCATTCTGCAGTACTTTTTACAGCCACTTTTACTTTTTCGGCCAAGATACCTTCTTCAACAAAAAGTTTGTAACCAGCAGGTGTGTTTACAGTACCGATTGCTATTTTGCCATCAGCAAGTATTTTCATTCTCGAAGTATTGTTGGTGCCAAAATCGAGGGTGCTGTTTTCGCGGTTTACAATAGCGGCTGCTAAGCCAGTGGTACGAATATCAAGACCATCAGTAGCGGTATGACCAGTGGTTGAATTGGTTATTTTTAATGTATCACCACTGATGCTACTGTTGATATGTACATTCGTTCTTGGTTCAGCAATTCCACCAATACCTACATTTTCGGTGTTGAAGTTTACATTAAATTTGAGTTTTGTAGTTCCCCCTTTAGCGATTGCAATACCTACATTTCCACTTACTGAAAATATACCCGCGCCATTATTATTTCCAAATGCAAGTAAGTTGGCATATGGATATTGACTGGCAACACCAGGATATCCACCTACATATCCACTTCCATATTTCGTAAAAGTGGCATAGTTACTTGGGTTGTCATTAAAGAGGGTAAACTTACCAAAGCCAGTTGGGTTGGTATTTTCCATACGTAGAAGTTCACCTGTAGTAAGGGTTTTGATATGTAGTCTCACTGCTGGGGTATTGACACCAATACCTACATTGTTACCTGCAATAAGGTTGTTGCCACTTGAATATAATTGTGCTTGGCTAAAGTTTGTAATTAGAGCACATCCGATTATTAAAATGATTGATTTTTTCATGTTTTAAATTTTTAGTTTTTTTATAAGTTAGTTTTTGATTATTTTAATGTTAGTAAATCCTTCTGCGTAAAATATATACACACCATTGGGTAAGTGTCCAATATCCATATCATATTTAGTATCGCTACCTGACAAGTCAATATGCATTACTTTTTTACCCATCAAATCAAACAGGTTTGCTTCTTTGAGCGTTGCGGGGTATTCGATGGTAATTTTGCCAGTGGTTGGATTTGGATAAACAAATATATTTTCTTTTTCCTCCATGATTGATTCGCTTACCTCGCTTTTATTTTGTGGTAATTGAGGCGACCCTGCAGTGCATCCGTTAAATGCTTGTGCAATAAATACTGATCCATTTTTTGCCAGGAACCCTGGGTTTAATAAAACATATGATGTAGGTGCAGCATCAAATTTTACATAGCTACCACTGTCAATCATTACGGTGCCTTCTGTTTTGATATAGGTTTGCGATTCTGTAAGCAAAATGCTATAGGGAGAGGTTGAGATGGTAACGTCTATATCACAAGCTGCACAAGAGCCAACGGTAATCATTCTGGTAGTGGTATTGGTGCAACCGTTGGCATGAGTACCTGTGATAGTGTATACTGTGGTAACTGCAGGACTTACTGTATTGGAAGTGCCTGTCAATGCACCGGGTTGCCAGGCATAGGTGTTGGCGCCACTTACTGTGATGGTTGTACTTGCACCTGTGCAAATGGCAGCATTGGTAACTGTTGTTGTAAGACTAGGTAATACAATGACATTGATTGTTTTGGTAGCAGAGGTTAAACAACCAGTAGCACTTGCTCCAGTAACGGTATAAGTAGTTGTAACCATTGGATTAACCGTTACGGGATTGCCAACCAGATTGCCAGGCATCCAAGTATAACTGACAGCTCCTGTAGCGGTAAGTACTGTGCTGCTACCGGCGCATATAGGGCTATTGGTTCCTGTTACTGCTGTAAAGCTTCCTGACCATTGATTTAAATTAGTGGTACTTGCCAATATAAAAGGACCAAAGTTAGTAGTTGTACCAGACATTGTAACGGTTCCACTTGCAGGACTTCCAGTAGTGGCACTATTCCCTAAATTAGCCCAGCTTGCACCGTTCCAACGGGCAACAGCTAATGAAGGCAAGTCAGTAATACCTGCATTCACACATGGGTTGCCCCAACCTAAAGTAACAGCAAGGGGGTTTGTTCCACTGATTCTGTTGAGGGTCCAATAATGAAAAGGAGCAAGATTAATCAGTGCCGGATCTTTAGATGCCACTGAATAACCGTCTGTATCAGGATGTTTCACAAGGATATTTGCTTGTATACTATCACTTACATTGCTTGGTGCAGATATTGCAATCGTGTTGAGACCAACACCATTGCCTACTGGGAAGCTAAAGGCATCGTCGCCAATTTTAATGGCTGAACCAACAATATGGCTATTGTCATTGGCATTATTTTGGGTGGTATTGTCTAAAAATATCAATGGAGTTGATAGCGTTGAAAGAATATCACCTGAAATAAAGTGACATGAATTTAAAATTTGAACAGGCTTTTCAAGGCTTACATTACCGATACCTGTTTTGTTTAAGATTAATTTTTGGATACCAATATTCGCCGTTCCTAATTGATTAATCGTAGTATTCGCATTGCCGATCAATTGAATTTGATTGGCATTGATAGATAGAGAAGAATTAAAAATCAAGTTACCTGCATAGGAATTGGTATCTCCATTACCGATATTGATCATAGCGCCATTGCGTGTATATGTAGTATTGCCAAGATATGTGCTACCAGTACCTGCGCCATTGCCATCATAAAATTGGTTATTGCCATTGATTGTAAAACTTGATTGACCATTAATGGTATTGTTTTCTAAGATGGTAGAGTAGCCATTGCCAAAGGCTGCATCATCTGATAAATTTAAGTTACCTTCTAATTGATTATTTAAAAAATATGCATAAGCATTTTCACCATAATCAATCACATTAAGCGTAGTAAGTTTTAATGAGTCTTTTTGGAAATTAAAACTTCGGGTGTTTTGAATATTGATACTGCCTCCGGTTGTACCGTTTTGTAGCCAGAATAGGTTAAAGATATCACTTTTGGTTTGTGTTACTGACATAGTGATGGTACCAGTGATATTTGTTTTTCGATTAATATGACCAAATTCGCTTGCACCTCCTACATTTTTTAAATAAGAAAGATTGCCGTTTAGATAGCCACCAAAATTAAAGGCATTTGTAACGCCTGCAACACTTCTGTTAATATTCAAATTACCATTAAAAGTAGATGCAGCTTCGTTAGATATATATAATCCGCCACTACCATTGCCATTGAAAGTGACATTACCATTAAAAGTATTGGGTAAGTTGCCTGTATTTGCTTCTACTAATATATTTGTACCTAAAGTGGTAAAAACACTATTTCCATTGATGGTATTGTTTTGTATAAAGGTGCCATAGCCATTGGTGTATCCAACGTTGTCTTGCGTGTTTACATTACCTGTAATTAGGTTATTGTAAATATAGGCATAGGCACCTCCACCATATCCAGTGACATTCAATGAAGTTACTTGTAAAGTATCTTTTTGGATATCCATCCCTAATATAGATTGTAGGTTGATACTTCCACCATTGGTAGCATTATGTATGCGGTGTAAAGTAAAGTAATGGTTTGTGGTTTGTGTGGCGTTGATATTGACCGTGCCACCGATGGATGTTTTATGATTTATATTGCCAAGATTTGTAGATCCACTTGCATTTTTTGTAAAGCTAAAATTGCCAGTGATATTTGCGCCAGTTCTAAATAGAAATGAATATCCATTGCCAGTTCTATTGACTGTAAAGTTTCCATTAATCGTTGATTTGGTATCGTAATTGGTATATACTTCAGCAGATCCAGCAATATTCATCGTTACATTGCCATTAAATGTATTTTGCGAGTTGGCTCCATTGGCTTCATAAAAAGTGTTGGTACCATAAATACGAAACATAGTATTTCCGGTGATGGTATTGTTTTGCAATGTAGTATTATAGCCACCCCCATAGCTTGTGCTATCAGCAAGTTGCAGATGTCCTTCAATTTGGTTATTGTACAAATAGCCAAATGCATTGCCTCTATATGAAACGATATTCAGAGAGTCTAGTTTTAAACTATCACTTTGGATATTGAAACCTCGTGAATTATATACATTGATTTTTCCACCACTTGTTTGATTGATGATGCGATAAATACCCATGCCACCAATAGGACTTAGATTGGCATGGATATTCACAGTGCCTGCAATATGGGTTGGTGTGTTTAAACTGCCAAAATCACTATCGCCTGAAGCGTTATTGGTATAGGTGAAATTTCCTGTGATATTAGCTCCTGAATTAAACGCTCTAGTATAACCTGGTATGGTACGAATAATCGAAAGATTACCATTGAATTGTGAAGTATCTAAATTAGAGATATAAGCGGAAGCACTGCTTTTTAAATTGAATAGAACATTTCCATTATACGTATTACTCGAAGCACCTGCATCTGCTTCGTAAAAAGTATTGGTCCCAAAAACAGTAAATGATGTGTGACCATTGATAGTATTATTTCGAATATCGGTATAGTACCCACCGCCATAATTAGTGCTGTCTGCAAGGGTTAAGTGTCCATTAATTTGATTGTTAAAAAGAACTCCATATGCCGATCCGCGGTAATACTTGATATTTAATGAATCAACCAGTAAACTATCATTTTGTAAATTAAACCCTTGGGTATTGTAAAGATTGATTTTACCACCGGGGGTTTGATTGATGATACGTGACATGATAATTGTATTAACAGGTGATAAATTGACATTCATATTGATGGTGCCATTAATCAACGTTAAATTCGCCAAATTTCCTAATTCATTTGCCCCAGATGAATTATTATTGTAAACAAAATTTCCTGTAATATTGGCACCTGCATTAAAGGCTCTTGTATAACCTGCCACTGTACGCAGAATGGTTAAATTACCATTATAGTTTGATTTATCCTGGTTACTGATATAGGCACTTGCTCCACTGTTTAAATTAAATACCGTGTTTCCAATAAATGTATTGGCATTATTGGCACCATTGGCTTCATATAAAGTATTGGTGCCATTGATGGTGATACTGGTATTGCCAGTGATATGATTTTGATGTATTTCAGTGTAATAACCACCTGTGTAACTCGCATCATCTGCTAATGTTAGATTTCCATTTAACTGATTATGTAAAAAGCTTGCATAGGCATTTGCTCGGTAACCTTGAATCGTAAGGCTATTCACTTTGAGTGTATCATCTTGTACATCAAACCCAGTTGAATTTTGTACATTGATACTTCCGCCGGTGGTTTGGTTTTTTATTCGCCTTAAAACAAATGCATTAGGGCTTGGATAAGAAGCATTGATGGTGCAAGTGCCTCCTATATTTGTGGTTATACCTCCATTGCCGATACTGTTGAGACCACCAGCCAGATTCTGATAATTAAAATTGCCATTGATTGATCCACTGGCAGCTAATATATAACTTGACCCTGCTACATTTCTATTGAAGCTTAAATTAGCAGCATATTGCGAAGCCGCACTATAGGAAAGATAAGTGGTCAGTCCGCTATTAACATTATATACCACATCGCCATTGTATTGATTGGCAGTGCTACCTTCATAATATACATCGCTACCAGCTATGTTAAATGTGATTTTGTCATTTACGGTGCATGCATCAAAAGTGGCATAGTAACCTGAAGTGCCAGTGGTGATATTTAATACAATATCGCTGGCTCCATTGGTATTAATTAAGGTGGCGCCATTGAAGGTTACATAACCACCAATATTGCTTAATACCGTCATGGAATAACCATTAAAATCTAATACCACCCCCGGATGCACATTAATCACCCCAATGGTAACATTGCTTTGAAGTTTAGGACTATTTCCTGTATTGGTAATGTTTACATTAGAAGTTGAAATAGGAACTACAGCTGGAATCCAGTTGTTTGGATCGTTCCAATTTGAACTAATGGCTCCTGCCCAATTTTGGGCTTTAACTGCAAAGGAGAGACTCAGTAATAAGATGAGTGAAAGGAAAAATGATTTCATGGTTATATTGTTTTTATTTTCAAGGGTGATTAAAATCGTTTTTATTGTTTTAGACGTTTCAACAAATTCTAATGCAAAATTAAACATGTTAAAAATAAATCCATTATTTGATGTCATGATTAATATCATATTTATGTTTTTTTTTTTTATCTTGCTTATGTATTTATCATTAAGTGTTATCATTCTTATGCTATTATATATTAAAATATTTCATTAATAGATTCCTCATATAAAATAAAATGTTTAAACAACTATTTATAAAATGCTTACTCAATAATAGTTGCAGAAGAATGAACTGATTAAATAACAATAAGAATTATTATTATTTATAAGCAATATTTTTTCATTAAGTACATTGTAGCTTTAAAGCTGACAACTATATTTATATATCTAGTAAAGAGAAATTATCTCCATGTGAAAGAAGGGGAAATGGTACAAGTTTTAGCAGCTTAAAAAAATAACATCGAAGTAGTAAATCACTTAGAAGAAATAGTAATAAGCGAATAATAGTAGAATTGCATATTCATTTGGATTTGTATGCAGATGCAATTTTATATAATAACCTGTTTTTGTAAAGAGATCAACATTGATTATTTATATCATAAAATACAAAGTTTAAGTATTGAAAACAGGGGTAAAGGTTTTCAAAGGAATATTATGATAAATGAAAATAGGATTTAAAAGATTAAACATCGGGCTAATGCATATAATAAACAAATTTCAAGAGTATTGAAATTGCTTTTTGTACACTCATTTTTAAATTATAATGAATACTACAAACTTGGTATATTGTGATTAAAAAACAATTATTATTATTGAACTATGAAATCTGATAATCAAATAATCAATATCGCTTTGGTGGAAGATAATGCTGTGAATAGAAACACTTTTATTCAAAAAATAAATCAGTTTTCAGATGTTCAACTTTTATTTACTTCAAATAGTGGTCACGAATTTTTAGAAAAAATTAAAGGTCTTCCTCTGCAACATTTGCCACTTGTCGTTTTTATGGATATTGAAATGCCTGACTTAAATGGTATTGAAACCATTCGATTGGCTAAGTCTATACATGAAAGTATGCATTTTATTATTCTGACAGTATTTGAAGATGATGATAATATTTTTGAGGCTATACAAGCAGGTGCTTCAGGTTATTTACTCAAACATGAATCATTTCAAACCTTGTATAATTCGTTGTTTGAAGTGTTGAAATTTGGTGGTGCACCTATGAGTCCGGCTATTGCTAGAAAAACATTAAAATTATTGGGTCAGCAACCTAAACCAGACAAGCAAAACAATACGGCATTGATTGAAAATTTACTTTCAGAAAGAGAACGTGAAATATTGATGCATATGGTCAATGGGTATGATGCAAAACGCATTGCAGAGTTTACTGATATCAGTACACTTACTGTACGAAAACATATTTCAAACATTTATAACAAGTTGCATGTCAATTCAAAAGCGCAAGTGATATCAATGGCCCATAAAAATCACTGGTTGTAACTACGTTGCTTATAACAAACTCAAGTGATAACAGAAGTTGTTTTGTTTATTTTTACAAAGGTGGATTAAGGCATTATTTTTTTATTTTTATCCCATTCCAACTTTCTCCACATTCATTGAGTAGTTTACCTTTTTTGCCCATCACTATCTGATTTTTATTTTTTACCCATATTGTTTTTCCTTTTGCGATATGCACAGGGGCATTAATGGTTAAAATGGCTTTTTTGTTTAGTTCAATATCACTTGTCATATACAATGCTTCATTGTCTTCCACTTCCCAGCTAATATTACCTTTGATTATTTTGGGGGCATTGTATTTTACATCCGGTAAATCTGTTTCCCATAATCCTCTGCCATAAGTAGCTGCAATGAGTTTGCCTCTACAATAACTAATTTGCATTTCAGGTATGATGCATTTTGGTAAATGCGTTGAGAATAATTTCCAGGGTTCTTGACTGTTTTCTCTAAAGAATATCCCTTCAATGGTTGATGCAAACAAAGCTTCTTTTGTGCCTTCTAAAAACACAATATCGGAAACATTATAAACGGGTAACCCCATTGAATAATCAGACCATGTTATCCCGCCATCTTCACTAAGCAATACGCGATTGGTTTGTTTGCAAGGGTCTTTATAATCACCCAGATATCCTAAACTTATCCATACTTTATTTGGGTTGTCAGGAGCAATACAAATGGCATGAATACGTGTATTGCTTTTGAGATGACCGTCGATTAATACTTGATCTGAAATGTTTTTAAATGTTTTTCCACCATCGGTTGACTTATATAAACTATGCCAGCATTTTGATAAATAAATCACTGAAGTATCACTGCAGCTGACTGCAAATGCCAATGCTTCGTGGGCTTCGTCAAAGCGGGTGGTTTCCCATGATGTTGCTCCTTTTCGTAATATATTAAAATGATCTTCAGCAAAATATAAATTTCCATTTAAATCAGTAGCTAAAGTTTTTTTATTATAAGCTCTTTCTTTTTCATTGATATTCATCCACACATTAAATGGGGCAATGTCATTGGTAGTTTTCATCATGATACGTGCATTATATTGTCCGTATGCTTCATTGGGTATACGTTTGTTGTACTCCACATCATAACCATCTCCAGTGATTGCAATAATCCATTCCCTGGTTTTAGGTAAATAACTCATGATTGAATTGTCTTGTGATCCTGCACTGATAGTACCTGTAAAGGGCGAAATGCCTAATCCGTAAAATTGCGTAATGGGTAATGATTCACCATTTAAATTGACAAACGATTTGCCACTATTGTTTGAATAGGAGAGTCCACCATCTGTTCCCAGATAAAGAATATCATTTAGGCCATCTTCTGAAAAATGATAAATATTAATACTTCTGATATCAGCATGGGGGATATTGTTTTCTCCAAAACTATAATCGTATAATGGTTTAAAGGTATGTCCACTGTCTGTGGATCGATACAAAATATTTCCTGCCAAATACATATATTTTCTATTGGTTGGATTTACAATCAATCCAGCGCGCCAATAGATATCTGCTTGTAAGGACTTATAATTGGGTGTTGTAATTGCTGTTACTTGTTGCGATGCGATATCGTAGGTGTATATTTTTCTTAAACGCGTGCCAACAAAAGTTCTATCGATGATTAATTGATGATCGGCTGTTTTGATAACTTTCAATGCCAGTGTTTTTTGATCATCCTGTTCAATTTCAGTGATTTGCGATGTCATTTTTTCATATCGAATGTTATCAAGAATTTTATATGGATGTTGAATTTTTATTAAATCAGATTCAATGAGAGGTTTATTTGTCAAAGGGTCAATTTCTACATTTGCTTTAGTGGTAAAATAAAGTGCTTGCCCATCATCACTGATGATCAGTGAATTGATTTCAAAATCTTTTTTTGCAATCACTGAGGGAATTTGTTTTAATGAAAAAATAGGTTCCCAATGATTTCCTTCATCAAATGAACGAATGATAACTTGATTCCCCGTAGCATAAAAAACATGATTGACCTTATCATATTGTATCTTTTTAAGGATGGTAGAAACAAATAAATCAGGCTCTTCTTTATAATGATTACTCCAGTGAAGCCCGCCATCGGTTGATTTTAAGATGCCAAAATCAGCACCATCACAAACTGTTTTACAACCAGTTGCTAATAATATGGTATAAGGCTTCTTCGAATAATCAATCCATATAGCATTGACACCAATCACAGGATATATAAAATTGTCAGTCAGGCATTCCCAGCTTTTTCCTTTATTGATGGTGTGAAATAATCCTGCGCTATAGGCTCCTATAAAAATTTCATTTTCATTATCAGGGTTTACCGAAATGGCATTGATAGCACCAAAATGTTGATGCATAGTTTGGTTCGGTGCATTAAATGGACCAATACATTGCCAGTTTGATTGATATTCACTTTGTTGGAGACAAGGTAAAAATGACTGGGCATAGCTGGTATTGCATATAAACAAGCTAATGAGGGCAATAGAAATATATTTTAAGATCATTCATTTAAAGATAGTTTATAAAATTAAACACTGTAACAATAACTACCAAAAGATCATATTTACTTATGATCAATATTTGATAGAAATAATAAAAAAGCGTGTGTGTAAATGTCAATCATTCTCTAACTAAATTGCATAAAGCTTTATAAGATCATTTCATACAAGACTATTTTTGTCATAGATAAATACTATTTTTTCTTACTAAATTTATACATTTAACTACTTTATTTGATTTCAACGTATGCATAAAATATTACTAGCCATAGGCTTCATTTTAATTTGTACTTCCTTTAAGAGTAATCAATCAGCTATAAAATATCGTATACAAACCACCTATGATAAACTGATGAAACAAACTGATTTTAGAATGCTTGATGGTTCTGAACTTTCTTCATCACTGTATACATTAATACAACAATGTATTGCGAAGGAACAGCAATCAATTGAGCAATTGAAAGCAGCACATTCCACTGATAAACCCATGATTATTGAAGGTGATTTGTTTACTTCAAATTATGAAGGGGCTACTTCATATACGATACGTACAATGAAAATTGAGGGTAAAATGGCTACTGCAGATATATACTTTAAATATAGTACACTTGATACCGTACTTCATTGGTCAGATCGAATACAATTGGTTAATGAAAATAAACAATGGAAAATTGACAATGTATTCTATTTGCGGGATCCTCAAAACATGAAAGATTTGAAAAGTTTTTTGAAAGATTTCTTGAAAGAAGAAGGTCAATTAGTGGGCAACGATATCGACCCCCACGGATGTATTGGCTCTGCAGGATATACTTGGAGTAGCATAAAAAAGGAATGTATAAGAATATGGGAATTACCTTTGCAACTTTTCAACGCCGAGAAAACATATAGAGCAGGTGTATGCTTTTCATCAGATTTAAAAAAAGCTGAAGTTTTTATCCCGAATGGGCCTATTCTTATGCAACAATTAAAAAAGGAAGTATATACCTATAAACATGACACTTTGAAGAAAATGAAAGGTAAATGGCAACTTTATTCTTCGAATCAATTAATATACAAAGCCGATTAATACCAACGACCTTTTAAGGATAGCCTGTATGTTATTCGTTTAAATGTAATGTGTGTAGACATTATACCTATATTTTTCAGACAAATGATTAAATACAATTGGCATAAAACGATCCTCCTTTCTAAAGTCGATTGAAATATTTTTATTCTTTGATGATTTTTTGTGTACTGTAACCTTGGCTATTTTTCAAATGTATCAAATAGATGCCTTTAGGCATAGACGACATGTCAAGTTTGAAGTGCTTGTTGATGTATTGTGTTTTCAAAGTACGCCCCATTAGGTCGGTGACTGTTAGTGATGTAGGTATTGCAAACGAATGTTCAATATGTAAATAATTCTCTACAGGGTTTGGAAATAAAGTAAAAGTTTGCGTTGCTTGTATAGGAAGCAAGGTGTTAGCAATAACAGGCGTTGAAGACATGGTATCTAATTGCAATGTCCAGCCATTATTGACACAACAACCTGAATAGGCTCCTCGGTAGGTCCAATCATAGATTCCATGATTAAAATCTTTACTCCAATCGATGTTATTCATAAACAACGTAAAAGGGGTTAGTGTGGAGAATAATTGTCCACTTTGGGGATATAGATTTAATGCATTGATATTGGCATTGGCTGCAAGCACATAATTGCCTGCATTCACATATGAGTCCGTTACATTGTCTACACTATTGGTAAAGTTGCTAATAGCCTGAGGCGAAAATACTGCATTACTATAGCAATATTGTTGATAAGCATTGTTGGGGTTATAAAGTCGTATACCACCAGACGTATTTTTAGCCCAAACTGTATTGTGGAATACTTGAATGTTTTGTGGACTTACACCATTATGTGGGGTTAAATATATAGCTCTAAAGCCAGCAGGGTCATAATGATTTACAAAAATATTATTGTATAGATGAATATTGCCAGTGCCCTGAAACAATGCTTCGACGGGATTATTATAAAAAAAGTTTCCATAAATTTCATAATAATCAGTTGACCCAAAACCATTTAATGGGAAACCACCTACCAATACATTGGGTCGTGCATTTGCCCCTGTTGAAGAGGTGGTATCTTTGGTAAAAACATTATGTCTGATCATTGTTTTTCCATTCACTGCTGTGCCTGCAAATAAGGCCCGCACAGTGTCTAACTGATGTTTTATTTCAATATTATAACCAATGGTATTGGCAATAAAATTGTATTCTATCAATCCGTTTACAAAAGGAGCTTCACCCGTTGAATTGCCTAAATACATGCCAGTGCCTGCACCGATAATTTTATTTTTTCTGATGATCCAATCCCAAGCAGCACATTTTGTACTGATGCCTACATTTTGTTGTGATGATCCATAGTTCACAATATTTAAGTATTCAAGGGTAATGTGATGTGCCCAGTTGCCTGAGGTTCCTTCCGCTTTTACAGCATCAATATTTAAATTTAAACCATCTAGTTTTAGATCACGAATTGTCAGATATGAACATTGGGTGATGCTGACTGTATTACAACAGGCATTTCCCTGAAACACTGTCGATAAGCCGCTTCCCATAATTACAATGGGTGTACCAGCATTGCCGTTGATGCCATTTAAAGTAAGGTGATTCGTATAGATACCCGGTGCAAGTTTTAAAGTGTCGTTCGCAACTAAGGAGTTGAGGTAAGTGGTATAATTACTGGTATTGGCATTGATTAAATTTGCGTAAGCAGGAAGGACAAGCGTACAACAAATCATCAACAAAAGAGATAATCGGAAAACTTTTTTCATACCGTTGTGGGTATTTTGAATGAACAATGTATTGATGCTAACATTTAATCTTTATAAGTACGTGGTACAGCAGGGTCTGTAATGATGATATAATCTCCCTGTTCTTTATATTCTTGCCAGTTGATATTTGGAAATGATTCATCACTGCTGGTAGAAATAATTAAGGATCGGATATTTGGATTGAAATTTTTTAATTGTTCTACTATGGCAAAACCTTCATCGCTGTGAAAGCGACCATTCACCTGAAGTATTTTTACATCTTTAAACCTTTTTAGGTATTCAGCAATAGAGTAGGCCATGGTAGCATCCCAAAGAGATTGAGCCATGATTAAATTGAAATTTCCCATGGGTGACATCACGGGTGCTTTTTTGCTGGTGTCTTTCGTTGCACTTGCATCATGCGAAGTAAGTCCCATCAATTTGTCGTAGTATTTACCCGAAGCGGTATCATATGGCAAAGGCGCAAAATTTCTTTTTGATTCATCACTCAATGCCATCAAAGCTTCTTGTCCTAATCGACCTACAAGGTTTGTATAACGACTTGGTGCATTGGCGCAAATGACATCTAGATGATTTTTTTTCGCAAATTCTACCATGGGTTTGTAATCTCTGTAATTACTCCAAGCCCTTGCATCTTTTATAAAGTTTTTTTCACGAATGCCGTCAAATAAATATTCATCCATTACACCTTGTACATCTCTATCAAACATTTCCATCGATAATACTACCTGTTCGTTATAAGCTGCAAAAAGCATTTCTAATGTTTTGTGTTCGATATAATGTGTTACAGAGTCGTTGTGTTCTTCCCCAATAAACAACACATCATAATGTTCCATTTCATCAATGATGGTTTGCATACTAACTTCTTTGCCTTGTTGTACAGAATAGATTTTGTAATTTTTTTCTGTCACCTGACCTGTAGCATTGAATGCACCCAACATGAATGCAATATAGAAGAAAAGTTTACTTAGTGGCTTTTTGAACATAGATGTAATAATCATGATTTGTAAAATTAATTCCTGACAATATAGATGACATTTTTTTAAATAGCTAAATTATTCCCAAAATTTTACATATGAATTCATGGTCTTAAATTGTTCCTTATTGTTTTAATATAGGATATATTCAATTTACATCGAATCTCGAATTATCAAAATGCTTGATTATATTTGTTGTATAAAGGCATTTTATTTTTATTCATTTAATCTTTACACCTGATGCAACTATTTACAAAAAAACTTTTTTTACCTATTTTATGCTGTGTTCTAATCCTTGTTTGTCAAAGCAATATCTCTTTCGCACAAACCACTTATAAAGATGTGGTACCGGTATTAATAGCCAATTGCAATACTTGTCATCATACAGGGAGTATCGGCTTTCCGCTCACTACCTATAGTGAAGTAGTGCCCATGGGAGCGGCTATCAAATCGGCTGTTTTAACAAAGCATATGCCACCTTGGCCAGCTGACCCAACCTATAAAAATTATGTACATGAACGTGTTTTGAGTCCGGCTGACATTACCTTGTTGGTTGACTGGATTGACAATGGTATGCTTGCCGGTGACACCACTTTAGCACCTCCATTGCCTGTTTATAGCAATACACAACTCAATGGTACACCCGATTTGATACTTAATTTGCCAAAATTTATCAGCACTGCCACCAACGCTGATCATTATTATTGCATGAATGTACCTACAGGTTTATTGCAAGATCGGTACATCAGGGCTTTTGAATTTGTACCAGGTAATAAGCCTCTTATACATCATGCTGTATTAACCATCGATACTACTGGCAATGCGATAGATGATTTTAGTGGAAATTGTTTTAATCAACAAGGGCAAATCGGTATTGGCGATTATGCACCCGGTATGGGACCTACCGTATTACCTGGCGTTGTACCTGCAAAGTTTGGGTTTAAACTCAAAGCGGGTTCAAAAATGTCTTTTCAAATACATGTGCCAGAGGGAACAGCAGGTTTACAAGACAGCTCACAATTAAGGATTTATTTTTATCCGGTAAACGAACCCAATGTGAGAGATATGTATTTTCAAACGGTATTACAAAACTGGAATTTCTTTATTCCTGCCAATGATAGTGTAGTGGTTACGCAAAAATATCCACCAACAGTTGCTGGTCTTCCTATAAATGTTTCCTTATATGGTGCATTTCCGCATTCTCATAAAACATGCACTGCCATTTTAAATTATGCATACAATAATACTGATACGATTCCTTTGATAAGAATCAACCATTGGGATTTTCATTGGCAAATGCAATATACTTTTAAAAAAATGGTGAAAGTGCCTAATAATTATCATTTATTTTCAGTTCATAAATTTGACAATACAGTCAATAATCCTGAAACCCCAGATCACAATGCCCCGGTAATTCCAGGTACCAATACCTATGATGAAATGTTTTTTGACAGTTATCTTTTTGCCTATTATTTACCAGGTGATGAAAACATAAACATTGATTCATTATTGCAAAACGATCCCTTATTTTTCCCTAGTAGTACAAATGATTTAGATAAAACCATCCACAACATCAAAGTGTATCCTAATCCATTTGATGAATGGATACAACTTGATTACCATTTACTCAATGCACAATATGTAACAGTGAGTATTTTAAATTCATTAGGTCAGGAAATCAACCAAATATCATCCTCTATTGAATCTTCGGGATTGCATTCACATCGTTGGGATGGAAAAAACCAACAAGGCTTGAAAATGCCTTCAGGTGTTTATATTTATAAAATACAAGCAGGAAATAAATTGATGACAGGAAAAGTATTTTTGAAATAGTTTATTACGACATTCATTAATGTATGGGATAATATACTAAAACACTTGGTATTGATGACCTAAAGACATTTATATCATGCTTAAAAAGGTACGTCTTCATCATGATTGCCGGTGCCTGTAAAGTCATCATCTTCTACTTTATATTCATCTACTTTTGAGGTACGCTTTTCATAACCATCTTGTATAGAAATTTTTGGACCTTCTCCATAAGAGGCTTTTATACCTGCTTTAGGATCGGGGTTGCCATAATTGTTGGCAATTTCAAATGAGTTTACTTCAGGCATATCTTCAAATCGTTGTATTTCAAGATTGGCTTTTACTTTTACAATATCGGTTTTGCCATTTCGATGTTTGGCAATATTGATCCATGTTTCGCCAGGAATCACATCACCATCAGGGTTTTTTTCTAATCCATAATAATCAGGACGATATAAAAACATGACCATATCTGCATCTTGCTCAATGGCACCCGACTCACGAAGATCACTCAATTGGGGAAGTTTAGCGCCATCTTTTCGCGACTCTACACCTCTATTTAATTGGGAAAGGGCGATGATTGGTATTTCTAATTCTTTGGCCAGGCCTTTGAGGTCTCTGGAAATTTTAGAAATCTCTTGTTCACGATTACCACCACGTTCTACAGAGCCCTGCATCAATTGAAGATAATCGATAATCACTAAACCAATATTGTATTTTTGTTTCAACCTTCTACATTTGGCTCTTAATTCAAAGATATTCAAAGCAGCCTGATCGTCTATAAAAATGTTTGCGGCAGATAACTTACCCATCCGTTGATGAATCTGAATGATTTCATGTTCGGCCAATTGTCCCTTGGTGATTTTTCCCAGAGGCACATCCGTTACTGCGGAAAGCATCCTTTTGACCAATTGACCTGCACTCATCTCTAATGAGAAAAAGGCAACGCCGGTGGTTTGTGTATTGTGTAAAGCAGCATTCATCACAAGGTTAAGGGCAAAAGCCGTTTTACCAACAGCAGGACGTGCAGCCAATATAATCAAATCAGTTCTTTGCCAACCCGAAGTGATTCTGTCGAGGTCTCTAAATCCAGATGGAACACCCGTCAAATCATCTTTTTTATTGGCTTGTAATTCTATTTCATGAATGGTTTTTGCCAATATTGAATTAATCCCTGAAAAGTTTTTTCGTAAGTGTTTATCGGTGATTTCATACAGATTGGTTTCTGCTTTGTCCAATAAATCAAACACATCAGAAGAGTTTTCATAAGCATCACCAATGATTTCTCCACTCATTCGAATCAATTCGCGCAAAATATACTTTTGCATCACAATACGGGCGTGTTCCTCAATATGGGCGCTACTCACTACATCGCGGGTAAGACTCGTTACATAATAGCTACCACCAACCATTTCTAATTCGCTGTTTTTGCGTAAATCTTCGCAAACAGTCATAAAATCGATCCGTGAACCTTTGTCAAACAATCGTCTGATAGATGTATATATTCGCTGGTTGGCATCTGAATAAAAGCATTCAGGCGATTGTATGATTTCCAATACCTCTGCAAGTTTTTGAGGTTCTAACATAATGGCTCCTAATACGGCACCTTCCAAATCGGGTGCCTGAGGGGCCATTTTACCATATATAAGGGATGGTATTTCTGGTTTTTTGGTTCTAGTCGCTAGTTTATTCGATACAGCCATTGTATTTTAAAAGGATATGTGGGTTAGATGAATATTTATCTTATTGATGTTGTGTTGAAACGAATGTAAATGGTTTTGTGATAGTATTTTTGAAAATGACCTACAATATTTTATTAAGACTCATTCAACATTTATCCACAAAGTTATTCCATTCTTCACAATATGAAATCAAACTTTTTTGCACATTTTTTTTTATTTATACAAAAAATTGGGCTTTATACACCAATGGATGTGTAAAAAATAAATAATAACTATAGCCTCTTTTTTTTGTTAAAAACCCAAAGAAAACAATGTACATTTTTTGTATAAAATGGGATAGAAATTTCATTTTATTCCCAATATTTATGCTGGTATTCCCGAATACATTGATTTTATTGTTTAAAGAAAATCAATGGAATGCATGCACCGGTCAAAATTCAGTATTTGGTAACGGGGCTTTTAAAAGCTACCATTGGTATTTATTCCTCATTGTTACATGCATGAAAAGTTTTTTTTACGACAGAATCGATGATTTTTCCAATTGATTGATTGTATGAATCCATTCATAATGGGTTGATAATATATTTGCTTGATTATTCTTTCCAAATAAATGGGAAAAGAATAATAGACAAAACAATGATTAAAAAATCAAGTAATAACAAGGCTCCGTAAAATTGCCACCAACCCGTTACTTGTAAAGTAACAAAGAGGGGTTTTGACAAATCAGACAATAATATAATTTGTGGTATCACCACCGGAAATCCTAATATAGCGATCAAGGCTGAATTGCCACCAGCTTTGCCTGCAATAGCCGCTAAAGTGGTAAATAATAAGGAAAGACTTATGCCACCCGTAATAACCATCAACAAAAATTGTTGAAAATAAACAATGGGATCGCCTAAAAGGAGCACAAATAAAAATAAGCCAATAAAACTCATCATCAGCATCATAACCACATTATAAATCAATTTTGAAATGATGATATCTCGTGGATGATGTACAGTATAATAATACAGGTTTCTATTTTTACTTTCTTGTAAAAAACTTTTTGCGACTGCGTTGATACTAACAAACAATAAGATAATCCAAAACAACACATTCCAAGTTTCCCCCTCTGGTCGGTCCTGCAACATTTTAATGGCAAACACTGCACTTGTGATATAAAGAATCAGCCCATAAATTGAATATTTTTGTCGCCATTCAAGCAGGAAATCTTTTTTTAACAACAAAATTATTTTTTGAAACGAATTCAATATTTTTTTTTCGCAAAAGTAATTTCATTCGGCTTAATATTACCCGCAATTGGAAAAAAGTATTTTTAATTTCAAATATTTTTTTACCTTACTTCTTCATTTGTAAAATTATACTATGGAAAAACAACTTTCATTAGAGGAGATACAAGATTTTAAAGGCAAATATCCCAAGCAATTGTGGTATTTATTTTTCAGCGAAATGTGGGAACGCTTTTGTTTTTATGGTATGCGTGGCATGCTGACATTTTTTATGGTTAATCATTTAATGATGAATGAAAAAGTGGCCAATTTACAATATGGAGCCACTCAGGCATTTGTGTATGCCTTTACTTTTATTGGAGGTTTATTTGCTGATAAAATACTTGGGTTTAGAAAATCATTATTTTGGGGTGGCATTCTCATGATTATTGGCAGTTGTATTTTAGCGTATGACCCTAAAGAATTTTTCTTTTTAGGGATCAGTTTCAATATCATAGGTACAGGTTTTTTTAAACCAAACATTTCTACCATGGTGGGCAATTTATATAAAGAAGGCGATCATCGTCGCGATGCCGGATTTTCATTGTTTTATTCAGGTATCAATATAGGCGCACTTATTGGAGGATATTTATGTGTGGCAATTGGGAAAGGTCAAATGCTTACCAATATTATACCTCCAGATATGACATGGAATGTTGCCTTTGGTTTAGCTGCTTTTGTGATGCTGATTAGTTTATTGACTTTTGTGTTTACCCAGCAATCTCTCGGAACCATTGGACTATCGCCCTTGAGTGCATTAGACAGCACAAAACAAAAAAAATGGTATGAGTATGTAGTGTATTTAGGGTCCTTGCTCATAATACCTGTCATTATGAAAATGGTGGCCAAAACTGAATATACAGATTGGTTTATGTATATTATAGGTCCTTGTACCCTCATTTACTTGTTTTATGAAATGTCGAAATATTCAAAAAAGGAAGTAATGAAACTGTTTGCTGCCTTGGTTTTTATTTTGTTTTCCATTTTATTTTGGGCCTTTTTTGAACAAAGTGGGGGTTCATTGAGTTTGTTTGCTGCCAATAACCTCAACGATCATGTATTAGGGATTAAATTAGACCCTAATGGGGTAAACAACTCTGCCAATTCATTGTTTGTGATCATTTTTGCGCCTATCGTTGGTTTGATTTGGATTGCGATGTACAAAAAGAAAATTGAACCCAATACCGTGGTGAAGTTTGGGTTAGGATTTATATTTCTTGCTTTGGCATTTTATGTTTTTTATTATACCCGTTTCTTTGCAAATGCAGATGGGATTACATCATTGGATGTGTTTACAGCGGCATATTTTGTGGTTACCTTAGGCGAGCTATGTCTATCACCCATTGGTTTATCAATCATGACTAAATTATCGCCACAAAAATTGCAAGGGGTGATGATGGGGATGTGGTTTTTGGCAAGTGCCTATGGGCAATATGTAGCAGGATTGTTAGGAGCAGGTATGGCAAGCACCGATGAAAATGCTTCGGCTGCTGTAAAGCTCATATCCTATACGGAAGGGTATAAACAACTGGCCATTTATGCCCTTATCGCTGGGGTAGTATTGATATTAATTTCTCCTTTGGTTAGAAAAATGATGCATGAGGTAAAATAGATGAAAAGCAATTCCATAAAAGTTCAAAAATTACTTGTTACTGTTTCCGTTTGTTTATTTATTATAAAAATAATTGCCTGGTATATCACCAATTCGGTAGCTATTCTCACAGATGCACTCGAAAGCATTGTGAATGTAGTGGCAGGTTTTATTGGCTTATATAGTATCATCCTTTCTGCAAAACCTAAAGATAAAGAACATCCTTATGGGCATGGAAAAGTTGAGTTTTTGTCAGCGGCTATTGAGGGTATTTTAATCATCATAGCGGGTTTCATCATCATTTATGAAGCCGTTATGAATTTATATCATCCACATACTCTCAAAAAATTAGATTATGGTTTAATCTTGATTGCCTTTTCTGCCATCATCAATTATGTAGTAGGTCATTATTGTGTACAAAAAGGGAAAAAAGAAAACTCACCCATCTTGATCGCGAGTGGTTCGCATTTAAAATCTGATACCTATTCAAGTTTGGGTTTGCTTGCCGGGGTTTTGCTGATCATGCTTAGTGGGCTCACCTGGATTGATAGTATCGCTGCGGGAATCTTTGCCTTCATTATTATTTTTACGGGTTATAAAATTATCCGCAAAGCAATAGCAGGTATCATGGATGAAAGCGATGAAGCAATCATTGAAGATATTGTAAAAGTGTTGAACGATAACAGAATTCCACAATGGATTGATGTCCATAATATGCGGGTGATTGATTATGCAGGTTTTTTTCATATCGATTGTCATCTTACTGTTCCCTATTACATAAATGTCAACGAAGCACACGCTATACTTGATTCGTTGACTGCGATGTTTCAAAAACATTTTGATGATAAAGTCGAATTTTTTATACATATCGATGGTTGTTTATCTACACAATGTAGTATCTGTGCGGTTGAACCATGCAGCAAGCGGCAAACAGCATTTATGCAACATATACCCTGGACGACCCAAAATATTTTAAGCAATGAAAAGCATCAATTACCTGCTTAATTTTCTTTTTATAGCCTGTTTTTAGATGTGATATCGATTTTTTTCATTGAAAACTAGATTGACCTTAGGTATCATATGATCATGTAAAACCGCCTTTGTATTTTTAAATATCATCATCACTCTACAAAATCTAACAATTTGCCTTAGTATTTAAGAATTAGTAAATACAATCCATTATTTTTGTACAAAATTTTACAAATATGAAATTAGTGATACATGCATTCATGCTGTTTTTAATATGTAATACCTTCTCAGTTGAGTCATTTGCCCGTAAATCAAAAGGGATGAATATCGTAGGAGAAGAAGTTAGCTATATGGCCAATGGCATCACCATGAAAGGATATATTGCCTATGATAAATCCCAAAAAGGCAAAAGACCAGGTGTATTGGTTGTACATGAATGGTGGGGATGTAATGAATATGCCAAGAAACGAGCACGTATGTTAGCTGGTTTGGGATACATTGCTATGGCCGTTGATTTATATGGCAATGGTAAAATAGCCACTGACCCGACAACAGCACAACAATATGCAACTGCCTATTATCAGAATCCTGTACTTGCACGTGAATTATTAGAAGCTGCTCGATTCACAATGAAAAATTATGCCCAAACAGATGAAAATAAAATAGCAGCTATTGGATATTGTTTTGGAGGTGGGGTATTGTTAAACATGGCACGTATGGGAATGGATTTTAAAGGCATCGTGAGTTTTCATGGTAGTTTAAATGGCACACCCGCTGCAGCAGGCACCGTGAATACTCAAATATTGGTTTGTCATGGTGAAGCTGACGTATTTGTGAAACCAGAGGAAGTGATTGCTTTTCAGCAAAGTCTTAAAGCAGCCAATATTCCTTATGAATTTATTTCTTACCCAGATGCCACCCATGCTTTTACCAACCCAGATGCCACAGCTACAGGTAAGCAGTTTGGCATGCCGATAGAATATAATGAAGCTGCCGATAAAAAATCGTGGAACGATATGGCAGTTTTTCTTAAAAAGGTGTTTGCGGTTTCTGTTAAGACGGTGATTGTTGAATAGGAATTGTCGGGTAGGCCTTTTCCATATTAAAAAGATGGCTATGTATTTTAATCGTTTGTTATAATATTATTTACATTCCTTTACTTATACAAAATACAAATAAAGAAGTGTAAATAATATTAAACGTTTGCACCATTCTTTGCATGTTAACTTCAAAAAAACCCATATATATTTATAAATGGAGAGTGAAAAAGTTCGGGTTCATGCCTACACACATTACCATTAAGCTAATAACAAGTGGACTATCTTAATGTGACGTTGGTAAAAATGCACGGTAAGATATCGTTCGAAGATATCAAAAAGGATCAGGTTTGATTTTTTATTTTAATACGCACCCTCTATAACTACTCCTCCGTATTTTTTAATTTCATAAGCAAGGTATAGGCATCTTCTAAAACGATATCTGTGGTATTAAAATCAATGTTTTCAAGCGATTTGACACTGATAAAGCCGTTTTCGTTTTCCCCTGTTTCTACAGCAGATAATGTAAAATGATACTTGTCTTTTGCTACAAAAATATAATGAGTACCCTCAAAAAACACAACAGCCTGTTCAGGTACACTCAAGCCATTGTAGGCATTGATTTCAATTTCAGCAGTTAAATACATGCCTGGTAAAAGGGTATGGTCGTATTCCGAAAAATGGCAATGCACATCAATTGTTTTATTTGCATTGACATCTTTGCTGATTAATATAATTTGACAATGATATTTTTTTTCTGGATGCGATGGGGCATAGCATATTAATTGTTGACCCACCGATAACCTGGAAATATCTTTTTCAAATAATTGCAAATTCAAATGAATATCTGTCGGATTAATCAAATCGAAAATCACTTCTGATGGGGTTACATATTTTCCAATATTTACATTCACTTTACTTACATAACCATCAATAGGGCTTTTTAAGGAAACCGTCTTTACATATTGATTGCTACGTAAACCATTTGTATTGATACCAATCATTTGCAAAGTGGCTTTCAATGCATTCATATTCACGGTTTCCTGGTCGAGGGCTGCTTTTGCCTGTTGCATCACTTTATCGCTGCTTGCTTGTTCTTTATTGAGTTCAAGCTGACGTTGATAATCTTTGTTGAGTACGTTTACTTTTACCTGACTACTTAAAAAAGATTGTTGCATTTGTATATATTGCTGATCTTCCAGGGTGGCCAACACCTGACCTTTATTGACATGCATTCCAGGCAATAAAGAGGTTTGTTTTAAGTATCCTCCCATCGGTGCACTGATGCTCACCATGTTTTGGGGTGGTACATCTACTTTGCCATTTACTTTTAAAACGGTGGCAATATTTTTTGTACTTGCTTTGCCTGTTTTAATATGTGTGTTTGCTAGTTGTGCATCAGTGAGTGTAACCAAATTGCTATTGATGACTTCTGTCTGAGCTTCTTCCGGGGCTTTCTTACTTTCACAACTGACCATAAACACAGAAGTCAGCAGTAAAGTGATGATATAGATATGTGTATTCATTGTATTATTGATTTTGAATTTTTTGTAATTGAATAATGGCTTGATTATATTGATGTACGTATTGCAAATAGGCTTTTTCTATTTGAACGGACTGCAGTATCATCATCGCCCATTTAAAATAATCGATTTCTCCTTTTTGTAATTGTAAACCCACCGTTTTTTGAATTGTACGGGCATTTTTTAGCAGATTTGATTCGTATTTATCAATGATATACTCACTTGATTTAAGTTCCTGAACCCAAAATGAATATTGCTGTTTTAACTCTTGATTTTTATGCTGAATCATTAATTGATTTTGATCTAATAACAACTGATAGGAAGCAATTTTTTGTTTGGACGCTTGTCGAAATAAAGGCACATTGAGACCTACTACACCACTGGTAAATCTATGTGAAGCATTAAAATATTGATCCTGATTATTTATTTTTTGCCACCCAATCAAACTTTGATTATTAATACCCACATTGAGTTCTGGCCACCATAGCTTTTTTTCTGCTTGTTGTTGCGTTTTGATTAAGATATTTTCTTTTTGCAGCTTTACAAGCAATGGATGCTCATCTAGTTTTTCATTGTCGATATAGGATGCTTCATATTTGTATGATGTTGCGCTTGGTGTATAAGTTTGTGACGCGTTTAAAAAATAATTAAACAGCAACTGATTTTGTTTGATAAGGGAAGATATTTCATGCAATTGTATCTGTATATCATTCATTTGACTTTCAGCACTTGTTTTTTCTAAAATATCGGTTTCGCCTTTATTAAACCTTAATAATGACTTATGGTAAAAATTTTCAAACAAGTCATTCGCTTTTTTTAGCATCAGTTCTTTTTCTTTCAATATTAAATATTCATAATAAAGCAGTTTTATTTGGGTTTTTACTTCTGTTGTATTCCAAATAATTTCAGTTTGTACAATGTCGGCTTGTGCTTCCATTACATGTTGCTGTGCTTTGTAAACACCTGGCCATGGGATGCCTTGATTGATAGAAAATTTGCTATCAAACACTTTTGAATTAAATTGTCCAAACTCGCTGCTGATGGCTGTTTTAGGGATGACTTTCACTGCAGATTTTAACTGATGATAATATGCAATGTTTTTTTGTAATGCCTGTATCTGGTATTGATTTCCGACTGCCATCTCTAAAGCATCAGGCAATGAAATGGATGTTTGGGCATTACTCCATTGCGATAAAAATACCAGCAACAGTAAGGTAGATAGATGTTTCACTTTGATATTTTTGATGGTGAATTTTTTTTCAATTTTATGTTCAAACCAAACATACAAAACAGGGAGTACAAACAGTGTCAAAAATGTAGCTGTAATCAATCCGCCTATAACTACAGTTGCTAATGGTCGTTGTACCTCAGCACCTGCACCATTGCTCAATGCCATGGGAATAAAACCCAAAGATGCAACTGAGGCGGTCATCAACACAGGCCTTAATCTGGTTTTTGTACCTTTAATCACAATATCTGAAATAGCGTCATCACTATTAGCCCGCAGATTATTAAATTCATTTATCAATACAATACCGTTTAAAACGGCTACGCCAAAAAGTGCAATGAATCCAATACCTGCCGAAATCGAAAATGGCAGGTCGCGGGCTGCGAGCAACAATATACCTCCAATGGCTGACAATGGAATGGCTGAGTACACCAACAGCCCTTGTTTCACAGACCCAAATGCAAAATACAGCAAGAGAAAGATTAAGAAAAGGGCCACAGGGACTGCGATTTGCAAACGATTCTTTGCCTGCTTTAAATTTTCAAATGATCCTCCATAGTTTACATAATAACCCGAAGGGAATTTGACTTGTTTCGATATTTTGTCTTGTAACTCTTTTACAATACTCTCCACATCTCTGCCTCCAACATTAAACCCGATGACAATTCTTCGTTTAGCATCTTCACGTTGTATTTGATTGGCGCTATTCACCAATTGTACATTGGCAATTTGATCGAGGGGGATTTGCAATCCTGAAGGGGTGGTCACTAACAAACTTGCGATGTCTTTAATACTTTTTCTTGATTCATTTTGCAATCGAACAATTAACTCAAATCGTTTTTCACCTTCAAATACCTGACCAGCTACTTGACCTGCAAAGGCCGTATTCACTGTTTTGTTGATGTCAGCGATGTTTAACCCATATTGTGCAATCAGTGGACGATTGTATTTTATCACGATTTGAGGAAGGCCTTCGATTGGTTCTATATACAAATTTTCGGTCCCCGAAACAGTATTTACTATTTTGCCTAGTATGTCGGCATACCGGGATAAGGTGTCTAAATCTTCGCCAAATATTTTACAAACCACATCTTGTCTAGCTCCTGTCATGAGTTCATTAAAACGCATCTGTACTGGAAACTGAAAACCAGCGGTTATACCTGGAATATCATCAAGCTGTTTTTTCATTTTTGCAGACAATTCATCAAATGTCTTGGCTGAAGTCCATTCTTTTTTGGGTTTAAGTATTACCATCATATCACTAGCTTCAATGGGCATGGGGTCGGTTGGTATTTCGCCACTCCCAATTTTGGTCACTACTTTTTCAACTTCAGGAAAATGACGTAAAAGGGTTTTTGCTGCTAATTGTGTTTTTTCGATGGTAGTGTTGAGGTTACTCCCAGTCATTACCCTTGTATCTACCGCAAAGTCGCCTTCTTCAAGGGCTGGAATAAATTCGCCACCAAGCTGAGTAAGCACAATAACTGCAAATACAAATAATGCCAATACAGACATGATAATGGATTTAGGAAATTGCATCATTCGTTGTAATATAGTTTGAAATTTATTTTCAATACGTAGCATCACTCTGTCACTTAAGCTTGCTTTGGAAGGTTTATTTATAAATAATGCAGTCATCATGGGTATATAAGTTAATGATAAAATAAAAGCACCCATCAAGGCAAATGTGACGGTTTGTGCCATTGGTTTAAACATCTTTCCTTCTATTCCCTGCAGGGAAAAAATAGGGAGGTATACAATCAAAATAATCAACTGTCCAAATAAGGATGCACTCATCAGTTTACCTGCACTATTGCTTACAATACCATCGATTTCTTTGCGTAAACCTGTTTTGTTTAACTGCAATTCATTCGAAAATTTATAGGTAACTAAAGTATGCATCACACCTTCAACAATAATGACGGCCCCATCAACGATTAAACCAAAATCAATTGCACCCAAACTCATGAGATTGCCACTGACCCCAAATGCATTCATCATAATTACTGCAAATAACATCGAAAGAGGAATCACAGAGGCGGTAATCAGTCCGGCCCTGATATTCCCTAAAAAGATGACCAAGATAAAAATGACAATCAAAGCCCCTTCAATCAGGTTTTTTTCAACAGTGCTGATGGCATTATTCACCATTTTGGTTCGGTCTAAAAAGGGTTCAATTTCTACACCTTCAGGTAAGGTTTTTTTGATTTGCTCAACACGTTCTTTTACACGTTTTATAACGGCTGAAGAATTTTCGCCTTTAAGCATCATCACTACCGCACCAGCTACTTCACCATCATTATTATAGCAAACAGCACCATAACGTATGGCATTCCCAAATTTTACTTCTGCTACATCATTGATAATAATTGGAATACCGTTTTCATTGTTTTTTACCACAATACTCTTGATATCATCAATATGATCTATAAGCCCTTCACTTCTGATATATTGTATGGTGGGGCCATTTTCAATATAAGCACCTCCTGTGTTTTGGTTGTTTTTCTCTAAGGCTGTAAATACATCTTCAATGCTTAATTGCATCGCATTTAATCTTTCTGGATTTACAGCGATTTCATACTGTTTGAGTTTGCCACCAAAACTTGAAACGTCAGCAACCCCCTTTACGCCAAGCAATTGCCTCCTCACAATCCAGTCTTGAATCGTTCGCAATGAAGTAGCATCGAAGGCTGATTCATATCCCTTTTTGGGTTTTACCACATATTGATATATTTCGCCCAGCCCGGTGGTGACAGGGGCTATGGTCGGAGGGGCTATGCCTTCGGGTAATTGACTAAGCACTTGTTGTAATCGCTCAGTCACTTGTTGCCTTGCCCAATATACATCGGTGGCATCATCAAAAACAATGGTAACCAACGAGAGGCCGAAACGGCTAAAACTCCTGATTTCATGTAAGCCAGGTATATTGGCATTGGCTTGTTCTATCGGAAAGGTAATGAGCCTTTCTACATCAAGCGCACCCAATGAAGGCACTGTTGTAATGACTTGTACCTGATTATTGGTAATATCAGGTACTGCATCAATGGGTAGTTTGGTCAATGAATAAATACCAAATCCAATCAGCACCAGGGTAAACAGCCCAATGATGAGTTTGTTTTGTATTGAAAAATTAATGATTTTTTGTAACATACATTTCTTTTAGTTTAATAATTAGTCGTCTTCATTTTTTTCTTTTGCTTCCTTATCGTTAGATATTGTCTGATTGTTTTCTGTACTTATTGTAGCATGATCTCTGATTTCAGTATGCATGATTTGACCACCTGTATTGCCTGTTTGAATGCCTAAATAAATGCCAACTGTACATGTAAACAAAAGGATGAGCGTAATAAATAGAGGGTCAGATTTTTTCTTATAACTGATCCATCCTGCCACTATGGAAATAATTGCCATTAAATAATTCACAAGGGCAAATTTCTCAGCCCATTCTTCATGGTTATGCATTAAATTTTCTGATACTTGTTTCATATTTTCTACTACTTCTTCAGCACCTTCGCCTGTAACTGAAGCAATATACGAAAATAGTGCACCGAATACAAAGAGGCAATAGGCGGTTCTTTTTAGGATGCTATTTTTAGCTAAAAGACCCACGATTAATACGATAGCGCCAATCATAGGTATAATAATGGGAAAATGGTTTATGATTAAATGATAATGTGCGTTGTTCATGATAATGTTATTTTTATTTGATAAATATTTATTTTTTTACTGCTTTAAATTCCTAAAAACCATATGATAGATTGCATTTAAATAGTTGCTTATTTAAAATGTGTATTCGCATTTTACTATTTTTTTTAAAATGAAGAATACGTTTATAAGGAATTCAATGATTGTATTTTCAACTTATTGAATAATGGGAGACGACGTATAGACAATGTAAATGAATCTTACTATCTTAATCGAATGCAAAACGATGTGTTGAGTGAATGCTCATACATTAACTATAAATCTTCTGATGAAGCATCATCTTTTATGAATAGGCATGTGCGATGTAGTAAAAAAGAGTATTGACAACAATCGTTCATTCATATTCAGACATATCGTAGTAAACTTCTTTTATTTTTTGATCAATTAAAGGGAGTATTGTCTAGATTGTCAATTCACCAATGGAGAATGTTCGTTCGTTGAATAACGAAATCATCCATTTTAAGCAATTGACCGGGGTGGTTGCCAAATGCTCGCAAGATACAAAGCGCTCAAAAATGAGGAATCGTATAAATTAAAATCCTGCTTGTCAATAAAATAGGGTGTAGGTGTGTCAAAATTTTTGGAGGTTTCGTTTTGGCATATCGCAATATTATAAAACGAAGGAATGTCAGATTTGAAGGGGAGTTTCATATCTTTATCATAATCTGCATCTTTGATAGGTTCATTGACATAATGGATGATAAAAAAATCGGCAAAACTGATTTGCTGATTGTGCTGTTTATGTTCCTGATAATGAATCACAAAATGGTGAATTCTTAAAAGTTGAGAAAATGAGGTAGCCCCAAAAACGTAGATTGCCAGTAGTAATATGGGAATTATTTTTTTCAACGCGACAAAGATAAACATATTTGAACAATTTTTTACAAACATATTTCATAGTGAAACTGCATATTATACCATTAGGATTTAATACTCGTCTAAAAAAATATCAGTGTAAAGCATGCACAAATTGCGTTATAGCTTTTTTTCTAATGGACTAAATTGAATGTATTGCTGGTATTTTAAACTATAATGCCTTGAAATTTTCAATTCCTTTGTCGATATAAATGCTACTTTGATTATGTTTTAGTTTTTTTCATTCTTTCGCACCAATATTTATGTCAGCAGTGTTTTTTTATCATTCACCTGATTTATTTACAAAGGATTGATTTAGTGGAATTGAATAATTTGTGGAAAACAAGGGGCTGTTTTTCAACTATTTCACAAGTGTAAATGCAAACAATGGAAATAGTTTTATACTTTTGCACCCAAATTTAAAAACTACACAACATGTCGGGTCAATTAAAGGAAGTACGTTTAAGAATCAAATCTGTAGGTACCACGCAACAAATCACGAAAGCCATGAAAATGGTGAGTGCTGCAAAATTGCGTAGAGCACAAGATGCCATCACGCAAATGCGCCCTTATGCCGAAAAATTGCAAGAAATGTTAGGCAATATCATCGGCAGTGTGGAAGGTAGTGTAGGAGGAGGATTAAATGTACAACGCCCTGTAGAAAAAGTATTATTTATAGTGGTTACAAGTGATAGGGGTTTGTGTGGTGCTTTTAATGCCAATTCTATTAAATTAGCGAAAAGCATTATCCAAGAAAAATACAGTGCACAACATGCTAAAGGAAATGTAAGTATTTTACCATTAGGCAAAAAAGGGTACGAAAATTTTGAAAGAAATGGGTTCCCTATCGTTGATAATTATTGGAATATTTTTAGTGATTTAAACTTTGATGCAGTAAAAAACGCAGCTCAATATGTTCGCAACGCTTTTATCAATAAAGAATATGATCGGGTGGAATTGGTATACAGTAAATTTAAAAATGCGGCTACCCAGGAATTTGTGTGTGAACAACATTTACCCATTGCAAAATCAAATGCAACATCCAAAACAAACCAGGATTTTATATTTGAACCTTCTAAAGAGGTATTGATCAATGAATTGATGCCAAAAATATTAAATACCCAAATCTTTAAAGGGGTTTTAGATAGTCATGCTTCTGAACATGGTGCTCGTATGACTGCCATGGACAAAGCCACTGAAAATGCAGAAGAACTTTTACGTTCTTTACGTATTTCTTACAACAGGGCCCGTCAGGCTGCTATCACTACCGAACTTACAGAGATTGTGAGTGGTGCTGCTGCGCTTCAAGGCTAAACAAAGGATTGATTTTTATTCATTACAGATATCAATATTTGATAGCATTTTCAGATGTTTATGCTCACTGAAAGATTGATTTTTTTATTATGATAAAGCTATAGCCTAGTTCACAATATTCATCAGTATTCTATTGGATACGAACCTATTTTGTCATTGTTATTAATATAACAATATGCCATTGATGTTTTTGAGTGTAATCACTGAATCTTGTTTGTATAATTCGATATTATTTAAATATATTTTATACTTTTCATTCATTAAAATGAGTGAGTCATTGACAATCGCATAATTTTTAAAACGCTCGTTTGACATGATTTTTAATTTTGTGCTAAAGGGTATCTTCGCATCGTCTATACTGTCTTGTTTGCTTTCCCATTGTTTGAGTGAAGCTAACAAATTGACTACCGACTGCTTCACCAATGTGTCTTGTTGTTTAAAAATATAGAGATTTGTATCTATGATTTCTGCCATATATAAATCTTTGCTGTTTTCATCAGCATATTTGACAAAAGATACCATGTTTTTAAAATTTGTCAGATTGATGGGTATTTCATGCAAAAAACGACTGATAGGATAATAGGTGAGATAGGTATATTGGGGTTCTTGCTCAATATGAATATTGGTAAATATGGCATTTACCGCGTTTAGCTGATTGTTTTTGATGGCATCACTCAATACCTTTTGTTCTTTTTCATCAAGCCAGGTATGTATTTTATTGATTTCGCCTCGCTTGTTTAAATAGTTTAATATTGATCGTATACTATTCGCATTATTTTCAGGGATTTTAAAATCAGATGAAGGGCTTACGAGTTTATGATTGACCAGTAAATGGTTTTTATTCAGCAAAAATTCAAGCCTTCTTACTTGGTTTTGAACACTCAACTGAAACATCCCCCAGGGGCCAATCGCACTGATAAACAATACAAAAAACAAACTAACCGGAATGATGATGATATTGTCTTTTTTAGAGATAATAATATATACAGAAATAATCAAAAGCCAAACACCCAACATAAATACCAAATAACGATCTTCGGTAATACCATAAGGCATGATACGCTTAATAATAGCAATAAAATAGAGCGATAAAAGGGGCAAAAGGATATAGAAAAAGTATTTTGAAAAAAGGTAGATGGTTTTGTAAGAACTATCGAGCCGGATAGGGTAAATGAGCAGATAAGTCAATATACCCGCAATGGCAAAAATTAAAATTGGGATACAAACCCAACCTGATGGAATGGTATTGTACATCACAATTCTAAACAGATATAAATACAATATCACTATATAAACTAACACAATAGGCATTAAAATATATTGAACAAAAATGCGAATAGATTTTTTAAAAGGATGCTTGTTGCCAAATACCTCATACGATTTTGGTATCGAAAATAAAAAGATGATGGTATTGACAATCAAAAATATAAACAACAACAAATCAACATAATAATTATAATCGAGGTCTACTTTAAACAATTTGTCGATTGCCAGTAAAGCGCTGGATAAACCTATAAACAAAGTAAGTGAATAGGAAATGGATACAATAAATTTTACAAACAAAAAGTAATTGAATTGCCAGAAACTTTGAATTTCGTCATGATGATAAAAAGCCAAAAACGAAACCAGTAAATGAAAACATGTAATGAATATCAAATAGCGAGAAATAAACACACTTTCGGAGTCGAACATTCCCGGTGTGATAGAGTAATAATGAAGTCCTAAAATACAAAAACCGAGTATATAAAGTCCAATTCGTTTGCTCCATTCTACTTTTTTTGATTCCGAAAAAATATCTACAGCTGTAAAGTATGAAATGGCTGAAAAGCACTCTAAAAACAATTTGATATAGATATAATTCTTACGCTCAATGCTATCGATGTCTGCAACATGCATCTCTAATACTATAAAGACAAATGCTAGAACACCAGCTAAAATAGGTAAAGGAAATCTGAGGATTGTATTCAGAATATCTTTTGAAAGTCTTTTGATTTGAAACATATTCTTAAATAATGATACAAAATAGAAAATTACTTTATAAATAATAATAAATAAATTGATTAATTTTACACTATATGAAAACTGGTATTAGCATTTTTACCTGCTTATTAATTTTATCGCTAACAGCTTGTAAGCCCGATTTGCAGTTTCCTGTCACGGACGGACATCAGCATACTCATGTTGATTTAAATACTGGTGGGTTGCCTCCTATGATTATCCCTGCCGAAAACCCTTTAAGTGTCGAAGGAATTGCACTGGGGCGTAAACTTTTTTATGATAATTTATTATCAGCCAACAATACCATGAATTGTGGTTCATGTCATCAATTGAGAAATTATTTTGTGGATAGTAACCTTGCCTTAAGTGTTGGTATTGATGGAATTGCGGGTACGCGAAACTCAATGCCTTTGTTTAATATTGGGTATAGCAAAAAATTCTTTTGGGATGGAGGGGCTGCTGATTTAGAATCTCAAGTAATGGGGCCCATTACAAATCCGGTAGAAATGCATGAAACCATGGCCAATGTGGTAAATAAATTACAAAGTCATCCACAATATCCTTCATTGTTTAAACAAGCCTTTGGCACTGATGTAGTTACTTCTAAATTAATATTCTTTGCAATTGCTCAGTTTGAAAGAACCCTGATATCAGCCAACTCTAAATTTGATCAATGGAAAAGGGGAGAGGCCACATTAACAGCACAAGAACAACGTGGGCTGGATGTATATACCAACGACCAAAAAGGCGACTGTACCCATTGTCATTCACTGGGTAGTACTTTCACCGATTTTGAATTTCGAAATACTGGTCTTGATTCTATTCCCGTTGATAAAGGCCGAGCTCTTATCACCCTTGATAGCGATGATGATGGGAAGTTTAAAACACCTACTTTGCGCAATATAGCCATGACGCCACCGTATATGCATGATGGCAGGTTTGCGACCTTGCGTCAGTGTATTGAGCATTACAATAAAAATTTTAAGTATACCAAAAACCTTGCTCCAGAACTCAAAATCTTACCTAAAAACAGAATGACAGAGGGAGATATCGATGATTTGATTGCTTTTTTAGAAACATTGACTGACCATGAATTTATCAACAATAAAAATTTTGACAAACCTGAATGAGAATATTTAGCTTGATGGTGTTAGGGTGTTTGTGCATCTCATTAAAAAGTGTTGGGCAATTGGCTATTGGCGATATGGCACCAGAAATTAAACTGCCTGATACCTCAGGTAAATGGAAGCCCCTCTCTGAAGTGAAGTCTACTTTAGTATTGGTTGATTTTTGGGCTGCCTGGTGTTACCCTTGTGTAAAATCAATGCCTGATGTGGTAAAGCTTTATGAAAAATACCATGCCAAAGGTTTAGAAGTTTATGCGGTATCGTTAGACAAAGGTTATTATAGTTGGATTGATATGTGTCGTCAGCTTAAACTGCCCTTCATTCTTGTAAATGATGCCTATGGATTTGGGGGTACTTCTTGCCGCGATTATAAAGTGAGCTCTATACCGAATAAAATGTTGATTAAGGATGGTAAAATTATTGGGGCAAATATGAGCCTTTACGATCTGGAAAAAATCATTCAAAAAGAATTAGAAGTTTTACCTTCCCACTAATCAATCAATTCATGCCTTGCTTTGAAAATTCCTTCATCAATGTATAGAAGGGGGTTTAGTATATTTATTTTAAATCAACACCAGTCCTTTACCTTGCAAATTCTTCATTACTTTGTTAAACCAAAATAATTCAAAGTCTTCATCAAAACTTTGTTGTTCATAGTCGTCTTTTATTTGTTGTAAGCTTAATCGCTCATTTTGATGAATATTGATTTTGCCTAAAAGTTCTATGAGCCACAACCCATTATTTTTATTGAGTGAAAATTGAATGTTTTCTTGTTGAATATACACATTTAATTCGACCATTTCCCATGTATTGCCTTTTTTACTTTTAGTATACAAACGTCCTGTAGGAGTAGCTTGTAGCCAATATACGATTGCATTCCATTTGAGTTGAGCAACGGATTGTTGTGCTATTATATTTGCAATGTATTTTTTATCAATGGATGTATTAGGTATTTTATATTCAAACCATTTTTGCAATGGATAGTCGATGCCGGCGCCTTGCATATAATTATACAATGAAATTTTCAACCCTTTACTAAACAAATGCGGATTAACGCCTTTTTCATCTATAAAATCAATATCATTATTTGCAAAAGGACCTTCATTTTCATTGACTTTTTTAACCTGAAATTGTTCCGGATGCAAACCAATAGGGCTATGTGCTGTCATTGCAAATTGATGCCAAAAAGCGGATCGCAAAATACCTTCCTCAAACATTTGCCTTACCACTTCCATACTGTCTACTGTTTCCTGCATCGTTTCGGTCGGAAACCCGTACATCAAATAGGCATGAACCAATATGCCAGCTTTTGAAAAATGATAAGCTACTTCACTCACACCTTCTACCGTCACCCCTTTTTGTATTAATGCAAGTAATCGATCGGATGCTACTTCTAGTCCACCCGAAACAGCAATACATCCCGATGCTTTTAATAAATGACACAAATCTTCTGTAAAACTTTTTCAAATCGAATATTTGTCCACCAAATGATTATTATCTTTCGTTTGATCACTTCTAGGGCAAATGCTTTCATCAATGCTGGAGGTGCTGCTTCGTCTACAAAATGAAAACTTCTTTGTTTTGTTTGTTCGATGATGGTTTCTACTTGATCACACAAATGGCTTGCGGTAAGTGGCTCATACCGTTGTATATAATCAAGACTGATATCACAAAAGGTACATTTACCCCAATAACAACCATGTGCCATCGTAAGTTTATTCCATTGACCATCACTCCATAGTTTGTGCATTGGATTGATGATTTCTACTGCTGAAATATATTGATCAAGCAATAAGTCGCGGTAATCGGGTGTACCAAGTTGCATTTGTTTATAATCAGGTGCTATGCTATGATTGATATACACCACTTGCTGGTCTATACGTGTAAAAGTTCTTTTGAGCATTTGTAAATCACGGGTGCCATTCAAATGTTCAATAAGATGCATCAGAGGAGCTTCCCCATCATCTAAAGTAATAAAATCAAAAAAATCAAACACCCTTGGGTCACTGAGTGAACGCAATTCCGTATTGGCAAAGCCGCCTCCCATGGCAATTTTGATATGTGGAAATGTTGCTTTGATGTATTGGGCACTTTTAAAAGCACTGTACAAATTGCCTGGGAAGGGCACTGTAATACAAACAAGACTTGGTTTACGATATTGTAAATGTTGATGAAGCAATTGCAGCAAAAGGGTATCGATATAGCTGGGTTTATTGTGTAGCGCTTCGTATAATTCATCAAACGTGTTTGCACAACGACCCAGTTTTTCGGCATATCGACTAAATCCAAAATGTTCATCAACACATTCTTTAATATAATCGGCAATGTCTTCAAGATATAAGGTAGCGATATGTTTGGCTTTATCATGAAGTCCCATACTCCCAAAAGCCCAGTGTAAATCGTCAAGTGATTCAAATCGTGCAGCTTCAGGTAATAATTGGCGATGAGCAATTTGGTAAGCAAAATTGGGATTTTTGCCTTGCAAAAATCCCACTGCAATATCTATAGTATGAATATAATGATGCTTTAATGCCAATATACGTTGTGCATTAAGTGTCTTTTCTTTTTCATTTTCAATACTAAACAGCGCACTCAGTCCATCTTGCGAAAATAATTGCAAAATCACTTCTATACCTAAGTCGGCATGAAAGCAAGGAATATTTTGTGTGTTTAAAAATCCCTTCAGGTAGGCAGTCGCAGGGTAAGGCGTATTGAGCTGCGTAAAGGGCGGTGTAAAAAGAAATAAAGATTCAGCCAATATCTAAGTAGTTTAGAAAAGCAAAGCTAAATGTATTCTCAAACTAAAGAAAATAAATAGGGGCTTATTCAGCAGAGAATATGTATTAATTTTGAATTGTATGAAAACAATGATACTTATTTGTAATTTTGAGAAGCTTGGGTATCATTTTTTGCGTGTTAAACCTATTTGCTATTCCTATTTCAAGATACTGCAGTGTATTCGATTACAAAGATTGCAAGTTCCGTATTTCATATTCAGATTGCTTGTTTCAGTGTTTTTTATATTCATCTGCATGGGTTTAAATGGGCAAAGTCAAATGAAGCCAAATACCCTCTATTTTCAATTAGGAGGCAATGGCTTGTTTACGTCTATCAACTATGAAAGACAAATCATCAAACACCCAACTGTAATGATACATGGGGGTATTGGTCATTATGGAATCAATACGCCTTATGTAACAATCCCTTTAGGGATGAGCTATCTTTTGAAATTAAAAAAATCAAATTCAGGTTTTGATTTTGGCTTAGGAGTAACCTTTACCAAAGCAGATGTGACTCTTTATGCTATTGTAGAAAAAAAGCCTCCATACAAAGCAAACAACTCAAAGGCAGTATTAGTTCCCAGAATAAGTTATCGGGCACAGTCACATCAAAATATCATGTTTCGCATTGAGTTTTTACCTATCATTGGAAAGTATGGGGTACTGCCATTCATTGGGTTTTCTCTGGGGAAGTCATTTTAAAACCTTTCAAAATTTTTCGTTTAAGCATTCTGCCTTTATTTAATGTTAGAAAATAAAAAATGCAGTAGCCTGAGTGACTACTGCAATTAATATGATGAACAAACTTTGCGACTAGTTAGATTCGTTTTTGATGGTAAACATATTGAGCATGGTTGAATAACCAGGATAGAAACCCGTAAACTCATATTCATCTTCATCACTTGCCAATATTCTATCAAGGTCATTCGTTGATTTTACGGCTTGGCCATTCACTTGTACAATGACAAATGATTTTCTAAGTCGTACCTGACTCGCTATCAATCCCCCAGGTGTAATATTTGTAATGATAACACCATTTTTTACACGAAGTCCTGCAAGTTCCTCTTTCGTAAGGTCTTTTACTTTAATACCTAATTTCTCGGTACTAAATGGCATCTTTTTTACAATACCTGTATTGCCACTGATGTTCTTTAATTTGGCAGATGTATTGTATTTATTGCCATTGCGTAGGTATTCGATGTTGATTTCATCTCCTGGTCTGTATTGGGCAATTTTTTCAAGCATTTGAGGACCCGTTTTGATTTCTTTATTTTCAATTTTTGTAATGAAATCACCTACTTTAATACCGGCTTTTTCAGCACTGCTTTCTTCTATCACTTGATTTACATATACACCATCTACTTTGTCAAGTTGGTATGCACTCACTTGTTCGGGGGTTGCATCTTTCATATTGATATACCCAACACCCAAATAAGCACGTTGTACATTGCCATAAGTCATCATATCAGCGACTACTTTTTTTACTATGTTTGACGGAATGGCAAATGAGTAGCCCGCATAAGATCCTGTTGGAGAGGCAATCGCTGAATTGATGCCGATAAGTTCACCTTTTGCATTCACAAGGGCTCCACCACTATTGCCCGGATTTACCGCTGCATCCGTTTGTATAAAACTTTCGATTGGTGCATTGCTGCCACTGTTTTTGTTGATGCCTATATTGCGGTATTTAGCACTAACAATACCTGCAGTTACAGTTGTTTCTAGGGTAAGGGGATAACCAACTGCAAGTACCCATTGACCTAGTTTTACATCATCTGAATTGCCATAGCTTAAATAGGGTAAATTGGGCTCCTCTACTTTTAATACGGCAAGGTCAGTTGAGGCATCTTTACCAACGACTTTGGCTTTCAGGCTTTTTTTATTGTTTAAGATAACAGTCACTTCTTCAGCACCATCTACTACATGGTTATTCGTTACAATATAACCATCTTTCGAAATAATGACACCTGAGCCACTGCCTTGTTGTGGTTGTTGTTGGTAAAATCGATTCCCTCCGCCAAAAAATTGATCAAAAAAATCATCACCGAAGGGATTACGGTATTGTACATTTCTGGCTCGCATTTCGGTTTTAATATGCACCACAGCCTTGCTTGAAATTTCGGCAGCGGCTTCAAGATTGGTATAGCCACTACCATCGGGTGAAGGATTTGCTTCAGCATAATTTGCATAATGAAATTGAGGTGTTTCCTCTAATGAGGTATTGGAGGAAGTAATTGAGTTGCCTGAATATTTGGTGGCAAATACAAGGGTGGCCACTGAAGTAATCATAGCCACTAAAATGGTTCCGAATATCTTTTTCATAATGAGTATTTTTTTGTTGCACAAAATTAAATACACTTTATATGTGTAAAAACACTTTTCAATTTTTTAACAGCTGTTTTGGTGTTAATATAACTATAAGGAATTGAGAAATTGTATCGTATTGACTCCGTCGGCAAAGTCAGTAAGGGTAGGGGTTTGGGCTTTGCCAAAAGGGATATAATCTACACCAATGATAGCTTGTATTTCTTCTTGATGCTCAATGAGTGGTGTATCGGTATAATAGGAATAATTTAATACGGCAATAGAAGAATAATTGCTTTCATTTTCAGACAATAATAGACTTTCATTGCTCATGTAATATTGATTGTTTAGTATAAATATGGCCAAATGATAATCATAATTATTTCTGTATTTATTGTGATTTTTTAAATGATCATATTTGTTAAATGCCTTTAGCAGAGGCACAAAATCATAACCTTGTGGCACAAACACTTTGGATACATTTCTGCAACCTAATCCAAAATACTGATATACGTCATCTGCAAGTTGCTCGAGGTCCAGGCTTGTTTCTTGTCCGTTTAATACAGCAACGGAGGTTTTGTTTTTTCGAATGATATGTGGAAAGCGGGCAAAATACTTCTCAAAATAAAGCGCACTCGAATTGCTGCCTGTAGCTATATAAGCATCACAATTTTTGAGCATTTCAGCTACTATGATGAGCGATTTGTTTTTATCATCTAAAGTGTATAATATTTCTATCAAGTGGGTAAGTAATACATTGTCTTTTGACGACAATTTAATTCGTTGGGTATGCCCACTTAAATATACTGTCAAAAAATCGTGGAATCCGACTAAGGGTATATTGCCTGCCATGGTAATGCCTATGGTCATTGTACGACCTTTCTCTTCTTCTGTTTCTATTTGCGAGGCATATACGATAAGTTCGTTTTCGTCTAAGTAATGCTTGCAGATATGGCTTAAGCTCATTTCGATAAATGCCTGGGTAAACCAGCCATTCATTCTTTCAGCGTTTAGTTTTACGGTTTGCCAGGCTTCACTGTTTTGAATGATATAGGATTTAAGTTGTAAGAGGTTTTCGATTCTTTCATTAAGCATAGTAGAAATATAATATATTAATTGTAATTTTGCAATGCGAAAGTCATCATTTACTTTTGAATATTAATATAATTTACAAATAAAATATTTTTATGGCTATAATAATAACTGACGAATGTATCAATTGTGGAGCTTGTGAACCAGAATGTCCTAATAATGCCATTTATGAGGGAGGCGTTGAGTGGGCCATTGCTGATGGTACTTCTGTAAAAGATACTTTTACCTTGATGAATGGCGAAGTAGTATCAGTCAATGCAAAACATGCACCTGTTGCAGATGATACGTATTATATCACACCAGACAAATGTACAGAATGCCAGGGGTTTCATGAAGAACCACAATGTGCAGCCGTTTGCCCAGTGGATTGTTGTATTCCTGATGAAATGTATCGTGAAACGGTAGAACAGTTACTGGAGAAAAAATCGCGATTACATATTTAATTGCTTACTTCTTTCATTTTATTAGAAGTTTATTTCTATTTTTCTTATGTCTTATCAATTAAATGATTTTAAGTCTGTACGCCATTTTGTATTTGATATCGATGGGGTATTAACCAATGGTACACTCATCATACAGCAAGATGGCAGTTTGCTGCGTAGTATGAATATCAAAGATGGGTATGCTATGCAGTTAGCTATACGTAAAGGTTATACCATTTCAATTATTTCGGGTGCAAATGGGGAAGGTTTGTTAAAGCGATTTGCTGGTTTAGGCATAGAGGAGGTACATTTAGGGATTTCACAAAAGTTAGATAAATTGACTGAAATCTTGCATAAAAACCAGCTAGACGTCAAAACCATGTTGTATATGGGTGATGATATGCCCGATTTGAAAGTAATGCAAATGGTGTACATGTCTTGCTGTCCTGCCGATGCTTGTATGGAAATTAAACAAATTTCAACCTATATTTCTCCTGCCAAAGGAGGTGAAGGTTGTGTAAGGGATGTGATTGAAAAAGTATTAAAGTTAAATCATGATTGGGAGTACCTTGTATTTGATGAATGATGCTTTAACACATAAAGGATGTTAATTCAAGGGATAGTGTGAAATCGCATTCAATGTAAAAGTAATACAATAATAAACTCCCAATAATATTCGGAAACTATAGACATTTAATACCTTCAAAGCTTTATAAATGTTTGCCCTTACATTCTTAAACAGAGTTAATACCAATATATCATATGACTTTTATACCTAAAAAAAACCGTACACATTATATGTACGGTTTTTTGATTACATTTAAAGGTTAACCCTTATTTTATTTTGAAAGATTCGGTTTGTTATTTGATTTTGGTAACTCTTGTGGTTTCCAGTTTTTCTTCATATTGTCTTGATTTTGTTGATGTTCAAGATCAATTCTTTTATTTTCTTCTATTTGTTGTTGATGTTCAGCTGGTGTAGGTAATAAACGTCTTTCAGCGTTTGGTTTACCTTTGCCTGGGCCAACTACTTGTGTAGAAGGTGCGCCAAATAATTCAGGATGTATGTAATATCCTTTATCTTCTGGTGCTTTGTCAACTACATCCACAATTCTGTGTGCGTTTGCATAAGCATCTTGACGAACACCTGTTACTTGCCAGCTTACTTTTACACCTGGTTTGCTGGTTCTGATTTCAAAAGTATTATTGTTTACTTCTTTAGTCACTTTGGCCATTACAAAATCGGCGCTATTGTCTAAAACAGTCAATTGATATTTGAAATCTTTATTTTCTGCTTCAAAATAAGAAGGTAATGAAACGGTAGCATATCCATTTGCATCAGAAATAGCATTGCCATTGTAAACATTCATCATATCAGGGCTTTCTACAAAGCTATGAATCAAATATTTGTTTGCAGGATCTTGTGGATGGTCAATTTTAAAAGTACCACTTGCTTTGGCTAAGTTACCTGTAATATTTACATCACCTACAAAAAACCTGCATAATTGAAAAATCCAACATTTCCATTGTTATGACCATAAACCCCTATATTGTAGGAAGCATCAGAAGCTTCGCCATATAAACCGATATTCCAATAACCTGTATTTTTCGAAGAGCCTACAACACCAGTTGATACACTTGGGTGAAGCCATCTGTAATGAAATTTGCTTTACCCATTACACCTATGGCTTCTTTATATCCTGATATTCCACCAAGGATAAAAGTTTGACTTGCACTTGCACTATCTGCTTGGCCATACACACCGGTTTGTTTACCTAATCCATACACACCTGTACCATTGCCTAGCCCCAATGAGTTAACTATACCATATACCCCATAGTTGTTAGCACCTCCATTAGCATAAGAATACACACCGTATTTATTACCTACGCCAAGACTTGTTATGTAATTGGCATTTGCATTTACTCCATAAGCAGTTCCATTACTTTCAGCGTACCCTAGTACACCAGTATTACCACCGCCTGGAATGGATGAAAAACCTGATACGCCACGATAGCCACCTTCACCTAAAACCCCAATACCCCAAAATGATGCTGGGTCAGGTACTGAGCGGCCATACACACCTACATGATCTGAAATAGTAGCTCCTGTATATTCACCGCGTAAAACGCCAGCAAATAAACCATTTGTACTATTAGATGTGAAATGTCCTGCAGTGTCATAACCTGTATTAATATTCAATTGTGCATTTCCAGTCATTGAACTGAACCAAAAGCCATTTCCAATTTTACGATTGCTATTATTTAGAATAAGTCCACCTGCTGCATAAGTACCCATAGTCAGTGTTATAAGAGGCTGGATTGTATATTATAAATCCTGCACTGTCTGTACCTCCGTATAATGTTGAACTTTGTCCAAAAATAGTTCCTTTGTTGCCAATAGATTATCTATCATATTTATAAAAGTAAAACATTTGTTTTTGTTCCTTGTAAAGTCATCAAGTTTGAACCACCATTGCTTTTGGGCTTAAGATAAATTACATTATTTAGTGTGGGGATGAATTTACATTGTATATAAAAGTTGATTTGGTGTAATTGTAAAAGTATTAGGGTCATTGCATTATTTGTACCTAAACTTATATTACTATTTTCTCTATTGAAAATGCTTGCTGCATTACCTGTTGTTCTGATTTCTAAACCGTCAGTATTGAGGTGACCTGTAGTAGCATTGGTAATACGTAAGGTATCGCCAGTTGCACTGTTGTTGATATGTACATTGGCAGAAGGAATAAAGCTACCACCAATACCTAAATAACCGGTTGATTGACGAGCATTGAAATAAAGTTTAGTAGTACCTCCAGTTACAATACCGATACCTACATCACCATTATTGGCAAGTAAGAATGGCCCGAGATTGTTGCCAAATGCCAACATGTTAGCATAAGGAAATTGTGATGCAATACTAGGATATCCACCTACATAGGCACTGCCATACTTTGTAAAAGTAGCATAGTTAGAAGCATTGTCATTATACATGATGAATTTTCCAAATCCTGTAGAGGCGGTATTTTGCATACGAATAAATTCAGCATTGCCAACTGAGTTGAATAAATGGAATCTGGCAAGTGCAGATGGGGTAGAAGTACCTAAACCAACACTTGTGCCATTGTCAAACAACAATGATTTACCAATGGTGTTTAACGCAGTGAATTTAGTAAGGTAGTTTACATCACCTGCTACGTGCGCTGCATTTGAATTCACAGCACCTGTACGTGTTTTGTCATGTCCACCATCTGCTGCAGTTCCTGCTTTGTCTGCATAGATAGCGTAAGGTACAGACAATAATTGGTTGGTACCTGCATCAACGTAGTTGTTGCCACCTGTTGGGTCGATAGCAACTTTGATGTATTTGTTACCTGTTTCCCATTTTACGGTTTTCATATTGCCATTTACTGCAGTGCCATTTCCGATTTGCAGGGTGTAAAGACCAAACTCATTGGTGTTTACCAATTGGGTTTCTTCGTATTCAGCCACTGTTGCATCAGCGGTTGGAAGAACAGAAAGTTTGAGTGACATTTTTTGATTACTTAAAGGGTTGCCTTTAGCATCACGTGCAATGCCTTGATAATTAAATAGTTGTGGCACTTGTGCAAGTGCTTCAAAGGCGCCTAGCATGACAAACATCATGGCGAACGCGAGTAAGAATTGAATTTTTGATTTCATGATTTTCTAATTTATTGGTTTAATTTGTTTTTTGAATTTTATAAGAATAGTTTTCAAGATTGCCTTGAGCATTTGGTTTTCGTATCATCAAATAGTAGGCACCTGCCGCAAAACTTTTTAAGTCAAGCGATAGTTTGTTAGGACCTGCTTCCCAGTTAATATTGTTGCTCAATACTACTTTACCCAATGCGTCAAACAATTGATATTGGATAGTAGCAGCCGAAGCTTCAACTGATTCTACAAACAAAATGTTTTCGGTAGGGTTGGGATATACTTTTATCAAATCGCTGAGTGTACTGCCAGATGCAGTAGCAGGTTGTTGGTCAGCTCCGCTTCCTGAGCTGCTAGGTTGTAACAAGCCTTGTGTTACAATGAGGTTTGCATTGCGTTCGGTAGTCACTAAAGTCATTTCGCCGATTGAATAATCGAATTTCAAGCCATTGATGGTAGCCGAGTGACTACTTACATTGATGCCTTGCTGCGAAAATCCTTGTAGCGACATTGCCGAGAAAAAGACAATGCTGGCAAGTGATAGGATTTTTGTTCTTTGCATAAAATTGAAGGATTAAATTGTTTATGTAAATATGTAAAAGCAATCATTCTTATTTCTGTTTCCTTAGTATTTGGTCGTTTCTGATGAGTATTTGGTAGCATTCAAAGGAAATTTGGTAAAATTGGACAAAAAAAAGGTCTCGGACTGGAAGTCCGAGACCTTTTAAAGTGAAAAATGGAAGTCGAAATATAAAAACTTATTTATTGGTTTTTAATGCATCGCTTTTGGGATCATTTTTCTCGATGTTTTTGAAATACTGAGGAGCATTCAAAGGTTGATTTGATTTTTCCTTATCTGAAACCGTTGTATTGTTTCCAGTAACAGGTTTAGTATAGCTTCCATTTCTGTTTGGATACTTTTTATTGAGTTCCATGTCAGAAAGCTTTTGATCTGCTTCGGAGATTACATTTCCTTTGGAATTCACCGTCGGAGTCGATGATTGAGGTACATTTGACACCCTATTAGTCACCTGACTTGTTTCAGGGTTTTGATTGTTTGTTTGTAAACCACCTTTTCTAGGTGCGTTTTCATTTTTACCAATCAAATCTCGGGGATTCGTATTTCGAAGAGGGTCTTCATTTTTACCAATCAAATCTCTGGGATTTGTATTTCGAAGAGGGTCTTCATTTTTACCAATCAAATCTCTCTTTGTAGCATTGCCATTGGTGCGATAGCTTAAGTCATCCTCAGTACTTTCTACCTTTACAACTTGTGTTTTAGGAGCAATCATTGTTGGCTCTTTGCCAACTGTACCATTCTCATTGAATTGAATCAGGTTGTCAGTATTCAATTGCTTACCACTTTCACTTTGTATAGGGGAAACATAGTTACTTTTAGATGTCCCATCTGCATTGAAATTGGATTCAACGACTTCAGTTGGTTTTTCGCTTGTAACAATTTGCACTTTAGTAGAATTTATTGCTGTTCCATTTGCATTAAATATTACTTTTTCTTGTGCATATATACTTCCAGTCACCAGTAAGATAAGCGGTACGATTATTATTTTTTTCATGTTAAATTATTTAAATTATTTAATATTGATTATCTTACTTTGAAGCCGCTAAATCCATTGGTAGCATTGATTGGTAAGTTTACCCCTGATCCGTTTTGAAACTCTACACTTACAACATCTCCAGCAACTAATTTTCTAGTGATGGTGTTTTGAATATTCCAGAATCCAACGCCATTTGGAACTTGGTTAACAAATCCTGCATTAGTTGCTACCCCATTTATTTTTATTTTTGTATTTACATGATTAGTAGCTCCCGCAATCCCTTGGTATGTATGTGTATAGCTAAATGAATACACGCCATTTTCAGGAACGGTATATTCTCCAGTTGCAGGATTATAGCCATTACCATCATCAAAGTCTTCAGTTGGATAAATAATTGTTACTGTAACCCCAGTATTTATGGCAGCATTAAAGCCAGATGCTGAAAAGCCAATAGCATCGCTCCAAATAGCGTTTCCAGAGCTTGTATTACAAACCAAGGTTCTGCCTACCGCTTCATTGCTTCCACTCACTCTCAAGGTACCTGCGCTCCATACACCTAAGTTTGTAGAAGTACCATACACACCCACGTCAGGTAAAGTTAAAGGCAATGTACCACCAAAGCCTTTACCAACTACACCAGCACCAAAACCTAAGGTAGGTTGATTACCAAATATTGCAATAAGTTTATTTGAAGAGGCATTGGTAGTTGTTGCATAAATCGTTGTATCTTGTCCTGTAACTTCACCTACTACTTGTAATTTTGAAATAGGTGTTGTAGTGCCAATACCCACTTTGCCCATCATCCAGCTTCTGCCGTCAGCTGCACCACTTATTCTGCCACCTTCAGTACCTGCATTGTCATATACGCCTACAAAGCCATTGCCAGCAGCACCTTCGTTTACCACAAATAAAGGATTTGCAGTAGCACTGTTCTCCACTAAAATTGGATTAGTGTTTGTTGAAGCTGATTTTACATGTAACTTGTTAGATGGTGTAATGCCAATACCAGTATTGCCCTGTATAAATACACCTTCTGCAAATGAAGCACCACCACCATCGTCATCAATCGTAAACGTTGGAGATAACGCTACTGGGCTACTAGTATTTGGAGTATATTGTAATTGACCAAATCCGTTCATAAATAAAGTTCCATATTGAGCACCTGCATAACTAAAGCTTACAGAAGCAGTGTCGGAACCTATAGGACCTCCTAAATTTAAAGTAGACCCAAAATTTGGCGATTGTCCCATGCTAACTTCTACACCATTATCTGTGATATTAGAGTTACCTAACGTAGTGCCATCTGGTGTAAATTTAGGGATTGTATTTGTTGTACCAGATCCACTTACTAAACCAGCACCTGCTGGTGTACTCCATGTAGCTAAACCTGTAGCATCAGATAATAATAATTTGCCAAGACCAGGTGCACCACCTGCAATTTTTATTTGACCGTTTACTTCTGTGTTACCAGCACCTGTCAAGTTGATCGCAGTTGTGTTGTTAGTACCTAATGATAAGGTGCTATTTTCTCTATTCATGATTGAAGCAGCATTGCCAGTAGTTCTGATTTCTAAACCGTCTGTAACTAAATGTCCAGAGGTAGCATTGGTTATACGTAAGGTATCGCCAGTAGCACTGTTATTGATATGTACATTGGCAGAAGGAATAAAGCTACCACCAAGACCTAAATAACCGGTTGATTGGCGAGCATTGAAATAAAGTTTAGTAGTTCCTCCAGTTACAATACCGATACCTACATCACCATTATTGGCAAGTAAGAATGGCCCGAGATTGTTGCCAAATGCCAACATGTTAGCATAAGGAAATTGTGATGCAATACTAGGATATCCACCTACATAGGCACTACCATACTTTGTAAAAGTAGCATAGTTTGAAGCATTGTCATTGTACATGATGAATTTTCCAAATCCTGTTGAGGCTGTATTTTGCATACGAATAAATTCAGCATTGCCAACGGAGTTGAATAAATGGAATCTGGCAAGTGCAGATGGGGTAGAAGTACCTAAACCAACACTTGTGCCATTGTCAAACAACAATGATTTACCGATGGTGTTTAACGCAGTGAATTTAGTAAGGTAGTTTACATCACCTGCTACGTGCGCTGCATTTGAATTCACAGCACCTGTACGTGTTTTGTCATGTCCGCCATCTGCAGCAGTGCCTGCTTTGTCTGCATAGATAGCATAAGGTACAGACAATAATTGATTAGTACCAGCATCTACATAGTTGTTGCCACCTGTTGGGTCGATTGCTACTTTGATATACTTGTTACCTGTTTCCCATTTAACGGTTTTCATATTGCCTGTTACCGCAGTACCATTTCCGATTTGAAGAGTGTAAAGACCAAACTCATTGGTGTTTACCAATTGGGTTTCTTCGTATTCAGCCACTGTTGCATCAGCGGTTGGAAGAACAGAAAGTTTGAGTGACATTTTTTGATTACTTAAAGGGTTGCCTTTAGCATCACGTGCAATGCCTTGATAATTAAATAGTTGTGGCACTTGTGCAAGTGCTTCAAAGGCGCCTAGCATGACAAACATCATGGCGAACGCGAGTAAGAATTGAATTTTTGATTTCATGATTTTCTAATTTATTAGTTTAATTTGTTTTTTGAATTTTATATGAATAGTTTTCAAGATTGCCTAGAGCATTTGGTTTTCGTATCATCAAATAGTAGGCACCTGCTGCAAAACTTTTTAAGTCAAGCGATAGTTTGTTAGGACCCGCTTCCCAGTTGATATTGTTGCTCAGTACTACTTTGCCCAATGCGTCAAACAACTGATATTGGATAGTAGCAGCCGAAGCTTCAACTGATTCTACAAACAAAATGTTTTCGGTAGGGTTGGGATATACTTTTATCAAATCGCTGAGTGTACTGCCAGATGCAGTAGCAGGTTGTTGGTCAGCTCCGCTTCCTGAGCTGCTAGGTTGTAACAAGCCTTGTGTTACAATGAGGTTTGCATTGCGTTCGGTAGTCACTAAAGTCATTTCGCCGATTGAATAATCGAATTTCAAGCCATTGATGGTAGCCGAGTGACTACTTACATTGATGCCTTGCTGCGAAAATCCTTGTAGCGACATTGCCGAGAAAAAGACAATGCTGGCAAGTGATAGGATTTTTGTTCTTTGCATAAAATTTAAAAATTAAATTGTTTATGCAAATATTGAATAAGATATTTTTATAAAAATAAGAATTTAGAAATTGGTATGAATAAATGAGTATTTGGTAGAAAATGCATGATAACTGGTAAAAAAAATGGAGACTTATTTTGTGTATTTTTTAATGCTAAAAATTATATTTTTAATTAAATGATATTTATTCAAACTAAGTGTTTAAACAGCTATTTATAAGAATGAAGTAAACACGAATGGGTTAAAATCTTATACCGAGAACACATTATAACTGGTCAAAATTCAATGGGCTGAAATTTAATCCGTGTAAGCGTTATACCATTATTGTCTGACTACTTTTTAAAATTATTTGTGTAAACACGTAAACAGAGCAGCGAAATATTATTTTAATGCAAAGAATTGTCTTTTGACGGTTTAGCCATATTACTTTAAACATCATTTCATTCAGCTAGAAACACGCTTTGATTTATACATACAAGGTTATTTTTAAAAATCATATTGTTATAAATAGGGTATATCACAGCAATGGTTAAGTATAAAAAAACCGGTCTAAATAAGACCGGTTTTTTTATAAAAAAGATAAAGATCGTTTACCAAGTTGCACATGCTCCTGCTGGTGTAATTGTTGCATCAACCGATCCTTGTAAATCGCAACCTGGTTGCATATCAATTGAATAAGTGGCATTGATGGTAATCACGGCATTGGTAGTGGTCACATAATTACCATTTGTGATAAACGGGTTTACATTAAATCCAGCTTCTACAAATAGCCCTTTGTGGGTCACTGTCGTAGATTCTGTTAAGTTTTGTAAATAAGTAGTGCCCGCCATAATCACTGCGGCTTCTGCATCAAGTAATCCATAACCCATTTGATTATTCCAGTTGCCATCAGCGGTGATGGTTCCATAGGTATAACCTCCTACTTTTCTGCTGGTGCGTTTCATGATTTGTTCTACCTGTAATCTGGTTAAACAAGGATTGACAGATAAAATCAAAGCAGCAACACCAGCGGCATGTGGACAAGCTGAAGAAGTACCATTAAAGTCAGATACATAATTTCCAAGTATTCCTGCCGCTGTATTGTAACCAGCATTTCCTTGACGATCAGTGGTGTACATTAAAACTCCTGGAGCCATTACATCCAAGCCAGTACCATAATTGCTTCCCCACCATGTTTCTCCATCACAAGAGGCAGGATTTTTCTTTCACCACATGGACTCATTGCACCTACATTGATTAAGCCGATATTTGAATTTTGGGGATAGGTTAATGACGCTGCATTTGAATTGGCACTCGCAAATAATACAACACAGCCTAAGCCGCCTCTGCCTAAGGTAAGTGCATTGGTAACAGCGGCGTCAAATACACCACTTGGATTATTCCAAACCCACGAATTGCTGAGAATCTCTGCGCCTCCTGTTGATCTGGCCCAGTTAAAACCATCAGATATTTGCGCCCAGGTTGCTGTATTAAAATTCATAGCTACTGACATGAGGTCGGCATCGTAAGCAACCCCTGTAACGCCTAAACTGTTATTGCCTTCCGCTGCTGCTATGCCTGCACATGAAGTGCCATGTGAGCCAAATACTACAGAGGGTGTGGCACCGGTACTTGTATTGTAACCTGTATTTTGCACATTCCCATCCAAATCAGGGTGATTGTTTTCAAAACCTTCGTCCACAATGGCAATGTCTACAGCATTTGAGCCTGTTGTGTAGGTATAAGCACCACAAACACGTGTATCCATACCAACAGTGCCACCATTTTGACCAGTGTTTGAAAGCCCCCATTGACTTGGGAAATGGGTGTCATTGACACAACTTGTTTTAATTTCACCAATCAATTCAGGCTCTGCTGTGTTGAATAATCTGGTTTCAAATAAACTTTGTGCAGCCTTTATTTGTGAGAGGGCTGTTTTGTTTTTAGGACATAGCATCACCCATTCAGGCATAAAAGGATTTTGACCTACCACCGCATAATCGATTTTGTTGGCCTCTGAAATCAAAGTCGAAATTTGATTTTCATTTTTCATGCCAACCCAGATGTAATTGGTGATGGCAACCCTTTCTTTGCTTTCATTGTTATAACTAGTGGTAATGTGAAGAATCTCAGGCATTCCTTTTAGTTGCTGAATCAATTTTTGGGCAGCAGCAAAAGTCAAATTAGGATTATTAAATTTGATCTCAGCATAATAATTAGCAGGATTTGCCATGTTGGAAGAGCTGTTTTTATGGCTCGTTATCAAACGGTTTTGGTAAATATCCTGATGGAATTTCGTAATGGTTGCCAGGCCATTTAATTTTTCTTGTAATATATTTTTATCGTTGATGTTGCATAATAGATAGGCAAATTGATTATTAGCTTCCAATGATATTTTAGTATCTTTATAATAATAAAATTCATTTTGTGCATAACCTTGCATCGCAATCAGCATCCATAAACTAATGAGTAATTTTTTCATAATGTTTATTTTTTAAGTTGTGCTTTCATGGTTTCGTTCTCTGATTTCAAGGTGTTGATTTCCTTTTTCATTTCAATCATATACAAGGTCAATTCTTCTATTTTTTCCATCAACTTTGCATCTACTGTCGCTACATCAATACCCGTTTCTACCATTTTTTCCGCAGAAGGTACATTTGGTAAATGTTTATTTTCTTTTACAAAGGCTTCAACTTCTTCTAATGGCATCAATTTATAATCAGGGGCAAATACATAATCAGCCCAGTTAGCGGTACCGTCAACAGCAACTTTTACCCGCTCGGTTAAAATGCCGTCTTGAACGTATAGTTTATAAATGCCTGGTGTAGAAGCTACTGTTCCGATAACTACTTTATCACCTATACGTCTCCATGACATGATATCTGTTTTAGCACCTAATCCACATGCATCTTGCAATATTAACTGATCTGTTGAGCCATTGTAATAAAAACCCATACCGCAATAAGCAGTGTCAGTATATAAATTGGTAACTTCACTAAAGTTGAGTCGTCCAGATTCTACTGCATTTACTGAACTAGCACCTACTGTAATAGCATTTGCTACTGTTAAGGTGGCTGTTGGTGTTGAAGTACCTACTCCCACACTGCCGCCATTATTAAAAATATTGCTGCTATTCACTACCCAGTTTGTTCCATTCCAATAAGGGGTATTGCCTGCGCTTGTTCCATTGGTTAATAATCCAGCTGGTCCTTGTGGTCCAGTAGCACCAATCGGTCCTTGTGGTCCAGTAGCACCTGTGGCACCTGTGGCGCCAGTAGCACCTGTTAAGCCAATCGGACCTTGTGGTCCAGTAGCACCTGTTGCGCCGGTTGGTCCGGTTGGTCCCGCAGGGCCAGTAGGTCCTGTTGCGCCTGTCAATCCGATGGGGCCTTGTGGTCCAGTAGGGCCAGGTACACCTAGTTCCCAAGTAGCTAATCCACTCGCATCGCTGGTCAATACTTTGCCAGCTCCCGGTACACCGCCATTGATTTGAATTTGCCCATTCAATTCGGTAATGCCTGTTGGGTGAACGGTAACGATGGCAGGTGAGCTGTTGATGCCAATTTGAATATCAGCACTTTCTTTATTTAAAAGGTAAGCTACATTTCCATTATTGCCTATTGTAAAACCATCGCCATTGGTATGTCCAGTGGTATTGTTGGTGATGAGTAAATTTTCAGTTGTTGCATTGTTGTTGAAATGGATATTTGAAGCTGGTGTAGCGCTTCCACCAATACCTACATTGCCATTTGGATGCGTTACATTAAACTTTAAAATTGTATTACCAGCACTAACAATGCCAATACCTACATTGCCGTTGTTCGATAATAGAAAAGGACCAGTATTATTACCAAAAGCTAACAAGTTGGCATATGGAAATTGAGAAGCCACATTAGCACCTGGATATCCACCAGGGTATTTACTACCGTATTTTGTAAAAGTGGCATAATTGGTTGGAATATCATTGTACATAATGAATTTTCCAAAGGCAAAAGAATCTAAATTTTGCATTCGTAAATATTCAACATTTCCTCCAAAGTTGGGTTGGAATATATGAAATTTAGCATTTGCAGTGGGGTTATTCGTGCCTAAGCCAATATTGCCAATAGCGCTTTGAAATAAAGATGATTTGCCAATGGTGTTCAAGGTGGTAAATCTTGTTAGATATCCCGCATCTCCTACTACATGCACCGCTTCGGAAGTGACGGTACCTGTTCGGGTTTTATCATTTTCAGCTTTTGATGCAGTGCCAGCTTTGTCAGCATAGATAGCATAAGGCACTGAAAGCAATTGATTAGTACCTGCATCTACATAATTACTACCACCTTTTGGGTCAATAGCTATTTTGATGTACTTATTACCGGTTTCCCATTTTACTGTTTTCATGCTTCCTGTAAGGGCTGTTCCATTACCAATATGTAAAGTGTAAAGGCCAAATTCATTGGTTTGTACCATTTGTGTTTCTTCATACTCAGCAATCGAAGCATCTGAGGCAGGCAGCACCGAAAGCTTTAAGGACATTTTTTGATTGATTAAGGGATTACCTGCGGCGTCACGCGCAACACCTTGATAGTTAAATTGTTGAGGGACTTGTGCAAACACATCGTTTACACTTAGCATGACAAGCATCATTGTCAGCGCAAATAAAAATTGAATTTTCGATTTCATGATTTAAAGTTTTTAATGAGAAAAAAAGAGATTTTAATAGACGTTTTTGTAAATAATTGATTGAAGCTTTAAAGATTTTATTTTAATTGATTGATAGAATAATGAACGATACAAAGATTATACCTAGAAATTTAAAAATGATAAGTATTTAGAATTCGGCTGAATTAAATGAGTATCTGGGTATAATACTATGGAAAGTGGTAAATATTAGCATTTGAAAGCTAGTAATATTATTTAATTTTGTGTGAAATTGATTTATTGAATGAATATTTTATTTCATCATGGCGATGTAAAAAAATTTTATAAAACGATATCTTCTGATGATATCGCCGCATTTGAAAGTGGTATCGTACATGATGTTTATGCTACGTTTGCATTGGCTAGAGATGCAGAATGGAGTGGGAGATTATTTGTACTTGAAATGAAAGAAGCAGATGAAGAGGGTATTGGTACTCAATTGCAAGTAACGCATGTGAGTCCGGCATTTGTGGGCGATGAGGTTGTTTTTGAATCTACATTTGTTGCCATCAATGAAAAAAATGAAATTATGACCTCCTTTAAAGTTTTTTGCAACAATCGTTTGATTGCAGAGGGTATACAAGGGCAAAAAATATTGAAAAAAGAAAAAATAGATCGGATTTTTCAAACATTGAAAAATCCTACTTTATAATACTGGATGCAATTTGATGTACCCATAGCTTATATTCTTTTGCTGAATAATGCAATAAATCAGGCGTTAGGTATTCAAGCTTGTTTGCGTGGAATCTTGTAGATTGAGTAATATCCATATAATGAGCCCCAAAATGCAATGCAATATTTTTATTGATATTGTTATATGCGTCTATTTCTTTTGATATTAGTTCCCGGTCTCTGTCTTGGTTAAAAGGGGTCATACCCCAATCGGGTATAGATAAAACCACGACTTGTTTGGGTTTTGATTGGGCAAATAAAATAGCCTGACACATTAAACCATAAAAGTGAGTATAGTATTCATCAATACTTCGGCCTCTGTATTGGTTATTTACACCAATTAAAAGGCTTACTAAGTCATGATCAAAGCTTGGTTTTGCCTGAGCAATTGCTGTTGCAAGTTCGTCTGTTGTCCAGCCAGTGGTTGCAATGATTTTGGGCGGTGCAAATACGTTATTTTCAGTATTTAGCAACGAATATAACTGATTGGGAAAATTGTCTGACTCGTTGACTTGTTCACCAATGGTGTAACTATCTCCTAAGGCTAAATATTTTTTCATATTGGTGTGAAAGTGCTTATGATTTCTTTATAATATGCTAAGTATGATAATTGATTGAGGGGGCTTGTACAATAAAAGTTGTATCCATTTTTGCCTACAACACAACAAAATACAGCTATTTCATAGTTTATGGAATCGGCTAATTTTGTTTGATAAGTGAAGTGTGAAAAATACTGCTTTCCTAACTGTATGGGATTGAACGGCTGTATTTGCAAGGTAGGATTTGAAATTTTTAATTGCGTCATTGATGCCTGAAAATAAATGCTATCTGAAATGGGTATAGGCATTTCTTCCACCCAGCAAACCATATTTTTTTGAAACGAGTGTGTATCAGTTGTTTTTTTTTCTATAAAAAGAAAGGTATTGCTTTCTGTTGGTTTTTTTATCACTTCCCATTGTTTGGGGTACATCATAGAAAAGTGTAACGAATCAGAACGATAAAGTTGATTTATATCGGAATTAGATTTCTTTTCACTGCATGAGATGGCTAAGGCAAATACCAAAAATGAAAATATCCATTGTTTCATGTTGCAAATATAGAGGATGATTCAATTTGAATTGAAGACAATTTTTCCTGTAATTTATTTTAAAGTAGACATATAGGCACTAAATTATATTAAAAACTGACATATAGGCGCATAAATTGCATTGGTACGCAACTTGTAATAAAGCTTTCAAATAAAAAAAATAAAATTATGACACACATGAGAGTAAAAACCCCCGCTTTTGTTCCAAGTTTTTTAAACGTAATGGACAAATTTATGACAGATGATTTTTCACCTGCCCATTTCACCACACCGCCTGTAAACATCCTTGAAAAAGAAAAAAATTACAGCATTGAATTAATGGCGCCAGGATTGGATAAATCAGATTTTAAAATTGAACTGGATAATCACTTGTTGACAATCTCATTTCAAAAAACAACAGAATCTACTGAAGAAAGTCCTGCTCAATCACCTGCAACAGAGAAATTCATCAAAAAAGAATTTTCTATTAAATCGTTCAAAAGAACTTTTACAGTTAATGAACATTTAAAATTAGATGAAATCACTGCCAAATACGAAAATGGGATCTTATCAGTTGATATCCCAAAAGTAGAAGTGAAAGAAAAAGAAGTTAAAACAATTAGTATCAACTAATAACTAAGACTCCTAAATTACCTTTTACCAACATCCCATTTTTTAATAAGTGGGATGTTTTTATTTAGGCCTTACACTTTCATTTGCTAAATAATTGCCCATAAATTGTACACAATAATAAATGTATTTGGTATTACATTTACAACCGCTATTTATGAAAAAGAAAATCAATATTATTGGAGCGGGTGTTTCAGGATTATGTGCAGGGTGTTATTTACAAATGAATGGATTTGAAGTTCAAATATTTGAAAAACATTCTATTCCAGGTGGGTTATGTACCAGTTGGAAAAAAGGGGAATACACAGTGGATGGGAGTATACATTGGGTATTGGGTTCCGATGATAAAGATGGTTTTTTTGATATGTGGAATGAAATTATTGATGTAAAAAGTATTCCTTTTCACAATCATGATATAAGACTATCCTTAGAGGTTAAAAAACATGCAAATAAGTATGGTAGCAAAACATTTGTGATGTATACAAATCTCGATAAATTGCGCGATTATATGCTTGATTTAAGTCCTGAAGATGCTAAAACGATTCATTCTTTTATTCATGATATCAGACTATTGCAACAATTTAGGGTGCCTCCTTTAATGGACAAATTGCCATTTTTTCAATCAATGATCCGGGGTATTAAAATGATGCGTTATCTCCGCTTTCTGTTGATCATTATGAGGCAAACACGTATCAGTAATATGCAATTTGCCAAAAAATTTAAAAGTCCTTTTTTAAGAGAAGTGTTTGAAACCCTTTTTGATCATGATGAAGTAAAAATGCTGGTATTTAATTTTCCCATGGCTTCATTTGACCAAAAAAGTGCCGGCTATCCGATTGGAGGTTCACTCAAATGGGCCGAAAGAATTGCAGATAAATTCGAATCCCTGGGTGGTGTCATACATTATAATACCCCCGTCAAAAAAATCATGACAGAAAACAATGAAGTAAAAGCATTGCTTGTACGTAATGATGTAATACATCCATGTGATATTGTACTTTCTGCAGCTGATTGGTATAAAACGGTTTTTGAATATTTAGATGGAAAATATGTAGACGAAAAAATCATTAACCTAAAAGACGAAAAATCTTTTGAAATTTATTATTCCATCTTGTTAGTGACCTTCGGATTGAAAAAAGATTATAAAGAACAACCCCATTTTAGCCGTTTCCCGATAGAACAAGATTTGGTATCGCCTTGCGGAAAAACATGGGATCGTTTAGAAACACATTTTTATCATTATGACCCTACTTTAGCACCAGAAGGAAAAACGGTGATGGCTTGTAGTTTTTATACACAAAATGGCAAATATTGGATTGACCTTCGTAAAAACGATCGAAAAAAATACAGAGCAGTGAAACAACAATTTATCGATGACCTTATCGAACGATTGTCCATGAAATACCCTGATATCAAAGACCAAATCGAAATGGTTGATTTCGCAACACCAGCTACTGTGCTGCGATATACCAATAATTGGCAGGGGAGTGCTCAAGGCTGGTTACCCAATGACAATGTTATAGCTTCAACCCCTGTAAAATTTAAATTACCAGATCTGAAAAATTTTTATTACGCCAGTCATTGGAGCCGACCTGGTGGCGGTATTCCAGTAGCCATTAATATGGCACGCGATGTATCAAAAATAATTTGCAAAGAACATGGGGTCGCTTTTAAAACAAGTCAGCAAGGTAAACAAATGGGTTAGATACCGTGATTGAGTGACCGTTTTTTATCAATATTTCAAGAATAATAGTTGTATTTTTACTTTCATTCAATTTCATTTCTTTTTGTATGAAAAAATATTTTTATTTATTTGGCTTACTTTTTATCGTTCAACATGTAACCGCCCAAAAAGTGGTTGACAAAGTAATCAATAATGATGATAGAAAAAAAGTTGAACAAGCAAGGAAACTATATAATCAGTATAAAATATTTGAAGGGGAAAAAGTACTGAAAGAATTAATACGGCAGCATCCTAAAGAGGTTTATTTTTATGAAGCATTGGCACAAATGCAAAGACAAGTGTTATACCGAATTACAGATGCAACGGGTGAATTGCAACAAATGAATGTTGCTAAATCAGCGATTGACTCTTCAGATGTAATTGACGAAATAGATGTAGAAAATTCATCGCAAACCGTCAACAAACCTGCCGAAACCAAAGAAATCATGGAGTCGCTGGGTTTAGACATGTCAAAAATTAATGTAAAAGAAAATACGAAAAATACCAAAGAAAAAAGCGAAGATCCCTTTTTTAACGCTGATAATGCATCTGAAGAACCCACAGATGCTACGGTTACAATTGATTCATCATTGATTTTTAGTGATGAAGAAAGGGCACAATTTGCAAAAGAATCGAAAGGGTCAGTACAAAAAATTGATAAAAAAACACAACGAAAATTAAAAATCATTGAGAGTTTTGCCCAAATACCATATGACCAATATTTATACAGTTTAATACAACATGCGCGAAATGCCACCAGGCTATTTATTAACGCCGATTCTTGTTCTTATTATTTAAGACATTTTTTGATTGATACGGTGAATGTCAATGAAAATGTAAGCAATGATGCCTGGGCTGAATACAATACCGGTCTGGATGATTATTACGAAAAAATAATTCCCGCTGCAGCCAAGCATTTTGAAAATGCAATCGCATTGCAAGCTGATTTTTACACTGCTCATATCAGGTTAGGCGACATCTATTATTTAATGAATAAAGACACGGCTTCTATTCAACAATACAAATTAGCCTCCATGATTTTTCCACAACGTCCCGAACCGTTTGAAAAACTAGCAATCATGCAATATAACAGAGGCCGATACACTGATGCTGCAGCTACGATTATTGAGGCGATTATGAAATACCCGCAAAGCCATTATATCGCTTTATTGAAAAGAATTGTTGAAAAAACTGGCAGGGCCTTTGATCCACAATGGCAACCGCGCGAAGTGTACCCATTGTCTGTGACGCATATGCAGGAAGAGATTGTCGTGAACGATAAATCTCCTTGGTGGCATTATCAATCAGCCAGACAAGATGTATTTAATTATTACGACACCTCGGGCATTGTAGTGCCTAATGATAAAACTCAAGAGCGCTATCTGGAGGTATATGCTTGGAAGAAAATGCTCACCAACGCAAGTCCTAAATATTTTCAATTTGCCAGAGCCATGGAGAAAATTGGTTATTTAGATTGTTATGTATTAATTACCTTGTTTCACCACGATCTATATGGACAATTCAATGACTTTATCACACTGAATGATGATAAGGTTAAAAAATATTTTTATTTGTTGATCAATTGGGAAGATGAAAAATTTGACAAACTGAGGAAATCAGTTGAAGTGCCATCGACGCAAACCACAAAAGAATCGGGCAAAAAGAAAGAAAATCCAAAGGATGAAAAAAAGAAATGAGATTATCCTATAACATTTAAATAAATCAACAATAACACCACACAGCCTAGTATTATTCTATAAATGCCAAATATTTTAAACCCTCTTTCTTTGACAAATCCAATAAAAAATTTGATGGCCAATAAGGCTACAACAAAAGCTACTGCATTGCCAATAAACAGAGTAGTTAATTGGTCGGAGGTGAAAAGTCCCTCTTTTTTAATATAGGAAAGCGTTTTGTATCCTGTCGCAGCGGCCATTGTGGGTACAGCCAGGAAAAAGGAAAATTCAGCCGCAACATCTTTAGAAATTTTTTGACTCATGCCTCCAATAATAGTAGCTGCACTTCTGCTAAGACCTGGAAATATGATTGATAAACATTGAAAAAAGCCTATTTTGACAGCCAGCTTATTATCAATATCTTCCTCCCTGTTGATGATAGGTGTTTTAAACCATTTATCGACATAAAGTAATAATATGCCACCCAATATCATAATAATGGCAATAAAAAGTGGGCTTTCTAATTTAGCATCAATAAAATCATTTAAAAAAAAGCCAAACACCAATGAGGGGATAACAGCAATCAACAACTTTAAATAAAATTGATAAGATTTAAAATTGATAAATTTTTTAAAATATAAAACCAATACTGAAAGTATAGCACCAAACTGAATACAGATTTCGAAATATTTGGTAAATGGATCTTTTTCAAGGTGCATCAGCGAACTTGTAATGACCATATGTGCAGTAGATGAAATAGGTAAAAATTCACTCAGCCCTTCTACAATGGCTACGATGATTGCTTCAAATAAATTCATGAAAAATTAAAAAAAAATTAAGCAGTTGGTTTTTTCATAATGGCATATCCTTCTATCACTAAGCCTAATAATATTAAAATAGGTGCAATGGTGATTCGTCTTGCACTATAAATTTCTGCCTCGTTAAACACATTTGGATCGGCACTTTTGCCACCTGACATTAAAATAAAACCCAATATAATCACTGCAAGACCGGCAAACATAATCATGTAATTTTCTTTTGAAAAAAGAAATTGATGTGATCCATTTGCTGGTGAAGGCGTTGTGTTTTCAGTTGTTTTTGACATAATATTTTTAAATTTGTTTTTTAGTATAAATCATCTAATTGAGTACGAAGGTATTTAATAACCGAACGATGGGTACTGAGTAATGATATGATGATACCCATTGCTAAAATACTCAAACATAATATAATAAGCCATTTAGTATTGGCTAAAGTTCTCAACTCAGGTAGCCAGCTTTCTGCCACAAATTTTAACACCAATATACCTGCAATGGCAATTAATGCACTGATAATGCCATTGATAACGCCTCTTATATTAAAGGGCTTGGCGATAAACCATCTGGTAGCACCCACCATCTGCATGGTTTTGATTAAAAAACGATTGCTAAACATGGCAAGTCTAATCGTATTGTCAATTAAAATAATCACAGAAAATATCAGAAAGAGAGAAATCGCTAAAATGACGATACCAATTCTTCTTACATTGCTGTTCATGATATCCACTAAATTTTTCTGATAAAAAACTTCACGAACGACATTACTTTGGTATAAAAATTTTTCAATTTTTATTAAACTGTCAGTGTTCATATATCCTGAATGCAGATGAAAATTTACAGATGTATACAATGGATTATAATCCAATACCTGTAAAAAATCTTCACCAAAATCTTTTTTAAACTGCTCAGCTGCTTTGTCTTTTGTAATGTATTGCGATGATTTGGTAAAAGCTTGTTTGTCAATGATTTCTTTCAATTTCACCGCCATTTCATCTCTTGTATTGTCATTTAAAATAACAGATATTTCTATGTTTTCTTTAAATGATTTTGATAATTCTCCAGCATTGATAACAAGCCAGCCCAAGGATCCCAATAAAAATAAAACCAATGCTACACCTATGATAGAGTAGGCATAGGTTGCTTTTCCTTTTTTAATTTTAGTATTTACTACGGGGTCAGTGTTCATTCGCCTCCAAAAATAGAAAAAAAAATGGCTTAATAGAATACATTTTCCTTTTTTTATGAATTTTAACAGAGAAAATAAATGCGTCCAAATTTTGTTCAGCATGAATCTGTCTCGATTAAGCGTTTGACCTACATTTTCAAAGCATTGATATTATTTTATAATGTATGTGTATATTTTGAAGCGGTTTAAACTTGCAATCGTTGAGTTTATGATTATTTTTATCCTAAATAATAAAAAGACTCTATGAGGAAATCAACCTTTCGCATCCTAAGTATGATGTTCATTTTACAATGTATTCAACTTCTTTCTTTTGCCCAGGCACCCCAACGTTTTAACTATCAAGGCATTGCTCGTGATGTGAATGGATTGCCATTTAAAAATCAACAAATTGCTTTAAAATTGTCCATATTAAATTCAGCTGAAGCAATAGAAGCCGAATATGAGGAAATACAACAAGTGACTACCAATGAATTTGGATTATATACCTTGCAAATAGGCAATGGTAAATCAACCAATCGGTCCTTAAAAATGGTAAAGTGGGAAACCGGAAATAAATATATTAAAGTGGCTATTGACCCAACAGGAGGCAATGATTTTATAGATATGGGCACCAGTCAATTACTTTCTGTGCCCTATGCAATGTATGCCGACAAAGCAGGGGAAACCTTGAACAATGAAAAAGAAAAAACAAGAAGCGGTGCCGTCAACTCAAGTGCTGGTCACGTAGCTGGAGATGCCAATTTTCTTTCAAAATTTACCAGTTTTAATACCATTGGAAAATCCTTACTTTTTGATAACGGAAGTAGTATTGGTATTGGCACCGCTTCGCCAACATTGGGTACCAAAATGCATATTTTTACTTCAACAGGTAATGTTGAGCATCTCAGAATGCAAAACAGCAATGCATCGGGTTTTGGTAAATTTGTAATGTATAATGACAATCCCAATAATTACGCCACATTTACAAAATATGGCAGTTCATTTCCTGGCGGTTACCCCAATGTTGTTTCTCAGTACCCTTTTGCAAATCTTCTTGCTTTTGGCAATAATGTAGGACCTTTTATTTTAGCCAACAATGGTAATGTAGGTATTGCAGTAGTGACAGGTGGTGTCACAAATCTCAAATTTAATGCTCACCAATCTACAGGATATTTAGGCTTAGGCGGTAGTTTTACACCAAGTGCAAATGTACATATTAATCATGCAAGTACAGGAGATACCATGCGTGTGACCAATGCAACCACTGGTCATTTAAATACCGATGGGCTCGAAATTAGAACGACTGGCAATGCTGCAGCTATCATCAATAAAGAAAATAGCACTTTGACATTGGGAACCAATAATAACAATGTGATGACCCTGACCAATACAGGAAGAACTGATTTTGCCGGACAAATAAAAATTGCAGGGGGTAATCCTGGATTAAATAAAGTACTTACAAGTGATGCTACAGGTATTGCGTCATGGCAAACACCTAACTTAAATAATATAATACAAGGTGCCAATGTTGGGGATGTGCTGGTATGGAATGGTACCGAATGGGTGCTTACACCTAAATGTAATTTGTATAATTATTTCTTTAGAGATGAAGATGGCGATGGATTTGGCGATAAGTTTAAGCCTATCGTAGGTTGCAATGCCTTACCTGGATTTGTGATAGACAGCACCGATTGCAATGATGGTGCTCCATCGGTTAATCCCAATACCGTATGGTTTCAAGATTTAGATGCGGATAATTTTGGGAATGCAGCCGTTACCGTTACAAGTTGTACACAACCCAACGGATTTATTTTAAATAATGAAGATTGCAATGACAATAATAATTTAATTACTACCGGAACCTTGTTTTTTCAAGACCTTGATAATGATACATTTGGGAACCCTTTAGTAAGTGTTACGGCGTGTACACAACCTATAGGTTTTGTCAGCAATAGTTTAGACTGTAATGATAATAATCCGAATATAACCGCTGGTATTACTTATTTTCAAGATTTAGACGGAGATAATTTTGGTAACCTAAATGTGTCTGTTACTTCATGTACACAACCCCAGGGATTTGTAACCAATAGTGCAGATTGCAATGATGCCAACATAAATATCAATCCACTTGTATCCGAAATATGCAATACGATAGATGATGATTGTGATGGTATAGTAGATGAAGGATTTAATTTAAATACCGATGTAAATAATTGTGGTTTTTGTGGAAATGCATGCATCGTTGCAAATGGAACCAGTATTTGTGTATTTGGTCAGTGTCAGATTGGAAGTTGTTTTCCTGGGTTTATGGATGTAAATGGTGTTGTTGCTGATGGTTGTGAAGTCAACTTATCACTTAATTGTGTGATATTTGGTCAAGTGATACCAAATGGAACAAACAATCCTAACAATCCTTGTCAATCTTGTAACACCGCTTTGAATAATTTTAATTGGAGTAATAAACCCAATGGAACTGCTTGTCCTGGTGGACAATGTACAAATGGGGTATGTAATAATTAATGAATGCTCTGGCAGGTTTATTTAAAATAGTGCCATATGGTTCTAAATAATGGACTATTTTGTTGCTTTGTTAGTACTAACTTCATTCCTTTTTTTAATATTCAGTTAAGTAGGCTTATTTTTTAGTAATTGCTTTAGGCAATACGTTCCTATTTTATTATCTTCGCGTCACTTCAAAAAAAAACATAGATTATGGCATTTGACATAGAAATGATAAAACAGCTTTACGCTAAATTTCCAGAAAAAGTAGCGGCTGCACGCACCGCATTAGGTCGCCCTTTAACCTTAGCAGAAAAAATATTGTATACACACTTAGATGCTTCAATGGCATTGACTGATTATCCAAGGTTAAATTCATATGTTGACTTTAATCCTGATAGGGTAGCTATGCAAGATGCAACGGCTCAAATGGCTTTATTGCAATTTATGCAAGCTGGCCGACCCAAAGTAGCAGTTCCCAGTACTGTGCATTGCGATCATTTGATTGTTGCCAAAACAGGCTCTGCCACGGATCTTACAACTGCATTAAAAGACAATGAAGAAGTCTTTAATTTCCTTTCTTCCGTATCAAATAAATATGGCATCGGTTTTTGGAAGCCAGGTGCTGGTATCATTCATCAGGTAGTGTTAGAAAACTATGCATTCCCCGGTGGTATGATGATAGGTACTGATTCGCATACAGTAAATGCTGGTGGATTAGGTATGGTAGCCATCGGAGTTGGTGGTGCAGATGCTTGTGATGTAATGGCTGGTTTACCATGGGAATTGTTGATGCCTAAATTAATTGGTATTAAATTAACCGGTAAGCTCAATGGATGGGCAAGTGCTAAAGATGTTATATTAAAAGTAGCAGGTATTTTAACGGTTAAAGGAGGCACCAATGCCATTGTTGAATATTTTGGAGAGGGTGCTACTTCATTAAGTTGTACCGGAAAAGGCACTATTTGTAATATGGGTGCTGAAATAGGGGCCACCACTTCTACATTTGCTTATGATGAAAGCATGGAACGATATTTAAGAAGCACTTCACGTGCTGATATCGCCGACTTAGCCAATGAAATCAAAGTTCATTTAAGAGGTGATGATGAAGTATATGCAAATCCAACAGCCTATTTTGACGAAGTGATAGAAATTGATTTAAATACTTTAGAGCCGCATCTTAATGGTCCATTTACACCCGATTTGGCAACCCCAATTTCAAAAATGAAAGAAATGATAGCTGCCAATGGTTGGCCTTCAAAAATTGAAGTAGGTTTAATCGGAAGTTGTACTAACAGTAGTTATGAAGATATTTCCCGTTCAGTGAGTTTAGCAAAACAAGTTAGTGAAAAAGGACTTGCATTAAAAGCTGAATTCACCATTACCCCTGGTTCTGAGCAAGTTAGATATACCATCGAAAGAGATGGCTTTTTAAGTGTATTTGATGCCATTGGTGCTAAAGTGTTTGCGAATGCTTGCGGTCCTTGTATCGGTATGTGGGATAGAATGGGGGCAGAAAAACAAGAAAAAAATACTATCGTTCATTCCTTTAATAGAAATTTTGCCAAACGAGCTGATGGCAATCCCAATACTTTTGCATTTGTCGGTTCACCTGAATTGGTAACTGCTTTGGCTATTGCGGGTGATTTGAACTTCAATCCATTAACCGATTATTTAACCAATAATAAAGGCGAGCAAGTTAAATTAGATCCACCAAATGGTTTTGAATTACCTGCATTAGGATTTGCAGTTGAAGATGCTGGTTTTCAAGCACCTGCTGCAGATGGAAGTGCCGTTCAAATATTAGTCAATGAAAATAGTAATCGATTACAATTATTAGATCCTTTTGATGCATGGGAAGGAACCGATTTAAAAGGCTTGAAATTATTGATTAAAGCCAAAGGTAAATGTACCACCGACCATATTTCAATGGCTGGTCCTTGGTTGAAATTTAGAGGACATCTCGATAATATCAGTAATAATATGCTTATCGGTGCTGTGAATTACTTCAATGAAAAAACCAATTCTGTTAAAAACCAATTGACAGGTGTGTATGCTGCAGTGCCTGATGTACAACGATCATACAAAGCAGCTGGCATAGGGAGTATTGTAGTTGGTGATGAAAATTATGGAGAGGGTAGCAGTCGTGAACATGCTGCTATGGAACCCCGACATTTAGGTGTTAGGGTGGTATTGGTAAAATCATTTGCACGAATACATGAAACAAACCTCAAGAAACAAGGGATGTTAGGTTTGACATTCGACAATAAAGCAGATTATGATAAAATATTAGAAGATGATACTATTGATGTAGAAGGCTTAGTGACTATGATGCCAGGCAAAAAATTACAATTGGTTTTGAACCATGCGGATGGAAGCAACGAAACCATACAAGTGAATCATTCATATAACACTCAGCAAATTGAATGGTTTAAAGCAGGTGGTGCATTAAACATTATCAGAGCGAGTGTTCAATAATTATTAACATGTTTTACAAAAGCGAAATCAGCAATGATTTCGCTTTTTTTTGTATCAGGGAATTATAAAAAAGCCTTTTTGAAAGGGGAATAAGTGTTAAGGTCATTCCTTTTTATACTTCTAATAACCCTTCAGCAATTTCCAGTATAATGAGCTGTTGCGCTTTATTAAGCATTACAATTAAGTCTTGATGCAAAGGCAGATGCACTGTTTTCTGATTATATTCAAGTTCTATCAAAACCTGCATTCCATTGGTAATGATGTCACTGATGACGCCAATGTTTTTTTTATTTGAATCTTGAATGGTATATCCAATCAAAAAGGCCCATTCTTCTTCACTATGCGTTTGGATGATTTTTTCATCAAAAACATAAACTTTTTTATTGAGGTATTTTTTGGCTTCTTCTCTAGAATTTATTTCTTCAAAACTGAGAATCATGTCGTCATGTGAAACACTTTTTACTTGATTAATAAAAAAAGGGATATAACTTTCTTTCCAAACCTCTATCATCAATACAGGTAAGTCGTTAACTTTATTGATGTTTGTAATTAAATGAGAAATGACCACATCCCCATCTACACCATGTACAGATACTATTTTTCCTATTTCTTTCATTACAGAACCAAAAGTATTCATTTTTTTTATGCAAACCTTTAAATTTATTTAAGATAGATATTGGCTTTTTACAAATTAGTCACAATTCCACAATCTTGAAAAGGAATCAGGGTCTCAATAATGTAACCATTTAGATCAATCAAGTATATAAAACAGATTAAATACTATAATTTTTAATAATATTTTATTCTTTAAGGCTTATTATTCATTTTTACCAACTAAATTTGTAATCTATTCGTCTATTAAATCAAATTAGGGAATACAAATTATTTTAGATTATATATGAAAAGATATCTTTTAGTAAGTTCAATATTTTTAATGGCATTATTTGCTGGTAAGATAAATGCGCAAGTGAGTGGCACAATTAATTTAGGGCCTGATTTTGTTTTGCCTGTTTGTCAGCAATGCACCACCTTAGTAGCTGCTACTACACCTGCTTCAGGGGGCACCTCAAATTATAATGTTAATCAAAAAGCCTATACACCCTATCCATTTATACCAGGTACAATTGTCAATCTTGCTGTGGATGATTTGTGGTCAGGTGTGATTCCTATACCATTTGATTTTTGTTTTTTTGATAGCACCTATAATCAATGCCTAGTAAGCTCTAATGGTCAAGTTAGTTTTGATATTTCTCAGGCTGGAGCTTATAATCCCTGGAGTTTTGGTGGGGTTCTACCTTTGCCAAATGCAACTTTTACTTCCGCAATGAACTCAATCATGGCACCTTATCACGACATTTTACCTACTGGTTTAGGTATTATTTCATACCAAACTATTGGTACAGCGCCTAATAGGGTTTTTGTGGTATCATGGAATAACTCACCTATGTTTTCATGTGTAAATCTATTGGTAACACAACAAATTGCTTTATATGAAGGGTTAAACAAAATTGAAACTTATATCGCTAACAAACCCATTTGTGCTGGTTGGAATGGTGGTCAAGGAATACATGGTATTGAAAACAGATTGGGCACAGCCGCATTTATAGTACCTGGTCGCAACTTACCTACCCAGTGGACAGCCACAAACGATGCTTGGGAATTTATTCCAGTTGGAGGCGGACCTGGTGGTGGACCGAGTGGCGTATCTGTAGATTGGTTTGATATCAATGGTACTTTATTAGCTACTAATGTTGATTCATTGGTTGTATGTCCTGCACAAACCACTACCTATGTAGCTAAAGCAACCTTTACCCTTTGTGGTGGTTTTGAATATGCTTACGATACCATCACAGTTACCAAACAAGCACCAATTCAAATCGCTGTAACAAGTGTAACAGATGTAAATTGTTTTGGTGGCAATGATGGTGCATTTAGTTTTAATTATTCTGGCGGTACCCCTCCTGTTACTTTCACATTGAATGGTAACGCAATTGCTGGAAGCCCTGTTACAAATTTAGTGGCTGGTGTGTATACAGTTGTATTAACAGATGCCAATAACTGTACCGAAAGTGTTGTAGCAACCGTAAATCAACCTGATGAAGTACAAGTGACTATTGATGAACAAAGAGATGTGCTATGTAAATACCAAAATAATGGTTACGTTCGACTACTTACCGTGGGTGGCGTGCCTGCATACACTTATTGGTATGATAATAATCTACCATCAACCAATCCAGAATTTATCTATATGAAATCAGGTAACTTTAGATTTTATACCAGTGACTCTCATGGTTGTTTAGATTCTATTGATACCTTTATAGCACAACCCGATTCTTTATTGACAATGTCATTGGTTTCGCATGTGGCAACCTGTAAAAATGGCAAAGATGGAATGGTAGATGCCCTTGTAAGTGGTGGTATTCCTCCTTATACTTATGTGTGGGATACAAAACCACCTCAATATGGATCTACAGCTACAGGTTTAGCAACAGGCGTTTATACAGTAGTGGCTACTGACTTTAATGGTTGTATCACTGTTACACAAACACCTGTAGAACTTGAATTGACATGTAACTTATTTATGCCCACCGCCTTTACTCCCAATGGAGATGGAAGAAATGATATCTATAGAATATTAGAATATTGTGGAGGTGTTATTTTAGGTGAATTTAAAATCTATAATAGATGGGGACAAGAAGTATTTAGTACTCGTGAAGTGAATGTAGGATGGGATGGCAATTATAAAGGTAAAGCACAAGACCCTGATACTTATAATTACGTCATAATATATCAATGCAATGACAAAGGAACAATATCACAGAAAATTGCCAAGGGTGATTTTATACTTGTCCGGTAATTTTTTAACACAAACAACATTTTTAAAAAAGAGACTTAATGTCTCTTTTTTTTTATTAATAATATTCATTATGATTTGGTATCTGTTACTTATACCAAATGTATTTAAAAAAATAGTCAGATAAAGTTCGATATAATGCCAACACAAGTTGCATTTAAGCCAGTAACAATTGGACTATTCTTAAGGTGTGGTTGGTATTATTAATCCGATTAACTGGGTTGAAACGAGACACTTAATGTATTTGGTATCAAATAAGGAAAAGTCCATTGGTCGTTTAATTGAATGAATATAAACATCGATTCAAATGGTATTAACCAAAAAAAGATTTATAAAATAGTTGGCAACTTTTAAAATTCTCATTGGTATTATTAGTAAATTCTTGCTATTTTTGTCAATCGTTTATTATAATAACTTATGAAGATAGAAATTACGGGTGGGGATTTAAAAATAAGGGAATTTTATCAAATTGTATATGAAAATGCCGATGTTTCGCTTAACAAATCAGCCTTGTCAGAAATAGATAAATGTTTTAAATTTCTGAAAGAATACTCAGACAAAAAACTTATTTATGGCATCAATACTGGATTTGGACCAATGGCACAATACAGGATTGAAAATGAAGATAGGCACGCCCTTCAGTTTAACCTGATACGCAGCCATGCAAGTGGGTGTGGCGAATTATTAAGACCTGATTTTTTGAAAGCAACTTTGTTAGCTCGTTTGTCAAGTCTTATGAAGGCTAAATCAGGTATTCATAGAAACACAGTTGAATTATTGCGCGATTTTATCAATCTTGAAATTCTTCCTATCATTTTTACTCACGGTGGTGTGGGTGCGAGTGGCGATTTAGTGCAGTTAGCCCATATTGCTTTATGTTTGATTGGCGAAGGTGAAGTTATTTACCAGTCTAAATTGCAATCTACAAAAAGTGTATTAGCCAAGCTGAAAATGAAACCCCTTGAGATTCATATCAGAGAAGGACTTTCTTTAATGAATGGTACTTCATGTATGACAGGTATCGGAATGATTAATACCATCATGGCTTATCGATTAGCGAAATGGGAAATGCTGATGAGTGCCATGGTGAATGAAATATCTGAAGCATATGATGACCATATTTCTAAAGAATTAAATCAGGTAAAACCCCATGTTGGACAACAACAAGTAGCATCGGCAATGCGTAAAATATTAAAGGGGAGCAAACTATTAAAAAATAGACACGAACATTTGTACGATAAAGAAGTACTGGCAAATGTATTAGATGAAAAAGTACAGGAATATTATAGCTCTCGTTGTATTCCACAAATCATTGGTCCAATTTGGGAAACCATTTCCAATACTGAGAAAGTACTTACCAATGAGATTAACTCAGTGAATGACAATCCAATCATCGATTATAAAAATGGGAATATTTATCATGGTGGTAATTTTCATGGCGATTATGTTTCCCTCGAAATGGATAAATTGAAAATTGCCATTACAAAGCTTTCCATGTTGGCTGAAAGACAACTCAATTACCTTTTAAACCATAATTTAAATCAAAAATTAACTCCATTTATTAATTTGGGAAAACTTGGTTTGAACTTTGGTATGCAAGGAATGCAATACACTGCTACTTCAACCGTTGCTGAAAATCAAACCCTGAGTAATCCTATGTATGTGCATAGTATTCCTAACAATAATGACAACCAGGATATAGTTAGCATGGGCTCAAATGCAGCATTACTTTGCAACAAGGTTATTGAAAATACATTTGATGTATTTGCTGTTCATTTAATCGCCATTTGTCAGGCCGTTGATTATAGAGGTATTCAGCATAAATTAGCCCCAATTACCAAAAGTGTTTATGATACTGCTCGTAAATTGGCCCCCAAGTTTTCTATTGAGGACAAAGCAAGATATCATGAATTAGCTAAAGTGCGCAAATATATTAGCGAAACAGATTTGTACTAGAGATATAAGCTTGTTGATAATTGATTAATTGCCTTCACGCTTTTCATTGTTTTAAGGCATTTTGCGACTAATTGTATGCATCACTTTTTTAAACTATTTACTTTAAACAAAATTGGGTATTAAAAAATAGTTTGTTTTAATAGTATCATAATCAATGAGTTAAGTGTATAAATCTTTTTCTTGATTATTATTAATATTATAAAAACATCCTTAATATTACACGGAAAAATATTTAATGCATGAAAAAAATCATCGTTTTTATCTATATAATGCTGTTTTGGACTTCGTATCAATCGATAGCAGGTGGCTTTAAACTTGGCTTACAGGGTCAAAAACAATTAGGTATGGGACATACAGGTGTCGGGTTTGCACAAGATGCTACCACCCTCTATTTTAACCCTGCTGGCTTGAGTTTTGTAAGCCCTCAATTAAATGTAGGCTTGTTTGCATTAATTCCTAATACCAGTTTTTTAGATAAAAATACCAATTCGATTACCCATGCAGTGAGTCAGGTTTTTACCCCTTTTTCAGCTTACGGTAATATCAAATTGACTAAGAAAATTAATTTTGGCTTTGGGGCTTATACCCCCTTTGGAAGTGGACTTCTTTACCCTTATGAATGGACAGGTAGATATATCTTACATAGTATAAACTTACAAACGATTTTTTTACAACCTACACTTTCCTACCGTATCAGTGATGCTTTTTCAATAGGGGCTGGTTTTGTATATGGTTTTGGACATGTGACCCTTGAAAAAGATTTGCCTATTCAAAGCGCAGTAACCAATGACATAGCGCATGCCAAATTAAATGGGAAGGGGAGTGGTATTGGATTCAATGCTGGGGCCTATTACAAAGGAGAAAAAGTACATTTAGGTCTCACGTATCATTCAAAAGTTGTTATGAAAGTGAAAAATGGGGATGCAATATTTACAAACATTCCTATTTCTACATCATCCAATTTTCCTACAGGTAACACTTTCAATGCTTCATTGCCTTTGCCTTCAGAAATTGCTGCTGGTACCAGCTTTAAAATATCAAAAAAAACACGGGTCGCTTTAGATTTGAATTATACATTTTGGCAATCATTTGATTCTTTAGGTTTTGACTACAAAATGAATACGGCCGCTCTTTCAGATGCTAAATCACCTAGATTATATAAAAATGCGGTTTCTGTAAAACTGGGTTTGCAACATGAAGCCACTAAAAATATGATCATTCGAATAGGTGGTTTTTATGATCAAACTCCCGTACAAGATGGTTATGTAGCACCTGAACTCCCCGATAACAATAAAATTGGATTAACCTGTGGAGCCACTTTCAAGATTTATGAAAGATGCCATATCGACTGTTCATTGTTATATGAAAATGTAGCAAAAAGAAGTCAGCGTAATCATGAAACTGGTTTAGAGGGCACTTTTCAAACAAAAGTAATAGCACCAGGCGTGGGTATTACCTATCTATTACAAAAAAGAACTTATAAAAGAAAACGATACTAAAGTTTAGAAAAAGTAAACAGCTTTTTTAAACACAAACCATACAATTTTTTAAAATGAAAAAAATATTCACATTAGCTGCCATTTATTTTCTTGTTCTTACTTTTCAGGCATGTAAAACCAACCTGGAACAAGCAGATATCAAATCAGGAAACGCAGATTTTACAAGATATGTGGCCATTGGTAATTCACTAACTTCTGGATATGCTGATGGTGCCTTAAGCTTATATGGGCAACAAAATAGCTTTACAAAAATGTTGGCAGACCAATTTAAACTTGTGGGTGGAGGCGATTTCAAAATCCCATATATGAATCCTGGCGGTGGCAGTGATGGGTCGTCAAACCCTCGCAGAATATTGGGGTTTGTATTACCATGCAATAGCAATATTCCCAGTCTGTCACCTGTTTTGGACCCTGCAGGTTATACTGATTTAAACAATGTAAAAGATGGAGGTCCTTACAACTTAGTAGGTGTACCTGGTGCGAGAGCTATTGATGGGAATTTGGGTATTTATAGTTTATTTAATCCTTTTTTAAACAGATTTTGCCTAACCCCAGGCGTTAGTTCCATATTGTCTGAAGCATTGCGAATTAATGCTACCTTTTTTACCCTCTGGTTGGGTAATAATGATGTATTAGCCTATGCATTGGGTGGGGCTATAACACCAACTGGTTTTTTTAGTGCCTCATTATCTGATACAGCTCAGGTAAGAACCACTTTAACTACAATGGTGGATTCATTAACCAAAAATGGCGCTAAGGGAGCTATTGCGAATGTGCCTGATGTGACTTCAGTACCCTATTTTACAACCATTCCATGGAACGGGGTGGTATTGACTCAAGGGAAAGCTGATACCTTAAATGCATTATACCAGGCAAATGGTTTAGGCAGTATCACTTGGCAAGCAGGAGCCAATGGTTTTCTCATAGTAGATAGTGCAGCCCCGCCTTATATGCGACATGCCACAGCAGAAGATTTAATTCTCATTACCACTCCAGGAGATTCACTTAAATGCGGACAATGGGGTATATCACCAGCAAAACCTTTGAAAGATGCCAATGTGTTAGATAAAAATGAAATTGCAACAATTAATCTTTACACAGCCCAATACAATGCAAGCATCAGTGCAATTGCTTCCAAATACAATTTAGCACTTGTAGATATGAATAGCTATATGAAAACAATCAAATCTGGGATGGTTTATAATGGCATTACATTAAATACAACCTTTGTTACAGGAGGCGCATTTAGCTTAGATGGTGTACATCCAAACCCAAGAGGATATGCATTAATTGCCAATGAATTTTTGAAAAGAATCAACGCAACTTACAATGCTAATATCCCCTATGTTGACGTGACAAAATATGAAGGAACCAAATTTCCTTAATGTAATGTTCATAATGTTTCTGCTACAATACGCAGATTCATTTTATAATCCCAAAGTAACTAAAGTATGTGTGGTGGCAATATTGTGTTTAATATGCTCTACTTTATATCCTGCTTCTGCTACAAGTTTTAGAAATATTCTACTATCATACATTTGACTATTACCATTGGCAATGGTACTGAAATACAAAGAAGTCATTTGTAATGAATACATAGAAGCATGAAAGGGCTGCTGATCCCAAAATGTTTCATTGATAACAATTTTGCCTCCTTCATTGAGGGCTGTTTTGCATTTAAGTAAAATGCGTACAATTTCCTGATCAGAAAAACAATCAAGACATTGACTCATCCATATGATATCATACTTGCCAGGTATAGTAATACTATCATCTAAAAGATTGTGGGGAATTAAATGATAACGGCCTTCATAACCAGCTTTTTTTAATTCATTATCCGCAAGGTTAAGTTGTCCAGGTAAGTCTAATAAATACATTTCAACCTCAGGGCTATGTGATAAACATTGTTTACTAAACTTGCCAGTGTTAGCGCCAATGTCTAATATTTTTTTGGGTTGATATTCAAATAGGGTAGGCATCACTTCGGGAAATACAAAATCAGAATAATAATGGTCAAACTCAAACCAGCTTTTTGTTTGTTGAGGATTGAGTTTTGACAATCCTTCGTATAATGTATCCCAATTTCCTAAGTAAGAAAGCCCCATTGGCTTGCCTGTTTCAATACTTTCTTTGAGTTTGCCAGCACCTTCATAACAAATATCTCTCATGAAAGTGGTATTAATCACAACCATTTTATCCGTATTAAACATCATACCTGTTTTTGTGAGGATATAATGATCATTTTCTTCATATAATAAGCCAATTCCGATACCAGCTTCTACTAAAATTCGTACTCCATACTGACTAATCGTTACCTGTTTACAAATATCTTCAAATGTTACACCAGCTGTTTGGTGTTGAAGCAAAGTGAGTATGCCATAATCTCTTAATAATACAGACGCCTGAAATGCATAAGGGGCAAAAGATAAAAAGTGTGCTTTTTCTAACGCTGTAAATGCATGATAATCTTTGTCTTTAAAAAATGATTCTTTTTTTAATTTTTCCATAATGTTATTTAAAAATATGTGTAAATATATAATCAAAAACTATACACTATTTGAAAAGGGGCTTAAAAATATTGAATATTTTCGGTGCATCGAAAACTGTTTTTTTTTTAATATTTAATCCATTCATTTGTATATTATCTGAATGTTTTTTCATAATTATTTGGCTGTTTAAACTTAGATAAGTTAACTATAAAGTTGCTACTCTATTAAATTGGTATTAAATTTATTTTTTTAACACTCAACTAGCATTCATGAATTCATTACTCAGAAAAAAATCAATTGATAAAATATTAAAAGATGCAGCAGAAGGTTATGGAGATGGTGAACATAGCGGAATGCATAAAATACTGGGTGTCAGGGATTTAACTTTTTTTGGTATTGCTGCCATTATTGGTGCAGGTATATTTAGCAGTATTGGTAAAGCCTGTTTTGATGGTGGTCCCGGGGTTATTTTTTTATATATTTTCACTGCAATCGCTTGTGGATTTGCCGCCTTGTGTTATGCTGAATTTGCCAGTACCGTACCAGTATCGGGTAGCGCTTATACTTATTCATATGTAGCTTTTGGTGAAATATTTGCTTGGATTATCGGTTGGGATTTGTTGATGGAATATGCCATTGGCAATATTGCGGTTGCCATATCATGGAGCGATTATTTTACCCATTTGATGGATAGTGCAGGTTTACATATTTCACATTGGCTCACCATGGATTATAGCACTGCACATAAAGGTTTTATAGAAGCATCTGCTTGGTTGGCATCAGGTAATCCCGTAAATGAAATGGATAGTGGCTTGTTTGAAAAATATCAGGCATGGATACAAGCACCAAACTTCGGTGGCATCAGAACAATCTTTGATTTACCAGCCTTTGGTATCGTTGCTTTGATTACATATATCGTTTTTATTGGTATGAAAGAGAGTCGTGCAATGAGTAATATTTTAGTCATGATTAAACTGGCAGTTATTTTTCTCGTGATTGTATTAGGCGCTTACTATGTAAATCCTGACAATTGGAGTCCTTTCACACCCAACGGTTTTACGGGAATTTTAAAAGGCGTTTCCGCTGTGTTTTTTGCATATATTGGATTTGATGCCATTTCAACAACTGCAGAAGAGTGTAAAAACCCCCAACGCGATTTGCCTCGAGCCATGATTTATGCCTTGTTGATTTGCACCGTTTTGTATGTCGTACTGGCTTTAGTGCTTACTGGGATGGTTTCCTATACAAAATTAAATGTAGGAGATCCATTGGCTACCATTTTTGAAGAAAGAGGATTGAAAATCATTGCTGGTATTGTGGCTGTAAGTGCTATTGTGGCGACAGCAAGCGTTTTGCTGGTATTTCAAATGGGTCAACCAAGAATATGGATGAGTATGAGCAGAGATGGATTGTTGCCAAAAATATTTTCACGTATCCATAAAAAGTATAAAACACCTTCTTTTTCTACAATTTTAACAGGCTTATGCGTTGCCGTGCCTGCTTTGTTTTTAAATCTTGATGTCGTAATTTCACTGACAAGTATCGGTACTTTATTTGCTTTTGTGCTTGTTTGTGCAGGTATTTTAGTATTACAAAATATGCCTGACCGACCTGAAAGTAAATTTAAGGTGCCTTATGTCAATGGGAAGTGGATAATCAGTGCCTTATTTATAATGGCAGTCGTATTAATTGTGATGTATGCTCCGGATCATTTTACAAATATCCTTTCCTTAGAAGGTATACCGATGCTCTTGTTTTGGATAGTGGTTCTAATGGTTACTTATTTAACGTTCACACGTCAATTTTCTTTAATACCTGTACTAGGTCTCATCAGTTGCTTTTATCTTATGGCACAGGAAAGCCATACCAATTGGTTGCGATTTCTTATTTGGTTATTAGTAGGTATGTGTATATATTTTATGTATGGCCGTAAACATAGTAAGCTAAATACGAACAAACATAAAGAATAGATTATTTCATCAATTCTTTTACCATTTCTATTGCTTGCAGGGATGAATCCTTGCCACTGAGCATTTCTGCTAATATGTCTACCCGTTCATCAGTGCTTAGTTTTTTAATGTAGGTATTGATGGCCCCTTTTTCATTCTCTTTTTTATAAATATAGAGATGCTGATCTGCTTTTCCTGCTATCTGGGGTAAATGAGTAATGCTAATAAGTTGATGTTTGTTCGATAATTGTTTCATGATATTACCAACTTGTTTAGCTGTTTCGCCTGAAATGCCTGTATCAATTTCATCAAAAATCAGGGTAGGAAGTGCGGTCGAATTGGCAACCATCGATTTGATACAGAGCATTAGTCTACTCAATTCGCCCCCTGAAGCTACTTTGGCAATTGGCCTTAATTGGTTTGTTTTGTTGGCATCAAATAAAAACTCTACTTTATCGATACCACTTTTGCTAATCTCAGTAGGGGTGATTGATACTTTAAAGACAGCGTTGGGCATCCCAACTTTTTTCAATAATGTATTAATCGTATGTTCAATATTATCGATTTCTTTACTTCTATTTACAGAAAGTTGCTGAGCCAACACATAGGTTTGTTTAGAGAGTGTTGTCACTTTTTCTGTTAATTGCAATTCTTCTTCATCAGCAATAGTGGCTTGAAGTATTTTTTGTGACAATTCGTTTTGAATAGAAATGAGTTCTTCCGTTGTGCTTACATGATGCTTTTTTAATAAACGATTTGCTTCATTTAATCGATCATTCAATAAGGTAATTTTCTCTTCGTCTAAAAAAACTTGTTCAAACTCACTTTCTATTTCATGATGTATATCTTTGATTTCAATCATACTTGAACGAAGTCTGTCAATCAATGGTAACATTCGCTGGTGAATTTTACTTTGCGACTCTAGGGCTTGAATGACTTGTTTAAGAAGGGGGATTACGGGTGTTTCATTGTTGTGCAAAAGTTGCATTGCAGTTTGCAAGCTTTGTTGCAACGATTCCGCATTTTCAAGAATAAGCAGTTCGGCTTCTATATCTTCAATTTCATTGGGTTTTAATTTGAGCGCTTCTATTTCTTGACAAGTAAAGGTGTTATAATCCAATTCTTGTTTTACTTGTTTGTTTTTTAGAATGAGTGTATCCAATTCTTTTTCACTTTTTTTCCATGACGAATAGACATGTGTGTATTCAAGCATCAAATCTTGGTGTAAAGCAATATTGTCTAATAATTCCAACTGATGGGTATTGTGTTGCAATTCAATGGTATCAAATTGCCTGTGTAGATCAAGTAATAATTGACCAAGTGGCGAAAGGATATTAAGTGTAGTAGGGGTATCATTGATAAAAACCCTTGATTTTCCGGTGGGGTTTATTTCTCTTCTGATAATGAGTTCATTGCCATTTTCAAATTCGTGTTCGGAAAGATAATTTTTTGCTTGTTCATTGTCTGAAATATGAAAGCTGGCCTCAATAATACATTTATCAGTTTGTGAATAAAGCTGTTGATTATCGGCTCTTTCACCAAGTACCAATGATAAAGCGCCGATTAATATTGATTTCCCAGCGCCTGTTTCACCTGTAATAATAGTCAATCCATTTTCAAAGACAATATTGATTTCGTCTATGATGGCATATTTTTTTATGTATAAATTTTTTAACACTTTACAAAAGTAAATAGAAATTAGATTTCGAACGATTAAATTCCTTTAATCCGATTAATACTGGCTTTCGCACGTTGGTCTAATGAATTTTTAAACTCATGGTCATCTAAAGAAAGTACTAAATTGAAATATTTTAATGCTTCAGTTTTATTGCCATTTTTTTCAAACAGATATCCTGTTTGCAAAGCTGCTCGGGCTGCATAATACTCAGTGGCGTTTTTACCTAAATCGATGGCTTTTTGGTAATGAAGAATGGCTTTTTCAAAGTCGTTTAATTCGTCATATACCCTTGCTAATCGATAATAATATTCAAGTTGATTTTCTTCATTTATATTTTCCATTTTTAATAATATACTCAATGCCTGTTCATTATTGCCCCCATCATTTAAGAGCTTGGCTTTAAGTAATTCTTTATGTGGAAAATTAGATTTATTTGCATTTTTTTGTGCTTGTTTATCGGCATCTGATTCCGTTTTGCCGATAGATTTCGTTTTATTTTTATATTGATTGGCTAAGTCATTTTTACCCTGTAGGTAATAACATAGGGCAATATTGTAACAAGCATCTTTTGTATAAAAATTGCTTTTTGAAGTTTTAATGTATTTTTCAAAATAATAAATAGCCGTCAAGTCTAAACGTTTCATTTTAGCATCTCCCATTTCATAGTCTAATAAGGGGAATGACATATATTCAGTCGACATATTTCTATTGCTAAGAATACTTTCAGCGTAAGTAGCATTTTTATTATTTAACGCAAGATTTGAGGCCATAAATACAAAGAGCATATTGTTTTTTGTATCTAAATTATATTTTTTGATTACTTGCATAGCGCCCTCAATATCATTTTCTAAATAATTTTTTAAATAGACAAAATAAAGAAAAGCTTCTTCTTTAAAAAGGGTATGTTCTGAAACAATAAATTTTGTCAAAAGTGACATACCATTTTTCATATTTCCTTTCATGCCCAGTATTTTACTAATCCATTTGTATCCACTCGGTATAGTACTGATTACAGCTTCCTGGGCGCCAATATAGATATCGTTATAGATAAAAGATGGAAACAATTTTTTATTTTCTTTGAAGGTCAAAAATGCTTTTCTAAAATCCCATGCTGCATCCCAATAGTCAGCATATTTTATTTGTATTGCGCTCCATTGAAAATAAATGAGTGCTTTGCTAAATAAGTAATAAGGTGATTTTTTATCAGCATTTTCAAGTAATTGAATTCGTTTTTCAAAAAGGGGTTTTCTTCGTTTGTATTCAGCTGGATTTTCATTGAAAGTTAATGAAATAAAATCTTCATAATTACTCAATAGAATGGTTGCATAATTTGTTGGATTTGTAGTGATTTCTTTCAATAAGTAGTTTTTACCTTCATTGATTTTCATACTCATAAAGGATTGATAGGCTTTTTTACAATGCTCAGTAAATTGAAATTGTTGGGCGTTTAATTTAGGCGATATCAATAAAACGAGAAAAAGAAACAGGTAAGTAAATGTGGCTTGAAAATTATTATTTTTTATACGTTGTCTTAGGGGCAAGGTATTTGATAAACAGTTATTAAACACAGGATAGCAATCAACCCTAATATGATTTGATCGGTTTAACTTTATTTGTGTTTGATTCAATTTGAACATCACCCAAAAGTAATTTAAATAAAAATAGCGTCAAAAAATTGACGCTATTTTAAAATGTTGCTTTGAGCTAATGTTATATATGAATATTATCTACCAATTCACTATCAACGATAATACGTCCACAATGTTCGCAGATGATCATTTTTTTGCGTAATCTGATTTCTGATTGACGTTGAGGAGGTACTACATTGTAACAACCACCACATGAATCTCTTTCTACAGGAACTACCGCCAATCCGTTGCGAAAGTTACTTCTGATTTTGGTATAGGCAAGCAAAAGACGTGGTTCAACAGCATCAGCAGATTTTTGTCTATTGGTCAATAAATCTTTTTCTTCTTTTTCTGTTTCGTCAATAATTCTTTTCAACTCTTTTTGTTTCAACTTAAGAATTTCTTCTTTTTCAGCAATTAAATTTTGCGCGTTGACTTTTAATTTTTCTTGTTCTTCAATTTCGTATTTAGCATCTTTAATCTTTTTCTCTGCGGCTTTAATTTCAAGCTCTTGCATTTCAATTTCTTTATTGATAGCTTCAAATTCACGACTATTTTTTACATTAGATTGCTGTTTTTCATATTTTTTTAAGTTTTCAGCAGAATCAGTTTGTATTGCTTTTTTCTTTTTAATGTCTTCTTTTATAACATTAATTTCATTGTCAATCGCATTTAAACGAGTATTGTAACCCGCTATTTCATCTTCAAGGTCTTTCACTTCCATAGGAAGTTCACCCCTTAATTTATTAATTTCATCAATTTTAGAATCAATTTTTTGCAAGGTACAGATCGAAATTAATTTTTCCTGTACTGAAAATTCTTTTAATGCTGCCATAGTTTTATTTAATAATATATTATCGGATTGGTATTTACTGATGTTATTTGGAGTGCGAAATTAGGAAATTTATTTGATAGTACATCATAAAAAATTTCAGCTGTAAATTGTTCACTTTCATAGTGGCCAATATCTGCAATGATCAATTTGTTTTCGGCATCAAAAAACTGATGATACTTATAATCGGCTGTAATAAATATATCAGCTTGTGCTTTTATGGCTTTATTGAGTAGAAAACTACCAGAACCTCCACATATGGCTATTTTTTTAATATTTTGATTTCTTAAGGAAGTATGTCTGATACAAGAAGTCTTCATGGTGGTTTTAAGCAAAGCTAAAAATTGGCTTTCTGACATTTCATCGCTTAATTCTCCCAGCATACCTGCTCCAATATATTGGTTTTTGTTTTCAAGTGAAACAAAGCCATAGGCTATTTCTTCATAGGGATGAGCAGCACGCATGGCTTTTAAAATAGGTTCTTTTTTTTCTTCACTTAATATCACTTCAATTTTGATTTCATCTTCATGAGCCAGCGTATTTTTTTCACCAACAAATGGATTCGCATCTTGTGAAGGGAGAAAAGTGCCTATACCTTGGGTATTGAAACTGCAGGCACTGTAAGCTCCAATAGACCCTGCTCCTGCATCAAATAGGGCATTCCTTACTTTTTCGGCATGATTCACAGGTACATATACATAAAATTGGAGTAAAGTATCTTTCTTAGGGTCTAAAATGCTAAGGTTTTTGAGTTGTAATTTCTCAGCAATTTTGTGATTTACACCCATATACACATGGTCTAAATTAGTATGTGCCGCATAGATAGCGATATCATGCTTGATGGCTTTAATAATCACTTTTTCAATATAATTTTTACCAGTCAGCGATTTTAATCCTGAAAATACAATAGGGTGGTGGGCTATGATTAACTGAATGTTTTTTTCTATGGCCTCATCTATCACCGCTTCCGTGCAATCAAGTGTAAGTAAGGCATTTTGTATATCAGTTTCTCTATCTCCCACTATTAAGCCACTGTTATCATATGATTCTTGATAATGAAGGGGGGCAAAATCTTCTAGGACATTTATTATTTCTTGCAGTTTGGGCATTGAATCCGTTTATGGTACAAAGATATTAAAAATGCCATGCTAAGCATGGCATTTTTGTTGGGGGATATATAAGGGGAAGAAAAAACGTTTGTTATTTATTTGAAAATTTATAGCCTAATGACAATTGGGTAAAGGGTACTTTGCTGACACCATTTGAAATATCACGTTGTGAATTTGTTTTTGTGTTATCCCACATTACTTTACTCATTCTGAGATCTAAATATACTTTGGGATTAAAATTGTAAGAGACACCCACCGCATATCCAATACCAAATCGAGCGCCGAAGTCAGTACTTGTGTATTGCATCCCTTTTTCAATAGGGTATTCATAAGCAATGCCATTTGCGACTGTTTCTTGTTTATTTAATACATAATTTTTATTGATTTCATTGATATTAAATTTCAGATTGTACACAAAATTAGGTCCGCCATACAAGGATAGGTTATTAAATCGAGCACTTAACATGATAGGTAATTCGAGTGACATGAAATTTTTAAAATTATATTTTTTTGTCAATGAATCCACTTGATACATATAAGTTGTTTGGCCTGGAATACTTGTATCAATTGATTTATTGATGATTTGTGTTTTGATATCATTCACGGTAAATCCAGAGTTATTGCGTATAAAAAACTTCAATTCAGAAATAATACTAAATGTTTCACTGATGGCAGTATGGTTTGTGAGTCCAGCATGAAAACCTCCGTAATTATGTTTGGTGTTAAATAAGGCTGCATTCACTCCCAAACTAATACCTGGATCTAATACGGTAAACATTCTGAAAAAGTCATTACTTGTTTCCCCAATTTTATTTAAAGCCAAAGTAGCAAAAGCACCGATTGCACTAAATATTCCTGTTTTTGCAGTATTGTTTTTCTTATTTGTTTTCTCATCTGAAGTATTTTTTAGATGTGGCGTAGAGGCAGGTTCATTTTTCAAGGCATTGTTTAAAACTAATTTTGGTTCTTCTACTTGTATATCATCGAGCAAATAACGGGGATGATATTTGTAATTTTTTTGCGTGTAGTCAATTGGTTGTGGGTTTTCATATTGCTTGGCCACTTCATATGAAGATTGATCTATCGTATCATAAGAAATGGTTTTAATGCTACCATCTCTATTTTTTTCCACCATCTCATCGGCAACTACTTTATAGACTAATTCTTTCTTAGATTGATTCATTAAGTCTTTTGATTCAGATTGTTTTTTACTGAAAGTTGCTTTTTTACTTTGATTTTCATTATTGTATGCAAGTAAAGTTTCTTTCTGAGTTTGTTCCACTTCAATAAAATTTTCAGGATTTTCCTTGTTTACATCTTTGTGGTTTCTTTTATTCCCTTTCTCGTGCTTAGCTACCTTTGATGCCAATCGATTCATTGAAGCATCGACTGTTTCTGTTGTTTGACCGTTTGTTTGATTATTTGTTTGATTACTTGATTGATTGTTTATTTGATTGTTTTTAGCAAAATGCTTTTGGTTTATTTTATGGTTGTTTTTATTGGGCTGATCTACTTGTAAGGATGATTCAGAAGGTATCATGGATGCGTCAATATCTTTTACCTGAGATGTATTTGCATTATTGTTAGCATTTTGAGTGAGTAGATTTGTTTGATTGTTAGGAGACTCATTCGAATGTGCAGTAGCTTGTACAGTAGATTGGTTGTTTTGATGGTTAAACCATAAGAATCCAGCTGTAACAGCAGATGATAACAATAAAAATAAAGCTAGAAAAGGAAAAATTCTTTTCTTTCTTTTAGGCTCTTGTTCTTCACCGGCATAGGGGTTTTGGCCATTGAGCATACGCTCCATGTTTGCCCACGCACCCAAATTGAGCTGTTCTTTGCCCCCAGAGAGTTTTTCTCTAAACAGATCGTCTATCGAAATTTTGTTTGACATATGTTTATGACTGTTTATATTATGATTTGTTAAGTGCTTCTATTTTAATTTTCAATATTCTTCTGGCTTCAAAAAGATGCCATTTACTTGTTCCTTCACTGATGCCAATTTTTTCACTGATTTCTTTGTGTGGAAATCCTTCAAGCACATACAAGTTAAAAACCATCCTTGTGGTATCTGGTAATTCTTGTATAAGCTTCATCAATTCGTCATAGTGCATTTTTGATGCTAAGTCTTTGGTTATGATTTCATCTTTTTCTACAAATACAACTTTCTCCATATACTTTATGTTTTGACGTATATAATCAAAAATAGAGTGGTATATGATTCTACGTACCCAACCTTCAAACGATCCTTCAAATTTATAGCTATCAATTTTTTGAAATACTTTTAAAAACCCATTGTTGAGTATTTCTTCAGCAATATGGTATTGATACATATTTGTATATCGCTTTACCATACTCATCATTTTAGGGTACATCATTTTATAGAGCTTTTCCTGGGCCACACGCTTCCCTTCTTTACACCCATATATGAGTGTAAGTAATTCTTCATCTTGTTGGGTACCTATGTAGCTCAAAGCTGTATTCAATTTATTTTGAGTATTTCTTATATATAAGACTCACGTGTTTATAAAATGGTTGGGTAAAATAATCAGAAATGTTTATAAAACAAAAAACCCTTCATAAAGAAGGGTTTTTTAAAGGATATTTTACTAAAAGATTATTTTACTAATACTTTGTTTGAAAGTTTTTCTCCATCTACTTGAATTGTGTAGATATAAAGACCAGTTGGTAAATCAGAAACACTCATATTGATATTTTGAGCATTGTTTGCTGATACAGCACCTACTTGGATATTTTTAACTTGTTGACCTACTAAATTTGTTAAGCTGATAGTAACATTTTTAGCTGTATTGTTTAAACTGAAATTGAAGTTTAAATTGTCAGAAGCTGGGTTTGGAGATACAGTGATATCCATGTTTTCAGATAAATCGTTGGTATTTACAAATCCACATGTGTTACATGTTAATTTCCAAACGATGTCATGAATTTCAGGGCTATAAGGTGCAGTCCAAGCTAAAGTAGGAACATATAATGCTTCCCAACCTGTTGAATCTTTGTATACATTAGAAGACATGTTGTAATCACCAGCATAATAAGGCATGAAAGTGTTGTCACCGTTTGGCTCATATGATAAGAATAACCATTTGTTGAAAGAACCAATAGTGTCACCAGCGATCCAAGTATAACCTGGTTTGAAAGTAAAGCTTACAGAAACTTTTTCGTTTGCTGGTACATTAAATGCATTTGCGCTAAATCCAAGATATTTTAAATTGTAGCTGTTTGCACCCATTGTGTAGTTGTTTGAATCCGCATTTGTCAATGGTCTTTTTACAGTATATGCTGCTGGAGCACCGGCAACATTAACTTGGTAAGGCGCATTGTTGAAAAGTGCTGGATTGTAATCTTGTGATGCAAATCTTACGGTATCAGTACCATAGTTAGTAGCAGTAGCACCTGTAAAGTAATATACAGGCATATTTGCTGCACCGCTATGTACAACACTCATGATTAAAGTATCTACAGCCGCAGAAACTTTAGCATAAGAACCTAATACGAAAATTGAATCGACTGTGTACGTATTGTTACCAATAAAAATTTCACCACTTGGTGTATTGTTTTTGATCACATTTGCATTAGGATCTAAAACTTGACCAATTGATTTGTATTGCATACCATAACCTTGATTCGGTGGATTGTATCTCACGTTAGAATCTGGAAAACAATAATACAAACTGCTGTTTGCATCTAAGGTAGCTTGAAGAATACCTTCCTGAGCTGCTACAAATTCAATGTAGTTTAAGTATATTGAACCACCTCTTGTTTTTTTATTGCTATTTTTAAATCCTTCTTTACTTGGGAATGATTTAATTTTTGCGTTGTCTAATTTTTGAGGACCTGCCAACATTTGTTGCTTGTACTGAGCTGAAGCGTTGAAACCAATCAAAGCCGTTAAGCCGATGAATAAAATCTTTTTCATTTTTAAATATTTTAATTTTGTACCGTAAAAGTATGTTTAATTTTATTATTCACCAAAAAAAAAAAAATATTAGTTATTAACAATATTACTTTTGCGGTCAAATAAAAAATAGAGTATGTCGCTAAATTTTGATAATACAGAAATTGCCTTTTCTTTAAAAAATAATTTCGAATTGAAAAGAGCTAATTTTTTATTTTCATTCATGGCAAAACCCCTCTTAACAAAAATAGGGATATCGTTTACACAATTAGCTTTTAAATTGTATTTTCCCATAAAAGGGCTTATAAAAAATACGATTTTTAAACAATTTTGTGGGGGTGAAACCCTTATCGAAGCCAACGAAACTGCTTTAAAACTAAGCCAATACAATGTTTCAGTGATTATGGACTATGGTGTGGAAGGCAAAAGTGATGAAATAGAGTTTGAAAAAACAACCAATATTTTTCTTCAAACCATCAAATTTGCGAGTGATAAACCCTATATTCCATTTGTAAGTTTAAAAGTGACCGGTTTTTGTAGAATTGAACTGTTAGAAAAAATCAATGCCGAAAACCTACTTACCAAAGAAGAGGAGCAAGAATTTGAACGATTTCAGCAACGCGTCGATTCCATTTGCTATTGTGCAACACAATATCAGAAAAAAATTTTAATAGATGCAGAAGAAAGTTGGATACAACAACCTGTAGATGATATCACCAATAAAATGATGGCTAAATACAATAAAGAGCAAGTGGTGGTTTATAATACTTTTCAATTATACCGACATGACCGATATGCTTATCTAAAAGAAAGTCATCAAATGGCCATTAAAAATGGCTACTTATTAGGTGCTAAATTAGTTAGGGGAGCCTATATGGAAAAAGAAAGAAAAAGAGCAGTTGAACAAAATTATACTTCTCCTATTCAAGCCACTAAAGAAGATACTGACAAAGATTATAATTTGTCCTTACAATATTGTGTAGATCATCTCGATCAAATTTCACTTTTTATTGGTACCCATAATGAACAAAGTTGTATGCTGGCAACTACTTTAATTGCCCAACGCGGTTTTCAACCTAATCATCCACATATTTGTTTTTCACAGCTTTATGGTATGAGTGATAATATATCCTTTAACCTGGCCAAAGAAGGCTTTCAAGTATCTAAATATCTGCCTTATGGACCTGTAGAAGAAGTAATTCCTTATTTGATGAGAAGAGCCCAGGAAAACACTTCAGTAGCAGGACAAACAGGGAGAGAATTAGGATTGATTCAAAAAGAAATGAAAAGAAGAAAATTACATAAATCAACCCAAACGGGCTAATTCACTGACATGACATATACTCAACATGATACCATTGTTGCCCTTTCAACTCCTTTGGGTGAGGGCGCTTTAGGTGTGATCAGGCTTAGTGGGTTACTGGCGATTGACATCGTGGATGCTTTTTTTATTGGCAAAAAAAAAATCAAAGATCAACAGTCGCATACCCTTCACTTTGGTAAAATAGTAGTTCAAGATGAAATCATTGACGAAGTAGTGGTTTCAGTGTTTAAAAATCCACATTCCTACACAGGTGAAGATGTGATTGAAATGAGTTGTCATGGTTCGCCTTTTATATTAAAAAGCATTATAGACATATGTCAGCAACATGGAGCTCGATTGGCAAAACCAGGGGAGTTTACCATGCGTGCATTTTTAAATGGAAAGCTTGATTTAAGTCAAGCTGAAGCCGTTGCGGATATCATAGCAAGCGAAAATAAAGCACAACATGAAATGGCATTTAAGCAAATGCGTGGGGGATATTCTGATGTCATTGCTTCACTAAGAAATGAGTTGATTGAGTTTGCAGCATTGATTGAATTGGAGCTCGATTTTTCGGAAGAAGATGTAGAATTTGCCAATCGAGAGAAGTTTATGCAGTTGATATTAAAAATGAAGCAAACTGTATCTACATTGATTCAATCATTTGAAATGGGCAATGTACTAAAACATGGCATACCTGTTGCAATCATTGGGGAACCGAATGCAGGGAAGTCCACATTGCTCAATAAATTGCTTCATGAAGAGAAAGCTATTGTGAGTGATATAGCAGGCACCACAAGAGACTTTATAGAAGATACGATTCAAATAGAAGGTATTCAATTTAGATTTATCGATACAGCGGGTATTCGACAAACTGATGACAACCTTGAAGCAATTGGTATTGCCCGTTCGTTTCAAAAAATGAAATCGGCCAAGATTATTTTGTTTATTGTGGATATTCAAAAGGATTATAAACAAATAGTCAATGATTTTAAACAATTAGCTATTTTACCAACTCAGCATGTGCTAATTTTACTCAATAAATCAGATCGCATCGTCGATTGCAATGCCTATGATATTGAAGAAGCTATCAGTACCTTAACAGGTAAAAAAGTGATGGAGATTTCTGCATTTACCGGACGAAATTTAGATCGCTTAACACATGAATTAGTAAACATCGTTCATGCTGAAAAACTACAACATAATGGTTTGTTTGTAACCAATGCCCGACATCTCAGTGCTTTACAAGAAACCTTGTTGCATATACAACAAATTGAATTGGGTCTGCAAGATAACATCAGCGGTGAATTCTTATCGATTGATATCAAAATGGCTCTCCATTCATTGGGTATTATCACAGGTGTTATTGAGTTAGACAAGGATATTTTAGGAACAATATTTGGAAAGTTTTGTATCGGAAAGTAACGCGACCATTAATAAATTTCGCCATTCGTTTTATACTTTCTCAATCGGTTTTCGGCACGATCTAATTTTCCTTTCACGCGTTTAATTTCAGCGCTATTCCAATAATGATCGGCATTGGCAATGTCGATATATTTCTTGATGATTTGTTGCTCATTCATCAATTTACGGTATTCGTTTTCTGTAATCTTGGCTCTTTTAAATGCCGACCGTATAATATTTTCCTGTCTTTTTTGGGTTCGGATAAGTTTGCTACCATTGTTGGCTTGCACAGCTACATTTATCATTAAAAATGTAGTGAATAAAAGTATTTTTTTCATAACATTTGATTTATGCAGGCAAAATTATAAAATATTTTTTGCAAAATCCAATAGGGTAGGGTAAATAAGATCGATGAAAGGATGTGGGGCTTGGTTTGGATTCGTAGTAGATAAAAAAACGGTTTTCATCTTTAAATTTTTACCAAATTCCATATCTGATAGGTTATTACCTACCATCAGACTTTTATGAAAATCGATCGCCGGAAAATCATTTTTAGCTTGTAAACCCATCCCTATATTGGGTTTTCGATTGATTGCATCTGAAGCTAATTCAGGGGCATAATAAATGGCATCGATACGACCGCCCGCTTTCAATACTTGTGCTTTCATTGTGGCATGTATCGCATGTAAGTCTTCATGTGTCATCAGGCCTTTGCCAATACCCCTTTGGTTGGTAACGATAAACAGATATTTAAAACGTACACTTAGTATTTGCAAGGCTTCCAATACACCTTCATAAAAAATAAATTCGTCCACTTGTTTAATATAATCTGCCTCCTTTTCATGGTTAATCACCCCATCTCTATCTAAAAAAAGTGTCCAGTCAGCATCTAATTCTCTTAATACATCCATAGGGCAAATGTACATCGTTAAAATAAAAAAACCCTATAAGCATAAGCCTATAGGGTCTATTATTTTTGTAATTGTGGTTAGTCTATTTACTTACTACTAACAACTTTTTACCAGTTTATTAAACGATTTCAACATCAGCACCAGCATCTTTCAATTTTGCTGCCATGTCTTCTGCGGTTGCTTTGTCTACATTTTCTTTGATGTTACCTGGAGCAGCATCAACTAAATCTTTAGCTTCTTTAAGCCCAAGACCAGTCATTTCTTTTACTACTTTTACAACACCAAGTTTTGCTGCACCTGCACTTTTAAGTACTACGGTGAATGAAGTTTTTTCTTCAACCGCTGCTGCACCACCACCGTCTCCAACTGCTGCTACTGCAACTGCTGCTGGTTCAATGCCATAATCAGCTTTTAATACATCAGCTAATTCTTGTACTTCTTTTACTGTTAAGCCTACTAATTGTTCAGCTAAATTTTTTATGTCTGCCATGATAAATTTTTTTGTTTTTTTTAAAGTTGTTTATATTAAATTAAGTGCGGAAGCCGTTGTTATTATTCAGCAGTTGCTGTTTCTGGTCTGTTTTGAAGCGCAGAAATCACTCTTGATAATGGTGATTTCAATAAGCCCAATACTTCACCAATCATTTCGTTTTTCGTTTTGATGTTTCGTAATGCTTTCAAGCTATCGTTTCCAACAAACACATCTTCACCGATTAATGCTGCTTTAAGCAATGGTTTTTCAATATTATACTCTTTACGAATAGAACTAATAAGCAAAGCGGGTTCTTTAGGACTTTCGCTAAACATCAGGGCTGTTACGCCATGAAATGCATCCATAATACCATTGTATTTGTCATTGCCTAATTGTTGTAAGGCTTTCACGATGAGGGTATTTTTAGCTACTTTCATTTCTACTGCTTTATCAAAGCATAATCCACGCAATTTGTTTGTTTGCTCTACGGTAAGCGATTCTGTATCTGTAACATAGAAATTATTGTATTGTGAAAATTTTTCTTTTAATACTTCTATGGCTTGATTTTTTTGTTCAGTTGTCATTTTTAATTTTTTTGTAGTGATGGAAATTAATTCAATGCAGTTTTAGTGTCTACATAAATGCCTGGACTCATTGTAGTGGCCATGCTGATGCCTCTTACGTAAGCACCTTTTGAAGACGATGGTTTTAAACGTACAATTGCATTGATAAGTTCTTGACTATTTTCTTGAATCTTTTTAGGTTCAAAAGACACACGACCGATAGAAGCATGTATAATACCAGATTTGTCTACCTTAAAGGCTATTTTACCACCTTTTACTTCATTTACTGCACCTGCTACATCGTTTGTTACGGTTCCAGTTTTAGGGTTAGGCATCAAGTTTCTAGGTCCAAGTATTTTACCCAAACGTCCAATTTTAGGCATCACAGAAGGGGTTGCAATGATAACGTCGATATCTGTCCAGCCACCATCTATTTTAGCAACGTATTCATCTAAGCCTACAAAGTCAGCACCAGCAGCTGTTGCTTCTGCTTCTTTTTCAGGTGTGCATAATACCAATACTTTTTTAGTTTTACCAGTACCATGTGGTAATGATACAGTACCTCTGATGGCCTGATCTGCCTTTTTAGGATCAACACCTAAACGAACATGTATATCTACAGAACTGTCAAATTTAGTACAGTTGATATCTTTCATCATTTTAGAAGCTTCTTCAAGACTATATATTTTAGCAGTGTCAAATTTTGTTTGCGCTACTTTTCTTTTTTTATTCAATTTCATTGTGTTACTATTTTGTTGCTAAAAATTAATTTTCCCATGGCGCAGTACCATCTACAGTTAAACCCATACTGCGTGCAGTACCGGCTACCATGCTCATAGCGCTGTGGAGTGTGAAACAATTCAAATCGGGCATTTTGTCTTTTGCGATTTCCTCAACTTGTTCCCAAGTTACTTTACCTACTTTGTTACGATTAGGTTCTTTAGAACCATTTTTCACTTTAGCAAGTTCCATCAGCTGAATAGCTGCAGGAGGGGTTTTGATAATGAAATCAAAACTTTTGTCTGAGTAAACGGTGATTAAAACCGGTAATACTTTACCTGGTTTGTCTTGTGTGCGTGCATTAAACTGTTTGCAGAATTCCATGATGTTTACACCTTTGGAACCTAATGCCGGACCGATTGGAGGCGCGGGATTTGCCTGACCGCCTTTGCATTGTAGCTTTACGAAGCCACTGATAACTTTAGCCATTATAAATTTTTTTTTTGGTTCAAACGTGCTGATACCTTAAGTGGTCAGCACTCCCAATTCTTTCAAAATAGTATCGAAAAGAACTTCTAAGGGAGCGCAAAGGTAAGCATTATTTATTTTTAAGCAAATTTTTTTTACAAAAAATGTCCTAATTGCTTATCCAGCTTCAGAAGTAGGACTTAATCAATATTTTTTTCAGGTTTCAATCTTGCCTTTATAAAAAAATAACCCCTTAGAATGGATAACCAATAGCTATATTCCATATGCCACTGCTATACTTTAACTGATCGAAGGTAAAACCATAGTTTTTGGGTTCATGAGGTTGCTTAATAGGAAAGCCCAAATCAATGCGAAACACAAAAAATGAAAAATCGATTCTAAATCCTGCACCACATGAAATGGCTAAATCGCGAAATAAATACCGAGTATCAAATTCACCACCTGGTATATCACTGCTTTTATTAAAAAGCCAGATATTGCCGATATCAGCAAATAAAGCACCTTTTAGATTGATCACCCCCGAAAATAATTTAAGCAGGTTCATTCTATATTCTGAATTAAGTTCAAATTTCATATCACCCGTTCTGTCTATATAAGATGTATTGAGGGTTGTATCTAATGAACGACCAGGACCTAGTGTACGAGCTCTCCAACCTCTATTGCTAAATGCACCACCCGCTGAATAACGTTTGATATAGGGGAGGGCTTCGCTTTCAGCTATGGGTACACCTACTCCAATCATGATTCTACTAGCCCATTCACTTTTATTCATTCTGATATATCTTCTTAAGTCAGTTTCTAATTTGATATAACGTGCAATGGGTGAAATATTATTGTCAGAAATTAAATTGTAGATATAATTAAACCCTTTTAATATAGTACCTGCTTCTTCAAAGGATATACGCAGGGCAGTATTGTTTTTTAATTCATTATCAGGATTGTTTTTAAAATCATAGGTTACATTTTCACCATAAATGGTATTGTCTGAAAAAATGTTTCGGAGGTAATCATTATTCTCAATTTTATCTTTGAATGAACTGCCCAAATATCGTGTGGGTACTTTTGTAATCGTTAAAAAAGAAGGATTTAAACGCCATTGTTTTTTGTTTGATTCACGCCATGTATAACCAAAACTACCAGTAGCATTGATGATGGTATAATTTTGAATACGTTGTATTAAACTATAATTAATAGAAAATATAGTATAAGGAAGTGTTTTTTTACTAAAAATTGTTTGTTTAAAAGGGACAATAAATTTAGGAAATGTAAACTCTGATGTTACACTTGCATTATTACCTGATAGGTAAAATCTTTTTTGACCCGTTAATAAATTATCGTTTCTAAATTCAGTAGAATAAGAGGCTCTTAAAAGCATTTGATTGGCACCACTAAACAGATTTCTGTTTTTGTAGATTACACTCCCGCCAAATCCTAAAAAATAATCACCATCACTTGTGCTAATATCACCCAATACGGTAGCATCCATTTTAGCAGATGTATTTAAGGTGATAAAACAATTTAATTGTCCTGTTTCTTCAGGTATCTTTTCAAATCGGATATTTACAAATTGAAATACACCCAATTGATTCAATCGATTGATTGTTGCTTCCACATCTATGGTGTTAAAGTCTGTACCAGGTTGAATAAAAATATTTCTGGCAATTACTTTACGATTGATAGGTAATGTTTTGTATTTAAAATGGATATTATCTAACATATTTGTCGTTTCAGCTACTTGCGCATTTTTAGCAAATACGTCATTGATTTCTACAAAAATGTTTTTAAAGTGATAAACTTGTGTATATGAACTGTCTTTTGTTTTTTCATATTTAACCGTAATGTTGATCGTCTTATTTTCTTTTTTTTCCTGGGTAAAATTGACTGATTGTTCAAAGGGGTCTTCTGATAAATTGATCAACGATTGCCTGTCTGTGGTATCAATAATAAAGCTAATATTGTCCATTTTGAAATCATAAAGCCCACTATTTCTAAATATTTTATAAAGTCGTTCACGTTCCAAGCCACAACTGAAATTAGTAAAAGGAAGCCCTTTTTTGATAAAACTTTTTTCTGCATTTTTATTGATTAAAAATAACAAATTGGCATCCTGTGTTTCATTACGAACTTTGTCTATGATATAATTTTTTCCTGCATTAATACTATATTCAATATTGCTTATTTTCGGATTTTTTGTAGGAACAATTTTACTACTCACCTCGGCATAAAAATATCCTTGATTCATCATAAATTGTTTCATGTTTAAGGCTGACTTCTTAATTTTAAACGTATCGATCAAACTAGGAGGTTCCACTTTATGTTTAGTGATTTTTTCATTCATTGTATCTTTTACATATTTCCAATATTTATTATTGTATTTCCAAAGTTTAAATTTGGGCATGATATCTAAATCTAATAAATGGGTATTCGGTTTGGGTTGCGCATAACTGAGAATGGCACTTTCAAATTCACCCTTGTATTTTATCTTTTTTAAGGTATTTAGTTTTAAGGAAGTTTTGCCTATTAAAGTCTGATCTTTTGTCAGATGTTTTGTATAATTGCAGGAACTCAATAACATTCCCAATAGGAAAATCACTGAAACAAACAGTATATACTTATTGAATTTTGACACTATCTTTATACCCTATATGATTTCGAAAGCGCAAGTTAAACATATTCGTTCATTAGATGATAAAAAAAAACGGTATGAGTACAAACAGTTTGTAGTTGAAGGTATAAAAATGGTGGATGAATTGCTGAAATCTCAATATGAAATTGTAGAAATTTTTGCCACCCAGTATTGGATATCCAATCATGCACCTTCAGGTATATCTAAACTGAAAATATCGCTGATTACTGAACAATCATTGAGCAGAATCAGTGGTTTGAAAACACCCAATGAGGTATTAGCGCTTGTAGTAATGCCTGATGCAACATCCATTCCAAATTTCGACAAAGCACTTGCACTTGATAATATTCAAGATCCTGGAAATTTAGGAAGTATTATTCGTATCGCTGACTGGTTTGGCATTTCTACCATTATTTGCAATGCACAAACGGTGGATGTGTATAATCCAAAAGTACTACAAGCCACCATGGGTAGCGTTTTTCGTGTGACTTGTTACTACACTGATTTGCTTAATTATATCATTCAGCAAACGAGCAACAAAACCTATGCAGCTGTGCTGAATGGGTCAAATGTCAATGAAATGGAAAAAATAACCAATGGATTGATTTTAATTGGGAATGAGTCAGCAGGTATTGATGAAAAACTGATTCAACATTGCGACTTTGAAATAAGTATACCACAAAAAGGAAACGCTGAAAGTTTAAATGCAGCGGTGGCAACTGGAATTATATGTAATACCTTATTCAAATAAATTGAGTCGTTGTTATGAAAAAGTTATTCTATTTTTGCCGCATAAACCAACAAGATTTTAATTGAGTCTTAAAAACGAAATCAATTTTTAAAAAATAAATAAATTAAAAGACATGAAAAAATTATTACTCCTCCTCTTGATTATTGCCAATTTTTCAGCATTTGCAGGTTGGAATAAAGGAATGCTTCGTATTAGAGAAGAAAGAGGCCGAACTATTTCAGTATCCATCGATGGTATACGTATCAATAAAATAGGTAGAACTTTAACCATTCCGAATGTATCTGTTGGTAAACATATGATTAAAGTGTTTGCATATAATAGCAATGGTTATGGATATCGAAATGGTATGATGATTTACCAGGGCATGATTATGGTGAAACCAGGCAGTATTTATTACTGTTCCGTTTTCGAAAAAGGGATGGAAATAGAAGAAAATTGTTGCATCGATGATTATGGACATTGGAATAACAATGATAATTGGGAAAATTGGGATGAAGACATGAAAGCTTGGAATAATAACCAACGTTGGAACCAGCAAGACAATCATTGGAATCATGACAATAACAACTATGAAGATAACAACTGGGAAAATTATCGTGGGGCATTAAGTATTGGAAGATACAATCAATTGATAGACCAAGTGCGAAAAACCACTTTTGAATCTTCTAAAATTACTTTACTTAACTCCATGTTGAGAAATACTAAATTAACAGTTGCTCAGCTTATGGGTATCTTAAAGGAATTGACTTTTGAAAGCACAAAACTCCAGTTCGCGAAAGATAATTACAATAAATTAGTTGATCCCAGAAATGCATTTTTAATCAATGATTTGTTTACTTTTCAAAGTAGTAAAGATGATTTTCTTGAGTTTATCGATAGAATTGGTCGTAGATAAATGATTGATTCGTAGTAAATCAAGTTTCTAGAATGTCAGTGAAACAGAATTATATCATAGGTTGGAATATTGATAAAGCAATATTTCAACCTATTTTTTAATAAATAATACCAATAACACATTCAAGATCGGTAAGCTGCTTCCAGCAAAGATGCTATGTATAAGTATAATACCATTATTTTTTTATATGATTAGTAAATACATTTGGTACAACATGCTAAATGATTCCAGCATTCAAATGTATCATCCAGGTCAATTATTCCTGCAATACATGAATGATAGTTCAATGATTATTAGCTTCAATCTAATGTGAGTAGGCATTATGCCGATTTGTTTTCAAAATACGTTGTAAATCCAATTGGTATTTCATAACATGAAAACCAACGAATGTATGTATTTTCAAGGGAAAATAATGAATTCTAAAATTCACAGTTTTTAGGTGTCCTCGGAAAAGGGATCACATCTCTGATATTTCCCATGCCTGTTACAAACTGTACAAGTCGTTCAAAGCCTAAACCAAAACCAGCATGTTTGCAAGTCCCAAAACGACGAGTGTCTAAATACCAAAACATTTCTTTGGTGGGAATATGCATTTCTATCATGCGTTGCTCTAATTTTTCAAGCCGTTCTTCCCGTTGCGAACCTCCGATGATTTCACCAATACCTGGAGCCAGAATGTCCATTGCAGCCACTGTTTCTCTGCCTGGTTCACAAAAATCATTCTGACGCATATAAAATGCTTTAATATTCTTTGGATAATCAGTAACGATTACAGGTTTTTTAAAATGTTTCTCTACTAAATAACGTTCATGTTCGCTTTGCATATCGATCCCCCAACTCACCTCATATTTAAATTTCTTTTTTTTGTAAGCAGGTGATTGTAATAAAATTTCGATTGCTTCGGTATAGGTAATGCGTTCAAACTGATGATCAAGTACAAACTGTAATTTAGCTTTAAGCCCCAATTCTGCACGTTCATTGACTGGTTTTTGTTTTTCCTCCTCAGCTAGTCTCGCATCTAAAAAGTCAATATCATCTGGATGTTTTTCCATAGCATACCGAATGACATACTTGAGCATCGCCTCTGCTAAATCAGCATTGTCTTTTAAGTCATTAAATGCCACTTCGGGTTCTATCATCCAAAACTCAGCGAGGTGACGAGCAGTATTTGAATTTTCGGCCCTAAATGTAGGACCAAAAGTATATACTTTAGTAAATGCCATAGCTGCCAGCTCGGCTTCTAACTGTCCACTTACTGTCAGATTTGCACTTCTGCCAAAAAAATCTTCATTGAAATTGATTTCGCCCTGCTCATTTTTAGGCAAATTATCTAAATCCAGGGTAGTCACCCTAAACATTTCGCCTGCGCCTTCCGCATCACTGGCAGAAATAATAGGGGTATGAATATTTAAAAAGTTTTGATCTTGAAAAAACTGATGAACCCCAAAAATCAAAGCGTTTCGTAATCGGTTGATACTTGCAAATGTATTGGTACGAAAACGAAGATGTGCAATGTCGCGCAAAAATTCTAGACTATGTTTTTTAGGTTGTAGTGGGTATTTTTCAGCATCGCTATCACCCAGTATATCAATTGATGTCGCTACTAATTCAACAGATTGGCCCTTGCCTTGTGATTGTACAAGTGTTCCGGTAGCTGCAATACAAGCACTTGTGGTAATTCTTTTTAATAAAGATTCATCCAATTGATTAAAATCGACAACTACTTGTAAATTATGGTTGGTACTGCCATCATTTAATGCAATAAACTGATTATTTCTAAAGGTTCTTACCCAACCTCTCACTGTGATTTCGATATTAAGGTGATTTCCCTTGAGAAGTGTTGCTATTTCGTGTTTCATAAGTGGGCAAAATTAATTTTTTATTTTGGTATAATCAGGTTTTTCATAAAATTGATTCAGTCTAATATTTTTAATTAGAAATTAGTTTTTTGGACCCTGAATTAAAATGACATTAATTGAATTTATTTTTCACTTATTATGTCTAAACAAAAAAATAATCAATTCAAATCCTCATGCATGTATTAATTTTACCACATGAAAAACATATTGCTTTTTGCATCTGGGGGAGGAAGTAACGTGAAAGCGATATTAGAGTATTTTAAAGATAATCAATCAGTTTCATTTCCCCTCATCATTACAAACAAGGCACATGCAGGTGTGATAGAAATTGCAAAAGAACATCAGATAGATGTATTGCTCATTAACAAACAAATTTTCAATGAAGAAGTATTTATCGATACCCTGGAAAGTTACAAACCTGATTTGCTTGTTTTAGCTGGTTTTTTATGGAAAATACCAGATTATATGATTATGGCTTTCCCAAACAAAATCATTAATATTCACCCTGCATTATTGCCAAAATATGGAGGTAAAGGGATGTACGGACATTTTGTACATGAAGCTGTAATCGCTAATCATGAAAAGGAAAGTGGTATTACAATTCATTTTGTAAATGAACATTATGATGAAGGTACCGTATTACTCCAAAAGTCAATACCTGTTTCAATCGATGATGTTCCGGAGGAACTCGCCAAAAAAGTCTTGAAATTAGAACATGAATGGTATGCTAAAGTGATTGAATCATTGTTGAAATCATCATAATACAAACTTTTTATATCTATTAACAATTTCATCATGTAAAAATTAGATGTTGCAACATATATTTGCATCCTAAATTATAAATATATGACATACAAAGAAAAAGCAACCGATCTGTACAACATGATCAATTCTGGGAATTTAATGGATGCATTTGAAAAATATTATCATCAAGATGTAGTCATGCAGGAAATTGGTGAGGATAAGCGTGTAGGCAAAGAAGTAAATCGTGCCTATGAATTGAAATTTTTATCGATGATAAAAGAAGTTCATGGCGCTGGAGTACCTGCAATGGCATCTGATGAAGAAAATGGTATTGTATTTGTTGAAAATTGGATGGATATTACATTTCAAGATGGCAACCGAATCAATATGGCTCAAGTATGTGTACAACACTGGGATGGTGACTTGATCGTATCAGAAACTTTCTATCACAAGTAAAGAATGAAAACATTCAAAAGGAAGGCTGCTTAGGCAGTCTTTTTTTTACTTACTAAATAGACACCAGCAACAATGAGTAAAGCGGCCATTATTTTTATAAAATCTAAAGATTCATTTAAAAATATCATGGCAATGATGGCAGCAAACAAGGGTTGTAAATATATATAAGCACCTGCAATAGATGGACTAAGTATTTTTATGGCATAAATATTCCATAAATAGGTAAAGAAGGTGACTCCAACTACTATAAAACCCAAAGCGAAATAATCTGCAGTTTGAAACATTGTCCATTGAATGTTTGTGAAATCTGCAATACCAAAAGGAAATACAAAAACAAATCCGATTAAAAAAATCCAACGAATCACAATGATAGGTCGGTATTTTTTCATCAAGGGCTTTACCATTACAAGATACAAAGCATATGATGTTGCATTCAGAAAAACCAATAAGTTGCCCAATGTAGGATTAGAAGCTATGGTATTTTTTGCACTGAAAATGATGAGCAGCAATGCTCCAGAAATTCCCAAACATAATCCTATCAGATGAACAAGTGAAAACTTCTCCTTATAAGCAATTGTAACAAAAATACCTACTAAAATGGGCGTAGACAACATCATCAATGAAGCATGAATAGGACTTGTTAAATTTAAACCTTGAAAAAATAACAATTGATTTGCTGCAACACCAAACAATCCACACGCAGCTAAACGAACCCAATCTTTAGTTGCTATCTTCGTTCTGAAGTTAGACCCGCCAAAAAAGGATAGCCAAAATAAAAACGCTGCCAGCATCACGCGAATAAAAATAAAACCTGCTGGTGCTATAAGGGACGGCATGATGGTTTTAGCAATTGAAAAACCAGCCCCATAAAATAAATTGGCTCCTAATAATGCTAAATGGGCTTTTGTCGTTTCTTTCATAAAAAACTGAACAAATGTACAACACTAAACCTCTTTATAATGGCCAAATATTTCTGTTAACTTTTGAAACCTAAAATCAAATATTTCATTTAGTTTAGGGGTAACGATTAAGGGAGTTACTAAAGTTCCTAAAAAGCCTAAAGGTGCTTTGTAATGCACAATATCGAGCATTTCAACGCCGTTTTCAATCGCTTTAATATGGTGTTGATGATGCCAAAGCGCGTAGGGGCCCTGTCGTTGTTCATCTACAAAATAACAATGTTCTTTGACATGTGTTATTTCTGTGCACCAACTAAGTGGAATCTGAAATAAAGGTTTTACAATATATTGAATCATTTGCCCTGCATACATCTTTTCAGGGGCATTTCCCTGAATTTCAAAACTCATGTATTCAGGAGTGATTTTTTTTAAATTATCAGGAGATGAAATAAAATCCCAAATGGTACTTAGCGATGCTGGCAAACGTTGAATACGTTCTAATTTTTGAATAGGCATGTGTTGTTTTTTTTAAGGGCTCTGGATATATTTTTAAAGTAGTAAAATCAGTTTGCTTGAAGATTAAGATTCTAAATGGGTTTATGCTGACGTTGAAATATGCATTATTTGATTGCACCCATACCGCCATCCACATGTATGATTTGACCCGTCATCCAATGGCTTTTTTCACTTAATAAAAATTCAATCATATTAGCAATGTCGTCTGGATTTCCGATTCTTTTGAGTGGATGCCGATTGCCGAATTGAATTATTTTCTCTTCTGTATTGATAAGAGTTTCCGCCAAAGGAGTATCTACCAGCGAAGGTGCAACACAATTGACACGCATGTAAGGTGCAAATTCAGCTGCAAGCGATTTGGTTAAACCTTCAATGGCCCCTTTTGAAGCAGATACAACACTATGAAAAGTCATGCCTGTTTGTACGGCAACCGAGGAAAGCAATACCACTGAAGGCAAACTTGCTTTTTTTAAATTGGGTAATATTTTTTGTAAAATTTTTATCATGCCCAATACATTCACCTCATAATCTTTTTTAAAATCTTCTGGAGTGATTCTGCTTATCGGTTTGAGCAATATAGAACCAGGACAATACACAAATCCATGCAATACCTCAGGAATGAAATCTAAGGATAAGGATTCATCTGTTACATTGAGATGATGGTAAACAATGTTTTCTGCGTCATTTTTTGGATGTTTGTTATAGGTAGCATATACCAAATGTTCTGCTGATAATTGTTGTGCCAATTTTAAACCTATACCTGAAGATGCACCGATGATTAATATATTTTTCAATCTTTTTTTATGCAAATTTATAGATAATACGCATCTATTGATATAGATAGAAGCTATACTGAATATTTTAAATACCTGCTACTTTTATATCAAAAGCGATTTTTAGAAATAAAAAAATACCAATGACTAAAATACAAAGTGCTGATATGCGATTTAAGTATACAATGTTTCTGGGGGTAAGTTTAGTTCTAATTTTTTGGGCTAAAAAGACCTTTGAAAAATCTACAGTTAGGATTAAGCCCAAACAACTTATAAAAAATAAGAATCGATAAGCATTGTTCATATTTGCAATAGCTGCTACTGCAGTGATCCATGTAATGATAACGCCTGGATTAAAAGTGTTGAGTAAAAAACCACTGGCAAATATTTTCCAATAATCTTTGTTAGATACAGTTGCCATGTCTTTTGTGTTTCGCGTCACTTTTATTTTTTTGAAATAACCGTATACTCCCATGATGATAAACAATGCCGAACCACTATAACCGATAAGTTTTTCATGACTAAGTAAATCTGACAAAAAACCAGAAGCAGCATTGGCCAATGCTACATATATGATATCACTAATCGAAACACCTAAAACAAAGCTCATCCCTGCTTTCCATCCATAACTGATGCTATATTTGATGATTGCAAAAATAGTAGGGCCAACAGAAATTGACATAAATAAACCAAACCCTAACCCTGCAATAATAGCTGAATACATGTATGCTTATACTTAAAATATATACATGTAAATATAAAAAAAATATCCTTAATTTCTGATAAATTCAGTTACTGAATTCCTATTCTTTATTTTTTATGAAATTGAACGAATACTATAAGTAAATGTCATAATGCATTTTTAAATTGGGGATAAAAAATGTATTTTGAGTACACTTAATAATTGGGTAATTCATCGCGCCAACAACGTTTTTCTGTATCAAAACAATATACACATTTGCCATTTGTAATGGTTAAGTATTGTACTTTTAAACCTGTATTGTAGGCTAAAATTTGACTTAATGTTTGGCTATTGATATCGATTTGTTCACTTTTACATTCAACCAGCATCCAGGGGTTTGCTTGTTTGTAAATTAAAATATCAAACCTTTTTACAAGCGAACCTATCGTCAATTGTTTTTCAACTGCAATCATTGATGCTGGATATTTTTTATCATAAATAATAAAATGTAAAAAATATTGTCTCACCCATTCTTCAGGTGTTAGAAATACAAATTTTTTTCTTTGAATATCAAAAATACATTCTTTGCCATTGATTAATTTAATTTGAAACTTTTCATCCATATAAGCAAAAGAAGTGTGTTGAATTATTATCATACAAAGATAATCTATGAAAAAAATTAGCAGCTATTATTCAACGTTTTAATACAGATTTAGCCGTTGAAATGAATGACTTGCCAAAATCCTGTAAACATTGCATTGAAGCTGTTCACAACCGGATTATCTATAATGTATTGTTGTTATAATATTTGAATATACTTTAATATCTAGTTGGTATTATACATAAAAGAGGCTTCTCATATTGTAAGAAGCCTCTTTGTGTTAGAAAAATATGTATAAATAAATTATACGACTGTTGGGAATTCAGTAGGGTATAATTTGTTTTCAAGTTTGTATTTAACAGATTTGAAAGCTTCGATAGTTTCCAATACATCTTGTTCAGTATGTACTGCGGTAGGTATTAATCTAAGTATAATATGTCCACGTGGAATCACAGGATATACAACGATAGAACAAAAGATATTGAAATTTTCTCTCATGTCTACGATTAGGTGAGAAGCTTCTACTACACCACCATGCATATAAACAGGTGTAACAGGCGAATCTGTTTTTCCAATATCAAACCCATTTTCGGTGAGTTTGCTTTGCAATAAATGCACATTTGCCCATAATTTTTCTCTTAATTCAGGCATACTTTTAAGTAATTCAAGTCTTTTAATATTACCCACAACAATTGGCATTGGAAGTGACTTGGCAAAAATTTGTGAGCGCAAATTGTAACGCAAATAATTAATCACCTCTTTGTCACCTGCTACAAATGCGCCAATACTGGCCATGCTTTTTGCAAAAGTGGAAAAATAAACATCAATTTCATCCTGACAACCTTGTTCTTCTCCAACACCAGCCCCTGTAGCACCCATTGTACCAAATCCATGCGCATCATCTACTAATAATCTAAAATTATATTTTGCCTTTAAGGCGCAAATTTCTTTTAATTTGCCCTGATCGCCTGCCATACCAAATACCCCTTCCGTAATAACGAGTATGCCACCGCCTGTTTCTTCAGTCATTTTAGTAGCACGCGCCATTTGTTTTTCAAAATCTTCTATGTCGTTATGCTTAAATACATATCTATGTGCAGGAACCATGCGCAAACCATCTAAAATACAAGCATGACTTTCAGCATCATATACTACTACATCTCTACGTCCACATAAACAATCAACCGTTGATGCCATGCCTTGATAACCATAATTGAGTAAAAAAGCGTCTTCTTTCAATACAAATTTTGCCAATTGCTGTTCAAGCTTTTCATGCAATACTGAGTTTCCACTCATCATACGGGCACCCATTGGATAGGCTAAGCCCCATTCAGCAGCAGCATCAGCGTCTGCTTTGCGTACTTCAGGGTGATTGGCTAAGCCTAGGTAGTTGTTTAAACTCCAAATAACTCTTTCTTTACCCTGAAAGATCATTCTATTGCCAATTTCGCCTTCAAGACGTGGGAATGCAAAATACCCGTGAGCTTGATCCTGATATTGTCCTATCGAACCTTTATTTTTAGTGAATTTCTCAAATAAATCTGCCATTGAATAAATTTTTATTTCGCAAAAATAATCAAATAATAACGGTATCAACTACATTATAGTCATTTTTACAAATCAATTATAAAATTATACTATATAAGGCTCATTCAGGCAAAATAGCGGTAATAAAATTGCATTTGAGATGTACTTTTGCTGCAAAATGTTTGAATAAGTATGAAATACATAGTTTGTTGTTTGTTGTCGGTTATTTTTTTTATGCCAGTTTTTGCACAAAAGAAAAAGGGTATCGCAAGACCAAAATTGGTAGTAGGTGTTGTGCTTGATCAAATGCGACCTGATTATTTTTATAGATACAACGAACGTTATTCAGAAAATGGGTTTAAAAAATTATTGAATGAAGGCAATGTTTGTGAAAATACATTCATCAATTATTTACCATCATATACTGCACCTGGACATACATGTATTTATACCGGAACAGTGCCCTCATTGCATGGCATTTCGAGTAATGACTGGATTGATAAAGTGTCGGGCAAATATGTGTATTGCACACAAGATGCAAATGCGAAAAATATTGGAGGAACGGTGAAATCGGGCAAGATGAGCCCCAAAAATCTATGGTCTACCACAATCACAGATGAACTGAGAATGGCAAGTAACTTTAAATCAAAAGTGATCGCAATATCAGTCAAAGACCGCGGAGCCATTTTGCCAGGCGGGCATACGGCGAATGGCTCGTATTGGATGGATGATAGCAATGGCGTGTTTATGACAAGTGATTTTTATATGAAACAATTGCCAGATTGGGTAAAGCAATTTAATGATAAAAAAATAGCTTCTTCGTATATGCAAAAAAACTGGAATACCCTTTACCCCATCAATACTTATATTGAAAGTACCGAAGATGATAATAAATATGAGGGGAAGTTTGCAGGAGAAACCAATACGACATTTCCGCATAAAACAGCAGATTTACCTTTAAACGATATTAAAAAAACACCTTATGGCAACGATATTGTATTTGATTTTGCAAAAGAAGCCATCTTAAATGAAAAATTAGGTCAGGGTGAACACACTGATTTTTTATCTGTTAGTTTTTCCTCTACAGATTATGTAGGTCATCTATTTGGTCCAAACTCTATTGAATTAGAAGATACTTATTTGCGGATTGACAAAAATATCGAAGGCTTGATTGATTTCTTAAATACAGAAATAGGAGAGGGCAACTATACCCTTTTTTTAACCGCAGACCATGGCGTTGCACATAATCCACAGTTTTCACTTGATCATCGAATACCCGCTGGCTTTTATTATACAAGTAATTTAAAAACTGAATTAAATAATCAATTAAATCAACAATTTAATCATCCTGCCATTATTAAGGATATCAGTGAAAACTTCATATGGTTGAATGATTCAGTCATACTTGCAAATAAGCTCAATAAGAATGCAATTGTACAAGTTATCATTGATGCCGTGAAATTTAAAAACGAAATTCATTATGCAGTAGATATGCAACATGTACAAGAAAGTAATTTACCAGCAAAAATTAAAGAAATGGCTATTAATGGCTATGTTGAAAAGCGAAGTGGCGATATTTTACTTTTATTGCTTCCAGCTTGGCTTGATGCGTATAGCAAAACGGGTACTACACATGGTACCTGGAACCCGTATGATACACATATACCATTAGTTTGGTATGGCTGGGGTATTCAAAAAGGAATTACACACAAAGAGGTTTATATGACAGACATTGCAGCAACATTAGCCACTTTATTGCATATACAAATGCCGAATGCTTGTATTGGAAAAACCATTGAAGAAGTATTGAAGTAATAGATAGGAATTATACTGTTTTTTTATTTAAAAAACGGAATAATAGCCTCACAAGCCCAATCACTATTAACAGAATCAGAATACCAAAAGAAATCCATTTTAATAGTTTGCAGATTTCGCAAAACATTGCAAACAATTGAGATTGTAAGGGATATGTTTTTAATAAGTAAATGATACTGATATTCTCCATGAAGTCGAAAAACATCGTAATAAATGGCAATAAATGAACCCATTGCCATGTTGATTGCCGATAAAGCATCGTCAATATTATGCCAAATAAAAATGCGTAAACGATGGGATATACTATATCAATAGTCATTTCGGTTGTTGCATAAAAAGTTCTTGCTTCCGGGCTATAATCAGCGATCATTTGTAATGTTTTTGGAGGGTCATACCCCCAGGTTAAATCAATAACACCTACTTCTTTTCCTGAAAGTGAGTTCATCTTATTTTCTACATTTTTTAATAAATATGCAGGAAATACAATGTAAAGCAAGATTAAAGACAGCAGACTTTTCCAATTTGCAATCTTTATTAAAAAAACAGATAAGGCATTCATAGTAAATATTTGGTTTGTTGATATTATGTAAATTTAAAACTCATTTTAACATTGTTTGTACGATGTCAATTATTTTATATTTTCGAATATGGTATATTTTATATTCTTGAAATGTAGACAAATGTTGTAATTATTGAAGAATAACTCAATTACAACCAATTTGAAGGTTAGTTCCTGACGAATAGGAATAGGATATACTTAAGTTGGGAAATCGTTATAAAGGGTATCTATAAATTCAATTGACAAAAACAATTTCAATACTTATCTTTGGCAAAAATATATATAAACAATTTAGATGAATCAAGCCCTTACCCCTTCGCGTCAAGAAGTTATGTTGTTTTTAGAAAAGGAAATTGATGAAAAAGGTTCTACCTATCTAAGTCCCATAGAAACAAACTGGCAACCTGGCGATTTGCTGCCTGCTACAAATAGTGAAACTTTTATGGATTCGTTGAAGGATATTCAAGGTCAGGCTGAAAATATGAGCTATGATTTATTGGCTGTGCTTGTGGGGGATACAATTACAGAAGAAGCACTTCCCACTTATGAAACGTGGTTAGGGGCTTTAGATGGTGTAAAAACCAATTTGAAATCAGGTTGGATGAAATGGATTCGTGCATGGACAGCTGAAGAAAACAGACATGGCGATTTGCTGAACAGGTATCTTTACCTAAGTGGAAGAATTGATATGCCTAAATTTGAGGCATCTACACAATTTCTAATCGCAGACGGCTTCGATTTAGACACCAATAATGATCCTTACAGAACCTTTTGCTATACTAGTTTTCAAGAATTAGCCACCAATATTTCCCATCGAAGAGTGGCAACTTTATCTAAAAAGTGTGGCAATACTATTTTATCTAAAATATGTGGTTTAATTGCTGCTGATGAAGCTCGACATGCCAATGCCTACAAAACTTTTATTGCTCGAATTTTTGAGATAGACACCAACGAAATGATGCTTGCTTTTGAAGATATGATGCGGAAAAAAATTGTCATGCCTGCTCAATGTATGCGAGAGCTTGGCGGTCAAGTCAATACATTTGCTAATTTTTCGGATGCTGCGCAACGTTTAGGCGTTTACACAGCCACTGATTATGTCAATATCATGAAAAGTTTGCTCAACGATTGGAAAATTGAATCTATGGTTGGGTTGAAAGAAAATGGTGAAAAAGCAAGAGATTATCTGATGAAATTACCAGATCGATTAACCAAAATATCAGAAAGGATGGTGATACCTGAAAGAGAACTTAAATTTAGTTGGATTATCAGTTAAGAGTCTCGAAGGAAAACCCACACCTCATTGCATTTATATGAAAATTTTATTTGTTTGTTTAGGCAATATCTGTCGTTCCCCTATTGCAGAGGGAGTTATGAAATCATTGGTTTTGCAAAATCAATTACATTGGCAAATTGAAAGTGCTGGCACAGAGTCATATCATGTAGGTCAGCCTCCGCATGTTTTTTCCCAAGAAGTATGTTTAGAAAAGGGAATCGATATTTCAGACCAAAGGGCCAGACAGTTTCAAAAAAGCGATTTTGATCATTTTGATAAAATTTATGCGCTAGCCACGGATGTTTTACATGAAATTACGTTAGTGGGAAAGCCAAAAACCAATAAGGATCAATTGGTCCTTTTTTTGAATGAACAATATCCATTACAACAAAAATCGGTTAAAGACCCATGGTATGGCACTAAAGAAGGTTATTATCCTGTTTTTGATGAAATAAAAAGTTGTTGTGAAGTGATCCTTGAAAAGTACCGAAAATAAACGGATGTCCTAAGCTGAAAAGTTGATTTGTTTGGAGTTTAAAGGGGTAATTTATTCATATCTATACCCGCTTAAATGTTCATAAATTACTCTTTTTTTCATCAGAATAAAAACGTAATTTCGCACCACATAAAAATACATGGAAAACGAGATTACACAAAACCCGGAGTCAGAAAATACCAACGACAAAATAATCAAAATTAATATTGAAGAGCAGATGAAATCCTGCTATATCGATTATTCGATGTCAGTAATCGTAGGTCGTGCATTGCCAGATGTTCGTGATGGATTAAAACCAGTACACCGCAGGGTACTATTTGGTATGCATGAATTGGGAAATACATTTAACAAACCCTATAAAAAGTCTGCTCGTATTGTGGGTGAAGTACTTGGTAAGTATCATCCTCATGGCGATAGCAGTGTATATGATACCATGGTGCGTATGGCACAGCCTTGGAGTTTGCGTTATATGATGATTGATGGTCAGGGTAATTTTGGTTCGGTAGATGGTGATAGTCCGGCTGCAATGCGTTATACCGAGGTGAGATTACAAAAAATTGCAGAAGCAATGTTGGAAGATCTTGAAAAAGATACCGTCGATTTTCAAAATAACTTTGATGATACCCTTCAGGAACCAACAGTAATGCCCACCCGAATACCTCAATTGATTGTGAATGGGGCATCTGGTATAGCAGTGGGGATGGCTACCAATATGGTACCACATAACCTGAGCGAAACGATAGATGCGATTTGTGCCTATATTGATAATAGAGATATTACGACTGAAGAAATTATGAAGCATATCAAAGCCCCTGATTTTCCTACAGGTGGTATTGTATATGGGATGGAAGGCGTGAAACAAGGCTTTGAAACAGGTAGAGGAAGGGTTGTTGTCCGTGGTCGTGTGAATATCGAAACCAATAAAAACAATAAAGAAAGTATTATTATTTATGAATTGCCTTATCAGGTCAACAAGGCTATGTTGCATCAAAAAATAGCCCATTTGGTCAATGATAAAGTGATTGAAGGGGTGAGTGACGTACGTGATGAAAGTGATCGTGATGGCATGCGACTAGTGGTAGATTTAAAAAAAGATGCTATCGCAAATGTGATTGTCAATCAGTTGTACAAATACACAGAGTTGCAAACCTCATTTGGTATCAATAATGTGGCCCTTGTCAATGGTCGTCCTCGTATTTTAAATATGAAAGACCTCATTGTAGAATTTGTGAAATTTCGTCATGAAGTGGTGGTTAGACGTGCAAAATATGAATTACGAAAAGCTGAAGAAAGAGCCCATATATTGCAAGGTTATCTAATAGCCCTTGATAATTTAGACGCAGTTATCAGATTAATACGTGAATCACGTACACCAGACGACGCAAAAGAAGGTTTGATTACCCAATTTGCATTGAGCGAAATACAAGCCAAGGCAATCTTAGAATTAAGGTTGCAAAGGCTTACAGGTATGGAACGTGAAAAAATTCATGAAGAATTTGAAGCCATCATGAAAATCATTGCCAGTTTGAAAGAATTATTAGCTGATGAAGGACTTCGTTTCGAACTTATCAAAACGGAGATGTTGGATGTGAAAAAGAAATTTGGTGATGAACGCAAGACACATATCGAATACCTTGCCACCGATATCAGTATCGAAGATTTGATCGAAAAAGAAGATATGGTGATTACCGTTTCACATTTAGGATATATCAAACGAACTTCTCATACCGAATATCGTACACAAAGACGCGGTGGAAGAGGGGCAATGGGCGGCAAAACCCGAGAAGAAGATTATATCGATCAATTGTTTATCGCATCAACCCATGCTACACTCTTGTTTTTTACTGACAAAGGTCGTTGCCATTGGTTGAAAGTTTATGAAATACCAGAAGGCGAAAAAAATAGTAAAGGACGTGCAATTCAAAATTTATTGCAATTGCCCGCTGATGAAAAAATCAAAACCATCATCAATGTACCTAATTTGACCGATGAAGAATATATTGAAAAACACTATATTGTTCTTTGTACCAAACAAGGTATTGTGAAAAAAACAAAATTAAAGGATTTTTCACGTCCTCGTCAAAATGGCGTAAACGCAATCACCATTAATGAAGGTGATACCTTGTTAGATGCTTCCTTAACCGATGGTGAAAGTTATATCATGATGGCTGTCAAATCAGGTCGTGCTATACGTTTCCCTGAAGCCAAAGTTCGTCCTACTGGCAGAGGTGCCATAGGAGTGAGAGGTATTGAAGTAGATGATTTAACCGATGAAGTAGTGGGGTTATTATGTGTAAACAAAGACGATAAAAATAAAACGATCTTGGTGGTTAGTGAAAAAGGAATAGGTAAACGTAGTAATATAGTAGAACTCAATGAAGAAACCAACGAATACGAGGATATGTACCGAATTACCAACAGAGGTGGTAAAGGGGTAAAAACATTGAATGTTACCGCTAAAACAGGCCGGTTAATTGGGTTTTTAGCAGTAGATGAAACCGATGATTTATTTATCACTTGCGTTTCAGGTGTTACCATTCGAACCCATGTTAAAAATATCAGGGTGGCAGGAAGGGCTACTCAAGGGGTAAAACTCATCAATCTGGATGAAGGCGATGCCATTGCAGCTATTGCAAAAATTGCTGAACAGGAAGAAGAGGAAGCTGACACAGCAGACACGGTTAATGAGGAAGCAGGTAATGATCAAAATGCAACAGCGGGTACTGACACCGATATTATAGCTGAAACAGATCAAGCAAATAGTGATGATAATCAAAACGACCAAACCGATAATAATAATTCAATAACAGACGGTAATCAAGAAATAGAATAATTTCGTTTAACACAAAAATAAATATATAAAAAATGAGTAAAAAACTAAGTCTACTTATAGCTTGCTTGTTCATAACTACGCTAAGCTTTGCACAAAAAGCCAATATCCAGAGTGCGATCAATTATCTAAAAGAAAATGATATTGAGAAAGCAAAAAAAATGATTGATGATGCTGTAGTCAATGAGTCTACCAAAACCAGTGCAAAAGCATGGTTGCTCAGAGGGGTTATCAATCAGGCAATTGCAACACCAAGCGAATTTATGCCCAAGCTCATATTCATGCTCAATGATAATCTTTATAATATTGATTTAGCATCTGCAAACGCATTGAAAGCGGGTAATCCTAATGCATTTAGCGAATCGGTTGAAAGTTTCAAAAAAGCCCTTTCTTTTGATGCTAAATACAATAAAGATGAAATATTACCACTTTTATCCGGGCTTATCATTTTAGGTTTTAATAGTGGTATTTCGCAAATGAATGCCAGCAAATTTAATGACGCTATCAAATCGTTTGATGAAGTGATTATGGTGTCTACCATCGACAATGGTAAACCATTTAAAGGTATCGCAGGTTATGATACTTTATTTGCCAATACTAAGTTGTATCAGGCAAATAGCTATTATCAAACGGGTAAAGAAGATTTAGCATTACCGATGTTAGAAGAAGCTATCAAAAGCCCAATTACCCAAAATCCGGATGTATATGTCATGATTACAGACATTTATGAAAGAAAAAATAATGAAGCAAAATGGTTGGAAACGATGAAAACAGCCAAAGCCAAATATCCAAATGACAAAAGAATTTTAAATAACGAAATCAATTATTATTTAAAAAGTGGAAAAGGGGAAGAGTCGATAGCCAAATTAAAAGAAGGGATAGCTGCAGACCCAACTAAAGTAGATTTATATGTAATACTTGGCCAAACCTATTACAATATGGCTAACCCTACTGATAAAGATGGAAAGGCATTGCCAATTCCAGGAAATGCAAAAGACCTTGAACAAAATGCATTGGCAAACTATGCAAAAGCTATTGAGCTTGATCCTAAAAATGAATATGCGCAATTTTATACTGGTATAGTGCATTACAATGCAGCCAAAGTAATGACTGACGAAATGAATAAAGCGGATGATAAAAAATACAAGGAAATTGAACCTAAACGCAATGCGAAATTAGAACAATGTATTCCTTTTTTAATCAAAGCTAAAACATTGATTGAAGGTGCTGGATTGAATGAAGGAAATAAAACCATGTATAAAGAAATATTATCTGGTCTTAGTCAGTCGTATATGATTACAGACAAACCTGAAAAAAGTGCAGAAATACAGCAATTGCTCAATTCAGTAAAATAATATTTTAAAATGAATTAATGTAAAACGTTTGTCTTTAAACAAAGACAAACGTTTTTTTTTATTCGTATCTTTAAACTAATTGAATTATGTATAGGGTTTAGCCTATTCATTTATTTATAGCGTAAAATGAATATCTTTCTAATGTTTATATAAAGGCATTGCCGTTTTATTTAAAGGGATTCAACTAAATGTGAGGATGCTATGAACTTCAAATCAAACATTGATTCTCTGCTTGTTTATACAAAATCAATAGGCAAGTAGTATATTCGCCTTTAAATCAATTTCCATATTTTGAAAGTTACTTTTCTCGGTACTGGCACATCACAAGGCGTTCCTGTAATTGCATGTGGTTGTGAAGTATGTAAATCACACAATCCTAAGGACAAACGTTTACGTACTTCGTTATTGATTGAAACAGAAAGTACTACGGTAGTCATAGACAGTGGCCCAGATTTCAGACAACAAATGCTTCGGAATGATGTGAAAAAATTAGATGCCATTATTTATACACATTCTCATAAAGATCATTTAGCTGGATTAGATGATGTGCGTGCTTTTAATCATTTTCAACAACAAGCGACTGAAATATATGCTACACCATTTACACAACAAATGATCAAGCAAGAGTTTTCCTATATTTTTGATCGAAAAGATTACCCTGGTATACCCCAGGTAAATTTAAATACCATTGACAAAAATACGCCGTTTCAAATTGGTGATATCATGTTTACCCCCATCGAATTGCTCCATTTCAAAATGCCAGTATTGGGTTTTAGGTTTAATGATTTTACTTATATTACCGATGCGAATTTTATTTCAGACGAAGAGAAACAAAAAATTCTTGGTACAAAATACCTTGTTTTGAATGCACTTCGAAGGGAAACACATATTTCACACTTTACACTCAATGAGGCTATTGCCTTATCAGCTGAATTGACTCCATATCATACTTATTTTACACATATCAGTCATCAATTGGGTTTACACGATGAAGTGCAAAAGGAATTACCACCCTCTATAAATTTAGCGTTTGATATGCTTTCAATAGCCATTTAATTTTACTATTTTTACAAACCCAATAATCTCTATATCATGGATTCAAAAATGAAACCTGTCATTAATGTGTCATATTCTTATAATCCATTGGAAGAAACATTGGAATATGAGTTTAAAAAAAAGGCTGTTTTTATTGGCATTCCAAAAGAAAATTCTTTTCAGGAAAATCGTATTGCCCTGACACCTCAAGCGGTAGCAGTCATTGTAAACAATGGCAATCGTGTGGCTATTGAACATCATGCAGGTATGGCTTCTTCATTTTCAGACAATGATTATTCAGAAGCAGGTGCACAAATTGTATATGACAAACAAGAAATTTTCAAAGCAGATATTATTTTAAAAACAGCACCCATCAATCATGAAGAGTTAGCACTTTTAAATGAACATCAAATTATTTTTTCTCCCATTCATATACCCTCACTCACCAAAGAATATTTACAAAAATGTATCGATAAAAAAATCATTGGTATCGCATTAGGCAATATCAAAGACGATGCTGGTAATTATCCTATCGTCCGTTCAATGAGTCAAATTGCAGGTGTATTCGCAATACAAACAGCCTCTAAATATTTAAGTAACAATCATGAAGGCAAGGGCATTTTGATGGGTGGGATAGCTGGTGTGCCTCCTGCCAATGTTGTCATCATAGGTGCTGGAATGGTGGGAGAATATGCCACTCGTACCGCATTGGGTTGTGGCGCTCAGGTTAAGGTATTTGACAACTCGATCTACCGTTTAATGCGATTACAACGCACTGTTGGCCAAACAGTCTTTACTTCAGTACTTGATCCTATACAATTGACCCATGCTTTGAAAGAAGCTGATGTTGCTATTGGAGCATTGAAACCGCATAAAGGAATAGTACCAATGGTGGTTACTGAAAGTATGGTTGAAAAAATGAAACCAGGTTCAATCATCATTGATGTAAGTATTGACAATGGAGGTTGTTTTGAAACCTCATCGCTTACCTCACATGAAGATCCCACTTTTGTAAAACATGATGTCATCCATTATTGTGTACCCAATATTGCATCGGGCGTTTCCAATACAGCTTCTACAGCCATTAGTAATATATTAATGCCTTTAATTCTTTCTTGTACTGAAACAGCAGGTGGGGCTAATACATTGTTGCATAACAAACCTGGCTTATTAGCAGCCACCTATTTATTTAAAGGAAAAATGACCAGTAAAATACTTTCACAAAAATTTGGCATTAAATACACCGACTTAAACCTTATCTTGTCATCGAATTTATGATTATTTTTTATGCCAAACAGAAGATATAATAAAACCATTGCAGGATATCATATTTTGATGATTCTATCGTCACTTGATTTTGAATTACATATAGAAGAGGAGAAAATTATTAGGGAATATTTATTTCAAGAGTTTCCTTTTCAGGTTGATTTAGATAAGGAAATGGAAATCATAAGCCATTTAAAACATGATGAATGGTTGCCACACTTTCAAAAATGTGTAGACGATTTTTATTTAGATGCAAGCGAAGAAGAACGAAATAGTTTTTTAAAATTTGCGGTCTATTTAATTAAAGCAGATAATGAAATCACAGATACTGAAAATGAATACATCAAAATACTTTTTGATGCCTGGGACTTTGCAAGAGAATAATATTTCATTTTTTATTACACCTCAATTCAATTGCTTTTTATAAATAGAATTGAATATAAACTCATTTTATTTATTCTTCATACCCAATTGTAACTTGTAAGTGAAAATTGGTATAATGTCTGCAAACATTCAATTACAGCCTAAATGATATGGAGGGAATTTATACTGTTTCGTTCGGCTTTATATCGTATTTTCTATAATAAATAAAAATCGCCACTGCCAGTATTGCTGTTATCAAAGCAGTATAAGTAAGCATTGTGGTAGCACCCCATTGATACCAGATAAAACCTGCAAATGCATTGCCTACAAGGAGTAAAATACTATTGAGTCCTTCATAAAAACCTACCGCATTGGATTTGTAGTTTACAGGCACTTTTTCAATCAACAATACTTTTAGTATTCCTTGTGTGAAAGCATAAAACAAACCATACAAGGTAAAGGCGATATACAGGCTTATGCCAGTTGGTGATATTGCCATGATGAAATAGGCTAAGGCGTATAACACAAACCCGAAACTAAGTATATGATGCTTATTCATTCGATCCGCAATTTTTCCGATGGGAAATGCCATTAAAGAAAATACCAAATTGAAATAAATATACAACATGAGTACTTCCGATTCGCTCATGCCAGATTCTTTAGCTCTTAGCAACAAAAACATATCAGAACTGTTGACCAAAGCAAATACAAATACAAACCCTAAAAAAATCAAATAGGGGACAGGCGCTATTTTATAAAATGAAAAATGCTGTCGAATCGCAAATTGTGCTTTATTGTTTAGAAGATTTTTTTTATTGTTTTTTTCCTTTAGAAAAAAACTTAAACAAACCGCTATGAGCCCTGGTATAACTGCAATAAAAAAAATATTTTTGTAATCTTCAGGATGGAAATGCAAATAAAGCAATGCAGCCAATGGACCTAATATAGCCCCTATAGTATCCATCGAACGGTGAAACCCAAATATTTCTGCCCGATTGGCAACACTGCATTCGTCAGCCAGTAAAGCATCACGTGCTGAAGTTCGGATGCCTTTGCCTATTTTATCTAAACTTCGTCCTAAACAGATAGTAGCTGCAAATTGTGTCCATACTATCAAAGGACGTGAGATCACACTCAGTGAATAGCCTATGTTTACAAAGGGCAGTCGACGTTGGATGGTATCAGAAAGGCTCCCCGTATATATTTTTGTAAATCCGGCAATCAGTTCAGCAAGACCTTCTAACAAGCCTATAAATAAGCCTCCATAACCTATTTGCGCAAGGTATAAAGGCATAATAGGGTAGAGCATTTCACTACTAAAATCGTTGAATAAGCTCACCAATGAAATGATGAAAACAGTTCGTGTAATGTTTTTAAACAAGTTGTTCGAAATGGGTTTGTAGATGAAATGAGAAACAATTTAAAATATCCTTATTTTCAAGTATGCTTTTTTCATAACCATATAATCCTGTTTTGAATATGGCTGTAGCTAATTCAGTAGATTTGATACTGTAATTTTTACCTAATAATTTTATCATTGGGTATAAAACACGCATCATACGGTACATGGCATTGGGTTCATATCTTTTTGAAACTGGGTATATATAAGCTGGTCGAAATGAATAAAATTGATGAAAGTTTTTGTTGATCAAATAATTTTCAGCCATGCCTTTATATCGTGCAAATGAGAGTTTGCTTTTTTCACTCAAGTCGGCACCATTACCACTTAGGAAACAAAAATTGACTTGGGGTGAATATTGACATAATGCTTCGGTAAATGCTATTGTATAATCAACGGTGATTTGTTTAAAGAGTGCATCGTTGACTGTACCGGTATATACACCCAGGCAGTAATAGACAATATGCTGATGGGCAAAGACATCTTGAACGGCTTCAAAGTGTAAAAAATCATGATGAACGACTTCTTTTAATTTAGGATGTTGAATTCCCAATGGTTTTCTGACAATGACACTTACTTGTTCTATTTCATCGCTAGCAAGGCAATGAGCTAAAACAAGTTGCCCAATCATGCCTGAGGCCCCGGTAATCATTGCATTTTTCATAGGCTATTGTTGAAATCGTTTACTGATAAGCAATTCACTATCTTATTTAAACATAATTTCGTTGTTCTTGTGTTTTGAGAAAAATGGCTTCAAACAATCTTTCATCTGCTGGGGTAAAAGGTAAATGACGTCTTTCAAATACTTTTCTTGCTGTTTCGGTCGCTTTTTTTAGCTGATATTCCATAAAACCATTGGCGCTTCCCCAACTATAGGATGGAATAAAATTGCGTGGGAAACCCGCACCATAAATATTACAACTAAAGCCTACTACAGTGCCTGTATTAAACATAGTATTGATGCCACATTTAGCATGATCGGCCATGATCAGTCCACAAAACTGTAACCCAGTTTTTACAAACGATTTTTTGTATTCACTCCATAATTTGACTTCTTCATAATTGTTTTTTAAATTAGAGTTGTTGGTGTCAGCGCCTATATTACACCATTCCCCAATCACCGAATTGCCAATAAATCCATCATGCGCTTTATTAGAATTGGCAAAAAATACTGAATTGTTTACCTCACCGCCTACTTTACAACCGGGACCTAAAGTAGTGGCTCCATAAATTTTTGAACCCATTTTTAACACGGCATTTTCACCCATGGCAAAAGGGCCTCTTATGATAGATCCTTCCATGATTTCAGCATTTTTGCCGATATAAACAGGGCCAGTAAGTGTGTTAATGATTGCGCACTCAACAACAGCCCCTTCTTCAATAAATAACTGGTCACCTAAAATTTGATTACTTGTTGATACTTTTTGAGAAGTTCTTCCCCTTGTGATGCGTTCGTAATCGTCACGAGTAGCGGTATCGTTATAGGTAAATAGGTCCCAAAGTGTATTGAGCCATTTTACTTCAGATAGAAAATGAATTTGTGTGCAATTGATGAGTATTTCTTGGATATTAAATTTTTCAGCATGATCAAAATCTAATCGCGCAGCTAATAATTGATTATCTTGTACAATACAGCAACCTTTTTTTAAGGTAAGTATGGCTTCTACCAATGCTTTGTTGGGAAATAATGCACCATTGATACAAATATTATCTTGTGCTAACAACACCGGAAATTTTTCTTGTAAATGAGGTTGCGTAATATCATGCAGTGGTAAACCTACAATATGCTGCCATTTCTCTTTTATGGTCATAATGCCACATCGAAGTGCTGATACCGGTCGTGAGTAAGTAAGGGGTAATAAGTGATGATAACGTTCATCGTCAAACAAAATAAAATTCATATTAATCTATTGATTGTTCAAAATTGGTTGAATTCTGATCTGGCTTTTTTTCTAAAGTATGTTTTATAAAATGAAATCCGCCAAAAGCACAAGGCAACGCAAACAACATAATGAGTATGAGGTTGTTAAATCCAAAAATGGCCATCCCAATAAAAACACCAATGATTTCACCAATGATCCAGGCTAGAATGGTATTGATTTTCCAAGTCAAAGGTTTAAGTCCTTTTTGGGCTGCAATTTTCCCATTATGTATGGTGAGAAAATAAAGTGCAATGATTTCCAGCATAAAATTCTATAAAATATAGTGGCTAAAGTAAATATTTTTTTACTATTGTACTTACAAATTTTTAAAATACCATGCTACCAAGAGATGTAAGCGATTTGCTCCCCCAAAAATCACCCTTTAAAATGGTTGACTTATTACATGAAGCCACTGAAACTTTTACACGCACCTCATTTACAATATTAAGTGACAATGTGATGGTTGATGCTGGATTATTGACTGAGGGTGGGATGATTGAAAACATGGCACAAAGTGCAGCCGCCGGGAGTGGATACTTTTTTTCAATGGCAGCCCATGATACCCATTCAGAAACTAACTCATCAAAAGAAATTCCCATTGGTTATATCGGTGCTGTGAAAAATGTAAGCATACTCAAACAACCTGCAGTTGGAAATGAAATCAGTACCGAATTACTGAGCAAGCATAAAATAGGCCAGGCATCTATTGTGGATGCAAAAATTTTTTTCCAAAAAGAATTATTAGGTTCTTGTGAATTAACTATTTTTGTGCAATAAAAATTAAAATATACTCACTATGAAAAAATTATTTTTACTATTTGTAGGCTTTTTAAATGTATTCATTGCGAATCAGGCATTTGCCCAATATAATAAAGAAGATATTTTTAAAGCCAATACGGAGATTACCTGGTTAGGTGTCGATTTTTCTGAAGTTAAATTTATTGGACCAGCTACAGGTTGGGGTGATGAAGGGACAAAATCGCCTACAGAAATGAGAGATAAATATTTTCCAGCTTGGAACGAGTTGATTTTGTCTGAACCAAAAAACTTTAAAGTTGCTGAAGCGGTTTCTAAATTAGAAGTGAGCAATGCCATCGAAATTACAGCAGATGCCAATGCTAAAATGAATAAAAAAGAAATCTTTTCAGAAACAATAAGCGATTTTCAATTGCTTTCTGAAAATGCGGTACAGGATATGATCAAAAAATACAATTTTAAAGGCAAAGAAGGTATTGGTTTCTTACTTGTTGCTGAAGGTATGAGTAAAGGCCGTGAAGAAGCGAGTTATTGGGTCACTTTTGTAGATATGAAAAGTAAAAAAGTATTGCTTTGCAAACGAATGTTGGGAAAAGCAGGTGGATTTGGATTTAGAAATTATTGGGCAGCCACAGTGAAGAATGTATTGAAATCTATGAAGAAAGAATTTAAAAGCTGGGACTAATTTTTTTGAATCCGCCAAAACAACCATATATCATAGATACTTCATTGATAAGTCCATTAGGGCTTACGACCAATGAAAACTTTACCGCCCTGACGCAATCAGCTTCTGGTATTCGCCTTTTGGATGATACTTACTTTTTTTCTAAACCGATTTTGGGTTCAGTGATTGACCATTCAATCATAGATGGTTTTAAGCAGCGTTTGCAAACAAAAAACCGATTTGACACCCTTTTGATGGCATGTGCATTTGATATGCTGCAAAAAAAGGAAGTAGATTATACAAGCCATCATACATTAATCATACTCTCTACCACCAAAGGCAATATTGAATTGCTGGCTACTGAGCATGAAAGCGAACAAATAGACTTGAATTATTCTGCCAGTTTACTTCAACAATGTTTTCGAAATCCAAATCAAGTAATGATTGTTTCAAATGCTTGTATTTCTGGAATATCAGCGGCTATTGTTGCTTCAAGATATATTCAAGCTGGGTTGTATAAGCATGTTCTCGTTATAGGATGCGATGTGGTAAGTCGATTTGTTTTATCAGGTTTTAATTCGTTTTTAGCTATTTCAAAAAACGGTTGTAAACCTTTTGACATAGATCGTGATGGGGTTGTATTAGGTGAAGCGTGTGGGGCTATTTTATTGAGTAGTGAACATACTTCTGAAATAGTTGTTGCTGGGGGGGGCATTACAAATGATGCAAATCACATTTCAGGACCTTCTAAAACTGGGGAGGAATTGGCTTATTGTATACAGCAGTTATTGCAGCAATCATCTGTTTCACAAGATGAAATCAGTTTTATATCTGCTCATGGCACGGCTACCCAATACAATGATGAAATGGAGTCGAAAGCGATTGCGTTGGCAGGATTAAACCATGTGCCTCTTTTTAGTTTAAAAGCACAATATGGTCATACTTTAGGTGCTTCGGGTGTCATAGAATGTATTATCAGTGTTGAATGCTTAAAAAGAAATATATTACTTCCCAGTGTTGGATTTAAAACCAAAGGAGTAAGTGGTGATGTAACCATTAGTCAACAAATACTTGAAAAAGAATTGCGTTATGCCGTGAAAACGACCTCAGGTTTTGGGGGCTGTAATGCCGCCTTACTATTAAAAAAGGTTCATTAATCAATTAAAATTAGATAATTAAGACTCTTCGTTTTCAAAGAGCCATCTTAATGGTTTAAATTTCTGTTTATAACCCAATCCGAAATTTTCTATGGCTTTTTTAATATGGGCTACGGTGTCGGGTACACTGTCTGTAATCAATATTAAATCAAGGTCTTCCACAGAAATGGTACCAGCTGTTTTCATATTATCAATGTATTCGATCAAGTTTTGATGATAGGTTTTGTCAAAAATAACAATGGGGAAATTTTTAATTTTTTTGGTTTGAATCAACGTTAAGGCTTCAAACAATTCATCGAGGGTGCCAAAACCACCAGGCATTACAATAAAAGCATAAGAGTATTTTATTAATAAGGTTTTACGAACAAAAAAATATTTGATGGTCACCGATTTATCTAAATATGGATTTTCATGTTGTTCGAAAGGTAATTCGATATTACAACCAACACTTCGTCCGTTTACTTCTTTGGCACCTCTATTGGCAGCTTCCATGATGCCTGGGCCTCCACCCGTCATGATTGTAAAACCTAATCGTGCAATTTCACGACCAATTTCTTGGGCTTTGATATAATGAGGATGTGTTTCAGGAAAACGAGCTGAACCAAAAACGGTAACGCAAGGGCCAGCAAAATGCAGGGTACGATACCCTTTAATAAAATCGATTACTGTACGGATGGTTGTTTTAAAATCTTCCCATCTACTTTGAGGCCCATCTAAAAACTTAATTTCTTCTAAGGTATTGTTCATCTGAATGATTATTATAAAAATCGAAAATAACATAAAAAAATGAAATCAAGTTTTGAGATTTGATTCTTTCCGTTGATTTTTTAAGAATCGTATTTTATCGGTAGTTGTATAACTTTAAGAAATGATCCGAAATCTATTTTAACTATTTGCTGTATTTAATTCAAACAATGTAACTACGCTTTGACTGACATGCATCCTTGAAACTTTTGAATACTGGATATTCAGCATATACTCTGCTCATAGCAGGATTTTGAAGTGGTGCATATCATTTTTATATATCTTCGATGCCTGTTTTACAAAAAACTATAATGTTTACTCCATCGTAATGTGATTGCAATTAAATATGAATCCTATCAATTTATTAGCCCTAAAAAAAATATTAGATGCCAAAGTAAGCATTTACAATAATCCTGCCTTTATTGCTGCAGACCCCATTAGTGTGCCTCATCGATTTAAGCTTAAACAAGATATTGAAATTGCTGCTTTTTTTGCGGCTATGTTTTCATGGGGTAATAGAACAACAATCATCAATAAATCAAATACTTTAATGTCATTGATGGACGAGGCGCCATACGACTTTGTACTCAATCATCAGGCATCAGATTTAAAAAAACTGTCAACCTTTGTACATCGTACTTTTCAGTCAGCTGATTTGTATTATTTTATTCATTTTTTTGCTAAGCATTATCAACAATACCCAAGTTTGGAAACGGCATTTACCCTATCAAATTCACCCTTTATTTATGATCAGCTAGTTCAATTTCATCGTTATTTTTTTTCTTTTGAACATTTACAAAGAACACAAAAGCATGTGTCAAGCCCAGCCAAAAATGTAGCTTGCAAACGACTCAATATGTTTTTAAGATGGATGGTTCGTAAAGATGAATGTGGGGTTGACTTTGGTATTTGGCATCAACTTAAAATGAGCGATTTGATTTGTCCTTTAGATATCCATGTTTGTCAGGTTGCAACTCGTTTAGGTTTACTTGATCACCCAATGCCCAGTTGGCGTCAGGCGGTAAAATTGACCGATAGCTTAAAACAACTTGATCAAGAAGATCCGGTAAAATATGATTTTGCTTTATTTTCATTAGGAGCAGAAGAGCGATTTCGATAATTTTTTTAGGCGAAATTTAAAAATTACCTTTGCCACCTCATCATGTTCAAATCAGGCACCTTACCACATATTTTTAAAAATGCTTATGCAGGTATTTCACGCGAAATGTGGATATTAGCGATCACAATGCTTATCAACAGGTGTGGTTCTATGGTATTGCTTTTTATGAGTGTTTATTTAACCGTAGAGTTACATTTTACCCTTCCTCAAATAGGTGTTGTATTGGCGATGTTTGGGATAGGCTCTTTGGCAGGGGCATTTATCGGTGGTAAAGTAGTAGACAAAATAGGTTATTATCCAGTTTTGATATGGAGTTTGGTGCTGAGCGGTCTCATGATTATTACACTCGGTTTTATGCAGCATTATTATTTAGTTGCATTTTTTACATTTATGGTTACTTGTACGGGTGATATGTTTAGGCCAGCTAATTCTGCGGCTATACATGCCTATTCGAAACCTGAAAATTATTCACAATCCATTGCCCTGAATCGTTTAGCAATGAACCTGGGTTTTACGGTAGGGCCAATGTTAGGGGGCTTTTTAGCACATAAGAGTTACAGTTTTTTATTTTGGACTGATGGGCTTACCTGTATATTAGCGGCTGTGTTTTTAAGATTTCTATTACCTGTAAAAAACGATTTGAATAAACCCCATGAACAACAGGAAAAAAGCAAAGAAAAAAGTCCTTATTATGATAAAAATTACCTGTATTTTTTATTATTTACCAGTATATATGCCATGTGTTTTTTTCAATTAATCACTGCTTTTCCATTGTATTTTAAGCAAGAATATCATCTTTCTGAGCAGCATATTGGTTTAATGATGGCCTTGAATGGGGTAGGTGTAGCGGTAATCGAGATGTTTTTGATTTATTACATTAAAGATAAATGGACTCAATTTAATTTTATTTCATTGGGTATTATATTACTGATTGTTGCTTTTTTGATTTTGATACCTTTTCATAGCATTTATATTTTAATCATCAGTGTACTGGTACTGACCCTTTCTGAAATGTTGGCCATGCCTTTTATGTCAACTTATAGTTTGTTGCAGGCCAAAGATAAAAATATGGGCGATTATATGGCTTTATATGCGATGAGTTGGTCATTAGCATTAATCATTGCGCCTTTGATAGGGACACAAATTATCAATCATTTTGGATTTTCGATGTTATGGCTTTTTGTTAGCGTTTTGGGTTTTGTGTCGCTTATAGGTATATATAAATTAGGGCAAAAGCAACAAGTTTAGCGGATTACGAAAGGTTTATAAACTTCAATAACAGCTATCCACCTAATGATGATTTACAAACTGTTATTAATACATTAAAGCATTCCATAATATCTGTATTTATATCCTATATTTGCACACTTTATCAAACAAGCATGGCAAAATATTGGTGGAAAATACTAACTACTATCATCCTACTTTATGTGATTGTAGTAGGTATTTTGATTAAAATACCCTATTTGCCCAAGTTAAAAGAATCCATCCGAAATTTATTTTATCATGTACCCATGTGGTATGTGATGTTGTTTTGTTTTTTAATGTCGGTGATCTATAGTATTGTTTACTTACGCAAAAACAAATTAAAATACGATATCATTTCTAATGAGTTTGTCATAGTAGGCTTGTGGTTTGGCATGTTAGGGATGCTGACAGGTATGGAATGGGCTTATATACAATGGGGAGCACCATGGAGCAACGATCCTAAACAAGTAGGTGCTGCACTCACTTTGCTGATTTATTTGGCATATACCGTGTTACGTAATTCATTGCCCGATGCTGACAAAAAAGCTCGATTGGCTGCAGTGTATAACATTTTTTCCTTTGCTTTGTTAATACCCTTAGTGTATATCATACCTTCTCATTTAGCTTCTTTACACCCGGGTTCTGATAATAAACCATTTGAGGCACTTAAAACCCAACATCATTTATTACGTTATGTATCTTTACCAGCGATGCTTGGTTGGATCATGCTTGGTTTATGGATTTTTGACTTACGTATACGAATTAAAAAAATTGAACAACCTGAAATTTTTATCAATGAATAAAACGATTGCTTTTATATTTTCTATTTTATTGTTGACTTTAAGTGAAACAAGCTTTGCACAAAATGTTGCAATCAATCAGGAAAATGCGACGATTTTGCATCAAAATGGGCAAATTTATCTTGTAGTTTTAGTATTGGTCACTATCTTTGCGGGCATTATTTTTTACCTTATCAAGTTGGAAAGAAAATTAAATCGTTTAGAAAAAAAATAACCTTTAGAAACAATCAAAAGAATCATACAAACAACGGCATATTTTATAACAATTATCAAAACAAATATTAAAAACAATACATTAAAACATGGCAAAAGCAAGCAAGAGTAAACAGGCAGCACATTACAGTTTTTTTGAAAGCGTAGAACGCAATTTTGACAAAGCAGCTCCCTTTACTGACATAAAAGACAAAGGTATTTTAGATCAAATCAAAGCATGCAATAGTGTTTATAGCATGAAATTTCCTGTTAAGATTGCCGATAAGGTTGAAGTAATTGAAGCTTATCGTGTGCAACATTCTCATCATAAACTACCTGTAAAAGGTGGTATTCGTTTTAGCATGGATGTTAATCAGGATGAAGTAATGGCATTGGCAGCTTTGATGACTTATAAATGTGCTATTGTAAATGTGCCATTTGGTGGTGCAAAAGGTGGTATTAAAATAGATCCTAAAAAATTAGGTGTTTATGACCTTGAAAAAATTACACGTCGTTATACTTCTGAGTTGGTAAAGAAAAATTTTATCGGACCTGGTATTGATGTACCAGCCCCTGATTATGGCACTGGCCCTCGTGAAATGAGTTGGATTGTGGATACTTATATGAGTTTACGTCCAGGTGAAATTGATGCAGCAGGTTGTGTAACAGGTAAACCTGTAACTCAAGGTGGTGTAAGAGGTCGTACAGAAGCTACTGGTTTGGGTGTATATTTTGGTGTACGTGAAATGTGTGCTGATGTGGAAATGATGAAGAAATTGAAAATGACAACTGGCATGAGCGACAAAACAGTGGTGGTGCAAGGTCTTGGAAATGTAGGTTATCATGCAGCCAAATATTTTAAAGAGGGTGGTGCACGTGTAATTGGCTTAGCTGAATATGAAGGTGCTATTTATAATGCTGATGGTTTAGATGTGGATGCTGTAGTGGCTCATCGTAAAAAAACAGGTTCAATTTTGAACTATCCTGGGGCTAAAAATTTAAAAAGATCATCTGAAGCCCTTGAATTGGCTTGCGATATTTTAGTACCTGCAGCCCTTGAAAACGTAATCAACGGTGACAATGCACCAAGAGTAAAAGCTCGTATCATTGCTGAAGCAGCGAATGGTCCTTTAACACCTGATGCAGATGCTATTTTAAATAAAAAAGGCACCGTTGTGATTCCTGATATGTATATCAATGCAGGTGGTGTAACCGTTTCCTATTTTGAATGGTTAAAAAACTTAAGCCATGTACGTTATGGTAGAATGGAAAAACGTTTCAGCGAAAATATGAATACCAGCATTTTGGGTTCTATTGAAAGCTTAACAGGTAAAAGAGTTTCTGCAGCTGAAAAGAAAATCATTTTACACGGACCAGATGAAGTAGATTTAGTACATAGTGGTTTAGAAGATACCATGATGGGTTCATATCATGAAATTCGTGATATCTGGTTAAAAAATAAAAAAATCACAGATATGAGAACCGCTGCTTTTGTGAACTCAATCAATAAAGTGGGTGTGTCTTATATGGAATTAGGTATTTTCCCATAGGATTTAAATATCATTCATTCTAAAAAGATTAAAGCCGTTCGCAATTGTGAACGGCTTTTGTTTATGATATAAACGCTATTGCATAAAGGATTTGCTGATGATTATCACCTCAGTTATAATTTTATAAAAATGGTACCTTTAAACCGACAAGAAATTCAATTAAGTGTGGCTTTAGAAAAGATTAATTCACCTTCCCTTCATATTTTTTTCTTCTGAAAAAGAAATAGGCACTACCAAAGACAAATAAAAGGAATGCAGGTAATCCGATATTTAGCAACTGCCATTGCAATTGTTGTTTTTTGACTTTTACAGTATCCAATAATCGGAGGGTTAGGTTTTTATTGCGTGCTTCCAATAAACCATAATCATCTGTCAGGTATTCCATACAATTGAGAATAAATGATTTGTTGGCAAAACTTTTTTCAGTAAACTTATAAAATCCACATTCTAATGGTCCTCTGGAGGTATTGTAATCATTTAAAAATACATCACCATCACCAACCACAATCATTTGATTTTCTTTTTCACAAACAATATTGTAAGGTTTTTTCAACGAATCTTTGTAAACCCTTAAAAAATTATCATCCATTCGGTTAGCAAATACAGATTTAAACTTCCCTTCGAGTAATACAGCCATTGGAATGTTTTTTTCTTTAAACATATCCGCCTGGGGTTTAAATTTTAAATTTGATAAACTAATTCTCACCGGACTAGGTACTCTGCGGCTTCTATTGGAAGAAGTTAATAAAATGGTTTTGTTGATTTCAGGATTGGCTACTGTATCAATGCTGTTAGCATACATAAACATGACAGCATCTAAATTATTGACGATGGGATGTTTAGATTCGGAAATGCTAAATGGGAAATAAGACCAGGAGAGTAATTGGATATCAGGTTGATTACCCATCATTCCTACAGTAACTGGTATTGGGTTGGCTTGCTGGTAATCTTCAATAAAGTCAGGGTTAATACGTACCCCATATTTAAAAAGCATATCATCAAGATTAAGCCCATAATCCATAGCCATCGAGGCATCAACATAACGCAACGAATCCATACTAAAACTCAACATATCGATACACATCAATAATTTGCCGCCCTGCATAACGAATTGGTCTATTTTGAATTTGTTTTTTTCGTCAAAAGTCTGGGTTGGTTTACAAATGATGGCTGCAGTATAAAAACGTCCAATATCTACGTTTTGTGTAAGGTCAACAGTATCAACATCATAATATTTTTCGAGGGTCGACAACATATCAAACGTGTTAAAACCCAAGGCTTCGCCATGACCAACGATATAAGCAATTTTTTTTCGGTCGGGCTCAATCAGATATTTAATAGCAGAAGCAAACTTATACTCTAACATCGCTTCTGAGTTATTCAGCTTTTGTTGCGGGGTCATACTTAAATGACTTTCCAGTAAACTAATCGATATTTCTTTTTGATTGTATGCTATTTTAGCTGCCGGGAATATGATTTTTTCAGAATAGCCTTCATCTTCATCGCCTTGTACTTTTACGTTAACTGGGTTGATACCCTTACTTGCCAGGTTTGTAAAGACTTCTTTTTTTTGCTGATCATCTTTGCCTTCTAAGGGATTGATAAAGCTAAACTTTACACGTCCGTTGCCATATTCTTTAAATTGCTGTAGTAAATCTTTGGTACTTTCACTGAGTTTTTTAAACCCTGCGGGGAAAGTGCCTTTTAAATAAACCTCAATGATGACGTTTTCTTTTAATCCTTTCAATAATTTCTTAGTGGGGGCGCTCAACGAAAATCTTTTTTCTTCAGTAGCGTCTACATGCACATGCAATCGTGAGCTAATGATATTAAAAAGCAATAACATTGCGGCCAACATCACTAAACGGGATATGTTTTTTTTCTTATTATGCTGATTCAATGCCATGAGAATTTTACCATTTTCTTTTTTCAAGTGATATACGTGTAGCCATTATAAATAAAGCGATGATGCTTATAAAATATACAATATCGCGAGAGTCTAAAGCACCCCGGCTGATTGAATTGTAATGAAATTGCATCCCAATTTGGCTTACAATATAATCAAGCCCATTACTTAATAATGGAAGTTTACTCATTGACTCAAATCCAGCGTATAGAATAAAGTTGAGAAATATGGAGAATAAAAATGCAATGACCTGGTTGTTTGTAATTGATGAGCAAAATAAACCAATTGCCGTAAAAGCAGCATTTAAAAAAGACAAACCAATATATGAACCGATAATGCCTCCTGTATCAATATTACCTTGTGGGATGGCAAGTTTTGATATCGTATACACATATAATAGAGTTGGTAAAATAGAAATAAGCACTAGGGTAAAGGAGGCGAAAAACTTTCCTAGTACAATATTAGATTCTGTAAGGGGTAATGTAGACAAGATTTCGATGGTACCAGATTTGAACTCATCAGAAAACGAACGCATTGTTAAGGCTGGAATCAAAAACATGATAACCCAAGGTGCCAGCAAGAAAAACTTATCTAAACTGGCATAACCATCTTCTAAAATATTGCTTTCAGGGGCCAGCCAAAGGAAAAATCCCAATACAACAATAAAAAGCAGAATAGCAATATAACCTATTAACGAACTGAAAAAAGAGTGAATTTCTTTTATATATATACTAAACATAGTTTTTTGATGCTGAAGTGACAAAAATAACCAAGTTATTGACATAAAAAGGGCTAATTGTTAAAATTCTCTTTTTTTTACCAAACTTTTATTAATTTTAGACCGTCTTATCAAAAAAAGATCCTATTTCTATGAAGAAAATATTATTATTTATCTCTTTTTTGGGGATTTATGCCTCAAGTTTTGCTCAGGTTAATATTACAGCCAACAATAATGCGGCACAATTGGCACAAACATTAGTCGGAACAGGTGTAACCATCAGTAACCCTACTTTAAACTGTGGTGCTGCCCCTGCTGGGAGTCCCAACTATGCCAGCGGGCTTTTTAATGTAACTACCAGTAACTTAGGGATTGATAGCGGTATTATTTTAACAACAGGCGTTGCGGCTTCTGGTCCAGGTCTTATTGGAGCAAATGGTCCTGTCGGTAATTTTGCCTCTGGTGTTACGGGCAATGGTGGTGATCCAGATCTTACGACCTTAATTGGAGGTACCACTTTTGATAAATGTATTCTTGAATTTGATTTTGTAACTACTGGTGACTCTGTAAAATTTGATTATGTTTTCGGATCTGAGGAGTATTTAAGCTATACATGTTCTACGTTTAATGATGTTTTTGGCTTCTTTTTAAGTGGTCCAGGTATTGCAGGCCCTTTTGCCGGTGGTGCAAAAAATATTGCATTGGTACCAGGTTCACCAACCTGCCCAGTAGGTGTAAGTACCATTTATTGTCCTAATACTCCTGGTTGTTGCAATACCCCAAATTATTGTTTTGGCAACACTCCTGGTTGTGGTATGTTTAATGCAGGTAACAATACTTGCGCATATTTCGTTTGTAACGGCGCTGTGGCTCCTGGAACTGTAACATACCAAGGTTTCACAGTGGTTTTAAGAGCTGAATCACAAGTAGTGCCTTGTAGTACTTATCATATTAAATTAGCAATTGCTGATAAAGCCGATCCGGTATTTGATTCAGGTGTTTTCATCAAAGCAAAAAGTTTCTCATCAAACATCATATCCTATAACTTACTTGCTGGTTTAGGTGGTAGCAATCCATACATTATTGAAGGTTGCGATACTGCATTTTTACAAGTTAAAAGAAAAGTAATCTTGAACTTGCCTACATCAGATACTGTAAACTTTGTAGTCACTGGTACCGCACAAAATACCATTGATTATAATACGTTTCCCAATCAAATCGTATTTACACCTAATCCTAACGATACGCTTATCACCATACCAGTATATGCTTTTGCAGATGGTTTGAATGAAGGCTCAGAATTTATCAAAATTTATATCATCAGTGGTTGTGCACAGTCTGTTACTGACAGTATTGTGATTGAAATCCGTGATTCTTTATCTATGACTTTGAGTAATGGAGATACCGCATTTTGCCTGGGAGGAAGTATTTCAACCTTTGGTTTAATTGATTCGGGACTCAATGTACTTTGGACACCTCCTGCAGGAATACTCGATCCGACACAAATAAATACAGTGATTACACCTACTAATTTTGGTACGTTTTATTATACTGTAACAGGTACATACAAAACATGTGCTCCGGTAGTCAGAGGATTTCAGGCAAAGGTTGATCCAATTCCGTTAATTATGCCTATTGCAGATATTGAATTGTGTGAGGGAACCGTCATGCCTATTAATGCCGTCGTCAACCCGCAGTTTAATTATAACTTGACCTGGAATCCGAATGCGGATTTAATCAATGCCAATGGATATAACCCAACATTTGTGGGTACTACTTCGCAAGATATTGTTTTCACCGTTACATCACCTAATGCTGGATGTACAGCATCTGATACTTTCCACGTGCAAGTATGGCCTTTTGCAGCAGGTGCTATCATAGAAGATACCTTAGTATGTAATGGTCAGCCAGTTCAACTTTGGGTAACAGGAGGTAATGGACTTTACCAATGGTATCCAGCCAATACGCTCAGTTGCGAATTTTGTCCTGATCCGATTGCTACTGCTATAGGAACTACTACTTACAATGCCATTTTACTTGACCCACATGGTTGTCAAGATACATTGTCTGTAACAATCGAAAATCATCCTCCTTTTAATTTAATCTTACATAATGGTGATACCACTATTTATCAAGGTGATAATGTACAATTGAGAGCATCGGGTGCACCTTTTTATTACTGGACACCTACAAACTATTTGACATATACCCAAAGCAATAGTCCTTTAGCTACACCGCTTGAAGATATTACTTATACTGTAACAGGTGTAAGTTTATTGCAAGGTTGCCCACAAAAAGATTCTGTTCATATCAAAGTAATTCAACAAGATATTGTATTGCCAAATGCGTTTTCACCCAATGGAGATGGTAATAATGATGTGTTTAGAGTGACTGCACGAAAGTTTATCAATGTGCAAGAATTTAAAATTTTCAATAGATGGGGTAATGAAGTATTTTCAACCCAAGACATTAGAAAAGGATGGGATGGTAATTTTAAAGGAGTTGCACAAGACCCAGGTGTTTATCAATACATGGTGAGGGTAGCTTATCCGAATGGTAAAACCCAATTCTTAAAAGGTGACTTGACACTGATTCGATAAAACAATTTTAATAAAAATATTAATAGGCTTCCTTTTTGGGAGCCTATTTTGTTTTATTTAAATGTTGTTATACAAACGACACCTTGAAGCCAGATTGTGCAGTTGAATTGTGATAAGGTAAAATTCAATGGGTGTCGTTTTATACCCTTATCTATAAAGTTACGTATTAAATATATTTGTTTATTACTACCATCAACTATCTAACCATATTTTAAAATCATTCACCCGCTCACGGCTAACTATCGTCATATCACCTGTTAAATGATTACTTTGTATCATCAAACGACTATTGACATAGGTACTTACTTTTTCGATGGCTTTAATATTTAAATATACTTTTCGGTTGATGCGAAAAAATTGCTCAGGAGCTAATAATGATTCTAATTGGTCAAGTGTATAGTCAATGGCAAATCGTTTACCGTTTGCGATCACTAAAAACGTAATGCTATCTTGTGTTTGAAAATGAAGCACATCTTCCGTTTTGATAGAATCAATTGTTTGCCCCGATTTTACTATAAATCTATTTTTGGTTTGTTTGGAAATTTGATGATAGGATTGTGCTATATTTTCAAGCATTGGTGCTTGATATTGCTTATTGTATTTTTTGAATTTTTCTAAGGCAATACGTAAATCATCTATTCCAATAGGTTTGAGTAGGTAATCAACACTATTTAATTTAAACGCTTTAATTGCATAATCATCATAGGCCGTTGTGAAAATGATAGGTATATGAACATTGATATGAGCAAATATTTCAAAACTTAAACCATCAGCTAAATGGATATCTACAAACAGCAAATCGGCTTTAATGCCTTGTTGAAATGCATGTATACTTGCTTTGACTGTATCATAGCACTGTAACACTTCGATTGTTGCATCCATCCGATGCAACATGCTTGTAAGATGTTCGGCTGATAATCTTTCGTCTTCTATTATAATGACTTTCATAGGTTTTTTAACAATGGAATGGTTACAGAAAAGTGACTGTTAGTTTCTTCAATCAGTACTTTTTCATCACTTAAAAATGAATAGCGATCTTGAATATTTTTTAATCCAGTTTTGGTGCTTGTTTCAACATTTGAACGATGTTGTAAAGGATTAGACACACAAATAGAATCATCTTTTGAATGAATGGAAATGATAAGTGGTAAGTTTGATGAAACTTCATTGTGTTTGATGGCATTCTCCACCAACATTTGTAAGGTCATGGGTGGCAATGCTTTTTGATAAAGCGATTCATGAATTTGTATGTCAAATTGTAAACTGTCTTCGAAACGAATCGACAATAAATATATATACGATTTTAAAAAGTTCATTTCATCGGCTAAACTGACCAATTCATTGTTTTTGCTATCTAATAAATAACGATATACTTTTGACAGCTGGTTAATGAAATCTACTGCTTTATCTTGATTTTTATAGACTAATGAAGAAAGAACACTCAAATTGTTAAATAAAAAATGAGGATTAATCTGGTCTTTTAAATTTTGCAATTGTGCTTGTACACTTTCGGTTTTATATTTTTCTACTTCGATTAATGACTGTTTCCAATTTTTAAAAAACTGGGTACTAACTTCAATCATCAATAAGAGAAGGGATACAAACATACCAATGATAAAGGAGTTATACATTAATGATTGTTGTTTCCATGCGATACAACAAGTTAAATAATTATAAGCCAGCATGATGATATAAATCGTACAACCACTATACAACATGGAGCTTAAAAACTGAATCGCCATTCGTTTTAATGTATTGTCAATCCAAGAGTAGTTTTTATTCAGCCAATGGTCAATACGTAAATTACCTTCCCATACCAATATCGTAATGAAAATAGTAACAGCAAAGTCGTACCAGATTGGATGATCTTGCGCCACTTTATACAAAGTCAATTTCATGAATATCGTCAGTAAAATACCGATGAGTATCATGTATATAAATCTGTACTTATTGTGTCGCATGATATAAAGTTAAAAAGTTTTATAATTTATTCAACAAATCTTTGATGGCTTCTTCATTGCTTATTGGGGTGTATGAAAACCTTTTGTTGTATTTGGATGAATCAAAGATATAGGGCCTATCGTATTGGTATTTCATTTCATACATTTCGCCCAAAACAGGCACAAATAATCCAGCAATTTTGAGTATCCAGGCAGGAAGTACTGTCATTTTATTTTTCACTTGCATGGCATTGGCAAATAGGGCAGCCCATTCATTTCCAGTAGGGGCTTTGCTGCAAACGGGTAGGTTCCATATTTGATGATAAGCATCTATGGTATTTCCCAGGAGGGCAGTGCCTTTAGCTAACTCAGGGGTATAACCCATTGAATGAGGCATGTTTGCATTGCAGAACCATTGAGCGGATTTGTTTTTTTTGAAATTATTATAAACCAAATTCATCAGCAAGCTGTTTTGAATTTTTGTGGCACCAAAAAAGTCGGGTGCACGTGCAATGATGATATCCACTTTTTTTTCGTCGATTGCTTTCATTAAGGCACGATTCACTTCAGCTCTCACTTGCCCTTTTTGACTGCTTGGATTTAATGGGGCTGATTCAAGTATTGGATTCAAAGAGTTCTCATTTAATGCATACATATTGTCGAAAAAAACCAGGCGGCAATGATGTTTTTCACAGGCAGTAATTACATGTTGAATAAAGGGTACCCAATGTTTTTTCCATACTGATAATTTATATTCAAAACCCACGGTTACATAACATACTTCACTGCCTTTAATAGCTTGTTCTATCTGTGCTCCATTGGTTAAGTCGGCCGAAAAAAGCGTATCTGTACTATTCACTTTTTTAGGATTTCTACTAACGAGTCGTATGTCTTTAGTATAGTTTATCAATTCTTTTGCCAATTCAGTTCCTATAGAACCTCCAGCACCTAATATTGTTTGCATGATTTTTTTTTGGGGGTTGATAATACTTGTATCTGTTATTATATCAAGGGTTTGAAATTCTAGAATTGCATTTTATAAACGAAATTTGGGAAGGTGCCGATTTGGTAAGAAGTATTAATTGCATTTGTAACAGGATTATAACGTTGTGCAAATACGTTTTGATGGTTTGTTACATTTTGAATATCAAAGAAAAATGAATGAGATAATTTTCTTTTCTTGCTATTATAGGTAAAGCCCATTTTGAAATCTATTCTAAAATAATTGGGGTTTCGTTCCGTAAAGGCATAATCATCTCCTTTGGCGATTTGTAGATGTTTGATACGCGAAGCTTCCAAATCAACCGGTGTAAAATATCGTCCACCCGCACTTGTCAATTTTAAATCGGTAAAGAAAGTATTGCGTTTTGCTTTACCTAGTTTAAACTCTTTTCCTGCCAAAATATTAAAGACATATTTTCCATTAAAACCCGTATTACGTTCAATACCATCGCTTCCTTTGTATTTTGATTCATACAAAGAAGTTGTCATCAAACCATAATATCCTTTACTAAAAAATTTCTCAATGGTTAACTCTACACCATAATTTCTTCCGCTACCTGTATTTTGTAAATAGCCTACCGTATTAGGATAAAAGCTTGAACCGGTATTCAACATCGAGTAGCTACTGGCGGTATCTTCAACAGGCACATTTGTAAGAAATTGATAATAAACTTCTGTTTTGATTCGCCAGTCTTTTAAAGGCAGCACATCATAACCCAGTACAAAATGCTGACTACGTGTAAAGCCTAAATCCATGTTGGATTGGTCATAGGTGCCATCGGGTTTTGATGCTCTGTAAAAATAAACATCGGTTGGTTGCATCTGGCTATGCATACCATAACCTACACTGATACTGCTTCTGTTTGATACTGCATATTTCAGCGCTACACGAGGTTCTAAAGAGGCTGATTGGTTTAACGTTAAATACTGTGAATGAAGTCCTGCATTCAAGGTTATTTTTTCGTTGAAATTGTATTTCACATGGGCAAAAGCTTGCATTAAAATGGTCATGTCGTTAAAATCCCAGACTTGTTTCCATTGTGGGTTATTGAGTCGAGTCCGAAAATCTAAAAGTAGGTTCATCAATTCAGCTTGAGCCCCCATTTTTATAAATAGTTTTGAATTGATTTTGCTATTATAACTAGTGGTTAAATTGATATTTTTTCGAATGGCTTTGTTTTCAACTACGCGAGCAGCCACATCACTTGCTTTCTCAATGGAGTCTTGTAAATAATTAGAAGCTGCATAGGTATATCCAATGATCGTATTAAAATATGATTGTTTACCAACTTTTTTAAAATGTTTTAAACCCAATACTGCCACATCACTGGTAAAATAACTATCCATGGTTGGGTCGGCAAATAAATCGGTGGTATCTATTTTATCATGCAAAAACTTGATATTACTTTTTCCACCTAAGCCAAATAAGGTAAAACGACCATACTTGCCTTCGCCACTATTTATTTTAAAAGTCAGGTCGGTATAAAACGGGGTTGCCGTAGTGCCTATATTTAATCCAATGGCTTGTGCAATGCCTGTAAACGAGTATCGGCCTGCAACTACATATGATGCATCACTTCCTTTTTTGATGGGGCCTTCTGTCATACCTTCAATACCAGTCAACATACCAAATTGTATGGTATGTTCATGTTTGTTTGCATTGCCTTTTCTAAATCCAATATCGAAAACACCTGCATTGGCATTGCCATATTCTGCAGGAAAGGCTGAAGTCATAAAATCAGAATTGCGCAACATATTGGTATTTAAAGCACTCACGGGGCCACCGGTAGTGCCTATGGTTGCAAAATGATTAAGGTTAGGAACATTCATTCCTTCAATACGCCAAAGGACACCCGTTGGCGAGTTGCCACGTATCACTATATCATTTCTACTATCATCTGGAGTGCTCACACCTGCAAAATTTGAAGCTAAACGCGCCGCGTCACTTCGTCCACCAGCATATCTGTTGACTTCCTCCATCGAAAAAGTTCTTGCACTAATCGCTGCCAAGTCGTTGATGGTTTTACTTTTGTTAGACGCTTTGATCACAGTACCTTTTAAGCTTTTTACATTTTCTTCCATAGCCACATCTACGATGGTTTCCTTGCCTGAGGTAACTACTACGTTAGGAATGATTACCTCTTTATACCCCATATAAGTCACTTTGATTTCGTACCTTCCGGGTGACACATTTTCTAGAATGTATTTACCTTCGGTATCTGTTTTTGTTCCTTGCGATGCGTTTGCATTCACAATTTGTACGGTTGCACCAATGATGCTGAATTGGGACTGTTTATCAACGATGCTTCCACGTATTTTTTGGGTATTGTCTTTACCAAAACTTATTTGCGAAAACGTCAACAAGGCCATCATGAATATTAGTTGTTTCATATTTAGTTTAATTCTTGTGCAAGATTAAAACATAAAATTAATACAACTTTTATCAATGTAATTGAGTTGTCAAATTGAAGGGTTGAGTTGTATTGATTTGATTATTGACTTTGTGTTTTATACATTATGCTAATAATTTACAGTGGTATTTCTTCAAATACATTTAAGAATGAACATGGGATTGCGTTTCATATCAATGCACTGGATTGAAACCAAAAAAAAGGCTGTCTCTTATGGAAACAGCCTATTATTTTAAAATTATTCAATGCTTATATAATGAGCATTGCATCGCCATAGCTAAAGAAGCGATACTTATTTTTGATTGCCACTTTATAAGCTTCCATGGTAAGGTCGTAACCCATAAAGGCAGCAACCATAATCAATAAACTCGTTTTTGGTAAATGAAAATTGGTAATCAATGAATTGGTCAAAGCAAAATCATGAGGTGGGGCAATAAATACATTTGTCCAGCCTGATGAAGGTTTGAGCATACCTGTAGTGGTAATAGATGATTCTATAGCTCGGATAGAAGTAGTGCCAATGGCACATATTTTTCGGTTTTCTTCTTTTGCTTTGTTCACTATTTTGCAGGCATAATCGTCTACTTCATAATATTCAGCATCCATTTTATGTTTTGAAATATCTTCAACTTCAATAGGTCTAAATGTGCCTAAGCCAGTATGTAAAGTAACTTCCGCAAAATTAATGCCTTTGATTTCAAGTTTTTTAATTAATTCTCTACTGAAATGCAAGCCAGCGGTTGGTGCTGCCACAGCCCCTTCATTTTTTGCATATACAGTTTGGTAACGCTCTTTATCGTTTTCGTCAGGTTTTCTTTTGATGTATTTAGGCAAAGGGGTTTCACCCATATTGTCTAAAATGGTTTTTAATTCTTCATTTGAGCCTTCAAATAAAAACCGTATTGTTCGTCCTCTTGATGTAGTATTATCAACTACCTCAGCAACCAATGAATTGTCGTTGCCAAAATATAATTTATTACCTACTCTGATTTTACGGGCAGGTTCTACTATCACATCCCAAAGTCTGTTTTGCTTATTTAATTCACGCAATAAAAAGACTTCAATTTTAGCACCCGTTTTTTCTTTTCTACCGTATAATCTTGCATTAAACACCTTGGTATTGTTTGCAATCATCACATCTTTGTCAGAAAAGTAATCAATCACATCTTTAAATTGCTTGTGTTCTATCTTGCCAGTGTCTTTGTGTACTACCATCAATTTGCTTTCATCCCTGTTTTTAGAAGGCGTTTGCGCTATTAGGTTCAATGGTAAATCATAAACATATTGAGATAGCTTCATAGAAATATTTATTTTTAAGGGCGCAAAGGTAACAAAAATTACACAAAGTAGTATCTTTTTTACTATTCACTATAAGATAAATCCATTTGAAATTCTATCTATCTTAATGCTATTTTACACCCTCAATGGAAAAAATACAGCTTTGTTGGTTAAGACGCGACCTCAGATTGAACGATCATGCAGCCCTTTATCATGCGCTCAAGTCAGGATTGAAAGTGCAATTACTCTTTATTTTTGATACAAATATTTTAAAAAAATTGCCTATTTATGATACTAGACTTGATTTTATACATCAGGCACTCAGTCAATTAAACCACGAATTGAAAGCGTATAATGCAAGCTTATTAGTGATACATGATACCCCAATCAAAGCATTTGAAAAGTGTATAGCCCAATTTAATATCGATACTGTATTTACAAACCACGACTATGAACCGTATGCACAACAAAGAGATACAGAGATTAAAGATTTTTTACAACAACATCAAATAGCTTTTGAAACCTATAAAGATCAAGTGATTTTTGAAAAAGGGGAAGTGTTGAAGGACGATGGAAAGCCCTATACCGTTTTTACCCCGTATAGCAAGAAATGGAAAGCCTTATTGAATGATTTTTATTACAAACCTTATCCTACCGAAAAATATTTTCATCAATTCAATACAAAATCACATCCATTTTCGCTCCCTTCACTAAAAGATTTGGGTTTCGAAAAAACGTTTATACAGTTTGAAAAGCCCGTGGTGAATGAAGCTATTATTACAGATTATCATCTCACACGCGATATTCCTTCCTTAGCCGGAACTACTAAAATGAGTGTGCATCTGCGGTTTGGTACTCTTAGTATACGCAAGCTTGCTGGTATAGCATTTCATACCAATGAAAAATATTTAAATGAATTGATCTGGCGAGATTTTTATCAATCCATCTTGTGGCATTTCCCACACGTAGTGAATCGTGCTTTTAAACCAGCTTATGATCATATACAGTGGCAAAAAAATGAAATGACTTTTAAAGCATGGTGCGAAGGGAATACTGGATATCCCATTGTGGATGCTGGGATGCGTGAATTAAATACTACCGGGTGGATGCATAATCGGGTACGTATGATAGTAGCCTCTTTCTTAACCAAACATTTGTTGATTGACTGGCGTTGGGGTGAGGCTTATTTTGCCGAAAAATTAATTGATTATGAATTAGCCTCTAATAATGGCGGGTGGCAATGGGCGGCAGGTTGTGGAGTGGATGCAGCGCCATACTTTAGAATTTTTAATCCTTATTTGCAAACCATCAAGTTTGATGCTAAGTTGGATTATATTAAAAAATGGGTACCTGAATTTGAATCCTTCACTTATCCCAAACCCATAGTGAATCATGAAATGGCAAGAAAGAGATGCTTGGAAACGTATAAGGAAGCATTACAAGCCAATCCGTTTGTTGAATAAATCCATTTGTTATTAAGTCTTTTCTTTACTTTTGATGCTTTAATATACGATGACTACAGATGAACGTATGATGCAACGATGTTTGCAACTTGCAATACTAGGTTTAGGACAAGTATCTCCTAATCCGATGGTTGGAAGTGTATTGGTGTATGAAGGTGAAATAATAGGAGAAGGTTACCATCAACAATATGGTGAAGGGCATGCTGAAGTCAATTGCCTGCAATCGGTGACTAACAAGCATCAACATTTGATCAGCGCATCTACATTGTATGTATCGCTGGAGCCCTGTGCTCATTTTGGTAAAACACCACCTTGTACTGATTTAATATTAAAACACAAGATTAAAAAAGTAGTCATTGGATGTCAGGATCTTTCATCAAAAGTGAATGGAAAAGGCATTGAAAAATTACGATTAGCTGGGGTAGAGGTTATTGAAGATGTTTTAAAAGAAGCCTGTATGGCAATGAATCGACGTTTTTTTTGTTATCATCTAAAACATCTACCTTATATCATATTAAAATGGGCTGAAAGTGCCGATGGATATATCGGGCAGTCTCATCAAACGATTAAAATTTCGAATGCTTTTACCGACAGAATGGTGCATCAATGGCGGGCAGATGAAGATGCTATATTAGTGGGGTATCGAACAGCATTGCAAGACAATCCACGGCTAAACGTTCGATTAGCAGAGGGTAAACAGCCTGTCAGGATAGTGATTGATGAGCAACTAACATTGCCACCTACATTGCATTTATTTGATGAAAGTCAAACTACCTTTGTTTTTAACTTACACAAGAATAGTCAGGATACAGACACTGAATATATTAAAATATCAAAAGAACAATTACTCTCTTCATTGCTCGAAAAATTAGTTGAAAAAAAGATACAATCAGTCATTATTGAAGGAGGTTGTGCTTTGTTACAACAGTTTATAACAGCTGATTTATGGGACGAAGCAAGGGTGATACAAAATAATCGTTATTTGTATGAAGGCATTCAAGTACCCAATTTGACAAATGCAACTTTGGTTGATAGCAAACAGGTATTGAATGATGTGATTTATTATCATAAAAACAACAAAAGGATCGCATGAACTATTTAATCATTTCCATTTTGCTGAATGCATACTTAGGCATTGTGTTTGTGTTTTTTAATAAATTTAAAATTGATTTATTTCAAGCCATTGTATATAATTATATTACCTGTGTTGTAACCGGAAGTTATATGAGTGGAGGTTTTCCCTTAACGGTAAGTAGTATTGATGAAGAATGGTTTAAATGGGCTTTGCTAATGGGGTTTTTGTTTATTTCTATTTTTAATATTATTGCTTTGAGTTCGGTAAAGGTGGGAGTAACCGTTACGCAAACATCCAATAAATTATCCTTAATCATACCTGTATTGTTTTCGTGGTATGTATATCATGAAACGATTGGATGGGTAAAATGGGCAGGTATTGTATTGGCATTAATCGCTGTGATTTTAACGATGTTGAAAGCGGAAAAAAGTGCTAAAAAGCATGCAATATGGGTTTATGCTTTGCCATTGATTTTATTTATCGGAAGTGGGATGATTGATACCTTGACCAATTATGTAACCGCTCATTTTATAAAAAATGACACGATGGCTAATACTTATCTCATAGCGGGTTTTTTTGTGGCTGCTTTTTTAGGCTTTTTGGTATTACTACTTTTATATGTTTTCAAACAAAAAACCTTTCATATTAAACACTTGATAGCAGGTATTGTATTAGGGGTGCCTAATTATTTTTCAATTTTTTATTTAATAAAGGCTTTAAATATGAAAGGTTTATCGAGTTCAGCGGTCATACCAATCAATAATATTGGTATTTTGTTTATTGTTACATTATTTGGTGTTTTTATATTCAAAGAGCGCTTATCAAAATTAAATATACTTGGGGTGGTATTAACTGTTGTATCAATGTTACTTATTTATTTTGGCGATCGCCTATAGTTCAATATGTCTACACAAACCAATACTTATTATACGCTTGGACATGATTCGATGGCTGAATTTTCAGACAGAGGCAGCAAGTTTATTGCTTATGCCTATGAAGTAGACAATGTAGATATTATCAAATTGACGATTAAAAAACTGAAGGAACAACATCCTAAGGCAGTGCATGTTTGTTTTGCCTATCGTATTGGATTCGACCAATTGCAATTTCGTGCAAGCGATGATGGTGAGCCATCTGGAAGTGCTGGTAAACCAATATTAGGACAAATAGATAGTGCACAATTAAAGAATGTATTGATAGCAGTGGTTAGGTATTTTGGTGGGGTATTGTTAGGAGTTCCCGGCTTAATCAATGCATACAAAACAGCGGCACACTTAGCGATCACAGAAGCAACTATTGTAGAAAAAAGCCGAATGCAATTTTTTACCTTACAATTTGATTATACCCAAATGAATGATGTTATGCGGGTTTTGAAAATGCATCAATGCCAAACCATACATCAATCCCTGCTTCTTTTTTGTGAAATGAAAGTAGGGGTTTCCTTTGTGGAAAAAGATAAGGTTATAAAAAAACTACAAGATATTCAGGGTGTTCTATTGCAAGTGGAGGTGTAAAAAAAATGGGACTGTTTTAGAGCCTTTCTTTTTTTTTATTCTAACGAATTTGTATTTAAACCAACATCGCAATCGGATTTTCTAAATATTCTTTTAAGGTTTGCAAAAATAAAGCGCCTACAGCACCATCAACTACCCGATGATCACAACTTAAAGTGAGTTTCATGATGTTTTTTACAACAATTTGATTGCCACTTACCACAGGTGTTTGTGCTATTTTGCCAACCGCTAATATACATGCATCTGGTGGATTGATAATGGCAGTAAATTCGTCAATATCCATCATGCCTAAATTTGAAATCGTAAAAGTATTGCCTGTGAATTCGGATGGTTGTATTTTCTTTGTCCTTGCTTTTTCATACAACTCATTGGCATCTGCAGCTATCTGAGTAAGGGTTTTTTGATTGGCATGCTTGATTACGGGAACGATTAAGCCTTCAGGTAATGCGATAGCACTTCCAATATGAATATGATGATTTTGACGTATAAAATCCCCCATCCAACTACTGTTTACTGCCGGATGTTTTACCAATGAGAGGGATACGGCTTTGATCATCATATCGTTGATAGAAATCTTAATCGGACTTACTAAGTTTATTTGTTTACGAGCACTCATCAATTGGTCCATTTCTACGGAAGTTTTCAAATAAAAATGAGGTGCTGTAAATTTACTTTCGGCAAGACGCTGGGCTATGATTTTGCGCATTTGCGTTACAGGTGTATCGGTATGTGATTCCTGCGTGTTTACAAATGTGGCTAAAGGGGCAATGCTCTGCTGCACATTAGCAGGGCTTGCTGTTTGAGATATATTGTCAACATCTCTTTTAACTATACGGCCATTGTCTCCACTACCTTTTATCAGTTGCAAATCAATTCCTTTTTCTCTGGCTATTTGTTTTGCGAGGGGTGAAGCTTTTACTCTGCCATCAATTGTACCTGCATTCGCCATAGGGTCATGTGTTGTTTCTGATACAGATGGGGTAGTAGCTGTAGTCGCAATGGGTGCGGAAGCTTTGCTAGGTTCCGTATGGGTATTTTCAGCCATTAACATCGGCAAGTAAGGTGTGATGTCGGTACCAGCTTTACCAATAATGGCGATTACGCCATTTACTTTTGCTGCATTGCCAACCGCTACACCCTGATATAACAAAGTGCCTTCGGTATAACCAACCACTTCCATGGTTGCTTTGTCGGTTTCAACATCAGCAATAGCATCATCAGCTTTTACCGAATCACCTACTTGTTTATTCCAACTGACAATTTTACCTTCGGTCATGGTATCACTCAGCAAAGGCATACGTATGATGGTCAGGTCTTTAGGAATTTCGATAGTTTGCGCTGCAGTTGCAGATGGGGTAGGCGTAGGTGTAGTATCTACTGCTGCTTCAGTTGTCATAGGCGCCATATCGACCTTTGTTTCAATCAAAGAAGCAATATCTTCTCCTTCTTTGCCAATAATAGCGATAATGTCATTCACTTTCGCAGCTTTACCTGCTTCAACGCCAATATATAAAAGGGTGCCCGAAACATAAGGAATCACTTCCATCGTTGCTTTATCTGTTTCAACATCTGCAATAGAGTCATCACTTTTTACAAAGTCGCCAAGTTTTTTATTCCATTGAGCGATTTTACCTTCAGTCATCGTATCACTCAGTAAGGGCATTCGTATTACTTCAGCCATAATTAGGTTCTAAAATTTTTTCAAAAGTAATATATTTTAAATAAATCTTCGACACTAAAAAGTTCCTTAAAATGAAAAAACTATATTTGCATGAATTATACACGATGGATACAAAAAAATATAAACTCGAAACGCAGTTGATACATGCGGGTGTGGAACCTGATCCGACTACTGGCGCAATTATGACACCTATTTACCAAACGTCTACTTATGTGCAACAAGCACCCGGAGTACACAAAGGATATGAATATGCACGAACCCAAAATCCAACACGTACTGCCTTGCAACAAGCTTTGGCAGCCATTGAGCAAGGAAAACATGGATTGTGTTTTGGTTCGGGCTTAGCAGCCACCGATGCAGTATTGAAATTGTTAAATCCGGGTGATGAAGTGATAGCTACCAATGATTTGTACGGAGGTACCTATCGAATATTTACTAAAGTGTTTGAAAAGTATGGTATTCGATTTCATTTTACCGGTATGGGAGATACCTCTTCAATAGAAAGCTATATAACTGAAAAAACGAAAATGATATGGATTGAAACCCCTACCAATCCATTGCTTAATATCATTGATATTGCGGCTTGTGCTGAAATAGCCCAAAAAAATCAACTTATGTTGGTGGTTGACAATACTTTTGCTTCACCCTATCTTCAAAATCCATTACCATTAGGCGCCGATATTGTCGTACACTCAGCCACTAAATATTTAGGCGGTCATTCTGATGTGGTACATGGGGCATTGATTGTAAACGATGATGCCTTGCATGAGCAACTCAAATTTATTCAAAATTCTTGTGGAGCGGTTCCCGGGCCACATGATTGTTGGTTAGTACTACGTGGTATAAAAACCTTGCATGTGCGTATGCAGCGACATTGTGAAAATGGGGAGAAAGTAGCTCATTTTTTACGTCAACATCCAAAAGTTGAAAAAGTTTATTGGATTGGTTTTGAAGATCATCCCAATCATGCCATTGCCTGTAAGCAAATGCGAGGTTTTGGGGGTATGATTTCCTTTGTGTTAAAAGGCGACAATCTTGATGAAGCGATGAAAGTATTAAGTGGTACTAAATTGTTTGCTTTGGCTGAATCACTTGGTGGGGTTGAAAGTTTAATAGGACATCCTGCGAGTATGACTCATGGTGCGATACCTCGTGAAGAGCGTATTAAAAATGGGTTGGCTGATTCATTAATCAGGTTGAGTGTAGGTATAGAGGATGCCGACGATTTAATAGCTGATTTGAATGCAGCTATTGGAGAATAGTATTGGATATTTACATTAGTGGATTTTTCTGTTTTTGTGCTTTTGGCAGTTTAACATCATTCACTGAAGATTTTTCATTTCTAAATCGAAGTGTCATATCCCATCTGTTGTTTGAGTCTGATATTTATCATCAGACCCGCAGTCTCATGCGGTATCCGCTGATTGAATATTGAGCGATATTGTAAATCTCAGCAGATTCCGTGTCTACATTATTTTTCAATAATTGATCTTTAGTGTAGCGACGCACGGAATGACAACGCGGGTTGTGCTTTGAGTATGAATTTGACAGATTAAAATGATTACTTTAAAATTTATTCACTGTTAAATCGAAGTGTCATGCCGCAGTCTCATGCGGTATCTGTTGATTGAATGTTGAGCGATATTGTATATCACAGCAGATTCCGTGTCGGCTTTATTTTTCAATCTTTGATCTTTAGTGTAGCGACGCACGGAATGACAATAGGGATTGTACTTTGAGTATGGATTTGACAGATTAAAATGATTACTTGAAAATTTATTCACTGTTAAATCGAAGTGTCATGCCGCAGTCTCATGCGGTATCCGCTGTTTGAATGTTGAGCGATATTGTATATCTCAGCAGATTCCGTGTCGGCTTTATTTTTCAATAATTGATCTTTAGTGTAGCGACGCACGGAATGACAATAGGGATTGTACTTTGAGTATGGATTTGACAGATTAAAATGATTACTTGAAAATTTATTCACTGTTAAATCGAAGTGTCATGCCCAGTCTCATGCGGTATCGTATTGAATGTTGAGCGATATTGTAAATCTCAGCAGATTCCGTGTCGGCTTTATTTTTCAATCATTGATCTTTAGTGTAGGGACGCACGGAATGACAACGCGGGTGGGAGTAGCTGATAATTGTAAATCTCAGCAGATTCCGTGTCGGCTTTATTTTTCAATAATTGATCTTTAGTGTAGGAACGCACGGAATGACAATAGTGGGTTGTGCTTTGAGTATGAATTTGACAGATTAAAATGATTACTTTAAAATTTATTCACTGTTAAATCGAAGTGTCATGCCGCAGTCTCATGCGGTATCTGTTGATTGAATATTGAGCGATATTGCAAATCTCAGCAGATTCCTTGTCGACTTTAAATTTCAATAATTGATCTTTAGTGTAGGAACGCACGGAATGACAACGCCGCAGATTCCGTGTCGGCTTTATTTTTCAATAATTGATCTTTAGTGTAGCGACGCACGGAATGACAATAGGGATTGTACTTTGAGTATGGATTTGACAGATTAAAATGATTACTTGAAAATTTATTCACTGTTAAATCGAAGTGTCATGCCGCAGTCTCATGCGGTATCCGCTTATTGAATGTTGAGCGATATTGTTTATCTCAGCAGATTCCGTGTCTACATTTTTTTTCAATAATTGAACTTTAGTGTAGCGACGCACGGAATGACAATGGGGGTGGGAATAGCTGATAATTGCAAATCCAGCCGCCTCGCAGTTCCGTGTCGGCTTTATTTTTCAATCTTTGATCTTTAGTGTTGGGACGCACGGAATGACAATGGGGTGGGAGTAGCTGATAATTGTAAATCTCAGCAGATTCCGTGTCGGCTTTATTTTTCAATAATTGATCTTTAGTGTAGGAACGCACGGAATGACAACGCGGGTGGGAGTAGCTGATAATTGTAAATCTCAGCAGATTCCGTGTCGGCTTTATTTTTCAATCTTTGATCTTTAGTGTAGCGACGCACGGAATGACAAAAGGGGTTGTACTTTGAGTATGAATTTGACAGATTAAAATGATTACTTGAAAATTTATTCACTGTTAAATCGAAGTGTCATATCCCATCTGTTGTTTTATCTCGCGTCCTGTCGCGATTGAATGTTGAGCGATATTGTAAATCTCAGCAGATTCCGTGTCTACATTTTTTTTCAATAATTGATCTTTAGTGTAGGGACGCACGGAATGACAATAGGGGGTGGGAATAGCTGATAATTGTAAATCTCAGCAGATTCCGTGTCGGCTTTATTTTTCAATAATTGATCTTTAGTTTAGGGACGCACGGAATGACAATTGGGGGGGATGGTAGCTGATAATTGTAAATCTCAGCAGATTCCGTGTCGGCTTTATTTTTCAATCATTGATCTTTAGTGTAGGGACGCACGGAATGACAATAGTGGGTTGTGCTTTGAGTATGAATTTGACAGATTAAAATGATTACTTTAAAATTTATTCACTGTTAAATCGAAGTGTCATGCCGCAGTCTCATGCGGTATCTGTTGATTGAATATTGAGCGATATTGTAAAACTCAGCAGATTCCGTGTCTACATTTTTTTTCAATAATTGATCTTTAGTGTAGCGACGCACGGAATGACAATGGGGGTGGGAGTAGCTGATAATTGTAAATCTCAGCAGATTCCGTGTCGGCTTTATTTTTCAATCATTGATCTTTAGTTTAGGGACGCACGGAATGACAATAGGAGGGTGTAAGGAATCCGAAAACTGAAATCTCAACAGATTCCGTGTCGGCTTTATTTTTCAATAATTGTTTAGTGTTGGGACGCACGGAATGACAAAAGAGGGTGTAAGGAATCCGATAATTGAAATCTCAGCAGATTCCGTGTCTGCTTTATTTTTCAATAATTGATCTTTAGTTTAGCTCATTTTGTGTGATGTATGATGTGATGACTTAATAAAAGTCCCAATTAATCAATTGCATCAACTATTATTCTATCACAAGTTTTTCGGTATATAACAATTGTTGATGTTGCGCATCCTTTACCTGAAATAAATAGATCCCTTTTGCTAAATCTGAAATTGGAAAAGAAATATGATTGGTGCCAGGTGTAACGGATATAGATATCTGCTTCATTTTTTTACCATTCAAATCAATAACCCATAATTGCATTTGGTTTGATTGGGTAGCCATGATATCTATATTCAAATCCTGAGCTGTTGGGTTAGGGTATAGGTTAAACAATGGCCCTTCAGCTTGCCAAATAAGGTCAATGGTTTTAGATACTATTTGTTGATTTCCATCCAAATCAGTTTGCAATAATCGATAATAATTATGTCCACTTTTTGCATGAAGATCTTCAAATTGATAATCTATAAAGTCAGTGCTATTGCCTTGTATTGCATAACTTTGAATCTGTGCTATTTGATTAAATTCAATACCGTCGGTGCTATGTTGTAAGGTAAAATAATCATTATTTTGTTCCATCGCTGTCGTCCAGTATAATAGATTGCCAGTATTGATTTTTTTGCCTGCAAATGTATTCAAACTTACGGGCAATGGTGCATTGGCGTTGGTAGATATTTTGGCAATATTATCACGTGATTGACCACCAACACGGTGAAACCCTCCTCCTAAATAAAGTTCATTTCCACATGCTGCCATTGTATAAATTTCATTAAACACATTCGGATTCCAATTCCCTATTGCACTACCTGTTCCAGTCAAATTTAATTTAGCAATATTATTTCTTGGCAGTCCACCAATGGTATCAAAATTACCAGCAGCATAAAGATAACCGCTATGTAATATGATTGAATTTACATTACTAGACTGGGTATTTGGTTGTGGGTTCCAAATGGGGTCTGCAATGCCCACACCAATAGTACTTAATTTAGCGATTCGGTATCGGCTTTGGGTGCCGATATTTGAAAAGAAACCACCTACATATAAATCTGTTCCATCAAGGGCCAGTGCACGAACGGTACTGTTTGCATTGGCGTTCCATGTCATATCTAAAGCACCATTGGCCAAATTCATTTTAGCAATTCGGTTTCGGTTGGTACCACCGACAGTAGTGAAATCGCCCCCAACAAATACACCTTGAGCACTTACTGCAATGCTACGAACGGTATTATTGATATTTGGGTTCCAGGCAGGATCTGAAATGCCTGTAGTGTTACTTAATCGGGAAATTCTGTTTCTGCTATTTCCACCTGCATAGGTAAAATCTCCACCCACATAAAGATAGTTGCCGTAGACTGTAAGGGTACGTACGATATTGTTGGCAGACCCTCCCCATGTTGGATCAAGTAAACCAACACCCGAAGTACTTATTTTAGCTAATTTTGAAGCCGGAGGGTAATTAAAGTCTCCTCCTGCATACAAATAATTTCCTTGCAAGGTCAATGCAAAAATGGTACTATTTATGCCTGCTATAGGATGCCATGCTGTATCTAATTCGCAATTTCCTGTGGCGCTAAATTTTGCTAATCCGTTTCTTTTTACTCCACCCAGCATCGTCATACTTCCACCTATATACACATCACTCCCGTTGGTTGAAATGGTATTAATATGAGCATAGCGATTGATGATTGGTTTCCAGTTAGGGTCTGGTGCTCCACTGCCTGTACTACTCAATTTAGCTATCGCTGGATAAGATTGTCCTCCTATTGTTCCAAAACTTCCGCCTATGTACAAATCACTGCCACTCAATGACATAGTTCTGACAGGATTATCCGCATTAGGGTTCCAGGCTATGATTGCATTGCCAGTACCTAATGTACTGATTCGGGCTATATTATTGCGAGCCAAGCCACCAATAGAAGTAAAATAGCCGCCAACATATAATGTGTTGCCATTGATTGCTAATGATGAAACCCAATTGCCATTCGCATTAGGGTCCCAAACGGCATCTGCTTGTCCTGTACCTATTGCGCTTAATTTAGCAATTCTGTTTCTTACTTGTCCACCTACATTAAAGAAACTGCCGGCTACATACAAATCATTGCCATTTAATAGCATGGTTTCTATGCCTCCGCCATCAGCATTTGGGTCCCAAACTGCATCTGCTAAACCAGTACCAAGGGTGCTTATTTTTGCAATATGATTGCGTAATTGTCCCCCAATATTGGTAAAGTTGCCTGATACAAAGAGATTACTTCCTGAAACAATCAACTTCCAAACTGCAACATCAGGACCTCCTGTTACATTTGGGTTCCAAGTGGCATCTGCTAAGCCTGTGCCAATAGTCGATAATTTAGCAAGGCGATTTCTCACTTGCCCCCCAATGCTTGTAAACCATCCGCCAACATAAACATTAGCGCCATCAATAGCTATAGCCCAAACATTATTATTTGGGTTCGGATTCCATACAAGATCTAATTTGCCATTCGGTAATATATGTGCCAAATAATTGCGGGTAACTGTAGTCGCAGAGTCTACAACGATAGTCGTAAAATTGCCTCCTATATACCAGCCCCCTAATCCATCAGGTATAGAAACCGTAACTTGTGAATTAGGACGACATTGACTTAAATCAGGATTGGTATTGGTTGCAGTGATTTTGGTACCTGCTCCGGTGGGTGGGCCTACTGCAGAAAAGCTACCGCCAACATAAGTATTGACCCCATCGCTTGCAACAGCATACACCCAATTGTCTGTAATCCAATGATTATAATTCGCATATGGATTTTGCGCTTGTATCGTCATGTTACTGATTATGATTATCAATAACAACATAAATTTATTTTTCATTTAAAAAATATAGTTGATTCTTACAAAGTTACGAAACATCTAGTGGATATAATGTTGTTCAGTCATTATTCTTGTATTTTTTCGACAGCATTATAGCGTCAACTGAATAAACAAGTGAGTAATCGAAAATATTCTAATGTACATTTGCTATATTACTGATAACACATTAAGCAATTGCTGAGTTATTACGTTATAGGTACTGTAATTATTCAGTCAAATCATAAAAGCAATTAGATGAATATGGAATCGCTATTTCGTTTTTTTAATCAATATCATAAAATTTCAAATGCTTCGCAAAACGCGTTGCTAGAAGTGATTCATGAAACACATGTTGCTAAAAACGAACTTTTACAAAAAATAGGGGTTACCTGCAAAACAATTTATTTTATAAAATCAGGGATCGCCAGGATTTTTTATTACAAAGATGGCATTGATATCACTGAAAGCTTTGCCTTCGAAAATCATTTAATAGCTCGTGTAGAGAGTTTGTTTACAGGTAAACCTTCATTGAAAGGGATACATATATTAGAAAGTGCGGATATTATTGCAATTGATGCTAACAGGCTTTTTAAGTTATATGATAGCCATCATGATATTGAAAGATTATTTCGTATTATTTTTGAACAAGCATATGTAGAAACGGTCAATCGCATCGAAAGTATCCAATTTCACACTGCTGAAGAAAGATATAAAAATTTACTTTTTGAAACAAACTATCTACAGCAAATTCCATTAAAATACATCGCTTCCTACTTAGGTATTACGCAAGTTTCGCTCAGTAGAATTCGTGCAGGCATTAAATAAACTTAATCAAGATATCATATTATCATTGAATGGGTGAATTTGATTTTTACAATTTAGCTATCGTAGTTTATTAAAAGGTTTGATTGGTCATTTCATCATTATTGCAAACACTTTTATTGAAATGTTTATATTCATGAATTGAGGTTTTTATATACAATCGAATTTATTTATCATATGATAAATGATCTGAAATGAAAACATCGGAGTTTTGCACAGTTAGTCAATGAACGATTTGAAAATCAATTAGACAGTTGATTTTATTTCATCATAAAAAGGGATCTAATATACTTTTTAAGCCAAATATTTTCAAAACGAGATGAATGATATGAGTATGGTTAATAAATAAAATTTAAATAAAATCTTTTGTTGAATGCCTTCCTCTTTCAACGATTCAATACAAATATAGAATGAGTATTCAACCTATCATACTGGGCTTACGATCAAACTGGAAACAGTTTACCCTATTGGTGATTGTCAATGCCTTTGTGGGTGGTATGATAGGCATGGAAAGAACGGTTATTCCTCAATTTGCGGAACAATCATTTGGTATCACTTCCAATATGGCTATTCTCTCCTTTATTGTTGTATTTGGGGTGTCAAAAGCAATCACGAATTATTTTTCAGGAAGAATTGCAAACCGCTTAGGACGCAGGCATTTATTGTTGCTTGGATGGATCATTGCTCTTCCCATTCCCTTTCTGTTGATTTATGCACAATCCTGGTATTGGGTTATATTCTCTAATATACTTTTAGGGTTTAGTCAAGGATTGACATGGAGTATGACCATTGTCATGAAAATAGATCTGGTAGGTGAAAAAGATCGTGGTTTGGCTATGGGTCTCAATGAATTTGCAGGATATTTTTCGCTTGGTATGGTTGCCTGGCTTACTGGTTATATTGCTGAACATCATGGTATAAACCCCCATGTTTTTTATATAGGTATTTTTATTGCTATTGTTGGGTTTTTAATTACACTTCTATGGGTAAAAGATACTCATGTATTTGTACATAAAGAGCATATTGCAAGCGATGTTAAACCACTTGGCAATGTATTTATCGACACTTCATTTAGAAACAAAACCCTGAGTGCTGTGACACAAGCAGGCTTGGTCAATAACTTAAACGATGGTATGATATGGGGATTATTACCGATGGTATTGTTTACGATTGGTTTCAATCATGTAAACATAGGAATCATTACTGCTATTTATCCAGCTGTATGGGGCATTACCCAATTGTTTACAGGTAAACTGGCAGATATGTATCCTAAAAAAGCGATGATGTTTTGGGGTATGTTTATACAAGGTATCGCCATCATGTGTATTCCTTGGGTTTCATCTATGTTATCTTTTGCCATTTTAACCAGTTTATTAGGCATCGGAACCGCATTGGTTTATCCCACTTTTTTAACCACCATAGCCACGGCCACAAACCCCTTACAACGTGCCGAAAGTATGGGTACCTTTAGGCTTTGGAGAGATTTAGGTTATGCATTAGGTGCTATTTTATCAGGCGTTACAGCCGACTTGTTTGGCATTGATATGGCCATTATTGCCATAGGTTTACTCACATTAATCTCATCATTCATACTTCAAGTGAGGATGCCGGTAACTTCAATATCAATAGCTAAAATTTGAATTAAGTGACCTTTATATTACTAGCATAATATACTTGATGCATCATACGATATAAAACTTTTATTTATTTTAAATAATACGAGGTGAAATGCCTTTATACCATCGACAGATGAATAAAAGCCCATTTGTTATTCTCTTAAACGTAAAGCGTGTGGGTATAATGCTGATGTTGTAGTTGTTTTGGCTGATGAAATCAGAATAATACAAATACACTATTGGAATTATCTAAAGAATTTGGGTATCATGCCTAACCCAATTGAATTTAAGCTTGTCATTTTTAGATTATATTTTATATAACGTGGTAATAATGATAATTAACATAGAAACTTTCCCCTTTCAATTTTATCTTTGCTTCATCGTATGAACAATCAATCATTTTTTTCTGGAAATAAAAAGTTAGGTATCATAGGGGGTGGGCAACTTGGTAAAATGTTGTTGCAATGTACCAATCAGTGGGACATTCATACTAAAGTTCTTGACCCTGATGCGGAAGCAGCCTCGCGTACTACTTGTCACACCTTTGTACAAGGCAGTTTACAAGATTATGAAACGGTGTATCAGTTTGGCAAAGACTGCGATGTGCTGACCATAGAAATAGAACATGTGAATGTAGAGGCTTTGAAAAAACTTGAAACCGAAGGAGTCATCGTACATCCAAGACCAGCATCACTTGAAATAATTCAGGATAAAGGGCTGCAAAAAATATTCTTTCGATCAAACGATTTGCCTACTGCTGATTTCATGCTTTTTGAAAATAAACAAGAGGTATTGCAAGCGCTTGAAAACAATCATATTAGTATGCCCTTTGTGCAAAAAACACGCAAAGCAGGGTATGATGGTCGCGGAGTACAGATGATACAATCAGCCGCTGATTTGGTAAATTTATTTGACACCCCATCATTGGCTGAACCTAAAATACATTTGTTGCATGAAATAGCCGTTACAGCTTCACGCAATGAACAAGGAGAAATACAATGTTTTGATGCAGTATTAATGGATTTTCATGAAGGTGCCAATATGCTCGATTTATTATTATATCCTGCACCTGTCAATGAAACATATATTAAAAATGCAAAAGAAATTGCAGCTGCATTGATTGAAAAAATGAATATATGCGGGCTGTTAGCTGTTGAATTTTTAATTAGTAATGACCAGCAACTTTATATCAACGAAATAGCTCCACGACCGCATAACAGTGGACATCAAACCATCGAAAGTGCCCAAACCTCTCAATATGAGCAGCATATCAGAGGGGTTCTCAATTTACCTTTAGGAAGTACCGCACTCTTAATGCCATCTGCCATGGTCAATTTGTTAGGGGCAGCAGGTTATGAAGGAGATGTGCATTATGAAGGAATCAATGATTGTTTATCAAAAGAAGGGGTTTCAATACATATTTATGGTAAAAAGAAAACAAAACCCTTTCGAAAAATGGGACATGCTACCATCACACATCATGACATTAATCAAGCAAAAAATATAGCCATATGGGTCAGACAGACATTACAGGTAAAAAGCCTTTAGTAGGCATTATAATGGGGAGCGATAGCGACTGGAAAGTGATGAAAGATGCCGCAGATTTTTTTAAATTATTTCATATTCCTTATGAATGTACAATAGTATCTGCCCATCGTACCCCCAAACGTATGATGGAGTATGCCACTTCGGCTCATACACGAGGATTAAAAGTGGTGATTGCCGGAGCGGGTGGGGCGGCTCATTTGCCAGGAATGATTGCGAGCATCACTCCCTTGCCTGTGATAGGGGTACCTGTAAAATCGAGCAATTCATTAGATGGTTGGGATTCTATCTTATCTATTTTGCAAATGCCCAATGGCGTTCCTGTAGCTACAGTAGCCCTCAATGCGAGTAAAAATGCTGCTATATTGGCGATGCAAATATTGGGTACAGCCGATGATGCAATTTTGCAGCAATGTATTCAATACAAACATTCGCTGGAAGAAGAAGTGATGAAAAAAATAGAACATTTTACGGGAGCGTAATCGACTATTTTGAGTGAGATAATGATTTAGATTGACCCCACTTAAGCTCTACTTTTCGTAGGCTGAGCCTTTGCAAGTTGTATTTACTCTATAGCCATTTTAATATTGAAGACGCATTTTTGAAGACTAATTATTTTCTCTTGAATTAGCATGTGTGTATGTATAATCTCATTTTTTTTGTATTTAAATTGTAGTCTGAAAAATATAGGTTTAATGGCCACAGACATTATAGTTAGTCTATTTGTGAAATAGTAAAATTCAATGTGATTAGGTATTATACTGTTTTCTTTTAAACTACAAAGTATATAAATTTGGTATAACACAAATAGTAATTTTACCCCTTATTTTAAACTTCTTAATGAGTGATTTGGGTAATCTTATATTTTTATTTTATTGTAATCTATTTTAGAATTAAAAAATATTTCTAAAACAATAGTCTTTATTGCATTTTAAACACCTAGTAAGAATTTTACGTAAAATCTAAGCAAAACCTCAATGATTGATTTATCAGCATAGACCAATTGTTAATATTTTGGAATTTTGAAAAATATTCTTAAACTTTGGATTAAATAAAAAACTTACGCAAATGAAAAAGATCACATTTATAGCTACTCCCTCCGCACTCGCTACTCGCTACTCGCTACTCGCTACTCGCTACTCGCTACTCGCTTTAATTTTTTTGCTCATGCAAGGTATTACATTTAAAGCAAAGGCAGCAATAGTAACTAAATCTTTAACATACTTTGGCGCAGCAGGGAATGGCCTTTTTGATGTAGTTTCAGTTACTAATAACACCGAAGCTTTTATTAAAGCAGGTATATTTTTTTCAAACTTTCTTGCTCCTGGTGATGAGGGTATTTTGACGATACCGAGTACCTTCCAAGGACAAAATGCAGTGTATTATGTCGGTAAGCAAATACCAACCGGGCAAAGTTACACTGTAACTTGCACAGATATAATGCCGGGTGCTACTGTTAGTAGTTCTGTAACTAGAACTTTTACCTCAGGCGATGCATTGTTTGCAGGCTTTATTGATGGTATGTTATATATTGAAAATACAAAAAATAAAAATATCAAAATCACCATTGAAGGAAGTGATGCGCAAAACCCACCATTGATAAAATATGTTGATGGTTTGTATTTCGGCTCATTTATTAAGCCTGGGTACACTTATACTGTTTATGATGGTGGTACGCCACCAGTTATATTATATCAATTTACTAATAACACCAATAACACTGTACCCATGCCAGAGGCAGGATGGAACTTTTATAATAGTGATGAAAAAACGAAAGCTTGGATTGGGCATTTTATAGGTGTATACTATTCTGATGATGTTACCATACAGCATATTCGCATCGATGGGAATAACACTCATTTTAACTGGGGTGGAACGTATGGTGATAGAGGCATACAATTACCACATACAGGTATTTCATGCAAAGAGTCATTTCATATTTCAATTGATGATGTAGTGGTGAACAATATGGGATTTGACGGTATATTGATTGATGATGGTACAGAAAATGTATTAATCAATAATACCCATTGTATAGCTAATACACGAGGAGGATTGTCGTGGACAGGGGGTAAATGGTTAACTGCAACAAATTGCCAGTTTAACGAATCGGGGAAAGGGCCATATAGCCCCACATTGGCCAACCCTGGGACAGGATTGGATATAGAGCCTGATATACCTGATGTGTGTGAAAATGGAAGTTTTACAAATTGCGAGTTTAGTGGCAATAACGGTCCTGCAATATCTAACGCACCACTAGTGGCTGCTGCTACAGATAATATGCAATTTGAAAACTGTACGATGTATTCGAATAGGGAAGTTGGCATTATCTGCACTGGAAAAAATTTCTTTTTTGAGAATTGTAAAATTTATGCTCGGGTGCTTTACAGTAGCGTGGGTAACGTACAGGCTGATGCTACACATTACAAAGGCTGTGTGTTTGAGGATAGGGCTTATAATAATACAGAGCATTGGGACCATCCCAAACAACTAATAGAAATATCGGGGTATGAAAATATTGGGATTGCCATGAAATGGACTTTATTTGAAGATTGTGACTTTAGGGTGAATGATGATAATAGGGAAATGTGTAAGATTTGGTCGATGGGACCTACAGCAAATATTAGCGAGGCTACCATATTTGACAACTGCAACTTTACTTACAACAATGATGGTAATACCACAGATAATAATACTAGCATTTTGAGTGGCATATTATTTAAGGGAAATAATCTCGTAAAAAATACAAATACAGCTTCAACAAGCAAACATCAATGGCAAATGAATTCGATAGAAATTGAAGGGAGTGAGAACGCATGTACGCCAAATAAATTTGAAGTAGAAGGAAATTTTATTATAGCGCAACTTGCTTATACGCCAAATATTCTATTATTTGGGAAACATCCTATTAGCAATAGTTTTACAGGTTTTTTAAAAGCGACATTTAAGAGAAATGCCATGCTTCGTTTTCCTAATAATATTACCCTTATTGGTGCAGCTGCCAATATTACAATTGGGGATAATAGTGCTATTACGTTTGAAGCTTCCTCTACTATTTTTGGGGACGGAACTCCTAATTATATCCCACCTGATCCCCCAAATGACCCAAACGATCCTCCGGTAACTTTAGGATATGATTTTAATATATATGGGCATCTGATATTAAAAGATAATTCTTATTTTACTTTTGACCATTTCAAATTTTACAAAAATGCAATGCCACAAAAGTCATTATTTTATATTGATGAGCAGGCAATAGGTGATGCGCCTAGTTTTTGGTACCCTACACCACTAGGAATACCCGTAATGGCAGCATATGACGGGAATACAGCACCTTGCATAGAGGGTGGTAATCCAAATTTGCCCATTGTGGTGATGCAGTGTACTATTCCTCCAAATCTGCCTTTTAAACACATCAGCACGAATGGGGCTTTTACCATTATGTATAATTTGACACCTAATGGTGGAAATACTAATATTAGCATTACACCTTTTGGCTTGAACTATTCAGTGGAATTTGATGGGGTGCAAATGGGTGCAAACATTAGTGTATTAACAGGTGTGCCTGATGGCTGCCACCTACTAATAGTAACTGATAACAATGGATGTAGTGCACTGGCAATAATAACGACTGGTGCCAATACGGCTCCTTGCTGTGAGCCAAGCATTGATAACCCGACTAACCTGAAACAATACATTAACCCAACTGCGTCGGGCTTGATACCCTTACTAGGAGCTAATGTAGCAGGGAAATCATTTATAATAGAAGGCACCTTTGAAGTGGATCAAAATATTAATTTTACCGATTGTGCTTTTTATATGAAGGAGGGCGCTGTAATAAATATACAAGCTGGCGTGGTGTGTACACTAGCGCAATGCACCTTGCGGGCAGCTTGCGAAAGCATGTGGGATGGAATATATGCAAGCGACCCGGCGACGCAATTGGTAATGAATGATTGCACAATGAAAGATGCCGAAAAAGGCGTTATGTTAACGAATAATGCGAAGGGCACAATTACTGAAAATACCTTTATAAACAACCATGAAAATATCCAGATATATGGCAATACCAATGCGAATAATTGCGTGATAACCAAGAATGAATTTACGTATGAAGGTGCGCTACTTAGTCCGTATGTGGGTGAAAAACCTTTACATGGCATATATATAGATAATAGTAGCCATGTAGATATTGGTAATGTGAATGATGCAAATAGTGGCAACCTTTTTAATAACATTTGGAATGGAGTAACTACTTATGTACATTCATATGTGATTGGCGATTTTCCTTATCAGCAAATAATGCCTTATCCCTATACCAAAATACAATTATTTAATAATGAGTTTAAGGATATAAACCAAGATATGGCTGCAAATGCAGCTGTTACCAATGATGAGGTGGGTAGTGGGGTGTATGGCATGCGTGAAGACCCCTTTAATGAACTGCGTGTAAATGTATTTAATACCTTGGTGGTAGCTAACAATCCCCGCGAAAATTTTGAAAATTGTTTTAGGGGTGTGTGGCTTAGGAGAGCGAGTGGCAGTGTAGATCAGCAAAAAATAAAAGCATGTACCTGTGGTATAATAGCGAGCGAATGCGAGGGGAGAAAAATAAGGGTGACCAACAATATACTGACGAGTACTTACTTAAATATACTGAAATTGGGTGATGAAATGGCGAATGGTTTTTATGCGCAAAACAATAAAATAGTGCTGCCCTATGACTATTATAATATAGCACCCGTGGGTATACCACCGCTGGGCATAGCATCGGTATACGGTAGTCTGGTGCATGTAGGCAAAAGCATTATACAGAACAATACGATAGAGATGCCAACCGGCCTTGTAGGCTTAGGAATAATGTTGGGTGAGGGTAGTAGCGATAAAATTTATAGCAACAAAATACATATGAAGACGGTAAGTGAAGAGGCTGCAGGCATACCGAAAATGCTAGGCATATACTCAAACAACAGCGATGGTGTAAACATGGTAGACAATACCATTGATAACGGCGGAGGAGGACAGTATGTGCGCACGAATAGCGCTGGCATATATATAAACAATAACAAAAATAGCTATGTGCAATGTAATAATATGAACTACACTAAATACGGCATATTTGCAGTGGGGAAAAACGGCAGCACCACCCAATACGACCGCACAGTAGGCAACAACATGAATAACTCCGATGCCAACCTTATGCTGTGGCAACTGACACAAGAAGGAACTATGGGGCAAGTGGGGAAAGTAATTTCGAATAATCCATTAGTAGCATATGATGCCGATAATACCTACAATGAACCACAAGATATAAACCCGTTGATGACGCCGGCACTTTTTAATAAGGTGTTTAGAGTGACTGATTGTGCTGCAAGTACTATTGATGAAATAGTAACAACTGTCGCTAAGTTAGACCAGAGTAAAAGTAGTGCAAGCAATATTAATGCAAATGATTGTAGGGTTAAAGTCCCTCCACCCCCACCCACTTTTACCACTACTTTTACATGCCCCGTAGGTGACAATAATGGTGGGGTTACCACTACACACCCAATAGACATTCATTATGCCATGCAGGTGGCGAGCGGTGAAATAGAATATAGCGAATACCTAGAAGGGGCAAGGCGCGCCGATGCTGAACTGGTGCAACAATGGCTGGCAAATAATGAAAGCGCGCGCACGAGTAGTGCTATACTTGATAGCTTTTACAACGCCAATAATGCAGGTATAGTAGGCGCTCTCTATGACATAGATAAACAAATAAGCCTACTAAACGATAGCTCACTGCGTAGCACACCTGTAGCGTGGATGGTAGCATATGAATTAGCACGTAGCATGAACAATAACCTGAGTGGCAATGAAGTGTTTGAACAAAATGCGAAGTATATGAATAACCTTTATCTTAACGCCCTTCTTAGAGGGCGAGATACCCTAAACGCTGAGCAACGAGACGATGTAGAAACGCTGGCTTACACCTGCCCCTACCTAGGAGGTAATGCTGTGTATAGGGCTAGGATGCTACACAGTATGTGGCACTGGGGCATACATTACGACGACCTTGAAATATGTAATGGACAGGGAGTATATAAGAATGGTATAAGTAAACTGCAAGAGCAGTTGAATATGCTTAAAAACTATAAAAAAGATGAGCAGGTAATTAATAGAAGAATAGTAAAGGAGGATGAAGTAATTGTATATCCTAACCCTGCAGTTAATCAAATTACTGTTGCTTATAATATTAATAGTAAGGAAAAAGCAATATTTGCTATATATGATTTACTAAGTAGAGAAAGAATAAAAACTAATTTTGATGGCTTGGTAAATAAAGCCATCGTAAATGTAAGTGGATTAGAAACTGGCGTGTATTTATACGTGCTACAAAAGCAAGATCAAACAACTTTTACTGGCAAATTAATAATAGAGTAGGTATGAAAAAGAAAATAAGTACTTGCATCTATTTGATGCTGATATCATCATTAATATATAGCCAACAAAATAAAAGAAATAATGTGTGGGCTGTTGGTTATCAGCCAGTTGTAAAATTTAAATTTGATAATGGGCTGATTATTGATACCGTAACAAACGCTGGAGTTTTTAATCCACCATTTTGTCTAATAAAGTCCTCAAGTTCTACAATTTCTGATACAAATGGAAATATATTGTTTTTCTCGAATGGCTTTGTTATTTATGATTCTGCAGGATTTGCAATGCAGGATGGTTTATATGTAAATTGCCCCTATGGTCAAGTTCTTGCCAATTACTATGGAGGTGCGAGCCTCTTCGACCAAACCTCCATTATACTCCCTAAAAAAGGCAATACCTATTATGTATTTAGTACTGGGATGAGTGATAGTGTGGCAAATAATTATATAAATCATGTTTATACTGAGTTTGATGTGTTGAACTATAGCGTAGTAGATATGGATAGCAATGCAGGTAAGGGCAAAGTGGTGCAAAAGAATGTAGTGCTTGCTGATAAGCAGCATTATGTAAACTGCGCCATGCAGGCTGTGAAACATAGTAATGGAAAAGACTGGTGGCTGGTGAAGGCTGACTGTATTAATAATCGTTATCAGGAATTTTTGGTAAAAGAAGATTCAATCTTAGGACCATATTATCAAGATATACCAATAAATTATCAAGGAGATTTTTGTTACTTTTTAAGTAAAATTTATTTTAATAATACCGGTACACAGATGGCAAGTAGTATATGCGGACATATTTTAGGAGGTCCTTTTTATTACAGGAATGGTGTAGATATTTTTGATTTTGACAGATGCAATGGAGAACTCACATTCAAGAAAAGATACGAAGTACCAGAAGATACTTCCAGCTATCCAAATTATGATGTTCAAGTAGGATTAAGCTTTTCGCCAAATGACAAATTATTATACATGAGTAATTCCTATACAGTATATCAAATAGATTTAGAAGATACGAATACATACAACGCATTATTTATACATGGCCCTGATACTACAATTGCACAGTTTCCGGAATATAATACAATAGGCCTCGCTCCGGATGGGAATATATATAGGGATATTGGAACGGCAGTAAATCTATGAGCTATATAGACAGCCCCAATGTAAAAGGACTGGGTTGTAATTTTGTATCTCATGGCGTGTGGCAACCTTATACATATCTGATGAGTCCACCTAATATGCCCAACTATGGGCTGGGTGCAGATACGGTGTTGTGCTGGCCACTGGGTAGTAGTGACATAAGAGATGAAAGATTAGAGAATTTAGAAGTATATCCAAATCCTGGTTCCACTATTTTTTACATCAAAAATTTGCAAGGAAAAAAGAAAGAGTTGTATAATACGGTAGGAACTAAATTGTTTAGTACTTTCAAAGATGAAATAGAAATAAATAAGTATGCGAAGGTATTTATATTATTAGGTGTGAGGGTATGAGTAAAAAGTAATTATTGAATGATGATGCTATTTGTCTGCATAGTTGTCTGAACCGCAGATAGCGCAGAAAGGCACAGAAGCCACAGAATATTAAGAAAACATAAGAATTGAATTTATAGAGAATACAGGAAAATATAGTGAACTTACCAGTAGAATACTAGCTTGTGCTATAGAAGTTCATAAAGAGTTAGGTACTGGTTTTCAGGAAGTAGTGTATCAGCGAGCTTTGGAAATAGAAATGAATAGAGCAGGCATTCCATTTTTAAGGGAGTTTGAGATGGATATTTTTTATAAGAATGAAAAAGTAGGGAATCGCCGTGTAGATTTTTTTAAAGCACTTTCACAATTTGAGTCACTACATTTTGCGCAAGCTATCAACTATTTGGAGGCCTATAAGTTGGAAGTGGGATTATTACTTAACTTTGGTTCAGAAAAATTGGCAATTAAGCGACTTATAAACTCAAAACATATTAAATGAATGTACAACTGCAACATCAAATTAGCAACTACATTTCTGTGAATTCTAATCGTTCTGTGTTTTCAGCGGTTCAGACAAATAGCAATGCTGTGTACGGAACAAGGTTATTACATAGTATGTGGCACTGGGGCATTCATTACGACGACCTTGAAATATGTAATGGACAGGGAGTATATAAGAATGGTATAAGTAAACTGCAAGAGCAGTTGAATATGCTTAAAAACTATAAAAAAGATGAGCAGGTAATTAATAGCAGAATAGTAAAGGAGGATGAAGTAATTGTATATCCTAACCCTGCAGTTAATCAAATTACTGTTGCTTATAATATTAATAGTAAGGAAAAGCAATATTTGCTATATATGATTTACTAAGTAGAGAAAGAATAAAAACTAATTTTGATGGCTTGGTAAATAAAGCCATCGTAAATGTAAGTGGATTAGAAACTGGCGTGTATTTATACGTGCTACAAAAGCAAGATCAAACAACTTTTACTGGCAAATTAATAATAGAGTAGGTATGAAAAGAAAATAAGTACTTGCATCTATTTGATGCTGATATCATCATTAATATATAGCCAACAAAATAAAAGAAATAATGTGTGGGCTGTTGGTTATCAGCCAGTTGTAAAATTTAACTTTGATAATGGGCTGATTATTGATACCGTAACAAACGCTGGAGTTTTTAATCCACCATTTTGTCTAATAAAGTCCTCAAGTTCTACAATTTCTGATACAAATGGGAATTTATTGTTTTTCTCAAATGGCTTTGTTATTTATGATTCTGCCGGATTTGCAATGCCGGATGGTTTATATGTAAATTGCCCATATGGTCAAGTTCTTGCCAATTATTATGGAGGTGCGAGCCTCTTCGACCAAACCTCCATTATACTCCCTAAAAAAGGCAATACCTATTATGTATTTAGTACGGGCATGAGTGATAGTGTGGCAAATAACTATGTGAATCATGTTTATACTGAGTTTGATGTGTTGAACTATAGCGTAGTAGATATGGATAGCAATGCAGGTATGGGGAAAGTGGTGCAAAAGAATGTAGTGCTTGCTGATAAGCAGCATTACCACTGGACGCCACTATCGGCAGTAAAACATAGCAATGGCAAAGATTGGTGGCTGGTGAAGGCAGATTGTAGTAATGATAGGTATCAGCTTTTTTGGGTTCAAGAAGATACAATTCTAGGTCCATATTATCAATATATCACCACTAAAGGAGATTTTTGTACCGCTGTAAGTCAGCTTTATTTTAGCGAAGATGGCACCCAAATGGTTTGTTCGCAATATGGTAATATATATGGCAACGGAGGCAACACTTTTTATTATTATAACCGAGTCGAATTGTATGACTTTGATAGATGTGACGGTACGATTACCTACAAAAAACATTATATCATACCTTACGATACGAGTACTTATGTCAACTACGATTTTAAAAGAGGAATATGTTTTTCACCTAATGGTAAACTATTATATATGAGTACTAATTATTCGGTATTTCAAATAGACCTGGAAGATACAAATACGTACAATGCCTTGTACATTCATGGACCTGATACTTCAGATTTTATGTATTTTCCATTGTATGGCACGATGGTTGTAGCACCCGATGGAAAATTGTACATTGGTAATCACAATGGCACACGCAAGTTTATGAGCTATATAGACAGCCCCAATGTAAAAGGCTTGGGATGCCACTTTGTACCTCAGGGTGTATGGCAACCTTACTCTAATCTGATGAGTCCGCCCAATATGCCCAACTATGGGCTGGGTGCAGATACGGTGTTGTGCTGGCCACTGGGTAGTATTGAGATAAGAGATGAGAGTTTAGAGACATTAGAAGTATATCCGAATCCGAGCAGTACTTATATAGTTGTGAGATATGAGATGAGAGATAAGAGAAATGCAACAATAGAAATGTATAATGCCATAGGCCAGCAAGTGTATTCGTCTCAGCTCTCACATCTCAGTGCTTACATCTCAATTGATGTAAGGCATTTAGCCAAGGGCATGTATTATCTTCGGTGTGGGAATGAGGTGAGGAAAACAATCATTGAATAATGAAAATTTTTATGAATGGAAGTTAAATTCAAGGAATGGTTTGTGGAGACACAAACCACGGGGTTAGAAAATTTTATGGGAGCGTAATCAGACTATTTTGATTGAGATAATGATTTAGATTGCCCCCGTTCTTCAGAACGCATATCGGCTCTTTTGTTGCATAAAAATATTGGTATCATATGAACCAAAAATTAACACCTGCAAACCATTAAAGTTCATTCATCTATTATAAACTGAAATTCAATAGGTGTAGATATTATAACGATTTTGTTTAGACGGATAAACATTCTTGTGATGACTTGCATTGCGGCAACGATAGCAGTGGAAAGCCCGCACCATGCGCTTCGCATGGGTGGACTTGGAACGAATAGCGTGTGTGCCGCCCAAAATCATTTCACTAAAAATGGAGACTTGCATGTTGATTAATTATTTTTAACAAATTGCTAAAAGCTTCTGCTCTATTTTTGTTCAATAAACAATATAGTCAATTGAAGCCCTTTATTATAGCCTTATTTTTACTGAGTGCATTGTACAGTTGTGGACAAGAAAAACATCGCAGAGACAATTATTTTGAAACCTTTGTTGAAGTAAAAGATTCCATCGATAGCATTGTGGTGTATAAATCAGCCCGTGAAATGCAAACCTATCACCAGGGAAATAAAATAAAAAAATACATCATTTCTTTAGGTATGGAGCCCGTTGGTCCAAAACAATTTGAAGGAGATTTAAAAACACCTGAAGGGCATTACCAAATCAATACCCGAAGTAGAATCAGTACTTATCATGCTAATCTGGGTATATCTTATCCTTCAATGAGCGATTCATTGTCAGCAATCAATCAAAATAAAAATCCGGGAGGCGATATTAAAATACATGGATTCCCTAATAACCATGCAAAAAAACAAGAACGAGAGTTTTTAAATACCGACTGGACAGTAGGTTGCATAGCAGTATCTGATTTCGAGATTGACGAATTGTACAATTGGGTCATAGCGTATTGTCCCATTTTAATTTTGCCTTAAGTGATTAAGCAAAATGATATACCCATTCACTGCTACTTAAAGCAAAGGTTTAAATAAGCAAGAGGTGAGCAAGCCCGAATTAAATTGTTGAATTTAATTTTTTAGATTTATTTTAGCGAATTAAAGCGATTCGATGAAGTATAAATTATCTGTTCTTATTTGTTGTATTTTAGTATTAGCCTGTTACCTGATGTTGCACCATTTACCCCTTCATGATGTAAAAACAGAATCGGACAGAAGTGAAGAAAGTAGCCAGAAAAAGGAATGGATACACTCCATGTTACAAGACCCAAGTACAGGACTGATTCCTGAGGGGATACGTTTTAAAGAATTACAATTCCTGCATGCGTTGCAGCAAGACAATAATGTTAGTTATAAAAATATGCGTGGCGTGACATGGAATATGCGAGGCCCTTGGAATGTAGGTGGACGTACACGTGCCATAGCAGTAGATGTGAATAACGAAAACCATATTATTGCAGGGGCTGTTTCGGGGGGGATATGGCAAAGTTGGGATGCGGGTACTACTTGGGCAAAAGTGAGTGACTCAAACGCACATCCTGGGGTGATGAGTATTGCACAAGATACACGACCAGGAAAAACAGCTATTTGGTATGCCCTTTCAGGTGAAATATATGGTACCTCAGCAAGTGGTGGTGGTAGCAATGCATTTTACCTGGGTGATGGGGCTTTTTTGTCATTAGATAATGGCAATACCTGGAAACCAATCAAGTCGACCGCAGGAGGTAATCCGAATGTTTTTTCCAGTTCTTTTCAGGGAGGCTGGCGCATTGTTACTTCCCCGGTTGATACTGTGGCGACTTGTGTTTACATGGCTACTTATGGGAGCATTTTTAGAAGTATTGATACGGGTAATACCTGGACCGCAGTATTAGGAAATAACAATAGCTCGTACTTTACCGATGTAAAAGTGTCCAGTAAGGGTATTGTTTATGCGGCACTTAGTTCAGGAGGAAGCAATACAAAAGGCTTTTACCGTTCAGGAGATGGGGTGCATTTTACCAATATCACCCCTGCGTTTTTAAAAAGTTACGACAGAACAGTCCTTGACATTAATCCAAATAACGAAAATGAAGTGTACTTTTTAAGTGAATTGCCAAGCGACACCAGTGGAGGCGTTGCCACTGCCAATTTTGAAGGCAGTCCCGAATATGTTTCCTTGTTGAAGTATACTTATATCAGCGGAGATGGTAGTGGGGTGGGTGGTTATTGGACTAACTTGTCTGCTAACTTACCCGTAAACTCGCCCAATCAATTTGATAAATTTAATTGTCAAGGGGGCTATGATCTGATGGTCAGTGTGCAACCTGGGACTAACAATATTTTCGTTGGGGGCACTAACTTATACCGTTCTACGGATGGTTTTACAAGCGATAATAATACAAAACAAATTGGTGGTTATGGACTGGCAACACAGCTTGCTAATTTTACCATGTATCCGAATCATCATCCTGATCAACACGAATTAATATTTTTGAAATCATCGTCCAGTAAAGCTTATTCAATATCGGATGGTGGTGTTAAGTTTTCAAATAATGTAAATGCCGAAACCGTAGAATGGCAAGAGAAAAGTTTAGGTTATGTAACTTCCCAGGTTTATACAGTTAATATTGATGAAAGCAAACCCTATGACCAGTGGATATTAAGTGGATTTCAAGACAATGCAAATTATATAACCCGTAGCAATAACAAAACGACTGGCTGGCAACTGACAGTCAATGGTGATGGAAGCTTTAATTATATAGCACCTGATAGGGCTTATTATATTATTAGCACGCAACAAGGAAATGTACGTAAAGTCATTCTTGACGAAAAAGGCCAAGTGATCAGAAGGATGCGTATAGACCCTGATGGGGTAGAAAAAAGTGTATACTCTTTTATTAATCCTTTATTGGTTGACCCCAAAGATGCCAAAACATTATACATGCCTATTGGAAAAACGATTGCAAGATTTGATAATATTCATACATTGGATGTAGTGAGTAGTACGAGCAAATTAAAAACAGGCTGGAAATTTTTTAGTGATACCATTACCACTATTCCATTCGACAATGTGACGGCTAAAATATCGGCTATTGCCATGTCAAAAACACAGCCTAATATTCTTTATTTAGGTACCAGTAACAAAGAAATATACAAAGTATTTAACCCGCAAAGCACGAGCCCTACCTTTAAAAAATGTAGTATTACTCGTTTGCCACCCAATGGTAGTTATGTAAGTGATATTGCCGTTGATCCGGATAGTGCTGGTAATCTATTGGTTTGTTATTCAAATTACAGTATCAATAGTGTTTTCTTTTCGCGAGATACCGGTAATACCTGGTATATGGTAGGGGGTAATATTGAGTCAAATCAAAACAGTTCAGGTTCCGATCCAAGCATACGATCGGTAGAAATACTGGTAGATAAAAATGGCAAAAGACATTATTTTGCAGGAACAAGCATTGGTTTGTTTAGTACTGATTCACTCGTTTTAGGGACTTCTAATTTGTCGAATAAAACCATTTGGAAACAAGAAAGCCCCGACCAAATTGGTGCTGCTGTGGTGACGGATATCAAAACCCGAAATGCAGATGGATATATTGTAGTTGGTACACATGGCAATGGTATTTTTGATAGTTATTATTTTGGCAACAACAAGCCACAAGCTGCCAATTTTGGCAATACTTTAGAAATCTATCCCAACCCTGCCATCAATGAGTTGAATTATACATTTACCAATGATGTGGCTGGAGAGGTGCATGCCGACATTGTAGATATGAATGGGAGAAAAGTGATGACGGCAATCAATGCCTATTTCAATGCAGGGACCTTCACTGTCAGACTAAATGTGACCTCGCTGGCTTCAGGACATTACTTCTTTTCGCTTTACAATCAGGATAAAAAACCTAAGGTGAAACATTTTGTCATTCTCAAATCCTAACTTCGCCCCTTATTTATGTTTTATCAATATTTTAAAAATGGATTACTGATAGCAATACTTGCTTTCATGATGAGTAGTTGCGACGAAGAAAGTTATATACCCAAACAAAGAGGGTATTACAAAATTGATTTTCCTGTTCGACAGTATGTGACCTTTAACGAAGCCACTTATCCTTATACTTTTGAGTATCCGGCCTATGCTTCTATTGTAAAGGACACCATGTTTTTTGATCAAAAAACAGAAAATCCCTGGTGGATTAATATTGAATTCCCAACCCTTGGCGGTAAGGTGTATTTAAGTTATAAAACCATCAATGCCAATAACCAACTCGATAAACTTTTAGAAGACTCCTATCAAATGTCACACTTTCATACAAAGAAAGCGAATTATATTAATGAACCTGAATTTCATACGGCAAACAATGTACATGGACTTTATTACGACGTAGGGGGTAATGCGGCTTCAGCTTTTCAATTTTATGCTACCGATTCGGTCAAGCATTTTTTGAGAGGGGCTTTATATTTTGATGCGACTCCCAATGCCGATTCATTGAAACCCGTAAACGAATTTCTGATTGAAGATATTAGGCATATTGTAAACTCAATAAAATGGACAAGATGATAATTATAGATGACATATTGATCAGTGACGAAATCATACAGGAAGAGTTTATATGCAATTTGCAAAAATGTAAAGGAGGTTGCTGTGTGGATGGAGATGCAGGCGCCCCATTGGCTAAAAACGAACTCAAGCAAATCAAAGAGGTGTATAAAATCATCGCGTCTGAATTGTCTGCCGAAGCCAAAGCCGAGATTAAGAAAGTAGGGCCATATACACAAGAAGCTTTTTTTGGGTATGTAACCCCAGCCATCAACGGAGGTATATGTGTGTATGGGTATACCGATGAAATGGGTATTGTAAAATGTTTGATAGAAAAGGCCTATAATGAGGGTAAAACCGATTTTAAAAAGCCCATTTCTTGTCATTTATATCCCATTCGTGAAACGAAAACTTCGCAATATTTTGCCCTCAATTATGAACCCCGTGAAACGCTTTGTGCCCCTGCTTGCGCACTCGGAAAAAAAGAAGGGGTGAAAGTATACCAGTTTTTGAAAGAACCATTGATACGCAAATATGGGGAAGCATTTTACAATGCATTAGATCATATTGCCCAAAATGAAAATGCTTAAGCAAAAACGATTAATGGGCTTTTCTTTTTATAAATAAACTATCAGAATTGTGTCGCTGGTATTATCCTTAAGTTTGCTAAAACAAACTACCCATGTTATGGCTGGTATCGGGCATTTGCACAGCTGCCACATTCGTGTTTTCTTTTCGCGAGGTGATGAGATGGCTCACCGTATGATGTTGCATGGCTTGCGAAGGATAGCTCTGGGCCAGTGCTTGTACAGATGACTCATCGCCAGCTGATAGCCATAACAGTTCATTTTGCGGAGACAGTATCAAAGGCATTCGGTTGTCTAATGAATGGGTAGGCTCATTGTGGATATTAGCTACTAACTCATTGGCTCGGGTGGTCACAATCGAAAAAGTATGTATGGTTTCACCTTGTTGTTTGTCGGTCCAGGTTTCCCAAAGTCCACCAAACGCAAAAGGGGCATGCTCATGGAGATAAATAAAATGGGGTTGTTTCTTTTTGCCTTCAGTATGAAATTCAAAAAAACCATCTGCCAATACCAGGCATCGCTTATGTTTTGCTGCATAACGAAAGGAGGGTTTTTCAAAAATGGTTTCACTTCGGGCGTTCAAGGTGGTATTCCATATTTTTTTTGCAGATGCCTGGTCTTTATTCCAGCTGGGAATGAGGCCCCATGTAAAAAACTGCAAACGGTGAGGCTCGTCATGGGTAATGACGGGCATTTTAGGATGTGCAAAACCATTGGCATGAAAATGTAAGTATTCAGCCAATTCTTCATCATCGAGTTCTTCAATGTTAAAACGGGCTTTCAATGCTTTGGCTTTTTGGGTAAGTGAATAATGAAAACACATATTAAGGTAATTTTATTTTTAATAATTCATCCCAATGGGTTGTATAGCGAGGACTTAATTGCTCTTGTTTGATTTTCCATTTTTTGCGTTGGGTACCACAGGTTGCCAGTTTCACGGTGGCCTTACCCATCCGTTGATTGAGCCGATCCATCGCATGCATGGCTGCATCATGTTTGGGTTTGTTGATTTGGTAAAACAGATTGCCCTGCACCACATCTTCAGGCACTAAGCCCGAAAAGAGTACCCCCACTTTTTTATACCGATATCCGTCTAAAAATATTGCTTTCAAACATTTAGCGGCTTGCTTTACCAATTCAATGGTGCTATGGGTTGCTTGTGGTAGCTTGACGACTATGTTTTTTGCATATTGTTTGTCGTGCGTGCTAAATTGATTGGTATGCAAAAACACCATCATTACCTGGGCGCAGCTACCTTGCTTTCGCAGTTTTACAGCACACTCTGATACATAGTAGGCGAGGGCTTGCTCTATGAGTTTGTAGTCGGTGAGTTTGTCACCAAAACTTTTTGCGGTGCCGATGGCTTTTTTGGGTGCTTGTATTTCTTCCAAACTCAGGCATGATTTACCTTCTAATTCATGCTTGAGTCGCAAACCAACTACTGACATTTGCTTTCGCACGGCATCGTCGCTCAGTTGGGTAAAGGCATAGGCGGTGTGTACTTGCAATGCATGCAACCTTTTGGCATGGGCTCGTCCAATGCCCCATACATCTTCGATTTTGAGCCATTTGAGGGCTTTTTCTCTTTTGGTTTCGCTATCTATTACATATACATTGCCCAGTTGCTGGGCATATTTTTTTGAAATGCGATTGGCAACTTTGGCCAGTGCTTTAGTAGGCGCAATGCCTACTCCTACAGGCAGTCCGGTATTTTTGAGTATGGTACTTCTTATTTCTTTTCCATAGGCTGTATAATCTATTTTGCTTAAGCCATCAAGCATTATAAAGGCTTCGTCAATACTGTAAATTTCGATATTGGGTGAAAATTGGGTGAGTATATTCATCACGCGCTGACTCATATCGGCATAGAGGGTATAATTGCTCGAAAATATATGCACTTCATGATGTTGTAGTAAATCGAGGTATTTATACACAGGTTCCCACATGGGCAAGTCGGCAAGGGCTTTGGCTTCGCGGTTGGCGGCTACTATACAGCCATCATTGTTTGAGAGTACCACTACAGGTTTGCCTTTCAAATCGGGGCGAAAAACCTGTTCGCAGGAAGCGTAAAAACTGTTGCAGTCTATCAGAGCGTACATATATAATGGTATTTTGTATGCAAGAATAAGGGCATACAGCATAGCGAATTTACGCAGTAAAAATATTAAATGGCCTTATGAATTATCCACGTTACCACGCCCCAAACAATAAAGTCGTTTTCTTCGGTGATTTCAATATTTTTAAAATCAGGATTGTCGGCTTGTAAATAACATTTGTTGTGAAGGAGTATCACTCTTTTTAAGGTAAAGCAACCATCGAGGTAGGCCACTACTATTTTGTTGCTTGTAGCTTGTATGCTTCGGTCTACCACCAAGATGTCGCCGTCAATAATGTTTGCAAACTTCATGGAGTGCCCTTCTACTTCAATATAAAAAGTAGCTTCTTTGTTTTTGACGAGTTTTTTGTTAAGGTCAAGCCGCTCTTCTTCATAGTCGGTAGCGGGAGAAGGAAATCCAGCTTTCACTTTGGCATTCACAAAGGGAATTTCAAGTGAATGGCTGTCATCCATCTTGCCAAGTATGTGTAATTTCATTTTTCAAAAATACATTTTTTTTCTGTCAAGCAATAAAGGTAGTTGGTGCAACCACCCAAAGATACACTACGTAAAAAATACAGCTAACAAAATTTATCAGCAAACGAATAAATCTTCAACATCCTCAGGCACATCGCAAAAGGGCAAGACGCCAACAACACTTTTGCGAAGAGCCTGAAAAGTACTTATATCATCATCGCTCCGGTTAACGCTCAATTTGCTTAGTAACATAAATACCATGGGATGATGATGTATTTACGAGAAGAGTTTTCGTCAATTTCAAAATACCTGCTTGTTGAATTTCAATAACTGAGCATCACGATCGTATCCAACCAAATAGAGTTCATTGTTGATAGTTGAAAGTACCGGCATACCTGCAAAATTGTCTTTTATTGCAATGGATGTGAATTTACTGGAGTTTGTATTGAATTCGCCGATAAAAAGATCTGTTTTAATTGAATATATCATGTATATTTTTTCGTTGATATTTTTCAGGTCCCAGATGCCGAATGTAACGCGTGCGGGATTCTTATTGAGTAATATCGCCTCTGAAAAAGGCAGGTCAAACGTGCGGGAAGTGGGCTTGTGGAAAATCCGGTTGGAGAAAGGTAACACAAAATAATCATTGTCTGCGATGATATGTGTATTGGTAAATGATTCATGGTTTTTGAGATAATTAAGGGGAACAACGAATGATTCAATTTTTTTAAATGAAAAGCGATCAAGCTTTGAATCATAGATGTAAGTTGCAAGAAAATGGGTTGCTGAATCAGCCTCACCATCCTGCCTGTTTATGCCAACTGTTAGTTGGTTTTTATTCATGAATATATTATTGTACTCGTTGATGTTGTAGCCTGCACATACGATCGCAGAATCATCCAACTGATAGAACTTAAATTTCAAACCATTGGATCTGGCTATTAATAGTACTTTCTTCATTAATGTATCATTCGTTGTTCCATTAATGCGGTCAACCATAAATACATTGATAAATGCTGTAAATGTAGAATCAATGTTTTTCAATACGTAATTTATTTGCGGCTTCAAGGCAATATTCTCCCTGGCTATTTTGACGTAATCATTTCCATCTTTCATAGCAGGGAATTGTTTAAATAATTGTGTGTAAATGGTATCTGAGTTAGCCTTTAAGGTATGTACATTTTGTCCCTGTATATACAAAGTATAAGAATTGTCCGCCATGTTTTTTACAATGATATCCGACCCTTGGGCCACTAAGGAAAAAGACGGAGGAAGCTTCATTGGATAAGCTACAGGTTGTTTCGCATTGAGACTTTCCAAAATTTTTATTATTTCTTCTTTTGTTATATTCTTAATCAGATTTGTATATGTACGATTTTTGATCCTGACAATGAGTTCTGAAAAATTATCTTTTCCAATCGATCTGTAAACACTGTCTGAAAAGATCACGCTTGCTATTTTTGGTTGTATATTAAACCTGTCTACCAAACTCACTGAATCTTCAATAAACTTTGATTCGAAAACATAACAAACATTATCGATGTGAGGCAATAGATTTGTTTGAATTAAGGAGATCCCTTGATAACAATTAGTACAGTCTGCCAGACTTACCTTTATATAAGCATTTTGTGCATAAGTGAATGTCATGCCCAAAATAAGAACTGCGAAAAGGATTGTAAATTTTATTTTTTTCATTATTTGGTTTGTTATAAAGTCAGATGCCGTATGATAAGCAAAAAGATGCCTGCGGGTATTGAATATTTGAAAATTTCGGGAGAGGTATAAATTGTGGAGCCTGTTTTCATTTAATTACTATTTTATATTATATTGTAAAAAATAAACTCTATGAAATATATAATTTTATTTTCATTGTTCTTGATACAAACATCCTGCATGAGCATTCTCGGATATCGGCAAGATAAAACGTTGTCAGATAAAAAAATTGTTAAATTAGCAAAGCGATTCAATGTTCCTCTCAATCAACTCTATAAAATCGATCCGAAAATGTTCACCACGCTAATAAAATCAAAAGAATTAACAGAGAAAGACAGGCAGAATATGGAACAACCTATTCAGGTATTAATATTTGATAGCGAAGATAAAAATGTTACGAATCTGATTGATTGCAATATAGGAGGATTCCCAATTCTCAAATGGAACGTATTTAAGGGGATGGATAGCATACCAATTCGGCAGGGATTTTTTCGTACAACGCCTGAATTTTTTTCAAAAGCCGAACTGGACATACTAATCATTCCTCTGTTTGATCCAAATAGTGCCCAACATATTAAAAATCCAAGATATTATTATTATATATTATGGTCAAGGGTACTCTTTCGCAACTCAAAAAAATTCATCAAAATAATAAAAAATCACGCAAAATTGGCGAAGGCAATGAATATTCCTATTGACATTAAATACATTTTTTCAGATAGTATGTATGATTAATTGCTTTTCGGTGCAACTGCCCCGGAGTACTGTCCTAAACATCGAATCATGACAAATGACAAAGACCCCATTAAGTTTTTAATCTACAAACACATCGGGCAAAGGCGAAACGCCAACAACATTTGTACGAAGAGTTTGTACGAAGGAACATAATTTCAGCAGTATGAATCATTCATCAAGAGAAAGACAACCACTCCACACGCACGCTGCTTTCACTAAACCGCATAAGCTGCCGACCGCTAACCTAGCGCAGAAAGCAATGCAGCTTGTATCAAAAGGTTCATCAAATAGTTTTCTATTAGCTGAAAATAAATATTATGGTTTTTCTCTAACTTTCCCAGCACTGCTTCTGCGCTCTGAACGTTAAGACCTCCGCGGCGGACTTTTTTTTATTTATATCATTAATTAATGTAAATGATGCAACTTTCGAAAATAAAATATTACATTTGATATAGCTTATGTATAGCGCATAGCTGTCTTACATTAGAATGATATGAGTAAGTAGTAGCGGCTATATATAAGTTATCAGCTATATGCGCAGAACCGACAAATCGAACATCTAAAAAATTGTATACCTTTAATAATTAAAAACTAAGTTGATGAAACGAATATTCCTTACTGTAACTCTAATATCATTTATTGCGTTTCCTTCAATGGGACAATATTATCATCAATACTTTGACGGGGCAGATACTTCAGCTTATAATTCTATACTAATTGAAATCATTCAAGACAGTTCTAATGTCTGGCAAATTGGCAAACCACAGAAAGTGATTTTTGATAGTGCAGCTACACAACCGAATGCAATAGTTACAGACACTTTAAATTTTTATCCTATAAATGATACATCAAGGTTTATTGCAAAAGTCGAAAAGAACTTTGGAAACTCGGGAATATTTGCTTTACGATGGAAGCAAAAATTAGATATGGATACTTCTTTTGATGGGGGGACAATTGAATATTCAACTGACTCAGGTAGTACATGGGTAAGCGTTTTCAATAATCCTTATGTCTATAATTTTTATGGTTATGATACATTGAATGTAGATACACTAATTGGAGGAATGAACGCATTTAATGGAACTGATTCAACATGGAAAGATATATGGCTTTGTTTTAGTACTTCATGGTTAGCACAGTTTCAAACTATGGATACACTTTTATTTCGATTTAGTATTATATCGGATTCCATTAATAACAACAAAGAAGGTTGGCTTATTGATAATATGTTAGCTCATATAACCTTTTTACATACGATTAAGGAAATTCCTCAAGCGAATTATTTAAACATTTATCCAAATCCATCAAATAATATTGTTCATATTGAAATGGAAAAATTATCTCAATATCACATTATAGAACATATGGAATTAGTTGATGCACTTGGTAAAGTTGTTGCCCAATGGAAAAATATCCCCACCAAATTTTGGTTTGAAACAAATCAATATCCGAATGGGCAATACACTTTGAAGGTAAAAACGAATATTAAATCCGTTTCACAATCTTTAACAATTAGCAAATAATAACTATTATATGCGAATAGTTGTTGGTATTTTGCTTGCACTTTTAGTATTTAGTTTCGATACTAAATTTTCTACAATACCGTACAAATTTCCAGAACTAAAAATATTCCCTAAGATGCCCGTTTCAGAAAATAATCCTGTAACTGTGGAAGGCGTAAATTTAGGCAGATACTTATTCTACGACCCAATTTTGAGTTCTGACAGTTCAATGTCTTGTGCAAGTTGCCATAACCAAAAATCCGCATTTAGCGATTCGCCAAATGACTATAGTAAAGGTAGAAACGGAACAAAGTCAAAAAGAAACACAATGCCACTTTTCAATCTTGCTTGGTACCCTGCATACTTTTGGGATGGTAGAGCGAAAAGCATAGAAGAACAAATTTTCCATCCAGTAAGAGATAATAATGAAATGAATCTTGAATGGAAAGTTGCGGTTTCACGATTAAAGAATAGTAAATTCTATCAACTTAAATTTAAAAAAGCATTTGGGGATGCAAATATTGATAGTGTGCAAATTGCCTATTCTATAGCACAGTTTTTGAGAACATTAATTTCATATCAATCAAAATATGATCAAGTTATTAATGGAATGGCACTGTTCAGTAAAGATGAGTATGAAGGTTTTGCATTAGCTAATGACCAAACAAAAGGCGACTGCATTCATTGTCACATTACCGATGGAGATGTATTAGGCACTACATTAGTTTTTAGTAATAATGGACTTGATTCAGTAATAAACCCAGCTGAATTCAAAGACAAAGGTAGAGGAACAGTAACAGGAAAGATAAACGACAATGGTAAATTTATTGTTCCTTCATTGCGAAACCTTTCGTTTACGGCACCTTATATGCATGATGGTAGATTCAAAACATTAGAAGAAGTCATAGACTTTTACAGTGAAGGAGTTAAACAATGCGCTAATATTGATTCAAAAATGGAGTTTGCACATCAAGGCGGTGCAAAATTAAATAGCGATGATAAGAAAAAAATAATTGCATTCTTGAAAACACTATCAGACAGTACATTTGTTTCAAATATTGAATTTGAAAACCCGTTTAAGAAAGCTAAAAAGAAAATGCAAACAGCTGATAACATGCGCTAAAAAAGAAAGAAGGGCTTTAGTACAAGTGCTGAACATTTTTACTATCTTCATCTTTCGGAAGTAATTAAGCAAATGTGCTTTCTATCCCCTTCCTTCTTTTAGCGCAAAACCGTTACCGCTAATATTTTACGAGCAAGGAATCCTAATGAGCTTTTCCAAGTACAGTGTTGAGCTATAGCTAATAGGTGGATATTAAACATCAAGTAAACAAAACTGTTAGAAACTTCACAGTATATATTCAATAACTAGAAATACTTTCATAACAAAACCAGCACTAATAATATAGTGAACATTTAAAGGTAAACTGGTGATAACAGTTAAGGAAATAAAATTAAGTAACATTTAAAGGAAAAAATTTTCACTTCAAGCGCTCTTAAAAAAATAGTAATTATGTGCAAGTAAAAATGCAGGCCAAGCCAGACTCTCAACTACTTAACGGTCAGCTGTTGACTTCGATCATCGGCAACCATCAGCAACCTTGAGACAAATTAACTTTATGAATCTTTTCTGTAGATAGGTGAAATTCGCAGGTTGGAGGAGGTGACTTGTACGTTTAAATACTAGCGGTAACATACGGCAAGCGCAATAGCGGCTCTCGTTTCGCCGCATTTGTAATGTCATCAGTATTTTTTGTTTATAAAATAAATTTTCGTTCCTTTGATTCCGCTACCGCGCCTGCCGTCAGACCGTTAGCGGTGATGCCCGTTACGCAGGCAATTCATGTTGCTTCTTCGTAGCAGCTTTTTTTATTCCCACTACCTTATGTATTTTACTTAGTCCGATTCTTCAGTCATCTGCAAAAAGGGTATTAAGCGATATTCCATCCAATTAAGCTTGTAGCACGCGGGCATTGTTCAGCAGATAAATAAATGCTCAAATGCGTAAGCAACGATTAAGCTCCAGAGCGCACCTCCGCTAACAGCGCCTAAGCCTCATAGCGGCATTGTTGTCGCCTAATGTTTAATATTTTTAATTATATTTGTTCTTGCCGAGTGTTTTCGTTTCTTAATTCCGCTACGAAGGCCTAGGCGCCGACCGTTGGCAGAAAAACTTTACAAACAAACTTTACAAATTAAAGATATGGCGGAATTATTAGGAATGCTTTTTGGTGCATTAATTGGCTTTGGACTACCATTGTTTCTTTCATTTAAAGTGACTGATATAATTATGAAAAAAACAAAATTAGAAAAAACTAAGTTTAATAAATTTATTGGAATTTTACTATTCATTTTTTTATGGGTTGGGCTAATTTTTTTAGTTATGACAATTTGGACTAAATTTTTTTAAATTAAATATTTTATGAAAAGAATTAATTTTGGAGTATTTTTACTCATATGGTTTATAACAACAACTTTTATTGGTTTTATTTTTTAGAAAATTCTATATAATATAGACATTGAAGTTAGCGACAAAGTATGCACTATTATTATTGTTTCAATATTCTCAATTTCTTTAATTATAATGTTTAACCTTTTAAAAAAACAGTTACAATATAGGTTATAATAAAATTCCAAATAAAAAATTAAACATTTTACAAAGTCTATTTTCAGCATTGTTTTTTTCGGTAATTTTAAGTTTTGGTTATGTTTCAGCATTAACTAATCGGGGATATACAGTTATTGTTGATAACGGTAGCGATAAGGATATAAATTTAAATCTAAATGGGAATAGTATTTTTTTGAAAAAGGACAGTCTATATTTTTACAAAGGAAATAAAAAGACACTGACGATAGAATATTCAAATTTAAAAAAAAGTTATGAACCTAGTGGTATTAATATATTCAATATAGATTCTAGCAGAACTTACTTCAAAATTGAACATTTATATGGTGGTCTTTCATTTGATGACAAATTAGAGCCTCATAAAATAATTGATACATTAAAAAACAAAACATTTATAGAATTAAGAGATATTGATTACATTCTTGAAAATGCACCTGAAAAAATTTTAACAACTGAAAAACCAAATTTAGGAGAGCTCATAAAAAGAATTTCATTAGAAAAGTCTGAAAATTTTAAAAAGTATTATAAATCGGAAGCGTCAGGAATAGAGTAGTTCTTCTGCCAACAACAGTTTGGCAAAATGGCGGGTTCAGTGCTTAATTGAACATTTGGTTTTCAAATAAACATAAGCGCTGAATTGAAAGTAAGTGCTTCTAAATCCGCCACTTCGCTTAAGCTGCAAAAACGTTACCTGCTATGTTACAAAGACGACCGTGCATAACAACAACGACACGTTTTGACGGACTGACAATTTAACTTTGCAGAAAACGGGGAAGCCGAAAACCGATTAGAGTAAGCATAAACAATTAAAACCATAAAATTATGGGACAAATGATTAGCAGGGGAAAGGAATTAATCCGAATAAACCCTAGCAACAAACAGAAAATCGAGTATTCAACCACTGACGGAAGGTCTTGGAGTACTCGATACTCAGGTTCTTCTTGTGGAGACTTCAATGATTTGAATGACAATGGCAAAGAAATCTTGGGTATGACTTCAAAAAGGTCTTTACTACTCTACCACTGACGGAAGAAGTTGGAGCAAGAGAAGTTAAGACAAAAAACATTATATAAAAGCGGTGCTTTCACCGCTTTTATATTTGTTCTTACACAAAAAAAAGAGTATGAATTCCTTTGTTGCCATAGATTTTGAAACAGCCAACCAACACCGCAGTAGCGTTTGTAGTGTGGGATTAGTTTTTGTGCAAGAAAATCAAATAGTTGATAGCTTTTACAAACTCATAAAACCGAACCCAAATTTTTATTGCAGTTGGGCGACTGAAATTCACGGTATCAATTTTTGGGATACAGTTAACGAATTTGAATTTCCTCAAATTTGGACTGAAATAAATGACAGAATAAAGAATTTGCCTCTTGTTGCACATAATAGTGCATTTGATGAAGGTTGTTTAAGAGCAGTTTTAAGTTCTTACGGCTTACCGAATCACAGCAGTGATTTTTATTGCACTTACAGAGAATCAAAAAGACGATTTCCTGAACTTCCAAACCACCAATTACACACGGTTTCAGAATATTTAGGATTTCATCTTGAAAATCACCACAACGCATTGGCTGACGCCAAAGCTTGTGCTCATATCGCCCTAAATATTTTTAATAAATAAACTTAATGGAAGCATCAACATCAATCAAACAAATGTTAGCAGGGAACAGAATTTTTGTTCCGACTTATCAACGTGCATTTTCTTGGGACACAGAATTTGAAAGTAGCAAATCGCCAAAACAAGTAAACACTTTTCTTTCCGACTTGGAAGACTACAATCGGAGCACAACAAAATCAAAATACTATTTCGGACACTTTTTATTTGAAGAAAAGGAAGCCAATAAGTTTGGAGTAATTGACGGTCAACAAAGGCTTACGACAATTGTGATTTTTCTTTCAGCACTTTTCGCAAGACTCAAACAGATAAGACAGCTAAATGAAACCGAGCAAGAAACATTTGAAGATATTATTAGAAGAAATTCAACTTACCGTTTTGCTACGGTTGACTATGATAACCAACTTTTCAAAGACTATGTAATTGACCAATCCAAAAAGGACAAAAACGGACTTGAAACAGAATCTGCAAAACGAATTGTAAATGCTTATGACTTTTTCACTCAAAAACTTTCTAATAAAGATGAAACGTATCTTTTGAAAATGCTTGAAACTGTTCAAAGTGCATCTTGCACAACCCACCCAGTTACAGACGAATCAGAAGCAATTCAAATGTTTATCTTCCAAAATAACAGGGGTAAAAAACCTTCAAATTTGGAGATAATAAAAGCTCAATTTATGTTCAATGTTCATCTTTATGGTGGAGAAGAAAAAGAATCATTGATTGACGAAATTAAATCACGCTTTGAAAAAATCTATAAATCAATATCCTCAATTGAATATAATATCAACGAAGATGATGTTTTGGTTTACACTTTACGAGTTCATTTCAATTCTCTATGGGAATCAAACGCAATTGAGAAAATCAATAAATTACTTTCAGAAGAAAATTCAATTTCATTTATAAAGGATTTTACTCGTTCACTTGCTATAAGTTTTGAGCATTTAACATCATTCTTTGGCAAAGACCAAAGAGAAAGTCTTCAAATTCATTCACTTATTTCACTTGGTGGCATTGGTATTTCTATTCCATTTATCATTAAGGCATACAAATTTGGACTTCAAAAAAGTGATTTAGCACAACTCTGTTCAGGTCTTGAATCGTTAGTAATTCGACACAGACTAATAGGAACGAGAGCAGATATTACTTCAAGACTTAATGACGTTTACCAAAAGTTTAAAGAAGACAATTCAACAATAAAACCAATCATTGAACGCATTGAATGGATGAAAAATGTTGGTTCGGATTCTTGGTGGTGGGCTTATTGGAATAACAGAGAATTTGAAAGAGCCTTACAAGGTGGAGTTAACCACTCGACAGCAAAATTTTTGCTTTGGAAATATGAAAATCATCTTGAATCACAAGGAAAAAGTGGTTATGCACCGACAAGGTTTGATAAAATAACAAGTCCTGAATTAGAGCATATTGCACCGCAGACAGAAAATCCCGAAACAGGTTACGACACTTACGATGAAGAATTTATTAACCAACATATCAACTGTTTAGGAAACTATTTACTAATTTCAAAATCTCATAATTGTTCAGTTGGTAACAACCCCTTTGCTGAGAAAAGAGCGAGTTACACCCACTTGGAACAACAAAGGGAAATTCAAGAAATGACAAAGGACAATCCGACTTGGACAAGAGATTTAATACAGCGTAGGAAAGAAAAAATTGTTCAGTATTTAATGACAAACATTTGACGACAGAAGGAAACACAGCAGGTAACATCGTGTATAAAACATTGGGGTTTAAGTGGTTATTCGAGCGTTCTGCCCCGCATCAAGTTCGGTGTAACTTGACAGGAAAGTAGCCCGCAATCCCCAACGTTTCATACACGCAACCGTTACAGGCAAGCTTAAAGAGACGACACTGCAATGAAAGAGAGAATTGAAAATATCGTTTATGACTTTTTTGTAGTCTCTTCGGACTTCAACGGAATCCCTTTGCGTAATATTTCTGAAAAATTAAACATTGACTATGAAAATTCAATTGAAATTATAAAGGAATTAGTTAAGGACAACATTGTTTCAATTCAATCAAGCACTAATCCACATATTATTGGTTTTCAACACTATCCAATCGACAGTCAAATTCATATTTTAGAAGAAGCAAAGAAGATAAAAGAAGTTGTTCATTCATTTGGGGAAATTACAATTTCATCAGAGGATACCGAATATTCGATTTGCCTTTACCCTAGCAAAAGTTACCTTCAAAAAAAACGAGATTTAGCCGATTTTGGTAATGCATTTTACACAAAACAACTTGCACTTGCGGAGCCACACTTAACACCAATTTTCTTTGAAATTGAGGTTTTAGATAGATATTTCAATGACCCAAGATTTGATTTCAAGTTTGAAGATTATTCAGGTCAAATTTCTTGCTTATATGACGAAAATGAAAATCCAATTGTAAGAGAAGAAGACCAAATATTTTTAAAAACCTTCGGATTAGGTTTTGATGAAAATGGTGACAGGTTGGCGGTCGTTTATTTAAGATACTTAAAAGATTTAACACCTGAACATCAAATTTATTGGAAAAGCAGACAGAAAACAGGGAACTGTAAAATGCTTGAAGAGTATCATCAAAATACAATTCAAGGTAACTGGACTTTTTCATACTCTATCTTTTCTGGATTTATTGGAGAGCAAAAATGTATAAATGACTTGACTAAAATAATCTTTACAAAGCCTTTATTTAGAAAGTCCTTTGAAAATGAAAACAGACCAAAAGAATTCACGTTTTTCTTTACACCAACATTAAAAAACTATAATGATTTCATCTTGTTACTTGACAAAATGATTTCTGAAAATATAAATAAAGACTTTTTTGAAGGTAAAGTTGATTTCTTTGAGTTTAAAGAATTAGAAAACGGATTAGTTGAAAGACAATCAAAAGGAACTCTTCAATTATTTGAAGAATGGCTGACTTCTGTTTTTAATGTAAAAGGTGATGGGACAGTAAGTGAACTTTTTAAGCCTCTTAGAAAAATTAGAAAGGAAAGACAAAGTCCAGCACATAGAATTAATGAAAACCAATACGACAGACAACTTATTGAGAAACAGAAAATAATTATGGACGACATTTATTTAGTATTTAGAAATTTAAGAAATATATTTCATCAACATCCAAAAGCAAGAGATTTTGAAATACCTGACTGGCTAGAAAATGGAAAAATCAAGACATTCTAAAATAAAGCCAGCCTGTAACAGCATATTTATGAAATGGCGGGTTTAGTGCTAAAAAGAAGCTTTGTGCATCAAAGAAAGTTAAGTGCTAAAAAGAAACATCGGTTTTCAAAAGCCGCCACTTCATAAATATGCAAAACGTTAGCGGAGATCGGGCAACTCAAAAAGAAGTTGACTTTGCGAGGCAACAGAAAATTTATGAAAATCATAAAAAGTGTAATTTATTGATTTTCAATTCCTAATTTTACCTTTATTCAGAATACTAAAAATATCGTATATGAAATATTCATACTTATCTATTTTAATTTGCTGTGTAACTTTTAGTGCAGTTTGCCAAGTTCATGTAAAAGGATATTTTAGAAAAAACGGTACTTTTGTGGAATCTCATTACCGTTCAAATCCAGATGGAATATTATCAAACAATTGGAGTTATCCAGGTAATGTAAACCCTTATACCGGCAAAGTAGCCCCAGGAAACTCAAATTCAACTAGACAAAATAGCTCTAATTACATTACTTATCCAAATGGCACTTCAAGTAATGGTAAGAATAAATATTCAAATGATAATTCTAGTTATTACAAATCTCGCTATAAACAAAATAGCAAAATGTATAACGTGCAAGGTCGTATTTATTCATACTGTACAATTACGATATTGAGTTGGAATTTTGCTAATATTTCCAATAGTTGTGTAAAATACTCAAATTACCCAATTAATGATGATAAGAACTATATTATTGGATACGCAAATACAACAAATTTCAGAAACTATACCCTTCAAGATTACGAAGGCAATAAGGTCGGGTTAGTTAAAATAAGACGTAGTGACACTATACACTTTATGACAATAAAAATCGGGTGATGCCCGTTACGCAGGCAATTCAAGTTGCTTCTCCGTAGCGGCTTTTTTTTATTCCCACTACCTTATGTATTTAACTTAGTCCGATTCTTCAGTCATCTGCAAAAAGGGTATTAAGCGATATTCCATCCAATTAAGCTTGTAGCACGCGGGCATTGTTCAGCTGAAAAATAAATGCTCAAATGACTAAGCAACGATTAAGCTCCAGAGCGCACCTCCGCTAACAGCGCCTAAGCCTCATAGCGGCATTGTTGTCGCCTGATGTTTAATATTTTTAATTATATTTGTTCTTGCCGAGTGTTTTCGTTTCTTAATTCCGCTACGAAGGCCTAGGCGCCGACCGTTAGCGGTGATGCCCGTTACGCAGGCAATTCAAGTTGCTTCTCCGTAGCGGCTTTTTTTATTCCCACTACCTTATGTATTTAACTTAGTCCGATTCTTCAGTCATCTGCAAAAAGGGTATTAAGCGATATTCCATCCAATTAAGCTTGTAGCACGCGGGCATTGTTCAGCTGAAAAATAAATGCTCAAATGACTAAGCAACGATTAAGCTCCAGAGCGCACCTCCGCTAACAGCGCCTAAGCCTCATAGCGGCATTGTTGTCGCCTGATGTTTAATATTTTTAATTATATTTGTTGTTGCCGAGTGTTTTCGTTTCTTAATTCCGCTACGAAGGCCTAGGCGCCGACCGTTAGCGGTGATGCCCGTTACGCAGGCAATTCAAGTTGCTTCTCCGTAGCGGCTTTTTTTTATTCCCACTACCTTATGTATTTAACTTAGTCCGATTCTTCAGTCATCTGCAAAAAGGGTATTAAGCGATATTCCATCCAATTAAGCTTGTAGCACGCGGGCATTGTTCAGCTGAAAAATAAATGCTCAAATGACTAAGCAACGATTAAGCTCCAGAGCGCACCTCCGCTAACAGCGCCTAAGCCTCATAGCGGCATTGTTGTCGCCTGATGTTTAATATTTTTAATTATATTTGTTCTTGCCGAGTGTTTTCGTTTCTTAATTCCGCTACGAAGGCCTAGGCGCCGACCGTTAGCACTAACAATTTACAGGCATTCTACCCTATTGATCTTTTCCAAGTAAAGTGTTGAACAATAGGTTATAGGTTGAGATAAAAAATCAAGCAAAAAAAATAATTAAGAAAATAATTCTGAATAAAACTGTACTGTACTCACTCAATAGCTAGAACAAATATCTGAACAAAACCAGCACTTATAAAAATGTGAACATTTAAAGGAAAACTGGTGATAACAGTTAAGGAAGTAATACAATAAATAACTTTAAGGACACACTGATTGTTACAAAGGCTTCTAAAAAATATAGCTATTGATTGTTAGTAAAAATGCAGGCCAAGCCAGACTCTCAACTACTTAACGGTCAGCTGTTGACTTCGATCATCGGCAACCATCAGCAACCTTGAGACAAATTAACTTAATGAATCTTTTCTGTAGACAGATGAAAATCGCAGGTTGGAGGAGGTGACTTGTACTTCGTTTAATTGATAGTGCTAACATACGGCAAGCGCAATAGCGGCTCTCGTTTCGCCGCATTTGTAATGTCCTCAGTATTTTTTGTTTATAAAATAAATTTTCGTTCCTTTGATTCCGCTACCGCGCCTGCCGTCAGACCGTTAGCGGTGATGCCCGTTACGCAGGCAATTCAAGTTGCTTCTCCGTAGCGGCTTTTTTTTATTCCCACTACCTTATGTATTTTACTTAGTCCGATTCTTCAGTCATCTGCAAAAAGGGTATTAAGCGATATTCCATCCAATTAAGCTTGTAGCACGCGGGCATTGTTCAGCTGATAAATAAATGCTCAAATGCCTAAGCAACGATTAAGCTCCAGAGCGCACCTCCGCTAACAGCGCCTAAGCCTCATAGCGGCATTGTTGTCGCCTGATGTTTAATATTTTTAATTATATTTGTTCTTGCCGAGTGTTTTCGTTTCTTAATTCCGCTACGAAGGCCTAGGCGCCGACCGTTAGCGGTCAGCAGCAACAACACATTACGCTCAGAAATACAGTAAATAATTCGCATTAACAGAAGAACTATTTTTAAAGCATTCAAAAAATTTTGTATGTTTGGTTTTTGTAAAGAGTTAGCCATGGGAAAAATATAGGTTACACATATACATTAAAACAAAACTTACATATACCATGAAACTAAAGTTTAACTTATTGTTTTTAAGCGTCATAATACTTAGCAGTTTGCGGGCTGACTGCCAGCTTGACCCCTTAACCGAAATAAATAATGCTCATGACATACACGAAATGAACATCCGTGCTTTAGTAACAAACAACGTTTATTCATACTATAACTTGAAAGAGTATGATAGTGAATTGAAAAGAGCTGCATTTAAAAAATCTTCAGACTATGCTGACAAATTGAAAAATATGGAATTAGATAAGAAGAATAAATTTTATGTGAAGTTAAAATTTTACAAGGGTGACGGATGGTGGAGAATACCAACATACAATTTAAAAACTAATGGATATGATATATTTTTATCAACCAATTTAAATTATAGTCCTTCACAATGTCCAGACAAATGTTACATGACAGTTTCTGGCCTGGTCTTAAGATTTAATCAATTGAAAACATTTAAAAAGAGTTCAATAGTTAAAGGTTCATTTAAAGAATATGCTTTTTTACCAGCCACCCAAGAGGTGGGTCTATCAATGGAAGAAGATAAGGATAATGTTGAAATATATTTCATTTTTAATATAATTGATCTTAAAAATCTACCATATACATTTTGCAATGCCCGTTCATTAAAAACTGTAACTCTTAAAGAATTAGTAGCTGACACGAAAAATCTAAGGATAATTATCATGAACAAAGACACTAAAAATATATATTTAGACAAAATATATTAATGAAGGTATGTATTATTAATAACTGTCGAAGTAAACCAACAATTAATATATTAAATAAAATAATCAAATGAATGTAGAGTTACCTGAATTCTATAAATATACCGAAGAAGATGGAAGGAAAGTAGATTGTGGATTTGAAGCTATACAAGACTTCAATTTACGTTGGATATTGCAGTGCGCTGAAGATAGATATCAAATTACAAATAGAATATTATATGAATATGCAAATCTTACAGCATTCTTTCTAATACATGGTTTCAACCAAGAAGATGGTCAATACTCGCTTAACAGAATCTTGAGCGAAGATTTCAAAATAAGTCATGTAAAAACAAGACGACAATTTAACGGTATTGACTTAATTGCGGAAGTTAATGTTCTTGAAAATTCACTATCCAAAAAATATGTTCTTAACATTGAAAATAAGTGGTATACTAAAATTCCAGATGGGCAATTAGAATACTATAGAAACGAAATAGAAAAAGAATATAACTCCGATGAAACTATTATTAATTTATGCATATTTTGTGACCACGAGAATCTTGATGAGGTTCAAAAGCAGCGCTGCCAAAATAACAATTACAAGTTTCTTGCAATTAGTGATATTCAAGAATTGATGAAGAACGGGAAAACAAATAATGCTTTATTTGATGAATATTGGTTTAGATTTTAATTCACAAAAGAAAGAAAACCACCCTGCACACACCTTGCTTAAACCAACCTGCATAAGCTGCCGACCGCTAACACAGCGCAGACCTCAATGCCGGGGTTCATCTAAGGGCTGAACAATCTAATCATCTAAAATCAGCAAATAAATGTTTTGCCTTTTCTCTATCTTTGCCGGCGCTGCGGCTGCGCTCGGAACGTTAGCGGTGATGCCCGTTACGCAGGCAATTCAAGTTGCTTCTCCGTAGCGGCTTTTTTTATTCCCACTACCTTATGTATTTAACTTAGTCCGATTCTTCAGTCATCTGCAAAAAGGGTATTAAGCGATATTCCATCCAATTAAGCTTGTAGCACGCGGGCATTGTTCAGCAGAAAAATAAATGCTCAAATGACTAAGCAACGATTAAGCTCCAGAGCGCACCTCCGCTAACAGCGCCTAAGCCTCATAGCGGCATTGTTGTCGCCTGATGTTTAATATTTTTAATTATATTTGTTCTTGCCGAGTGTATTCGTTTCTTAATTCCGCTACGAAGGCCCGCACCCCGAACATTAGCATTAAGGAATAAAGATTTACAATGGCAACAAAAATATTTTACCCAAAAAAAAAAAACAAAAAAAGAATAAACAAATTACAATTTAATACTTACATAAAAAATACTCATTTTTTGTTTTTTTTTTTTTTTTTTTCTACAGTTCGAGTTACTCACAAGACACTTTATATATTACTCCATCAACAAAACTTGCAAAGAAAATTTTAAAGAGATCTAATGTTTATGTTAATTTTCAAGGCAAAACAAAACTTTCAAAAGTAGATTACAAAACGATTATTTGCCCTGATAATAAAGACTTCTCTTGGCACGATAATCCTCCCAATAGGTTGGTAGATGATAGTTTGATAATTTTACAATTTGTTTCCTATAGAAACTGTGCAGAAATTAAAATCCCAGTTTACTGTTTAGAAAGAGGATGTAAGTTTGACCTAGATTGTGTAGAGTATGGAAAAAACTGGGTTTCATATAATATTGGATTTGGTTCAACACACCTTGTTAATGGTTTTATATATTTTAAATGGTGGAAACTTTGGAAAAGAAATAAGTGCTAGCATTTCTTGTTTGCGACTTTTAACTATTGGGTTATTTGAAATAATGGAATTTAATTTTAAGGTTTGGTTCGCTACCTATAGAAATTCTGTGTGTTTGACCTTCATATAAAATAAAGTGACTAATAAATATTTTGAGAACTTTATCAATTACAAACAACAGAAGGATGCTTGTGATATACCATTATGAACCACTGTATGGCACCAACTGCTAACAGCGGCTAAAATAAATTGGCTGCATTGTGCTTCTAATGAAAATTTGTTTTACATTTGAATTGTGGTTTTCAAAAGATAATTTGTGCTTCAAAAGCGCCAACATCTTTTAGCCGCAAATCGTTACCTGCAAGCCTAAAGAACGAACCGAGTAAAAATGAACGACAGAATGAAACAGAAAATAAGGACAGAAAAAGTGAACCATCAGACAGCCGACCCAAAAGCCAACGCTTCTGTATTTTTATTTTTGCCCAACGCACATTTTAAAAAAAGCCCGCTTAACTGGCACATTTGGTTTTGCCCAACACCCACCCCAACCCACCAAAAAACCAAAAGGCCCATTTTTTGCAAAAACTTAACATACAGTTTCAAATATTAAAAATGATACAAATGAATAACAGCTTGAAAACATATTTAAACTTTCTTGAAGAATACAATAATTCAATTGTATATTTTATTGAAAAGGCTGATAGTTTTAAATCAGATTTCCAAAAGATAAAAAAAGATTATAGGGATAAACTTTCAAAGTATCAAGGCAACAAAAATTTGAGTCTTCAGAATTTACAGGCAAATTTTGAAAAAGAAATTAATGCACTTGACGAAAAGAAAAAGAAGCTAATTGGGGAAATAAATAGATATAAGTTGATTTTTGAAGAGGGTAGCACAAAATATGGCAAAATTACGCCAGAGATTGCCAAAAGGATTGAGGAGTTGAAAGAAGCCGTTTTAGAATTAGATGATCTTAAATCAGCAAAAGTAATTACTAGTCATTCAGAAAATCTTAAAAACCTTGATTTACAGTTTTCAAAAATTTTCGGTCAACTTGAAAAATCATTTGAAGATGACTCTGATAATATGTTGAATGATGCAAGGATATTTTTTGAAAATCACCTTTCAAATTTTAATGTTGAACTGAATAAATTCAATCCAACAAAAGATTTAGAACTTATTAATGAAGATATTTCTACTTTTTCCTCAATCAATTTTTTGCCGATTACTGAAATTGGAACATTTTCAAAAGTAATTGAAATTAATGGCACAAAAATTTTGAAAGAAATTAAAGTTGTAATTCCATTTATTGATTCTAAGAGCATATTGATTATTCATAATAATGATACAATAGATCAACTAAATAAAATACACGACACCATTATTACAAGATCGTTAGTATCTTCGGAAGTAGGAAAAATAAAACTTGTTTTATCGGATTTAAAAGATTTAGGTGTCATTTTCAGAGAATTTGTACCTCTTTCACACGAAAGTGTTTCTGTTGCTAATGGAAAATCAAACTTTGAAAAAACACTAATTGAGTGTGAAGAAAGATTGCAAGAAGTTTCAATAAAATACACATCGAGTTCAAAACATAGCAATTTCACAAGTTTAGGCGAGTATAATTATCACAAAATACAAACTAAACAAATAGAAGATATTATCCCGCAATACATTAGCGTAGTTCTTAATTTATCATACGAGGCAGATGAGTCTATGTTAAGAAAATTGAATAGATTGAATAGTAACGGTATTAACAACGGCACTCAATTTTTGATGTCGTGGAATATTGATGATAATAGCTCTGACTTAATCAATCAGTTAATTGGTAATAAAGATGTTGTAACGATAGACTTAGTTGGTGATAAATCTAACTACTTAAATGTTGAGCATAATTTTAATCCAAATCAAATCAATGAATCCAAAATACACGAATTCATAGACTCTTACAACCATCATTTTAAAGAGATTGTAAATAAAGTTATCAAAGAGAATTTTCAAAATGCCTTACCATTGAAGGAAAACTGGTTTCAACTTGATTCTTCTGATTTAGTTTCTATTCCAGTCGGAAAAAGCAAACAGCATAGAGGAGAACAAAACATTGAAATTAAAACAAATGATTTACAAGCTCACGTAATGCTTTCCGGTGGAACTGGTTCAGGAAAAACAAATTTCTTGAAAACATTTATCACATCTGCTTCATGGAATTACTCATCAGAATCTTTAGAATTTTATTTAATTGATTTAAAAAATGGAATTGGATTCGATATTTTCAGACGCCTTAAGCTTCCCCACGTAAAAATGTTTGCAATGGGTGCTGAAAATGAATTGATTTTAAATCTACTTGACTCACTTGTGGATGAAATGAACAATAGATTAAATTTATTTACATTGAAAGGAGTAGATGATATTTCAAAGTTTAACAAACAATTTCCTAATCAAAAAATTAGAAGAACAATTTTGATGGTAGATGAATTTGCCACAATTTTTGAAGAAGATGCACCATACCAAGATGAAATATGTGCAAGGCTTGCTCCATTAGCCAAAAAAGCTAGAGCGGCAGGAATAAATCTTTTCTTTTCTACTCAAAATTTTAATCACGTATCACATTCATTTTCAAAATTAAAAACAGAAATTCCTATCAGAATTGTTTTAAAATCTAGTATAGACGCTGCAAACAGCTTTGCTTGATTCAAGAAATGATGCAATGAAGCTCGTTAATACTGTAGGTGATGGAGTAATTAACTATCGTTTAGGCGTGAAACTTGAAGAAAAGGACAATGAGTTTTTTAAGGCCTATTTGTTAGAAAATGAAGATTTGGAGAAAATTCTAATAGATTTAAAAAATCAGTCGGATAGTTTGGGTTTTAAAGAAAATGACCTTGTAGTTTACGACAATTTAGCAGAGGCAAAATTTGAAGAAAATAATGAAATAACAAAACAAAACAGAGTTATAGAAATCGTTGATGAAGGCAACAAAAAAACATACAAACCCACTAGTTTCAAAAAAATACCTATTTGGCTGGGAGAGCCAACCATAATATCTGCCAATCATTTTAAAATTGAGTTGGAAAGAAACTTTAATGAAAATATACTTTTGTCAGGTATTTATAAGGATGTTTCAATAAATGCCCTTTATAACATATTCAATAGTCTTATATATGCTTTTGCACCAGGAGAAATAGCTATTAGAATTTTTTCATTCTTAGACAATGAAGAAAATACAGAGTTAAATTTTCCATTATTGGACAAGATTTCAAATTACTTCGATTATAAATTTATTGAAAATAGTGATTTTAAATCTGAATTGGAAGCAATTAATCAAGAACTAATTGAGAGACAAAGAACAAATAACATCCATTCTAAAAGAGTATTCAACTTTTTTATAGGTTTGGAAAAAGCGAGAGAATTGTATAAAGAAGACTCATATTCAACAAGTAAGTATGGTGATATTGTGAAGAATATTTTAGAAAACGGTAATGCTTTTAACTTCCATACGATATGTGAAATGAGAGTGCCATCGGTATTAAATAAGATTTTAAACTCGAATGCTATTAATCTATTTAAACATCGTATAGTTTTTCATTTGGGAAATAGCGATGAATCTCTTTTTGCTCTGGAAAATAGAATGGCGGGTACATTGTATAAAAAAGACGAACCCCATTCATTAAATAGAGGAATTTATTACAATGCTGATTTTGAAGGAAGTTACCACAAATTTAAGCCCTATCTAAATTTGGTTAATAATGAGCTGTTCTATCCTAACGATATAGATTTATACTCTGATTTTTTTGAAATAGAAGTAATTAAAAGTATAAATGAAGATAGTAAAGAAATAGAAAATGATAATAGCGAAATTCAGTTAAACAAGAATCAAGAATCAAGTGAAAATAACGATATTAATTTATTATCGTTAAATAAAATCAAAGATGAACTTGAAAGTTTGGCAGATGATGATGAAATAATTGATATTGACGATTTTTAAACAAAAATAAATAATATGAGCGGATATATGAAAAAAGGGGCGGTTGTAGAACCCGATTCAGTTAAAAAAATGAAGGAAGCGACAGATTTATTGGCATCAGAACTTAAAAAAACATCTGAGGATATTTTTAAAAGAACTGAGGAGTTAAACAATAATGGTTTTCAAGACGGAAATTTTGAACAACTTTATAATGTAATTAATACCAATAAAGAGAATATTAATAAGCTAAATAAGGTTATGAATAGTTTTTCGTCTTATTTGGCTGAAGTTGAAAAAAACATAAGAGATTTAGTTGGTGGCGAGAAATTAAAAGATAATAAAATAAACATTCAATAATATAGCGAAAATTAAAACTAAAACTGGTGCTCACGTTAATTTAGCTGATTTAGTAACTTTTAACGATGAATTGATAAAGTTCAAAAAAGCAATTGATAATTATTTTGAAAAAATTGAATCATCTGTAAAAGAACTAGAAAAAGGTTGGCAGGACGAAAAGCTCATTGAATACAAAACAGAGTTTAAAAAATATACTGATTTACTTAAACCATTAGGAGAAGAATTAGAAAATTCTAAAAAATTTATGGAGGCTCACTGGATACCCAAAATAAAAAAACATTTAGAATTAAAGCGAAAATAGAAAATGAAATCAAATACAATAAATATAAGTAAATCATCTGAAATTCAAAATGATTATCAAGTGCTTGAAAATCATATTAAGCTATTAGAAAAATACAGAAATGAGATTACGAAAACGTTTATTGCTATGGAAAAAAAGTATTACGGAGCTTAATGATAAAGGGTTTCAAGATGGCAACTTTGAAAATTTACATAATGTTTTTATGGGCAATGTGAACAATATAAAGCAATTCGAAAAAGTGGTTTTAAAATTTGAAAATCATTGCAGAGATTTAAGCAAGTTGATAAAAACATATTATTCTGTAGAAATATGAGTAACATTCGCATAGATAATCCACAACGCTTGTTAGCACTTGCTGAACAGATGAATGGCTTTCAATACGCTTTTGGAAAGTTTATTGAGAATATGCGAAATGCTGTGAAAACAACAACGGATCAATTAACTCGATTAAAAATAACAATGCAAAATAAAATTAATGAAGTTGATAACGAAATAAGTGCGTTGTATAATGAAAGAAGCTCTTACTCTTGGCCTGAAGATAAAGAAGCAATTTGGGATATAGATGACCAAATAAAATCAGCAAAAGCTCAGAGATCTCAATATATTGAACAAAAAAAAAAATTGATAAGGCATATAAAGATATTGATTATCAATACAAGCATAATGTGAAACAAAAAGAAGAAAATTTATCGAAAGCGATATTGCATTATCCAAAAGGAATTGAGGGATTAACAATGATGGAAAGTTTAATGAAAAGATATCTAACATTTTCATCAGAATTAGTAAAAACTAATAATGATGGTAACTATGGAGGATTCAAGCTTAAAACAGAAAGTGAACAATTGGAAAATTTTGAAGATTACACAGAATTTATAAATAAAAACAACAGTAGTTATACAGACAAAATTGCTTATGGTAGATTGAAAAATGGAAACCTGACAGACCAAATTTTAGCCAATGCAGAACTTGAGGCACAACAAAAAAATACAAAATTTGTGGAATTTGAAATTGGTGATAATGAAACAGAATTATGTAAAAGAGCAGGTTATGAGCTCTATGAAAAAAACGGCAAACAATATGCAATTAAAGATTTACACAGTGAAATAGATCTGAAAGGTGGTCTTTTCAAGGGTGGTGCAATATATAAATCAAGTCAAGAATACGAATTAGATTAAAAAATATGCCAAAACACGATTTATTATTTGGGCTTTTTGGACTTTCATATTATGAAAGTGATTTTGTAGTACAGCATAAACTTTTGAAAAGGGAAATGTCTGATTACAAAGATTTTCTTTATGGTCTAAAATCAAAATGGACAGATAAAAAGAAAGAAGAGTTTTTTAGAAAACACATTAACAGCACAGTTGAAGATGCCGATAGTTACTTGTTCAGCTGTGAAAAACTGATTATGTATATTGAAGAAGCAAGAAAATTAAAAGAGATTTAAATTTATGGATTATAAAGCATTTTTAGTTGATTGTTCTTCCACAAACTTACAGAAGATGTTTTCCAATGCCAAAAGGCATTTCTTTTGAAATGGAAATTTATACAGAAAAGAGACCCATCACAAACAAATCGATAAATGAAAACGCAAGTTGGAACAAGACCTTTTGAGAGTCATTAATGGGAGATAAAAGAAATATTGGCAAAACTTTAGATTATACTTTTCAAATCGTGGATTCTTTTTTGAAATGTAATATTGAGAAACTTGGAAACTATGAAGTCTTTTACTATCCAATATTTAACCCGTTATCGGGAGAGGATAAAGTTATTCCGAATCTAAGAATAATATTATTATCTGGTAAGTCTATAGATATTCAAGACGATAACCTGTTATAATTATGGTGAAAGTTTTATAATCGAAAATTTTCTTACGACAGTATATTTTGCCAATGATTGTGATAATTTTTTTAATCAATTAAGTGATATTTCAGGCAATTGCTTTTTGCATAATAACAAGAATTCAATTTTAGTTTCTCAAGCATCTTATATGCGTTCATTGATTAGGTTTATGAGATTAAAATTGAATAGTCCTAATTATTTTTGTAAAGAATGTTTAAATCAAATTAACTATTAACTATGAATAAAAAATGGATTTGTTCGACAGACGAAAGTCACATTTTTAATGAGCCTACATCAGATTTGTTTTGTCCTCATTGCAGGAATTACGGTGGTATTTTAATGACCAAAGAATCCCATAATGAGAATTTAGGTAATGGTGCAATAAATGATACTTCTACTTCAAAAAATGTAAATCCGAAAAATAATAGAAAAATTCTATCCGCTATAGGATTAATCATTTCATTATCTATTATTTCATTCTTTATATATTCAAAACATAATGAAAAAAGTATAATGAATTTACTGAACTAGGAAAAGAAGCTTATGAATTAACTAAATACAAGGATGCTAAACAATATTATCTCAAAGCATTAGATTATAAGCGAACAGATTCTATTTCTACAAGGGTTGAAATGCTTGAAGAACTTATATCTGCTATGAAATTATTTTATGATGCTCAGTATAGTGAAGCGTTTGATAAATTTAAAATAGCAAGTACTTTAGGCAGTGGTGATGCAGACTATTATTTGGGTGAACTTACATATAACGGTTTAGGAACAATCAAAGATTACAATGTAGGTTGGGAGTATTCTAATCAAGCCATTAATAAAGGTTTTAAAATGGCTTATTGGAGAATTGCTTATGCATATCAAACTGGTAAGGGTGTCGAAAAAGATTTAGATAAAGCTGATAGATTGTACTTAGAAGCTATTGAAACAATGAAAAAACTTGCTGAAGCAAATGACCCTGAAGCCTTGGGAAATTTAGGGTCAATGTATTCAAATGGTTCTGGCGTAACTAAAAACGAAAAGATAGCTTTTGAGTATTATTTAAAATCTGCTGAATTAGGTTATACTTTTATTCAATCAAATTTAGCATTGATGTATGAATATGGACAAGGTGTGGAAATGAACATCGATGAAGCATTTAAGTGGTATAAAAAATCTGCTGACAAGGGTCACCCAACTTCCCTTTTAAGGCTTGGCAATATGTATCTTGAAGGAAAAGGTGTTGAAAAAAATATTTTAAAAGGTTTAGAATTAATAAAACAAGCAGCAAACCAAAACTACTCTAGTGCTCTTTCCAAACTTGGTTATCTATACTTTGTTGGGGAAATTGTACCTATGGACAAAGAATTATCATTTAATTACACAAAAAAAGCCGTTGATTATGATAATGACAATATTACAGCCATTGAGAATTTAGCATATAATTATAAAACAGGTTCAGGAACTGGTGTAGATTTTAGGTTAGCTAAGCAGTATTATGAAAAAAATTTTTAACAATTAAAATAAACAAATATGAGTAAACAATGGATTTGTTCGACAGACGAAAGTCACGTTTTTTAATCAGCCAACAGCTGATTTATTTTGTTCTAAATGCCCTTCTTACACAGGAGTTCTTATGGAAATGGAGTCAGGCACTTCAACTAGTGGAAGTTCTAAACCTGTAAAGCCAAGTGGTGGTTCAACAAATAATGAGAATTCAATCAAAAAAGGAATAGGCCTATATATCTTTTAATTGACTCTTCTGGTTCAATGTTTATGGAAGATGCTTTTCCAAATGTACCTATGAAAAGAGCCAAGCTTGTTTCAGGTCAAGTTGCAAGTGCTATTTTTGAAATGGAAAGTCTAAACAAAAAAGAAGATGCTTATCTTTTTGTAATGTTATTTGACCACAGGCTCAAGCCTTTCATTAATTTTATGAATGTTAAAGAGGTCTTTGACAAATATGGAGATGTAAAAAATTTAGAATCATCTTTATACAAGGAAATGGAAAGTTTAAATGGAGCCACAGATATAAATCTCGCACTCGAAACAGCATATTTCCATTCTCAAAAATTTATAAATGGAGAAATGGATGTTATAGGTGAGGTAGAACCTATGACAAATTCCGTTTTCAACCCTACTACGGGTGATGACATAACTATTCCTAATGTTCGTTGTTTGATTTTTACTGATGGTGAGCAATATACAGGAAAAGGAAATGAAAAAATTGAAAGAAATCCTTTTGCAGATTTTCAATATAATGGGCATTTCGTTAATGTTCTTATGGGTGCTTTTCACGGAGAAAACAGTAATGTAGGTTACTCTCAGCTAAAGTCAATTATGGGTAATTGTCATATCCACAATTCACCCCAATTTTTTCACTTTAGTGAAGCTTCTCAATCTATGAGAATGAGACATTTGTTTAGAATGGGAAGTGGTCCTGGATTCTGCGAAAAATGCCTCGATAATTTCATTACTGACCAGAAAAAATAACTATCCTATGAAAATTCACTTTCTTATATTTTTTTCACTTTTTTCACTTTTGTGTGTTGCTCAAAAAAAAGACTCCTTACAAAATAGTACATCAAGTGAAGGTCAAAACGGTGTAGAGAATACATCTGTAGAAAAAAAATAGGTTCAGACCTTGGAGCTAATCAAGGTAATATTTCCCGAGCTAATCAAGAAAAGCAAGCTTTAGATGTTCGATTTAATGCTTTAATTGCTGAAGCTGACAGTTTATTTGCTCAAAGAAAATTAGGAGAAGCTAAAAATAAATATCAAGAAGCTCTGAAAATTAAACCAAATAGTAATGTTGTCAATTCAAAAATTACAGAAATTGATTCGATTTTAAAAAATGAAGAATTAGGCAAAATAAAGCAAGCTAAAATTGATTCTCTATTAAATATTGCACTTAATTATCAAAACGAAAAGAAATTTGATAGTGCTATTTTAGTTTATAAGAATGAGCTACTAAAAGACAACCCTAATGCTAAAAACGGTCTGTCATTTTGTAAAAGCCAAATTTCTTCAGATAAGGTTAATAGTGAGCGTGGCAACAAACAAATTAATTTATACAAGTATTTATTTTTGCTGCTGTTATATTGGCTGTACTTCTTTTTTCTTGTTTTAATAATTTACAAACGAATGGACAAATACAAATCTAAATATTCCGAGGCGAAAATCTCGTTATCCGAGAACATCAGCAACTTTAGAAATACAATTGTTTCTTTTAATTCCTTATTAAAATCACTAGGTAAGGAAGAAGAAATTGTTTTAAAGTACAATGAAGTTAAAACTACAGATGATATGCCAATACAAAGTATTGAAGATATCTTTCAGGACTTTAATTATGAGTTAAATAGTATTGCAAAACAGGCAAATCATATTGAGTCGGAACATTTAAAAAATAAAACTGTTCTCGATAAAATTGAAAGTGAGGCATCAATGCCAGTATCTCAATTAGCTGAAAAATACAAGGAAACAGTTTTAGAACTAAACAAAGTTAAAGATGAGTTAAAGAATAAGTCTAACTCTTCAAATGCTACTGTTACCCTTGATGTTCCACATTTCGAAATTCCAGATGGTGTTTTATAAATTCAAATATTTTAGTTTCTCCCGGACCTCGTAAAGACAAAGATAATGATACGGAATTGGGTGAAGATGCTACTGGTATTTTAAATACACAATATGGAACTTTTTTTTGGATATTAGACGGAACTAGTGATTCACCAAGCATTGTTAATGAGAAAGAACATATTTTTTCTAGTAGAATTCTTGCTCAACTGATGAATAAAAATATTAGAGAAGAGTTAATTTTAAAATCTAATGAAAACATTAATCTAAAAGAATTACTACTCAATTCTGTTGAATCTAGTAAGAGAGATTTAATGGAAAAGCTTAAAAGCTCATCAAATGATATTTTGCAAAAGATAGCATCTAATATAAAATCTAACAATACTCCCTTTTGCTCTACAACGGTATTAATTGGCTTTTTATCAAAGCAGGGTACATTACAATATTTTTATTTAGGCGATTCAGAAGTATTATCTTTTTATAACGATGGCAATAAATTGATTGCAAACCAGAAAGACAAAAATGATAATCCAAGTCGATTATTTGTATCAATCTTAATGAATGAAAACTCTTTTGTTTTGAAAACTAACTCGTTTGATGTAAAACTTGTAGTATATAAAAAGGAAAATATTGACCTTGTCGTTGCATTTTCTGATGGTATCGGATCTTCTGAAAAATCGTTGATAGTTAATCCTGCTTTATCGTTAAGCAAAATATCTTTGGTTAATCAACTTACCTATGACGATAAAACATTGTTGGTGCTTGAAAGAACTATAAAATAGAAATCAATGAAAGTAAACATTAACGGTAAAATCACTGATTTTGATTCAGGCTATAATGCTCATAGTCCTTCAAGTAACGGTTGGCAAAAGCAAAATATAGATGCTTTTAAAATTTTGAGTATTAATGGTATCAAAGTTTTTGTTAAAAGGTTTGAAAAGGACAAAACTGCAATTCCAGGTTATCATTATATAATGAAGACTAAAAATAAGAAACTTTCCAATCTTCCTATTATTTATGATTTTGTATCAACAACAGAAAACAATAAGTCTGTTAGTTATCTGTTTCAAGAAGCATTAGAAGGTTTAACACTTGAAGAAATAATTCATAATCATATTTTTAATTTCAATCCTTTAAAGTTTTCAAAAAATATATATTCAGCATTAGAAAGTATTTCAAAAAATGGATTTTGGTTTTCAGATTTTGTGGAAAAAAATATTTTTATTGCTAACAATGGTGAATACTATCTTATTGACTTAGACAGTGTTGTTCCTTTATCAATAATGCCTTGCGAAGACACACCTATCCTTAGTAGCGTAAATAAAAATTATAAAATTGCTGTTTTCAATTACTTTTATAAAGAAACTTTTAAATATCCATTTACATATATAAGGCAAAACTTGAGAGGTGATACCATTAATTTCTTGGAGTTATTTGTTTTGGTTTCTCAGTTCAAGTATTATTTAGATAAAAATTGCAACCTAATTTTTTGATGTTAATACAAGAAAAGCAATTCCTCAATATCTTTTAGACAAAAACAATGCTTTAACCTATGCCATTTTTAAGTCTTGTTTTGAAAACACTTCAAATCATCAGCAAGTTCTATCTTTACCATTATTAGAGTCGTAATTGAAAACAGTTCTTTCAAAATGACAGCCTTATTAAAATAGATTTTAATAACAAAAAAAGTCATTTCCAGGTTATAGTAAAGCTAAGACAACTTTTAAGAATATATCCGATCCTCAAATTTCTATTCAAAACCAAGCAGATGAAAAGAAAGAGAAGGTAAATAAACTTATTATTGCAATTAACAACAATCTTGATAGGAATCAATTAGATGCTGCTGGTAAAAACATAAAGAAATTGTCGGAACTTGATACTTATAATGCTGACATAAAACGTTTTAATAATTTACTATACAATAAAGAGCAAAAGAAAAAAGAAGAAGAAAAATTAAAAAAAATTGAAGATGCGAAAAATGAATTAATTAATAATAATATTACTCCTTACAGATGCCCAAGTTGTAGTTTTCCTGTTAAAGAACAGGAAGACAACGGTTTTACTAATATTATGTATTTGGCTTCTGCTGTTGGTTCTGTCATCTTTTTATGGCAATTCCTTGGTTGGTTTGCATTATTAGGAATTATTGGTGGTCCAATAATATGGGGGATTTCATCAACTATACTTCCTAATAGTTGGACTAAGGAAAAACTAAAATGCAATAATTGTAAAAAAGACTATTACATTGCACCTAATAAGTATTGAAGCCCTCAAAAAGCAAGCACATTTGCAATTCACACAAGCCAACGCACAGACCAAAAATTGCAAAAGAGCTTGCTTTGCCAACCCAGAAAAAAAATTGTTTTTAAAAAAATCCCCAACGCTTCAAAAAAATAAAAATACACCGACATACAGCTCGACAAAAAACAGGAGATAATGACAAGAAAACTCAATATTGACAAGGCATACAGCGACACGGTGGACAGAAGGCCAGCAGGTAACAGCACCTATAAGAAATTGGCGGTTCAGTGGTTAAATGAAGTTCAGTTTTTCAATCAAACTTTCGTGCAAGTTGACAGTTTTTTGCTTCGAAATCGCCAACTTCTTATAGCTGCAAAACGTTAGCACTAACAATTTACAGGCATTCTACCCTATTGATCTTTTCCAAGTATAGTGTTGAACAATAGGTTATAGGTTGAGATAAAAAATCAAGCAAAAAAAATAATTAAGAAAATAATTCTGAATAAAACTGTACCTGACTCACTCAATAGCTAGAACAAATATCTGAACAATACCAGCACTTATAAAAATGCGAACATTTAAAGGAAAACTGGTGATAACAGTTAAGGAAGAAATACAATAAATAACTTTAAGGACATACTGATTGTTACAAAGGCTTCTAAAAAATATAGTTATTGTGTGTTAGAAAAAATGCAGGCCAAGCCA
>JADJSG010000008.1 GCA_016711825.1 Bacteroidota bacterium | reverse complement strand
AAGCCAGACAACAATTTGAAGTAAATTTGTTTGGGTTGGTACGCCACATGCAAAAGCGTTCTTCCTTTTATGCGTAAAGCCAATGCTTATTTAATAATAATACATCGTCTCAATGGTGGAAAATGATAATTCTAATGGCGCATGGTATCGCCAGTAAACATGCTCTTGAAGCGTTTGAATGATTGGCCTGAGATTAGAACCAAAACAATTTATGGCAAACGTGTAGTGATTTCCGAGCCCGGAATAATTGTCACTGAGTTCAAGAAGTGATGCTTAAAACATCAGTAAATTCATCTAAAGGTGCTTACGCCTCACTTGTATAAACAAACTTGTAACTGCTATAAAAAAATGCATTAAAGCACAAAACGATTGTAATCTCAAAACTATATCTAAATTGAAATAAATCCTAAACCTAAAACAAGATATAGAATAGGCAAAACCAATGGGTTTGGTTGAGAAATCTATTTAGGAGATAAAATATTTGATGTAAAATTATAATGAGCCAAGTATAATATGAATCCAAATGGTTCAATTACATAACATTTCAGACATTAATAACTTTGAAAGAAAAGTAAAACCAATCATCCTTTTGGTTGCTGTAGTAGATTTCCTAGCAAGGCTTTGATGAGTATATAGAAGATGGTACCAGGATAATGTTGACTTATCTGATTATGTTTTTAAAAACAATTGTGCTAATAAATTGCGTTATGGCAGACAAACGTAAGATTTTCAAGAAGGTAGTTTAATTTGCATTTGCACCCAAAACAGGTGTTGACAATGGATAACGAAGGAAAAAGAAGACAGATGTTTGAGTTCTTTCTGCTTCTTTCATCCTGACTTATTTGCGGCACGTCGCTTAAAATAAAAAGAATGATCGACATCTTTTTTCATGCGAAACATCAGTAAGCACTCCATTTATCTGATAAAGAAAAGCAAATCTTGTACGACTGTGTACACAAAAATTTAAACCGAACTACATAGAATATTGACAATCCAACCAACCAACTTCAATGGTAATGAATCTTGGGAACTATTACTAGACCCATTGTTTGTTATTTTGGGACGACCATTTATCTACCCAAATGCAAAACAATCAATCAACGGTATCACAAATTGAGCCAAATTTATTTAAAGGTTTACTTTGTCTGATAAACAAAAAGACAAGGATTCGCCTACTAAAAATATTTCAGAGCAGAACATGCATTTATCACCCATTATCGTGCTGACTTATTCTACCAAGAAACAGGAAGGACTGTACTACACCTAATACATTACTACCTCATTGAAGAACGCCCAAACATTGTACTAGAACATCGATAATTCTGTAGTTGAAACAGCTTATTCCTCTTTTACGTTTTGAACATCCATATATTTTACCAACTCTTGAAACAAAAAGGACAGACACCAGTAGAATATAGAAACCTAAACTAAAAGCCTGAACAAACATGCGCACATCAAGGAAAGGGCAGTTAGAAATACAACACTTGCCTTCAGTACAAGTTTGCTGCTGTCAGACAGTGTAGAGCTTCGAACACGCTTATTTCCGTAGAGGCCAAACCTTTGTCAGAACTATTGCCAATTCTGAACTTTAAAAGTAAAAATGACCATTAACTCAGTAAAAATAATCTTACTAATTTTTACCATTAAGCAACTTCCATTCGGCATTGGGTAAGAGAAATTTGGGCACAAGACCGGAAAAGAAACGATAGTAATTGGTAAAGGAAGTTTCTGAATCCCGATAATCAAATTTGGAGAATATTTCAAGACTCTGAAGGAAAATATTGGTTTGGGAGTAATGGAAGAGGTGCTATTATTTGACAAAATGAGATGAAACAATTCTACAACAACAGATGGATTAGTGAACGATTCAATACGGTATTCAGGAAGATAAAAACGGAAATACATACATAGAAACACCAGAAGGCGTTAGCTGATGGGAAAGCAACACTACGTTAAAGGCAAACCAACCGTCTCCTAAGCAATGGAAACTTGATACGAATGACTTGTGGTTTGTTACAATGCGAACGATGTGTACTGGTATGCGGCAATTCTCTTTTTGAATTACAAATCGCTAAGAAAAGATTTAAAAGCGTTTAGCATTGACACGTTAATCAGTCCTTTTTAATAGCAATAATCCTTATTCAGTTTGCAGTAAATAAAGACAAAGACGGAAATATTTGGTTTGGAACCTTTGTAGCAGGTGCTTTCCGGGATGTCGATGGAAAATCGTTTTGTGTCTGATGAAAAAGAACTTTCAATCCTCCCAGATGAAACAGCTCCTATGTACGCTCAATAATTCAAGACAAAGATGGGTATTTTGGTTGAGTAATTTTATGGGCAAATATAAAATTGAATCTGACAATCTTAAATATGAAAAATAAAGGGATTGAAAAGATAAACCTAATTATTTCAATTCTAACAGTAGCTAAAGATGGTAATTTATGGATGACAACATATGGAGGCATTGTCTGGAAGTATGATGGCAAAACATTATCAAGCTTTAAAATCAATAATGGGAAAGAGGTGGTTTTACTTGTTTCAATCTACCAGACAAAAATGGTATTCTGTGGTTAGCAAGCGACAATGATGGTATTTATAAACAAATGGAGAAAAGTTTGAAAAGTTTAAACTAAAAATAAGCATTCATTCATAAACACTACAGCAAATGCAGACAAGCATGTATCTTGAAATATTCTAAATCTTTACATACTTTGTGCTGGTTGACAGTTGAACTACGATGTATTCTCATACCTGCCATAGCTTCAGCCCTTGTGTGCAATCGCTTAATCTATTAAAACAAATAATTATGAAAAATGAATCACTTTTTTTAATAATTCCTTTTGGACTATTACACTATTTACAAATGGGAATAAGGTATTTGGTCAAAATTTCAACTATCATAAAGAGTTCAAAGATATTCTTAAGAAAAGCATGGACAAATCAAATTCATACCATTTTTCAAAACTTCTTTGAACGTTTCAATAAGAATGACCCAAGCTTATCAAACAAGGAAATAATTGCATTACAAATCGGATTTACAGCCGATAAAAAACTATAAACCATATAAAAACAATTGATAAGGAAAGGGCTATTCAAAAAATTGATATCCAGTAAGGAATACACAAAAGCCATTGAACAATGTGATGAGCTACTTCAAAACAAATCCCATAAACTTCACGGCATTAATGGAAAAAGGTTATGCGTTTATGAAATTAAATAGGAGGATAAATCATATAGTAAAGAAAATCTTTGAAAATAATTCAATCAATCATTTGGAGTGGGGATGGATCATTATGAATCCATATTTTGTTTTGTGACCAAGAGACGGTCAGATATTGATTAAATATGTTTGGGGTAACTCAATTGGAAATGATGGGATCCGGTGAGGATGTGAATGGATATTTTTGTGATATATTGAGTATGAATTTAAAGGATGGTGAAAAACAGTTATACTTTAATATTGATCATGCGACAAAAAAAATGTTCTCAGAATAACGTTCGGCTTAAGAAAGCTGCACAAATATGTTGCAATTTCGCTAAGGATGTGAAATGCAAAAGGCTGAACATCTTTCCTTTAATGATCAATTGAATTTTTGAACTAAATAGAGTACTTTTTAATATCGCCAATTGCATATGCCATCAGCAGTTGACACCCAATCAAATAAAGAAAGAGATTATGGCAGAATTAATTGAACGTTTAAATTAAACTTGGACAACTTAAAATTGACTGATGATGTAAAGAACTATAAACAATATGGTTATGATGATAGTATAAGAAAAACAGCGCTTGAAATTTTAAAGACCAAAGGATTTGAAGAAGATGATTTAAAGTTCACAGGAAATGATATTAATTATAAATATGAAAGGGCTATTGAAATATCACGCGTAAATAAAAGAAATTATGGAACTGTATTTTTTATATATATTCATCTGGCTTTTTATTCTTGTTATAGGACTTTCTGTCTTATTTGGTCTGTTGAAAAATAAGCAAGGCATTGCACAAAGACTTTTATACCTGATAAGTTTTATAATGCTAATAAAGTATTACAAAACTCCAAACACGAAAGAAAAATGACCTCATAACAGCATGTTTTTGCTAGTTGCTGGTTCAGTGTAAATTGAAAGTTCAGTTTTTTTCTTTTTAAGTTTGTGATAGGTTTGCGGTTTGTAACAGCTGTTTAGGAGCCGTCGCAATTGTTGCAAATCGCTAGCTACAAGCAAATCCCCAATGACAGACCATTACAACATAGAGAGAAAGTTTAGCTTTTTAGGCAAAGATCTCATAGCGAAATTGTTAGACGTTTCAGTTATCAAAGCCTTCCTACCAACATTGAAATAGTCAGAGAAGGACAGTATGTCAAGTATATTCCAATTGTATTGAGTGGACTTGTAAAAGTATATACCCAATATGAGGAAAAGGAACCTTTGCTCTATTACATAAAACCTGATCAGAGTTGTATAATGTCTTTCTTCTTGTATTAATAATGGTAAAAGCAAAATATTTGCAATTACAGAGGAAGAAAGCACTGTTTTACTTATACCTTCAGACAAGATAGCAAAATGGGTTATCGAATTCCCAACAATCAATATGTTGTTTTATCAGCAATATGACTTGAGATATTCTGAACTGGTTGACACCATTCACCAAATGCTTTATCACAAACTGGATAAGAGATTGTTGGATTATCTATTAGAAAAAGTGAGTGTAACAGGTAAAAATCCTATTAAAATTTCACATAAAGAAATCTCAAATGACCTAGGTACTGCCAGAGAAGTCATTAGCAGACTGGTGAAGAAACTTGAAAGACAAAATATCCTTAAGCAATACCACGACAGTATTGAGTTGTATAAAACCTTAGTGACTTTAGTCACTGCACAGGTATTTTACTTACAGACCTTTGTTTTACAAATGCAGAAGATGAAAACAATTTACAAATTTATGCTGATGTGCATATTGTGCATTGTAATCATATCTCCTATTGTATTAAATCATAAATATTTTAAACAAATAAAACAAATAAAAAAATGAAAAGAACATGTCTTCTGCCGACAGATTAATTAGAATAATAATCTTGGCAATTATGGTTACACTTTATTTTACTAACGTTGTTGGTGGAACAGTTGGAATAATATTACTTGTTTTATCAGGTGTGTTTACCTTGACAAGTATTATTAGCTTTTGTCCATTGTATGCAATTTTTTGAATTTCGACTTGCCCTGTTAAGCAATAATAGACAAATGCTCAGCAGCTAATTAACAATGCCTGTTTTGTAGCTTTTCAAACATTTGATTCTTTTAGTTATCATTTGTACATTTACCAAAACGCCATTTAAAACAGACATGGGAGAAAACGCAAAAATATGATCTTCTTCATTATCTTAGGATTGGGATTAACATTATTGATAAAAAGAGAATAAGATTCCTGGAATTGTTTTGATATTGATTTCGTTGACTTTCATTTTTATTATCCCGTCAATTGCTTTCTGGAAATACAAGAGAAATTCTGTTGGGAAATATTCTGATAAAGATGGAAAAGAAATTATTATTTATTCAAATGGGAAATATGAAACTCATTTTATGGGTAAAACTATTGGCGAAGGGAATGTGGAATATAAATAACTCATGACGGTTTCCACTTTACTTTGCAAGGTTACTCCGAACTAATTTCAACCCATGAAGATGAAATAAAGAATTTAAAAACGATCAAAACAATATTTTATAGGGTGAAATGATTCATGGCCCTACCACCCCATCGATTAGACGACCTCAATAGCTTTTACTTACGATGTGCCCTTCCACACCACTTTACCGCGAAGTAAATTCAGGACAGGCTTCAGGGGCATGCATACATAGGTTCATTTGGTTGTGATGCAATACCAACGACTCATTATTAGTCAAATGATTGTATCCTTAAATTCATTCAATCTCTGAAAGTATTTTAGCGATATTTTTCAGATGATACCAACGATACATTAAAGATAGTCCATTTGTCATTAGCTTAAATGTAATGTGTGTGGGTATTATACCGATATTTTACAGACTATGTATTAAATACAATTGGTATTCCTTAATAAATACTTTTGGTATAATACCAATGTAATTTATAAAATATGTCAATATTTTCAAAATCTGACAATGGCAAAATGCCAATTGAAATACTATTTAAACGCTTCAGTTTAAAACGAATATCAGACTATTCATTTTTTCGCATCGGTAGTATAAAGTAAGTGATAAGTTTATATTTTGCTTTTTAAAACCGCCCATCATTGCTGATAGGCGGTTTCTGTTAGCGTCTTTCTATATTTCTAGCAATACTTCATATGAATTGCATTTCTAAAACACTAATTGTTTTTTCTTACCTTACTGGTTTGCATCAATTTGTTGTTTTCATACACCTGAATGGTATATAAACCTGAAGTAAATTCCCCCAAACTGATCGCAATATTGTTCATACCTGCTACCGATTTAACCTGTACTTGTTTGATGATACGACCGCTCATATCAAGTACTTTCACTGTAGTATTCAATTTCGGTACTTGTGTATAGATCAATGTTCAACATATCGCGTGTAGGGTTTGGATAGATATTCACTGTGCTGCCATTAGCACCCCAGATTAGGTCAACCATTTTAGCATGCACACTTGATTTGTTGTCGATATCTATCTGTTGCAGACGATAGTAGTTATGTCCTAATACAGGATGATTATTCACTGCATGATACTGCAAATCCGTTGAACTGTTGCCATTGATCGCTTTGCTGTTTACTTTGGCAATGGTCTCAAAGTTTACTCCATCTGTACTGTGTTGTAGATTGAAATAGGCATTGTTTGATTCACTGTTGGTAGTCCATGTCAATTCATCGCTTGAGACAAGTTTTTTACCATCGAAGCTTTTAATACCATCGGCAAAGGCGCATTGTTTGCGTTTGCTCCATGTATACGAAACTGACTGAAAGAAGGTGTATTGAAACTTAATTCTAATAGTTGCCATTCCAGTTTACAGTTGGTGTAATCACAATTGGATTATTGCCTAAACCAGCATCATCATTTTTTGTGATACGGATATTTGGAATATTCGGATCCAGATTGCTACCCGATGTAGGGAGTGGTTGATATGGAGGCAATAAAACATTATTATAATCATCAAAATCACTTTGGTTGATATACAATACTACATCAGCAGACCCATTGCTGTTTGGTGTTATTTGATACCATCGTCTTACAAATGGTTGACCATTGTGGAAGTTTGCTGTAGCCTCCACATTAACTGTAGTTGTTGTTAATCCCAATACATTACCTCCATTACCGTCATCAACGGAAGCAATCAGGTTACAACTACCATCATAATAGTTGATGTTAAAATCATCACCATGTGTTTGTGTATGATTGCTCGTGCTTGGGGCAAGAAGTCCTGAAGATGGATTTACAGTAACGGTTACACTGCTTGTAGCTGTGCAACTATTTCCATCTGTACCTGTTACAGTGTATGTATCTGTTGCAGTGGCAATAAAAGGCAAGCCATCAACTAAACCACCACTCCAAGTATAGCTTCATTGCGCCACTACCTGTTGGCAATACAGATGTATTGTTGCAGGTAGTGCTAGGTGTTGCACTTGCTGATACTGTAGGCTCGGTGAAGAGTACATTGATGGTATCATTGTAAGTACCGCAAATATTTGTTACAGCAACATAGTAACTTGAAGATGTAGCCACTGTTATAGTACGATCAGTACTTGCATTTGACCATACATAAGATGATTGCGGCCAATTGCCTGCATCTAATAACAACAATGAACCCACGCAAAGTGATGTATCATTTCCTAAGTTAACTTGAGTGTTAGGGTTTGTAATCAACACATAAATACTATCTGATACAACACAAGCTCCATCAGTCATGGTAACAACATAAGTATTTGTTGAATCCACCGTAGTAGAAGCCGTAATAGCTCCATTTGACCAACTGTATGTAGCTGTGGGATTTCCTTCGTAAGCATCTAAGGGAACAATTGCAGGACCACAAACTAATTGGTCAGGACCTAAATCCATAGAGTTATAAATTTTAATGTCATCAAAGGCTACACCATCGTCAGTGACAGAACCATCTGACCCGAAGTTTATTCTAATTTTCACATTTGGATTTCCACCAGTGCCAACAATTCGGTGACGAGCAGTTACCCATCCGGCAGAACCATTAGCAGTTGATATTCTACCAGACCAACCTGATTGGCTTCCACCCGGTGCGCCAACAATCGTATTATCGGTATACCAATTATTCGGGTCACCAAAAGCCCCAACTAAATTCCAAATCGTTCCTCCGTCTGTTGAATAAGTAACATTCATTCCATCCCATGAAAATTCGGCATTCCACCATACCTTTAAAGAAATCACAGGATCACAAATATTTGTAAAGTCAAAGCATGGGCCTTGTACATACGAAATATCATTGTCATTGTAAAACCCAGTTAGCAAACCACCGGTTACAAAACTATTAACGCCAGAACCGGCGGTATTAATGGTTGTCTTGGCAGGTGTACCAAAAGCCCAGGATCCAGTTCCGCCATTGTTTATAACCCATCCATTTTGCCCACTTTCAAAATTTTCGAAATAGGGAAATGTACTGATAACTGGAATACCTTGCGTAGTAACTGTAGAAGAATCATTTGCAGTCAATAGGTCCCAATTAACCCATGAATCAACGACAACAGCTCCAGGGCCAGATAAATCAGCAAATCCATTTACAAATGTATAAGAGAATGTATCGTTTGCTAAATATGGAACTGCCGTAATGATGGTATCTGTTACTACGTTGACGCCAATTTTGAAAGAAACCGGTATAGAAGTGCCTACATCAATCGTATCAACACCTGTATTGACTAATTGAATAATTACGGGCGTTAAATTACTATTTCCACAGCCTCCACCTGCTATTACAGAAGCATGTGTCAAATCATTTTGAACGGGTTCAAACACTGTAATATCATCTACTGCCATATCAGAGGTAAAACTTGTCCCGGTATTTGCACGAATGCGAATACGAACATTTGGTTTTCCTGCATAAGCAATCAACGAGATTTCTTTAAATTGCCATAAATCAATATTGTCTGTCCAACTTGGAACAATATTCAAATCCCAATTTCCTAATCCAGAGCTATCCACATCCAAACTCATCGTTCCCATAGTTGCACCAAGCATGTGATACCAAAATGAAATTTTCGGAGCCGATAAAGCAGAAAAATCATATACATCACTTACCAGGTGAGCAGTAGTATTGTTACAACCTGATGTTTCAACATAAGCATATTTGGCTAAAGCGGTGCCTAAAGTATGATCTATATCCGGACCTGTAGCGGTAGATGGCGTGGGGCCATTTTCGGCCAACCAATCTGTACCTGCTTGCACAAAACCAAATTGATCGCCATTACGCCAAACACCCGTAAAGTTACAAGTTCCAGCACAACTAGTGCCACATAAACCTTCCGATTCAAAATTTGTTGTATTGGGAAATACATTTATTTGGGCATATGAGCCACCAAATAACATCAGTAAAAAAATTGTTGAAGTAATTGTTTTAATCATAAGTATCTTTTTATTTTTACAAACATATGGTTTTATATATAATATATATATGCTTATTTGTGACCAAAAACACTTATAAAAACCTACTAACTCACAGTAAATTGAAGTTATATTTTATTTCAAATTTCTTTTATTCAAGCAAAAGGATCTGCTAATTGTACAACAATAGAAGGTTAATGTACTAAGCAACAGACGTTTATATGTTTTATGAATATTGATTTCTTAAAATGGAATCAAAAAATAATTGCTACACCCTACATGTGAATTGGCAACGCTTCTTTTCATAGAAATTATTTGATAAAAAATAATAATTTATTGTTTATCAATAAATATTTATTATTTTTGCCCAATCAATTAAATGTTTAATTATGACAGCAAAAACAAACAACTTCGTATTTCAAGGCTTACATATTGTAGCTTGGATGATTTTTGTCGGCTTATGCATTGAAGCCGGCGCATTAATCGTAAATTTCATTTTCAGTTTGTATAAACCTGAATTTGTTCATAACCTTTATCAAAAGTTGGACTTATACAAAATGTATACAGACAGCAAATGGGGGTTTTTCGGAATTTATAGCTTTATACTCTCCATTTCGATGTTAAAAGCCTATCTTTTTTACGTAGTTGTCATGCTCATGCATAAATTGGATTTGACAAAACCATTCAACACGTTTGTTTCAAACCAAATTTTACAAATGAGCTATTTCACCCTTTCCATTGGCTTATTGAGTTATATTGGTAGAGGCGTTTGCCAGAAATATGATGCAACATGGTTATGAAACCGATCAATTAAACCAATTTTGGACAGACAGTCAGGCATTTATACTAATGGGGGCTGTCATTTATATTATTGCAACAATATTTAAAAAAGGGGTAGATATTCAAAACGAAAACGATTTAACGGTATAGATTATGGCAATTATAGTAAATTTAGATGTTGTAATGGCAAAAAGAAAAATGTCTTTGAATGAACTTTCCGACAAAGTGGGATTGACCTTATCAAATCTTTCAATCTTAAAAACAGGAAAAGCAAAGGCTATACGATTTAGCACCTTGGAGACCCTTTGTAAAGTATTAGCTTGTCAGCCTGGTGATCTTTTAGCATATGTTGATGACGAAGCACCTACATCATTGTACAATACCAATGATACATTATAAACACCCCAATTAAAAACACACTTCCGTTCTGGTATTTTACAAAAGTAAAAGTGATTTTTAATTGTGTTACAATGTAAGGGTAAAAAAACACGGTAGTAGTATGCGATTACAAATCCAGATTAAATGGTAAAAACAATGCCATCGGAAACGAATCGATCATCAACAATATCTTTAAGGGCTATGAATCAATGCGAAGCATTTTTTCTATATTTGCCACCACTGCTTATGTGCTTTGTACAAACCTCAGTGGAGATGTTGGAAGACTTTGCATTAATCAACACTATCAAAAGAATCAGATGAATAACTTTTACTCAAAGTAAATAATTTAAAAAAAATGATTAAAAAATACTTGTTAATTTTATTTACAACTTTTTTTTTAATGAGTATCCACAATGCTTTTGGACAAAAAAATCGAATCAATACAAATAATAATATTGGATGGTACAATTATTTCGGCACTTATAAAATATATCCAAAATTTAGTCTGCACACCGAATACCAATGGCGTCGAAATAACATCATTACTGATTGGCAACAAAGCCTTCTCCGACTTGGGGTAAATTACAATCCAAATCCTAGGGTACTATTTAGGGTAGGTTATGCATGGATAGAAACATTTCCTTATGGAGAATATTCAATTAATGCATTAGGGAGAGATTTTACAGAACATAGAATTTTTGAAATGGTGCAACTTTCTCATAAAGAAGGTAGAATAGAATTTGCTCATCGTTTTATGCTGGAGCAAAGATATATTGGAAAATATAGCTCTTCAAGTGTTTCAGTCGAAGATGAATTTTTATTGACAAACCGAGCCAGATATATGGTTAGGATTAAGGCTCCTTTAAAAGGCAAAGAAATCAAGTACAAAACACCATATATAGCCTTTTACGATGAAATATTTATTGGGTTTGGGCAAAATGTAAACATCAATATTTTTGACCAAAATCGAATAGGAATATTATTGGGTTATAACTTTAATAAAAATGCTGGTATTGAAGCAGGTTACTTAACCCAAACAATACAATTTGGCCGACAAATTAGCGGGCAATATGTTTTTCAAAATAATAGGGGTCTCATCTTAAATGCAAACTTTAATTTTGACCTGACAAAGCATTTAAAAAAGTAAAACAATCATTTAATCCAACCACATATTAAAGATAGACCAATTGTGCATAGATTTAATGCAATGATTATAGGCATTTTACCGATACGTTTTTTGACTGCTTAATCAATGTATTTGGTATCACTTAGTTTTTCACCTTAATATCCTTTAACTATATAAAGAAATTAAATAATACAGTTGTGAAATAAGGATTAATCCTTTGATTGTTTTTTATTTAATATTATGAAACATTCTTTCAATCAGCAGTTATCATTATGCGATTTATATAAAACTGGTATATTATGCAAATCATAATTGTAAAACTTAAAATTAATACACTGTAAATTCAAATTAATTTTCCTTGGGTTGAAAGGGATATGCTTTACAACAATAAAAGATAGTGAAGAACAGTATTTTTAATGTAATATCCCTCCTCCAAAAAAAAATCCTCATCAAACCGATGAGGATTTTAGATAAAATCAAATGATTTTGAATTTCATTATATTATTGATGATCTAAGTCTGGTATAAATTCATTGTGTTTTTCGTTCATCATTTTTTGTAACCATGAGCTTAAAATAAACAATATGCCCGCTGCTACCCCTGTCATGATAATAAACAACATAAAAAACTCATACAAGTTGGTGATTTGAAACCCTAAAAAAGAAGGATATTCAACAGGTTTGCTTGGATCAATATCACCACTTGGTGGTATTAAGGCACTTAAAGTACCTGCAAATTTGTTGGCTGCTGCATTGGCCAAAAACCAGGTACCCATCATCAAAGAAGATAAACGTAAAGGTGCTAATTTTGACACCATCGATAAGCCTATCGGTGATAAACATAATTCACCCATCGTATGTATGACATATAAACCAAACAACCACCACATCGATACTTTATCGCCTACTCCTAATCCTTTCACGGCGATGGCAATCACCACATATCCTAAAGCAACTAATGCTAAGCCAATGGCCATTTTTTTAGGTGAAGATGGTTCAAGTTTACGCGCATAAAGAAAGCCCCAAATAATCGTAAAAACCGGTGCTAATATAATTACAGACAATGGATTCACCGATTGAAAATAAGAGGCTGGCATTTCTTTACCAAAAATCATTCGATCGGTTTGACGGTCTGCAAAAAGCGTAAGTGAAGCACCTGCTTGCTCAAAAGCACCCCAAAAGAAAATTACAAAAAACGCAAGTATGAAAATCACAATGATTCTTTTACGCTCGGTACTGGTAAGGCTTTTATCAGATAATATTATGATAGGCATCACAATCATAGCTCCATAGATAAAGTAACTGATGATTTCGATGTCACTTTTAAACATTTGTTTAAAATTCAACATAAAGAAAATAATACCGATAGATCCAACTATCATCAAAATAGCTTTTAAATCAAGGGCTTTTACGGGCACCCCTATTTCTTTTCCTTCTTCAGAAATCAAGTACTTTTTTTGAAACATGATAAATGTAATCAAGCCGATAACCATACCAATACAGGCAGCTAAAAAGCCCCATTTAAAATCCATTGAACCACAAACTAAAGGTGAAAAGAAAGCTCCTAAATTAATCCCCATATAAAAAATGGTAAAGGCCGAATCAATTCTTCTGTCGTTGGCAGGATATAATTGCCCCACCATGGTTGAGATATTCGGTTTAAAAAAGCCATTGCCTATGATCAAGGCCGTTAAGCCAGCCCACATCATGGTAACACCCCCATCAGCTCCAGCTGAAGCACTTAAAAACATCAGAAACTGTCCCAAGGCCATGAGCAATCCACCAATAACGATACTTCTTCTGTTGCCTAAAAACTTATCGCATAAATAACCACCCAACAAGGGGGTTAAGTATACTAACCCTGTGTAACTTCCGTATATCTGTGATGCATCGGCGTCGTTTAATAATAAAATACGGGTCATAAATAATATGAAAATCGCCCGCATACCATAGTAGCTGAAACGTTCCCACATTTCTGTAAAAAATAAAAAATAAAGCCCTTTAGGGTGTCCTGTTTTTACCTGAGTAGTATCCATAGTATATATTTAATCCACCAAAGTAATATTTTTTTTTGAATTGAAAAATTATTGATGATAAAGTTGAGGATTGCTATATAAAATAGTTTATTGCATTTGGCGCCAGATCAGCAAGTTTACCATCAATTAATTACATCAATAGATTATTCATAGACGATAAGTCCGCTTTCATACAATTTGCCATAAAACATTAAAGAGAAAGCCCTATTTTCGCGCCTTAAATTTTCGCTATGCGTATTCACAAAGAAGGACATATTTATTGTATCATTGCTTCCCTGCTTTATGCAGCAGTCATTTGGCTTTGCTTACATTTTCTACCTGTATTTTTAGCCTACCCCCTTATTTTCATATTGGGTTTAATCTGGTTTTGGGTGTTTTGGTTCTTTCGTATTCCTACCCGCACTTTTACAACTGGCAACGATTTAGTGATTTCGCCCTGCGATGGTAAAGTAGTCGTGATTGAAGAAACCAACGAAGGTGAATATTTTAAAGATAAAAGAATTCAGGTTTCCATCTTTATGTCTCCCCTCAATGTACATGTAAACAGATACCCGATGAGTGGCGTAGTGAGCTATGTAAAATACCATAAAGGTAAGTACCTGGTAGCCTGGCATCCAAAATCGAGTACCGAAAATGAAAGAAGTACGATTGTTGTGAAAGGACCCAAAGCAGAAATTCTCATTCGTCAAATAGCCGGTGCTGTAGCTCGACGTATCGTTATGTACTCGAAACAAAACGATCAGGCCAAGCAAAATGAAGAACTTGGATTTATAAAATTTGGATCCAGGGTTGATTTATTTTTGCCAATAGGCACCAAAATCAATGCACAAATAGGCGATATTGTACAGGGTGGAATCCATGTTATTGCCACATTATAAACTTAGCACCCCCACATAATGCACAAAGAAATTACGCCCCCCTCTTCCATCTGTCTTTTCACTGATCATGAAGTGAAGTCAAAACTCAAAGGAAAAAGAAAATTGGGTGCTTTTATCAATCAATTGATTGATCATTATACCCAACAAGAGAGCCACTTGCAATATATATTTGTAACGGATGCCTTTTTACTTGAAATGAATCGCAAATACCTGGCGCACGATACTTATACTGATATCATAACCTTTGATTTGAGCGAAAAGAAATCGCCCCTGATCGAAGCTGAGATTTATATTAGTACCGAAAGAGTGACAGACAATGCCAAACAGGAAAATGTAAACTACCTGCATGAATTATACCGGGTGATTATCCATGGAGCCCTGCATCTTTGTGGCTTTAAAGACAAAACAAAGTCCCAAAAAGCTGTCATGCGTATCGTGGAAACGGAATGGCTTGAAAAATATTTAACACTGCAGAAAGAAATGAGCAATAAAATATAACGTACTTTAGCCAAAAGTAAAATGCATACCTTCTCACATCAATAAAAATATCATACATACGTAGTTAAATTGATTAGAGTAGATATACAGCAAAGCGTTTAAAAAAAATATAGTTGGTTTTATGAGTTTAAAAAATAATTATGTGGCTATTATGGCTGGTGGCATCGGAAGCCGATTTTGGCCAGAAAGTCGAAACGAACATCCCAAACAGTTTTTGGACATCTTGGGTACTGGCAAATCATTGATACAATGGACTTACGAGCGATTTAAAAACATCTGTCCAAAAGAGAATATCTTTATCATTACCAATGAACATTATATTCCTACCTTAAAACAACAACTCCCTGAAATTACCGATCAGAATATTTTAAGTGAACCTTCAAGAAAAAACACAGCCCCTTGTGCGGCATATATAGCCCACAAACTAAATGCATTAAATCCATCTGCCAACATTATCATGAGTCCAGCAGATCATTTAATCTTTGATGAAAGAAAATTTGAAAGAGACATCATCAATGCACTCGATTTTGTAAGCAAAAACGAAGTGTTGGTGACTTTAGGCATTAAACCAACCCGTCCCGATACAGGTTATGGATATATACAATACGACACAAATAAAAATATTGATAGTTTTTATCAAGTAAAAACATTTACTGAAAAACCATCGCATGAACTCGCTGAAACTTTTGTACGTAGCGGCGACTTCTTATGGAATGCAGGTATTTTTGTTTGGAATGTAAAATCAATCATTCGGGAATTAGATTTGTATTTGCCCGAAATGAACGAAGTGTTTCAACAAGTCACTTCTTATAATCAACCTGATGAGTATGCCGATATTGAAAAAGTGTATTCGCAATGCACTAATATATCAATTGATTATGGCATTATGGAAAAAACCAAAAAGGTTTATGTAATTCCTTCCTACTTTGGCTGGTGCGATTTAGGAACATGGAATAGCGCTTACGACAATTCAGAAAAAGACTATTTAGGCAATGCAGTATATGGCAAAAATGTGATGATTATCGACGCGTCGCAATGCATGGTAAAAGCACCTGAAAATAAATTGATGGTATTGCAAGGGCTTGAAAATTTTATTGTGATCGATACCGATGATGTGTTGCTCATTTGTGAGCGAAACAGAGAACAACAAATTAAAGATTATGTAGCTGAAGTCAGAAGAAATAAAGGAGATAAGTTTTTATAATTTTTCATTCACCTATGCGTTAATAAAACTATGAAGCAAGCTATTTTACTCATCCTTCTTTCCCTTTTTGCATCATTCATGACTTATGCGCAGCCCACCCATGGCGTATCATTTCAGCTGGGGCTTATCAATAATATATATAAATCGGCAGTGCCCAATGTTAAAAATACCACTACCCATTTTTTGCCTTCCTATTCATTTGAATATGGTAAATTTAGTGAAAATCTTTTTTGGGGCGGATGTGGATTAGGTATTAGTGTACGAAATATCCCTTTTTATAAATATAACAATGGCAATACAATTGGTGTGCAGGCACCCGAGTTTTGGTTTAAAGTAAAAACAGGCTTTCATATTCATAATGAGTTTATGACTCACCTGCCTTTTATCAGCCTGGGTATAGGTAAATATGGACAAACAGAAACCTATTACAAAAACCAGAATGGCATTTCGTATAATAACATTGGCAACTATAAAAATTTTAATTTACAAACTGTATTACCCTTTATGGAGTTAGGCACTACATTAATCAACTCTACTTTTACTGAATCGAAAAGAAGTATTTTTCTCACCTTTAGTTGCCGGTATTATCCTCTCCCTCTATTCAAAACCAAAACGGATATTGAATATGAAATCGGCGAAGTGGTTTCGATTCAATACAACCTGATTGAATTTAATATCATAGCGGGTATTCAAAAAAACTTACGTAGAAATTAATTTGCAATATAATTATAGACACTAAATGATTGCTAGTTAAACAATTTTTTTACGTAAACTTTTGACCTCACTACGCATTTTTTTTCCGGTTAATCGTTTTTCTTTTACCGCTCGAGGCACTTTGGTTGGCTTGCGTACAGCTCTCTGATGGAAGGCCTTTTCCAATATCAAATGAATTTTATGAAGCGCTTTTTCTTTGTTTGAAAGCTGGGTACGATCTTCATTGCATTTTACAATCAAAATGTGATCTTTGGTCAGGCGATTCGATAGTTTTTCTCTAAGCAACGATTTTTCTTCTTCAGTAAAAATAGTTGTAGCTTCCAGATTCCATCTAACCTCTACTTGGGTCTCCACTTTATTGACATTTTGCCCACCTTTGCCCCCACTTCTGGAGGTACGTATTTCAATTTCATTGCTTATATCAAAATTCATTTTTTAATGCTTAATTTGTGCGTCATTCACTCCATTAATAAAAAACAAAAATAAGCAATAATGCGTGCTGTTATCCAAAGAGTTTCACAAGCCTCTGTAAGCATTGACCATCAAATAGTAGGTGCTATCAACACAGGCTTTGTCGTATTGTTAGGCATTGAAGCCAACGACAATGAAGAAGATGTAAAATGGTTGAGCGCTAAAATAGTCAGTATGCGTATTTTTAACGACTCACAAGGTTTGATGAATCTCGCATTGAAAGAGGTACAAGGAGACTTGTTATTGATTAGTCAGTTTACATTATTTGCATCGACTAAAAAAGGAAACAGACCTTCGTTTTTACAATCAGCCAAGCCTGATATTGCCATTCCTTTGTATAAAAAAATGATCGCTCAATTAGAAAGCGATTTAAACAAACCGATACAAACTGGTCAATTTGGTGCAGACATGCAAGTAAACTTATGTAATAATGGCCCCGTAACAATTATCATAGATTCAAAAAATAAAGAATAATATATGCAACTCAGTGAACTACAAACCCAAGTAGACGAATGGATTCAAACACATGGTGTACGATACTTTGCACCCCTAACCAATTTAGGCATTTTGATGGAGGAAGTAGGTGAAATGTCGCGGATTATGGTCAGAAAATATGGCGAACAAAGCAACAAAAAAAATGAGCAAGACAAAATACTTGCCGACGAAATCGCAGATGTACTATGGGTGTTGACTGCCATTGCAAATCAATGCGATGTAAACCTGGAAACGGCAATGCAGGAAAACATGGCAAAAAAAACCTTACGCGATAAAGAAAGGCATAAATCAAATGAGAAACTTAAATAAACTCTGTTGTCTTATACTTGAACCAAACCATGTTGTAATTGTAATACAAAAAGCCAATGCAAATACAATTTTAGCTATCATATTTTGACAATACTGCTTGCGCTATGTTTGTGATTTTTTGGGCTAATGAAAGCGGTTTAAGCACTTTCACCTTTTCGCCAAAACTAAGCAACATGGCTATCAGCTCATAATTCACTACAACTTCAAGTTCTATCACCAATTGATTTTTGGTATCTTTTACAATACGTTGCGAATGATGAACAGGTTGCGACTTCACATAATTGGCCTGTGTAGGTTCAAACTGCAGACTGATTTTTTCAGGTTTTTCACCCGTAAGCGAAATGCCAATGGTTGCATTGAAATAATTTTCTTTATCCATTTCATCTTCATTAAATGTCTGATTCATTTTAAGCACATCACTCATTCGGTCAAAAGCAAATGTCAGGAATATCGGTTTTTTGGTTGGATGTATATCTTTCGCAATGAGATACATTCTGCCATTGTATTCTTTGATAAAATAAGGCTGTACCCGATGCTTTTTTGCTTCCGTTTTATTAAAAGGTTGGTATTGTATACGCATTTCGTGCTTTTGACGAATGGCATCTACAATTTCTGATAAATGTTCAATGCCTTTGTATCTCTTTGGACGATCTAACAATAAAATATTGGAGTTGATTTTATTTTCCCGACTTTGTTTTACCGAAGAAGCTATTTTATTGATTGCATCTTCAAACAGTTTAATGGCAGGAAGCTCTTTAAATTGCTCTAGTATACCAATTGCAATTTCGAGTCCTTGTAAATCTTCTTCCGACACAGGAATATTGTTTACCGAATAATTCGGATCTTTATATACATACCCTTTTTTGAAACTATCATATTCGATAGGTGCAAAAAAACCCAATCCCTCATCATTTCGCATGGCATAAATATCTTTTTGAATACTGGATACCGAAACAGTGGTACCTAACTTTTCTGACACATAATCCACAATTTCTTGTAGTGAAGGCGCTGGTTTTTGCTTCATTGTCATGCGATTGTCAATTAATCGATATCTCGTTACGGCATACTTGTTTTTCATCGTCTATAATATTGGGTTAAATAGGGTGAAGTAAAAATACATCATTACTACATAAACTCATTACGTAGACAAGAATAAATATTTGTATTCAATAAAAAAACAATGAATATCATGCAAAACACATTCGTACAAACAGACTTTAAGATGAGTGCATTTAAAGCACACCGCATTATTTTTGACGACAGCGACTTAGTAAGCATGGACGTCAAATGTAAAATACAAGAACAATGGATGCATACAACCCTGCTTTTTTCATTCAGAAAATTTAACGACCTACTTCGTTTTAGCGGAAGCACGGGCGAAAAGCTTCAGCTTTTAGTAAGTGATCAATTGTTATTTGCCAAAGAGCAACCATACATTATAGATGTAAGCACAGAATCATATGTATTTGCCAATTGCAGTCTCGATTTGTATTATCTTATTGCCGACGATATGAGTTGTTTTAGTGTAGAAGAGGTAACACCTATACCCTATTTGCAACAAATCAAAAATTTACGTAAAAACATCACAGACTTTGCAGAGATTCAGCTTCATAATCAATCATCACTTAAAAATACCTTGCAAGAAATGGCAAGTATGTATCGCTATTATGTAGGTTTAACAGAACTCAATTTGTCAGAAACTGCGGCACGTGAAAAAGCAGGCTTAAGCAACGAACATTTGTTTAAGTTAGCCTATCATGCAGCTACGCAAAAATAAGATACCAACATATTTATATCAATGTTTGTATCCTCCAGATGAGACATGTCAATACCTGCAACTTATACCAATTGTATTTAATAAGTTGTTAGATAAATTATTAGGAATAATGCCCACACACATTTTAATATGCTAATAAAAACTGGACCATCTTTCATCTTTTGTTGGTATTCTATGTTGACTAATTTCGAAGAACCATTCTAAATAGTATCGCTCAATTTTATCATGTGTTGGTATCCTAAATATTTATCGAATTACACAATAGATAAATATGGTATATTTTGTAAATCACTTAGGTATCCTATCAAGTTTGTGATTCTCTTCTTTAGGTCGACGCAAGCATAAATGTCATTGTTATAACACCTTGTATTATTAAATACACCTATCAATGATTACCTTTGTGGCATGAAAAAATTCTTGCTCATTTGTTCTTTTTTATGGGTTGTAACCCCTTCTTTTTCACAATCAGACAGTTTGGATATCAAAATAGGTCAAATGATCATGATTGGAATGAATGGAAGCGCTGTTACTGACCAATCGCCTATCATCAATGCCATACAGAAACGCTATGTGGGTGGGGTGCTTTTATTTGAATTTAATTTAAACCCCTTTCAAACAGAAACCAAATTAGCTGCACTTACCAACAAGCTACAAGATGCAGCAAGTATTCCATTGATCATTGCTATTGACCAGGAGGGTGGTAAAGTAAATCGATTGAAAACGAAATATGGTTTTAAAGAAATGCCTTCTGCAAAAACAATCGGGTTAAAAAACGATGATGAATATACTACTGAAATCGGCAATACCATCGCCGATGCATTACAACGTTGTGGTATCAACATGAATTTTGCCCCTGTACTGGATGTGGACAATCCCAACTGCCCCGTATTAGGAAAGTTGCAACGTTGTTATGATGCTGATGTATCAAAAATAACCCATATGGCTTCACTCATCATGGAGGCCCATGCAGCAAAAGGAATTAAAACTGTGGTTAAACATTTTCCGGGTCATGGCAACAGTCGCACCGATTCACATAAAGGATTAGCCGATGTAAGTAACTACTGGACCCAAAAAGAATTGTTGCCTTACAAAAATTTATTAGCCTCCAATCATATCAACGCAATCATGACAGGTCATTTAATCAACAAAAAACTTGACCCTTCCGGATTGCCTGCTACCTTATCAAAAAAAATCATCAACGATTTATTGCGTACAGAAATGGGTTATCAGGGAGTAGTCATTAGCGATGATATGCAAATGCATGCCATCAGTAAATATTATGGATTAAAGGAAAGTATTCGACTCGGCATTTTAGCGGGTGTTGATATTTTTATTTTTAGTAATAATATCGAAAATGCAACACAATATACCCCAGCCAATATTCATGCAAGCATTAAAAAAATGGTTTTGAATCATGAAATTAGCTTAGAAAGAATTGATGAGAGTTATCAAAGAATTATGTCAATGAAAATGAGCCGATAAATGTTTCGTTTCATTGAAAAATATGCAAAAAACGAAGATTTCATTCTTGAAAAAAATAAAACAAATTAAATGTATATATACAACGTAACCATCAAAATAGATATTGACATTGAACAAGAATGGCTAACCTGGATGCAGGAAGAACACCTGAAAGAAGTAGTGGCCACAGGCATGTTTGATTCGTATTCGTTTTTAGAATTAATAGAACCGACTGAAGAAGGGAGTAAAACGTTTATTGCACAATATTTTACAGACAGTATAGATCGTTATGAAGCTTATATAGAGGCATTTGCACCCATGCTTAGGCAAAAAGGAATGGATAAATTTGGTGATCGTTTTATTGCATTTAGAACCATCTTAAAAAAGCATATTTAAGGTCTAAAACCAATGTTTATAGGGTTTTGAAAGAAATTAATGTTTGAACAACTGTTAATAATTTGTGCAAATCCTTTATTTATAGGCATTTCAGCGAAAAAAATGTTTTGGATTCTAATAAAACTTAGTAATTTAGCACTCTAAATAATTATTTACAAACAATAAAATTAAAAAACATGAACAAAGCTGAATTAATTGAAGCAATGGCAAAAGCAGCCGATTGCACAAAAACACAAGCAGGCGTAGCATTAGACGCATTTTGCAACTCAGTAGCTGCAGCCTTAAAGAAAGAAGATAAAGTGACATTGGTAGGTTTTGGTACTTTCTCAGTATCTAAACGTGCAGCACGAACAGGCCGCAATCCTCAAACAGGAAAAGAAATTAAAATTGCAGCAAAAAAAGTTGCCAAATTCAAAGCTGGTAAAGATTTGAGTGCAACAGTTGCAAGTGCAAAAGCAAAAAAATAATATCTAATCAATATTATTCATAAAAAAACTGAGAATATTCTCAGTTTTTTTATGCCTATTTATTAAAGTATTACGTGTATATTTGCAGTTCAAAAAAAAATATTATGGGAAGAGGTGATAAAAAAACAAAAGCTGGAAAAATTTTCAAAGGATCATTTGGTAAATTTAGAAGTAGCAAAACCAAAAAAGTAACTGTTCAAAAAACAGAAAAGAAAGCATAAGGCTTTCTTTTTTTTTATACATTCAGATAATGCATTAGCATATCAAAGTTCTCTTGTAGATTTTCTTTATTATTTTCAGAAGCAAACACTTCTGCAATCACATAATTATATCTTTCAAAAGTAGCCATTAAGGACTGCACATCCGCTTTATTTAATTTTAAAGTGACCCATTGCAAACCTGTTTCATTCACTGTTTTTACAAAACTGCATAATATCGTCACATCATTGCTTTCACAAATTCGGGCAATTTCTGACATCGAATAATTTTTTTGCTCTATTTCTAACACAATAATAGCACCTGGCTCTTTTACTGCATTGGTATCGGCAATAAAACTGAGCAAGCCATCAATGGTAATCAAGCCTAGATAATGTTGATGCTGATCTAACACCGGCAATACCGATAAACTAAATTCTTTGACAACTTTCATTGCCTCAAAAGCATGGGTATTTTCGGCGATAGCAGGTCGAAATGTTAAAAACTCGGCCAACGACAAGGGTTCTTCAGGGGTATCCCAATCCAGTAAATCATCTTCTGATATCAAGGCAATATAATTATCACGTTGTACCAATGGCAGATGAAATACCCGATATTCATTCATCAAATGCAAAGCTTTTTCCCCACTATCTTCTAATGATAAGGCAGGTAGGTCGTACGATATTAATTTTTTGATATTCACTTCTTATCTATGACGTAAAAATGAGTAATTGTAATGGTAAAAAGCGTGATTATTTTTGAAAATAATCATTACGCATGTTTGTTTAAAAAGTCGCTCAATAAAATATTGAATTCCTTAGGTACTTCCATCATAGGTGCATGTCCACATTTATCAACCCAGTGTAATTCAGAATTGGGTAATAATTTTTTAAATTCTTCAGCTACCATAGGAGGGGTAATTGTGTCGTTTTTGCCCCAGATAAGACAAACGGGTTGTTTTACATTTTTTAATTCCTCGCCTAAATGATGACGTATCGCCGACTTTGCGAGATAAATAATTTTCACTGCTTTAAGTCTGTTATTGACAATATTGTAAACCTCATCTACCAACTCATCTGTGGCTGAATTAGGATCGTAAAACGTAAGTTCTACTTTTTTGCGTATATAATCTTTATCACCTCTTTTAGGATACGTTTCACCCATCCCATTTTCAAACAAACCAGAACTACCTGTAAGCGTAATGGTTTTTACTTTGTCGGGATGTGCAAGGCAATATACTAAGGCAATATGACCTCCTAATGAGTTTCCCAATAAATGTACATTGCTTAGTTTTTTAGCGTCTATAAACTTTGCGACATGTTTTGCAAGCCCCGACACTGAAGTGTCAAAATTTGTCAGGTCGTATAAAGGTAACATGGGAATATATACTGTATACTTTTCTTTAAAAAAATCTACTAAATCTTTAAAGTTACTCAATGCACCAAATAACCCATGTAAAAGCACCAGGCTTTCGCCGCTACCTTCTTGAACAAATTTAAATTTACCACTTTGTTTTATTTCGTATTGCATATCGTTTGCTGATTACTGTGCGCTAAAGTAGTTTTTTAATTGAAAATAATGAAATATAAACTGCAATGAATTGTTATCTATTGAGATTCAACACAATAAGATTGTTTTTAAAGAGATGTTTAGGCTACCATAAAATAACAGAAATTTGAATAGCATGCTTGAAGAAGGCATTCAACAATTCAAAAATATGCTTCAATCATCAATCACGACAATGGTTTGCAACCAAGCATTGACGCTCCTTGATCATTTATTTAGTCGCAGACTGTCGATAGGATTTTCAAGGTTTGTCAGTTCAGTACTTGGCTCATTTGGCACTCGTTCTACATTCACTTTACAAAGTCCTTTACCCATAAAACATAAATTATTTGCAGCACATTGGGTTAAATCAATCAAACGACTGCTGTTTTTTGCCATTCGATCATTGATCAAAACATAAACCGATTTCCCATTTTCAACATTGGTCACTTTTACCCATTCACCCAGTTTGTAATGATTAGATGCAGCCGTGAGTTTTTTATGACAAAAAATTTCACCACTTGCCGTTTTCCTTCCTTCAAATTTTGAATGATAATAACTAGCGATGCCTGTTTTTTGTTGAGCCAACACGCTCAAACCAATCATGCACATCCATAATATAAGAAAATATTTTATCATAAAGATTTTCATTTTTTAACCTAGCCAATATTCATTGATTCGTATACCAAGAAACAAATTATTAATACCGTAGCATACCAAACATAAATAATGATGTATAATATAGGCGATAGCAGTGAATATGCTCACAAGGTATTAAAAAATTAGCGATTTGCAAGATAGTCAGTAGCTGCACTTAACACTTCAATAGATACATTCCCAACACCTTGTTGAACAATACCTATTTTTTTTGCTGCAGCTTGCGACAAGTCTATCAATCGATGATTGTTTGCATTCATACGATCATTGATTTTTACAATCACACTTTTGCCACTTGTAAGATTTGTTACTTTGACAAGCGTACCTAATTTTAAAAAATTGTTGGCTGCAGTCATTTTAGCATTGCTGAAAACTTCCCCTGTAGCTGTTTTTCGGCCATGGAATTTAGCATGATAATAACTTGCTACCCCATTCCATTTATTTTCGGCAACTTTTTTAATATTCGTAAAAGAAAAAAGACACATGATGAAAGCCAAACCCAGTATACTAAAATAAAATTTTTTGATCATATTCATAAATCTTTTTTTATTGTTTGCAAAAATAAGCCAAGTATGAAGGCTGAATGCTTTATTAGGTTTCCATAAACATAATGAAATGTTAGGCGACTTGTTTTTTACCAGATATTAACCTCACGCTCTAATTGAATGTTAAATCGTTGTTGTACAGATGTTATAATGCTTGTAGATAAATCAACGATATCATGGCCATGGGCATTTGCATAGTTCACAAGTACCAAGGCTTGCTGGGTATGCACCCCATAATTCCCATTACGATAACCCTTCCATCCACATTGTTCTATAAGCCATGCTGCTGGTATTTTAGTTTCAGTAGCGAAGGCATACATGGGCATATTGGGATATTGATTTTTTAAGCTTTCAGCTTGTGCATTTGCAATAACGGGGTTTTTAAAAAAGCTCCCGGCATTCCCTATTTCATCAGGATTGGGAAGTTTAGACTTTCTAATTTTAATAATCGCATCCGAAATATTTTTAATAGAAAGGATATTGTTGAAATCAAGTGCCAATATTTTTTGAATATCTCCATAAGCGATATTAAATGTGGGATTTTTTTGCAAACGCATCGTAACAGACAAAATGAAATAGTTTCCTTTTTCCTGCTGTTTAAATACACTATCACGGTACCCAAAAGCACATTCATGATGTTGAAATATTCGTTTCTGTAAGGTATGTATATGAATAGCCTCTACAGATAAACATACTTCCTGCAATTCTACCCCATAGGCACCAATATTTTGGATTGGAGCTGCACCAACAGTACCAGGTATCAGGGATAAATTTTCAAGTCCCCCATAATTTTTCTCTACACACCAACGAACGCATGCATGCCAGTTTTCGCCAGACATACTTTTAATATCTACAAATTCATCTGTTTCCTGTATTACTTCTATCCCTTTGATTTTATTGACAATCGTCAAACCTTCTACTCTATGCGTAAGCAATATATTACTACCACCACCAATGATAAAAAGGGGCTTTTGATTTTTATTGATATATTGCAAGCATTCAAACAATTGTTGTTCATCCTCAATGATGCTAACCTCACTTGCCATTTCGTCGATATGAAATGTATTATACCCTAAAAGCGACTGATTATATGCAATATTCATGATTGGTAAAAATAAAACAAGGCATTGGCTATTGCAAACATCTTTTGTATAATTGAATGGTATTTTCGAGACCTAGATAAAGGGCGTCACTGATGAGGGCATGACCAATAGAAACCTCCTTTAAATGAGGTATATGCGTCGCAAAATAAGTTAAATTGTGTAAATCTAAATCATGTCCGGCATTGAGTTCAATCCCTAATTCATATGCCCTCTGTGCGGCAAGCACATATTGACTGATAGCATTTGATGGGTGTGTGATAAATTGCTTGGCATACATTTCAGTATATAATTCCACACGATGTGTTGCTGTTTCTTTTGCATGTTCAATCATGCCAATATGGGGGTCTACAAAAATGGATACACGTATACCCTGAGCAGTAAATAAGGCTACCATTTCAGTTAAAAAAACTTTGTGCTTTTGGGTATCCCAACCATGATTTGAGGTTATTTGTTGTGAACTGTCAGGTACCAGGGTTACCTGAGTGGGTTTTACCTCCAGTACAAGATCAATAAATGACTGCTCAAGCGGATTTCCTTCGATATTAAACTCGACGTTGATTGCCTTTTTGATTGCCCTGACATCATCGTATCGAATATGTCTTTCATCAGGACGGGGATGTACGGTAATACCGTCAGCACCAAACATTTCGCAATGGGTTGCAGCTTTAATTACATCAGGATTATTACCACCACGAGCATTTCGGAGGGTAGCAATTTTATTGATATTAACAGATAGTTTCATTTCAAATGATTCTTATTAATGAATGATAAAGAAAAAGGCTATCTGTCATTACAGATAGCCTTTTTATAAAATATGTGAGCTTGATTATTTTGTTTCAACTTTCACTGAATCTTTTCCTTCTGTAGTAGGCATTGCTTCGTCTACTGGTACTTCGCCATCAGCCGGTGCAACTGCTGGTTCGCCAGCACCCATACCTTCTTTACTCATGTTTACTAACCATTTGCCATCTTTTTTCACTAAGTCAAGTTTTTCTTCACCTTTTTCACCGTTTGTTACGGTTACAGTTGCTTTATCGCCATCAATTTTTTCGTCTTTAGCTTCGATTTTATAATTTTTAGCTTGTTCTTTTAATGAATCAGGCATCATACTAGAGAAAGAAGCCAACATATCAAGCATTTTTCCTGTTTCAGGAGTGCCTAATTTTTTTGCTGCTTCAAAATCCATACTGTTTAATGATTTTGTAAAGCTTACAGCAACTTCTTTTGGACTGCTTTTACTTCCGCAGCTTACTATTGTGATTGCTAATAAGGCAATAGCAGCAATTGATAAAATAATTTTTTTCATGTTTATAGTTTTATTTTTTAAAGTTGCAAAAGTATGATTAATAGTTAATACGACAAAGTAATTGGGCTTGTTTATTGACAAAAATATTATCTGTAGATACAAATTTGAATCCTTTATGATCGGTAATCTGAAAGAAAGTATCATTTTGGGTGGCTTGTTGAATAGATTTGTACACCATTTCAGCACAATACAACCTATCGTCACTTTGCAAATCAAATTTCATATCAAATGGTATTTTTTTCTGGTAAAGGGAATCTAATATTACATGTAGCTTATCAATTTGAGCATTTTTGAGGGTCAATTGACAAATCCCAAATCCTTTATTCTGAGCGGGTAAAATAAAATTTTCATAACGTTCTTTTTTCATTTTCTGGTCTGGATTGTCTTCACCCCCAATGGAATGATATACAAACCATTTGCCATTTTCCTGAAAAGCAATACCGCAATGAGAATAGGAACAATCAGTTTGATTTAATTTTGAAAACATTTCGCTGATAATATCATTGCCCCTTCGCAATACAATACATCCATCGGTTAAAAAGACTTTTGCACTATCTTTAAGCTTTGTAGCATTTGCAGCGGTTTGAACAGAATCTTTTGGCAAAAGCTGTGTTGATGTTTCATTGCTACATGAAATGATTGCAATCCATATAAAATATATGATGATAAACCAGGCTTTATTTTGTTTGGGCATCCTTTCTTTTTTCAATTTCTACATGTTCTCTATCGTAGGCTTTTATGATTTCTTTTACCAGCCTATGTCTCACCACATCCTCACCATCAAGCTCGATATGTGCTATGCCATTGATGTTTCGCAATATATGAATGGCCCTACCCAAACCACTTACTTGATTTTTGGGTAAGTCGATTTGAGTCATATCACCAGTAATGATTGCTTTAGCGGAAGGTCCTATACGGGTTAAAAACATTTTAATTTGCAATTCAGTGGTGTTTTGCGCTTCATCAAGTATAATATATGCATTGTCGAGGGTGCGTCCACGCATGTAAGCTAAAGGTGCCACTTCTATCACACGATTGGTCATATAATAATTAAGCTTATCGGCAGGTATCATATCATCTAATGCATCATACAAGGGTCTGAGATAAGGATCTATTTTTTCTTTTAAATCGCCAGGCAAAAAACCTAAACTCTCCCCTGCTTCCACAGCTGGACGTGTGAGGATAATTTTTTTAACAGATTTGTTTTTCAATGCCCTGACTGCCAAAGCAACTGCGGTATAGGTTTTACCAGTACCAGCAGGTCCTACAGCAAAAATGATGTCATTTTTTTCAGCCATTTGTACCATCAATTTTTGGTTACGGGTTTTGGCTTTGATGATTTTACCGTTTTGTCCAAATACTATGATATCATTACCACTATCTTCTACTATTTTTTCGTCTATGATGCCATCATCATCTCCCAATATTTTTGAAAAATAATTTTCTGATAAATGACCATTCCGTTCAAGATATTGTACAATCAATCCAATCTTTTCTTTTGCCATGGCCACTTCATCCGCTTGTCCTGTCAACTTGATGATTGAGCCACGCGAAAGAATTTTCAAAAGTGGGAACTTCTTTTTTAGGATGTCAAATTTATTGTTGTTTACACCAAAAAATTCAATGGGATTAATGGTTTCTAAATTTACAAGTTGCTCTGTCAATGTGTAAGAAATTAATATTTACAATGTTAAACAAAAGAAATTGAATAATCAAAAAACTTAAATAACCTTATGAATAAATTTGGGAAATAAGATGAACTTGATATACTTTTGAATAATAATTTAATAACATGAACATTCAGATTGGGCAACAAGCACCAGACTTCACCTTATTTAATACCGAAAAAAACAAAATTTCTCTTTCAGACTATAAAGGGAAAAATGTGGTTATTCTTTTCTTCCCATTGGCTTTTACAGGCACATGCACTACAGAAATGTGCCATATGCGCGACCATATGAGCCTTTACAATGGATTTAATGCAGAAATCATCGGCATATCTGTCGATTCTTTATTTGTGCTTGACCGTTTTAAAAAAGAAAATAATTTAGACTTTACCTTACTTTCTGATTTTAATAAAACAGCTTGTAAAGACTATGGCTGTCTATATGAAATGTTTTCATTTGAAATGCAGGGAGTATCAAAACGTGCTGCATTTATTGTAGACAAAGATGGCAATATTCAGTACGCTGAAGTATTAGAAAGTGCAGGTGAACTCCCTAACTTTGAAGCTATACAGGAATGCCTTGCGCAGTTAGTATAAAAAATGAGCTATTATTTACATCCACAATAAAAAACATCAGTTATGAAAAAAATTCTCCTTCTTTTTATCTTGAGTGTTTCATGCATTTACATGCAAGCCCAGCAAATTAGTAATTTTGAAAATTGGCATAATTACAATGGTGGATTATTATCACTCACTATTCCGAATGGATGGGGCGGTACTGATTCCTTAATTGGATATTATGGCGCATTGTCAAATCCTACAGGCACCTTTGTACCTCAGGTATCAAAAGAAATACCCGGCAATGGCGGTACCGGAACGGCATTAAGGGTAACTACGCAAAATCAAGATGCCTTGAATGGATTTATTGCAGCAGGACCTATGCCCTGTTTGGCAAGCAACTCTATTATCAATGTAGATGTATTGACAGGTGCTTTTATCTATACAGGTGGCACTCCATTTACTTATAACCCTTATGTAGCAACCATGTGGATTAAAAACGGCCCAGCCGCTGGCGATTCTACTGAAATTACCATTTTGGCTATTGACGATTCAGACGGACCTGATTCAATTGTGTCAATCGCAGATACGGTATTGGGAAGTGCAATCAGTAATTTCACTCAAATTACCATTCCATTTGTCATGCAAAATCCTACTTTTAATACCACTAAATTAAGGGTGCTCATTTCATCCAGTGCTAATTTCATTATTGACCAAACTCCTGCCTTTGCTAATTTGACAGCTGGCTCATGGTTGGTTGTAGATGATATTATGATTTCGGCCCCCAATGGTACTTCACAATATTTACTGTCAGAAAAAGTAGCCGCGGTATATCCAACGGTGTTAGAAAATGAATTACATGTGAATTTAAAGCCCGATGATCCACTTCATTATCAACTTCAGGTTTTAGATATGAATGGCCATAAGGTAAATACTTTCGCTATCGATCACATGTTGAATACCTTTGATGTAAGCTCCTTAGCAAGTGGAAATTATTTATTTAATATAAGCCAGGCAAATCAAGTTATTCAAAGCGGAAAATTGACTAAAAAATAGACTTCGTTTTAAAGACATAGACTTTGCAATAAAGTCAGATTACCATTTACAACATTAAAATCGACTTCACCCCTGATGCCGTTTACCCTTCCTTTGCAATTGTGTTGCCATATAAGCCAATCGCGCTGAATACGGGGTGCTGAAGGCTGTTCGTAATGTGCCACCCATAAAGGATACGAATCAAATTGATGTTGTAAATGATGTTCATAAAAATCAGCCCCTGTATAAATGATAGGCTTTGCATGATAATGAGCTTCTAAAATATCGATGCATTCTTTAAGCGATGCTTGTATTTTTTGGGCATTCATTCCATGGGTTTCTTCAATATCAATCACGGGAGGTAAGTCACCCGTTACTAAATCTGCATGTTTGATAAAAAATTCAGCTTGTTGTTTTGCTTTTTTATTGGGGTGAAAATATAAATAACAACCCCTCAAAAGGCGTTTTTCTTTAAGTTGCTCCCAGTTTTTTTTATAAAAAGGATCTATGATGGTGGTACCTTCTGTACACTTCACAAAAGCAAACGAAATACGTTGACCCTTATCGCGCATTTGAACAACTTCATCCCAGTTTATTTTTCGCTGATAACGCGATACATCAATGCCATGCGTAGTATACCCTGCGGGAATGGTGATACCAAAATCAGGATAAAGGACAGGCTGTGTTACATAGTATCTTTCATAAAAAAACAAGGATACAATCACTGCTAATGTCAATGTAATAAAAACGATTTTATTGTTGGCACTCATAAAATAAATTCAGAATAAGCAATGCTAAGCAAGATTATTGGTTGAAAATAAAATATATTTGGGAAATATTCGTTAAAGATTCCAGTATGAGATTTTTATTTGTGTCTTTAGGTTGTTTTTTGTCTTACATGGCTTCGTCACAAGTCAATGGTGGAGAGCATATTTTTGAATTCCTGCGTTTAGCGCAAAGTCCACATATTACTGCCGTAGGTGGGATGTCAGTGGCAAACGCCTCAAAAGATATTATGATGAGCACTGCAAATCCTGCATTATTACGACCTGAATTTCATGCACAACTGGGGCTCAACTACAATATTTATTATGCAGGTACCAAAGTCAGCAATTTGTATTATGCCCATCATGCAAAAAATATTCAAACCACCTTTGGTTTGGGTATTCAATATCTTGATTATGGTAGTTTTAAACTTACTGATAATTTAGGGAATATAAACGGTACCGCTAAAGCGGCTGACTATGCCATTACGATCAATGCTTCACGAGCGTATTTGGAAAGATGGCGTTATGGCGTTGCATTGAAATATGCTCATTCAAACCTTATAGAAAATAAATCGGCTGCCTTGCTTGCAGATATCGGTATTGTTTATGCCGATACCAATAACCAGCTTTATGCTGGCGCAGTTGTTAAAAATGCTGGGGTACAATTAAAAAAATATGATGTACAAACTGGGTCACAACCCTTACCCATCGATTTGCAAATCGGCATTATGAAGAAATTTAAAAAAGCTCCATTTGCTTTAAGTATGCTTGCTCACCATTTGTATAAATGGGACATCCGGTATGATAATCCAGCAGACCAGGTAGACAATACACTTTTATTTAATGACAATACCCAGGACACCAAAAAGAAAACTTACTTTGCCGATAAATTATTTAGACATTTCGTATTTGCCTTAGACCTTCAATTGGGCAAGCGTCTTGAAATTAGTATGGGTTATAATCACCTCCGCAGGTCAGAGCTAGCCCTCACTGAGAAAAAAGGGTTATCAGGATTTTCTTTTGGTGGCGGATTATACCTCAATAAATTTATCATTCATTTTGCCCAATCTTATTATCATATATCTGGGGCTTATAGTGAGGTAGGGATCAATTTCGCATTAAACAGACTCTTTGGTTTAGGACAAGCAGGCGATAAAATTAATTGGAGTGAAAAATTTGGAAACAATTATAAATAATACCAGCGACACATTATATTTAGTGAAATGATATTATGCTAAAAATCAATGTATTCAGGCATTATAGCCTTTTTTTAGGCTATGTAATAAATAATTTTGGTCAAAACAATCTTAATACTTGATGAAGAAAGGAGTTACTTCTTAGCCTTTTTATAATGGTAGTAGCAACTTTTTATATAGTCGAGGTATTCATACTCCGACACATTTCGTAAAAATTCATATTGTGGTCTGTACAAACGCATAAACGTTTTGAGGTCTTCGTCTTGTAAATAAGTAATGCGACTCACCAACTTATCATTAAATACAAAGTCGATGTATTTTTCTTGCTCCCATTGCGCATACATTTCCTGAAAAGCCCATTCCTGCCTGTTCTTTTTGCTTAACATGGCAAGAGGCATACTTCGCATATCTACATCATCTTTATGTTCTTTACGCATCACAATATCATAGGTTTTACGGTATCGAATACTGTCTTTTTTATAATCAAGTGGCTTACCCCTAATGTCTACTTCACGCAGTTCTATAGGGGCTTTATTCATGATAATTTTGTAAAATTCAGGTTCTTTTTCACTGAGTATTCGTACACGAACTGTTTGATAACCTACTTTCGTAAACTCAATCAACTCCCCTTTCTTGACGGGTATGGTAAATTGACCATCTGATTGTACCGTCAAACCTTGCTGCGTATAAATATTCTTGATATTTACATTTTCCATCAAACTATTATTAGCCATATCCCTTACTTCACCTTTTATGTTGGTTTGTGCGTAAGCCCACTGAGTAGTGAGTGTAGTTAAAGCTATCATTAAAATCTGAATGAATCGAAGCATCATTGTGTGTGCGAAAATACAACTTGAATCATAGGTAGCAAGTATTTCACAAAGGTTTCACATCATATATTTCTGATTGATAGATCAAATCAATAATCAATGTTATAAATGCTTTAAAAAAATTGAGGATCATACATAAAATGATTAGTAGCAATTTATACTACTACATTGATCATTTTACCTTTTACGAATATAAATTTCTTCACAGGTTTATGCTCTATCCATTTTGCGACAATTTCATTGGCCAACACTGCAGTTTGAATGTCAGCCTCTGACATATCGAGTGCAAATTCCATCTCAGTTCTGGCTTTACCTTGAATGGCAACAGGGTATTTATAGGTATTCTCTATTAAATACTTTTCTTCCAAAGCTGGGAATGGTGCATCTAAGATTGAGGTATCATTACCCATCATTTGCCAAAGTTCTGCCGCAATATGTGGGGCAAAAGGTGTGAGTGTGACTAATAAAGGCTGTAAAATTGCACGTTTGTTGCATTTGAGTCTACTAAGCTCATTCACAGCAATCATAAATTGGCTTACTGAGGTATTAAATGCAAATTGTTCAATATCTCCACTAATTTTCTTAATGGTTTGATGAAGGATTTTCCATTCATCATTTGTAGGTTCTTCTGCAGAAATATGAATCCCTGTTAATTCATCAACATACAAACGCCATAGTTTTTTCAGGAAACGATGAACACCTTCTATACCTTTGGTGTCCCAGGGTTTACTCACTTCCAATGGACCTAAAAACATTTCGTACATGCGAAAAGTATCCGTACCATATTGTTCAATAATATCATCTGGATTCACTACATTATATAGTCGTTTACTCATTTTTTCCACAAGGCCACCACATATGTATTTACCCTCTTCGAGTATAAAGCTTGCATCGGCATATTCCTCACGCCAAGCTTTAAATTGTTGAATATCTAATTCGAAACCATTGCAAAAACGATATTCTGCATATAAAGTGTCGGTTTCGTATTGCTCTTTTAAACCGGCAGAAACAAACGTATTGGTATTTTTAATTCTATAGACCAATCGGCTATTGCCTTGTATCATTCCCTGATTGATCAACTTCTTGTAAGGCTCATCAAAATGAATATAACCTAAATCGTATAAGGCTTTACACCACATGCGAGAATATAATAAATGCCCCACAGCGTGTTCTGCCCCACCCACATATACGTCTACCTGATTCCAGTAATCGCTTATTTTTTTATCGCAAAATGTAGTTTCATTGTGTGGGTCCATATATCGAAGATAATACCAACTACTACCGGCAAATCCTGGCATGGTATCGGTTTCGCGCTCACCTTCTGCTGTGTTAACCCAATCACTTGCATTGGCTAAGGGCCCTTTACCGTTAGGACCTGCGCTATACGTTTCCAGATAGGGCAGGTGGAGTGGCAGTTCCTCATTAGGTAATGCACGGGGAATACCATCCTTATCGTAACGAATAGGAAAAGGCTCTCCCCAATACCGTTGTCTGCTAAAGCCTGCATCGCGCATTCTATAATTAACCTTTCTTGTACCTATTTGCAGGGATTCTATTTGTTCAATAGCTACTTTAGAAGCTTCCTTCACCGATAAATCGTTTAAAAAAGACGAATGGGCAATCAGTGCATTTTTTTCAGTGTATGCTTTTTCACTGATATCAATGTCTTTAAAAATATTGGGTATGTCTAAGTTGAAAAAGGTCGCAAAGGCATAGTCACGTTCGTCTCCACAAGGCACTGCCATAATAGCACCAGTACCATATCCTGCCAATACATATTCTGAAATCCAAATGGGAATTTCCTTTTTGGTAAATGGGTGAATCGCATAAGCCCCTGTAAATACACCTGTCACTTTTTTGGTCTCTGCAAGACGCTCTCTTTCACTTCTTGAAGTCACATATTTTTGATAGGCTTTCACTGCTTCTTGTTGTGCAGGGGTGGTAATGCTTTGCACATATTCATGTTCAGGAGCTAATACCATAAATGACACCCCAAAAACGGTATCGGGTCGGGTGGTAAACACCTTTAAATGATTGATATTTTCATTATGACTTCCTGCTAATTGAAATACAAGCTCAGCACCAACACTTTTCCCAATCCAATTGCGTTGCATTTCTTTTAAACTGTCAGGAAAGTCAACACGATCAAGCCCTTCGAGTAAACGTTCGGCAAATACGGTTATACGCAAAAACCATTGACTCATCAATCTTCTTTCTACAGGATGTCCACCTCTTTCTGATACCCCATTCACCACTTCATCATTTGCAAGTACAGTACCCAGCGCTTCACACCAGTTTACATAACTTTCTGCCCGATAGGCTAATCGATGTTGCATCAATTGATGTTGCAATGTCTGTTCGCTCATCTCATGATTTGCCTGCTTAAGTTGGGTTTCTAATCCCTCTATTGGTTCTACCCGATTGGTATCTGTATTGTACCAGCTATTGTATAATTGGAGAAATATCCATTGGGTCCAATGATAATAGGCAGGGTCAGCGGTTTTCACTTCCCGACTCCAATCAAAACAAAACCCAATATTATTGAGTTGCTCTTTATAACGGGCAATATTCTTTTCAGTGGTTATAGCAGGATGTTGACCAGTTTCAATGGCAAATTGCTCGGCAGGCAAGCCAAAAGCATCAAACCCCATAGGGTGAAGTACATTAAATCCTTTTAATCTTTTATATCGAGCATAAATATCGCTGGCAATATATCCTAAGGGATGACCCACATGCAAACCAGTTCCTGAGGGATAAGGAAACATATCTAAAACATAACATTTTGGCTTGCTAAAGTCGTTTGTTACTTTATAGGATTGTTGTTCACGCCAAGTTGCCTGCCATTTTTTTTCTATATCTCTATAATTGTATTGCATATAAAATTTGCCTGTTGCTGAAAGCGGCCAAAGATAAAATATATTTCACAATTGCATGCAAAACGAGTATATGTATCACAAGATAGCTGTATGCCAAGCCATTCGTCACATTAAGAACTATGAATGCAGTTCAATTTTTATTACAAGTTGCTGTTTTTAATAATGACATCATATGAATCGGTATGATGTTTCCTTATTTACAGGTATCATTCATTTTTATTTTAAAAGTAAGTGAAAGCTCAGATTGAGCAGTTTCAAATGAAAACGACTTTTTGTATTACACCTTAACAGAAGTGAATAATCAAATGGATATGCAACAAACGGTCTGAAATCAAACATCGTGCAATCATTTTAAATTGGTTTTCACATTTATAAAAAAGAAGCTCCTATCTCTCCCATGATTTTTTTACTTTGTGTGCATATTTTTACGCTCTATGATTCGTATTTATTCCTTTTTTCTCGTTCTTGTTATTGTTGCCAATGCTTGCAATACACTCCACCCTGCACGTCAGGAGCAATATTATAGAAAAGCCATTGAGAACTCGATGTATGCCACTCCACAAAAAACCAGGAAATTAATTGAAATTACAAAAGAGAATCCTTCGCTTGTTTGGAAAACAATTAATCAGGAAGATTATGTGTTGATGCTAACATGGAAGGCAAAAAATTACTATCCTGCAGAAGGCCTATACAATACAGGTATGTATGAAACATGGGTAACAACAGTACCCGAATTGTATAACAAAATGAAACATGTAAAAGTCCAAGATCAAGCCATGAGACTAAAGCAACTATTGGGTTTACCGCCTAGTGCACAAAACTGTATTTTTATTGAATTTTGGGTCCGTCCGGTCGACTTGTTTAGACCATGTCCGGATAAAGAAATTACTGATCAACAATGTAATTGCAGCTTTTCATCGAAAGACTCTACAGACAATGACTATATTCAATGGTTTAATAAAGGCAGAATAGACAGATATTATGCCAATGGACTTTACAATCAATACCCATGGACACAACTTGGTTATACCTACGATTGGCATCCTAAAAACAAATCACATACAGGGGTATCAGAATTTGTGATTGGGAAAAATAAAAACATCTATGTTCATAAAAGCTATACAACGGAAGAATATTTAAAAAAATAGGCTAATGTCTTACAGCAAATAAAAATATACCAAACGAATAAATGAAATAGACAAATTGTAGTAATAATATTTTAGATTTTATATCCCATAGTAATTGGATAAAGGTATTAGCTATAATATTTAAAATGGAATTAAAAAATCAATCTAAATTTGCCCTTTATTTTTTCAATGAAAAAGATTTTTTATTTATTACTCCTGATGGTAAATACCAGCTTTGCCCAGACTACCATCAAAGGCAAAATCACAGATACCAAAGGGGAAGCCTTGATAGGAGTCAATATAGCTGTTAAAAATAGTTATGATGGTGCTACTTCAAATGCAACAGGTGAATTTAGTTTTGAAACCAGCGAAAAAGATTCTGTGATCATTACAGCAACCTATATTGGCTATGTACCACAAGAAAAAAAGGTATTACTCAATGCTAAAAACGTCATCGTTAATTTTTCTATTAAAGAAAAAATAAACGACCTCAAAGCAGTTGTGATCAGTGCAGGTTCATTCGAGGCAAGTGATGAAAAAAAAGGCACTGTACTCAAAGCATTAGATATTGTGACCACTGCAGGAAGCAATGGTGATAGCTATGGTGCATTGAAAACATTGCCAGGGGCACAACAAACCAACGATCGAGAAGGATTGTTTGTGCGGGGTGGCACGGGAGCCGAAACGCAAACTTTTATTGACGGCACATGGGTTCGTAATGCCTTTTCGGCTTCCATACCCGATTTGGGCGCAAGAGGTCGCTTTAGTCCATTTATATTTAAAGGTACTGTATTTAGCACAGGAGGCTATTCGGCACTTTATGGACAAGCCTTATCATCGGCCGTCATATTAGAAACCATCGATTTGCCTGATCGTTCTTCTGCCAATCTCAACCTTTCTTCCGTAGGTCTTGGTGGGAGTTTTCAGCAACTGGCAAAAAATAAAAACAGCTCTTATGGCATCGGTTATAACTATACCAACCTGACTCCTTATTTTTGGCTGATAAAGCAAAATGTACAATATAATACTGCACCAACGGTACACCAAGTGGATGTAAATTATAGAATCAAAACATCGAAAACGGGTATCTTTAAATTTTATGGATACCTCAATCATACCAACATTGATATACAACGTGAAAATGTCACTAGCCTTGATTATGAAAATGAAAACAAACGTTATCAAGACCAATTTGGCATTAAAAATAAAAATGTCTATGCTAATTTTTCATATAAAGAGTTTTTCAAAAAAGACTGGAAAATCAATGTAGGAGCTTGTATCAGTAGCAATCATGACGACATTGTACTCAAAATACTCGAAAATGGTGTAGTGACGAATGATAGTCAGTTTAAATACCGCGAAGACTTAGGTATCAAAAATGGCAATGTATTAGCATCGGGGAAAATCGTTTTAGAAAAAAGTCTCAACAATCTCAATACCATTCGTTTTGGGGTTGAACACATTTACAACCAGGAAAAAACATTGGTAAAGTATCAACCTTTGGTATCAATCATTGATTATACACCCATACAACTAAATGAAAACTTAAGTGCTGTATTTGCCGAAAGTGACATTTATATTACCAACGACATCGCTGGAAAAATTGGCGTTAGAGGTGAATACTCATCTTTACTTAATAAATTTAATATCGCACCCCGTATTTCTGCGGCTTATAAACTTAACAGACGAGGTCAGATATCTGTAGCATATGGCCTTTTTTATCAAAAGCCTGAACTATCCTATTTATTTCAAAATACCCAACTGCAATACATGCGTGCTGACCATTATATCGTCAATTATCAGTATCAACCCAAAGACAGATTGTTTAGACTGGAAGCCTATTACAAAAACTATACCTCTCTTATCAAAACATCGGTGCCTGGTGCTTTGAATGGCATTGCAAATACAGGTAAGGGTTATGCAAGAGGCATCGAACTTTTTTACAGAGATAAAAAATCGATTAAAGGCATCGACTTTTGGATTTCCTATTCATGGCTTGATACCAAAAGAAATTACCTGAATTATTTAAAACAAGTACAACCCGATTTCGCAGCAACTCATACCGCGAATTTTGTGTTTAAAAAATTTTGGGTCAAGCAAATGTTTGGCATCAATGGCACCTATACATTTTCAACCGGTCGACCTTATATTAATTACAATACATCAAACCCTAATGATGTAAATGCCAATGCCGATTTGTTTATGCGCGACAAAACCATTGCCTATCACAATTTGAGCATTTCGGCCAATTATATCAAAACCATCCAGAAAGCCTTTACTGTTTTTGTAATCAGTATCAACAATCCATTTGGGTTTAAGCAGATATACGGATATAACTATGCCGCCAAAGATTTAAATCAGAATGGCCAGTTATATAGTAAAGCCATCATACCTGCAGCTCGTCAATTTATATTTTTGGGGATGTTTATGAGTTTTGGGATTGACAGAACGCAAGAAGCCATTGACAATAATTTATAATAAAATAAAGTCAAACAAGTAAGGAACTAAAAAAGTATGCGATATTTGCAAACAATTAAAAAAAGTACAAAATGAAAAAAATAATATTTGCACTGGCAATGATGTTGCTTTCAAGTTCAGGCTGGGCAGCAAGTGAACAATATACCAATGCCATGAAAGGGCTATTGCAAAAAATGGGGGATGCAAAATCACCTGAAGCTTATCAAGCAGCAGCAAATGGGTTTGAACGCATAGCCAACAATGAAAAATCAGAATGGCTTCCTGCCTATTATGCCTCGTTTTGCTATATTATGCAAGCCATGTCAATTCAAGACAAAGACAAAGTAGATGGTATTGTAGATCATGCTGAAACCTTGTTAGAAACCGCCAGCACCATTCAATCGAATGATGAAATATTGTGTTTGCAATCATTGTGCAAAAGTGCACGTATCAATGTAAATCCAATGGCCCGTGGTATGAAATATGGGCCACAAGCCGCAGAATTGATTGCTAAAGCTAAAACCATGAATCCTAATAACCCAAGGGTATATTATTTAGAAGGACAATCAAAATTTTATACTCCAGAGGCTTTTGGAGGCGGTAAAGACAAAGCCAAGGTATTGTTTGAAAAAGCCGTTGAAACTTATGCAGCATTCAAACCAAGCAACGAATTGATGCCAGTGTGGGGTGCTGAACAAGCAAAAGAAATGCTTGAAGCTTGTAATAAATAATACCTGTGTTCAATAAGGAATCGTCAAATGACGTATTAACTTATTACCATTCATTATTATTTCAATCGGCATTTATCAAGTTAAGAGTTAAAAAATATTGTCGTATTTTATAAATCACATTGGTATAATATATTATTCAATTTAATGACAAGGAGCTTTCTATGTATGATGAAAGCTCCTTTTTTTTAATCATTCTTTTTATCTTAAATGAACATCGCATTTTTAAAAAAAATAGTTCAATTCCCCTAATAGGCAATGCAAGTAGGCATTTCACCCTTAAAATTAGCATAAATAATCAATTTATTTAATATAACTTTGGACACTAATTAGGTTTTAGCACATTAATACTTGTTGTTTAAATAGACTAAATGAATGAATTCAAAAATATCGGCACTTGCAGCAATGACTGTCAACATTGTCCCAATTGCAAAGTGTCCGTATTTTCTGATTTGGATCAGACAGATTTTAACCTGCTCAATGCAGAAAAAATAACGATGCAACTAAACAAAGGCCAATCCTTGTTTTTGCAGGATACCAAACCGCATGGTCTTTATTGTATTAAAAAAGGAAAAGTAAAAATTTACAGACGAGGGAGCGAAGGCAAGGAGCAAATTGTACGATTGGCTAATGATGCCGATGTGGTAGGCTACAGAGCCCTTATCAGTGATGAAAATTACCATTGTGGCGCCACTGCCTTAGAAGAAACAACCCTTTGTTATATACCCAAACCGATTATTCATAAATTATTAGATGAAAATATTGGTATTTATAAAAAAATGGTCACTTTACTGGCCAATGATTTAAAACAAGCAGAAAACAAATTAAGCGATCTGGCACAAAAACCTGTAAGAGAAAGGGTTGCAGAATCGATTTTGATATTGAAAAATAAATATGGCCTGGAGCAGGATGGGCAAACCCTGAATGTGAAATTGAGTAGAGAAGAACTTGCCAATATTGTTGGCACCGCCACCGAATCGTTGATTCGTATACTCAGCGACTTTAAAAAAGAAGGTATCATTGAGCTGGAACTCAAAAGAATTAAAATATTAGATGAGGACCATTTATTTCATACAGCACATCTTTATGATTAATGCAAATCAAAACGATATGATTAAAGTCATATAAGTAATTGATTTTAGTCTTGATTTTGTTCAGCGAATCTTCTCACCTTTGTGATGCCGAATGAAAATAGGTTCTATGGGAAAAACAATTTCTATATCAAGTACAGTATGTTACCATTGTGGTGAAGCTTGTTTATCAACGATCATTCGTTTTGATGATAAAGATTTTTGTTGCTCAGGTTGCAAATCAGTCTATGACATCTTGCAACAAAATCAATTGTGTAATTATTATAATATTACCCAAAATCCAGGTATCTCGCAACAAAGAGTACATTTCAATACCTATTATGATTTCTTGGACGAAGTACATAACCAAGAAAAACTCATCTTTTTTAAAGAAGGTAAACAAACACATCTTAAACTTTCGATACCCAATATGCATTGTAGTTCTTGCATTTGGCTTCTGGAACATCTAAATAGTTTACAGGCAGGAATCATTTCATCGCGAGTAACTTTTTTAGAAAAAGAGATTTATATCGTTTATAACCATGAAGAAATTTCGTTAAAAGAGATCGTAATTTTATTGAAAAAAATCGGCTATGAACCTCACTTGTCCCTAGATGATTTAACTAAAAAACAAGCCAAGCAACTCAATAGAAAAACCTTGTATAAAATTGCAATTGCAGGATTCTGTTTTGGCAATATCATGATGTTAAGTTTACCTGATTATTTTTCAAATGGTTATTTTTTTAATGAACCCTTGCTCAACAATGCGTTTAATTATATAGCCTTAGCCCTTTCGATTCCAGTACTTTTTTATTGTGCTACAGAGTTTTTTGTCAGCTCATGGCAAGTACTCAAGCAAAAACAAATGAATATAGATGTGCCGATTGCATTGGCGATTTTCATTGCATTTGTGATGAGCGTTGTACAAATTGTAGGATATCATCGAATGGGTTACTTAGACAGTATGAGTGGTATTGTATTTTTTATGTTGCTGGGTCGATTTTTTCAAAACAAAACATATAACTATCTTACATTTCAAAAAAACCTGTCCTCATACTTACCAATTGCAGTCAATAAATATGAAAATGGGGTGGAAAAAAATATTGCCCTTGCAGATGTGAATATAGGTGATGAAATCGTTATCAGACATCAGGAAATAGTACCTGCTGATGGATTATTGATGCAAGAACATGCATGGTTTGATTACAGTTTTGTAACGGGTGAAAGCAATTGGGTAGAAAAACACCAAAATGAAATCATCTATGCAGGAGCTATCCAAAAAAACAGTTCATGCTTACTCAGAATCAGTAAAAAACCCTCACAGAGCTATATTACCCAACTTTGGAATAGCAAACAAGCCGAGAAGTATCAGACCAACAAAATGTTGACCACCGAAAAAATCAATATCTACTTTTCCTTTACTGTCTTAATATTAGGAATCTTAGCATGCGCCTATTGGTGTTTTCAGGGGCAATATCAAATCGGATTTAAAGCGCTTATCACTGTTTGGATTGTGGCCTGTCCTTGTGCTCTTTTATTGAGTAGTACATTTACCTATGGCAATTTACTGCATATATTAGCCCAAAATGGCATGTATATAAAAAATGCTTCCGTTTTAGAAAAAATAAAAAAAGTAGATACTTTGGTATTTGACAAAACAGGCACTATCACGCATTCAAACAAAACGAATGTTGAGTATATTGGTCAGGAATTGTCGCCGAGGGCTTGGAAAGAAATCTATTCGCTTAGTTATCATTCCATACATCCATTGAGCAAAGCCATTCGAAAGCATATCAACGAAACAGAATCTTTTGAAGTACATCAATTCATTGCTCATGAAGGACAAGGCATAGAAGGCATTATTGGTGATAGAAAAGTGAAATTAGGATCCCAAAAATGGTTGAATGTAACCCAATCACAAGCAAATCGATTTACAAAGGTATATGTTTCGTTTGACGATGAAGTGATGGGGTATTTTGAAATCAAAAATGAATATAGAAAAGATATTTTTCAAGTATTGAAACGCTTAAAATCTTATTTTACATTACACTTGCTCAGTGGTGACAATGATGCAGAACGCAACCACCTCAAGCCCATCTTTGACCAAGAAGATAGTTTGCATTTTAACCAATTGCCAGAGCAAAAAACTGCACATATAGAGGCATTACAACAAAAAGGACATACGGTGATGATGATTGGCGACGGGCTCAATGATGCAAAAGCCTTTGAACAAAGTGATATTGGAATGGCGATTATCGAAAATGAGAATAATTTTTTACCCGCTTGTGATGTGATACTAAAAGTGGAACAACTTGGTAAAATACAATCCTTGTTAAAATACATTTCGCAAGCAAAAACAATACTGATAGTTTGCTTTGTCATTTCATTGGTGTACAATATCATTGGCTTAAGTTTTGCATTACAAGGTAAACTCACCCCTGTAGTTGCAGCTATTTTGATGCCGATCAGTACAGTGAGCATTGTAGGTACCAGTTTTTTACTTTCAAGGCTATTTGCTAAACAACACAAATTAACAATATGATTTATATCATAAACAAACTTGACTTTGGTCATAAAATAACTACCCTAACTGCTATACATTTGACCCCTATAATAAACTAACGAATGGCTGTCATGATATTACTTATTGCATTTAGTTTGAGCATAGCCACTGCTTTCTTAATTGCCTTTATTGTCAGTACCAAAAGTGGTCAATTTGATGACGTACACACCCCTTCTATTAGAATGTTATTTGAAGACGAAAAACCAAAAACTAAAAAATAAACTAAAAAACAACAATTATTGAATATGGAAATGGAAAATTTTAAATACGACAACCGGATTGTAAAAAACTTTGCCTATGCCACTATGCTATGGGGCTTTGTTGGTATGCTTGTGGGTGTTTTAGCTGCTTTTCAGCTTTATTATCCTGCACTAAATTTTAAACTCCCATATACTACTTTTGGTAGAATCAGACCGCTGCATACCAATGCTGTCATTTTTGCATTTGTAGGTAATGGTATTTTTATGGGCGTTTACTATTCCTTGCAACGATTGCTTAAAGCCCGTATGTTTAGTGATCTTTTAAGTAAAATTCACTTTTGGGGTTGGCAAATGATTATTGTGGCTGCTGCAGTTACCCTTTGTTTGGGATTTACCACTGGGAAAGAATATGCTGAATTAGAATGGCCAATCGATATCATGATTGCCTTGATTTGGGTTGTATTTGGTATCAATATGTTTGGAACCATTATCAAACGTCGTGAAAAACATCTTTATGTTGGTATTTGGTTTTATATAGCCACATTCGTGACTGTTGCTATGTTGCACATCGTAAATTCATTTGAATTGCCCGTTTCATTATTTAAAAGTTATTCATGGTATGCAGGTGTTCAAGATGCATTGGTACAATGGTGGTATGGTCATAATGCGGTAGCCTTTTTCTTAACGACCCCTTATTTGGGTGTGATGTATTACTTTTTACCAAAAGCAGCTAACCGCCCTGTTTACTCCTATCGACTTTCAATTGTACACTTTTGGGCCTTAATCTTTTTATATATATGGGCTGGCCCTCACCATTTATTATACACTTCACTTCCTGACTGGGCTCAATCATTAGGCACTGTATTTTCTATTATGTTATTAGCTCCATCATGGGGAGGTATGTTTAATGGCTTACTTACCTTAAGAGGTGCCTGGGACAAAGTAAGAGAAGATGCCATCTTGAAATTTATGGTGGTTGCCATTACTGCATATGGTATGTCTACATTTGAAGGGCCATTATTATCACTCAAAAATGTCAATGCAATCTCCCACTTTACTGATTGGACTGTGGCGCATGTGCATGTGGGCGCATTGGGCTGGAATGGATTTTTGACTTTTGCGATGTTGTATTGGTTAATCCCAAGATTATTCAACACGCCTATCCATTCAAAAAAATTGATGAATAGTCACTTTTGGTTAGGTACCTTAGGTATATTGTTATATGCAGTACCGATGTATTGGGCAGGATTTTCACAAAGTTTAAGTTGGAGCGAATTTACACCAGATGGTACCCTTCGCTATACCTTTATGGATACTGTAGTGCGTATCAAACTTTTATACTTGTTGAGAGGTATCGGTGGTACCATATATCTCACTGGTTTTATCGTTATGTTATATAATTTAATTAAAACCATCAAAAAAGGAAGTTTAGTACCTGAAGAAGCAATGTCAGCACCTGCTTTGGTAAATCCTACATCAGGTCACGAAGGGGAATACTGGCACAGATGGATTGAAAGAAGACCTGTACAATTGTTGGTAGTAAGTTTAGTGGTTGTGATTATTGGTGGTGTAGTAGAGTTTGTACCTACCTTCTTAGTGAAATCAAATATACCAACCATTAGTAGTGTAAAACCATATACACCCCTTGAATTGCAAGGAAGAGATATCTATATCAAAGAAGGTTGCTATAACTGTCATTCTCAAATGATACGACCATTTAGACACGAAACGGAGCGTTATGGCGAGTATTCTAAAGCAGGTGAATTCGTGTATGATCATCCATTTCAATGGGGTTCAAAACGTACTGGACCCGATTTACAAAGAGAGGGTGGCCGAAACCCGGATTCATGGCATTTCAAACATATGTATGAACCTTCATGGATTACTACTGGATCTATTATGCCGGCATACCCATGGTTGTTTCATGACAATATTGACATAGCTAGCACACAAGCTAAAATCAATGCAATGCGCACTCTTGGCGTTCCGTATGAAAAAGGATATGAAAAAATAGCCGTACAAGATTTACAAGCACAAGCTAAAGAAATCACCACTGTGCTGATGCAAGATGATGATGTAAAAAAATTGATCAAAACAGAAGGCATTGACAATATAGAACAAAAAGACATTATTGCCTTAATTGCCTATTTGCAACGATTAGGAACAGATATTCACAAACAACCCTTAACAGTAAAATAAACGAATCATGAAATTTATCAATTATCTCAAAACAATAGATGGTGTAGGGGTATTCCCCTTGGCATCACTCCTCATATTCTTTGTATTCTTTGTTGCACTGTTATTCTTTGTGATAAAAGCAGACAAGAAAACGTTAGACAAAATTAAAAATATCCCATTCGATAATTAAAAAAACAAGCATAATGAAAATACTTTTTTCGATAAAAAAAATCTGTTTAATCACGATTCTCCTCCTGTTTATAAATACCGCATTGAAAGCTGCTGATACGGGTGCTCAAACAAGCTTTTGGTCAAATGGGCCAGTGATGTTGATGTTACTTTCAATCATCATATTACTCATTGTTATCGTTATTATTGGTAAAATAGTTTCTGCTATTGTTATGAACGATACCAATGAAATGTGGAAGAAAATAAAAGAAAATAAAAAAATAGGAATGGTTATTCTTCTTTTAATGAGTACCCTCAGCGGAAATGCACAAGATGCGGTTACGACTACTACAGAAGTTCCTGCAGCCTCATCTGGCCTTATGTTTGGAATGGATTCAACGCTTTTTTGGGTGATGTTATTTGTGTTAATTTTTGAATTTTTGGTATTGTTGGTTTTAAGCTATATTCTTTATATCTATTTACTTAAAAAAGGATTAGTACAACCCATGGCAAGCAAATTGCCAAAATGGTTACAATTTAATACCATGTTGGGCAACGATTTACCTATAGAAAAAGAGGCTGAGATGCTGACTGACCACGACTATGACGGCATACAAGAACTCGACAATGGCATGCCTCCGATGCTTAAATACATATTTATCATTACCGTAATCGCTGCATTTGCCTACTGGATTAATTATCATGTAATAGAAGCGAGTCCATTGATGATTGAAGAATACGAAAATGAATTAGCTCAAGCAGCTGTGGACAAAGAAGCTTATCTAAAAAAAGCAGGTAATTCAATTGATGAAAAAACAGTGGTATTATCGAGTGATGCAACAGTATTAGCTGCTGGGGAAAAAATATATATTCAAAACTGTGTGGCTTGTCATGGCGATAAAGGTCAAGGTGGTGTAGGTCCAAACTTTACCGATAATTATTGGATACATGGTGGTGATATCAAAAGTTTATTTTCAACCATTAAGTATGGTGTACCTGCCAAAGGTATGCGTTCATGGCAATCAGAAATCAAACCTGGAGACATACAAGCAGTATCATCCTTTATACTCACCAAACTGGTAGGCACCAATGTTGCTGGTGGCAAAGAACCACAAGGTGTTATTTATGACGCGGCTGCTAATGCTACCACCATTACAAATGATAGTACTACTGTCGTCAATACCACTGACTCTACAAAAAAATAGAAATTAAGCATGTCTGCAATAATAAATCCTGATGAACACAATTACCGTGATACGATTACAACGCTTGAAAAAGATGGTAGCAGGAAATGGATATTTGCAAAAAAACCGAAGGGATGGTTTTATAATGTAAGAACCCTCGTAAGTCTATTTTATTTAATCGTATTTTTCGGATTGCCCTTCTTAAGTTACAAAGGCGAACCGCTATTTATGCTCAATGTTGTTACCCGAAAGTTTATTATTTTTGGTTTACACTTTGGTGTGCAAGATTTGATTGTATTTGGTTTGGCGATGCTCACCTTTATCGTGTTTGTCGTTTTATTTACAGTTGTATTTGGTCGATTATTTTGTGGATGGGCATGTCCCCAAACGATTTTCATGGAAATGGTATTTCGAAAAATTGAATATTGGATAGACGGAGATGCTCAACAACAAAGGAGTTTACAAAACAGCGCCTGGACTTCACAAAAAATCTTTAAAAGGGCTTTTAAATATTTGGTGTTTTTTATGGTATCCTTTGCCATTTCCAATACATTTCTGGCTTATATCATAGGTAAACCAGCTTTAATCAAAATCATGACAGAGCCCATTTCTATGCATATCGTAGGACTGGTGATATTGATTTTATTTACCTTTGTCTTTTTTGCAGTCTATGCTTTTTTAAGAGAACAAATATGTATTGTTGCTTGTCCTTATGGCAGATTACAAGGTGTCATGCTTGATAAAAAATCAATTCTTGTGGCGTATGATTATATAAGAGGAGAGCCCAGAGGTAAATTAAAAAAGAATCAACAAACTAAGCCACAACCCATTGCAGTGCATGATGATGGAAGCAATTGCACAGGCAAATGCGATGGTTGTAAAAAAATACATGAACCCATTTCTCTGGCATCTGTTGAAGAAAAGCCATTAGGTGATTGCATTGATTGTAAAGCATGCGTAATGGTTTGCCCTACTGGTATTGACATTCGAAATGGCACCCAACTTGAGTGTATCAATTGTACCGCTTGTATAGATGCTTGCGATGATATCATGGTAAAAATCAACAAACCCAAAGGTTTGATAAGATATACCTCAGAAGATATGATTGTCAATCATAAAAAAGCGACCATTACACCACGTATTTTAGCTTATTCAGGGGTATTGGTTGTGTTACTTGGTATACTTGCATTTACCTTTATGAGCCATTCAGTTATTGACGCTTCAATATTGCGAACACCTGGACAGTTTTACCAGGAACATGAAGATGGTACCATCAGTAATTTGTATAACTTTAAGGTTGCCAATAAACGCAATCAAATGATGCATATCCATTTTCTACTCAAAAATAACAAAGGCAGTATCAAACTGATCGGACAGGAAAAAATAGTGGTACCGGCAGGAGAAGAAAAACAAGGACAATTTTTTATTACCATCCCTTTAAACAGTATTCAAGAAAAAAAATCTAACTTAGCCATAGATATTTACGACAGTACAGAAATCATTAGCACGATTCAAACAACTTTTATGGCACCTGTTAATTAATTTACCTTTAAATAAACACATTATGAATTGGTTTCACTACATCATCATCACCCTTATCGCATTTGTATCCATGATGGGATATTTTGCAGTCAGAAGTGTCAATACCCCACTCGACCTTGTAACAGAAAAGTATTATGAAGAAGAGCTCAAGTTTCAGGATAAAATAGATGAGAAGGCCAATGTGACAAACTTGTCGCAAAATGTAATCACCGAAACAAAAGAAGGGGTTCTCAATGTCTTTTTCCCAAAAGAAGTTGCCAATATTTCAGGCGTTATGAAACTTTATTACGCAGCAGACAAATCAAAAGACAAAGAAATCATCATTAAACCGACAAGTGAGAATGCTCAAGCAATTGACATCTCTGCTTTACATGGTGCTTATACTTTACAAATCAATTGGGAAAGCAGTGGCACAAAATTTTATACAGAAAAGAAAATATTTCTATAAATGTGGTGGCTGATACTTTCGGCATGGGTCATGGGTTTTGTGGGTAGTACCCATTGCATTGGTATGTGTGGCCCTTTGGCAATGTCATTGCCCATGCGTAGTCAACAAGTGCCTGACAGAATGTTTTCGGCACTTGTTTACAATTTGGGTAGAATTACCACCTATGCATTTTATGGCTCATTGATAGGACTCACACAATCATTGGTTTTACCTTTTTTATTTCAACATGAGTTATCAGTTATTATTGGTATTTTATTAGTGTTGATGAGTATTTATTTTTTAGTATTTAAAAAAACCATCACAGCATTTAGCAATAATCGTTTTTATCAACTGGTGACCATTACACTTGGTAAATTATACCAAAAAAATTCAATCCAAAATTTGTATTTTATCGGGGTCCTCAATGGCCTTCTACCCTGTGGGTTGGTATATTTAGCACTTGCGTCAGCATTTGCCACAGGCACCATGTATAAGAGTATATTGTTTATGAGTTTTTTCGGATTGGGCACTTTACCTGCAATGTGGAGTATGGTATTTTTTGCCCAATATTTCTCACCCCTTATTAGAACCTATTTAAGGAAAATATATCCATTTATATTTGCGATTACAGGTATTATGCTCATCATGCGTGGTTTGAGTGATGCACATGATATACACGAAGGAATTCAGACAGCCTGTAGAAAATAGACTTCAACGTTGTACTATCAATATAAAGGGCATTTCTAAAGATTTTCAACCCAATATTTTACTTGATCAATCGAAAATTGAATGGGTATCTGTAAAGTTTGTCTTCGCTTGCCTTGATGGTTGCAATAATTATAAGTATTAAATTGATAATGCCCAAGGCCCAAATGAGTAAAAAACCGATTAAAATAAAAATAAGTACACCAGAAATGATATATAGAATAATCATGGTGATTTGAAAATTAAGCGACTCCAAAGCATGTTCTTTCACATACGACGATTCGTCTTTTTTCAACAAATAAATAATTAATGGGGCTATAAACGAGCCGATGATACATAGTATATGACTGAGTATAGCCATGGTTCTTTCATCCGAACTTGGCTTATTGGCTGGCAATATTTCCTGCCCCATATATTCTTGCGTATCCATGTTGAATTCATTTTGATTATAAAAGTAAAAAAAATATTTTAATTCTACTAATATGAATTCCCAACATGTGGGGTATTCTTTCAGTTTGGTATCCAGAAACGGAAGTTATACCCAATTTATTTAAAACGGATTCGTAAAAAATGGAGTATCCTTCCTACATAAATTGAATTTGAACATTATTTAGTTGAACTATTTATACTATGTCATTGGCATTAATATTGAATGCGAGACGTAATATTTAAAAAAATAGACTATTTATATAAACAATAAAAAACCTTAAGGCAACATTGCTTTAAAGTTATTATATTCGGTAATATCACTATTTGCGGGAATTCCACCACCAACACATGATAAAGAGGTGGCTTCTGCATTGATATTGTCTACCCTATTGTCTGGGTTTGGATGGGTACTTAAAAACGCAGGAATTTGTTGACCACCCTGAGCAATAATTTTACTAAAAAATTCGGCTGCACCATTTGCACGATACAAGGTAGGACAAAGATATTTGACTGAATATTTATCTGCTTCACTTTCATTTTCACGGCTAAAAGTCAATCCAACCAAACTTTGTGCAATATCTGTCAACTGATTTTGATTTTCGCCCAATGCGATAGAAATAAGGGTAGAGATACCATATTGTTTAGTCATTGCATTGGTTGAATGTCTTTTGTCGGCGTGGGCAATCTCATGACCCATCACCCCTGCAAGAGAAGTGGCGTTGTCGAGATATTTGATAAGTCCAGTATACACATAAATATATCCACCTGGTGTACAAAATGCATTTTGAATGGCATCGTCATGAATAATAAAAAGCTCCCAGGCAAATTCATTTTTATAAGTAACATTGCCGCTATTGAGGATTGTAGCTTTCATCTGATCGAGGTACGCATAAGCCCCCGGATAAGCTGTACGGCTCAAAATGGGGTATTGAATAGGGTCAGAGGCAATCTCTTGCTTTACCTGCATACCTAATTCCTTATCTTGTTCGATGGTAAAAATGTTGATGCCTTCATCATTTTTGTTGCAAGCAATAGCAGTAATTATTACCAGTAAACAGGTAGTCAATTTTAAAGATTTCATGTGATAATGTTATGTAGGTTCGTAATTTATTTGCAATATTAAATAAATATCGTTGAAAAAAAATTACAAATAGATGCTTATGTTTTATATAATTCAGTAAACAAATCAAAGCTCATTGAAAACCAATTGAAATATCAATAAAAAAATTTTACTGTAAGAATTTATAAACGATAACTTAAATATTATTTTGTTTAGTTTAAAGAATAAGGGGAAAAATGCATACTGCCATAGAACTTCAGTTTATTATATTTGAAATAAATGTATCATAGGCATTATATTTTTTTCAGAATGATTATATAACTGCTTTTTAAATTATTTTAGCTGTTTTTATTTAAATTCATTGATTGATTAAAAAAACCCTAGATGTCTAACAAATATATCCTCTTAATTAGTTTACTATTTTGTATACATAGCTTAAACGCTGCCATTCTCAAAGGTCGTATAGTAGATACGAAAGGCGAACCCTTATCGTTTGCCAGTATTTATATCAAAGGCACTACCAAAGGCACTACAAGCAATGTGGAGGGTTATTATAGTTTTGAACTCAGCACAGGTTCACATACTTTAATCTGTCAGTATGTTGGGTATGAGAAAATGGAATTTGAAATCAATATCAAAGAAGGAGAAAATAGTAAAAATATCACCCTCAAAACGAATGAAAAATCACTGAAGGAAGTTGTTGTGAAGAGTGGTGAAAATTTAGCATTAGCGGTCATCAAAAAAACCATTAAGAAACGAGCATACTACAACAAACAGCTGGATGCATTTAAAGTACATGCCTATATCAAAGGAAATTTTAAACTGGATGAAATCCCTGAAAACTTAGGTCTTTTAAGTATGCTGGGAGGGGGCGATTCAAAAGCAGAAACAAAAGACGAACTCGAAAAATCGAAGGGCATTCTTATGCTGTCTGAATCAGTGAGTGAGATCTATTTTAAACGACCTGAAAAATTTAAAATCAATGTATTGAGTAGTCGGGTGAGCGGGAACAAAAATGGGTATGGTTTTAGCGAACCTATTTTTATAAATCTATATGATAACAATGTTGAAATCGGCAGTCAACTCACCCCGAGAGGATTATTGTCTCCTATTGCCGAAACAGCCATGTTGAGTTATAAATATGAATTGCTCAATGTGTATGTAGAAGATGGCAAACTCATCAATAGAATTAAAGTGATACCAAGACGTAAGTTTGAACCCCTCTTTTCTGGTATCATAGACATCATCGAAAATGAATGGCGTTTGCATAGTGTTGATTTAGTAGCCGACAAAGACCATCAGCTCGAAGTAGTAGACACTGTGAAAATCAAACAAGTATTTGTTCCTGTGCAGGATTTATTGATGGTAAAAGACCAGTCATTTTTAATTAAGTTGAAATTAATGGGATTTGGTATCACGGGTAATTTCGTGAATATATTTTCAGATTACCAGTTAAATTTCGATGAGAAAAAAACCTTTAATAAATATGAAAAAGAATACGACGAAAAAGCCTTAAATCGAAGTATCAATTATTGGGACACCATTCGCCCAATACCCTTAAATGCTGAAGAAATTGCCGATTTTATTAAAAAGGATAGTATTGAAAAGGCAAAACCCGATACCGTGGCCAAGCATAAAAACAGCTTTAAATCTATGGTGTTTAGAGGGTTTAAAAACAATGCGGGAGAAAAAAATACAATCACTACAACCCCTTTGATAGGTACCAATAATTTTAATTGGAATACTGTTGAAGGATTTAATTATCGGTATGGGATTAGCTATCGAAAAAAAATAAATGATGATCAGCGTCTTACCAGCAAATTGCTGATGCGTTATGGTTTAAGCAATCGACAATTCAATGCCAAATTTTCAACAAATTACTTTTTTGGCAAAACCAACAAATCACAATTAAGCCTCAGTGGTGGTCGATATGTGTTTCAGTACAATAATGAAGCACCTGTCAATGAATTGATTAATACAGCCTACACCTTGTTTTATGGTAGCAATTATTTAAAAATTTATCAGGCATGGTTCGGAAACTTAAAATATCAGTACCGACATATCAGTGGTTTTACTTTAACCAATCAGTTAAAATATCAATCGCGTAATCCTTTGTATAATAGCAATTTGTTTTCTTTTAGAAAAAACAATATAACTTTTACTGAAAATTATCCTGTCGAAAAATTAAGTGGTATGGAGCCTGCACATAATGCATTGATTTATCAATTGTCTCTAAGCTATCAGCCAGGTAGAAAATATATTAAATATCCTGATAGAATTATTGCCACACAATCTAAATACCCAACTTTCAAAACATCTATATCGTATGGTATACCTGCATTGGGAAGTGATGTAGATTATAGCAAATGGTTTATTGAGATGAATGATGATATGCGACTAAATCGCTGGGGTACTTTTAATTACAGGGCTACAATAGGTGGATTTTTACACAATACCAAAAGCTACCTGGCAGATTATACGCATTTTAATGGCAATCAAATCATCCTGGCATCGCCCTATATGAATAGCTTTCAACTGTCGCCCTATTATCTAAACAGCAATACAGAACCTTTTTATGCAACCCTACATGCAGAGCATCATTTTTTAGGAATGATTACCAATAAAATTCCCTTGTTTAGAAGATTAAAATGGTATTTGGTTGCTGCCACCAATACGTATTATGTAAACAGCAACAATAACTATGTGGAAGCATCGCTAGGGCTTGAAAACATAGGGTATAAACTCTTACGTTTTATCAGAGTAGATGGTGTGGCAGGTTATACCAACTTCAAAAACCCGGTATATGGCATCCGTATAGGGATCAATAGCAGTGTGTTTCAACTAGGTGATGTTGATCAAGATGAATAATTTTTTAAAATGGTATTTAACAAAAGTATTATGTTGTAAGGAAGAAATTAAAGCTTCAGCAACTTAAAAACTTTATTATCTACTTTAATGAAGTAAACACCTTTCGCAAAATGCCCAATATCTATCACATCGTTGGAATGACTAATACCATATAATTTCAATTGTCCCATCGTATTATAAATAAAATATTCATACTCATCCAGGTTTTGTAAAATATGAAATTTATCAATTACTGGATTAGGGTAAATAGGGAATAGGCTGTCTAAAGAAGTCGTAGGAAAATTGAGCTGATTGCCTGCTTTACAATCGCCCACATTATACGCAATGTATTCATTTGTACCACTTGATGCATAAGGACCTGCGCCACCACTATTTGTGTAAATATAAAAATCTTCGAAGTAAGTATGAACAGTATAACTATAGAAATTATTAATATAGAAATAATACCCTGCGGTATCTTTTTTAATTTCAGGATTACTTCCTTTACTGCTTGACAATGTCCATTTTTTATCGTCACAATAATGGCCAATGCGGGCACCAATATTGTATGTGATAGATGATGGGTTCATGGGCAAATAGTCATCCATATGATATATCTTCACTTCAGGCCAAACTGTTTTACGAATGGTATTATTAACATTGGCATGATTTACTACAGTATCAATGAGTTGTGTAGATGTGGTAATGATGGTATCAAGATTCCCATAAACCCATCTGGAAAAAAGTGTATTTCTGGTAATGAAAGCAAAGCCGCTATCCGCATTGTATGGGATGTAATTCGTTATAAAGTCTGTGATAACAGTGGTATCCTTGTATTTTCCAGCAGGTGTTCCATTGGTTACGATATATTGAAAAGCATTACCGGGTTTATATTTCCAAGCAAGATCTATATCATCTAAAGGCATATTCGTAACATAAGTTGGCACCCGAGAATAAATACCCATACCTGTAAAAAAGATTTGTTTATTCACATCTGCCCAATCAAAAAAATAAGGAAACGAAACCAGGGGTTGCACTTGAATGAATCCGTGATTTTTACTTAATGTAAAAGGGTGGTGAGTCAATGAATGTGCAATAGGTACTCCACCCAATTTTGCTTCTATTTGAATGGTTTTAATGCTATCTAATACCCCATCAATCATTGTGGTATCCAAACTTATAACCTGGCCCCAAAATTCAATACCCGAAGTATCATGTGTCACTAACCAATTTTCATATAGCTTAGCATTGGTTTTAAATAAAATACTGTCTCCTAAATAATTGATATAATATTCATCTCCATAGGGTGTTCTGATATTCATTTCGCCCAACCATGAAGATCCATTTGTATCAATATAACCCGTTTTTTTATACTGATTTGCCACACTGATTGTTTTATAAAAATATGAAACGCTATCACTTCCTTTAATGTTGGTGGAATCTACCCACACCACACGTAAAGACCCAATTACAGGAATTCCTGTGGTAAGAGCTGTATCTACTTGAAAATAGGTGGTGTCTAAAATGGAGATAGTTCTCCATCCTTGACTAAATGCAGGAGCGCCTATCAAACAAAATACAACAACAAACAAGATTTTCATAAAAATGTTTGTTTAAAGATACGTTGATAACTTATGAATACCAACGACTCCTTAAAGATAGTCCATTTGTTTTTCGTTTATATGCAATATATGTGGGCATTATACCAAACTTTTTCAAACTTCATATTTAATAGCATTGAAAAAAGTATCATTAATGATGACCACATTTCAATCATGAAAATTAAGTATGATATGTTTAATATTGAGAAATCAGGATTCTTATAGATTCCCTCTGTTCGCTTGTTCCAGTTCCAACGCTTCAAACAAGGCCTTGAAATTTCCTTTGCCGAAACTTTTGGCGCCTTTGCGTTGTATGATTTCGAAGAACATGGTTGGACGATCTTCGACGGGTTTAGAAAATATTTGCAACAAATATCCTCATCATCGCGATCGATCAAAATGCCCAATTCGCTCAAAGGTTTCAGGTCTTCATCAATCTCACCCACCCTATCTAATACGGTTTCGTAATAACTAGCAGGTATTTTCAAAAATTCGACCCCTCTACTTTTTAAGTCTGTCACTGTTTCAATGATATTATTTGTGGCCACTGCTATATGCTGTACTCCTTCCCCTTCGTAAAAATCGAGGTATTCTTCTACCTGACTTCTTTTTTTACCTTCAGCAGGTTCGTTGATTGGAAATTTTACATAGCCGTTGCCATTACTCATTACCTTACTCATCAAGGCGCTATACTCAGTGCTGATATCTTTATCGTCGAAACTTAATATATTTCTAAAGCCTAATACATCTTCATAGTATTTTACCCATGGATTCATTTGATTCCAACCTACATTGCCAACACAATGATCAACATATTTCAAACCCGTTGGTTTCGGATTATACTCACTTTTCCATGCTACAAAACCAGGCATAAAGATTCCTGAATAATTTTTTCTTTCTACAAAAATATGCACTACCTCACCATAGGTATGAATACCCGCTAAGCGCACTTCACCATGCTCGTCATTAAGTGTTTGGGGTTCCATATAGGATTTGCCACCTCTTTTGGTCGCTTCTTCATAAGCATAATAGGCATCATCTACCCATAAAGCCAGCACTTTCACGCCATCTCCATGTTTTTTATGATGCTCAGCAATGGGATGTGTAGAATTTAATGGTGATGTCAACACCAGTCTGATTTTATCTTGAATCAAAACATAAGAAACCCGATCACGCACACCGGTTTCGGGACCAGCATAAGCCAATGACTGAAAACCAAAGGCTGTTTTATAATAATGTGCTGATTGTTTTGCATTACCAACATAAAGTTCTACATAATCGGTGCCTAACAAGGGCATAAAATCAACAGATTGGTTTATTGAGGGGGTTTCTAAAGTACTTGTATTCATTTGTAGTTGTGTTTATACTGCAAAAGTATAATAAACTAATGGAAAAATGTATATATTAGTATTGTCTATCATGTTTGTCAAAGTATAAGCTGAATCACCCATTCCTTGAAGTGTCTTCGTTTCGAAACAATATTTTTTTGCTTTTCGCAAACTTAGCGTAATCATCATTAAACGATAGCTTTATAAACAGCAGTACCACCAATATAAGGGCAAGTAGTCTGAACCGCAGATTTTGCAGATAGTGCGGATAACGCAGATAAGAAGAACATTAAAATTACATTTTTATTCATCATTCTATGATTACCTTCTTCACGAGATTCTCAACCCGAAGATAATAAATGCCCGTTGATAAATTTGATACATCTATAGAGAAAGGTGATTTTAGATGAGAGATAGGAGAAGTATATACTCGTTGACCTAGTGCAGTGAATAACTCTATTGTTGCATTTCTATTATCTCTAATCTCATATCTCACATCTATATAAGTACTACTTGGATTAGGATATACCTCTAAGGTCTCTAATCGCTTATCTCCTATCTCACTACTCTCTAGTGGCCAACACACCTGCGCACCTAAGCCATAATTAGGCATACAAGGCGGTGTACCTACATACGCATTAGCACCCAAACTATCTAAACGCAAACACCTGGGACAAAAATTACAACCCGCTCCTTTTACATCAGGATTATTGACGACACTCATTTGTTTGCTTGTGCCACCGAAATTACCGATGTACAACTTATTATCAGGTCCAAGATAAGAACTGCTGTAATCCTGAAATTTTTGATAGCTTGTATCAAGGCCTGCGACATGAAACCAAGTATTATCATCTAAGTCGTATTGCAACAAATTATGAGGGCTCATTACATAGAGCAACTTCCCATTGGGTGAAAATGCAAGCCCTACACTAGTTTTCTGCTTTTGAGTAGTATCATTCGGATTATGATAATTCAACTCAGGCGTATAGATTATTTTTTCATTGCTTAATATACCATAGCATCTATCAAAATCGGCTATAAAGACTTCACCCGTTGCAGGTATGCCATCCACTGTGGTAGCGTATTTACTGCCATCTTGGCTAAACATACTTTGCCCTCGCAAATCCCAACCACTACCCCATGAAGGACTATTGAATACTTGACTTCCATAATCATAAATACTATCTTGTGTAAAAAGAAACTTGAAGACTACATTACCAAATTCGCTTTGCTTGAGTAGCCACCAGTCTTTTCCATTGGCATGCCTGCAAGCCATCATACGGGTTTTAGAAAGAAAAGCATGTTCCATTAGCGGTTGCATTCGTTTTACCACCTTTCCAGCCCCACCATTGGCTTTCATGTCTATTATATTGTACAATAGCAAGTCAAAATGGCAATTGCTATTTGCCTGACAATCAGCATATTGCGAATCACTCATAGTAGGTGTAATAAAATAATAGATACCACTATCCATAGGTAGAAAAATGCTCGATTGTGACAATGCACTCCACCCATCTTGATCAACAAATAAATCTTTTGGTATCAATGTATCACCACCGTCTAAATAATTGGCATTGCTATCATACACATTATAACCGTCACTGCAAAGTATCAAATTGCCATTGGTATCGCAAATGTTTGAGTTGCCTTTTGTGAAATAAGACAGAATAAATTTATTATCCGATGTGAAAATTCCACTTTGAGTAAATTTTACTCTATTTCCTCCACCACCTGTTATCCACTCATTACCCAATTTATTTTGGGCATAAATAGAAATAGAAATAAAACTAGAAACTAAGATTAGTAAAATGGTTTTCATTACTTCTAATTTACAATTACTAATTTGCCAGAATTCAATATTAATTTGTCACATATTTGCCTATAGCTATATATACCAGTAGTTATTTCATTTAGCAATATAGAAACCTGTTGCGATTCTTTAGGCAGGTATATTTCCTTTACAACAATACCTAAAATGTTTACAATTTGTAATTTACTATCCATTGAACTTTTATACCTTATGTTCAGCTGATTAATTGCTGGATTTGGGAATAGCTTTAAATCACATTCTTTTATTATTGTATTTGCGACGTTTGGTTTTAACCCTCTTAAATAATTATTTTCTGCATCAAATATATCTTTTAGTTTTTTGCCAATATCATTATTTTTACCAGTTTTATATACCCCAATGGCATTGCAAATTTTCATATCATCAAATAAAGCTGTAGGGTTATACATCGCATACAATGCACGTGCCTTATACACCGCAGTACCACCAATATAAGGACAAATAGTCTGAACCGCAGATGACACAGATAGTGCGGATAGCGCAGATTTTAAATCTGTGAAATCTCCGAATGTACCAAATCTGTGATTCTGACCTTTTGCATTATTCAACAATTATCTTCTTTATCTGATTTTCTACCCGAAGATAATACATTCCTTTGGTAATATTCCTTACATCCATTTCATCTGCCTTAGTAGAAAATAATAACTCGCCTAAAACACTATACAATTCCTTCTTTTTACCGTCTGCATTTTTGATGTAAAAATTGCACTACTCGGATTCGGGTACACCACTAATTCCTCATTCAACATTAATAGTTCATCATTAACTAATGCCCAACACACCTGCGCACCCAACCCATAGTTTGGCATACAAGGCGGCGTGCCAGCTGTAATGTTCCCTAAAGTATCTAACCTCAAACATCTTGGACAGAAATTGCACCCAACACCTTTTACATCGGGATTATTAACGACGCTCATTTGTTTACTTAATCCTCCGAAATTGCCGATATATATCCGGCCATCTATTCCTTTTGCATTTGACCAAAAAGTGAATATTCTGCTATCGTGTCGTACCTATGAACCTCATACCAGGCTTGGTTACTGTCAGGGTTATTATACTCATATTGATACGTATGCATATATTTATTTATGTACAAAAAACTATCATTTGGCGAAAAACATACTCCTAAAATTGTCGAATCTCTTCTACCAGTTGTATCCCAGATTGGGTATCCTGTCGAATCAATTGGTACATTTACTGATTTCATATTGCTTAGTAAGCCAGTACATCTATCAAAATCGGCAATACCTAATTGAGCTCCTTTTCCCGAATTGGCACCGCCAGTAGCAAACGCATATTTACTACCATCTGAACTAAAACAACTCTGGCCTAAAAAAATCAGATTTATCGAATTTGGGGATAATAAAACCTTGTGTTAGTTTTAGTTCAACGGTATCTTTTGATACTCAAAATGTATATATTATATTTGTGTCTAAACCTTGTTTCAACAACCACCAATCATAGCCATTTGCATGCCTGCAAGCCATCATACCAACCCTTGCTAATTCAGTATTAGTAATTAATGGTATGTTTTTTTGAATTACCTTACCTTGACCTCCATTTGCATTCATATCCACCACATGGTAATGAAATAAGTCAGCCGGTGTGGCAGTCGCATTTGGCAAAAACCATTTATCAAACATACTATCAGTTACTGCTGTAATAAACACATAATAGAGACCGTTACTACCTTTGGGCAATATTAAAGAGCATTGGGTCGTATTACCCGATGCGGGGGTATTCATGCCATATTGTTTGGGAGGTATCAGACTATCACCGTTTTCTATTATATTTCTAAGGTGTCCCAAAGTGTTGCGCCGTTGCATAATAGTATTAATTTACCACTTGTACTATCACAAATGGTACTTGATGCCTTATGGAAAGCTTTCTGCATATTTGGAAAAAGCTGATTCAGTGTAGGTTTAGAAGTATCAGTAAATGTAGCAGTCATCCCACTTCCACTCATTATCCAGACATTACCCCTTTTATCTTGTGAATAACAATTAACACTAAACAGGATAATTAAGGCAATAATTAAGAAGATATCTATTTTCATTTGTTCCTATTTTAATATTGTCAACTTCCCAAATGATTTGTTCTTATTATTAAATTCCACTTCATAGGTGTAGATACCATTTGCTACGTCATTTAATAGTATTTGAGTTTTGTTATTTGTTTTAAGTAAGGATGTTGTTAACACAATATTACCTACTGCATTAAAAAGGGTAAAATGTCCGTCCGATTCATTACTGTAACTAATAATAATTTGAGTATTTGCAGGATTTGGATAAACTGAAATTTCCTCTAACTTTTCAATTTTTATTTGCGACTTAATGTTGAGGTGATTTGTGCTAATATTCTTTATTTGCTCAGCCGATTTTTGTGATTGCTCATTTACTTGGGCTTCTAACAAACTGTCGAGGTTGATATATTCATTATTCCCGTTTTTATTTTGGTCGATATTTTGGATGCAATTTAAACGGTCATTATATTGAATAATGGGATTGTATGTCGCCCACAAAACTCGGGCTTTGTAAACCGCAGTGCCGCCTACAAAGGGCAACTTGTCCGAACCGCAGATAGCGCAGAAGTAGCAGATAACGCAGAAAGGAATATTGGCAATAAATAATTTCTCATTTTTTGTTTTGATGCAGCTGCTAACTCTGATGCTGTCAGTTTGAACGCATGTCGCGCTTCAGCGGAAAGTCGAAAACTATTCAATAATCACTTTCTTACTCTCATTCTCACATCGATATAATACATTCCTTTGGCAAAATACCTTACATTTATTTCATCTGCTTTGGTAGAAAATAATAGCTCGCCAAAACATTATACAACTCCTTCTTTTTACCGTCTGCATTTTTGATGTAAAAAATAGTACTACTTGGATTCAGGTACACCTCTAACTGTTTACTGCTGACTGCCAACTGCTCACTCTCTAATGGCCAGCAAGGCTGCAAAGGCCCCAAATTAAAATCAGGCATATTAGCAAGTGACCAGGTGCCCCATTGTGCGGTATCCACCCTCAGACATTTTCTACAAAAGCCATGCACTTCCCTTTAAATCACGAAAATCAATTACACTATTTTGTTTTCCGCCTCCCGCTTGCTTCCCGATATAAATACGCTTATCTATTCCATTACTTAGATGGCCATACATTCCACTATATTGCAGAACAGTGTCCGGACCATGTTGTACATGATACCAAGCCAAAGAACTATCAGGTTCGCTTAACTCATATTATAAATATTAAAGGATTTTTGAAATGTACAAAAATTATCATTTGGTGAAAAGGCCAACCCTGTTATCATTGTATCCTTTTCTCCTGGGTATAAACTATCAAGAATCATTTGAAGTATGTAAAGGTGCATGCAATGATTTTGGATTACTTAATAAGCCTGTACAACGATCAAAATCTGCTAAAAACAATTTATCTCCTTGGCTATTTACACCACCAGTTGCAAAAGCATATTTACTGCCATCATTACTAAAACAACTTTGACCAAAAGCATCACAAAGCCCAAATCGAGGTTCTGCAAATCCTGTTTACGCTTTAGCTCTATAGTATCCTTAGTTACTAAAAGTGAAGACCATATTGGTATCAAATCCCTGTTTCAATAACCACCAGTCATAGCCATTGGCATGCCTGCAGGCCATCATGCCCACTCTGGCTATTTCTGTATTCGCGATTAAGGGTACATTTTTTTGCATTACCTTGCCCATTCCTGCATTTGCATTCATATCTACTACATTATAAAGTAGTAGATCGGCCGGTGTTTTTACATTACCCTCCACATTATTATAGGTGCTGTCCGATACCCCAACAATAAATACACAATACTGCCCACTACTACCTTTGGGCAATATTAATGAACATTGTGTTGTCAACCCTATTATTGGCGGCGTATTTTGTGTATACAACTGCGGGTATCAGGCCGTCGCCGTTTTCCATAAGATTACCCAAAGTATCCCAAATCCTCGCTCCATTGCATACAAATAATAACCTGCCTGTAGTACTGTCTAAAATATTACTAAGGCATTTGACTAACATATACTATATTATTGGAATATACTTGACCGGTAAGCGGTCGGCTAGTATCACCGCTAAACTTAGCAAATACCACCACCACCACCAAAAATGAAATATGCCACTTTTGTTTTGAGCAAAACTACTTGCTACTACTAAAAAAAACAAATATTATAATTAGATTTTCAATCTTAAAATATTTAATTTCCTGCAAAATTTTATGCATTATATTTTATCTTATGCGTCCAAGCCATTCGCCAGATTTGGAAGTTTTAAAACTCTTTCCATCAATGAATAATAGTACATTATTTAATATTTCTTTCCCAAGTGCATCTTGCAAAATAAAATGAGCTGAACCTTTTTACTGCTTTCTATTTTGATAAAATCTGCAGGATTAGGATCCATTACTATTACATCTCTCATGCTCAAATCCAGACCTGTCTGCTTTAGCTGATTATTGTTAGCAAATGTTTGTGTACCATTTCTAATTTGGCTTGCAATAAACATTCATTGGTTTTGTACTTCATACAAACCTCTAAATTTACATAGCCACTATTTCCATTTTTATTTTGGCCCTGTGTGCAT
>JADJSG010000007.1 GCA_016711825.1 Bacteroidota bacterium | reverse complement strand
ATGAGTTGTTCGAACTGTTGCGTTTGAAATCGTAGTAACCAATGAATTTTGTAAACCCATTGCAAATAGTAAAGCATAAGCAATTATATTAGGTCTAAGCATAGTCAATTCTTGTCCAAAAATTGCAACCGTAATTAATATGATACTTTCAATCAATATTGGAATTCTGTATATCAGTCTATCGTTCACTTTTGATATGAGTTCAATCGATAGATTTGAGAAAAATGAACCTAAAAAGAAAAATAAAATAAATAAAAAATAATGGAATCCATGCCAAAAATTTTGTTTAAAAATTTCGTCAACAAAAAATGCGAAATGACCTGTTACATTGGTTGTTAATTTTTGAACTGCTAAAAAACCAGCAACGTTTACAATGCCTGCAACAAAAGACAACAAAGAAGCAATTCTCAAATTATGTATAAAAGTTCTTGTCTTTCCTTTGTGTCTAAACATGATTTTTGGTTCCTTCGATTTTGGGTTTTTGGCTTAAAGATCTTTGTATCTAATGGCGTTCTTTGCCCTTCAAATATACCCTAAACCGAATCAATAGAAAACGATTTTGGTGATTTAATTAAAAGGCATTTATAAATTTAGAAAATAAAAGACCTGATTCATTTTAAAATTCTTTGTTGCTTCCCTCCCTCATAAGCATTTTGATGTATATTTTCTTGTTACCAAACTTAAGTCTCTTCAAGTAATAGATCATCAGAACGACACCGTCTCCACATTCACTTCATTCCTGATTGGGAAAGTGTTGCACTTATTCCTTGAACATAGAATTTGCCATTTTTGTGATACTTTGCCCAAATGTCAATAAATTATGATCAGGGTCAAGTAAAGCAAATTCTTTTTGCCCCCATGGCTTGCATTGTAAATTTCCATTTGGATGTATAGATATGTTTCTGCTAGTATAAGATTGATAAAGTTGATCGATTTCATCTGTTCGAATATATACTTGACCATAATTATCTTTCGGATTAAGCTCCTTAAATTCAAAAAAATGGATTTCAATATTGTCACTTCCTACAATTAAATAGGCGTCAAATTCTCCTAACATTTTAAAATTTAAATGATTCAAATAAAAGTCCTTAGTTACTGCTTTGCTTCTCATGGGCAATTTAGGACAGATGTGTGTAAGCATGTTTAATATATTTTCGATAATTTATCATTCTTTAATGTTTGTCTATGTTGTTTCTGTATAATGAGCGCCCTATTCAGTCTGAAAAAAACATTAATCAATTTCTTGAATACGTCTGCCACAAAAATGAAGCGTTGCTATTCTGGGGTAGCTTCCTATGCACTTTTTATTTCATAATACATCAATATCATCTTTAACTTAATTTAGTGCAAGTTAATCATTCTTCATTAAAAAAGCATTTTAAACACAGAGCGAATCCTCCATGGCGGAAAGCTGATGCTCATAACTTTGCTTCATTCCTGCAGCAGTAAGCGAAACCAAAAAGCCCCATCAATTACCTGTTAGCAACCTTAAATTAAATATAATCCATTGAATATCTATTGAAAATAAATGGGTAAAGACATTAGAGCCTCCAAATTAAATCTATCGAATCAATGGCAATGGCAACACTACTATCCAATTCCTAAAAAAATAAACAATACAATGTACATTTATTTTATATTTTTACACCCTTTCGAAAAATGAAAAATTTACTTCTGCGCATTTTTGACGTCACTGGCTTTTATATCACTAAAAGTTTTCAATATAACCACAAGAGCACCTTTTCTATTGGTGATTTTACATATAGTAAAATATTACCGACTGCTAATTTTTCCCCATGGCTGTCAGATAAAGCTTTTATGGACATATTTCCCATTGCCAAAAAAAATAGTTTAGTAGATATTTATCGAGCCTATGAACTTTGGCAATTGATTGAAAAACAGGTTTCAAAATTTCCGCATGATTATATCCTTGAAATTGGGGTATGGAAGGGAGGCACTGGTTTGGTGATGTCAAAGAAAATGGAACTTTTAAAAGCTTCCAACCCTATATATTTAGCCGACACTTTTACTGGCGTGGTCAAAACTTCAGATAAGGACACCTTTTATACGGGCAACGAACATCATGAAACATCTAAACAACATGTTGACCAATTGCTGTCAACCCATACAAAACAGGTAAACTATTCCTTGCTTGAAGGCATATTTCCAGATGATACCGCTCATTTAATAGCTGATGATCAGCAATGCTGCTTATGCCATATTGATGTGGATGTATACGACTCAGCCAAAGATATTGTTGAATGGATTTTTCCTAAGTTAACAATCGGTGGTATCATCGTATTTGACGATTATGGCTTTCATTTTTGCACAGGTGTTACTCGTTTGGTAGAAGAATACAGAAACCATCCTGATAAAATCATCATACACAACTTAAACGGACATGCTTTATTAATAAAAACGGCCTAATCATTGCATTCATTCATTATACATATCAAACGAATTGTCAATATTAAATTTAGTTTTATTAACCAGGCCTATGGCAACAAACCCTTTAAACTGTTAGATGTAGGCGCTGGGAATAGATCGGCAAGCAAAACAAAAAAAGTGTTTCCAAACTGCAGCTATTATGGGGTTGATATGGACAGGAATACTGACTATACCCCCGAAGATTTTACATTGATGACCGATTTTTACGAGTTAGATTTAACCAAACTGCAATATGACAGTATTCCTGATCAATACTTTGATTATATCAATATGGCGCATGTCATTGAGCATCTTCACAACGGCGATCAAGTGATACCCTTATTATTAAAAAAACTTAAACCTCAAGGCTATTTTTATATTGAATACCCTGGTGCTAAAAGTTTAACCCTGCCGTCGATGTATGGTACCTTAAATTTTTATGATGACCCTACGCATGTAAGGGTTTACTCAGTTAGCGAACTAAAACCAGTATTTGAAAATAACCAATGTAAGGTAATCCAATCGGGCATCCGAAGAAATTGGTTTTATATCCTTGCTACACCGCTTCGCATCCTCATTTCACTGATACAAATAGGCAAAGTGAGGGCCAATGTATTTTGGGACCTGTTGGGATTTGCTGAATTTTTGTTTGTGCAAAAAAAAGGCTCTTAATCAGTCACATGTTTATCTTCAGTACTTCTGTATTATAGAGGCAAGTCCTTGCATATATTTCATTGTTTTTGATTTACTACGACCTCCTCCCCTACAAAAAGAGCCTATATATCTATATTTGATTTCTATATTAATATATCATTAAGTTTTTACTATCTTAGTCGCTTAATCGGACCCTTTTCAAGATGCAAGCAATTGAAGACTGTATTTATACCTTTGACACTGTCACCCTCAAGCAACTCGACAGTGTAGAGTTGCAAAATAGGATAGATACAAAATACATATTGACCAAAGATCAGCTTTTGCAACTCTTGCAAGGGATTAAAGCCGAACAATATGCCCTCGAAATAGATGGAAATAGGATTTTTAATTACCAAACGGTCTATTTTGATACGGAAGATTTTCAATTCTATAAAGACCATCACAATGGATTTATCAATCGGGTAAAAGTTCGAAGTCGAGAGTATATCGAAAGCCACCTTTGCTTTTATGAAATAAAAAGAAAACTATATGGGACAAGAACCGATAAACAACGTAAGAAAATCCCGAATTTATATTATGCTGTACCTCCCGAAGATTATAAACTGATTGAATATAAAAGACTGCATAATAAACCCATCGAGAAAAAAATCACCAATTACTTTAAAAGGCTCACACTCACCAATAAAAAGTTTACTGAACGTATCACCATCGACATTGAAATCAATTTTGACAATGGTACCGATACCATCGCATTGCCCAATTTAGCAGTTGTGGAAGTGAAACAAGGAAAAACGGATGTATTTAGCAATACCATTCAAGTATTGAAAAAATTAAGAATCCATGAAACCTCCTTTAGCAAATATGCAATTGGTGTAGCATTGTTAGAAAAACACGTAAAACATAATAATTTTAAACCCATACTTTTAAAACTCAATAAATTAAACGCATATGCAGAATGTTGAAAGAACAGCCAAAGAAATAAAAGATTCATTAAAAGCACTCAGCAATGATATTTTTACAGAACCCACAGCCACCGCTGCAGGAATGGATTATATGGAATTGCTTACCCGATTTGGTATCAATATGCTCGCTGTGTTTATATTAATCCGATTAATCTATTACCCTACCCATAAAAACAAAGACTTTTTATTTACTTTTTTCATTTTCAATTTTATCATTTTTACCCTTTTAAGCACCACCAAACTTAAACCTGGATTTGCTTTTGGTTTGTTAGCCATCTTTTCAATCATGCGCTACCGAACCGTCACCGTTCCGATTAAAGAAATGGGTTACTTCTTTATTTGTTTAGCTTTAGGTATGATCAATGCGCTCTCAATTGTAGAAGAAGGTTGGTGGATCGTTCTGGCTTGTAATTTAGCTATATTATTACTGACTGTCATCCTTGATCGATTTATTAGTTTGACTCACGAAAATGTAAAAGAAATCACCTACGAAAGGGTAGATTTAATACAACCCGAAAAACGAGCAGAACTGATGGACGATCTGATGCAACGAACAGGATTGCCAATACATCGGGTAGAAATCAAAAACATTAATTTTTTAAGAGATTCAGCAAAAATTCATATTTTTTATCATGCCAAAGAAAATGAAAATACCCAAGGCATGACGGGAGATGATGATTAAGAAAATGAACAAATTTCTTTAAATTTCGTACTTACAAAATGCAAAATAAAGACCTTTAAAACGTTCTTTCAATAAAATTGCAGATGTAAAAGCACTTTAAGCACTCATTCACTTTTCGCCTTTTTCTCTTATAAAACGATTACTTTTGTAGCCATGAATATGTACAGTACAAAGTCTATAAAAAATATTTTTAATCAGATGCGTTCATTAAAAATATTTGTTGTGGGTGACGCGATGCTAGATAATTATTGGTATGGCACTATCGATCGAATTTCACCTGAAGCTCCTGTACCTATTGTCAACATCTTACAAAAAGAATCGAGGTTAGGAGGCGCTGCCAATGTTGCCCTCAATTGCAAGGCCCTGGGTGCATCAGTTTATTTATTAAGTATTGTTGGTAAAGATGTGGAAGGCAATGCCTTTATGCAAAAATTACAAGAAAATGATTTGGATGCATCATTTTGTTTACAAAGTAAAGAAAGAATCACCACCACAAAAACCAGGGTGATAGCCAAAAACCAGCAAACTATCCGCATCGACAATGAAATCACGACTCCACTTTCAGTTAAAGAAGAACACCATTTTATAGATATTTGTTTACGTGCTATTCAGATTGAAAAACCCGATATCCTTATTTTTGAAGATTATAATAAAGGTTTGTTGAGTGAAAATATGATTGAAAAAATCATCACCCATTGCAAACATGTAGGGGTTATGACTGCTGTAGACCCAAAATTGACACATTTTTTTGCGTATCAACAGGTTGATTTATTTAAACCCAATTTAAAAGAAATTAAAGAAGCGTTTAAAATAGAGCTGCCGATTGTTAATAAACAATCTCTTAAAAAAGTACATGAAGCCTTGTATCAAACCCTGCAACATCAAAATACTATGATCACCCTTTCAGAAAAGGGCATTTATGTTCAAAACCAGCAATCATCTCATCTGATTGCCTCTCATATACGACAGATTGCAGATGTATCGGGCGCTGGAGATACTGTCATTGCTGTTGCCAGCATGGTGTTGTTTCTTACAAATGATATTTATTTTGCCGCCCAACTGGCCAATCTAGCTGGTGGATTGGTATGTGAACAAGTAGGTGTTGTAAGCATTCAAAAAGCACACCTGTTAAAAGAAGTGTTGGAAAAAATAGCTACTGATTAATCACCCATAATGCTGTTTAATCCCTTGCCATAAAAGTTGACATTTCAAATTGCACTTGTTTATTCTTGATTTAGGTTGTGGTCAGCTTAACAATAAATAAGGCCATAAATCATTACATATCAAGCGATTAAATAGTTATTATAGTTAGTATAACATCTCAATACAAACATTTATTAGGCTGGTATCTATAGAAAGCATACATTTGCATCTTAACACTTTATACAAAAAAATGGATACACAAATTACAGGAACTGTGAAGTTCTTCAACGAAGAGAAAGGCTTTGGCTTTATCAAACATGATGACAGCAACAAAGAAACATTCGTACACGCAAACGGTCTTTTAGACCAAGTAGAAACTAATGACAAAGTTATTTTTGACGTACAAGAAGGACGTAAAGGGCTTAACGCCGTGAACGTAAAACTTCTTAACTAAGAATAATACGATATAGTTAAAACTTCAAAAGAGCATCCGCCATTGGCGGATGTTTTTTTTATACCTATATCTGAATGGAATCGGTTTTTATATCAAATGTATTTAAGATGTAGTCTGAAAAAGTTTAGTATAATGCCCCACACATTCCATTTAAGCAAATAACAATTGAACTATTTTTAATGTGTTGTTCGAATTCTTCAATATCCATTCAATGTCATTCTATAAATCATATCGATTTTATAAAGCTTAAAATGAATTATTTCCTTTTTTTGCCATCTGTTCAGCGTATTTGCATGCCATACGAATACCACATTGTGCGCATTTTGGATTTCTGGCCAAACAGGTATAACGTCCGTGGAGTATAAGCCAATGATGTGCTTTATGAATCAATTCTTTGGGAATATATTTAATTAATTCCATCTCTGTTTTCAAAGGTGTTTTGCTTTGGGTAGTAAGTCCAATGCGGTTTGACACCCTAAATACATGCGTATCTACAGCCATGTTGGGTTGATTATCAATCACAGAAGTAATTACATTGGCTGTTTTACGTCCTACCCCAGGCAAACGAATTAATTGTTCTACCGTCATGGGTACTTGCCCATTAAATTCTTCGACCAGCATTTTTGATAACCCAATTAAGTGTTTCGTTTTATTATTAGGGTAACTGATACTTTTCACAAGGGGGAATAGTTCATCAAAGGTAGCATGAGCCATTTCATTTTCACTGGGGTACTTTTCAAAAATAAAAGGAGTGGTCATATTCACTCTTTTATCTGTACATTGTGCTGAAAGCACCACGGCAACTAACAATTGAAATGGATTGTCATAAATTAATTCAGTGGCGGCATCAGGCGCGTGCTCAGTAAAGTAATCAATGATATAGGCATACCTATCTTTTTTTGTCATAGGGTAAAAATAACTTATTTATGGAAATTTGTCCAAACAAATGATGCTTCAGTTGTAACTATACGCATGTCCATTTATATTTTATAAAAGTTTCATTTTTACAACATTCAGGCATTATGGCTATCATTTAGGATTCATTTAAAAAACAGCCATCAATAAAGGCTAAAGGAGCATAAGCGTATTATTCATTATCCCTGTTCAAATTTGGTTTTGTAAGAATCTATTGTAATTTGAGCCTTATTAACCTAATGTAAAACCCAGCCCTATGAATCAAAAAGCGATATTTAATACCTTAAAAATAATTGCCATACCGACAATCTATGCATTGTTGCTTCGTTTGTTTTTTGGCATCAGCACATGGCATGATATGTTTAATGTGATGTCCACATCCTTTTTATTTTGTTTACCTTTTATTGTTGGTGCGCTCACCGTGTATTTTTCAAAAGAAGAGAAAGTAAAAAAGTTATCCTATAGAATATTCATTCCCTGGATACCTATCTTTATTTTCTTAGTGATTACTTTGGTTTTTTCCATTGAAGGTTGGGCATGCTGGTTAATGATACTTCCCATTTTTTTAATTGCTTCTTCTATCGGGGGACTTATCGGAGCTTATTTTAAATTGAAGAAACGTGATGACAAGGTCTATATGTCTGTTTTACTTTTATTCCCATTGTTCATTTCACCCATTGAGCAAATGATAGGCGCCATACCAGGCACTTATAAGGCATATACTTTTATTGATATAAAAGCGCCAGCCGAAAAGATATGGCAACAAGTGACAAGGGTGAGTGAAATACAAGAAGTACAAGATAAAGGATGGCTCACACGATTTTTAGGATTTCCACGACCTGTGAAAGCCGAATTAAATTTTGAAGGAGTGGGTGCCTATAGAGAAGCACAGTTTACCAATGGACTGGTATTTCACGAAACTGTTTCTGAATATGTGGCCAATAAAAAAATGGTCTTTTCCATAAAAGCCTATCCTCATGAAATACCATCAACCACCATGGACAAACATGTAGTGATTGGTGGGCAATATTTTGATGTATTAAACGGCACTTACGAACTGGAACAATTAAACGAAACCACCCATAGGCTTCATTTATACAGTCATTTTAAACTAAATACAACCTTTAATTTTTATGCAAGTTGGTGGGCCAGATGGATCATGCAAGATATCCAAAACAATATATTGCAGGTAGAAAAAGACCGGGCAGAAAATCAATAATGAATCATACAATTTACATTTATTACTTCTGCAATATTTTAAGCATACAATTCGTTAATCATTAAAAAAAGAAGTACAAAACTGAAGCCCCATGCTTTTATCCTTTTGCTGATAATTTTTCAAAGTTCTTTACTACATTTATACAAATTTTCAAATGAATCAAATACTTCAAATAAACGCTATTAAAAAATCATATGGTCTTGTACAAGCATTAAATGGTATTGGATTTTCAGTACCTAAAGGCTCTGTATTTGGCGTTTTGGGCCCCAATGGCAGTGGCAAAACCACCTTATTAGGTATCTTACTCAATGTATTGAAAGCAGATGAAGGTTCATTCACATGGGAAGGCTATGCTGATGCAGAGGAGGCCCGAAAAAATATTGGGTCATTGCTCGAAACGCCTAATTTTTATCACTATTTAAATGCCGTTGACAATTTAAATATTGTTGCCGAGATTAAAGGTAAAGGCAAGGAAAATATTGAGGATGCCTTGAAAAAAGTAAAACTCTTTGAAAGAAGACATTCAAAGTTTAATACCTTTTCCTTAGGGATGAAACAACGTCTTGCCATTGCTTCATCTCTCATTGCGAATCCTGATTTACTGGTATTAGACGAACCCACCAATGGGCTTGACCCAGAAGGTATTGCAGAAATCAGGGAACTCATTATCAGACTCAATCGGGAAGGCAAAACCATTATAATGGCAAGCCATCTATTAGATGAAGTAGAGAAGGTATGCACCGATGTTGCGATCTTAAAAAAAGGCCATTTACTCAGTGTTGGTCCTGTAAGTGAAGTACTGAGTGACGAGGTATTGGTGGAGGTCGGTAGCGATGATATGACTGCTTTAGCACAACTATTAAAAACAAACCCAGACATACAAATAAAATCATTTGAAAAATGGATACTCATTTCCCTGCCACAGAACATGGGTATTGGTGATATCAATAAATATTGTTTTGAAAACCAAGTGGTGTTAACCCATTTGCAATATCGAAAAAGAAGTTTAGAAAGTAAATTTATAGAAATCACACAATAACTGTTAGTTTGTTAAACCAATGGCTTACATCCAATTTCAAACTAAATTTTTATATGCATACTTCAGGTTATACAACAATCCAAATCAATGCGAAATGAACGCACTTTATTCAAAACGAATAGTAAACTTAAATCATTAAAAAATTACCCATGCAATTATTAAAAATAGAATGGCTTAAAATAAAAAACTACCGCACTTTCTGGATACTCATTGGCATCTTTGTGAGTTTATACCTTATCTGGAACTACGGACTGAATCGTTTTTTTGTACAAATGAATAGTAATTCCATCAACTTTACTTCCGAATCGTATGCTTTTCCGTATGTATGGAATACCATGGCATATGTATACAGTTGGTTTATTTTCTTTTTGTGCATGTTTGTGATCATCAGTATGGCCAATGAATACACCTTCAAAACCCAAAGACAGCATATCATTGATGGCATGCATCGACTTGACTTTTTGCATGCAAAATCATTGCTCATATTAGCCATCTCCTTAGGGGCTACTTTGTTTTACACCTTACTTTGCTTAGTATTTGGGGCTATCTGTGGAGGTTCGGGTGTATTTGAACAAATACATATGGTACTTTATGTATTTATATATACCCTCAATTACTTAGCTTTTTCGGCATTGCTTACTTTATTTGTAAAACGCTCGGGTTTGAGTATTATCATTTTTCTTGCTTACCTCATGCTGGAATCTGGTATTGGCGCCTTTATCAATATGAAGTTTAATACCCAAATTGGGAATCTATTGCCCTTACAAAGTAGTGATGAATTATTGCCATTACGCAGTCTCGATAAAATCAAAAGCTTGGTAAGTCAAGGCAATACCTCAAGTGAAATTCCTATACTGGTATTTGCAGCCTTGAGTGTTTGTTTTATTGTATTGTATTACGTGTTGGCAAAGCGAAAAATATTGCAAAGCGATTTGTAAAATCAGTATTTTTTCACGAGTATAATATCATGATGGATGCGTTTATCGCAAATTGAAAAGCTAGGAAATAGCTTCATCATCATTGAGCATTTTCCAAAGTTTGTCTTTCAATGTGTTGATTTCACTACTTGTAATGGAGGAGAAAAAATGTAATTTCAGGTGTTTAGGAAACTCTTTTTGAATTTCTTTTTTCAATTCGGCATCTAACATATCACTTTTACTAATCGCCACAAGCATCTGTTTATCAAGCAGTTCTGGATTATACTCCTTCAATTCATTCATCAGTATTTGATACTCTTTGTAGTGATTTGCACTGTCGGCAGGTATCAACATCAGCAATACCGGATTGCGTTCGATATGTCGTAAAAATCGATGTCCAAGACCTTTGCCTTCTGCTGCCCCTTCAATGATACCTGGTAAATCAGCTACACAAAACGACTTTCCATCCTTATACTCTACGATGCCTAAATTGGGTGTGATGGTTGTAAATGCATAATCGGCAATTTTAGGTTTTGCCGCACTTATCACAGAAAGCAAGGTAGACTTACCCGCATTGGGAAATCCTACAAGTCCCACATCGGCTAGTATTTTTAGTTCAACAATTTTAGTGACTTCAATACCCATTTCACCCGGTTGAGCATAATCGGGTGCCTGATTGGTTGGTGTGGCAAAATTACCATTGCCTAATCCACCTCTTCCACCTGGTATCCATATCACTTCCTGATCGTGGGTTAGTATTTCTACTTCCACTTCGCCTGTCTCTTCATTTTTACCAACGGTACCCAAGGGCACTTCAATGATAATGTCTTTACCATAGGCACCGCTCATATTGCCTTTACCGCCTCTATGACCATCTTCGGCCAACAAGTTTTTATGATATCGAAGATGTAAAAGTGTCCAAAGGTTTTTATTGCCTTTCAAAATGATATGTCCACCACGGCCGCCATTGCCACCATCGGGACCACCATTGGGTCTGTATTTTTCTCTTAAAAAATGGATAGCTCCTGCGCCTCCTTTGCCTGATTTGCAAAAGATACGTATATAATCTATAAAATTGTCGTGTTGCATATGGGTGGGCTTAAATGTGTAAAATCACTACATTAAGCTTCAATCAGCGAATCAATTTGGGCAGAAATCAAACCAAATACTTGATCCACTTCGCCTTCGCCTTTTACTTCTATTAGTTTTTCAGTTGTTTTATAGTATTCAGCTACTGGGGCTGTTTTGGCATGGTATTCTTTGATACGATTAACAATCACAGCTTCGGTATCATCGCTTCTACCAGAAACTTCACCTCGTGATATCAATCTTTTTTTCAATTCTTCTTCACTTACTTGCAAACTCAAAACCAAATTGATGGGATTGTTTTTAAAATCTAATAGATTGTCTAATGCTTCTGCCTGAGCAACTGTACGAGGAAAACCATCGAAGATGAATCCATTTACCTGCGGATTTTCGTCTAACTTACTACTAATCATGCCAATAACCACTTCATCAGGTACAAGCATCCCCTGATCCATATACTTTTTTGCTTCTAAGCCAAGTGGTGTTTCATTATTGACTTCACTTCGCAAAATATCACCTGTAGAAATATGAATCAACTTGTATTTGTCAATGATGGAGTTTGACTGGGTACCTTTTCCACTACCTGGAGGCCCAAAGAGAACTAAATTAAACATACTAACTTTATTTGTCATTAAAAAAATGAATGGCAAAGATAGTAAAATTTCAATAGAATTTAGACTTCTACCCTGCTTTTCATAGATGAATTAAAAGTTATCTCTTAAAAATTGCATGGCATTTTGGTTAAATATTTTATCAATCAATGCGTGATTACTGTATCCAGCTTTTAATTGTTCCATTTTTTCAATGCTTAAAGTATACTGATTTTGGGCATCTTTATAATACAAGGGAATACCTTGTGGCTCTTCAAGAAAATAGCCCATGGTATACTTTAACGCTTCCATTTTTGCGGCGGATTCAAAACAGGCAAGATGATTAATGAGTCCGTCAAAATCGCTCCCAATACATATCATATCCCAGGCTTTGCGCAAGTCAGCTACCCCAGCCTCTTTGATTTCATCAATTACACAAAAAATATTTGCCCAAATGGTTTTTGCATATACATACTTCAATTGATCTTCATCGCCTGCTTTGTGTTTTTTGTTTAATTCTTCCAATGCTAAAGGCCCCATGATTCTTTTTTCATCTAATTGAATGCCTATGATGCCCTTAGCATGATAAATTTCAACCAAATCTTCTCGACAAAGGTTTATTGATTTTTCGTGTAAATAATAAGCCCCTTCGGCATATTGCTTGCCTTCTTTTTCCAATGGATTGTTCTGTACATAGTGTATCCAAGCATCTAAGGTTTCAAAACTCATACTGATACCTGTGTGTGAACATATAATGGGTGTTTGACGTAGCTCAGGGGTTGATTTACGGTATTTGTAATATTCTTTCCGGCTTTGTGGACTCATGTGTTTGATATCTACATGAATCGGTGATACTTTTTGTTGGTTATAAGTCGTTTTGGCCATTTCAGCAATCAGCATTTTCCCATTGGTTTGTAATCCACTATTGATACCTTCCTCCTGGTTTACGATTTCAGACATTAAATTATTTAAACTTCTCGCATGACCTGCTAAACCGTTCCAGAAATGATGACAAAGACTGATTGAAAAAATAGGTATTGGAAATTTAGTTCTAATTTCTTTTAAATTTTTACAAAGTTGATTTCCTAATGCATATTGGTTGCTATCGGTCATATGGGTGTTGTGCACCCCCTGTTGTATAGTTTGCAGGGTTTCAAATTGACCAAGTGCGTGAGCCCCCTCAAGGGTGATGATTATATTGAGTATACGATCATCTTGTATATTGTTTGACAGCTCCTGATAATTTTTTGGGAAGCGTATGGAATATTGCCCATTCAAACCTTTTTGATTTTGAAATGAGGAGAGGTATTGCATTTCCTTCATGAATAAGTCATTAAAAACATCATAATACTTTCCTTTTACATCGTCGATATCTTTCACATGATAGCCGGTAAGTGCATTGATGGCGTATGAACTTAAAAAACAATCTCTGTAATTACTTTTTTCCTTTAAAAAGGTTTGCATTAATTGACTTTTAAAGCTTGCTGCCTGGGGATTAAGCACGGTAAAGGCCTTTTCTATGGGGGTAATCGATATCATGGCGACGCGTACACCCCCTTGATACATATGATCAAAATTAGACTGGGTGGTAAACCTGATTTTTGAAAATTGCTGCAAAGGTTTTCTCAACATTTGATAAATGGGATGAGTAATTTCAAAGTTATAGGTTTCAAAAGGGGTATGCTTTTGCTGACCAATACGCGACATAAATGGTTTGCTGCTGCTATGGCAATGGATATCGATATTAAATGACATAGGAAGAGGATTTAAATTAAACACAATATAAAAAATCATTTACTTATATCACTAAAAACAACCATATGAATCATATAAACCTAACAAAATGATATATAAATTTATTTAGATTCAATAAATATTGTCCTTATACCAAATGTATTGAACTAGTAGTCTGAAAAAATTCGGTATAATGCTCACACACATTGCATTTAAACTAATAACAGATGCACTATCTTTAATGTGTCGTTGGTATTCAATTCATTATGTGCATACTGATTAAACATCAAACTGCTTACTTAATACCATAAAAAAAACGCTTTAAAAAAGCGTTTTCAATTGAGATATTTTTAATGTTTTAATTTAGGATTCTACCACCACCTGCAAAGTATTTGTTCCAATAATCGCTTGTAAGATTAGCGATTGATACCCCTTTGCTACTTGCAGAGTGTACAAAAAAGTTATTTTTAAGATAGACACCTACATGGGAAATTCTGGATGTATTGATTCTGAAAAATACCAAATCACCTTCTTTTAAATCACTCATGCTTTTGATATATTGCGATTCGCCAAATTGCATACCTGCTGTACGCAATAAGTTGAAACCAAAAACATATTGATATAATGTTTGTACAAATGCACTGCAATCAATGCCATTTTTTGAAGTGCCACCCATTCTATATTTTACACCATACCACTCATCAATAAAGCGATACAACATCACATTAGATATTTGACTTGGTAATACTTCTAATACATCCGCATATTTGTCTTTTACCCATGATAACATACCCTCACCAAAATTCTCTTTGGCTTTGGGAGTACGAGCAATCATTCTTTGTTGAGCTAATTCTTCTTCAACGGGTTTGGAAACGGTATTAACAGGTAAATAATTTTGTATAAATTCAATAGGGTCAGTCTTAGTAGTGTTTTCTGTGTGAATATTTTGTGCATTAGATGCCATAACAAACAAAATGAAAGTGCTCAATAAGAGGCTAAATTTTTTTATTAATGTCATAAATAATGTAATTTTTGTAAGTAATTCTACAAATATAAGCTTATAAGCCACTAATTTATTTTTTTTCGTGTTTCAATTATGTTAAAAATAGTTATTGGTTAATGGCATCTTAAATCAACCTAAGCATTTGTCATTTTTTGGTGAAAAAGCAACCATGATTAACGATTCATTTTCATGATTCTACCTGTTGCAGAAAAAATAGAATTGGTATTTTTTTTAAAGTTCCTTACTTTTTTAATCAATAGTCGGCTACTTTTGCAAACTTTAATAAAATTGAAACATGCACTTATCTGAACAAGAAATCATACGAAGAGAGAAACTTCAAGAACTTACGCAACTTGGCATCGATGCCTATCCTGCGGCACTATTTCCGATTACCCATTCGAGTACCTTTATAAAGGAAAACTACAAGGGGCCTGAAAATGCTGCTGATTTTGCAGATGTAAGTATTGCAGGCCGTATCATGAGTGTGAGAGATATGGGTAAAGCCAATTTTTGCGTAATACAAGACGGCGCAGGTCGTATACAATTGTATATCAAACGGGATGATATTTGTACTGGGGAAGATAAAACCTTGTATGATATTGTTTGGAAAAAACTTTTAGATATCGGCGATTTTATTGGTATCAAAGGATATGTATTCACAACCAAAACAGGCGAAACTTCTATACATGTAAAAGATCTCACATTGCTTTCTAAAGCTTTAAGGCCTTTACCCATTGTAAAAGAAAAAGATGGTGAATCGTTTGACGAAGTAACCGATCCTGAATTTAGGTATCGTCAGCGTTATGCTGATTTAATAGTAAATCCAGGGGTCAAAGACACATTTATCAAACGAACAAAAATGATGAATTGTATTAGGGCTTATTTAAATGACATGAATGCCCTTGAAGTAGAAACCCCTGTGCTTCAAAGCATACCAGGTGGTGCTGCTGCCCGACCTTTTATCACCCATCACAATGCACTGGACATGCCTTTATATCTACGAATTGCCAACGAATTGTATTTGAAAAGACTCATCGTGGGTGGATTTGATTTTGTATATGAATTTAGCCGCAATTTTAGAAATGAAGGTATGGACCGTACCCATAATCCGGAGTTTACCATCCTTGAATTTTATGTTGCCTATAAAGATTATTTTTGGATGATGGAAACCACTGAAAACTTGCTCGAGCAAGTGGCAATAGCTACCAATGGTCAAACCAAATTGACCGTAGGTGAAAAAGAAATTGAATTTAAAGCCCCTTACAAAAGAATTTCAATTTATGACGCTATTCTAGAGCATACAGGTATCGATGTCAGTAACATGAATGAAGATGAAATCAGAACCACCTGCAATACCCTACATATACCTACAGAAAAATCAATGGGAAGGGCTAAAATGCTTGACGAAATTTTCGGCACAATGTGTGAGGCCAATTATGTACAACCCACATTTATCATCGACTACCCTATCGAAATGAGTCCACTGACTAAAAAACACAGAAGCAAACCCGGATTGGTAGAACGTTTTGAATTGATAGTGAATGGCAAAGAATTAGCCAATGCCTATACCGAGTTAAACGACCCTATCGATCAACGTGAACGATTTGAGGAGCAAACCAAATTGATGGAACGGGGTGATGATGAAGCCATGTTTATTGATCAAGATTTTTTACGGGCACTTGAATATGGTATGCCCCCAACCTCGGGTATTGGCTTTGGTATCGACCGGCTAGCCATGCTTATGACCAATCAGTTAAGTATTCAGGATGTTTTATTTTTTCCACAAATGAGGGCTGAAAACCCGAATAGTTAAATAGTGAACAAACGGCATGAAAGATTTTCATCCACATGCTCATTTCACATAAGTTAATGCTCATTGTTTGTCGACTTTGCCGTTCAAAAGAAAAAAAATAAAATAAATAAATATGACTTTGTTTCTTTGCAGTTCAAAAATATTGTTGACCACAATCGTATAATATTAAAAATACATCCTTTAAAATTCATATAATTGGCATTACTAGGACACCTTATCAATCGTTCACTTCGTATTCGTAAAAACTTTACGATAGTTACCGGTACCGCAAGAAGTTATCAAATGCAGGTACTTAAGCGATTACTTCGTAAAGCTAAAAACACCCATTTTGGTAAACATTACCATTTTGGGCAAATCAGTGACACAGAAAAAAACTATTCGCTTTTTAAAGAAAAAGTGCCCTTCCATAATTATAATCAGATGTATAATCAATGGTGGAAATTTTGTCAACAAGGCGAACAAGATGTTTGCTGGCCAGGAAAAGTTAAATATTTTGCTTTGAGTTCTGGAACCTCCGAAAGTTCGAGCAAACATATACCTGTAACAGATGACATGATCAAAGCAGTGAAAAAAGCAGGTATGAAGCAGTTTTTTTCCATGCAAAATTTCAAACTACCATCAGGTGTTTTCGATAAAGGTATACTTATGCTAGGTGGTACAACCTCCTTGTTTGAAAAAGGCGATTATTATGAAGGGGACATGAGTGGCATCAGTGCAAAAAAAATGCCTCGCTGGCTTTCCTTTTTATTTTACAAACCAGGTCAAAGCATTTCAAAACGACCTCGCTGGGAAGATCGTATAAAACTCATTGTACGCAAAGCACCTACCTGGAATGTAGGCATTGTATGTGGTGTACCTGCATGGGTTCAAATTGTTTTTGAAGAAATCATTGCCTATCATAAAGTCAAAAACATCCATGAAATATGGCCTAATCTTTCTTTGTATATCCATGGAGGTGTATCATTTGAGCCGTACAAAGAAAGCTTTAAACATTTATTGGGCAAGCCTCTCACCTATATCGAAACGTATATGGCTTCTGAAGGATCATTTGGTTTTCAGTCTCGTCCCGATACAAAAGGTATTAAACTGATACTGAACAATAATATCTTTTATGAATTTGTCCCCTTCAATGAAGAAAATTTTGATGAAGATGGCGAAATACTACCCACTGCTGCTGCTTATATGGTGCATGAAGTGGTAGAAGGCAAAGAATATGCGGTAGTGCTTTCGACTTGTGCGGGTGCTTGGCGATATATTATTGGCGATGTGATCAAGTTTACTTCAGTAAAAAATTCTGAGATAGTGATAGTGGGACGCACGAAACAATTTTTAAGTTTATGTGGCGAACATCTTAGTATTGAAAATATGAACAAAGCCATAGAGGAAGTACAACAAACCATGCATATCCATATCAAAGAGTTTACAGTAGCTGGTTTTGTTCATGAAGGCAAGTTTGCCCACAAATGGTATATAGGTTGCGATGAAAAAATAGATAAAAACCTTGTACTTCAAAAGATAGATGCCACATTATGCCAAACAAACGATGACTATGCTGTAGAACGTGCAACAGCCCTGCCTCATTTGTTTATCGAAGTATTACCCTCTAAAACCTTTATCGATTTTATGCATGCTACAGGCAAATTTGGTGCGATGAATAAATTTCCACGTGTATTAAAAAATGGCAACCTCAGTAAATGGGAACAATTTTTAAAAGAAAAAGGATTGTAATTATTTTTTTACCCCAAATTAAACAAAATATTTCGTTTGTAAATTCTAAACAATGCCAGATGCATTGATTATAGATAAAACCTACGCCACATTTTACCTATGTGATTCATAAAATATGCCCATCATGAATAAATCTTATCGCATAAAATGCAGATTGAAATAATGTTGAACCTTATGGAGAGCCGTTCCCCATTTCTAGGGTGCAAGGCATTTGAACAGATTGAATGCATTTTTAGCGCAACGGGCTTGTATTGATTTAAGAAATAGTTATCCCAAATCGAGGGTATAACAATATTCTCGCATTTACTCGCAAGCCAAAATTATTTCTCGTTTTATACCAATTTTCAATAAGCATACCCTGACAATCAAAATCCAACTATTATTCATAAATCAAGGTATATGTTTGGGTTTTAATTTTTGTGCTGCAAGGGTCACAATTTCATTGATTCTTTGTTGCCTTGTCTCAACACGTCTGGCAAGTACTAACCATTGAAGCATTGCTTTTTTGTTAGAATTACTTAACTGATCAAAAAAATCTTTGGCCTGGGGTGAACTTTTTAATGCTTCATTTAAATCTGTCGGTACGATTAAGGCTTCTACATCATCTAATATTGTCCAGGAACCATTTTGTTTGGCAGTATCAATACTTTTAAATCCTTCATCATGCATGAGTCCATTGGCAATGAGTTGCTCTACCTTTAATTTGTTTATTTTCGACCAAGTACTAATGGCTTTACGTTTACTAAAAAATTGATGAGATTTTTCTTCATCAATTTTTATTTTTTTACTATCGATCCAACCAAAACACAACGCTACCTCTACCGATTCGCTCCAGGTGATAGATGCCTTTTTTGCACTTTTTTTATAAAAAACAACCCAGACAGACTTTTTTAACAGATGATATTGTTCTAACCAGGTGCGCCATTCTTGTATGTTTTCAGGGTAAAATATTTCAATTTCTTCTTTATGCATGGAGTATTTTTTAATTTAATTCATAGACAAATATCATCAAGTCATAGGATTCATTCAACGAATAGTTTAAACAGATTAAGATTGTTTTGCTTCCCTTTCCAATGATTGGCGGCTCAATTTTTGAATATGAATTCGCTTCATCCATTTTTCAAATTCAACAGCCCAAAATACAATACTTGACAAACCAATACAAAGGAGTAGTTCAAGCATCGTCAATGATTTTGTATGAAAAATATCTTGTAAAAAGGGAATATAAATCACAGCCATTTGTAAAGCAAAAGTAAGCATGACTGCAGCGATTAATTGTTTATTTCCAAAAACTCCTTGCTGAAAAAGAGATTTCAGATCACTTCTAATAGCCATTGCATGACCCATTTGGCTTATACATAATACCGTAAAGACCATTGTTTGTGCTTTATGATTGTCATTGTATGTTGCCCACATTTGGGTAGCCAGACAAATAACCCCCATTAATAAACCAACCCAAAGTATATGAATACCCAACCCATTTGAAAACATACTTTCATTTGGCTTTCTGGGTGGCCGTAATAAAATATGATCCTCTGCTGGTTCTGCCGCATAGGCCAAACCAGGTAGCCCATCTGTAACTAAATTAATCCATAAGATATGAATTGGCAACAATGGTATGGGTAAGCCTATGATTGGAGCTAAAAAAATAGTCCAGATTTCTCCGCCATTACTTGTTAGTGTATATTTTATAAATTTTCTAATATTATCAAAAATTCGCCGACCTTCTTTTACTGCTTTAATGATGGTTGCAAAATTATCATCCAATAAAATCATTTGAGCAGCTTCCTTACTCACATCAGTACCTGTAATACCCATGGCTATGCCAATGTTTGCCATACGTAAGGCAGGCGCATCATTCACACCATCTCCTGTCATTGCAACAAAATGATTTTTATTTTGTAAAGCCTTTACGATTTGTAATTTTTGTTCTGGTGAAACGCGGGCATATACTTTTATAAATTCCACTTTTTCAGTAAATTCTTCAGGGGTAAACGCTGCTAATTCAGTACCTGTTACTACCCTATCTGTGTTTTTATGAATGATACCAGTGGCTAATGCAATGGCATGAGCCGTAATAGGGTGATCGCCCGTAATCATTACAGGTGTAATACCAGCTGTGTGACAATGTGCAATAGCTACTTTGGCTTCTTCTCTTGGAGGGTCTATCATAGCAACAATTCCTACAAAATAGAGCTGTTGCTCAAGATCCATTATCGTTCTATTTTCAGGCAATGTATCAAAAATCTTATATGCAAATGATAATACACGTTTTCCTTGTTGGGCAAATTGATGAACCGTATTTAATATTTCAACATCATCAATATGGTAACAACAAGCTAAAACGGATTCAACCGCACCTTTAGTGATAGCAATATATTGATTATTGACTGAATAAATAGTTGTCATTCGTTTTCTATCAGCATCAAATGGCAATTCGTACACCCTTTGGTAGTTTTTCCAAGCATTATTATAAGAGGGGTGTTTTCTAGCATAGGTAACGATAGCTGTTTCTGTTGGGTCTCCCTTTAATATTTCTGATTCCCCAATGCTTACATCATGATTTAGTTCCATTGCAAACAATAACAATTCTACCGAGTTGAAGTTTTGACATAGCACTACTTTATTGGGTTGCCAAATATCAGTCACTGTCATCTTATTTTGGGTAATCGTGCCTGTTTTATCTGAGCATATATAAGAAATAGAACCCAATGTTTCAACTGATGGTAGTCTTCGAATAAGTGCATTTTTACCCACCATTCGTTTGGCACCTAATGCCAATGCAATCGTTATGATTGCAGGCAATGCTTCAGGAATTGCTGCTACGGCTACAGATATTGCAGTTAGCAGCATGTCAATAGTGTTTTCACCACGAAGTAAGCCAACAGTATATAAAATAGCACATATAATAATTACAAAAAAAGATAGTTTTTTGCTAAAATCTGCTAATCGTTTTTGCAAGGGTGTTTGACTTTCTTCTGATTGTAATAGCTGGGCAATTCTGCCAATTTCGGTATTCATTCCAGTAGCTACCACAATACCTTCACCTCTTCCATATGAAACAATCGTACTTTTAAAAGCCATATTATTTTTATCCCCAATCGACAAATCTTCTTCAGTGAGTTCAAGGGTCAGTTTATCTACCGTATGTGATTCCCCAGTTAGTGATGATTCTTCTATTTTTAAGGAATGTGATTCAGTCATACGCATATCAGCTGGAACTATATTACCTACTTCTAATAAAACGACATCTCCTATAACAATATCAGATGCAGCAATTTCTATCACCTGACCGTTTCTTCGAACCAACGATTTCAAGGCTGACATTTTTTTCAATGCGGCAATGGCTTTTTCTGCACGATACTCCTGAACAAATCCAATAACGGCATTTAAAAAAACAATGACAAGTATAACTGCTGCATCTTTCATATCACCTATTGCCACAGAAATGCCTGCTGCTGTAAGTAAAATGATAATCATCACATCTTTAAATTGATTCAAAAAGAGTACCCAGATAGATTTCTTCTTTTTTTCTACCAGTTCATTTTTCCCATATTGTTTTAGCAATTCCTCCGCAACAGATGCATGCAACCCATCCTTGCTTGTTTTGAGCCATTGCTGTGTTTGATGAATCGTTAAAAGATGAGGGATCATGATGTATTTTTTTAATTAAAAGTATATACACTTTTACTGAGTGTATTTAAAAAGGAATGCATTCATTCTTTTGGGTTTTTCAGTTGCTAAAAAAATAGTTTAAAGTCAATTGACTTTCAAATATAAACAATCAAATGGACTAAAAATCAAAGTGGAAGACCTTTATAAATAGGTCAAAGTGCTAGTAGTGCTCAATGCAAAAATATTGGATAAAAAATCAATATTTTCAGATTCATTTCTTTTAGGGTGATCACTTTGATGTGCAATTTTTAGTATTGCCAATTATCTTCGCTCACCGATGGGTACACTATCATCGAATTTACAAAAAGTAAATGTAAGTTCTTAGTCATTATAGAAAAAGCCCATGAGAAATAGTATTTAACAGCCTCGTTAAAAAAATTGGATTGTCACAAGTCAATTTATTATATACTCCTTAGGTATTATTGGCCATTTTCCCTTATCCTAACAAACGTCTCCTGTTCGGAAAAACCCTCTTGTTTGACAAACTTTTTAAACTGTCTTTTTGATAATGAAAATTGTGTAGATATAGTATCTTCAAGTGTTTCCGTAATTTCTTTCAATTTATTTACATCTTCTTCAATTGATATATTTCCCATTGTCAATATACCTTTTTGAAGGGCTAACTTTTTTACTTCCCATGCATTCCCATGATATCGAAAATTCAAGAAGTAATATCCTTTATATTTTTTAAGAATATTATCAGCTGATATACTAAACAAGGTATCAATGCCAACATAATGATGACAAATAGAATCCCCCATCAACAATATTATTTCCCTGGAGCTATCTTTCATATTCATTAATGTATCATTTACTATTTTGTAAAACGAGGCAAGACTGTCCTTGTGTTCCATATATTCAAAATCATATTGGCGTGTGATCATTTCATCTGAAATGATTATTTTGGAAGCATTATTTGAATCTAAATAAATCCCTTGTAAAAATGCAGGAAAGGATGTGAGTGATTTCTGATTCACCGGTTGAGGTTGATCAAATGTGGCGGCTGGTTCGCAACTTTGGAGCAGAAATAAAACAATGAAAATGATAAAAATGTTGTGGCGTTTCATAGATTTTTTTTAAAAATTAGTACCTTAAACTGCAAAAAGGTGACCTTTCTGATTTGGTAAAAAAGGCATAAATTAAACTAAACCCAGGAATTTGTATTTACCTTAACATTCATCATTCATTTTGAATTTCATACTTTTTCAAAGCTATTCATTTGGATTAAAGTCAATCATCCATTCAATACCATACTTATCTCTAAACATCCCAAAATAAGTCCCCCAAGGACTGTCTTCAATGGGCATTTCTACCACACCACCAGCAGACAATCCGAAGAATAATTTATCTGCTTCTTCTCGACTTTCGGCCTTTACCGATATTTTAGATCGGTTTTCATTGGTGTTTACTTGCCCCATTGATTCAGGTATATCATTTGCCATTAAAGTGTTTGTGCCTATCGGCAAAGCGATTAGCAGTATTTTATTTGCATCAATTTCAGAAACTGGGAATTCAGGACTCGCTAAGTCTTTTAAACGAATCAATTTTGAAAACGTTCCTCCAAAAACAGATTTATAAAATGTAAATGCTTCTTCTGCATTACCATTGAAGTTAATATGGGGATTGATTAGTGCCATCTGATTGTATTTTTAAAGTATTAAGGTTGTATAAAAAATGATTTAACTGTATATTTTTAAATGGATTGATGTTTTATTGGAGATAATCTGCAATAATAATTTTGGTCTGTTTCATCATCACCATGTTTGCATTGGGCAGCTTCATGAGTTCTCCCAAATGTTTCGGTATTACTTGCCATCTCAACCCAAACTTATCAATACACCAACCACACATAGATTCCTTACCCTCTTGGGTAAAATAATGCCAATATTTATCAATTTCTTGCTGGTTTTCACAATGAATGATAAGAGCAAATGAATCATTAAACTGATGATGTTCTTTTTCAGTACTCATGATCATATAGGGTTGACTAAACAATTTGATATGGCACATTTCGGTATGTCCACTGGGTGTTTCGCCTAATACCATAGTATCGCCAATTTCAATATTATCATTAAAAATTCCTTTGTAGTAAGCTGATACATGAATCATTTTTCCTTCATCAGTTTGAAACCATAGGGCGGGTGTAATTTTATTCGTTGCCATTTTTGAAATTAAATATAAAGGGATTTTGAATAAGTCTTTAAATGTATAAAAACCAAATACTTCAATACAAATGTAAAAAAAAGTATCTGCTTTGTTCTTTAATATTAATGACGTTTTCTTTCATAATGAAGCGCAATAACACCACAAGTAAATGTTTTTGTTTCAAGAAGATTCAGTGGTGTCTTTTCTTTCACTTCCTTAAATAATGGAATTCCTTCGCCAAGTAAAACTGGATTTACAAATATCCAAAACTCGTCTATGAGGTCAAGACTCAATAAAGAATGAGAAGCAGATGGGCTACCAAATATCAAAATATTTTTGCCTTCTTGTTGTTTGATTTTAAGGATATTTTCAGCAAGATTATCGCTAATTACCTGGGTATTTTCCAGTCCATTTTCATGGATTGATTTTGACAATACCACTTTCGAAACTTTGTTGTACCATTCCGAATGTTCTTTGTCGTGTTTGGTCGCATTGGGTTTATTGCCAGCAGTTGGCCAATAATGTTGCATCATGTCAAACGTAACACGTCCATATAGTGCAGTATCGGCTTGTTCAGTCATTGTGGCAACAAAGTCAAACATATCATCATTAAAATGTATCCAATCCATTTCACCTTTCAGTCCTGCTACAAAACCGTCAAGTGAAGTATGCATAAAAAAAATTAATTTTCTCATATTGTAATATTATTTACATCGTTTTTAATTATTTACTGCGTTATCTATTAGCATGCCTATTTTAAGCATCCCCTTTTTTATTATGCAGTAAAATCATTTTCTTGATTAAAGTAATTTGACCTAAATGGTAATAACTATGTTCAATAACCCCTTCTATATTTCTTAAAACAGTACCATACTTAGCATCTATAAAGGGTTTGTCAAACATATCATCCTGCATCTGTTCTATTCTTTCGGCAAACATTTCTGAGTTTTGCAGAAAGCTAGTTACTAATGTATCCCAATCATAAGCAGAATCAATTTTTGGAAGATCAAAACTATACTTGTCACTTATTTCAAGTTTCCCGTTTTCAAAAGCTTTGATGAGCCCAGCTAAATAATAATTTAAATGATAAGTCAATGCTGCAATTGTATTTAGGGTATCTACTTTAAAAGTCGCTTGCTGCCAGTCAACACTTCGAATTTGCTCTTGCATGTTCGTATTCGCAATCCAATGACCAGACAATAAAACTTCTCTTATCCGGTTTGCCATGTTGATGCTTCTTGTCATTAGAATTTTTATTTTTAATCTTACGAATTATTTGAGGTATTGATATTGTCTTTATAATAGAAAGTCGTTCAAGAATATTTAAAGTATTTTTTGAAATTTAATTGTGTTGATGAACGCTCTCCAAATAAATTTTCCTGCTTTATCACAAATATAGAAATACAGTTTGAATATCCCAATTTCCATTTTAAGTTTAAAATGGATTAAAATTCAATAGTATAAATCAGCAGGGTTTATGCAAATTATACCCAATGTATTGAATAAGTAATCTGAATACTAAGGGCTTAGTTTTAATACAGTTTGCTCATTATAAGTGTATGTACTGTAAAGTGTTGTGGGTAATCCATTTTATATAGCATTATATAGCATAAAGATTAAGTTGTAATAATTAATATGGCAAGTAGTTTTATATTGAAACATTGAATAGGATGAAAAGAATATATACTCCTTGCGCGCATTTAAAGGGTCAAAGCAATACTTGCTAAGAAGTCATATAGTCAAGGTGGCTTTTTCTGGCATTTGATGCCAAATCAATGACATCAAATCGTCTAACTTCTGTAAAAGACCCCATATCGCTGTCACTATTGATTAGGATTGCACCAACAAGAATTACATATTTACAATTATAATTTGTTTTATCTACTAATTCATTGATGCGAATATCAATAGATTCATACATGACCTCTGTTGCTTCATATAAGGGTGTTTTGGCATTCAAAATCCTGGCCTTTTCATTGAGTAAAATTTGTTCAATGATATTCATTTGATAGTCTAAGTCTGTGACATTACCAGCTATGATTTGATTATTTGTCAACTTCCCCAATGCACCTTTTGCAGCACCACAACAGCCACTATTTCTGCTTTGACCAAAACGATGTATTTCGCCTATGGTTCCATTTTTTGTAATCCCAATATGTGGACCATAATAAATAAAAACGGCACCTTCGTCAGGCACATGGCTGGCAAATGCTCCAATGCCTGTAAGTCCAGTAAAAGGAAAACCGTCTAAACCACCCATTTTAAAAGGCCCTAAAAATTCCTGGGTTCTTGCAGGATATTGAATACTATTTACATCATCACTACAAACACTATCTGCGAGCATTACTTGCTTGGGTTCTATATCCAATTCAGTTTCAACAAAGTCGATGATTTTATTGACGCTGTCGATCGTCGTGATGGCCTTTGGATACCATTTATGTATAAGGTCTAATTTTTCTCTTTTTTTCATTTTTTAAAGTTTAAAGTATGATATTATTTTTAGGTTGTAAAGCTGGTGGCAAATCAGTTTCACCCAACATTTCTCTCATATCTATTTCTATAGTTCTACTCATTTGTGATATAGGCACATCATTTGCACTGCCTTCAAAAGGGTTTTCTGTACTCTCACCTACTTGTTCTAAAGAGGTATAAACCCATGAAATTAAAACACTAAATGGAATGACCAATCATACCATATTTCCTTTCATCAAACCATTCATCGTTTCATTGATTTTGTCAAATTCTTTGAGCATTCCAAAGGGGAGCAGAATACAAAATAATTTTATAAAAAATGAATTGATGGTTGCAAATTGACGCGGATAGGGAAAGTTTTTAATACGTTCGCTTTTGCCTTGTTGATCGTAAAAATCTTTTACCATTCGTTGCATTTCTACATACTGATTACTGTCTATTTCTTTGTTTGCAAAGAGCCCCTTTATTGTTTTTGATTGCAAACTCATGATTTGGGTTGCTTTATTTTTTGTTGTTAAAATATATTTTAATTCAGCTGCTGATAAATATTTTTCCAACTCCGTTTCTAAAGGTGTTTCCTTTTCTGGTATGATATAATATTCCTTATACTCCTCATTATATGCATTGCCAGAAGTTTCCCAGACTCTGCTATCCCTCATCGCATAACGCAACGCAGTAAGCCAGGCAAAATGACGATAAACCAATTCTTTGGTGATGCCAGGATTATTTATAAAATCTCGACTCATAGTACCAAAAAAACGACTGCTATTTAAGATGGCTCCCCAGATTTGTCTTGCTTCCCATGTTCTGTTATAGGTTTGGGTATTTTTAAACCCAACAAGAAAAGCAGTTGCAGTACCTAATAAAGCCACAACTGTCCAGGGAATTGCCAACCATTTCAACCCGACAATTTGATACAAAACCACTGGAAAAATGCTAATAATAAGTGTTTTGTATATGTTTCTTCTTGTCCAAATTAAAAATTCCGAAAATTTATAAGCTTTACCTGAATGCATTATGTTGAAAAATTTGAAGTAAATTTATTAATTAAAATAAATTTTAAAACAACTAAATACAATTTTATTTGATTCTCAAAAAAAGATGTCTGACAGCAATGTAATCTAGTTAGTGTTTCCTCTGTTATCTATAGATTGTTTTAGGGTTAGGCGTTAACATAAAAGACAATTCAGGTTATTTATTTTAAAAGTTGATCTTTTTCTATGCTAAACATTGCAGTAAGTTGCATTATTTTTTTTCTATATCATTCCTATTTATGATGCTTTCCTTAATATTTTCTCCATCTCTTTTCCTTTGGCTAATTCATCCACCAATTTATCAAGATACCTAACTTGTTTAGTGAGTGGATTTTCAATTTCTTCAATCCGATAACCACAGATCACACCTTTTATCAGGACAGCGTTTGCGTTTAAATTTGCTTGCTAAAAAAATTCCTTAAAGCTAACTTTCTCATCGATCAGTTCTTGTATTTTTTTGGCATCAAAACCAGTCAGCCATTCAATTACTTGATGTAATGCTTCTTTTGACCTGCCTTTTTTTTCCACTTTGGCAACATAGTGAGGATACACAGAAGCAAAAGTCAACTTTGCTATTCTTTCATGATGTTCAGTGCTTATCTCCATTTTCAATTATTTAAATTTATTTCTTAATGAGTGAAGGTTTTTTTAGTTGTGTAATTATAATCCATCATTATATAAAAGTCAAGCATCTATTCATCGTTTAATGAATGAATACCTTGTTCATTTAAATGCTCAAGGTGTTGTTTCATCATGTTAATTTGTTCTGTTGGGTGTCCCAGCCAATGGATCACTTCCCCAACTATTTTAAATGGTTTTGTTGAACGATAAGATTTAGTGGGATTTCCAGGATACTTTTTGTCCGTCAAATCTGGGTCATCTTCTATTTCTCCCAGAGGTTCCACTAAGTAAATTCTTTCCCGACCAGTTCCCATCGAAAGTTCGGCACCCCAAATGGCAGCGTCTAAAGTAGCCGTTAAAAAAATATATTTAGCCTGATTCTTTTGACCAAAATTAGAATTGTAGCCAACCTCAATCAAATCACCAACATTTAAGTCTGCTTTAGTCCCGTGAAAATAAGTCTGTGCAAACGGGCTTGCATTTTGTGAATTGATTATATGTTCTATTTTCTTGATTTGTTCCATAGTCAAGTTTCAATGATTAACCGATTCCATATCACTAGTACATACATTAATTTTTACGATGCTACTTCCTTATATTGCTATTTGATTTGCTGAGATTTACTGAGCACCAAATAACAAAATTACAAAAGTTGACTAAAATTCCAATTGTATAATATCATCGAACTATTAAAAAAAAGTTCAAATAGAAAGAGCTATTATTCAATGATAATAAGCATCTTTATGTTTTTTGGCAATAGGCTAAAAGCTGTATTGTGTTTATTTAATTGAGAAAAGACATAGAAGTTCCTTCAATCCCAGATGCACTTTATAGCAAATAAATGTTATTTTTACCCTATGATTTATGCCCTATTGAAAGTTTCAACAAAAAGCAATTTCATAAACCCTTTTTTATTGAATATTATCTCATTCATTGATCGTAAATAGCACTAAAGACCTATGTTTTCACTACAATCTATCTACAAACCCGCAGGTGATCAGCCTCAAGCTATTGAACAATTAGTAGAAGGAGTCAATAAGCACGAAAAATACCAAACCCTACTTGGTGTTACGGGTTCTGGTAAAACATTTACAATCGCCAATGTGATACAGCAAACCAATCGCCCTACCCTTGTGCTAACACATAACAAAACCCTGGTGGCCCAGCTTTATGGCGAGTTTAAACAGTTTTTTCCCGACAATGCGGTTGAGTACTTTGTGTCGTATTACGATTATTATCAACCCGAAGCTTATATGCCTTCAAGTGGTACCTATATTGAAAAAGATTTAGCCGTGAATGGTGAACTGGAAACATTAAGACTTCGTGCAACTTCAAGTCTCCTTTCAGGAAGAAGAGATATCATTGTAGTGGCTTCTGTAAGTTGCATTTATGGTATTGGCAATCCTACTGACTATGCCAATGGTATTATCAGGGTATCAAAAGGGGAACGTATTGTTCGAAACACTTTTTTACATAAACTTGTACAATCACTTTACAATCGTACCACCATCGAATTTGACAAAGGCATGTTTAGGGTAAAAGGCGATACCGTTGATATCAATTTACCTTACGCTGATTTTGGTTTGCGATTTATCTTTTTTGGAGATGAAATAGAAGATATTCAACGTTTTGAAATTTCTACGGGAAAAAAAATAGAAGCATTAGAAGATGCTGCCATTTTCCCAGCAAACATGTATCTGGCACCACAAGACCAAATGAAAAATATCATTCATGAAATACATGATGAAATGTTGGCACAAGAAGCTTATTTCAAACAAAATAACCAACCCTTAGAAGCGCAACGTATCAAAGAAAGAGTATTGTATGACCTTGAAATGATACAAGAGCTTGGTTATTGTAAGGGCATTGAAAACTATTCACGTTTTCTTGATCGAAGAGAACCGGGTACACGCCCATTTTGCCTGATTGACTATTTTCCAGAAGATTTTTTACTTGTTGTAGATGAAAGCCATGTGACCCTGCCTCAAATCAGTGGGATGTACGGTGGTGACAGAGCAAGAAAAATCAATTTGGTCAATTATGGTTTTCGCTTACCCTCTGCATTAGATAATCGTCCGCTCAACTTTAATGAGTTTCAGTCAATGCTCAATCAAGTGATTTATGTAAGTGCCACACCAGGTAGGTACGAACTGGAACAATGCGATGGTGTATATGTAGATCAAGTAGTTAGACCTACTGGTTTGTTAGACCCCCCCATTGAAGTACGACCTTCTATCAATCAAATAGATGATTTATTAGAAGAAGTAGATAAAAGAGTCAATGCGGGTGGTCGTGTATTGGTGACCACACTGACTAAACGTCTATCGGAAGAATTGTCAAAATACCTGCTTAAAATTAATATCAAATGTAAATATCTTCATAGTGAAATAGATGCTCTGGAACGTGTAGAGATACTGCGTGATTTGCGTTTAGGTGTTATCGATGTGCTGATAGGTGTTAATTTATTGCGTGAAGGTCTCGACTTACCTGAAGTGTCATTGGTTGCTATATTAGACGCCGACAAAGAAGGCTTTTTGCGAGATGAACGCTCACTCACCCAAACCGCAGGCAGGGCCGCACGAAATGTAAATGGACTGGTAATATTTTATGCTGATAAAATGACCCAAAGCATGCAACGTACCATTGATGAAACCAACAGACGGAGAGAAAAACAAGTGCAGTACAATACTTTACACCATATAACACCTACAACCATTATCAAATCGATTGGCGACATTATGGGGCAAACAGCGGTATTGAATGTAAAGACACCAACCGATGCACAACCTTATATTGAAACTTCCTATTCCAATATGGTGGCAGCCGAAGATGCAAGTCCAATGAAATCGTCGCTGGAATGGCAAGACGAAATAAAAAAAGTAAAAAAACAAATGGAAAAGGCAGCCAAAGACCTCGATTTTATGGAAGCCGCACGACTGAGAGATATAATGATTGCGATGAAAAAAAATATATCTTAAAAATATACTTATCAAATGGTCAATTCTTTAGTGTACGGAAGCCCAAATTAGCCTGTATTGTTGGTTTTAAATCAAAACAGGTGGTATTCATCATGATTAGTCATCCTTTTCAAGTTACACAACCTATTGATATTCAGGTCCTTATATAGTTATATTTTTTACTAAAATCTATTGGCATAATAATTGTTTTATATTTTACTCATTCAAAATGGGATATTATGAAAAAAGGGATACTGCTACTCGTCATGTTAATGATTACATTAAGTACTACGTATGCGCAAACCGCTGAAGATTTTTTTCAACAAGCCATGCAATTTAAGCAAAAAGAAAACTTTACTGAAACAGCAAAACTGCTCGGTAAAGCACTGGCATTAGACCCACAAAATAAATCCTTTAAACTGGAAATGGCCGATGTGCAGTATCTACGCAAAGCATTTTTCGAATCTATTCCCCTTTATGAAGAGATCTTAAAAACAGATGCAAACAATATCATTATCCTTGCACGTTTATCTGAAATGTATAGCATGAGCCCTAAAAAGATGAAAGCTGTAGAATATGCTGAATTGGCCCTTAAAATGAAACCCACAGATGGTATAATCAACAAAATGTTAGCACGTACATTTTATGAAGTAAAACATTACCCTAAAGCTATTGAACAATATAAAATTGCAGAAAAAGCCCTCCCTAAAGACTTAGATTTACCCTTCAAATTAGGTTTTTGCTATCGTAAAATCAATAATTATGGGGAGGCTATGCGTAGTTTTTTACGAGCAATGGATTTAGACCCCAGCAATGGAAGCAAAGCATATGAAGCGGCTAATAGCTGTTATGATGCAAACAATTACAAATTAGCCTTAGAACTTTATCAACGTGCAGAAGACAAAGGTCATTACAAATCAAAAGGGTTTTATGACAATTGGGCTTTGACTTGTATCGAATTGAAAGATTATGATAAAGCTTTGTTTTATTACACACAAGCCAAAGAATTTTCTCCTTATGACAAAGATATCAATCTTTCAATTGCAGAAACATACATGAAAAAAGGCGATTTTAATAAATGTCGAGAGGTTTTAGATGACATGCTTCAACTTAACCCAAATGATGCAGAAGTGATATATACTAAAGGAATGACCTATTACAAAGCAGGAAATACCTCAAAAGCAGAAACTTTTTTTAACCAGGCATTTAACATCGACCCTTCTTTGAAAAGTTTACGTTATACGAAATCAAATTTATAGCAGATTTCAATCCAAATTATACCCAGATTTGAAAGTTTGTCGATATGATGAAACAATCGTATCATAAATGTATACGAAAAAAGATACCCTTAATGAATTCGTAAATGTTTAACGCACCGCCTTATCAAGCGTAAAACCGAAACTAGACCCCACATCCAGCTTACTTCTACAGTTCACAGAATGTCCATGTGCTTCTATAATATGTTTGACAATAGCCAGACCTAATCCTGTACCCCCTTCACTTCGACTTCTAGCAGTATCTGTTCTGTAAAAACGTTCAAACACCCTCAATACATGCTCCTCCGAAATACCTGTTCCATTGTCTGTAATTTCGGTAAAAATGGTTTTATTATCTACTTCATAAATGCCAGCTGAAGTTTCCCCATTTTGTTTACCATACTTAATAGAATTTTCAATCAAGTTGACCAATACCTGTTTGATTTTTTGTTTGTCAGCAAACACTTCTATGGGTGATTCACAACCTTTTTTTAAAGTAAGCTTAATGCCTTTTAATGATGCTTTTTGCGATAATTCCTGGTATACATCTTTGATTAAATCTTGTATCACAAACTCTTGCTTGAGTATAGGTATTCGATTCGATTCGAGTTTTGAAATTTCGTCTAAATCACTCACTAACTCAGCAAGCCGGTCAATACTTTTAGAAGCATTTTGCAGAAATTGTTGATTCACCTTTTCATCATACATAGCACCATCTAGTAGTGTATCGATATACCCTTGGGTGGTAAAAATGGGGGTTTTCAATTCATGGGCTAAATTCATCAAAAATTCTTTTCTGAATTGCTCGTTGCATTCAAGTCTTTCTATTTCTACTTTTCGCGCTTCCGCCCATTGTTGTACATCTTCTTTCACTTCGTCGAGTGATTTTTGCGGCAATATTTCCTGGTTGTAAAACTCCTCCCTTTGGGTAGCTCGGGTATTGCTGATAAACTTGTAAATCAATTTCACTTTTCGATAGATAAACTCCTGCAATACATAATGAATAAGGATATAACTAAAAATAACGACACTGATAAAAGTAATGGAAACATCCCTCACTTTGGAAGTAAATATCAATATCATACTTGCCGACATTGTCGCTACCAATAATGAAACGATGAATGCTAAGCGAGCAGGTGAAACATTTTTTCTTTTAAACACACAGTAAAAATAAAAAGGAAAAGAATATAAACCGCAATTAATTTATGGTCAATCAATAAAGGTTAGAATGCCCTTTATTATACTTCAAATTTATACCCCACCCCTTTTACTGTGGTGATAAAATCTGCATTTAGTTTTTGACGAATTTTTCTGATATGTACATCTATTGTTCTATCACCTACGATCACCTCATTGCCCCATACTTTATCAAGAATTTCGTTACGTAAAAACACACGTCCTGGTTTTGAAGCAAGCAATGAAAATAATTCAAATTCTTTCCTTGGCAATTGTACTTCAACTCCTTTATGTATGACGTTAAACTTCTCTCTGTTGATTTCTAAGTCAGGAAATAAAATGACTTTACTATCGTCTTTTACAATTCTACGGAAGGCTGAATGAACACGTGAAACCAACAATTTCGGTTTGATAGGTTTGGCAATATAATCATCTGCACCTAACTCAAGCCCCCTTATTTCTGATTTTTCATCTGAAAGTGCTGTCAAAAATATAATCAAGGTATCATCATACTCAGGATTAGCACGTATTTCTATACAAGTTTGAATACCATCTTTGTGTGGCATCATGATATCGAGGAGTACCAAATCAGGTTTGTATGTCTTGATTTTTGCAATGGCATCAACCCCATTTTCTGCAGTGTCTACTTCATAACCATGCAACTCAAGATTATACTTAACGATTTGTAAGATATCTTTTTCATCATCTACCACCAAAACCTTTCCTAATTTCTTTTCCATACTGGAATTTTTACAAAGGTAATACGCTCATCAACGATTGTAGGCATTGTGGCATTATGAAATTGTTAAGTTGGTCTATTATGCCTAAACACAAATTAAAACAAACCCAATTGTTATGATGTAAAAAATTTACTTAACACTTACTTCGTTTTTTTATTTTTCAAAGCCTGTCTCTCTTCGTTTTGCTTTATTCGTTCCTTCACAATACGCTGGATGAGTTTCTTGGGAATTTGCTTTTCTTGGGTAAACTGAATTGTTCCTTTGGAGGTTATAAAATCTTTAAGTTCCTCTTTAAAAATTTCCATGATATTGCCCCCACCCGGGAAAAAACTACAATGATTTTTAAAGGCCGCAAAATATACCAAAGCGCCATAATATTTAAAAGTAGGCATGTTATAACTTATGTGTTCCTCTGCTTTGGGGGCCGTTTCTATGATCACCTTACGGAGGCGTTGCAATGCTTCTTGCATCCAGGCAGGTTGAGCTTCCAAATAGGCATCAATGTTCTTATACAACAGTTTAGGATTAGATTTTAACATGAATATATTAGTTTAGAGTTCTATCATTTGAAGCCATTGTTGAATAATATTTTTCAAAGCCACTTCTTTACTTTTTACATCTTGCAAATCTTTAAATACCAACAATCGACGACCATCTTGATATTTACCTTCCAAAAAACCACTTCCACGCTGCGCAAACACAAGCATGATGTTGTTTTTAAACAAGTTAAAAACTGCGATCTCTCGTTTATACTCTTTTGGGGCAAAAGGTTTCATAGGTCCATTGTAAAAAAAACTAGGGTTGTTCCACTTTATACGTTCACCTATTTGTGGACTTATTGACAATATCAATTGCCTAATCGTTTGCACTGTCTCGCGTATGTCCATATCCAATTTTTCGATATGTGCTTGCACCTTATCGGTTTCGTTCTCTAGTTTTTCAGAAGCCATCATAGACATTTTATAATCAAAAATATAAAAAATACTTGTATGACCTAGTCAATACAAAAAAAACTGCGGTATTTCTACCACAGCCTTTTTGCTTAACAATGAAAGATTGTTTTATGTTTAAAAGTAATACCCAAGACGTAAAGCGATGGTATTGAATCGAATATTACCATCACTAAATTTAACGGTTGAAGTATTTAATTTAGGGGTTGTAACATCGGTAAAACCATTGCGGTATAACAAAGTTACATAAACTGAATTTTTATCAGTTATTTCATACTCAGCACCCACACCTAGCATCCAACCTGCATTTACTGGGGTTGATTTTGCCATACCACCTAGCTTTACTTTTTCAGCGGTAATTGCTGTAGTTCCTGGCAACAAGGTCGTACTAATATCTCCTTTTTGACTTAATAAAAAGGCTACATCAATTCCTGTCTGAGCAAATATTTTCACTTTATCAAATTGAGCAGCTTTCATTTTCAAACCAATAGGAATGGTTAAATATTGTAAATTGTATTTTACTTCATTTTTGTAAATGTAACCTGACTGCAAATTAGAATCTTTATCCATTACAGCAACAGTACCTCCACGCCAGTCAAGACTTAATCCTGAAAATACAGTATATCTGTCATTGATATTGTAATCTGCACATAATCCCAATGAAAAACCTACATTCCCTTTTACTTTACTGACAACATACCCTTCAGCTTCAGTAGCTACAGGACGCAATGAATTAAAAGTAGGACCAGTATACAATCCAAATCTAAATGTTTTGAAAACCCTATCAGCATTCGATTGTGCATTCAGTGCGTTTGCCGATGTTAGTCCGATTAAAAGACCTAGTATAATTTTTTTAGTCATGTTGTTTAAGTTATTTTTTATATGTGTTAACAATTATTTTCTCACCTTTGTACAAATATAAACCTTTCCAAAAATGATAATGCAAAAGTACTCCCTTAATATGCGAATGGTATTAAACGTTTGTTATTTTGTGATAATAAGTAACTTGATTGGATGTAATCAAAGCCAAGAAAAATCAGTAGATATTAGTAAAATAAAAGTAAATTTTACAACCGTAAATTACTATAAAGAATTATACGCTATAGACACCAATGATATTGAAAATGGGCTGAATGCCTTAGGCAGCAAGTACCCTGACTTTACGACCATTTTCTTTGATCGACTCACTGGCTATAGTGCAGTCAATAACAGAGATACATTTTTAAAATCGGTCAAACATTTTCTCACATACAAAGATTATCGAAATCTATACGACACGGTATGCATGAAGTATCCAGACACCAAACAATTAGACCAAGAACTTGAAACGCTTTTTAAACATATCAAATACTATTACCCTGAAGAAAAATGGGGTACCGTCTATTATTTCATTTCAGGACTGAATAAATGGAGTGCGGTGACTATAGATACCATACTCGGTATTGGATTAGATATGCATTTAGGACGCGATTACCCCTACTACCCTTCTGTGGGTTTGGCATTGTATGAAACAGAAAATTGTGAACCTAAATACATTGTCATCAACGCCAGTAAAACCATTTTTAGAGATAAATTTCCTTTTGAGATTGAAGGCAAAACCTTATTGGAAATGATGATTAACAAAGGAATGGAAATGACCTTTGCAGCATATACATTGCCCGACACACCCGACGATTTATTAATGGGTTACACCCCCGCACAATTACAGTGGTGCCTGGACAATGAACGAATGATATGGAGCTATTTCAAAAAGCAAAACTTACTTTTCTCAACCCAGTTACAACAGGTTATGCGTTATACCCTCGAAGGCCCTTCTTCAACAGGCATGCCCCCTGAAGCACCCGGCAATATAGGCACATGGATTGGCTGGCAAATTGTAAAAAAATATTTGAAGGAAAATCCAGATATAAAATGGCATGAATTGGTAAAAAAGAAGATAGACGCCCAAACTTTTTTGCAAACCTCTAAGTATAAACCTTAAAACCAGCACAAATCAAACAATGCTTTTAAAAATTAGCTTTAATACCAAAAGCATTGAATATCTGTTTGCATAATACTTACGTAAAAGAATGTTTCTTTCTTTAAATGAATGGTTTAAACATTCATTTACAAATACTGTGCAGTATATCCTTTTTTACATTTCAGTAAACCTTCATAGTTACCTTCATACATGATAGCACCACCGCCTTCACCACCTTCGGGACCAAGGTCTATAATCCAATCGGCATTGCGAATGACATCTGCATTATGCTCTATCACAATAATGGAATGCCCGTTCTCAATCAACGCTTCAAATGAACCTAATAATTTATGAATATCGTGAAAATGTAAACCCGTCGTTGGTTCATCAAAAATGAATAATATCTTTTTCCCAGCATAACTTTTATCTAAAAACGAAGCCAGCTTTACCCTTTGTGCTTCCCCACCACTGAGGGTATCAGACGATTGACCTAATTTAATATACCCCAATCCAACATCTTGTAAACATTTGATTTTGTCTGCAATTTTTTTATTCTCAGCAAACAACACCAAAGCCTCATCAACACTCATATCTAATAGATCGGCGATATGCTTGTCCTTGTATTTCACTTCCAATATTTCCTGTTTAAAACGCTTCCCCTTACACACTTCACAAGGTAAATGCACATCCGCTAAAAATTGCATTTCAATGGTAGTCTCCCCTTCTCCTTTGCAATGATCACATCGACCTCCATCTACATTAAAAGAGAAAAATCCAGGCGCATATCCCCTCACCTTTGATAAATGTTGCGCACTATACAAGGCACGAATATCATCATATGCCTTGATATAACTGATGGGATTAGACCGCGATGATTTACCGATTGGATTTTGGTCTACCATTTCAATCATTTCAATAGCAGAAAGATCGCCTTCAAGGCTACCAAAACTTCCAGGTTTAACAGTATAATCACCCTTCGCATTTTTCAAAGCAGGGTACAAAATATGCTTTACCAAACTGGTTTTGCCCGAACCGCTTACCCCTGTCAGTACCGTCAACATATTCAAGGGAAAACTAACAGTGATGTTTTTAAGATTGTGTACATCGCAATCCGTCAGTGTGATTTTGTTAATGACTTTTCGGGTGTTTTTTTTATTACCCACCACTTTATCACCTAATAAATATTGGGCAGTCAAGCTTTTTTTATTTTTCAAAATCGCTTTATAATTGCCTTCAGCGATTACCTCACCCCCTAAATGAGATGCCAGAGGCCCCATATCTATAATATGATCACATGCACGCATGATATGCTCGTCATGCTCAACTACCACCACGGTATTGCCAAGGTCTCTCAACTGTTGCAAAACCTTTATCAATCGATGGGTATCACGTGCATGCAAGCCAATACTGGGTTCGTCTAAAATATATAAACTATCGCTCAAATTACTACCTATAACACGTGTTAATTGTATTCGCTGGCTTTCGCCACCACTGAGAGTATTGGCTGTTCTGTTTAAGGTAAGGTAATTCAGCCCCACATCCAACAACGTTTGCAATCGTATTTCTAATTCTGTGACGATTCTTTTTGCAATGGCTTTATCATGCTCATTGAGTTTGAGTGCAGTTACCCAGGTATATAAATGCTCGATAGGGCTATTGAAAAGGGTTGCAATATCGGTATCCTGCACTTTTACATACAATGCATCTTTTCGAAGACGTGTACCTTTACAGGAAGGACAAACAGCTTTACCTCTGTAACGAGATTGTAATACACGATATTGAATTTTATAAATGTTTTCCTGTACCATCTTAAAAAATTCGTCGATACCATAACGTCCATGCCATAATAAATCGTACTCTGTTTTGCTTAGATTTTTAATGGGTTTATGTACCGAAAAATGACCAGCATGGGTAAGCAAAAAATCGCGTTTCCATTCACTCATTTTATCTCCATTCCAACATGCCACTGCACCTTCATGTACTGAAAGATGTTTGTTTGGAATTACTAAGTTTTCATCTAAACCAATCACTGTACCAAAACCTTCACATTCAGGACAAGCACCATAGGGATTATTATAGGAAAAAAAGTTAGGGCTAGGCTCTTCAAAACGAATACCATCTACTTCAAAACGATTACAAAAATGAACCAAGGTCTTCTTTTCAATATCGAGAAAAACATCGCCATTGGTTTCGTCAAACGCCGTTTGCACACTGTCTGCTACTCGATGCAGTTCGTCATCATCAAAGTTTTTGGCTACTAATCGATCAATGAGTATATAGGTATGTTCCATATCAACCACCGGGTTAGCCTCTTCAAGCAATGTTTCTATAGAAATATACTCTTTAGTTTTACTCTGGTACAATCGAGAAAATCCCTTATGCATTAAATCATCTAAATAATAAGTAAGATTTTTGGCAGTTTCTTTAGGTAAGGGTATCACAATCAACACTTTTGTATCAAGTTTGATATTTTTAATGTAGTGAATCACATCTTTCACTTCATCTTTCTTCACTTCCCGACCACTAATGGGTGAAAAAGTACGTCCTACCTTTGCAAACAATAATCTTAAATAATCGTTGATTTCTGTCATGGAACCTACTGTAGACCTTGGCGTACGGGCACTCACCTTTTGATCTATGGCAATAGCCGGGCATAAGCCTTCTATCATATCGACATCTGGTTTTTGCATACTTTTCATAAATTGCCTGGCATAGGAACTGAGACTTTCAACATAACGTCTTTGTCCTTCTGCAAACAAGGTGTCCATCGTTAATGACGACTTGCCAGAACCGCTGACACCTGTGACTACTGTGAGTTTATTATATGGAATATTGACATAAATATTTTTAAGATTGTGTACACGAGCACCTTTTATTTTGATATCGAGATTTTGATTAGCCATGAGAAGCTGCAATTTAAACCAAATACAAATATAAAGTTTCTAAAAAATATTGGCCTTTGCTTACGCTCATTCGTTTTCAGCTTAAACCAATATGATGTTTAAAATATATTAAAATTATATACCTATTATAATGCTAAATGACTATAAAAATACTGCAATAAGCTATTCTATGATACGACCATTGAACCATTCCTGTTTCACATCAGCATTAAAAGCATTGCAGTTAAACATATAAAATATGGGAAAAGTATATACAGTTTGCTGTTATCATACCAAGGTCCTGGTGCGGGCAATATAATGTTTCCACCTACCGCTTAATAAATAATAAGCACACATACTAAGTAAACTAAACCAATAGACAAACTCGGATGCCCAAGCATATGCCAGGGGCAAACGCCATTGTTCAATGACAATAAAAGAATACAATAAGTACAATAGAATAGCAATCATTTCAAAATACATGACCATACGCGTATTACCTATACCTAATACCGAATTGAAAAAAACAGTAGAAACAGAGAGTGTCCAGGTAGCCAATACAACGATTCGTAATGGCATCACCCCCGCTTCTATGATTTGCGGGTCATGGGTCAGCAATTGCAAAAAAGCAACAGGAAACAACAAAATAAATATACCAAGAAAAAATGCAATAGAGAAACTGATTAAGATCACTTTTTTGACCAAGGGGACCACTTCATCGAGTTTTTGTTGACCAATCAGGTTACTAACCATTGAATTGCTTGTAGAACCCAATGCCCAGGCAGCAATACCTACCACCCCAAATACTGTACGCAATAATTGTGAAGTGGCAGATTCCACCTTTCCTAAATGCTCAACAAAAATAAAGAAAACCTCCCAGGCACCTATACTTAAAAAATATTGAATAATTAAAGGAGATGACTTGATAAACATCTTACGGATTAGCACCCAGTCAATATTTAAAAAGTAACGAATTGGGTATTTGGCGAAATCTTTGCTTTTTTGCAAAATAATATAAGCCACTATCATATAAACGACCTCTGAGATTACAGACGCCACTGCTGAACCATTTAAACCCATTTCAGGAAAAGAAAATAACCCAAAAATCAAGAGGTAGTCAAACAAAATATTGGCAAGTGTTTGTGCAAACGAACCATATATGATTTTTTGAGAATTTGAAGTGGCTAAAAAAAATGAATTGCTTAACTGACAAACAATGATAAAGGGTAGTCCCCAAATACGAATACGAATAAATGAAATAGCCCCCATTTTCACAGACTCATTGCTTATAGCATGTTCAAATAGAAAAGGTGCTAAAAACCATGAAGCAAACATCAACACACCACTCAGCAACAAACTCAACACAAGCCCATTTGAAAAAATTTTACCTATTTGCCCCAAATCATTGCTTCCCGCACTACGACTCATCAACATCAAAATACCCGACGACAAACCATAACCTATCATCGATAAGGTCAGGTAGTAAATACCAGCAATACCTGTTGCAGAAAGCAAATCCTGGGTGGTAAATGTGGCATTTAATGGGGTATAATTACCCAAAAACAAGGTGTTAGTTAGTATATTTAGCTGTGGGATGAGGATTGCAATTGCAATAGGCAACGCAAGTTGAATGATGTTGCGATACGAATTTGTAATTTGTAATTGATTGGTTTGTGACATGCTTTTAAGAGGGGGCAAATGTAAATGAAATTATGTAGTCTACTTTTATTTTAAAATTTTTCATTTTTTGGTTTAATATTGTGCAATATAATTATGGGATTACAACATCATATATTTATTGATCATACTGATTTGCTTCCACAAGTGGCGCCACCCGTCATGGCATTTATCACTTTGGGGAAAAATTATATCCATTACAATATTCTTCAACAAGATACGAAAGAACAACTTTTTGTAAAAACCCTTTATACCTCTGACGGAAATATAGGTCAGGATGAGTTTGACAGCTTACTTTCCGACACTTTACTTCGAAACGCATCCACTGTGCATTTAGCAATTGATACCGCCAAACAATTATTAATTCCCACTTCCCTTTTATCTGCACATAATCATGCCATCTATTTCAATCACCTCTACGAAATTGAAAAGGAAGAAGAAATAAAAACCCAGCAAGTAAGCCAAGAAATCACAGAATTGTACGTAGTAAAAAAAGCGAGTGTTTCATACCTCACCAATGAGTTTAAACAATTAAAAATTTATAGTCACTCAGCTTGTTTGCTTCATACGTATTTTTCGGTCATCAATCAATTAAAAAAATCCTCTGTTGTATTCTTACATAGTGCACATGATTCATTTCATATAAGTTATTTTAAAAACAACGAATTACAATATACCCAATCATTTGGGTACAAAACCCCTGCTGATATTTTGTATTGTGTACTCAATACCTTACAGTGGCAACAAGCAGCAATGCCTGATGTGGCTGTTTACCTAACAGGATTTTCATTGCAGCAACAAGCAATTGTTGACATACTAACACAATACATGGAAATAGACACTTTACAAAGTGCTCATTTTGCCAACATTTCGTTTGATATTCAGCATTTTCCTATCCCTATTTTATTTAATCAATTTTCACTGATATCATGCGTATTATAGGAGGATTACATGGCGGGAGAAAATTTCATCCCCCTACAAAAATGCCCGCTCGACCAACAACCGATATCGCCAAAGAAGGTTTGTTTAATATTATTCAAAATTCGCTCGATATAGAATCTTTGAAAACCCTTGATTTATTTGGAGGTACAGGAAGTATCAGCTACGAATTGGCTTCTCGGGGTTGCACCGATTTAACCTTAATTGAACAAGACAGTAACTTGATGATATTTATTAAAAAAAATATTGAGCTATTGCATTTTGAAAACTTTAAAACATACAAAATGGATGTGTTTCGATACATCAATCAATGTACTGAAAGTTTTGACTTTATTTTTGCCGGACCTCCCTATGCACTAAAAAACATAGATGAAATTCCGATACTCATTTTTGAAAAAAAATTGCTTAATCCAAAAGGATGGTTTGTACTAGAACATACGCCCAGAAACAATTATGAGCAATCGCCTTTTTTCAAAAGAAGTAAAAATTATGGAACCACCATTTTTAGTTTTTTTGTAAATGAATAAAAAAGATTACCTTTCAACAGTGAATATAAAACCCTCACAACACTCGTTATCATTTAATTTTTTATATAAGCCATTAACAATCATATACAATCACAACATAAAACAATAAACACACTAAATAATGAAAATAGCTGTTTTCCCTGGAACTTTTGACCCTATTACTTTAGGTCACACTGACATCATTGACCGTTCACTCGATTTATTTGACAAAATCATTGTAGGCATTGGCATCAATAGCAACAAACAACCAATGTTTCCTGTTGAACAACGAATCAATTGGATAAAAAATATTTACAAAGAAGAAAAAAAGATTGAAGTTTTGAGCTATGAAGGACTCACCGTTAATTTCTGTGATTCGGTGAATGCCAATTTTATTATCCGAGGTTTACGAACTGTGAGTGATTTTGAATATGAAAAAGCGATTTCAGATATGAATCAATTATTAGATCCATTGATTGAAACCATCTTTTTAGCCTGTACCGCAAAATATGCTTCCTTTTCTTCCACCATGGTTCGCGATGTCATTCGAAACAATGGCGATAGCAGTTTGTTTTTGCCTATGGAAATACACCAACCTATTGCAATGGCTCAACAAGAACTGCAAAAGAAATAAACCCTGCTTTAAGTGTTTGCTGAGAAAATCAATTGGTAAAAAAGCTTTTTAAAAGCAATAGTCATATTCATCATATTTATACTTCCTTATTACACTAAGTTTGTTGGTATTATACCATGATTTTTACATTCGAAAATAAATATATTTGGTATAATACCTACGAACCTTAAAAATGATCCAATTTATACATACTTTTTGCACTAAGCTTGTTGGTATTATACCATGATTTTTACATTTAAAAATAAATATATTTGGTATAACTTGCGCCATAAATACATCAAAACATGATACAACGTAAACAAACATTATGGTTTTTAATCAGTGCTTTAATAGCCTGTTTGGCATTTGTATTGCCTTTTGGCTTTAAAAACACCACAAGTATGAGCAGTTATAATATTAACATTCGCGATTTTGATGCCCAATCACATATTGTATTAACCCTCTTGTTTGGTTTGATTATTATCACAAATATGGGAACCCTCTTTTTATATAAAAACAGAAGTTTGCAAGTCAAATTATCCATCATCATATTAATGGCTTGTATCGGTGCATTTGCATTTGAAATCTATTTTTCAACCATAGAAGGAAATTCAATTACCTTTGGATTATCCCAATCGACTTTGTATATTGGCTTAATTATTCCCTTGTTATCATTCATTTTTGGCATCATGGCTATACGTGGCGTTCAACAAGATATAAAACTATTAAAAGAAACCGATCGATTGAGATAATAAATAGTTAGAAAGTATTTGAATTTATTGATTTTTAAAACGATTTTTGCAATCATATGGCAAGCATTAAATTACTCCTCGCAAACGATAAAGTAGAAGGTATTCGATATTATGAAACCTATCGAAAACATGGCGGATATACCTCTGTAGAAAAGGCATTGAACACCCTGACTCCTGATGAAGTAACAGAAGAAGTAAAAAAAAGCGGTCTCCGTGGACGTGGTGGTGCAGGGTTTCCGACAGGTATGAAATGGAGTTTTTTAGCAAAGCCTGATGGCGTTCCGCGATATTTAGTTTGCAATGCTGACGAAAGCGAGCCCGGCACTTTCAAAGATCGATATCTGATGGAGTTTATCCCTCATTTATTGATCGAAGGAATGATTACATCATCTTATGCATTAGGGGCCAATGCCTCATATATTTATATTCGTGGTGAATACGCCTGGATTGTAGATATTTTAGAACAAGCAATCACAGAAGCTAAAGCAAATGGCTGGTTAGGTAAAAACATATTAGGCAAAGGTTACGACCTTGAAATATATGTTCAAAGAGGAGCTGGCGCTTATATATGCGGTGAAGAAACGGCCCTACTTGAATCACTTGAAGGCAAAAGAGGCAATCCACGTATTAAACCACCTTTCCCTGCCGTAAAAGGCTTGTGGGGTTGCCCAACGGTAGTGAATAATGTAGAAACCATTGCAGCTGTAGTACCCATTATCAATCATGGAGGTGAAGAATACGCAAAAATTGGTGTGGGAAGAAGCACTGGAACGAAATTACTTTCTGCCTGTGGCAATATCAATAAACCCGGAGTGTATGAAATTGATATGACCATCAGTGTTGAAGAGTTCATATATAGCGATGAATATTGTGGAGGCATCCCAAAAGGGAAAAGGTTAAAAGCATGTATTCCAGGTGGATCATCCGTACCAATCGTCCCTGCCAACTTATTATTAAAAACAGCCAAAGGCGAAACCCGCTATATGAATTATGAGTCGCTTTCCGAAGGCGGTTTTGAATCAGGTACCATGATGGGTAGTGGTGGCTTTATTGTTTTTGATGAAGACCAATGTGTGGTAAGACATACTATGTCGTTGGCTCACTTTTATAACCATGAAAGCTGTGGTCAGTGTTCTCCATGTCGAGAAGGCACGGGTTGGATGTATAAAATATTGAAAAATATTGAATATGGCAAAGGCAAAATGAGTGATATTGATTTGCTTTGGGATATTCAACGTAAGATTGAAGGCAATACCATTTGTCCGTTAGGAGATGCCGCAGCATGGCCTGTAGCCGCAGCCATTCGTCATTTTAGAGATGAATTTGAGTGGCATGTGACCCATCCTGAAGAGTGCCTGACACGTAATTATGGACTTGCTCATTATGCTGATGCATTACAGCCAGCTTAAATAAGGAGATCGTATTGAACTTCATTCATAAGTATTTGCTTTAAAGCCTTTGCCTGTATAATATAATGGGCAATAAAATGGGCAAAATACCAATGTGAAATATTCTTCCAGGGGCGTTTACTTTATTACAGAAAACAATATTACAATCTGTTTTACCTATTTGATTTAAATGATTAAGACACTATCATTCCCTTTTTACAGCAATCAATCAATTGACTGATAGGCTTTAGATCATCTAACATCATAGACCTGCACATTCCATGACCAAAATCCTGGGGAACTATTTGCTTCATCATATGGCCTGTCATATATCCATAATAGTCAATTTGATGATCATGGATATATTTTGCACCAATATATAAATCATGGATATGTGCCTGAAACTGATCTTCTCGAATCAATATCCTTTTATGAAATGACTTGTTTGCTGCTTTTACATCTACCCCTTGTTGAGAATGTAATAAGGTAAAATCAGCCCCAATTTTATGTTTCCCTGCATGGGGTATCAACAATTCATCTGCTTCAATGGCGATATGCTGTTTTTGCAAATAATGAATCAATACCAATTCACAAAGTTTGCCAATTCTGATAAAGTGAATATACTCATCGTGGCTGACATTGAGCACATTTTTACCAAATCCATTTTCGGCGTAAATGTTAGCAAAATGAGTAGCTTGTTGAAGTTGTAGACTAGTAGGTTGTAAGGTGAACAGACTCATGGTGAAACCTTGTCAAATATTGATATTTTCATAGTACAAAAACACCTCAATAGCTCGCTGTTGCACTCTTTGAAGCAATGCTGAATAATAACTCAATTGATACATCGTACCTCCACCTGTATAGGCATCGCCATGCAATGTTGACAACAATTTTTCATCTTCATCTCTAAATTGAATCCATGCTTTTTGGGCATTGATTAAATATACCTTATCCCCTGATTTCATTTTTTTTAATAACAACTGATAATAGTGATTCAACATTTTATCGTAAGCCGTATTGGCATCATTCATGGCTTCAAGCATACCGTGGGTTGAAGGATTTTTATCCATTTTCAATCGCAATGTATATTCAATTTTAAAGGTATCTACCGTAAATCTGTTACGAAGGGTATCCTCTGCTGTTGACAAAAGTTGCTGTTGAAAAACTTTTGCTTGAGCATTCACTTCCTGTCGAATATTTTTCAATTCGGCTTCTGTAAAATTGCTGTTTGTTTGTGCAGATACATTGTAAGCGAGCAACATGATCATGAATGCTTTCCCTATTTTTTTCATTGTAGAAAAATTTTTAGTAAACATACTGAATTCTCAGTAGAACCACTTTATCTAAATAGCTTTAATCAGTAAAATATTCTAATGATTTCTATTTTCATTTTAGATAAACAACTTGAAAAAACTGTTTATTCATCTTTTTCAGTAAATACCGTATCGGGTAATTTTGTATTAATTTTATACCCCGAAAAATTCAGTTCTATGGTTCCCTTTTCTTTGGTATTAGCCAGGGATTTATCGCTTGATTTCTTTTTCAAATCCATCGCCATCATTTTGGGAACCTTCATTTTATTGACTTCCACATGTATCACAATTTTAGAAGGCAAGGCATATTGTACCAGGTCGCCAAAATAATTCTGCGTTTCTAAGGTCCCATTATTCTTTGTGGTAATTTGTGATTTTATAATCAACGGGTTGCTTACATCTACCCAAAATTTACCAAGAATCAACTCATTGTCATTTTTAAGAGGAATCATATTGATGATGGCACATTTTCTACTATCAATCACCTCATAACCCGATATTACTGTAGTATAGGCATTGGTATCTAAAAACATATTGCTAACATTTTGCATAGGATTTTGTTTGGGCAAAAAGAAAATGCCTTTGGTTCGAATCCTAAATTTGTTGGGTTTCTTAAAAAACACCTTTCCATTCATGTTATTCATTTTCACACCAGGAATATCAAACTTCATAAAAATATTTGCAGAGTAATCATTTAATGCATAAAATTTTTTATTGAGTTCACGTATCAGTTTTTGTGCGTCGTCATCACCTTTTGATTGTAAAGAAATGAAGCATATAAAAATAAAAAACAGCTTTTTCATATTAGGTTAAAATATCTTTTCGTTTAAAATAAAAAATGGATACGCTCAAAAACAATACGATGTGGATGAGCAATACGATGGAAGAAAAATAAATATCACTCAGGGGAATCGGGTCTTCAAATAAGCTTTTCCAGGAAATCATATGGGTGGTAAACAAAAAAGGTTTGAGCACATCAAAACTAGGTAAATCAAACATGCCGATAATGGTAAACACAATAATAATGGCCATCACACTAACAATAGGCGTGATGGAATTATCGATAAAACACGATAACATTTGTGCCAAACTAGCCACCACACCCAATGATAAAAAAGCAATTAAAAAAGCCCAGCCCCAACGCCAATTGATATCGTCGCCACGTATAATGGTTAACGATTCACTGTTAAGGGCCATCAAATCGCCGGTGCCAAAGATCCATTTCGATACAATCAAAGCCATAAAACCAAGTAACAATAATAAAATAAGTGTATAGAACAAACCCGCAAGCCATTTCGCCACTATGATTTTAGTTCTGCTACCAGGAGTGGTTAATAAAAATCGTATAGTACCACTCGCTGTTTCGCCACTTACCGAATCACCTGTAACAAGGGCTACCAACAAAGGCATTTGCACAATGAGGGTTTGCAACAAAATAAAACAGATTAAATTGCCATTGAGTATATTCCCTTGTACATTAAATACATTATCGAGTTGCTGGGTCACGAAGGATAGTATTTCTTTTCCATCATGATAAAAAGCGGCTTGTAACATAGCACAAATAAATATGATGACACCGAAACCAATATAAGTTCTGGGTCTTTTAATTGTCTTGTACAATTCATTTGTTAGTATTGCGATAAACTCTTTCATCCTTATGAATTGGTTATTTTTAAGAAATATTCTTCCAGTTGATTTCTATAATCTATACGTAAAATAGCTATATTGTTTTCAGCGAGTTGCTGCGCCAATAAAGGAATTTCCTGTTTAGACATCTGAAAAGCAATGACATGGGCATTTTTATTTGTTTCCATTGGCATTTTATCTTTCCACCTCGATTGCTTCACAAAAGCCACAGCTTTCTCCATGTCAACGACTTCAACATTCACATGCAAACTTTCGGTTGAAATCAATTCGCTCACATTGCCTTGTGCAATTGTTTTGCCTTTATTAATGACTATCATGCTATTGCATATTTCTTGCACCTCACTTAAAATATGTGATGAGAAAAGCACTGTCATATTACGCTCTGCATTGAGTTTTAATATGAGTTTTCTCAAGTCAATGATACCTTGTGGATCCAGACCCGTATTAGGTTCATCTAATATAATCATTTCAGGACTATGCAGTAATGCTTGGGCCAAACCGAGTCGTTGTTTCATACCATGTGAAAATGTTTTCACTTTACCATGCTCTCTCCCACTTAATCCTACCAATTGATAAAGATCTTGGTATTGCGCATGTGAATATTTGAGTTGATGAGCTCTGGCAAATAATTTTAAATTTTCGTGTGCGGTCAAATAGGTATAAAAGTCAGGTTTTTCGATAATGCATCCTACTTTTCGCATGATCTCTTTTCGATGCTCACTGAGTGATTTATCAAACAAAGTGATTTCGCCTGAAGTGGGTTGTATTAAACCCATTATCATACGCAAAGTAGTACTTTTACCAGAACCATTGGGTCCTAAAAAACCATAGATATCCCCTTGCTGAATAGACAGATTTAATTGATCGACGGCAACAAAATCATTGAATTTTTTTGTAACTTGTTGTAGCTTGATGGCAAAGCTCATTGGTAGATTTTAGAATGTAAAGGTATAGATGCTTTGCAAATTAAATTCATTGAGTTTATAGATACTGTATTTGCATGTTAAAATATTAGTAATTTAGCACATGTTTATGTTGAATATACCCAATTGTTGGTATTGACACTAACATGGTAAACAAGTACCTTTGAGTGATAAAATAATAAATATCATGAAAAAAAATCTTTTACTAATGGGATGTCTGATACTCATCAGCTTTATGTGTCAATCACAACCAAAACAAGCCTTTTATTATGAATTAATCAGCAATGAAAGCAAATCAACAAATTTCGTGTTTGGGTTTTATCCTGAGAGCTATAAATATGAGGAAAGCGCCAATATTGATCCTTTTACAAGTATAAAAGCAGCGGTTATCAACAATGCCAAATCTAGTTTAGCCTGGAATGATTATAAGATTTGTATTTTATTGAATTCTGGCAAATTAATTCGTAGTTACACTACGGTAGCTACATCGGGTGATTATAACTGCAAATACACAGTACCAGCCTCAACTACCCATTACCAATATTTCTGCTTTCATTCTAAGTTTAAATCTTTGGACATCGACAAAGTATGGCTTGTCATGGGAGATGATCAGATATTTAATTTAATATACGATGCCAATAAATAAGGTCTGAATCTATTTGAACAAGGAAAATCTTATGAAGATTATTGTTTGTCTTTCTTTTTAAACAATGGCACTTTGCTTTCGCTTCCACTGAGTAATCGATTGATGTTTTTGTGATGGGTCAGCACCACTAGTATAGCTGTAGCCAAGGCAAAAAGTCTATACATGATTTCAGGCTCCCTAAATATAAAAAATATCATTACAGGGAAAGCAATACTTGCTGTAATTGAACTCAATGAAACGTATCGGGTCATAAACAACATCAACATAAATACCACAATAAGACATACTGCTACGAGAGGTTGAATGGCTAAAATCATTCCAAAAAGCGTGGCAATGCCTTTGCCCCCTTTAAAGTTTGCCCAAATAGGAAATACGTGACCTACCACAGCAGCTATACCAAGCAACACTTGAAAGTTGGTTAAGGCAACGCTGTCCATTTGATATTTTGCGATAAAATAAGCTAAATCAACCGCTAAAAAACCTTTTAACATATCTACGATAAATACAAAGCTTCCTGCTTTTGCACCTAAAACCCTAAAGGTATTGGTAGCACCTGCATTGCCACTTCCGTAACTTCTGATATCAATATCGAAAAAATATTTACTTACCCAAACTGCTGTAGGTATAGAACCTAATAAATATGCAAGGAGAATAAGAATGAATTCGTACATACGCAATGACTATTTTTTGTTGTAGTGAGTGACAAATATAAGCGAAGAAATCAAATTATACAACCTTATACTGTTAAAATCAATTCCAATGCAATCCATTCTTTTTGTTGCTTTTGCGAAACAAGTGTAAACCCTATGTCAGCATATTGTGCTAAAATTTGTTCTTTATCAGAAGTCATTAAACCACTTAAAAACAACCTTCCCTGAGGATTAAGTAATTTTTTTAAATGATTTTTATACTGAATTAAAATATTGAGATTGATATTGGCGAGTATGATATCAAAAGGTTCATGAAAAGTTTCTATGTCATCGATGCTGATGGTGATATGATTGCAATGATTTCTTGCACAGTTTTCAAGGGCGTTTTCAACTGACCAGGGATCGTCGTCAATACCTACAACATATTTGGCTTGTTTCAATGATGCAAAAATGGCTAAAACACCAGTGCCGCAACCAAAATCGAAAACTGTTTTGTTTGTAAAGTCTGTTTCACAACCATAAGCTAACATCAACTGAGTGGTGGCATGATGACCAGTTCCAAAACTCATTTTAGGGGTAATTTCAATGTCATATTTCACATTATTAAACGGGGGATGAAAATGGGCTCGTACACCTACTTGTTCGTTCAGGCGTATGGGTTCAAAGTTTTTTTCCCATGATTCATTCCAGTTTTGAGGGGCTATAAGCTCTTGTGTATATTTAAATTGAAATGGGGCTAATAGGTCATCAACGATCTTTTTATCAAAGTTTATTTCTGTAAAATAGGCAAAAAAATCATTCTCTACATGCTCAAATCCTTCGATATTTTCATTGCTCAGTAAGGCTGCAACTAAATCAGACTGTTCTTCATTTAGTTGTTCAAATTTCAATTTGATTGTATTCATATCTGCAAAAATACATTTTTTGTTGTTGGTCATACACAATAGTATTAATTTTACCACTCGATGTTTAGTAGATACCTCACTTATTACAGTCCAGCCATCCAATTTGTTATATTCTGTGCCATCATGTCAATGTCTATGATTGTAGGAAGTTTTGTGGTAGAATTGCTTAACCAGCATTTTTTAGGCGTAGCCTCTTCTTCCCTGAAAGAATTGAAGGAAATATCTCCACAATTGGCCTTCAGGCTAAAAATATTAAACCCTGTATTGTTGCTGTTAATTTTATTATTGCCAGCTTATTTATTTGCATACCTGGCTTATCCCAAACCCGCTACTTATTTGGGATTACAAAGTCGATGGGTATCTGCAAGCTTTATCATGGCAGTAGTTTTATTGGTGGTGTCTTTGCCTTTTGTGGCAACCCTTGAAATGTGGAGTACTTACATTCCCTGGCTCAAACCAAGTAACAATGATAGTTATGAAGTTTTATCAAAAGCAATGCTTAAAGGAGATAATGTGAGTGATCTTTTGCTCAATACCCTGGCAATCTGTTTGATACCTGCTTTGGCCGAAGAATTATTTTTTAGGGGTTGTTTACAACAAGTATTGTTAAGCTGGCTTCATAAATTTCCGTATACCGCCCTCTTGATTGTTGCTGTATTATTTAGTGCTTTTCATGGTCAACTGAGTGGCTTTATGCCAAGGGTATTTTTAGGTTTAGCTTTAGGACTCGTTTATTATTTCACAGGTAATTTATGGATTTCAATTTTCATGCATTTTTTAAACAACTTCATCAGCGTCTTTTTTACTTTTTTGAAAGAACGAAATTTAATTCATTTTGATATAGCTGACAATAGTACAGTACCTCTTTGGCTGGGTTTGATGAGTTTGATATTGAGTGCTGTTCTGATTTATTTTTTTTATCAAAAAAGAGTTCCTTTTGTGCCTATTGCTGTTGAGAAAGATGAAGAGCCATTGACAGAATAATGGCAATGATGTAATAATAAAAAATGAGTCACTTAAAATAATAACAAATGAAAGATGAAAAAAAATGGGTTTGTATTTTCAAAACAAGCAATCGTTTTGAAGCCGAAGCAGTGAAAGGCAATATTGAAAGTGCAGATATCCCCTGTGTAATGATTAACAAACAAGATAGTTCCTATCTTTCATTTGGGTATATTGAAATACATGTACCTGATTCATTTTCACATACTGCCCAAATGCTTATCAATAATCAAATTGACCAACAATAAAATTTTAACGTGGCACTCAATATCAAAACTTTTTTTACCCGTCTAGGCAGTGCAGCCATTTTTTCAGCCATCATGATGTTGGCATTTCTAACCAACGAATGGGCTTTTATTGCTTTATTTTTTATTGTCAACATTTTATGTTTAAATGAGTATGCACGTATCGTAGAGCGTATTTTAAAAATATCATTTTCCAGAAATGAAAAAATGAATTTTTACTTAAGCGGTATTGCATTGTTTCTGATTGTATGTTGTTTACCCTTGCTACCCTGTCAAAATAGCGTATCGCAATTTCTCACCCATTTTAAGTTTTATTTTCTGGGTTTGTTTTTAGGCGCTGTATTATTATTTTTTATGACTAAAAAGAGCAAATACGCTTATTTTTTGCTCACAGGTTTAGGCTATATTTCCCTGGCCTTGGGTTTATTTGTTCAGTTGCGTTTTCAGTCATTACTCCTTCCGCTCATATTATTATTATTTATTTGGATGAACGATACCCTCGCCTATCTGACGGGTTCTTTTTTTGGTAAAACAAAATACATCCCCTCCATATCACCCAACAAAACTTTAGAAGGCACCATTGGCGGTATTCTTTTCACTTTAGCTTTTGCTTTTGTTTGGGGTTATTTTACGCATTGGTTTCCAATCTGGCAATGGTTAGTTATGGGTATCTTAGCTTCAATAGGAGGCACATTGGGCGATTTGGCTGAATCAAAATTGAAGCGAATGGCTGATATTAAAGATTCGGGCAACTTGATGCCTGGACATGGAGGTGCCTTAGACCGTTTTGACTCCTTGTTGATAACTGCTCCTTTGGTATTTCTTTTTGCGATTATTTTTATGAAATGCTTTCCTTATGTTGTTTTTTAAGGACTTGTTTACCGATGTAAGAAATAAATATTATCATTTTTTTTTTATACCAAATGTAGTTAGTAAGTAGTCTTAATTTGTGCGATACAATAACCATAAACATTACATTCAAGCTCATCACAAGTGAACTGTCTTGAATGTGTGGTTAGTAGTATAGGCAATCCAATAGTTTTTAATTCTTTTTTTGGGCGGCACCCAGGCTATCCGTTCCAAGTCCACCCATCCGAAGCGTATGGTGCGGGCTTTCCACTACTATCCTTGCCGCAATACAATCTCCAATTTCTCAATAAATTTAAGTCTTGCCTATTTCATTCCTTAATGCAAAGTATAAAATCAGCAGAATTAACATGTATTGATTAATATTATGTTAATTATAGTACTATGCAATGCAAAGTACTAAACGTAATAATATATTTGCATCAGAATTAACAAAATATGTCTACAATCAATACAGATAACATTCAAAGTCAGATGAAAAAAGGATTGCTTGAATTCTGTATTTTAAGTATCATCAAACGAGGAGAATCATACCCAAGTGACATTGTAGCTGAACTAAAAGAGTCAGGCATGCAAGTATTGGAAGGTACCATATATCCATTGTTGACCCGACTCAAAAATGCGGGATACTTAGAATACAGATGGGTAGAAAGTACCACAGGCCCCCCGCGCAAATATTTTACTATGAGTGAAAGCGGAAAAGAATTTTACAACTCATTGGAAACCACTTGGATAGAAATATCAACCGCCGTAGAACATATTACCAAGGCAAAGCGAAATCAACAATAATAATTATCAAAAATATAAACTCAAAACAACGCTATCATCCTTCAAAAGGAATAGATATCCAAACATAAAAACAACAACATGGAAAAAATCATTCAAATAGAATATCAAGGCAGAAATTTCTCGATTGAAGAATCAGCTTACCAAATTTTTCAACAATACGAGCTTGACTTAAAACAATTTTTCAGTAAAGAAGAAGAAGGTGATGAAATATTTGCCGATTTACAATATCGTATGTCTGAAATATTAGAACAAAGATGTGGTCAGCAAACCATCTATAAAAAAGATATTGAAGCCCTGATAGAAATGATTGGAAAACCAATTGATTTTGAAACAAATGATACAGGCAATGAAAAAAAATCGACGCTTTATACAAGCCTAAAAAAGAAATTGTTTAGAGATAAAAAAGATAAAATTATTGCCGGGGTATGTAGTGGTATCGCCAATTACTTTTCTATAGATCCTATTATTGTTCGCTTGATATTTATACTCTTTACCATCTTCAATATAGTAACCTTCTTATCTTTTAATATTGGCATTTTGGCTTATATCCTATTTTGGGTGATACTGACACCTGCAATTTTAGAACCAAATGTATCAAAAAAATTATTTCGCAACCCCAAAGACAAGATACTGGGTGGGGTATGTAGTGGTATTGCCCAATTTTTCAATATTGAAACCTGGATTGTTCGCTTATTATTTTTAAGTCCAATACTATTGGGATTCTTGTCAAATCACTCCAATTTTAGTTTTGTCAATGTAGAACTTATCAGTCACTCTTTCTATGTACTTTCAATCGTGAGTTACATCTTACTGTGGTTTATCATCCCCATGGCAAAAGTAACCACAGACTATATGTTGCTCAAAGGCGAACCTATTAATATTAATACTATACAAAACACAACCACCATGCAAGACCTTACCAACAAAAACAACAACGGATTAAATAAATTTTTTAGGGTAATTGCCTATTTTATCATAGCGCTTATCATGCTTATTATGATACCCACTGCCATCGGTATATTAATCGCAGTCACTTTTTCATACAATGTAGCTGATGTTGTATTGTTTACCAATGCCAACAAAGTACTCGCCATGTTGTCCTTAACTTTATTTATCGCTTTACCTATCATTGGTTTGATTATTTGGGTTATCAGAAAAATATTAGGTTATAAACCCAATAAATCATTACGAGCCATATTTATAGGATTAAATACCATCGGTTGGGTTTCAATCATTTTGTTAGCTGCATCTATGGTAAAACAAAACAATACCTATTCATCTACCATGCAAAAAATATCCTTGCCCAGCAATATCGATACTTTATATATTGCCTCAACAGATACTTCAAACTTATATAATGAAGTTGTATTTTTCGATATCAATCAAGTAAACTTTTTGATGGAAAAAACCACAGATTACAACCTCATCAAATCGGTAGATATCAATTACCAAGAATCAAAAGACTCTTCTATTTATATTGAAATAGAAAAATCATCATTTGGTGAAAATAGAGGGTTTGCTTTCAAACATGCTACTGATGCCGTTTTTGAATACCAACTCGATAGCAATATCCTGAAACTTCCTGCACATGTGAGTGTAACAAATAAAGAACCCTATTATTTACAAAACGTACAAGTCACTGTTTATGTTCCAGAAGGGAAAACAGTCATCACAGCTAAAAAATATAATCGTCAAATTAATAAAAATTTCCATTCATCGAAGCGAGGTATCTATATCAATCACCATGACAGAAATGTAGATGAAGATTATATATTCACACACAGATCTTTTCAAATGCAAGATCAGGAAGACCAAAATGAAAAATTGAAAGATGCTCAGGAAAAATTAAAAGAAACAGAGGAAGCCCAACTTGAATTAATCAAAGAAAAAGAACGTGAATTGGCTGAAGCAAAGCATAAACTTGATCAGGATAAATCAGACCAATTAAAAGAAATAGAAGAATTAAAAAATAAAAAATAGTTTTTTTATGTTTGAGCTGTTTACTCAACAAAGGAGGTTTGCCTAGTGCAAACCTTTTTTGTTTTGATGTATACCCAATACCATGGTTAAGCAATTTAAAAAAATTGAGTAGATGCCAACACAACATTAGATATCAGCCTTTCGCATTCAGGCATTCTACAATGTGTTGACAGTAAATAGTTAGGTGATACAAGACCATTGCAATGAGGTTTAGCCCAATAAAGTAAAAAATCATTGATCGATTCATTTTTGTGAACAAGCTCAAACTTGTAATACCTTAGAATGCTCAAATAAACAGGAAAGCATTACACCTATAAAAATATAGCAATTCATTTATCTTATTTATTTAATAACATTTTCTATTTTTACCTATTCTTAAATAAAATCATATTCAATAGCAATGGCAACAGACAATATATTAGTAATCGGTGCATGTGGACAAATAGGCGTAGAACTAACGATGGCCCTTCGAAAACTTTTTGGTAATGAACAAGTTATAGCAAGTGATTTACGAGATGAGCATCCATTACTAATTGGCACTGGTCCTTATGTTAGCTGCGATGTGATGAACAAAGAACTTTTGCGTACTATCATCAAACAATATAACATTACGCAAGTTTATTTATTAGCGGCAATCTTATCAGCCACTGGTGAAAAAAACCCTTCGATGGCCTGGCATATCAATATGCAAAGTTTGTTAAATATCCTTGATTTAGCGAAAGAAGAAAAACTGAAAAAAGTGTATTGGCCGAGCTCAATTGCAGTATTTGGACCCAATTCACCCAAGCAAAATACCCCACAACATACCATCATAGAACCAACCACCGTTTACGGAATTAGCAAATATGCAGGTGAACAATGGTGTGCCTATTACCACAAACATTATGGTATTGATGTAAGAAGTTTGCGATATCCTGGACTCATCAGTTACAAATCAGCACCTGGAGGAGGCACAACCGATTACGCCATTGAAATATATCACAAAGCCCTTAGCGATGGTCATTATGAATGTTTTTTAAATGCTGACACTTACCTTCCTATGATGTATATGCCTGATGCCATCAGAGCCACCATTGAATTAATGGAGGCACCTGCTGACGCTATCAAAAATAGAACAGCTTATAATCTCAGCGCAATGAGTTTCTCCCCAAAGGAAATTACTGCAAGTATTCAATCACAATTGCCTGATTTTACAATTAGTTACAAACCTGATTTCAGACAACAGATTGCTGATAGCTGGCCCCAAAGCATCGATGATAAAGAAGCACAGCAACAATGGCAATGGAAACCCGAATTCGACCTGGATACGATGACTATTGATATGCTGAAAAATTTAAAGCAATGATAGATTGGCAAAAAACAGCAAAAGAAAACAAGAAAAAATACGCACAATTTCTAAAACGTTGCGACCAGCGAAAAATTATCAAAGCCCTCCCCGACCTGCATCAAGAGACCTTTGCAAAAATTGATTGTTTACAATGTGCCAACTGTTGCAAAAATCATTCACCCCGATTTAAAATTCCTGACATTAAGCGCATTGCCAAATTTCTACATATGAAACAAGGTGATTTTATACAAAAATATTTAATCCTTGATGACGAAAATGATTATGTATTGCAACAACAACCCTGTTCATTTTTAGGCAAAGACCATTATTGTGAAATTTATGAAGTACGCCCAAGCGACTGTGCCCGCTACCCTTATACCGACGAAGATGTATTACTTAAACGCCCATCCCTCACTTTAAAAAACAGCGAAGTTTGTCCAGCGGTTTTTACAATTTTAGAAAAACTAACAAGTGTTTAAAATTTTGAGATTCAATGCTACTTGTTTAATAGATACAAAATAGACATTATTAACCGGGAATAGTTTCCACCAATACAACTTCACCTGATTGACTATAATAGGTGCAAGTCATATCATCCATTTGAACAGCCCATTTTTCAATACCTGATTTCGCACAGTCTTGACAAAATGTTGGATAGTCTGTTTTCCCTTCCTGATGAGCTTTCAAATCGGCTTTAAAATGCAGAGCATTTGTATTGTTTGCAATGATCAACGTAGTATATTTTGCATCACTCGACATTTTGTAAGCATCCAATCCCATATAATCAGTATGCCCATCTGCTACAAATGTTTCATAACGCATTACGCCCAATTGTTTAATTTCATGAATATAAAGAGGAAAATCAATCCCTGATTTCACCTTGCTATGTGCAGCTTTAATTTGTTCTAACGTAAACATGTTGTCTTTAAATGTATCATTTAATAAATAACTTTATCACTTTATAAAACAGCGATGATAAATTACTTAAAATGCACACAGTTATTATTTAGCTACTCTCTTCATCATAATAATGGGCTTGGTATCAGCTATCAACTCAAGTGAATTCCCATTAATTACAAACTTAGTAACCGTATTTAAATATTCAATAAATGTTTTTTCACCTGCTGCATTGCAACTCATACGGGTAATCATCATGGGTTGTACAAACTTTAAACTATTGCCAGTACATTGATAACTACCACTGATGCTATTACAACCTGCATTCCCTGAAAATTTTTTCTCTTTTGGGTCAAAATTTAAAGACGGTACTTGCATGGGAAATAAGATTGTTTTATCTGTATTTACCATGGTAAAATAATCAAATTGCCAATTTCCCTGTAAGGCATTTGCAACAACAGATGTGGCTGAAATGGGCGCATTCTTTTTGTCATTATTATCACCCTTTGTTGTATTTTTAGAAGTTGAGCATTGAGTTAACATCAACATTGCAAGCACGATACCCGACAACTGTACATAAATATTTCGTTTCATAACTTCAAAGTAAATACATTTTCTGTTAATAATTTAACTCACTTTAAAATATTTCAGATTTTGTTTATGACCACTATATTTTTTCTTTTGTGAATTTACATAACCCTTAATGACTCGTTTAAGACGAGGATATGTTACTTCCTCACATAAGTTATATTCATTATTAGTACATACTATACAGGTTTGTTGATAATTATTTTCTGTATTCCACTCTATAACCGCTTGTGCAGTGGATCCACTTCCTGCAAAAAAATCGAGCACAATCGAATTTTCACCAGAGGCTAATGCCAAAATATATTTTATCAAAGAAAGGGGCTTCACATTGTTGAATGCAAGATCAAACATTTTAATTTCTACACTCCCATTTACAGAAGGTATATCAATGAAATTACCCGCATTTTGATACTCACTGGCCATCTCAAGTTGTAATATTTTATATTTCTTTGTTTTGGGATTCAAGAAAATTTTCAATTCATTATTATTGAGTCGTTTAGCAGTTGTTTCAAGGCCATTTTCCCAAAACCCAGGTTCTCCCTGAGCATTTTGAGGGATGATTTCTATTTGCTGATCATTGATTCTTTTCAGCGTAAGTTCCGCTGTTACTTCATCATAATAAAATGGAAAATGTTGTTTTGGGCGATACCGTTGTTGCCATTGACCACCCGACTTTCTGAAATCGCGCCACTTTTCATTTCCAGCTTTCGGATTACACACTTTATTGAGTTTAGCATACTTTTTATTTTTTGCATAAATCAAAATAAATTCAGTTTGCGAAATGATGGAACCATCTTTTACTTGTCCACCAGTGCTTCTTTTTTTCCAAATTAAATAATGAATGAAATTATCTTCCCCGAATATTTCATCACATAATAATTTTAGTTGCGCAAATTCATTTTCATCAATCGAAATAAACATGAAAGCATCTGATGCAAGTAACTTTTTGGCTATCACAAGCCGATGAAACATAAAATTAAGCCAAGCTGAATGTTTGTATTTGTGATGTTTTTCCGATCGTTTATCATGATAAAAAAAACCTTCCTGATCTTGTTTAAAACCTGTGTTGTAGGGTGGATCTATGTATATTAAATTGATTTTTTCAGTATAATCAAGCAATAAATGTTGAAGTGAGAAATAATTTTCACCTTCAAAAAGCAAATGAGTAGCTGTTTTTATTTTTGTTTGGATGTTCTTTGCTGTCTGTTCTTCAACATAAAACAATTCATTTTGTAAAGGCTCTAATTCCCAACTGAGTCCCAACTTTTTTACCCCTCTTTTTTTAATTACATTGCGCTTCATGATTTCAAGGATAAAATGATTTTTTCTGCAGCAGTCACGATGCTTGTAGTAGATATTTGCTCCATACATTTAAAATGCTTTTTAGGACAGGCCGAATAACCTATTTTACTACAAGGTCGGCAGCTAAGTTGATTGTTTTCTATAATATAAAGTTGAGGAGCGATATTCTTTTTTAGATTATTATATCCATAATAGGGAAACATACCCAATGAAGGTACAGTATTGCCCCAAATACTAATAATCGGTTTTTTGAAAGCGGCCGCAATATGCATTAATCCAGTGTCGTGCGAGATAACAAAACGTGATTTCATAATAATATGAGCACTTTCATTGATTGAAAATTTACCACAGGCATTGTATATCTTCACAGGATCTATTTGTTTAATCATTTCAGCTTGTGGAGCATCCTCTTTACCCCCTAAAAGTATTAGAGGATAATCGATGGCTTCGCAAACAGCTTTCCATTTTTCAACTGGCATTTTTTTGGTTTCATGAGCACCGCCAATACTACACGCAATAAATCCCAATACATGACTAAAGGGCAAATCGTCTTTGGTGACTTCTTCATCTGAAGCTATAAAATAATCAAGTCCTTGACCATCATTGGTAACACCTATTTTATGTAAGGCTTCAAAATACCTTTCCACAATACTTTTATCGGGAAGTATATTTATCTTTAATTGCGTAAGTAGCCATTTTCTGATATTGATTTTTGAAAATGTATAGGATGTCACTTGAGAATTAAATGCTTGCTTTAAAATCGATTTTACATACCAGGTTCTAAGATTATTATGCAAGTCAATCACCATATGATAATTTTCACGAATCAACTCAAGCATAATGGGCTGGGCATCATCAATGATAGTATGTACTTTGGTTAAATAAGGATTATTTTTGACTACATCTTTAAATTTCGATTTGGTCAAAAAATGGATCTCAGCATGTGGCCATCGTTTTTTAACACATCTGATTATAGGTGTAGTCAGGACGATATCACCAATGGATGAAAAACGAATTATAAGTATTTTCATTGAATAAATAACAGTTCGATAAAGTATAAATGTAATTCAAAGTGATTAATAATTTACTTTCACAGTAAATGAATTATTATTTTGTCCTAATGGCAATTTGGCGTTATCGCTAATTTTAATCAGTACGCCTCTTCTAACATCATTCGAAGGCAAAGCATCCATTACTTCAGCCATCAACGATTTTCCGTTTTGCATATTGGTTACTTTCACAACCTTTCCTTTATTAGCCAAATTAGTAACTACATAAAATTTACCAGAACGTACACCTGAAAAGAAATAAGCAGCAGTCCCACTCGCACTTTGGGTGAGACTCAAAGGTTGTATTTCATTTCTAATGGCTATGTTTTTCACTTCAGAAGAAATCGGAGTTGAACTTATGGTGTCAATTGATTTTGTATTCTGTGCTGGATTGATTTTAGGGATTACGTTTTTTTTGTTATTCGACTGTAAGGGAGTACTCCTGGTGGGTGCTATTATTTTGTTGGGAGTTCCGGTAGATGCGGTGCTTGTATTTCTATTGATACTTGTGCCTTTTGTATTTTTTGTGGGGTTATTTTTAGTTGCGTTTAACTGCTGAGGATTTGCTGTTTGATTAATCGTTTTTTTATTCTTTTCAAGAACAATAGGCTCCTTATTCTGATTTCGTTTTCTACGATTGTAATTTTTTTGCGGTACATAATTTTTCCCATTCACCAAAGTATTCCAACGTTGTGAAAATGTTTTATCTTTCTTTTGCTCGTCCTTATTTTCAGCTAAATCTATTTCGCGTTGTTCTTTTTCAGGTTTAAAAGTTGATTTTGACACCCTTCTGACTGTCCGATTCGGATCATTTGCAACCAACACGGGTTCATCGGTTCGTACGACTGATTTATTTTTTTTTCTATGAAACTTTCTCTTAAATTTTGACCAGAAATCTTCTTTTACTTCTGTGGATTGTAAATAAGTCTCTTGTGGATTTGTTGGGGCATATGAAGGTTGTGCATACCCGTTAAAGACAAAAGAGCTAACAAGTAACAAAATAATATAAAAATGTTTCATAATAGGGATGCAAATTTCTAGAAAATAATCAAGAGGGCAAAGGGTTTTTGCTTAAAATTCTATCATTAGAAGGATAATAATTATTGATTCTGTTGCCAATATTTTTTAACCATCCTAAGGCAAAGCCTTCAAAGGTAACTAAATACCAACCTTTGGCAATCATTGAATGCTCAAATGTTTCTTTTTTCAAATAAGCAATGGCATTTTTTAAATCTAAATCAATGATATGATCATTAAAAACGCATTTTTCATAAAGGGCTAATTCATGTGTAGGAATAATTTCTTTTGGTAATAGCTTTCCAATCAATATCCCCTTTTTCACTATTTTTAATTTTGTTTGTAGATAATCTAAGTAATGCTTATGTATTTCTTGTATGGCAATTAAATTTTCATGTTGAGGCATCACAAACATTTTGGCATCATTAATATATTTTGAAACATCAAAGTTTTTTTTGACTTTATGACTTTTGATATCTGCCATTGCGAACGTAGCCCCGTCATTCTTTTGAAATAATGCTAAGAAAAAGCCCTCCCCTTTAACTAAATGGGGAAAGAATCGATAACCGAAAGCATGCATTTTTTCACTTTGGGTTTCCATAATACCCCATGTTTCGTCAATCTGTATTTTGCAGGTTGTTACATCAAACGTTTGCATAATATAATCAAGCATATCCTCGTTCTCATCCTGGCTAAGCGAACATGTCATATACACAAGCAAGCCATTTTTTGCTAATGCATCATACGCATCATTTAGAATTCGTTTCTGACGTTGGGCACACAAGTTGACCAACTCAGGATTCCATGTTTGACAATAATCGGGCATTTTTCTAAACAAGCCAGAACCTGAGCAGGGAGCATCAACCAACATCATATCAAAAAAAGATGGAACCTTTTTAAATTGTATGGGGTCGTTGTTTGTAACCCACGTATTGTCATAGCCCCATTTGGTCATATTTTCACATAACATGTTCACTCGTGTTCCAATGACTTCATTGCTGATTAATAATGATTGTTCATTTAAAAGTGAAGCTATATGGGTACTTTTTCCGCCAGGTGATGCACAAAGATCTAATACTTTTAAATTTACATTAAAATCAATATGTTGCATTAAGGCTGTTTCTAAAAACATCGAAGAGGCTTCTTGTACATAATAGGTACCCGCATGAAATAGTGGATCAAATGTAAAACTTGGTCGTGTGTGTAAGTATCTTCCTTGTTTACACCAGGGTATCATCGCTTCTTGATCAAATTGGGCAGTCCTTTTTTTAGGGTTCATACGCACCGAATTGATTGGGGGCAAAGCATGTGCATCTTCCAAAGCTTGCCAATCGATATGAAGGGATTCAGGTAGTGTAAGTTTTAACGAAACTGGAAGCTTAGTATTCAATGATTTATATTTGCTGAACGTTTAAAAAAAACAAATACAAAGATGCAAATTTTCCTGACAGGAATGATGGGTTGTGGTAAATCTTTTTGGGGTAAAAAAATTGCCGAAACCCATCAAATGCCCTTTTTTGATTTAGATACCTATATTGAACAAAAAGCGAATAAAACAATAACTGAAATATTTGCCCAACAAGGAGAACCTTATTTTAGGGCCTTAGAACATCGATATTTAAAAGAGGTTATTGAAAATAATCCTTCGTTTATATTAGCCACTGGTGGGGGCACACCTTGTTTTTACCACAATATGACCATCATGAAAACGGCTGGTACTGTTTGTTATTTAAAAGTGGATATTCCCATCTTGGTCAAAAGAATCAGTCATTTAAATAAGCGCCCACTCATCGTCGGTATAGAAATAAATGCATTGAACGATCAACTTTTAGCCCTTTATTTAGATAGAAAAAAAATATACGGGCAAAGTGACCACATGATAGATATGAATCAAATAGATGAGACTACCTTTGCTGAAAATTTTATCAAAAATTATGTATAAACCTGCTTTAATCTTAGGAAGTTTATTTGCTATGCTCAGCGTAATCATTGGGGCCTTTGGCGCTCATTATTTAAAAACCATTTTTACCGTTGAAACATTGGCTAGTTTTGAAACAGGAGTAAAATACCAGTTTTATCATGCCTTTGCTTTATTGTTTATGGGCATTTACGCTAAAACAAAAGGAAGAAATGTCAAAATCATTACAATGTTATTTGCATTTGGCATCTTATTGTTTTCTGGCTCTATTTATTTGCTTTGTATTATGAAAAGTACGATGCATATTGGGCTTGGCGGTCTAGGAATACTCACACCCATTGGTGGATTGCTGATGATAGCCGCCTGGCTAATGTTGTTGATATCAGTTGTTAGGCATCAAGCTGAATAATTAGGATGTCATAGCATTGTACATTTCTTTCTTCACTTCCTCCATTGGCACCCCTATTTGAATTTTACCTTGCGAAGCCAATGAGAGTTTACTCGTTTCTTCACTTACAACAATTACCAGTACATCGTTATGTTCAGATGCCCCTACTGCACTTCGATGTCGTAATCCTATATGAGAAGGCAATTCGCTGCTGTCGCTTATAGGCAATACAACCCCCGCTGCTATCAGATTATTTCTATCTATAATAACGGCACCATCATGTAAGGGACTGGTTTTAGAAAAAATACTTTCTAATAATTTAGCGCTTACGCTTCCATTAATCATATTGCCAGTATTAGTATCAAACTCAAATCGCTCAGAACGCACGATGATAATAATGGCCCCTAACTTTTTTTCTTGAAAAAACATGATGGCATTCGTGATTTCTTCAATCACATCCTCTTCAACAATATATTTATTTAAAGTATTCGACTGAAAGAGGCGACTTACAAACCCATTTTTACCTAATGGTGACCGCCTTCCTAATATTAATAAAAACTTTCTGATTTCTGGTTGAAATACCACCAATAACCCAATCAAACCGATACTAACTAATCGATCTAGTATTTCACTCATCAAAGGCATTTCAAGCATATTGACAATCAACCAAAGAATGTAGATGACCAATCCTCCTATAAAAATATTAAATGCAATACTTCCCTTCAATGCCCTGAACATTTGAATAATAATTAATAAGACCAATGCAATATCAATAATATTAATCGCTGTCAAATGCTTAAAATAACTGAATGAATCTTGGAACATGTTCGACAAATATAATATATTTACTTTTGTAACAAAATATGATTCCATTAATCGAAATTTCAGATCTCTTTAAAGACTATAAAATGGGTACAAATACTGTCACCGTTTTAAAAGGAATACAATTAATCATCAATAAAAATGAATACGTAGCGCTTATGGGTCCTTCGGGTTCGGGCAAATCAACCTTGATGAATATATTAGGCTGCCTAGACACCCCTACTTCTGGTAAATATATTCTTAACCATATTGATGTGAGCAGTATGCAAGATGATGCCCTGGCGAGCATTCGAAATAAAGAGATCGGATTTGTGTTTCAACAATTTAATTTATTGCCTCGTTTAACAGCCCTCGAAAATGTTGCTTTACCCCTGGTATATGCAGGAATAGCAAAAAAAAGAAGGGAAGAACAAGCCATGGCAATGTTAGAAAAAGTAAACTTAGCCGATAGAACACACCATAAACCCAACGAACTTTCAGGTGGACAATGTCAAAGGGTAGCCATTGCTCGCGCTTTGGTCAACAATCCTTCTATGATATTAGCCGACGAACCTACGGGCAATTTAGACACACAAACATCCATGGAAATCATGGAAATATTTGATACCATTCATAAAAATGGAAATACCATTGTATTGGTTACCCATGAAGAAGATATTGCAAAACACGCTAAAAGAGTCATTAGGTTAAGAGATGGAATTATAGAATAAACGACCATGAAATGTTTAGTATAAATAATATTAGGATCATATCTACATACAATGAATGACCGTAGCATTAAATGTACCTAATAGACGGGTTTGTGAGTAATTAAATCCATAGGTGTAATACCAACGATACATTAGTCCATTTGATATGAGTAAAATATAATGAGTGTGGGCATTATACCGAACTTTTTCAAACTACCTATTCAATACATTTGGTATAACAAGGCTTATAAAATTGGGTATCTTGGATACACAAAAAACAAGGGAATACATCACTGTACTCCCTTGCTGTATAACCAAACCAAACCAAAAACAAAAACCAAAGTTTTTAAACTCTTATTTTTACCCTAAATATGATTTTAGCGATTTGCTATATCTTGTCTTTTGTAAACGTTTAATAGCTCTTTCTTTAATTTGTCGTATACGTTCTTTTGTTAAATCGTATTTTTCACCAATTTGTTCAATGGTAGGACCGTCACTGCCTTCTAAACCAAAATAAGCAGTTACTATTTCAGATTCACGTGGACTTAAAGACTTAAGAATTCGACGAATTTCTTCACGAAGACTATCTTGTATTACATTTTCATCAGTATCATTGGCTCCGGTAAGCAAATCACCCATACTTAAATCTTCTGCTTCATGTACAGGAGCATCTAAAGAAGTATGACGAACATTTGTAACAATGATACTTGCAATATCATTTTCAGACATTTCAAGTATACCAGCTAATTCCTCCACAGAAGGTTCTCTTTCATTTTCTTGCTCAAAAGCCATCATTGCTTTATTTGCTTTGTTATAAGTGCCAATTTTATTTTGCGGCAACCTGACAAGACGTCCTTGTTCTGCCAAAGCTTGTAATATTGACTGACGAATCCACCACACTGCGTAAGATATAAATTTGAAGCCTTTTGTTTCATCAAAGCGCTGAGCTGCTTTGATTAATCCTAAATTCCCTTCATTAATTAAGTCACTTAAAGTTAAACCTTGATGTTGATATTGCTTTGCTACAGAAACAACAAATCTTAAATTAGATTTTACCATTTTTTCAAGCGCAGCCTTCGCTTCAGCGGTATCGCCCCCCCTGATTTTCTGAGCTAATACGGTTTCTTCTTCCGCATTAATCATTGGTAATCTGCTTATATCTTGTAAGTATTTTTCAACAGCCTGACTATCTCTGTTCGTTATCTGGGTCGCAATTTTAAGTTGTCTCATGTCGTTTTGTTTTAGTAGTTAATATTATTTGTGTATTGTTCAGATGTTATAACGCAAAAGTAATACCAATTAGTACTGAACCATATGCTTTCAATAGTTAAGGTTTTCCTATAATCAAATAGGCTGTCCGAATAAAGTATAAAAAGAAGTGATTAAAACTTATCAGCAAGCTTTAATGCGTCAAATTTCTCAGCTTGTGCATCATTCATAGCGCCTTTGATATTACCGATTTTTACAGCACGAAATTCCTTCATACGTAAATCTAATTGCGACTTGTTGCCTTCGAATGCTTTTTCTAATCTTTGTTGGTTTGATTCTTCACCCATTAATACGGTAGTAATTCTACTAATTTGGACATCAGTCAAACCTAAATCTGCATTCTTTAAAATTTCAATTTGTTTTTTCACATTATCAGAAGGTGGAACACCATTTTTTTGCGCATTTGCAAAGGTAGCCATCAACAAAAATGCAACTATAGAAAGTATTTTTTTCATATTTTATCGTTTGTATAATTTAGACGTAAATATACTGCTGTTTGTTTGTTATCAAACAGTTATTTTCTTAATGAATTGTTTATAAGAAGATTTTTTTTGTATTCAAATTATAGAGTCCAGTAATTGATATTTTCAAATTTTCCTCTATAAATCCCCTTTAAGTCTACTAATATGGCATCATTTGCCATTATGTTACTGAAATACTGTTGATCAAAGTCACAATATTCTTTATGGTTTACAGCTACGATCACAGCATTATAATCACTACCCGCTTTTTCAGCTAAACCAATGCCATATTCATGCATCATTTCATCATGATCGGCATGTGGGTCAATGATGTCAACTTGTACACTGTAAGCTTTTAATTCATTCACTAAATCCACTACTTTTGAATTACGAATGTCAGAAACGTTTTCTTTAAAAGTAATGCCTTGCACTAAAATTTTTGCTTTGGAGATATCGATGCCTTTTTTGATTATTGACTGAATTGTTTTTTTAGCTACATAACTAGCCATTTCGTCGTTAATGATTCTACCAGATAGAATAACACGCGATTTATAACCTAATTGTTCCGATTTGTAGGTCAAATAATAAGGATCTACCCCAATGCAATGCCCGCCAACTAAACCAGGATAAAATTTTAAAAAATTCCATTTTGTACCTGCTGCTTCCAATACTTCATAGGTATTAATGTTTAATTTGTCAAAAATGATTGACAATTCATTCATGAGCGCTATGTTTAAGTCACGTTGGGTATTTTCTATAATTTTTGCGGCTTCAGCCACTTTGATTGAACTTGCTCTGTGCACACCTGCAGTTACGACTAATTCATATGTTTTTGCTATTTCTTCTGCAGATTCTACATCACAGCCTGATACCACTTTTACCACATTTTGTAATGTATGTTCTTTATCTCCCGGGTTTATTCTTTCAGGTGAATAGCCTATTTTAAAATCAGTATAACATTTTAATCCAGATATTTTTTCAATTACTGGCAAACAATCTTCTTCTGTACAACCTGGATAAACAGTTGATTCAAATACTACATAATCTCCTTTTTTGATAATTTTACCTATCGTTTCTGAAGCTTTAAGTACAGGGGTAAGATCAGGCACATTGTGTTCATCTACGGGTGTAGGCACAGCTACTACATAAAAAGTAGCTTCTTTTAAAACCTCTAATGAGTCCGTAAACTCAATACTACAACCATCAAATGCTGAACTATCGAGCTCATTGCTTGGGTCAATATGATTTTTCATCATTTCAACACGTTTAGCATTGATATCAAATCCTATTACATTGATTTTACGGGCAAATTCAAGCGCAATGGGTAAGCCTACATATCCTAAGCCTATTACGGCTAATTTTTGTTCTTTGTTGATGAGTTGGTTGTACATTCTATCGATTTTGAGGGCGCAAATGTACAATTTATTTTGTGTTAATCAACAGCTTTTTGTCCAGAAAGTTCTTTTCGGGAATAATAGAAATAAAATAAGGTGTAAAGCACCACAAATACCACCGATATGATAAATAATGCAATCGTGTTGTTATAATAAAATAAAGCAATCACATTAAAAATGATTACGATGGGATAGATAAGTAAAGTGGTTAAGGGATTATTTTGTTTGGTAATATTTCTAAAAATCAGTTGATGAACATGTTTTGAATCAGGATACAAAGGAGAAAGACGATGTACCAATGTTCGACGGGTAAATGAAAATATTACTTCCCACACAGGATAAATCAAACTTACTAAAGCAAACCATGGTGAAATATATTCATCAGGTTTGTTGATATCAGCATGCCGCTTTACTAACATAATGGAAATAACTGCTAATAAAAAGCCAAGACTATACGCTCCCCCATCACCTAAAAATATCTTCCCTTTAGGAAAATTAAAAAATAAAAACCCTAATAAAGCAGCCATGCAAACCAAATTGATATACACCATTACTGAATCGCCAATTTGATGACTCACCAAGGCATAGGTACCAAAAATAATGAAACAAACACCTGAAGACAAGCCGTTAAATCCGTCAATCATATTGGTTCCATTGATTAATCCCAGTATTGCAATCATCGTAATGATAATACCCACAACATAAGGTACTTGTATAAAACTAAAGTCAACAACCACACAATCAATCAAATAAATAGACATGATGCCAGAAATACTCATTATTAATAATCTTCTTAATGGAGATATTTTTGCAAACAAATCTTCTAAAAAACCAGCAAGAAAAGCTGGAATGATACATAATATGATATAGAGACCTAATTCTAAATCTTTAATCATAAATAAAATGGAAACAAAAATACCCAAGCCCCCTATACGAGGCGTTGGTTCATTGTGTAATTTCTGAGGCAAATCACTATTGTGATCATCAATAAAAATACCTTTTTTATGCGATAAGTCAATAACTAAATATTGCGTCAACAAGGACACCACAAAAGCGCCAAATACAAATATTAATAATTTACTATCCATGCAATGTGGCAAATATAAACAATATTATTTCATATATTTAAGTCAGTTTTGCAATCTTATTTTTATTGGGTGCAAGTAGCTTAAAACTTTATTTGAAAAAAAACATAGAACACCCGCTTTTATCAAATACAACCACTAAATTTGCGCAAAAAATTTTTAAACGCTTTATGAATTTACACGAATATCAAGCCAAAGAGTTATTGAAGAAATACAACGTTCCCGTTCAAAATGGGATTGTTTGTTTTACCGCAGAAGATGCTACGATCGCATACAAGGAAATTAGCGAAAAAACAAAAAGTAGATTTGTTGTTGTTAAAGCACAAATTCATGCTGGTGGTCGTGGCAAAGGTACATTTAAAGAAAACGAAGCACAACATGGCGTACAAGTCGTAAAAAGTGAAGAAATGGCTACCCAAGTGGCTACAAATATGTTGGGTAATACATTAGTAACCATTCAAACAGGAGAAGCCGGAAAAAAAGTCAGCAAAATTTTTATGGCTGAAGATGCTTATTATGAAGGAAATAGTCCAGTAAAAGAATTTTATCTATCTATATTACTCGATCGCTCTACCCAAAAATATGTGTTTATGTATAGCACAGAGGGTGGAATGAATATTGAAGATGTAGCACACAATACCCCAGAAAAAATATTTAAGGAATGGGTGAAGCCAGGTAGTACGCTTCAAGCGTTTCAAGCTAGAAAAATCGCATTTAACCTCGGGTTAAGTGGAGAAGCTTTTAAAAATTGTGTGAAATTTGTAAGTAATTTATTCAATGCATTTACTGGGCTTGATTGCGATATGTTAGAAATCAATCCGCTATTTAAAACCAGCGATGATAAAATTATTGCTGTGGATTGTAAAATGAATTTGGAAGACAATGCTTTAATCCGTCACAAAGATTTAGAATTACTCAGAGATAAATCAGAAGAAGATCCAACCGAAGTAGAAGCCAGCGAAAGCAATCTGAATTATGTAAAACTGGATGGCAATGTAGGATGTATGGTAAATGGTGCTGGTTTGGCCATGGCAACAATGGATATGATTAAACTCAGCGGTGGCGAACCTGCCAACTTCTTAGACGTAGGTGGTGGTGCCAATGCTACTACTGTTGAGGCAGGCTTTAGACTCATTTTAAAAGATCCAAATGTAAAAGCAATCTTAATCAACATATTTGGTGGCATCGTACGTTGTGACCGTGTAGCACAAGGTGTTGTAGATGCCTATAAAGCAATAGGTGAAATCTCTGTGCCAGTAATTGTACGTTTACAAGGCACCAATGCAGAAGAAGCAAAAGTACTTATTGAAAACTCTGGTTTAAAAGTACAAAGTGCTACCCTATTAAGCGAAGCCGCTGAATTGGTCAATCGGGCTGTTGCTTAAACAAATTTTCATTGCATCGTATTTTTGGAGATCACTGAAAAAGAACTACAAACTTAAGTTTGGGAAATTTATTTATTTTAAACTGCTTCTTTTTTTAGTACTACAGAAATATCATAAATTATACAAAATACATGTATTCTGTAGTTCAACATGATAGGTATAACGCCTATACATGTTGCGTATCAACTTAATGTTATTAATCAACTGATAATGTGATCTTGACATTATTTATAATCCAGATAAGGTTTTAAATACTTTCGATTACATTTGTATTCATGACTTGGTTATTATTATCTATCTTTATTCTGGGTTATGTATTCATTATTTTTGAACATAGTATCAAACTCGACAAAGCAGCTTCCGCTTTGCTCACAGGCGTATGTTGTTGGATGGTATACATGTTGCAACTCAATGATATTGAAATAGTTAATCATCAGCTTACTGAACATATTGGAAACATCTCAGGGATCTTGTTTTTTTTAATAGGAGCAATGACTATCGTGGAATTGATAGATTTACATGAAGGTTTTCAAGTGATCATCAATGGTATAAAAACAACTAATAAACGTACTTTTTTAGTGATTGTTACGATACTATCATTTTTCTTATCTGCCATTCTTGATAATTTGACAACTGCAATTGTTATGTGTACGTTGGTTACAAAAATATTAAATGAACCCCGGGATAAATATATAACCATTGGAATGATCATCATCGCAGCCAATGCGGGTGGTGCATGGAGTCCTATAGGTGATGTCACCACCACGATGTTATGGATCGGCAATCAAATCACAGCTGATGGAATTATCAGAAATATATTTTTACCTAGTATTACAGCCGCTTTCATTCCATTGATATATTTACTTTTTAAAATGAAAGGAACATTTGTGCCTGTGCCTGTAGTTGCTTCAGCAGACATTAGTCAAAAAAAGAAGAAAATTAATTTTCTATGCGGGTATTTCTTTATTGATATTTGTCCCCATTTTTAAAACAGTCACTCATTTACCCCTTTTATGGGTATGATGCTGGCGGTTGGTATAGTTTGGTATATCAGTGAAACACTTCACAAGAAAAAACCAACCATTGACCATTCACGTCCTTCCATTTTTGACGCCCTTGAAAGAGTGGACTTACCAAGTATTTTATTCTTTTTGGGTATTTTGCTGGCTGTTTCAGCATTACAATCAGCCACTTTGTTGCAACAATTGGCGACTTTTTTGCGTGCCCATATTCACAATGATGTGCTTATAGTCTCCAGTATAGGTTTGCTTTCTGCAATATTTGACAATGTTCCTCTTGTGGCTGCAATTCAAGGAATGTTTACTTTAGAACAATACCCAACAGGTGATTTTTTCTGGAACTTTTTGGCATATTGTGCTGGCACAGGAGGAAGTATACTTATTATTGGTTCTGCTGCAGGGGTTGCAGCCATGGGTATAGAAAAAATTACTTTTTTTTGGTTTTTTAAAACATTTCACTGGCCGCACTTTTAGGCTATATAGGAGGTGCTTTAGTTGCTATAGCCATTGGTTAATTATATTGTTTATCTTCGTATCATGAAAATTAAACAAAGTATTTTGTTACTCTTAGTGAGTATTTTGACCATTTTTTTGTTTACTCATGCTTCTTTAAAAAAAGAAGTGCAAGTTGTAAAAATGCCTTGGCTTGATTCTATTTTATCAATCCAAAATGACACAACCTATGTTTTGAACTTTTGGGCTACTTGGTGTATACCTTGCGTTGCAGAACTACCTGTCTTTGAAAAAGCAAATCAAAAAACCAACAGAGAAGCAACGAAAGTGATACTTATAAATCTGGATTATGTAAAAGATCAACAAAAAGTATTGATCCCCTTTTTAGAAAAAAAGAGAATAAAAACGAGTGTTGTATTACTCAATGAGCCCGATGCTAATCGATGGATCAATTTGGTAGATAGTAGTTGGAGTGGCGCTTTACCTGCAACACTCATTTTTAATCACAAAACTTCGTATCGTACTTTTATCGAAAAAGAACTTAACTTTGAATTATTAGACACTTTGCTTAAAAATTCACATATTAATAAATAAAAAATCTAGAATCATGATGCTAAAAAAATTGTTTTTATTGTTGCTTGTCATTGTCCATTTTTCTGAAAATAGCTTAGCTGATGATCGCAAAGCATATCAAGTTGGAGATACAATCATGGAATTTAAATTAAAAAATATTGACGGAAAGTTTAAAGCATTAAACGACTATAAATCTGAAAAAGGAATTATCCTCATTTTTACATGTAATCACTGCCCTTTTTCAGTTGCTTATGAAGATCGCATTATTGCTTTGCATAAAAAATATAGTGGTTTGGGATTTCCGGTTGTGGCAATTAATCCAAATGATGACAAAGCCTATCCGCTTGATTCGTATGAAAATATGATTGAAAGAGCCCAAGAGAAAGGATTCACATTTGATTATTTACACGATGAAACTCAAGAGGTGGCAAAAACATTTGGCGCTACCAATACACCACATGTATTTATCGTATCAAATCAACAATCACATTTTAAAGTGGAATATATAGGCGCTATTGACGACAATTCCTATGAACCCCAAAGTGTGAAACACAGACATGTTGAAAATGCTGTAGATCAACTCGTTAAAAAAATACCTATTACAGTTACCAAAACCAAAGCATTAGGTTGTAGTATTAAATGGAAAAAGTAATGCCCATGCATACTATGTAATAGTTAGTGCTAAATATAGTCAAATCAATGACCATTAATTATTTGATCTTGTCATAAATTTGAATAAAGCAGCAATAAAAAAAGTGCTGTCGCGTTACAAACGGACAGCACTTTTTGTTTAAAAACGGAAACGCTTATTTTTTTGCGTTGATATTTAATTTAATTTTTACTTCAGGATAAATAAATTTATCTCCTAAAGATTTATCATTACCATAAAATAATCCCCATTGGGTTCTGTCGATATTGAAATCGGCCACAGCGGTAATCGTTGCATCGTTCATCGTTACTTTAGCAGGGAAAGTAACATTTTTAGTACTGTCTTTAAGTGTCAAATTACCACTAAAAGTATGCGTAGCATTAGAATCATTGGTTAATGCAGTACAGTTTGTGATTTCAAATTTCGCAGTGCTATATTTTTAGAATCAAAAAATCTGGCGATAATAAGTGACCAGATAATTTGCCATTTGTTTCAGCATCCATACCTTCATCAGTAATTTTCATTGAATTGACATCAATCGTAAAACTACCTGCAGTAATATTTCCTTCTTTTTACAGTTACGCTACCATCAGCAATAGAGAAAACCCCATTGTGTGTTCCTACAGGTTTTGAACCTACAAACATCACATTACTTGTTGCTTTGTCTACGGTATACACCGCACCATCACTTGTAGAAGCTTCTTGCTTTTCTGCTGTTTTAGCAGTTTCTCCTTCAGGGCCTGATTGACATGATGCCATCATTGCAATAATGGCTAGAGATAAAATTGTTTTTTTCATTTTTAATTATTTTTCAGCAAATATAGACAAAATATTATATGTTGCAACATATATATTGAGAAATTTAATAATTCTATGTTAACAAATTATGAAGTTGAATTTGCAAAAATGCTAAGTGTACGTGTATCTTTGCAACTTCAAAAAAAAATTTAAAATAAAATGCTAGAATCAGGAATAAAAACCCAGTTGCAAACTTATCAGAATTAGGAATACAACCTGCGATTGTTCATTGGAATTTATCGCCAGAAGCCTTAACTTCAAAAACCGTTGAACTTAATCAGGGGACCATTACAGATATGGGTGCATTAGCAGTGAATACAGGAAAATTTACCGGAAGATCACCTAAAGACAAATTTACAGTAAAAGATAGCAAAACTGAATCAAGTGTAGATTGGAGTGATATCAATATTGCCATATCTCCTGAACATTTTGACATTATTTATAATGACATCACGGCTTATTTTAACGAAAAAGAAATTTGGGTAAGAGACGCTTATGCATGTGCTGACCCTACACATCGTTTGAATATCCGGGTAATTAATGAATATCCATGGGCTAATTTATTTTGTTATGATTTATTTTTGAGACCTACCGAAAATGAAATTCAAACCCAAACCCCTGATTGGACTATTATACAAGCCCCTGGTTTTGAAGCGGATCCTGCAAAGCATGGTACAAGACAAAGCAATTTTACTATTGTAAATTTCACCAAAAAAATGATTTTAATAGGTGGTAGTGCTTATACAGGTGAAATGAAAAAAGGTATTTTCGGGGTATTAAATTATATTTTACCTCACGAAAAAGGCGTATTAAGTATGCATTGCTCTGCTAATGAAGGTAAAGATGGTGATGTAGCATTGTTTTTTGGGTTAAGTGGAACAGGTAAAACCACCTTAAGTGCTGATCCTAATAGACAATTGATAGGTGATGATGAACATGGTTGGGACAAAGGTTCAGTATTTAATTTTGAAGGTGGTTGTTATGCAAAATGTATAGATTTAACTGAAGAAAAAGAACCTCAAATTTATAGTGCCATAAAAGCCAATGCACTTGTAGAAAACACTACTTACTTAGCGAATTCAAACACGGTTAATTTTGCAGATGGCAGCATCACAGAAAATACCAGAGTGGCCTACCCTATTTCACACATATTAAATGCAAAAGAACCTAGTATTGGTGGTGATCCAAAAAATATTTTCTTTTTAACCTGTGATGCCTATGGTATTTTGCCACCCATTTCTAAACTAAATAAAGGCCAAGCCATGTATAGTTTTATCAGTGGATACACAGCTAAAGTAGCTGGTACTGAAGTAGGAGTTACCGAACCACAAGCTACCTTTAGTGCTTGTTTTGGCAGAGCATTTTTACCACTTCACCCTACTAAATATGCTGAATTATTAGGTAAAAAATTAGAACAGCACCCAGATGTGAAAGTTTGGCTTATCAACACAGGCTGGAGTGGCGGCCCTTATGGAATCGGCAATAGAATGAAATTAAGCTATACCCGTTCTATGATAACAGCAGCCATGAATGGAGATTTAGATCAAGTTAGTTTTCAACCACATGCTGTATTTGGATTTGATATGCCAACTTCTTGTCCCGATGTACCATCAGAATTACTCATACCTGAAAATACTTGGGCTGATAAAAATGAATACACAAAAAAAGCTTATGAATTGGCTGCCATGTTTGTCAAAAACTTTGAAAAATATGCATCTCAAGCCAATGAAGAAATATTAAATGCTGCACCTAAAGTGATGGAAAACGCATAAATCATTCTTCATATTTCTTAATAACAAAAAAGACTTTCTATATAAGAAAGTCTTTTTTATGGCTAATTTTAAATAAAGTACCTATAATTTAATATCAACAACACATTAAAAGTTGTCCCATTTGTAATGAGCTTTAATGCAATTTGTGTGCGTAATATACCGAATTACTTCAGGCTATTATTAAATACATTTGGTATAATTTGAATCTTAAAGTCTAAATCAATTGAGAGGCAAAACAGTTGCAAACACAAACACTTGATTGATAATTATACCTATATTTTTTAGCTTATATAATAAATGAAATAAGCATATGGGATTAAATGTTTAGGCATTTCACTGATAGTGTTCAGAAGAGTTAAAAATACATATGGCTACTCATTCATTGTTTGTATTATTTATAGTGTTGCAAATGGCTTTTAACTTAGCCATTCTTCAAACCCTCATGAATAAAATTAAATGCTAATGCTATCTTATTAAAGTCACGTCTCCTTTTTTAATATACGATTTCCCATCACGAGTACATATATATTTAAATACATAGAAATACGTGGATACAGGCGCTTCCTTCCCTTCAACCTTCCCATCCCAACCTCGTTTATAATCGCTCGTGCTCCATAAACGTTGTCCCCATCTATCATAAATTTCTAATTGTAACAATTCAATTCCAGCTGTCGTGAAAACTTTAAATTCGTCATTATTATTATCCCCATTTGGTGAAAATGCATTTGGTATAAAAGTTACGTCACAACATGGGCCTTCTTCCACATAAACAGAATCTTTATATTCACAACCATTGGCATCAACAATTAACAAGTGATACCAACCATAATATAAAACACTTGCCACAGGTGTATTTTGTACAGGCGAAGTACTCCATTCATACACATACGGAGCTTGACCACCAAAAGCATTTGCAGTGGCACTCCCTTCATTTCCTTTCCCATGGCAAGCCAAATCTATTTTAGACATTGAGTTCCCTAAAGGATTGGCTGGGGGATTAATTGTAAATACTGTCATATATTCACAACCAATAGTATCAACTACCCTTAAGGTATATGTGTCTGCTGCTAATCCATAAAACTTACCTGTTTTATTAATATTAAATCCAGGAGTGACATAATATTTATAACCACCTTGTCCGCCTGTCCCTGTAACGGTTAATCTGCCATCTTTTGAATCAATACATTTAGTATCTTCTATTGTAATATTCGCTCCCACCGGACTAGGCCCAGACAATTGAACTATTGTATCTTTTGAGCAACCTAAATTGTCAATAAGCGTTACTTTATACATATCAGCAGGTAAACCTGTAAATAAACCAGTTGTTTGAGGTATGCCATTATTTAAAGAATACAATAAAGGCGCTGTACCTCCAATAGCAACTACAGTTAAAACACCTGTTGTATCATATGCACAAAGAGGTTCCACTATTTGAAGGGAAGTAATTCTTAATGCAGGATTTTGAAGAATGGTTGAGGTTGTAGAAATGGAACAACCATTTATATCTGTAGCAGTAATTGTATAATTGCCAGCATATAAATCTTTAAAAAAGCCTAATGGGAATTGGGTTGCATTTGGTGTAATACTAAATGTGATATTACCAGTACCACCACCAGCGACTACTGCTATAGAGCCTGTTGCTTGACCATAACAATAAACTTCATGTAGATTTACTGTGTTAAATACCATTTGTGCTGGTTGATTCACCACAATACCAGCTGTAGATGCTGTACAACCTAAACCATCAATGACTGTTATTGTATAATTTCCAGCCTGTAAACCAGTAAAAATCCCCGTTTGATTAGTTTGTCCACCAGGCATTATATTATATGTATAATTTGGCAAAGGATTTCCTCCTATAGCAGTTACAGTAATGGTTCCAGCTGCATCACCAAAACAATTGTTATCTTGTATAATCGCATTTCCCACAGTGAAAGGTAAAGGTTCAGTAATACAAAGTGAGGTAGTACTTGTGCAGCCATTTGCATCAGTAGCAGTTACTGTATAACATTGGGCAGTTAAAGAAGTAAATACTCCATTTGTATTTGTTTGAGGCCCTAAAGGATTTATAGTATAAGTGACAACGCCAATTCCTGCAGTTGTAGTAACATTAATTAGGCCATTTGCTGCACCAAAACAATTAATATTTGTCGGAGTTGCTGCTGTATAAATTATTTGAGCAGGACCGTTAATGGTATCTATCGAAGAAACAGTATTATTGTTTGCATCAGTTACAATTATTGTATAAATACCAGAACATAAATTATTATAGACACCAGTACCATTATTTATATTTCCCGGATTTAATAAAAAGTTGAAAGGCGCCACGCCACCCGTGATCGTAGAAGTAATGGTACCGTTACATGCACCAAAACAAGTTTCATCTGTAGACACTGTCGTTAAATTGCCTATGACAGGTTGTGTAATGCATTGTGTTGTTGTGGCTGTACATCCATTAGCATCTGTCACAGTAATTGTATAACATTGTTGTCCGCCAGCAGCTGTTAAATTTATAAAATTTCCCGATGGTGCTTGAGCTCCGATTGCAGGACTTATCGTATAAACATAACCAGGTGTCCCTCCCATTGCAGCTGCAGTGATGCTTCCATTTGCCCTCCAAAAACAGTGACATTGGTAAATGCCGTGATTGAAACTGATAATTGGGGAGCTTGTGTAATATTGATATTTGTTGAAGTAGTACATCCCAACACATCAGTAACTGTTATTTGGTATAAACCAGCACATAAGCCAGTAAATGTACCCACTGGTCCTTGTGTAGCCACTGGATTAATCGTATAATTGTATAACCCAGCTCCACCATTCCCTAAAACACTTACTATGCCATCGCACGAACCAAAACATGATACATTTGTTTGATTTGTAATTGTTACGCCTGGAAGATTAGGTACAGTTGGCTGAATAGAAGTAGTACCTATACATCCATTTGCATCTGTTACTGTTATTATGTAATTAAAACCTGCACATAAATTACTGACTACTCCACTAGCATTAATATTTGCACCTCCAGATATAGCATAATTATAAACTGGAACACCTCCTACAGTATTCGTTATAGCAGTACCATCACATCCTGGTACACATGATGGATTGGTCGATGAAGCAATAGTGATTACGGGTGCATTGGGGGATGTTAATTGAACAGTTGTACTTCCTGTACACCCATTTGCATCAGTCACTGTTATTGTATATATAATTCCAGCACATAGATTACTTGCAAACCCAGAACCACTGATGAGTGCCCCTCCAGAAATGGTATAATTATAAGGCGCAATACCTCCTGCTACATTTGTTGTAGCTGTACCATCACATCCTGGTATACAACTTGGAGAAGTTGTATTATTTATAGCGACTACAATAGGGTTAGGTGCAGTATAATTGTAAGTAGCTGTTCCCGTACATCCATTTGAAGAAGTCACGGTTACTGTATAAACGCCCGTGATCGTTGGTAAAATTTTCTGTGTTGTATCACCAGTAGACCACAAATAGGTATAAGTATAGGCGGGTGCTATAAATGCGCCTGCAGTATAGTATAAAATATTTTTTCTTAAATTGACAGCATGTTGATTGACTAAAGGAAAGACATTATTATGCCAGTTTGATGTTGTCATTCCACCAAATAATACCAAACCAGCTCCCCAGGTTTTTCTGACAAAACAGCAAAATTACTATTCGCAGAACTATGAATTAGTGTGGTACCACCATTTACCACATCTGCATGAGCATAGTAATTAGCGGTGTAAACACCAGTAGGATCTAATGGTGTATATGGTCCAATATTAATTGGATGCGCCATATTTGTAATATTTACACCAGGAACAGCATTTGCAATGGCTGGGATTAAATTTTGATAATTTAACTGAGTGCCACCAAAACCCCAAAATTGAATTCCTCCTTGATTAGGGGCTGCATTAAGAAATAATCTCCCCCGGCATTTACCCAACTTTCAATCAATGTAGCATTGGCAATCATAAAATTATCTAAAGCAATTGCATTTCCATCACTTCCTTCGAGAAATACAAATTGTGTAGCAGGTGTAAAAACGGTCGCTGCATTCACCGAAAAATTAGCTTGAATCCAATTTCCTACTCCGAATACATCATTCATTTCGTTCACATTACTTGGTGAGCCCCATGGTGGACTATCTGTAATATAATATTTTTGACCTGGTTGTACACCAATATTCCCACCAGTTACATTCGCTGTTAATGTATCTATACAGTTTCCATTAGTCAAAGTAATATTAACTATAGGTGAAGGATTAATTGTAATATCTGCACCATTATCAGTGCCTATAAAGAATGGAGAAGTACTACTTATTCGAATTCTATAACCCGTTCCATATGGTGCATTACACGGAATTACACATGGTATATTTCCGTTGAGGGCATTTCCAACAAGTGTTCCTATAATAGTAGGAGCTCCAAAATTGCCAGAAGCATCCGACAATTCTACTGAAAATACATTCCCTATATTAAATATTCCAGTTGCGTTATAATTCACCACTAAGGGCTCACAAGAACAAAAACTTAAGGGGATTGGCGAAACCGCAATTGTTTGGGCACTTGTACTATTTATATTTAAAAATGTTACAACCGAACACACAGTCAAAAAAAATAATACTTTAAAATTAACAGCAACTTTTTTCATAGGGGTACTAAAAATTTGTAACCCAAAGATATAACTAAAAATTATAATATTTGTATTTTCTATATATCATAGTGTCATAGTATTGCAATAATATCAAGACTATTATGAAAAATTCCTATTTGTTTATACTATATAATAACAATAAGTTTATCAATATTATGTAGTCGCCCCTCAAAAATGACAGGAATTAGGATAGACAATGCTTCTGAGTATTTTATATTGTAAAATCGACCGAAAAGTTATTAGAATTGGTAAAAAGTGGCAGATTTGGTTATGCTTTCAAAACAAAAAAACACTTCGCAATTGGGATTTTACAGTTCATTTGAAGAACAGCTAAGTCACAGCCATCCGCTCTATAAATTAGCTCATGAGATTGAATGGAAAACATTTGATGATTCTTTTGCTAAACATTACAGCACTAAAATGGGTAAACCCGCAAAGCCTATTCGCTTGATGGTATCGCTGCTGATCTTAAAGCAACTTCGTAATTTAAGTGATGAAAGTATTGTTGAGCAATGGTCTGAGAATGTGTATTATCAATACTTTAGTGGCGAGTTGTATTTTGCGCCTAAACTGCCTTGTGTGCCAACAGAATTAGTGGAGTTTAGGAAGCGTATTGGCCCCGAGGGGGTAGAATTAATTTTCAAAGAGAGTATTCGAGTAAATGGTAAGGATGCAGAGGATGATCATTTAAGTGCAGACACCACTATCCAGGAAAAGAATATTACCTATCCAACAGATGATAAGTTGTACAAAAAAATAATTGATGAATGCAGATCTATTGCAGCAGATGAGGGTGTTGAATTACGTCGGAGTTACACTCAAACGATTAAGAAGCTAAGCACCATTCAAAGGTTTAAGAAGAATAAGAACGGGTATGCCAAGTCGAGGAAGGCCGGCAAGAAAATAAAAACAATTGCTGGTGTATTGGTCAGAGAGTTGGACAGAAAGCTTCCGGCTGACAGGCTCAGCATTCACAGTCAGGATTTAGCGTTATTTTCTAAAGTACTTGCTCAACAAAAAACAGATTCGAATAAAACTTATAGCTTGCATGAACCCCATGTAAAGTGTTACACCAAAGGGAAGGAACATAAAAAGTTTGAATTTGGTAGTAAAGTATCCATTTTGGTCACCCAAACAACGGGTGTTATTGTTGGAGCGCTGAATTTTAGCGGAACTGAACATGACAGCAAAACACTCACAACTGCCATTGATCAATATGAAAGATTAACCAATAGAAAAGCCAAAAGTGTTTTTGCAGATAGAGGTTACAGAGGAACCAGTCAAATCAACGAAACAAAAATCTATGTTCCTAAACCTGACAAAAATATTACCCGACAAAAGCGTAAGCGTCATGGTCGGCGAGCAGCTATCGAGCCTGTGATCGGTCATTTAAAACAACATTACAGAATGGGTAGAAATTACCTGGAAAGGAATAATAGGGGATGAAATAAATGTCCTCCTTGCAGCAGCGGCCATGAACTTTAAACGCCGGATTAACCTCTGGCGTTCAGAGGCAAACTTTTGTTGGAAACTCATTTATCAAATGATAATAAATGTTTATTGGACTTTTTTTGCTCAAAAACCAAAATATACTTTTTGAGGGACGACTATTTATATATTTAAGAATAGCCATTGTTAAATTAGGGATAGGCATTGGTCATTTCAGTATACTTTATTATACATCATTTCATACAGCATGATTTAGTTTAAGATTTAACTCTATATTTAATAAATTGGGTATCTTTATATATGTTGTTTCCCATTGTATAATCAAAAATGAACAATATCATTAATTTCGAAATTACTTTGCTATTTACAAACATATATGAAATTTATCTTACCATATACGTCATACATTACCTTATAAGTGTTAAGTCTCCTTTACGGATATAAGTATTGCCATCTCTGGTGCAACTATATCTAAATACATAGAAATAAGTGGCTACCGAAGCTTCCTTACCATCTACGGTACCATCCCACCCACGTCGGTAATCACTTGTACTCCATAGTTTCTGTCCCCAGCGGTCATACACTTCCAACTGTATCAACTCAATACCTGCAGTGCTAAACACTTTAAACTCATCGTTGTTATTATCACCATTCGGAGAGAAGGCATTCGGTATAAACGATACATCACAACAAGGACCTTCTTCAATATATACTGAATCTCTGTACTCACAACCATTTGCATCTGCTATCAATACATTATACCAACCAAAGTATAAAGTACCTGCTTGTGCAGTTGTTTGTACAGGTGAAGTACTCCATTGATATACATAAGGAGGTTGACCACCAAACACATTTGCTGTTGCACTACCCTCATTGCCTTTACCATAACATCCTAAATCTTGTTTGGTCATTGTATTACCTAATGGATTCGCAGGTGGGTTAATCGTAAATACGGTCATGTACTCACAACCTACCGTATCTACTACACGAAGTGTGTAAGTACCTGCCGCCAGATCATAAAAATTACCCGTCTTGTTGATATTCAAACCAGGCGTGATATAGTACTTATAACCACCACGACCTCCAGTACCTACTACATATACACGACCATCTTTTGAGTCTATACATTTCGTATCTTCTATCTGTAAGGTTGCACCCACTAAGGTAGGACCACTCAACTGAATCATCGTGTCTTTTGAACAACCCAAATTGTCAATCAAGGTAATCTTATACATATCTATAACCAAACCTGTAAAGGTGCCCGTTAACTGAGGTATCCCGTTATTTAATGAATAAACGATTGGGGCCGTGCCACCAGTTGCCGTTACAGATATCACCCCAGTGGAATCATAAGCACATATCGGCTCTACAATACTCAATGAGGTAATCGTTAAGGCAGGATTTTGTGTAATCGTAGCCTGTGTTGTTACAGTACAACCATTCGCATCAGTAGCAGTAATCACATAGTTACCTGCTGCTAAATCTTTAAAGAAACCTAATGGGAACTGGGTCGCATTGGGCGTAATCGAAAATAAAATGCCTCCTGTGCCTCCACTTGCTACAACTGCTATTGAGCCCGTAGCCTGACCATAACAATACACTTCATGTAAATTGACCGTGTTGAACACAATACTGGCAGGCTGACCTACCACAATACCCACTGTTGATGCTGTGCAACCACTACCATCAGTCACAGTCACTGTATAAGTTCCTGCTCCCAAGCCCGTAAACAAGCCATTGGTGTTTGTTTGAGCACCAGGAGTTAATACATAAGTATAATTCGGTAAAGGATTTCCACCAATTGCATTAATCGTAATCGTGCCATTGCTACCGCCAAAGCAGCTATTGTCCTGTACCAACGCAGCTCCTAAACTTAATGGTCCAGGCTCTGTCACACAAAGGCTTGTTGTACTTGTACAACCATTGATATCCGTTGCTGTTACTGTATAGCATTGTGCGGTTAATGCACTAAACACCCCATTGATATTGCCCTGAGGACCTAATGGCGTAATCGTATAAGTAATCAAACCAACACCTCCACTCGCAGCTACATTAATCAACCCATTCCCTGCTCCAAAGCAAGTCACATTTGTTGCTACAGCATTGTTCCAAACAATCTGTGTAGGACCGCCTACAGTAGCTGTCGTAGATGTTGTGTTATTATTCGCATCTGTTACGGTTACGGTATAAGTACCTGCACATAAATTAGTATAAAACCCAGTTGCATTACCAATATTACCAGGGGTTAATACGAAATTAAAAGGTGCTACCCCACCGATTATACTAGAGGTAATTGTTCCATCACAAGCCCCAAAGCAACTTTCATTTGTCGCTACCGCCGTTAAGGATCCTATTGGTGGTTCTGTAATACATTGACTTGTAGTTGCTGTACAACCGTTTGCATCTGTTACTGTTATTGTGTAACATCCAGCTATTAGGTTTGTGGAAATTACCCGCAGGGGCTTGAACCGCTCCTACAGGATTAGGATTTATAGTATATACATAGCCAGGCGTTCCACCTGCTGCTAAAGTCGTAATCGTTCCATCATTACCACCAAACACAGTCACATTCGTAAATGCAGTCACTGCTATAGTGAGTAAGTTAGGCTCTGTAATCGTCGCATTCACAGTACCTGTGCAACCATTCGCGTCTGTTATCGTCACCACATAAGCACCAGCACATAAACCCGTAAAGGTACCTATAGGTCCTTGAGCTCCAGCAGGACTGATGGTAAAGCTATAAGGTAAAACACCCCCATTACCACTGACTGTTAACGTTCCGTCGCATACACCAAAGCAAGAAACATTGGTTTGACTTGTAATCGATACAGTTGGTGAAGCAGGTGTAGTCAATTGAATGGTCGTTGTACCTGTGCAACCATTGGCATCGGTCACAGTGATTGTATACACTGTACCAGCACATAAGTTGGTCGCATTACCCAAAGCATCTATTGCCGCACCACCACTGATGCTGTAAGCATACGCTGGTGTACCACCTGCAGTGATGGTCGTTGCGGTACCATCACAACCCGGTACACAAGTAGGTGCAGTAGTCGTGTTGATAGATATCGTTGGTGCGTTTGGTGCAGTTAACTGTATCGTTGTAGTACCTGTGCAACCGTTGGCATCCGTAACTGTAATGGTATAAGTGATACCAGCACATAAGTTGGTCGCATTACCCAAAGCATCTATTGCAGCACCACCACTGATGCTGTAAGCATACGCTGGTGTACCACCTGCAGTGATGGTCGTTGCAGTACCATCACAACCCGGTACACAAGTAGGTGCCGTAGTCGTGTTGATAGATATCGTTGGTGCGTTTGGTGCTGTTAACTGTATGGTTGTTGTACCAGTGCAACCGTTGGCATCCGTAACTGTAATGGTATAAGTGATACCAGCACATAAGTTGGTCGCATTACCCAAAGCATCTATTGCAGCACCACCACTGATGCTGTAAACAAACGCTGGTGTACCACCTGCAGTAATGGTTGTAGCTGTTCCATCACAACCTGGTACACAAGTTGGTGCCGTAGTGTGTTGATGATCGTAATCGTTGGTGCGTTTGGTGCTGTTAACTGTATGGTTGTTGTACCAGTGCAACCGTTGGCATCCGTAACTGTAATGGTATAAGTGATACCATCACATAAGTTGGTAGCATTACCTAAGGCATCTATTGCAGCACCACCACTGATGCTGTAAACATAAGCTGGTGTACCACCTACAGTAATGGTCGTTGCGGTACCATCACAACCCGGTACACAAGTTGGTGCCGTAGTTGTGTTGATGGTAATTGTTGGTGCGTTTGGTGCCGTTAACTGTATCGTTGTAGTACCTGTGCAACCGTTGGCATCTGTTACGGTAATGGTATAAGTGATACCATCACATAAGTTGGTCGCATTACCCAAAGCATCTATTGCAGCACCACCACTGATGCTGTAAACATAAGCTGGTGTACCACCTGCAGTAATGGTCGTTGCGGTACCATCACAACCAGGTACACATGTTGCCGGTGTAGTGGTATTGATACTTATCGTTGGTGCGTTTGGTGCATTTAATTGTATGGTTGTAGTACCGGTACAGTTGTTTGCATCCGTTACGGTAATCGTGTAAGTAATACCTGAACATAAGTTCGTTGCATTACCCAAAGCATCTATTGCAGCTCCACCACTGATGCTGTAAACATACGCAGGTGTACCACCTACAGTAATGGTCGTTGCGGTACCATCACAACCAGGTACATAGATACCGGTGTAGTGGTATTGATCGTAATCGTTGGTGCGTTTAGTGCATTTAATTGTATGGTTGTAGTACCGGTACAGTTGTTTGCATCCGTTACGGTAATCGTGTAAGTAATACCTGAACATAAGTTGGTTGCATTACCCAAAGCATCTATTGCAGCACCACCACTGATGCTGTAAGCATAAGCGGCTGTACCACCTGCAGTAATGGTTGTCGCTGTACCATCACAACCTGGTACACATGATACTGGTGTAGTGGTATTGATAGCTACGGTTAACACATTCGGTTCAGTAACTGTGAAACTGATAGTGCCTACACAACTGTTGGCATCTGTTACCGTTACGGTATAACTACCAGCACATAATGCGGTGATAGCACCGGTGTTGATGTCTATCACACCAGGGGCAGTAATCGCAAAAGCATAACCCGGTGTGCCACCTACAGCACCTGCTTGCGCAGTACCGTCGCATAAACCATTGCAACTTACATTCGTGATATTAGATACACTCACGGTTGGTGCATTCGGGGTTGATAAACTGATATTGGTAGTGCCGGTGCAACCGTTTGCATCCGTAACTGTAATGGTATAAGTGATACCCGCACACAAGTTAGAAGCATTACCCAACAAGTCTATGGTAGCACCGCCACTGATGCTGTAAACATACGCTGGTGTACCACCTACGGTAATAGTAGTAGCCGTTCCATCACAACCTGGTAAACAAGTTGGTGCTGTAGTCGTGTTGATCGTAATTGTTGGTGCATTTGGTGCCGTTAACTGGATGGTTGTTGTGCCTGTGCAAGCATTGGCATCGGTTACAGTAATGGTATACACTGTACCAGCACATAAGTTGGTCGCATTACCCAAAGCATCTATTGTAGCAGCACCACTGATGCTGTAAACATACGCTGGTGTACCACCTACGGTAATTGTAGTAGCCGTTCCATCACAACCCGGTAAACAAGTTGGGGTGTAGTGGTGTTGATCGTAATTGTTGGTGCATTTGGAGCGATTAACTGGATGGTTGTTGTGCCTGTGCAAGCATTGGCATCGGTCACAGTGATTGTATACACTGTACCAGCACATAAGTTGGTTGCATTACCCAAAGCATCTATTGTAGCTCCACCACTGATGCTGTAAACATACGCAGGTGTACCACCTACGGTTGTCGTAGTTGCGGTGCCATCACAACCCGGTACACATGTTACAGGTGTAGTGGTGTTGATAGTTATCGTTGGTGCATTTGGTGCCATTAATTGTATGGTTGTTGTGCCAGTGCAGTTATTTGCATCCGTTACGGTAATAGTGTAAGTACCTGAACATAAGTTCGTTGCATTACCTAAGGCATCTATAACTGCACCACCACTGATACTGTAAACATAAGCTGGTGTACCACCTGCAGTGATTGTAGTTGCGGTACCATCACAACCCGGTACACAAGTTGGTGCCGTAGTCGTGTTGATAGTAATTGTTGGTGCATTTGTTACAGTTAATTGTATCGTTGTAGTACCTGTGCAAGCGTTGGCATCGGTAACTGTGATTGTATATACTGTACCTGCACATAAGTTCGTTGCATTACCCAAAGCATCTATTGTAGCTCCACCACTGATGCTGTAAACATATGCTGGTGTACCACCTGCAGTGATTGTTGTAGCTGTACCATCACAACCAGGTACACATGATACCGGTGTAGTGGTATTGATAGTTATCGTTGGTGCATTCGGTGCAGTTAATTGTATGGTTGTTGTTCCTGTACAGTTGTTTGCATCCGTTACGGTAATCGTGTAAGTAATACCTGAACATAAGTTGGAAGCATTACCCAAAGCATCTATGGCAGCACCACCACTGATGCTGTAAGCATACGCTGGCGTACCACCTACAGTAATGGTCGTTGCGGTACCATCACAACCCGGTACACAAGTTGGTGCCGTTGTAGTATTGATAGTTATCGTTGGTGCGTTTGGTGCCGTTAACTGGATAGTTGTAGTGCCAGTACAGTTGTTTGCATCCGTTACGGTAATCGTGTAAGTAATACCTGAACATAAGTTCGTCGCATTACCCAAAGCATCTATTGCAGCACCACCACTGATACTATAAACATATGCTGGTGTACCACCTGCTGTAATGGTAGTAGCTGTTCCATCACAACCCGGTACACATGATACCGGTGTAGTGGTATTGATACTAATCGTTGGTGCGTTTGGTGCCGTTAATTGTATGGTTGTTGTACCAGTACAGTTGTTTGCATCCGTTACGGTGATTGTATATGTAATACCTGAACATAAGTTGGTCGCATTACCCAAAGCATCTATTGCTGCTCCACCACTGATGCTGTAAGCATAAGCGGCTGTACCACCTGCTGTGATGGTTGTCGCTGTACCATCACAACCTGGTACGCATGATACGGGTGTGGTGGTATTGATAGCGACGGTTAACACATTTGGTTCAGTAACTGTGAAACTGATAGTGCCTACACAACTGTTGGCATCTGTTACCGTTACCGTATAACTACCAGCACATAATGCGGTGATAGCACCGGTGTTGATGTCTATCACACCAGGGGCAGTAATCGCATAAGTATAACCCGGTGTGCCACCTACTGCTCCTGCTTGCGCAGTACCGTCGCATAAACCATTGCAACTTACATTCGTGATATTAGATACACTCACAGTCGGTGCATTCGGGGTTGATAAACTGATATTGGTAGTGCCGGTGCAACCGTTTGCATCCGTAACTGTAATGGTATAAGTGATACCTGCACACAAGTTAGAAGCATTACCCAACACATCTATGGTAGCACCGCCACTGATGCTGTAAACATACGCTGGTGTACCACCTACGGTAATAGTAGTTGCCGTTCCATCACAACCTGGTAAACAAGTTGGTGCTGTAGTCGTGTTAATCGTAATTGTTGGTGCATTTGGTGCCGTTAACTGTATGGTTGTTGTGCCTGTGCAAGCATTGGCATCGGTCACAGTAATAGTATACACTGTACCAGCACATAAGTTGGTCGCATTACCCAAAGCATCTATTGTAGCTCCACCACTGATGCTGTAAACATACGCTGGTGTACCACCTGCAGTGATTGTAGTAGCGGTACCATCACAACCCGGTACACATGTTACAGGTGTAGTGGTGTTGATCGTTATCGTTGGTGCATTTGGAGCGATTAACTGGATGGTTGTTGTGCCTGTGCAAGCATTGGCATCGGTCACAGTAATAGTATACACTGTACCAGCACATAAGTTGGTCGCATTACCCAAAGCATCTATTGTAGCTCCACCACTGATGCTGTAAACATATGCTGGTGTACCACCTACAGTTGTTGTCGTTGCGGTGCCATCACAACCAGGTACACATGTTACAGGTGTAGTGGTATTGATAGTTATCGTTGGTGCATTTGGAGCGATTAACTGGATGGTTGTTGTTCCAGTGCAAGCGTTCGCATCCGTAACTGTGATTGTATATACAGTACCAGCACATAAGTTCGTTGCATTACCCAAAGCATCTATTGTAGCACCACCACTGATGCTGTAAACATACGCTGGTGTACCACCTGCGGTTGTCGTCGTTGCTGTACCATCACAACCCGGTACGCATGATACCGGTGTAGTGGTATTGATAGTTATCGTTGGTGCATTCGGTGCCGTTAACTGTATGGTTGTTGTACCTGTACAGTTGTTTGCATCTGTAACTGTGATTGTATATGTAATACCTGAACATAAGTTGGTCGCATTACCCAAAGCATCTATTGCAGCACCACCACTGATACTGTAAACATATGCTGGTGTACCACCTGCAGTGATTGTAGTAGCTGTACCATCACAACCAGGTACGCATGATACCGGTGTAGTGGTATTGATCGTAATCGTTGGTGCATTTGGTGCAGTTAATTGGATAGTTGTAGTGCCAGTACAGTTGTTTGCATCCGTTACGGTAATCGTGTAAGTAATACCTGAACATAAGTTGGTCGCATTACCCAAAACATCAATTGCAGCACCGCCACTGATGCTGTAAGCATAAGCTGGTGTACCACCTGCTGTAATGGTAGTAGCTGTTCCATCACAACCTGGTACGCATGATACCGGTGTAGTGGTATTGATATCTACGGTTAATACATTTGGTTCAGTAACTGTGAAACTGGTAGTGCCTACACAACTGTTGGCATCTGTTACCGTTACGGTATAACTACCAGCACATAATGCAGTGATAGCACCTGTGTTGATGTCTATCACACCAGGGGCATTGATTGCATAAGTATAACCCGGTGTGCCACCTACTGCTCCTGCTTGCGCAGTACCGTCGCATAAACCATTGCAACTTACATTCGTGATATTAGATACACTCACGGTTGGTGCATTCGGGGTTGATAAACTGATATTGGTAGTGCCGGTGCAACCGTTTGCATCCGTACCGGTGATAACATAATTGGTACCAGCACATAAGCCTGTAAAGGTACCTGCTGGGTTTTGGATAATACCAGCATTCGGGATGATGCTAAATACGATAAGACCTGTACCACCAGAACCACTTACCGTAACACTACCATCGCAACCAGGTGTACAGGTTGGATTTGTACTGGCGGTTACTGTGGTAACAACAGCGGTAGGTTCATTGATGGTAAAGCTTGTTGTAGCTGTACATAAGTTGCCATCTGTTACGGTTACGGTATAAGTACCAGCACAAAGTGCTGTTGCAGCTCCTGTGTTTACGTCAATAACACCAGGTGCCGTAATCGTATAAGATAATGGATTGGTACCACCAAGGCCAGTTGCCTGGGCACTGCCATTGCATAAGCCATTGCAGGTAGCATCAATAATATTTGACATCGATACTGTTAACAATGTAGGTTCAGTTATCGTAAAGCTTGTAGTACCTGTACATAGATTTGCATCGGTTACAGTCACGGTATAAGTACCTGCACATAAACCAGTGATAGCACCCGTATTTACGTCAATAACACCAGGAGCCGTAATCGTATAACTCAAGGGGTTTAAACCACCTACACCATTTGCTTGTGCGGTACCATTGCATAAACCATTGCAGGTTACATTGGTAATATTTGATACTGTCACTGTTGGTGCGTTTGGTGCAGTTAATTGGATGGTTGTTGTTCCTGTACAGTTGTTTGCATCGGTTACCGTAATCGTATATACAGTGGCAGCACATAAGTTGGTAGCGTTGCCTGATGCATCAATTGCTGCACCACCACTGATGCTGTAAGCATAAGCGGCTGTACCACCTGCAGTAATTGTAGTAGCTGTACCATCACAACCTGGTACACATGATACGGGTGTGGTGGTATTGATATCTACGGTTAATACATTCGGTTCAGTCACTGTGAAACTGGTTGTGCCTACACAACTGTTGGCATCTGTTACCGTTACGGTATAACTACCAGCACATAATGCGGTGATAGCACCGGTGTTGATGTCAATCACACCAGGAGCAGTAATTGCAAAAGTATAACCCGGTGTTCCACCTACAGCACCTGCTTGCGCAGTACCATCGCATACACCATTGCAACTTACGTTGGTGATATTAGATACACTTGCTGTTGGTGCATTCGGGGTTGATAAAGTGATATTGGTTGTACCGGTGCAACCGTTTGCATCCGTACCGGTGATAACATAATTGGTACCAGCGCATAAGCCCGTAAAGGTGCCTGCTGGGTTTTGGATAATACCCGCATTCGGAATGATACTAAATACGATAAGACCTGTACCACCAGAACCACTTACCGTAACACTACCATCGCAACCAGGTGTACAGGTTGGATTTGTACTGGCGGTTACTGTGGTAACAACAGCGGTAGGTTCATTGATGGTAAAGCTTGTAGTAGCTGTACATAAGTTGCCATCTGTTACGGTTACGGTATAAGTACCAACACAAAGTGCTGTTGCAGCTCCTGTGTTTACGTCAATAACACCAGGTGCCGTAATCGTATAAGATAATGGATTGGTACCACCAAGACCAGTTGCCTGGGCACTGCCATTGCATAAGCCATTGCAGGTAGCATCAATAATATTTGACATTGAGACTGTTAATAATGCAGGTTCAGTTATCGTAAAGCTTGTAGTACCTGTACATAGATTTGCATCGGTTACAGTCACGGTATAAGTACCTGCGCATAAACCAGTGATAGCACCCGTATTTACGTCAATAACACCAGGGGCCGTAATCGTGTAACTCAAGGGATTCAAACCACCTACACCATTTGCTTGTGCGGTACCATTGCATAAACCATTGCAGGTTACATTGGTAATATTTGACACCGTTACCGTTGGTGCGTTTGGTGCAGTTAATTGTATGGTTGTAGTACCGGTACAGTTGTTTGCATCGGTTACCGTAATCGTATATACAGTGGCAGCACATAAGTTGGTAGCGTTGCCTGATGCATCAATTGCTGCACCACCACTGATGCTATAAGCATAAGCGGCAGTACCACCTGCAGTAATGGTAGTAGCTGTACCATCACAACCTGGTACACATGATACGGGTGTGGTGGTATTGATATCTACGGTTAACACATTCGGTTCAGTAACTGTGAAACTGGTAGTGCCTACACAACTGTTGGCATCTGTTACCGTTACGGTATAACTACCAGCACATAATGCGGTGATAGCACCGGTGTTGATGTCAATCACACCAGGAGCAGTAATCGCAAAAGTATAAGCTGGAGTGCCACCTACTGCACCTGCTTGCGCAGTACCGTCGCATACACCATTGCAACTTACATTGGTGATATTAGATACACTTGCTGTTGGTGCATTCGGGGTTGATAAACTGATATTGGTTGTTCCGGTGCAACCGTTTGCATCCGTACCGGTGATAACATAATTGGTACCAGCACATAAGCCCGTAAAGGTACCTGCCGGGTTTTGGATAATACCCGCATTCGGGATGATACTAAATACAATGAGACCTGTACCACCAGAACCACTTACCGTAACACTACCATCGCAACCAGGTGTACAGGTTGGATTTGTACTGGCAGTTACTGTGGTAACAACAGCGGTAGGTTCATTGATGGTAAAGCTTGTTGTAGCTGTACATAAGTTGCCATCTGTTACCGTTACGGTATAAGTACCAGCACAAAGTGCTGTTGCAGCTCCTGTGTTTACGTCAATAACACCAGGTGCCGTAATCGTATAAGATAATGGATTGGTACCACCAAGGCCAGTTGCCTGGGCACTGCCATTGCATAAGCCATTGCAGGTAGCATCAATAATATTTGACATTGAGACTGTCAATAATGCAGGTTCAGTTATCGTAAAGCTTGTAGTACCTGTACATAGATTTGCATCGGTTACAGTCACGGTATAAGTACCAGCACATAAACCAGTGATAGCACCCGTATTTACGTCAATAACACCAGGGGCCGTAATCGTATAACTCAAGGGGTTCAAACCACCTACACCATTTGCTTGTGCGGTACCATTGCATAAACCATTGCAGGTTACATTGGTAATATTTGATACCGTTACTGTTGGTGCGTTTGGTGCGGTTAATTGGATGGTTGTTGTGGCTGTACAGTTGTTTGCATCGGTTACCGTAATCGTATATACAGTGGCAGCACATAAGTTGGTAGCATTACCTGATGCATCAATTGCTGCACCACCACTGATGCTGTATGCATAAGCGGCAGTACCACCTGCAGTAATGGTCGTTGCTATACCATCACAACCAGGTACACAACTTGGTATAGTAGAAGTATTGATTGTGATCGTTAATACATTTGGTTCGGTAATCGTAAATGTAGAAGTTCCTGTACAGTTGTTGGCATCTGTCACGGTCACAGTGTAAGTGCCAGCACATAATGCGGTGATAGCACCTGTGTTGATGTCTATCACACCAGGAGCTGTAATCGCAAAAGTATAACCCGGTGTGCCACCTACTGCACCTGCTTGCGCAGTACCATCGCATACACCATTGCAACTTACATTGGTGATATTAGATACACTTGCTGTTGGTGCATTCGGGGTTGATAAAGTGATATTCGTAGTTCCGGTGCAACCGTTTGCATCCGTACCAGTGATAACATAATTGGTACCAGCACATAAGCCCGTAAAGGTACCTGCTGGGTTTTGGATGATACCCGCATTCGGGATGATGCTAAATACGATAAGACCTGTACCACCAGAACCACTTACCGTAACACTACCATCGCAACCAGGTGTACAGGTTGGATTTGTACTGGCAGTTACTGTGGTAACAACAGCGGTAGGTTCATTGATGGTAAAGCTTGTTGTAGCTGTACATAAGTTGCCATCTGTTACCGTTACGGTATAAGTACCAGCACAAAGTGCTGTTGCAGCTCCTGTGTTTACGTCAATAACACCAGGTGCCGTAATCGTATAAGATAATGGATTGGTACCACCAAGGCCAGTTGCCTGGGCACTGCCATTGCATAAGCCATTGCAGGTAGCATCAATAATATTTGACATCGATACGGTCAGTAATGTAGGTTCAGTTATCGTAAAGCTTGTAGTACCTGTACATAGATTTGCATCGGTTACAGTCACGGTATAAGTGCCAGCACATAAACCAGTGATAGCACCCGTATTTACGTCAATAACACCAGGGGCCGTAATCGTATAACTCAAGGGGTTCAAACCACCTACACCATTTGCTTGTGCGGTACCATTGCATAAACCATTGCAGGTTACATTGGTAATATTTAATACTGTCACTGTTGGTGCGTTTGGTGCGGTTAATTGGATGGTTGTTGTGGCTGTACAGTTGTTTGCATCGGTTACCGTAATCGTATATACAGTGGCAGCACATAAGTTGGTAGCGTTGCCTAATGCATTTATTGCAGCACCACCACTGATGCTATAAGCATAAGCTGCAGTACCACCTGCAGTAATGGTCGTTGCTGTACCATCACAACCAGGTACACAACTTGGTATAGTAGAAGTATTGATTGTGATAGTTAATACATTTGGTTCGGTAATCGTAAATGTAGAAGTGCCTGTACAGTTGTTGGCATCTGTCACGGTCACAGTGTAAGTGCCAGCACATAATGCGGTGATAGCACCGGTGTTGATGTCTATCACACCAGGAGCAGTGATTGCATAAGTATAACCCGGTGTGCCACCTACAGCACCTGCTTGCGCAGTACCATCGCATACACCATTGCAACTTACATTGGTGATATTAGATACATTTGCTGTTGGTGCATTCGGGGTTGACAAACTGATATTGGTTGTTCCGGTGCAACCGTTTGCATCCGTACCGGTGATAACATAATTGGTACCAGCGCATAAGCCCGTAAAGGTACCTGCTGGGTTTTGGATGATACCCGCATTCGGGATGATACTAAATACAATGAGACCTGTACCACCAGAACCACTTACCGTAACACTACCATCGCAACCAGGTGTACAGGTTGGATTTGTACTAGCGGTTACTGTAGTAACAACAGCGGTAGGTTCATTGATGGTAAAGCTTGTTGTAGCTGTACATAAGTTGCCATCTGTTACCGTTACGGTATAAGTACCAGCACAAAGTGCTGTTGCAGCTCCTGTGTTTACGTCAATAACACCAGGTGCAGTAATCGTATATGATAATGGATTGGTACCGCCAAGGCCAGTTGCCTGGGCACTGCCATTGCATAAGCCATTGCAGGTAGCATCAATAATATTTGACATTGAGACTGTCAATAATGCAGGTTCAGTTATCGTAAAGCTTGTAGTACCTGTACATAGATTTGCATCGGTTACAGTCACGGTATAAGTACCAGCACATAAACCACTGATAGCACCCGTATTTACGTCAATAACACCAGGGGCCGTAATCGTATAACTCAAGGGGTTCAAACCACCTACACCATTTGCTTGTGCGGTACCATTGCATAAACCATTGCAGGTTACATTGGTAATATTTGATACCGTTACTGTTGGTGCGTTTGGTGCAGTTAATTGGATGGTTGTTGTGGCTGTACAGTTGTTTGCATCGGTTACCGTAATCGTATATACAGTGGCAGCACATAAGTTGGTAGCGTTGCCTAATGCATTTATTGCAGCACCACCACTGATGCTATAAGCATAAGCGGCAGTACCACCTGCAGTAATGGTCGTTGCGGTACCATCACAACCTGGTACACAACTTGGTATAGTAGAAGTATTGATTGTGATAGTTAATACATTTGGTTCGGTAATCGTAAAAGTAGAAGTTCCTGTACAGTTGTTGGCATCTGTCACGGTCACAGTGTAAGTGCCAGCACATAATGCGGTGATAGCACCGGTGTTGACGTCTATGACACCAGGGGCAGTAATCGCAAAAGTATAACCCGGTGTTCCACCTACAGCACCTGCTTGCGCAGTACCATCGCATACACCATTGCAACTTACATTGGTGATATTAGATACATTTGCAACAACTGCTAAAGGTTGTGTAACGGTAAAGGAGGTAGTGGCTGTACATAAATTAGCATCAGTAGCTGTAACGGTATAAGTACCTGCACAAAGCTGTGAAGCAGCACCCGTAAAATTAATTATACCAGGAGCGGTAATTGTATATGAAAATCCTGGCACCCCTCCTACAGCACCAATTTGCGCTGTACCATTACATAATCCAAAGCACGTTAAATTGACAATATTTGAAACATTTAAAACAATGGGGGGTGGTTGTGTAATAGTCAACACAGTAGTGGCTGTACATAAATTTGCATCTGTAACAGTAACTGTATAAGAACCTGCACAAAGACCTGTAACAGAACCAGTAATATTGATAACACCAGGAGCGGTAATTGAATACAGCAAAGGACTCACCCCTCCATTTCCCAAAACTTGTGCGGTGCCATTGCATCCACCATTACACGAAGGGTTGACAGCATTTATTAAGTTTAATGACAAAGGAGGTGGCTGTGTTACTGTAAATGTACTTATTGCTGTGCATAAATTTGCATCTGTTACCGTTACCGTATAGGCACCTGCACAAAGGCCCGTAACAGCACCTGTAGCAGGATTGATAATACCTGGTGCAGTGATTGAATATACATAAGCAGGTGTTCCTCCAGCTGCTGCAAATTGTGCCGTTCCATTACACAATCCATTACATGAAGGATTGGTTAAATTGAGTGTAGAGAGAGACAACAAATTAATTGGCAAAATTGTTAAAGTGGTTGAATTTGTACAATTGTTTGCATCTTTTACAGTAATTGTATAAGTACCCGCACCGATATTAAAAAACTGATTTCCAATTTGATACAAGCCTGCATTTAATTTATATTGATAAGGTGCTACCCCACCATTAACATTGGTGGTAATCGTAGTTAAACCATTACAAGCCAATGGTGGAGCTACAATAGCGATATTAAGAGGAGGTGATTGTATAATAGAAATTGTGTTTGTACCTGTACAATTATTAGCATCTTTCACAGTGATGGTGTAAATTCCTGCACCAACATTTGTGAATTGATTTAAAAGTTGAAAGGGTGCCCCATTCAAACTATATTGATATGGGGATAATCCACCGATGCCAGTACAAAAGATGGTTGTAGTACCACCATTACACAAAATATTTGCTGCTGCGACCCCTACCTGAATAGGAGGGGATTGCATAATATTGACTAAAGAAGTCGCTGTACAATTTTGGGCATCTTTTATGGTCACAGTATAAACTCCAGCTACTAATCCAGTAAATTGATTTCCAGGCTGATAGGCACCTAAATTTAATTTATATTCATATGCTGGCAAACCGCCAAAACCAGTTGCTGTTATGGTTGAAGTGCCTCCATTGCAATTGATAGGTGTATATTGAGCCAAAACGTACAATGGATTAGGCAAATTACATACAGTGACGACAAACTGAATATCTCTCATAACTGAGCCAATTAAAACCCCATTTCGGTATTCTTTAATTTTAACTGTAAAAACCCATTTTCCCAATGCAGTAGGCGTAAAATTGATTAAGCCATTGGTAGGATTTATGGTAAAAGTGTTACCCGTAGGAAATGGATTAACCGTATTGTAAGGTGCTTGAAAAATATTTACAGGTGCATTGACACCACAACCAGCACCATTTGTTTGAGGGTTAAATGATTCATATGTTAATGAATCACCATTCGGGTCACTAGCCGCATAATAAGCAAAAGAAGGTTGGTTTTGACAATAATAGGCAATCGGTGGTGTTACAATAAAAGGTGAACTATTTAAATTGTATACATTATTAAAAGTTGTTTCAACAAAAATGTTTTGTGCACCTGAATTTACAAGATTCCCAATTCCATTATTTCTACAGCAAAGTGTAATCCAAAAACGCCAAAAATTACATGTAGAATTTAAAGTTACAACACCTGTATACCACCATTCACGGTATCCCGGCAATGCTCCACCTGTACAAATTGTAGGTTGATTAACACAACCAGTCACTACGGTACTTCCATTTGGTTGGCCATTAGGTAAATTACCAATCATTTTTGACAAAGTAACGGATTGATTATTTACACCACATGTATTGTTGTAACACATCGTAAAAGTTGCAGGTTCTGCAGTACCGCTACAATCACGATAAAATTTAAATGTAAATCTATATTGGTTGGTTGTATTGGGTATTAAATCGTAAATCAATTCTCCACCAGCAGCATGTGTAGCAAATACACTTTCACTATTCCCTAAAAAAGCAACCAAAAATAAAACGAATAAGTATAGTTTTTTCACACCGAAAGAATTTTGGATAAAGTTAAATAAGTGAGTATTTCTTATCAAATACGTTAACAAAATCCGAATTGTCACAGTATTGTAATATATATACAACATACTCAATTTCAATTTTAAATACATTATAAATATTAAATATGTGTATAACTTACAACAATCAAAAAGCTATCTTGTTTTAACAACAATTTAAAATCGTGTAAAAAATGAAATTGAAATATTGCAGATGCAGTCCAAATGAATAAAAAAAAGTTCCCTGATTTTTACGTAAAATATTTAATATATTAATTGTAAAGCCATAAAAAAATCATTTAAGGAAAAATTAATCTATTCATCATGCCTTTTAAGCAAATAAACATTTAATAATACTGTTTGTTATTGTCTATTCACTATTTGCTATTCGCTTTTCGCTTTTCGCTATTTGCTATTCACTATTCACTATTCTCTATTCTCTATTCACTATTCACTATTAATGCAAAACATTTGAAGTTATTGAATAGCAAAAATATTACCATTTACCAGTTTATCCTTTAGCAAATCAGGGATTGTGACTATACTTCTGGTGTGATAATCAAATGTAATCATACCCGTTTTTGCCATTGCTATGATCTTTGTTTCGTTCTCTCTTTTAGCTTGTAATTTATAATACATATCGAAGGAAACAGTTTTGATATCATCAATCGAAATGGCTACTTCTATTACATCGCCATAGAAAGATTCTGCTTTGTATTGGATGGCACTATCTGCCATAATTAATCCACAACCTCCTGCATTCATTTCTGTATATCCCCACTGATTTAAAAATGCCAATCTTGCTTCATGTATAATTGACAAAATACTATCATTCCCTACATGTCCTCCATAGTTGATATCAGAGATTCTTACTTTTATCATCGAAGTAAAAACGACAGGGGTATTCATTATAATTTTAATTCTCATTTTATAAAGTTTGGATATTCATGTTTTAAAAAATATTCGAAATGATCAAAGGCTTTTTTTCTATGACTGATGTTGTTTTTCAATGTCACATCCATTTCTGCAAAAGTTTGAGTATATCCATCTGGAATAAAAATGGGGTCATATCCAAATCCGTCTTTTCCAGATAGTTGTTTAGCAATGCTGCCATGACAAATACCTTCAAATTGCCACTCTCCTTCTTGGGTAACTAATGAAATGACAGTTTTGAAAAAGGCTTTCCTATTTTCACACCCCAGCATTTTATCCATCACTTTTTGAATATTTTTTGAAGAATCAACAGGTTCACCAGCATACCTGGCTGAGTATACACCTGGTTCACCAAGTAGTGCATCAATAAACAACCCAGTATCTTCAGCAAAGCAATTTTTACCGCAATAAAAAAATACTGTATTTGCTTTAATAGCGGCATTGGCACTTAAGGTATCAAATGGCTCAGGTATCTCATCATAAAAATGAACATCTTTTAATTTTAGAAAAACAAAATTGCTTCCCATAATTTGGGTAACTTCTTGTATTTTATGTTCATTATTGGTACAAAAGACAAATTCCATATTATTGAATATTAAAAATTGGTTTAATACATTGATTCCAAAGTAGTAATCTTTTTTCTTTGTCTGTTTTTACTTGGTTTAACCCGTCGCACAAGGCAATTTTAATGTCATTCAAAATAAAAGGCTTGTACATCGACTTGTTTGATTTAAAAAATTCATGATCTAGATTTAATCCAAATAAAAATAATATTTCAGGCTTATGTTGATTTATCACTTCAAAAAGCTGACTTTGATTCTGTATTACCATGATTAAATAATCATTAATTTGTAAGTTACCTGCCGATAATATTTTTTTTATAAAATCTTCATTTTCCTCGCTCCAATCTGTCTGATGTACTAAAGTCATTACTTTTCGTTCAAAATTGCCTATTTTGAGTATTGGTTTGTCCGTGTTTTTTTTGTCTGTAAATAAAGTTTCATCATATACAGGTATTATTTCAAGATGATTCATATGTGAAATATGGATTTTTTTTTGTTTTTTTGCAAAGTAACAATGTTACACTAAAATTACAAATATGAATATACTCACATCAAAAGTTGAAGCAAGTAGAGCAAATGAGGTTGATGCAACCAACATCCAATTTGGAAAAAGCTATTCTGACCATATGCTTGTTGCAGATTATATTGATGGGGTTTGGCAAACACCACAGATTATTCCTTATGGCAATATTAGCATCAGCCCTGCCACCACTTTTATTCATTATGGTCAATCCATTTTTGAAGGGGTAAAAGCTTATAAAAACATTCATGGAGAGGTGGCTATTTTTAGACCAAAAGACAATAATAAACGTTTTAATATTTCAGCTGAGCGTTTAGCGATGCCCCATGTACCCGAAGAAATATTTGTAGGTGGCATGAAGGAATTAGTTGCTTTAGACAGTGATTGGGTACCAAATCAAGATGGTTGCTCATTATATATTCGTCCTTTTATGTTTGCCATCGATGAATTTATCGGGGTAAAACCTGCTGAAAAATTCAGATTTATGATTATTACATCACCAGCAGGCCAATATTATAATAAACCAACCAAAATATATGTTCAAGACAAATATGTTAGGGCTTTCCCTGGTGGAATAGGATTTACAAAAGCAGCGGGTAACTATGCTGCTTGTATGTTGCCGATGCTTGAAGTTAAAGCTTTGGGTTATGATCAAAATCTTTGGACTGATGGTATAGAACATAAGTATATTCATGAAATTGGTACGATGAATGTATTTTTTGTATTAGGTGATAAAGTGGTAACACCTGACTTAAGTGGAGGTACTATTTTAGCTGGTGTTACCCGTGATAGTGTCATTAAATTATTAAAGGAAAAAGGTATCACTGTTGAAGAACGACCAATTACCATTGATGAAATCAGAGAATATTATTACAAAGGGGAATTAAAAGAAGCTTTTGGCACTGGGACTGCAGCAGTAATAGCCCCTATTGCTGAATTATATTATGATGGTCAAACACTTGAATTACCTCCCGTTGATGAATGGCAAATCTCCAATTGGGTAGCAAAGCATATTGCAGATATTCGATATGGCAAAGTGGAAGACACACATCACTGGATGATGAAAGTTAAGTAATAAATATAAAAAATGAGGGTAATCAGGTTTGAGGGTAAAGAACAAATAATGGTTTTGTAATAAAAAGAAATAGCAAGCATGATGCATATTGGGTTGATAGGTTCAACATCATTTTACCACTTATATAAAAATGAATTTTCAAAACATCCACAAGTTACCATTTCATTGGAATGTAGCTTATTAGATGCTTTAAATAATACTTCCAACTTTGAAAAAATACTATTTCAATGTGAATATATTTTTTTCGAAGAGATGAACGCACCCTATTTCAACTTGATCACTTCTTGTTTAAAAAATGGCAAACATATCATAATAGACTCATTATCGATTACATCTGAACAAATACATGAAATATACAGTATAGCCATAGAAGGAAATTTAACATGTTTAATCCTTAATGACCCATCCTATTATCAATTATTTAAACCATTCAGTAAAGAGATCAACAATCCTTTTTATATTGAAATGGAAGTGCAAAACAATAATGAGTCTGAAAAAGATTTACCAACACATATACCGCAAACCATTTATCAATGCATGCAACATGTATTGTATTTATTTAAAAGCGACATCAAACAAATCAATGTAAAATCATGTAAAATATTTTCAGAAAAAATCGATTTTATATCTGTCATGTTAGACTTTTCTAACGGCTGTTGTGTACATTTAAAAATCACTACATTAAATACCCCGCCAAAACATACAATACATGTATATCAACAAGATCGAATTTATACTTTAGACCTTATTGAAAAAACCATTTGTAAAAATGACAATACTAACACTCAAAATAACCAAATCGTCACTCATATCAATACCACTAGTGAAAAACTTCAACATTTTTTAGAGGTGGTAAATCATACTAAAACCTATACTCATTCATTGTTAGACCGGTCATTTGCATTAGAATTAAGTGGTAAAATTTTAAAAAAAATAAATTCATTTAATGAATGATACAATAAAAAAGCACCAACAAACGTTATTTAAAAATTGATTATGAAAACAACTCTTTATGCGCTCACTTTCATGCTATTTTGTAGCATGTGTGCTTGCAATATGATAAACCCGCAAGAAGGCATACCCACATATATACAAATTGATAGTGTAAAGTTATTACCTACCTTATCTGCAACCCATGGTTCAGTATCACACAAAATAACCGATGTATGGGTTTATTATAATCGTCAGCTCATGGGTGCCTATGAATTGCCTGCTCGTGTACCTGTTTTGGCTGAAGGAAAAGGTCAATTGCAAGTTATTGGGGGCATTTGGGACAATGGGCTCAGTGGCACAAGAGCTAAATATCCATTTTTTACCGTTGACACCTTTACTTTTGATGCACAGCCTACATCAGTGATACAACACTCACCTTTATTTAATTATAGAACAACCGATACCCCATCAATCAAATATTATATTGAAGGATTTGAACAAGGTAATAGTTTCACTAAAAAAAACGCAGACACTACTTTTATAAAAACCAACAACCCTGCTGATGTTTTTGAAGAAGACTGGGCCTCTAAGGTAGAATTAAATGATAGTATAAATAGTTTTGAAAGTATCACCACACAAGAATATCTTATACCTCCAAACAGAGAATGTTATATGGAATTAAATTACAAAAGTGATATTCCTTTTATGGTTCGTATTGAAATATTATATCAAGGCACCTATATCACTTCGGATGTGATAGGCTTAAATTCAAAAGACAACTGGACTAAAATATATATTAACTTAAAGGGGTTTGCAACTACTTATCAAAATGCCAAGTTTAAAATCATATTAAAAGGCAGTTTACCCGAAGACAAACACACCTCTAAAACGTTGATTGATAACTTTAAAATTGTGTATTTTAATTAATGCGAAAAGAAGTTAAAATAGGAATTATTTTATATGCTGTAGCTGATTTTATGACTGCTGCTACAGCATGGATTATTTTTTTATTTTATCGAAAAAATTCTTTAGCCTCCTTGACTTTTGAAACCTTTATTTCTCATTTTTCATCAAAAGATATTTTAAATTCATTTTTGTTGATTCCTTGTTTTTGGCTAATCATGCACTTGTTTTCAGGTGCATACTTTAACCCATATCGGAAGTCGAGAATTATTGAAATTTACAGAACCTTGATCATCTCTATTATAGGGACTATTGCCTTATATTTTATCATTTTTCTTGATGATGAGCCTTTAAACTTTGGCTATTATTATAAATCGTTTTTTGTTTATCTTGTCTTTCATTTTACCATCACCTCTATTGGAAGATTTTTTGTTTTGAATTTTATTAAAAACCAAATCAATAATGGAAAATTTGGTTACAATACCCTCATTGTGGGAGGTAATAAACAAGCAATTAGCATTTATAAAGACATCGTTACCAATCAGGTAAAGCTTGGCAATACATTTAAAGGATTTGTATATGCCGATGATACAGGCCATAACGGCATGAGTGAATACTTGCCTAAATTAGGCAGTATCAATGAACTAGAAAAAATCATTGACGAACATCATATTGAAGAAATCATTATTGCGATTGACACCTCTGAGCATAACAAATTGCAATATATATTAGCCCAATTATCACACCGGAAAGTAATCATTAAAATAACCCCTGATTTATACGATATTATTTCAGGATCGGTTAAGACAAGTAATGTGTTTGGTGCAGTACTGATTGAAATTTATCCTGAACTGATGCCTGACTGGCAAAGGGTAATCAAAAGAACACTCGATATAATAATCTCCATTGTAGTGTTATTATTATTAAGTCCCTTATATATATTTTCAGCCTTAAAAGTAAAACTATCTTCTGCAGGACCTATATTTTACAAACAAACAAGAATTGGCATTTATGGCAAATCATTTTGGATTTACAAATTCAGAAGTATGGTATTAAATGCTGAGGACAATGGCCCTGCCCTATCAAGCGAAAATGACCCACGTATTACCAAATGGGGACGTGTGATGCGTAAATGGCGTATTGACGAATTGCCGCAGTTTTACAATATACTGAAAGGTGAAATGTCGCTTGTAGGCCCCCGCCCTGAAAGAAAATATTATATAGACATTATTTCTCAAACTTACCCGCATTATAAGTACCTTCATAAAGTAAAACCTGGTCTATCATCATGGGGAATGGTGAAATATGGATATGCTGAGAATACGGATGAAATGATAGAAAGAATGCGTTACGATTTACTGTATATAAAAAATTGTTCCTTAGTTCTTGATTTCAAAATTATGATTTATACAATTTTGGTTATCTTGCAGGGCAGAGGCAAATAGTTTTATATGCAGAAAATATTTTTATTCTTTTTTCTATTCAATTCGGTGGTTGTTTTTTCCCAAAAAAAATATTTCCAACAACAAGTTGATTACACAATCGATGTGCGACTCAATGACAAAAGCCACATACTGCATGCCTATGAAAAAATAAATTACACCAATCACTCACCTGATACATTACGATTTATTTTTTTTCATTTATGGCCCAACGCATATAAAAATGACCAAACCGCTTTTAATGAGCAAATGGTAGAAAATAATCAAACTGCCTTTTATTTTAGTAAGGAAGAAAAAAGAGGTTTTGTAGATAGTTTGCATTTTAAAGTCAATAATGAAGATGTGAACGTGAGTGAATATAATAACCACGCTGATGTGATTTTAATTGAATTGCTCAACCCTTTATTACCGAATGAAACGATTGAAATAAGCACTCCTTTTAGGGTAGTCATTCCTGAAGTATTTTCACGACTTGGTCACAAGGAACAATCTTATCAAATATCACAATGGCACCCAAAACCAGCCGTATATGACCATAAAGGCTGGCATCCAATGCCATATCTAGACCAGGGTGAATTTTACAGTGAATTTGGCAATTATAATGTACAAATCACATTGCCCGCCAATTATGTAGTAGCTGCTACAGGAGATCTGCAAAATGAATCTGAAATTGCTTTTATCCAATCGCGAATGCTTAAAAACGATAGCAGTTTGTTAAACACCCTGGCTAAAAATCCTGTATCGTCTGAAAACTTTAAAACAATCCGATACACACAACAAAATGTGCATGATTTTGCGTGGTTTGCCAATAAACAATTTTTAGTAGAATTATCTATTGACACCCTACCCAATTTAAAACAAACTAATTGCTTTAGTTATTATACTCCCAAGGAGCATAAATATTATGACAGCAGTAGTCGTATCATCGCCCAAACCATTCATTACTTTTCGACGCATGTTGGCGAATACCCCTACAAACATGCTTCAATAGTGGCGGGATATTTATTAGCAGGCGGAGGTATGGAATACCCCAATGTGACTGTAATAGGTGAAATTGAATCAAAAAAAACATTGCAAACAGTTATCATTCATGAAGTGGGTCACAATTGGTTTTATGGATTATTGGGGAGTAACGAACGTGAACATCCATGGATGGATGAAGGCATCAATTCATTTTACGAAAAAGAATTAGACAATAAACTTAAGGAACAAAAAACAAATCATAAAGACCAACAAAATTTGCAACTAGATGGTGTGCAATTTTTATACCCCCTCGCTGCCAAACAGCATGAAGATCAAGCCATTTCCACATCATCCGTTCTATTGACTAAATTGAATTATGGTGGTATCGTATATGGTAAAACAGCCTCAATGTTTGCGTATTTACAATCCTATCTGGGCGAGTTACTCTTTGAGCAATGCATGAAAAGTTATTATCAATTATGGCATTTCAAACACCCATATCCTGAAGACATCAGGGCTGTTTTTGAAAAAGAAAGCGGTAAAAATCTTGCCTGGTTTTTTGACGAAGGGCTTCAAACTGTGATACCTATAGATTTTAAAATCAAAAAAGCAAGCATCAAACAACAAAAAGGGACCGTTCAAATTAAAAGCAAAACTTCTTTTACTGGCCCTGTGCCTATAAGTTTTTATGATGGTGATAGCATACTAAGTACACAATGGGCTGAATATCCGTATGAACAGCCCATTGTATATACAGCCCAGTCAAATACTATTTCTAAAATAGTTCTCAATGCACACAACCATCTACCTGAAATTAGCTTAAACAATAATTTCTATGAAAAAAAGGGGCTTTTTCATAAAGCAAACTATAAATTAAAAATAGGCTCAAGTTTGGGTTTAAAAACCTCAAAAGATTTATATTTTTTACCCGCTGCCGGATATAATTTTTATGACAAAGCTATGTTGGGACTTGTGTTGCACAATATTAAAATACCCAATAATCAGTTTCAGTTTGCGTTTACCCCTCTTTACAGTTTTGGCAGTCGTTCATTAGTGGGAACTGGCATTTTAGGGTATTCGCTATTTACCAAGAATCATCACAAGGTCACTTTAGCTATTCAAGGCAATACATTTCATCATCTTTCTAGTAGTTTAAATATTAGCGATCCATTGTTTGCGCGACATATAAAGATAGCACCTTCTGTGAGTATTGATTTTAGACAAAAAGAGCTCCGCAATACCCAAAGCGATCAATGGATAATTAAATACTATCATATCATGAATCAGGGTTTCACCTATTCAATGGATATTACAGATAGTCTCTTTCGTCCAAGTATCAGTAATTATGTAACTCAATCCTTTCTCAATACCCGTTTTACACATAAAAACAACAGAACCTTTAACCCATTTAGCTACGAAATCAATGCGATTGGCAACGATCAATTTTTAAAACTGGGTTTGACGACAAATCTTCGAATTGATTACCATCTTAAAAACAAGTCATTTTATTTCAGGGCTTATATCGGTAAATTTTTCGACTTCAAAAATACAAGTTCAGCCTTTGATTTGAGACCTCAATATTTAAATGCAACACATACTGATTTGAATGATTATGTGTACAACGAAACCTATTTAGCCCGAAACCAGCAAAAAGGTGCCCTTTCACAGCAAATTTCTATGCAAGAAGGTGGAATGAAAATCAAAACAAACTTATATGCAAACCCTATTGGAGAAAACAATAACTGGCTTGCTGCGATTAACCTTAGAAGCGATATTCCCATTCAATTACCTATTCGTTTACCTTTGAAATTTCAATTGTTTATGGATGCAGCAACCTATGCAAAAGCAGACAAGCTGAATCCTTCAGGTAGCAAACTCATTTATGATGCAGGTGTACAAGTCAATTTAATAGGTGATTTATTTGTCTTGTATTTGCCTTTATTGATGAGTAAAGATTTTAAAGATTATGGAAAAAGTGTTTATGGTAAAAAACGTTTTGAAAACACCATTAGCTTTTCACTGAATTTGAGCAAACTTGATTTGTTAAATACCCAGCGAGTGATCCATTTAGTAGGGTTATAACAGCTTTATTGGCTATTTTAGGGGTCAAACAATTAATTAATATAGGATTCATCATCATTTTACGAAGCAAATTCATGTTTTATAAAAAAAAAGATATACATTTGCACCCCTGTAAAATATGGAGTGGATATGAAACATAGTAGGGAGTTTGAAATTGCATTTGTAGGCTTAAAACCCGGCAATCATGTGTTTAACTATTCCATAGATGACAGTTTCTTTGAAAAATTTGAAAAACCAGAATTTAAACAAGCCAATATTGACATAAAACTCAATTTGGATAAGAAGAGTGGTATTTTTTTGTTGCATTTCGACATCAACGGCAAAATACTGATTCCTTGTGATCGTTGTGGTGATGAGTTTGAGATGACCCTTTGGGACGAGTTTGAATTGGTAGTAAAGATTATCGAGGACGAATTAGTCGCCAAAAAAACGGAAGAAGATGCTGAAATTGCCTATATAGGACGTTCAGAAAGCCTCTTAGATGTGTCAACTTGGATTTATGAATTTATCATTTTGAGTGTGCCAATACAACATATTCATCCAGATGATGAGCAAGGAAAGAGCACTTGCAACAAACAAGCTCTAGCCATATTAAATCAACAAACAATCAATGAAGTTCCATCTATTTGGAACGATTTGAAAAACAAAATAAATTAATAAAACAAATAACAATTTAAAAAACAAGCGATATGCCAAATCCTAAAAGAAGACACTCGCAACAACGAAGCGCAAAACGTCGTACGCATTACAAAGCAACGGTTGATACCTTGAGTACAGACAAAACAACAGGTGAAATGCACCTTCGTCATCGCGCGCATTGGGTAGAAAACCAGCTTTTTTACAAAGGTCGTGTTGTGATGGAAAAAGCAGTTAAAGAAGCAGCAGCAGACGAAAGTAACGAAGCTGAATAATTAACTTAAACCAACAAATCAATATTAGTATGCGAATAGCCCTTGATATGATGGGAGGCGATTATGCACCTGAGCAGGCTTGCCTAGGTGTTTTGTCGTTTTTGAAACTTCACAATGACTGTCAATTATTTTTGTTGGGAAATCAACCCATCATTGAAAATTTATTGGGTGCTGAAGCCTCAAATCCATTGATTACCTATATTCATACCGAAGATAATATTGGTATGGATGAGCACCCGATTAAAGCGATTAAAGAAAAACCCAACTCATCGATTGTAACGGGTTTTGGCTTATTAGCCAAAGATGCTGTTGACTTATTTATGAGTTCAGGCAATACAGGTGTAATGCTTGTAGGTGCTTCACATATGATTAAAGTGATAGAAGGTGTGTTGCGTCCTTCTATTCCAACCCCTGTACCTCAAATAGACGGTACTTATAGTATTATGCTTGATGTGGGTATTAATGCTGACTGCAAACCCGAAAATCTGAATCAATTTGCTACCTTAGGAAGTATTTATGCCCAATCGATATTGGGTATTGAAAAACCCACGGTGGCTTTGATGAATATTGGAGAAGAAGAAGGCAAAGGAAACTTACTTGCTCAGGCTGCCTACTTGTTGATGAAAGAGAACAAGCAAATTCATTTTATCGGAAATATTGAAGGTCGCGATACCGTAAACAACAAAGCGGATGTCATTATAACCGATGGCTTTACAGGCAATATTTTATTAAAATTTGCTGAATCTATGTATGATGTCATCAAAGTGAAACGTAATATACAAGATGAATTTCTTGATAAATTTAATCATCGCTTATATGCAGGTGTACCCGTATTAGGTATCAATAAGCCTGTCATCGTAGGCCATGGAGTGAGTGATCAGGTATCTTTTTTAGGAATGCTAAGCATGGCACGTAAAATGCTCATTTCTAAAATGAATGATACCATTAAAGCATCATTCGCTATATAATTTTTACAACACATTTTACAATGTTCATAGTTCATGTATTAAAAACTGAATAAGAATATTATTTAAGTCTTTTCCTTCATTTTTAAATTTTTTAATAGTAATTGCTGGAATAATACCAACAACACATTAAAGACAATCTAATGATTACTAGCTTTTATGCAAAGTGTACAGGTATTCTACCGATATTATTCAGACTATGTCGTAAAAACTATTGGTGTAATCTTCAGCCTATTCAGCTTCTTTAATACTTAAAGCACCTTGTGGGCATTTGTTAACCGTGTCAATGATATCTTGTGTTGAAGCATGTTCAAGCTGTATCCACGGTTGCTCTTTGGGATGAAAAACAGCAGGTAAATTTTTAACACAGTTGCCCGAATGAACACATTTTGATGCTTGCCAAACTACGGTTACCGTACCGTTCGTATATTCTTTTTTGATTGTATTTAAATCCATTTATAAACTTTTTATGATATCATAATGGGGTGAAAAATAATATTTATACCCTAAAACCAATACAAATTAACCCTTCAAAAATAATACCAACCATAACTGTTTGACTAAGTATTTATCATAAGTCAACATTCAATGTTCGCAGGCATCATCTCTATATATTCAAGCCAATTATTATTCGGAATAAAAATGCAATATTTATAGACATTCTCCCCTTTCTATCTGCCCCCTTTACAATATGGAGAATTATCTATAAGTCCTGGGAATGCAACTTATTACGTTCTTTCAACTGACTATGAATAAACAATGAATTAATAGATTTGTTTTCATGTGCATTCCGTATTGCCACTGAAAAAAGCTCTGCGGTACTTAGTACTTTTATTTTATCACAATGACCTTTTAACGGAATAGTATCACAAACCACCAACTCACTGAGGACTGAATTTTCAATATTTTCGTAGGCCTTGCCACTTAATACTGGATGTGTACAAAATGCGCGAACACTTTTTGCACCTTTATCGATCAACATGGCAGCACTTTTGGTTAATGTACCTGCGGTGTCACAAATATCATCAATCAATACTACATTTCGATCTCTAACATCGCCAATAACTGTCATAGAAGCGATTTCATTAGCTCTTTTACGTTGCTTATCACAAATTACCATTTCAGCTTCAAAATAGCTAGCCACTTCGCGAACACGGTTTGTGCTACCAACATCAGGAGACGCAAAGGTGAGATTCTCAATTTTTAAATTTTCAATGTATGGAATAAAGACTGCAGAACTATCCAAATGATCCATCGGAATGTCAAAGAACCCCTGTATTTGAGGAGCATGTAAGTCCATTGTCATGATACGATTTGCACCTGACTTAGCCAATAAATTAGCCATTAATTTGGAAGCAATACTTACACGTGGCTTGTCTTTTCTATCTTGTCGTGCATACCCAAAATAAGGGATTACCGCTGTGATATATCCGGCAGACGCTCTGCGAGCCGCGTCAATCATCATCAATAACTCCATGATATTATCGGAAGGAGCATAGGTACTTTGTACTAAAAATACATAATCGCCACGAACACTTTCGTCAAATTTAGGTTGAAACTCACCATCACTAAACTTTTGAATGACACACTTGCCTAACTCTTGTCCATAAAAGCCACAAATTTTGTTCGCTAATTCGATGGAAGCATTGCCCGAAAAAATTTTAACCCCCGACTTGATCATAGTATTTTTTTAAATATGGCTCCAAAGGTAATAGAAGTATGAAGTAATTTTAGGTGAATTAATACACATTGTGAATAACTTTATAAGAAAAGCAAAAGCTCATCCGATGTTGCTTCGGTATTTAATACTTCCATATGGGCATTTAAACCTCCATTTTAAACAATCAGGTTTGTGGATGTAGTCCTCCTATTTCAAACCTATTTCGTAAAAAAGGGTTTTCAGTGAAAGACTTCATCCCTAAGACATCTTTTTATTCAGTTTTATGATGTTAGGTTTAAAATTATGGTGTACAAACAATATTCCGAATTTATATTGACAAAAAAATAATTGATTTTTGGCATAAACTATTGAAAATCAACCTAAAATGACTCCCCTTTTGTAAACAATTCTTAAAAAAAAATCCATATCTGATTTATTGGCATAATTATTGAATTATTGCTTGTATATACATTCATTTTTAAAACTTATATCATATGTCTACATTTAACACAATTAAAATTACACTGTTACTGGTGTTTGTGAGTATGATATCATTTGCTCAGCAAAAAGAAATGAATAGCAACAAAACAGCTTTTGATAATAAAGTTTCTGAATTGTATACAAAATATAAAACAGATGGTTTTGTGACTTACAAGGGGGGCAATATCAACATGGAAAAAAATACTGAATTCCCCATATTTGTTGAATTAAAAGAGGGACGTTGGTATCAATTTGTGGTGATTGGTGATCCTGAAGCTAAAAAACTGGAAATGAAATTAGGTTTAGAAGGGGTTGGTAATATCATTACAGATAAATTTAAAACTGAAAATACCAATGAATACTGGACACAATTTTCATTTGTTTGTCCTAGAGATGGTAAATATTTATTGACTTTTTACCAAAAAGGAAGCAAAAAAGAATTACTTGGTCATGTAGGAATTTTACAAAGACCCAACAAAACTGCTGAAGGAACCTATACTTTCAAACATTAAAAGTTTATTATTGTTAAATTTGATAAAAGTTGCTCTTGACAGGCAACTTTTATTATTTTATAGAAATACTTACTTTTGAAGCATGAAGTTATTAAAAATTGTGCTGGTAATAGTCAGCCTTTTACCGATCAATTCAAATTTGAATGCACAAAACAACCTATATGCCCAAAGCATAGAGTTACACAGACAACAATACAAAGAAGCATTTATAAGTGATGAACATAGTCCTTTGACAAAGAAAGACACTGCATGGCTACGATTTTATCCACCCAATAGCAGTTATCTTGTGCTTGCTCAATTTAGCAAAATAAATGATACAATCGGATTTGATATGCAAACACATAATGGTGTTATTAAAAAATATTATGTGTACGGCCTGGTTACCTTTACTTTACATCAAACACTCTGTACCCTATATGTGTACCAAAGTGAGAAATTGAGGACGCTGGAAGGTATGGAAGACTATTTGTTTATACCTTTTACAGACGAAACAAATTATGAGAAAAGCTTTGGTGGTGGGCGATATCTCGACTTTAAAATCAGTGATATACAACAAAATCAATTGCAAATCGATTTTAATAAATGTTACAATCCTTATTGTGCTTACAAAGAAGGTTATTCATGCCCTATTCCTCCAAAAGAAAATAATTTAAAAATTAAAATAGAAGCAGGCGAACTCTTATTTGGTAAATAATACCCATGACCCATGAAGTGATGTTGTTAGGAGCATGCTCCATCATCTTATTCTTTTGGATTTGACTTGCGTACATATTTGGTAAGAATCACAATTTGGGAGCCATTGACTTTACCTTCAATTTGTTCCACATTGTCTTCTACCAAGCGGATATTGCGTACCACAGTTCCCATTTTAGCGCTAAAGGTAGCACCTTTTACATCCAAGGTTTTTACCAGCACCACAGCATCCCCTTTTTGCAATTCAGCACCATAACAATCCACATGTTTTAAAACTGCAGTTTGCTCGTTGTCATCCATACCTGCTTTTGCCCAAGCAAGGGTATCATCGTCAAGATAGGCCATATCGAGTAAATCATTTGCCCAACCAATGTTTTTTAATTTGTTGAGCATACGCCAACTCAAAACTTGCACCGCCGGTGTTTCGCTCCAGATACCTTCATTAAGACAACGCCAATGATTTTCGTCGGCCAAAGTACTGTCTTCATATTGTGATTTACATGTTTCACATATCCATGCATAATAGGTTAATTCATTGCCTGGGCTATTGGGAATTTTGTAGGCAGATAAAGCATCTTGTTGTCCACAAAGCTCACATTTATTGCCAGCTCTTTGTTGTAAATCGGTTTCTAAACTCATATTATGCTATTTTAAAAGGGGTTTCATAAATTTCATCAATAAACTTTTTTTCAAAATGGTCTGTATGATGATTTGAATGATAAATATTTTTCTTGGTATTGTAAGTATAGTTTTTTGCCAATTGTTCAAAATGATTTGCTACAAATTCAATACTTTCGAGAAGGTAATTAATTTCTTCATCTGTAAAAGTAGGATGCAATGAAAGCCTGATCCATCCTGGTCGTACAAAAAGTTCACCTTTTGCCAGACGCTCAACGATATTTGCCGATTGGGCTTGGTCAATTTTTAATAAATAATGTCCGTAAGTGCCGGCACAAGCGCAACCTCCACGAACCTGAATGCCAAAATAGTCGTTTAGCAATTTTACGCCTAAGTTAAAATGCAAACCATCAATATAAAAAGAGATTGCCCCTACCCTATGTGGGATATTGGCAGCCAAAACGTGTAGATTAGGTATACTTGTTAATTTATTGAGTACTTTATCAACCATTTCTGCTTCACGTTTCATAATATTTTCGACCCCCATTTCTTTTTTTAATTTAAAACAAAGGGCCGCTTTAATACCTTGTAAAAACGGCGGTGTGCCACCATCTTCGCGATCTTCGACACTATCAATATAAATATGCATTTTCCATGGAGTCGTAAATTTTACGGTACCACCCCCTGAATGATCAGGCACAGCATTATTATACATTTTTTTATTCATCACTAAAATGCCCGGAGTGCCTGGCCCACCTAAAAATTTATGAGGTGAAACAAAAATGGCATCCAATTGTTGCAATGGATTTTCGGGGTGCATATTGATGTCAACATAGGGACCTGAACAAGCAAAGTCTACAAAACAAAAACCACCCACCTGATGTATCATTTCGGCAATGGCGTAATATGGGGTAAAAATACCCGTCACATTTGAACAAGCACTTACAGAGGCAATTTTCAATGGTCGGTCTTGATAAGTAGCTAATAAAGTGGCGAAATGGTTGAGATCGACTTCTCCATTGGCATCAGGATTAATTATTTCAACATCAGCAATGGTTTCGAGCCATGAGGTATGGTTTGAATGATGTTCGATATGGGTTATAAAAACGATGGGTTTATCACAATCATCACATTCTGTATAATGCTGAAGATATTTTTTGGCATTCTCAGGTATTCGTAACCCAAGTATACGTTGTAGTTTATTGATAGAATCTGTCATACCAGAACCTGAAAAAATGAGTGCATCTCCATCATTGGCATTCACTTCTTTTTTAATGTATTCTTTCGATTCGTGATAAGCCCTTGTCATGAGCGTGCCTGTGACAGAAGTTTCGGTATGGGTGTTGGCACAAAAAGGAGCAATGGTTTCGAGCATCAACTTTTCGATGGGTGCATACAGTCTTCCGCTTGCAATCCAGTCGGCATACAACATTTTTTTTTCACCTTCGGGAGTAGGGAAATGTTGATTGATACCAATAATTTGATCGCGGAATTTTTTAAAATACGATTCAGACATAAGCATTTTTTTGAGCCAATAAGGACGCGAAGTTAATAAAAATAGCGAATAATTTTTGAGAGATGAAATGGCAGTGCCTTTCTGCTTGTATTAAAACTGAATCTTTTCAAGGAGCAAGTCATTCATTTTTGAAAAATGCTTACATCCAAAAAAACCATGAAAAGCTGAAAACGGGGAAGGATGTGATGCTTTTAAGACTATGTGTCGATCAGCATCAATCAATGATTCCTTTTGCTGGGCAAATTTCCCCCAAAGCACAAAGATTATCCTTTCAGGTTTATTGGATACTTTTCGAATCACAGCATCAGTAAATTGTTCCCAGCCAATATGAGCATGACTCATGGGTTTACCAGCTTCTACAGTGAGTGAGGCATTCAACATCAGGATTCCCTGTCGGGCCCAATGACTTAAATCACCAGATAATGGTATGGGTTTACCAATATCCTGTTGCAGCTCTTTGTAAATATTCATCAACGACGGAGGTGGTTTGACACCTTCTTGCACGCTAAAACACAAGCCATGAGCCTGTCCTGCACCATGATAGGGATCCTGGCCCAACAATAAAACCTTCACCTGTTCGTAAGGGGTGAGATCAAAGGCCCTGAAAATATCTTTTCCGGCTGGATAAATGGTTTTCCCCAGTTGTTTTTCGTGTTTTAAGGTAGCAACAAGCGTTTTGAAATAAGGTTTTTCAAATTCATCCTTTAAAACATTTTGCCAGGAAGGCTCAATTTTTACATTCATAATTATACACAAGATTAAAGAAGATTTTTTTTATTTTCCTATTAAATTCCTTTACTTTTGTAATGTAAAATTTTAAAAAATGCATTTTATACAAAATTCATGGTTTGTCGTTTACAGTGTTTGGCTGTTGCTGATGATGTTAGGCGTGATAGGTATCATTGCATATGTACACAACAGGCCCCGATTCTTAAAACGTGTATTGGTTTATTTCACCATTACCTTTATGGCTGCCCTTACTTTTTCGTTTCATAATGACAACAGTATCTTACTTAACAATCAGGCTATTCGATTGACTGAGATAAGCAATAACGAAAACGAAGTAGAAAGTCCTTCTATCCTCAATAATGCATTCCGCTTTTTAGGCACTCTGTTAAAAGATAAAATTTCAAATTAATTTTATTAGGCTATTCTATTTTATAGCTTATTTTTGTTGCTGTGAATTTTTTATATCCCCTATTTTTAATTGCCGCCTCTGCAATTGCCATTCCGATAATTATTCATCTTTTCAATTTTAAAAAATACAAAAAAGTATTTTTTCCTGATATTCGATTTCTAAGAGAATTGCATGAGCAAACGCAAAAACAGGCTAAACTTAAACATATACTCATTCTGATATCGCGAATTTTAGCGTTATTGTTTTTGGTATTTGCTTTTGCGCAACCTTTTTTAAGTAAGGATAAAGACAATATGAATCAAGCCCCCAAAGCAATGAGTATTTATGTTGACAACTCTTTTAGTATGGGTATCGAAAAAAACGCCCTTTCTATGCTTGATATTGCCAAAGGTAAAGCGGCCGAAATCATTGCCAGCTGCAACGATAATGATAAAATACAAATACTCACCAACGACTTTGCTTTTAATGAAAGTAAATTTTTAAACAAAAATGAAGCCCTTCAATTTTTAAGTACCCTACAACTTTCACCCAAAAACAAAAAGACGATACAGATATTAGAGAAGCAGAAACAATTGCTCAGCACAGAAGCTGCCTACCAAAAACAACTTATCTATATTTCAGATTTTCAAAAATCAAACTTTGCATCAAGCATACAAACGAATGACTCCATCAAGAAATATTTCATATCGGTTAATGCTACTACATTACAGAATGTTTCAATTGACACAGCCTATTTCGAAACACCCTCATTGTTGATGAATGAAGACAACAACCTACAAGTGAGTGTTAAAAACAATAGCGAAGAAGAAGTCAATACTTCCCTTACTTTAAAGGTAAACAATCAGCTCAAAAGTGTGATAAACACGAGCCTCAAAGCAAAAGAAACCAAACAGCAAGCCATCTCCTTCAAGCCATCAAATGCGGGTTCACAACAAATTGAATTATTTATCAACGATTACCCAATGAGTTTTGATGATACCTTTTATATTGCAGGTAAAGTGAATGCGAGTTATGCGGTATTAATTTTAAACCAAACCAATGCAAATGCTTATTTGAGCTCTGTTTTCAAACCTGGCATACAGTTTAAGACTGATCATTTTCAAATCGGCAATGTCAATACCCAATTATTTAAAAACTATTCCCTGATTATACTCAATGGCATTCAAACCATGAGTCAGGAAGTAAGTGAGTCCTTATTGCAATATATCAACAATGGCGGAAGTGTTTTAAACTTTGCCCCACTCAACAATAATACAAGTGGAATCAATGCTTTTTTGTTGAACAGTGCAGGATGCAGTTATACCCAGTTTGATACCGCAAAGTTATTTGTAACAAGTTATAACAAATCGCATGTACTGTTTAAAGATCTTTTTGTCAAAACCCCTGAAAACATTGATTTACCGATTGCATACAAACGATTTACCATCACCTCAAATGCGATGAGTAGTGAACAAAAGTTATTTTCGTTTTCAAATGGTGATGCCTTTCTCACCCAATTTAAAGTAGGTAATGGCAATATATATGTTTGTGCTACAAGTGCTGAAAGCAATGCCAGTTCATTTCCAAAATCGTACTGGTTTTTACCTTTGATTTATAAAATGGCCTTTAGTAATCATGCCAATGCAATCAATGCTTTGATGATCAATAAAAATCCGAATGTATTGATTGAAAACCAAAAAATGGATGATAAAACAATTTATCATTTATTGAAAAATGAACTAGATGTGATCCCTGAACAGCAAGCTGTTGGCAACAATATGTTGATTAATATAGACAATGCCATTACACAAGCAGGTTTTTACACCTTAAAACTTCCACAATCAAATGACACCACCAGTCTTGCAATCAATTATGATAGAAGTGAGAGTATACTAACATACTGGAGCTTAGAGGAATTGAAAAAAGGCAGCCTCTTAAAAAATGCCACCTGGATTAGTGGCAATACCCAGCAAGCTGCTGTGGTGAATGAGATGCAACAAGGTATGCCGCTTTGGAAAGTTTGTATTATTTTAGCCCTGTTATTTTTGTTGACTGAAATTCTTTTGATACGATTTATGAAATAATTTATAACCCTATGCAACTACTCATCAAAAAAGCCACGATACTATGTGCATCGTCAATCTATCATCTTAAGAAAAAAGACCTCCTCATTAAAGATGGTGTGATTGTAAAAATTGCAGATCGTATTACAGAATCAGCTACCAACATTATTGATCAAAAAAATACTTATGTAAGTCTTGGTTGGGTAGATGTGTATGCTGACTTTTGCGACCCGGGATATGAGCATCAGGAAACTATCAATACAGGGATGGAAGCAGCATGTGCGGGTGGCTTTACCGATGTATTTATCATACCCAATACCAACCCCACCACCAGCAATAAATCGGCTGTAGAATATATAAAAAACCATACCGGTATTGTAAACGTGCACCCTATTGGTGCGGTAAGCAAAAATATTGAAGGTAAAGACCTGGCAGAAATGAACGATATGCATGCAGCAGGTGCTGTGGCATTTTCGGATGGTAAAAAAACGATACAAGACAGTGGTTTGATGTTAAAAGCCTTACAATATGTCAAAACATTTGACGGAGTAATCATTGAAATTCCTGAAGATCTGGGAATTTCCAAAAATGGCTTGATGCATGAAGGCACTGTATCAACGGGGATAGGTGTACAGGGAAAGCCTGCATTAGCAGAAGATATACATACCTATAGAAATATAGAATTGTTGAGATACACACAATCGAACATCCATTTAACGGGTATTAGTACTAAAAAATCGATGGATTTGATTAGGCAAGCCAAAAAACAACATTTAGCGGTGAGTTGCTCCGTAAGCCCTTATCACTTACTGTATAACCATACCCAATTAGAAAGCTATAACAGCATCTACAAAGTCAATCCACCCTTACGAACAGAAGAAGACAGGAAAGCATTGATAAAAGCTGTAGAAGATGGTATTGTGGATTGTATCGCTTCGCATCATACACCTCAACATATAGATAATAAACAAGTAGAATTTGCCTATGCTAAAAATGGGATGATCACCTTGCAAACGATGCTCAATATGTTGACACAAGTAAGTGAGCATATTACCCTAGAAAAATGGATAGCACTTTTGACCGAAAAACCACGCGAATTATTTAAACTCAAAAAACAAACGATTGCCCAGGGAACAACTGCTTGCCTCACTGTATTTAACACCACTTCAGACTGGCAATATGACCAAAGCAGCAATAAAAGTTTATCGCAAAACTCACCCTTGTACGGACAACCCTTAACAGGTAAAATATTGTGTGTGGTTAATAATCATCAATACCAAATACATGAATAAAAAAATATCGACACGGGTAGGACTCATTACAGGACTGATGATAATGGTATTTATACTGGTATTGCGCAATTTAAAATTGCCCGAGCAATCACCATTGGTATTTTTTCAGTTTTTGCTCTTATTTATAGGTATCATAGCCTCATGTTTATTATTATACAGGTATTATGCCGATATCAAATTCATAGACGCTTTTACGCATTGTATTAAAACCTCAATAACCACTTTGATGATTGTCATTTTAGGCAATACCATCCTGTATTTTATATTTTCAAATCAGGGGCCGATTACAAACTATACTTTTGTGTTGATGAAGACCATTTTTGCTTATACATTCAGTGGACTTTTATCATCATTTTTTACTTCATTTTTATTTAATACATTTACAAAATATAAAAAATAAACGCTTTTGCAATTATCAATAGTCATACCCTTTTATAACGAAGAAGAATCGCTTCCTGAACTGATATCCTGGATACAACGTGTAGTTGATACCCACCGATTTAGTTATGAAATCATAATGGTGGACGATGGCAGTAATGACAATAGCTGGGAGGTGGTAAAAAAATTACAAACCCAAAATGAACATATCAAAGGCATTTCATTTCAACGTAATTATGGCAAATCGGCGGCGCTCAATGAAGCTTTTAAAGCAGCTTTAGGCGATTATATTATTACGATGGATGCCGACCTTCAAGACTCTCCTGACGAAATACCTGAATTGTATGAGATGATTACTACAGGGCGTTATGATATCGTAAGTGGATGGAAAAAGAAGCGATTTGATAATGCGTTGACAAAAAACATCCCTTCTAAATTGTATAATTATGTTACAGGTAAGTTGAGTGGCATTCAATTGCATGATATGAATTGTGGGTTAAAAATATACCGTAGCAAAGTGATTAAGTCTGTGGAAGTATATGGTGAGATGCATCGTTACATCCCAGTATTGGCAAAATGGGCAGGATTTAAAAAATAGGCGAAAAGCCTGTAGCCCATCAGGCGCGAAAATATGGGGTTAGCAAATTTGGCTGGGAACGCTTTGTAAATGGGTTTCTTGATTTGGCCTCAATTATGTTTGTAGGTAAATATGGTAAAAAACCGATGCATATATTTGGTTTTTGGGGCATATTGGTTTTTATGGTGGGTGCTGGTATTTGGATATATTTGGCTATTGCAAAATTTGCTTTTATGCAATACAAAATGACTGAACGTCCATTATTTTATGTAGGCATTATTTCGATTGTGATAGGCACACAATTGTTTTTGGCAGGTTTTTTAGGCGAGCTCATTTCCCGAAATTCGAGTGATAGAAATAGTTATAATATCGCAGAAAAAATAGGTCTGGATGAATAAATAAATGGTCCCGTAGTTCAATGGATAGAACGAAAGTTTCCTAAACTTTAGATACAAGTTCGATTCTTGTCGGGACTACTAACTTACGAAAAGTCGTAGTTTAACAGGTAAGCAAGGTGAGACGAAAGTTTCCAAACTTTAGGTACCCGTCCCTTCAGCCAGCAGGCCTAAACGGGGAATTGGAGACAAAATTTCCTAAACTTTAGATACAAGTTCCCTGTCCGACTGCGTCATTCAGGCGGGGATTCTTGTCGGGACTACATAATCACTTTTACATGTTTTATACTTATGTAATAAAAAGTAAAATTAAAGATTACTACTAGAAAGGTCATTGTGAAAACCCCGATGTTTCAGTTCATTCAAACAAAGATGGAACAAAAATTTCCTAAACTTTAGATACAAGTTCCCTGTCCGACTGCGTCATTCAGGCGGGGATTCTTGTCGGGACTACATAATCACTTTTACATGTTTTATACTTATGTAATAAAAAGTAAAATTAAAGATTACTACTAGAAAGGTCATTGCGAAAACCCCGATGTTTCAGTTCATTCAAACAAAGATGGAACAAAAATTTCCTAAACTTTAGATACAAGTTCCCTGCCCGACGGCGTCATGCAGGCGGGGATTCTTGTCGGGACTACTAAATGATTTTTGGGGGCGGGGGGGCGGGGGGGGGGTCCCCGCGCGCGGCGGCCCCCCCCCGCCGGGCGCGGCCCCCGGAAAATGGCCCCCGGGGGTGGGTTTTTTGGGCGTCCCCCCCGGGAAACCACCCCCCAAAAAATTTTTGGCTGCTTGGGGGGGGGGGGGGGGGGGCGGGCCGGGGGGCCGCGGGCCCCCCGGGCCCGGAGGCCCCGCATTTTCCTTAATACTTATGGAATTCCAAATAAAAGTGGACAAAAAATATTAGTCATTTAAGCTACATTTTTTAAAAGGTTATTAAATATTTTTGATATTCTAAAATGGTCAAGTTGTCTAATTGTTGATGTCTTCTTTTGGTGTTATAAAATGTTTCAATATATTCAAAAATGGATAGTTCAGCTTCTTCGCGGGTTTGATATTTGTTATGATAAACTAATTCTGTTTTTATTGATTTAAAAAGCTTTCTGCAACAGCATTATCCCAACAGTTTCCTTTCCTGCTCATGCTTCTAATAATGTTTTTATGAGTAGCTAATACATCCGTAAATTCTTTACAAGCATATTGAATACCTCTATCGGAGTGAAAAATTAGTGGTTGGTTGTTATTTATGGGCCTATTTAATTTTGCCATTTTAAATGCAGGTATAACTGTTTCGCTGGATTTCATAGTGTTGCTTAATGCCCATCCTATTACTTTTCTATCAAACAAATCGAGTACCGTGGTTAAATATAGCCAGCCTTCTGAGGTTGCTATATAGGTTATGTCTGATACCCAAGCTACATTTTCTGTAGTGGTTTTAAAAGCTCTATTTAATCTATTGTCTACCACTGGATACTTATGAGATGAATCGGTGGTAACCTTATATTTTCTTTTCACAATACTTCGTAAATGAAGCTGTTGCATCAATTTTGCTACCAATACTTTGGATACAGCAATACCTTGCATGTTTAACTCTTTGGTTATTCGTGGACTTCCATATCTGCCCTTACTAGTTCGGTATATTTTTTCTATTTCTGTTTTTAACATCGTATTTCGTATATGTTGTTTAGTTGGTTTTTTATGCGTCCATTTGTAATAACTGCTTTTACTGACTCTAAACACTTGACACATCTTCTCAACAGGATATAGGTGCTGATATTTTTGTATAAACACATATTTTACCTGTCGCTCTTGGAGAAGATGCCAAGAGCCTTTTTAATATATCTCGTTCTAATTCTGCATCACGTAAAGCTTTTCTTAATGCTATATTCTCTAATTGCTCCTTACTTTTTGAATTAGAATGAATATAGTTTTCTGAATACTTACCAGCTTCATATTCTTTATTCCAGCGACTAATATTTTTAGAAGATATGCCCAATTCATCGGCGATCTCTTTCATACTACCTCGTTGTCTACTTAGTTCTACAGCCTTAATCTTATATTCTTTGCTGTACTTTCTTAATTGTTCTATCATGATTTAAAGTTAATACTTAAATCTCTTAACTTTTTAGTCCACTCAAAGGTAGTAACTCCAAATTCCCTGTCCGACGGCGTCATGCAGGCGGGGATTCTTGTCGGGACTACTAAATGACTTTTATAACGTTTAACAGAAAGTCGATTCCCCCTCTCTTTCCCACCCCAACCACCCCCCCCCCCGCCAAAAAAATTCACCCCACCCTCCTTCCGCGGGTTTTTTTTTTTTTCGCCCCAACCAAAAAAAAAAAAAAAAAATTATTTTTTGTTGGCGGCTAAAAAAGGCGGGGGGCGGCCCCCCCGCCCCCGGCCCCCCCCCCCGGGGGGGGACTCTCCGAAAACCAAAAATTTCCTAAACTTTAGATACAAGTTCCCTGTCCGACTGCGTCATTCAGGCGGGGATTCTTGTCGGGACTACATAATCACTTTTACATGTTTTATACTTATGTAATAAAAAAAATTAAAGATACTACTGAAAGGTCGAAACCCCGTTCTTCAGGAAATCCTAAACTTTAGATACGTCCCCCCCCCCCCCCGCGTCATTCAGGCGGGATTCTGGACCATCCTTACTTATAAAAAGTAAAATTAAAGATTACTACTAGAAAGGTCATTGCGAAAACCCCGATGTTTAAGTTCATTCAAACAAAGATGGAACAAAAATTTCCTAAACTTTAGATACAAGTTCCCTGTCCGACTGCGTCATTCAGGCGGGGATTCTTGTCGGGACTACTAAATGACTTTTATATCGTTTAAAGAAAGTCGATGCACTCTGTGATTTCAAACAGCGGTAACCAGCGTGCACAAGTAAATGTCACTGAAAATATTCCGCTAGTTTAGGTATTTTTTTGCGTACAGCCATGAAATAAAAATAACTAAAATATTATTGATTGCTGTTGAATACATAGTTGATGGCGACCTCTAAGTTGCAGAGTCCCCGAAGCGGGAGAATCTTCGAAGACTGAAAATTTCCTAAACTTTAGATACAAGTTCCCTGTCCGACTGCGTCATTCAGGCGGGGATTCTTGTCGGGACTACATAATCACTTTTACATGTTTTATACTTATGTAATAAAAAGTAAAATTAAAGATTACTAATAGAAAGGTCATTGCGAAAACCCCGATGTTTCAGTTCATTCAAACAAAGATGGAACAAAAATTTCCTAAACTTTAGATACAAGTTCCCTGTCCGACTGCGTCATTCAGGCGGGGATTCTTGTCGGGACTACATAATCACTTTTACATGTTTTATACTTATGTAATAAAAAGTAAAATTAAAGATTACTACTAGAAAGGTCATTGTGAAAACCCCGATGTTTCAGTTCATTCAAACAAAGATGGAACAAAAATTTCCTAAACTTTAGATACAAGTTCCCTGTCCGACTGCGTCATTCAGGCGGGGATTCTTGTCGGGACTACATAAAAAATTGTAGTGTATGCCCCAGTGCCACATACCATGTAATAACCTTGTTCCGTACACAGCATTGCTATTTGTCTGAACCGCTGAAAACACAGAACGATTAGAATTCACAGAAATGTAGTTGCTAATTTGATGTTGCAGTTGTACATTCATTTAATATGTTTTGAGTTTATAAGTCGCTTAATTGCCAATTTTTCTGAACCAAAGTTAAGTAATAATCCCACTTCCAACTTATAGGCCTCCAAATAGTTGATAGCTTGCGCAAAATGTAGTGACTCAAATTGTGAAAGTGCTTTAAGTTCAACGCTTACTTTTTGATCTACCAAAAAATCTACACGGCGATTCCCTACTTTTTCATTCTTATAAAAAATATCCATCTCAAACTCCCTTAAAAATGGAATGCCTGCTCTATTCATTTCTATTTCCAAAGCTCGCTGATACACTACTTCCTGAAATCCAGTGCCTAACTCTTTATGAACTTCTATAGCACAAGCTAGTATTCTACTGGTAAGTTCACTATATTTTCCTGTATTCTCCATAAATTCAATTCTTATGTTTTCTTAATATTCTGTGGCTTCTGTGCCTTTCTGCGCTATCTGCGGTTCAGACAACTATGCAGACAAATAGCATCATCATTCAATAATTACTTTTTTACTCATACCCTCACACCTAATAATATAAATACCCTTCGCATACTTATTTATTTCTATTTCATCTTTGAAAGTACTAAACAATTTAGTGCCTACCGTATTATACAACTCTTTCTTTTTTCCTTGCAAATTTTTGATGTAAAAAATAGTGGAACCAGGATTTGGATATACTTCTAAATTCTCTAATCTCTCATCTCTTATGTCACTACTACCTAGCGGCCAGCAAAGCACAGTATCCGCCCCCAATCCATAGTTGGGCATATTAGGTGGACTCATCAGATATGTATAAGGTTGCCACACGCCATGAGATACAAAATTACAACCCAGTCCTTTTACATTGGGGCTGTCTATATAGCTCATAGATTTACTGCCGTTCCAATATCCCATATATATATTCCCATCCGGAGCGAGGCCTATTGTATTATATTCTGGAAACTGTGCAATTGTAGTATCAGGGCCATGTATAAATAATGCGTTGTATGTATTCGTATCTTCTAAATCTATTTGATATACTGTATAGGAATTACTCATGTATAATAATTTGTCATTTGGCGAAAAGCTTAATCCTACTTGAACATCATAATTTGGATAGCTGGAAGTATCTTCTGGTACTTCGTATCTTTTCTTGAATGTGAGTTCTCCATTGCATCTGTCAAAATCAAAAATATCTACACCATTCCTGTAATAAAAAGGACCTCCTAAAATATGCCCGCATATACTACTTGCCATCTGTGTACCGGTATTATTAAAATAAATTTTACTTAAAAGTAACAAAAATCTCCTTGATAATTTATTGGTATATCTTGATAATATGGTCCTAAGATTGAATCTTCTTTTACCAAAAATTCCTGATAACGATTATTAATACAGTCAGCCTTCACCAGCCACCAGTCTTTTCCATTACTATGTTTCACAGCCTGCATGGCGCAGTTTACATAATGCTGCTTATCAGCAAGCACTACATTCTTTTGCACCACTTTCCCCATACCTGCATTGCTATCCATATCTACTACGCTATAGTTCAGCACATCAAATTCAGTATATACATGATTGATATAATTATTAGCCACACTATCACTCATCCCCGTACTAAATACATAATAGGTATTGCCTTTTTTAGGGAGTATAATGGATGTTTGATCGAAAAGGCTCGCACCTCCATAGTAATTGGTAAGAACTAGACCATACGGGCAATTTACATATAAACCATCCTGTATTGCAAATCCTGCAGAATCATAAATAACAAAGCCATTTGAGAAAAACAATAAATTTCCATTTGTATCAGAAATTGTAGAACTTGAGGACTTTATTAGACAAAATGGTGGATTAATAACTCCAGCGTTTGTTACTGTATCAATAATCAGCCCATTATCAAAGTTAAATTTTACAACTGGCTGATAACCAACAGCCCACACATTATTTCTTTTATTCTGTTGACTATATATTAAAGATGATATCAGCATCAAATAGATGCAAGTACTAATTTTCTTTTTCATACTTACTCTTTTATTAATTTGCCAGTAAAAGTTGTTTGATCTTGCTTTTGTCCCCGCTGAGTCTCCAGCCTCTGGGACTCTGCGACTTTCTGAACGAAATGTTCTTCTTCACATATTATCTGCATACATTCATTTTTATTATTTTATCTGTTTGTCAAAGTTAATATCTTTCATATTCAATACATGTTCAACTGGATAAATAATTTGACTACGCCCAAGATAAATGTTTGCCGAACAATGTAAATATTCAATAGGATATTTTGCCAAATGCGGATTACATACACAAGAATTCATATGTATATAATTCAGTTTTTGTTCAATAAAATATCTTTTCTGTGATTCGCCTGTAGTTTTTCAATAAAGTCATAAGTGATGAATCTTTTCCATCGCCTAAAATTCGATTGATCCATTTTTCAGTATATGTGAATCTTAATTTCGCAGGAACATGATCAGGCATGATAAGGTATGCATTTACATTATACCCGTTTGCCTTTAAATAATCAAAGAACTTGTCTGTTTGCACAGACAAACAGGCTTATATTCATAATCATATTCATTAGTGATTTCAAACAGCGGTAACCACGCGATCAGGTAAATGTCACTGAAAATATTCCGCTACTGTAGGGTATTTTTTTGGCTCACAGACATGAAATAAAAATAAATAAAATATTCGTAGTTGATTACGACCTCTAAGTTGCAGAGTCCCCGAAGCGGGAGAGTCTGCGAAGACTGAAGGAGTACAGAATATTCTATAAAAAAAAGTCTGTTAAACTACAAAAGCGTTTTAAAAGCATCGCCTATATGTTCAATCACATCTGTTATCAGCATGCTTTCTACACTTTGGCTTTGCAAAGTGATATCTGCTGCTAAACCATGCAAATACACTCCTAAAATTGCCGATTTGAGCGGAGTATACCCTTGTGCTAAAAACGCAGTCACCATGCCAGTGAGGGCATCTCCTGCCCCACCTTTGGCAAGTCCTGCATTGCCCGTAGTGTTTTGATACACCTGATCTTGATGTATTATTTTGGTTTCATGTCCTTCAACACAATGATGATAGGATATTCTTTTGATTGCTGTTTTGCTGTCAATACACGTTCCTGTTCATTTGAATGTATACCAAAAAGCCTGTCAAATTCTTTTGCATGTGGGGTGAGTATGGTATTTGCAGGCAAAGTACCCAGCATATGCTGATTGTTCGCAAGTATATTTAAAGCATCTGCATCTATCACTAAAGGGCAATGGGCTGCATTAATTATTTTGCTGCATACATCTTTGCTATCTGTACCTGTTCCTATACCGGGTCCTATACCTATTGCTGAATACTTGAAAGTTTGTGGCAATTCAAAAAGCAACATCGCTTCAGGAATGCATGTCTGAAGTGGCCATGCCTGTGACTTGCTTGTGAGCACCGTCAGTAAGCCTGCGCCACTGCGTAAACAAGCTTTTGATGCTATCACCGCTGCCCCCATTTTATCGGCACTGCCAGCTATCAATAAGGCATGACCATAGTCACCCTTGTGTGTATCGGGCCTTCTGGCTTTATAACATGTTAGTATATAATTTTTGTTGAGTAGTATCATCATTCAATGCTTGTTTAAATGTATGCTTTTTTGCTTAATCTTTAGGGTAAATCATTGACTTGTTCTAAAAAAGACAATGTTTTTTCATCACTCAATTTGAAATTTTTCACTGCTTTTAACAAAGCCATGTTGGAAGCAAATAACTCCCGATTAAAATTAAGCAACAAGGTCATGTCTATATCATCGAGTGGTGTGTTTTGAGCATTTTTATAAAATGTATTTAAGGTGTGATTATAATTTGTTTGAATATCAAGATACATGGCATTTAATTTGGTTGCATGTTGATTTTCACTTGTATGCATGATAGTAGAAAAAGTTTTGTACAAAGCTGCAGTATATACCTTGCTTTGGCCAAAAAAATCAAATTTTATATCTTGCGACGACTTGCTCAAATCGTCAATATTCGTTTCAATATCATGTAAACATTTTACAGCATACATCGCACTTCTTACCGATACTATATATTGATTGAGGATAGCCGTTTCCGTATTTGAAACCTTCGTACGAAGTAACAAATAACAAGTTTGTATTTCGCCTTGTAACTGTTTTATAAAATCGTATTTTTCCTGTTGTGTTTTACGATGAAAGGCTCTTTGTGTCAGTATTTTTTGAAAACGGATATTGGAGGCTTCTGTGTCGTCCTCTAATTGTAACATAGATGCATTAAAAACAATACCATAGTAAATAAAGTATTCCACTTCATTTTGAAACAATTCCATGGCAGATTCTGGTTCATCCATTTTTATATCTCCAATAAATGAAGCAAGGGTATGGTTGGTTTCTTTAAAAAAGCGCGTTAAAAAAGTAGTATAGGGTCCTAAAAAAGGTAAGAATAAAAATAATCCCGCTAAATTGATACAAGTTGAAAACGTAACTAAAGCCAATAATGGATTTTTTACATTTAACACCTCCTGAATGAAATGTAAAATGGGTTTTAAAAACAAAAAGGCTAAGAGTGTGATAATGATATTAAAAATAAAATTGCCCAATACCACTCTTTTCTTCGCTGCATTGCCTCCGATAGCGCTCAACATGATTTTGATGGTAGTACCTGTTTCTGAGCCTAACACAATAGCAGCTGCTGATGCAAAATCAATAGCGCCAAAATGCAATGCACTTAAAGTCAATGCCATGGTAACAGAACTTGACTGAACCAATAAGGTAATGACAAAACCGATGCCTAAAAAAAAGATGGATGGCATGGAGGCATATTGGGCAAAATCAAAGGTTTGCACTTGCAGTTCCATAGCATCTTTCATAAATCCTAACCCGATAAACAACAATCCAAAACCCAACATGAAAAAAGAAAGATACTTGATTGCATTGCGCTTACCTAATGACAGGAGTAAAAAACCTCCGATAAAAATAATGGGATAGGCAATGATTTCAATATCCATATTGAACCCCAAAGTAGCCACTATCCAACTATCTAATGTAGTGCCTAAATTAGCACCCAATATAATGGCAATGGCATTTTTCATTGTAAAAATACCAGCACCTACAAAAGCCAGTACCATCAACGACACCATGGAACTACTTTGTAAAATACCCGTCACCACAGCACCTCCAAAAGCAGCCCCTATATTATTTTTGGTAATTTTTTTTAAGAAGATTTTAAAATTTCTCCCTGAAAGGTTTTTCAACGATTCCTCAATCAAGTACATAGCGAACATAAACAATCCGATACCTGATAGCAATCTGAACAATGAATACAATAAATCCATAATTTATATAAAGTTAAGCATTGAAAACACGATTTCCAATAGCTCTGTTAATGTTGCCCTTGAAGTTTAATATTTTTTTACATTCAGGGTTGCTTGTCTAGCTTTCTTTCTAAAATATCTTCTGAATAAAAAGCTATGCTGGATAGCTTCCATATTTTCATTCAGCTTATACGAAGTACTATCAAGGTTGTAGATGATATTTTTTACATGATTGCCTGACTCTTCATTATACAACAATACACCAAGCGTGGTAGCGGGGTTTTGGGAAGCCTCATTCAATTTTGCCACAAGCTGATTTGCGGTGTCTGTTATTTGTTTTAGCTTGTCTGCACTCCTTTTAATATTATTAAAAACAACCGTATCAGTTGCTAAATCATTGGCAAAAGTACCTTTACGATTAAAGCCTTCAGTATAAACGTTGATATTGCTTACAAGTAGTTGCGCCTTTGAAGAAGCTTGTTGTAAGGATCGTGTGGTGGCCTGCATATTGTTATATACTTCATTGTCATTTAACAATATTCCGAGTGTTCCTTCGCCTTGTAACACTTTCTGACTCAAAACTTTAAAATCTTTTGAGATGGCTAATACATTTAAATTGTTTTCCTGCAAAGTGTTAATCATATCTTCGGAAGTAAACGTTTTTTCAACCCTTAAGGTATCGCCTGCTTCTGCCTCATCAAAGGCCGATGTGCCGCCATAAATCACCAATATTTTATTTCCTATTAATCCATCTGTAGCAATTTTCACCATGGCATCTTTTCGAATGTATTGTTGTATTTTGGTTTCAATTTTTAAACTAACTGCCACTTGCGATTTGCCAAAAAAACGAATATCACTCACTACCCCAATTTTCACTCCCGAAAACCAAACATTATTTCCTTTTTGCAAACCACTGACATCATCAAATAATGAAACCAATTGCATTTTCTTTTTAAAGGTTTCATGCAGGTTTCCAACCATTAAAATTCCGGCAAGGAGAAATGCGATGCCTATAAAAACAAAAAATCCGACTATTATTGCATGTCTGTTTGAGGTATCTTTCATATCAATGATTTATAAAATTGTAATTGTAAAAACTTTGTATTTGAGGGTCTGTTGATTTAAACACTTCATCAAATGGCCCCATTTTTAAAAATTGACCATCGAGTAATATTGCGACTTGATTGCATGTTTGCTTGGCACATGTCAAATCATGGGTAATGACCACAGCACTGGTATTGTACTTTTTTTGTACATCTTGTATAAGCAAATTAATTTCGGATGAAGTGTTGGGGTCTAAACCAGAAGTTGGCTCGTCATACAACATGATTTCTGGTTTCAATATCAAGGTACGGGCAATGCCTATACGTTTTCGTTGTCCACCCGATAAATCAGCAGGCATTTGATTTATTTTATTTAACAAACCCACGGCATCCAGGGCTTCTTCAACTGCCTGGGTGACTTGTTGGGCATTTAATTTTTTATTGTTCATTGTCAAAGGGAAGGCCAGATTTTGATAAATATTCATACTATCATATAAGGCACTGCTTTGAAAGGAAAAACCAATACGTAAACGCAAGGCATCTAACTCTTTGGCATTGAGTAATTCAACCTCTTGCCCCAATACATTGACAGATCCTTTATCGGCCTTTAATAAACCTGCAATGATTTTAATCAATACTGATTTACCAGAGCCTGATTTCCCTAACACGGCAATATTTTCGCCTTTCATCACAGTAAAATCAACGCCTTTGAGTACATCGAGTTCACCAAACGATTTATACAAACCATGTATTGAAATAACGGGTGTTTCTGTTGACACTTCCTGATCTATTATTTGTTCCATCATTAAAAATTTCTGATCCAGTTTGCTACCTGTACAATAATCACCTCTTCGAGAAAAATAAGAAACATCGAAAGCACCACTGCCTGGTTTGCTGCTTTACCCACACCACGTGTTCCTTGCGTGGCATTGAAACCCTTATAGCAACCAATAATACCTATGGTAAACCCATAGACGATTGCTTTGGCTAAAGATGAAAAAATATCAATAAAGGTGAGTGTTGAAAAAGCATTTTTATAAAATATAGCCAGGGTGGTATTTTCTTCAGCATGTACATTTACATAGGAACCTATGAGTCCAACAAAACTGCAATACAATGACAATAATGGCACCATGAGTGTAGAAGCAATGACTCTGGTAACCACTAAATATTTAAAAGGATTGATCGCAGATACCTCCATAGCATCAATTTGTTCGGTGACTTTCATGGAACCCAATTCGGCACCAATACTAGAACCCACTTTACCTGCACAGATCAAGGCAGTAACTAATGGACCTAAGGCCCTTACAATGGCAATACCAATGAGGGAAGGCAACCATGAACTCGCCCCAAAATCTTCAAGTGAAGGGCGCGATTGTTTGGTAAAAACGATACCAACAATAAAACCAGTGACGGTGATTAAGCCCAATGATTTTAACCCAATTTCGAACGACTGATGAATGATTTCTTTAAAATGAAATGGAGCTACAAAAGCTTCTTTAAAAAAACGAGTGGTAAAGCTATAGGCTTTGTATACATCGCTAAAAAATGTATCAACCCCTTTTGAAAAAATATATTTGTTTGCTTTGACTTCCATGGGTGCTTGTAATTAAAAAAAATGTAACTATATGACAAACCAATATTGGTTTGGTTGTAGCATAAATAATCTACAAGAAGTCCATAATCCAGCTTATTGTTGTTTTCTACAAAGTTCTTAAAAAGCCTTTCAGGGATGTTGTATAAATAGCAGAATAAATTACAAGATTTATCTATTTAATGCTGAATGTATTTATTCAACAATAGAAATCCATGTTTGATTGATTCCTCTCGCTGTTACCAAATCAAAAAATATTTTAGCATTGTCAGGATGCAATCGAATACATCCATGCGAAACTTTTTTGCCTAACAATTTAATATTTCCTTTGGTGGTACCATGTATGGCATAGCCTCCTTTTACAAACACTACATAAGGCATATTACCCATTCCCATATAGTTACCACCGGGGTATTTTTTAGATGAATATTTTACATATAATGGACCTGAGGGGCGACGCTCCATATAAGGAGTTACATGTTTTTTGTTGCCTGTAGTAACTTTAAAAGTATCAAGCAATGCGCCATCTACATATAAATACATCGTTTGTTGCGACAAAACAATTTGAGCCCATATGGGACATTGCAACTGTTTACATGAGTCAGTGTTTATTACTTCTTTCTTGGATTGATTACTAGTATCATTAGGCAAAACATCAGTAGTATCAACAGGCATTACCATTGTTGTATCATTATCTGGTTGAAAAGCTTCTTTGGTCACATTATTTGATGAAATACTTCTATTGTTTGTGTTGCAAGCAATAAGCAATAGTGATTGAATAAACAATAGGTAATAAATGTATTTCCTCATATCGTGAAAAGAATAAATTGTTTCAATATGCAGATTATGCTTGTAATCCTTTTGGAATGTATCGTAAAAAAATGAATGAAGTGTTCAAATAAATTTAATTGTCGTAACTTTTATCCCATTTTTCTAAACAAAAATCATTCACTCAATTTGTCTATTAGTCATCATAAAAAGACAAATCAATCCACCATTCATTAATCAAGATATCGTCTCAATACCCAGGCGGTGGTTTCGTGTTGTGCCATCAAGCCCGTTAAAAAATCAATGGTAACAGCTTCATGGTATTTTTCATCCATTTCTTCAATGTCTTTTCTGATTGATCTTATGATAGATTCATGATCGTTGAGCAATTCAGTCAACATGTCTTTTTGGGCGGGATAGGTATCGGGCGATTCAGAAAGTCGGGTTAAAGCCAGATATTCTTTTAAAGTACCAATTGTTTTACTCCCTAATTTATTGATTCTTTCTGCTACCAAGTCAATCACTTCTTCTAATTCGGTATATTGGGCTTGAAAAAGCTTATGCAATTCCATAAAACTTTCCCCACGTACATTCCAATGAAATTTTCTGGTTTTGTTATACAATACCATTTCATCAGCAAGTATGACCGCGAGTAAAGTAGTAATTTTTTGTAATTTTTTTTCTGTAATACCGATAGAGGGTTTCATATTATATTTTATTTAATGGTTAAAAAAATATTTGTGTATGGATGTTTACTGCAATCAAAAAAAGTAAATTTCCCATACGTCAACTAGCATTTATTCTGTAAAAATATCTAACAAGTATTTGCAGCTCATTCAGATAAAAACTACAATACAAAATAAATCGTTTAATTATTGCAGGTATATGTTTAAATGATTTTCATTTGAATGATATATAGAACGTATGCAAAGATCATACATAACAGTACGGCATACTTACACCATTCTTCATAACTATTGTAAGATTTCTTGTTGTATACTTAACATACTATCAAAGTGAACATTGAAATTCATGAGCATAAAATAAGAGGTAAAAAACAAACAACATACAAGATTGTAAACTACTAGCTATTTAATGACCAAATAGAAAAATTAAGTACCGTTGCAAAACAAACCCATAAAAGATAAGGCAACAATAACCAGGATGCTATACGTGAAATGAATGAAAAATAATACATGGTCATTGAAATAGCAATTAACATGAGTAATATATTGATCAATGCGAAAAAAGGTGAATGCAGATTAAAGAAAATAAATGACCATAAAAAATTGAGGACTAGTTGAACAAAAAAAACAATCATCGCATATTTTTTTTGTTTGTCTGGGGCTGTACTTTTCCATATTAACCAAAAAGAAACACCCATTAGAAAATATAATAAAGTCCATACAGGGCCAAATAGATAGGAAGGTGGATTCCAGGAAGGCACTTGTAAAGTTCCTAACCATTGTTTCATTTCGGGTGCAGCCAACAAACCGCTTATGATGCCAACCCCTTCACATAAGATAATGGACAAAACAAGTTTTAAGCCATTGGATTGATTGAGCGTAATTGCCATTTTTAAAATATTTTTTGAATACAATATACAACTATTCGGTTGTTAAGAATAGGGTTAAAATTAAATATCATTATATAGAATGATGATTTTTTTCTAGATGATGATTATAGATATAAGTATTGTATAAATCTTTGAGTTGGTGATAATACAATCGCAAACTTTGTGGATTAAAATTTGAAAAACCCGCATTAAACATTTCTTGTGGTAATGGGTTTATGAATGCTGACAATGCAGGATATTGCTCATGGATGATTTTAGTCATCTTGATAATTTTATCTCGAAGTGAAAGTTCTTGGTGCATATGAAATGAGTTTAAAAGTTAGATGGCAATTCAAAGGTCATGCTAATCCTTAAAATAAGTTTACATATCTATTATAAATAATATCAACATTTACACATCTATAATTTATGATGTATTCTATACAAAATAAATGAATTAAACATTGCTAATAAACAATAAGCTAAAACCCAATATGGTCGTACATTGTATCGATAAAACCCAAATAATTAAATCAATACATTTGGCATCACAAATAGCATAGATGCTTAAGTAGCAATCCAACATTTTGGATCATATAGCTTAAAAAACAACATATTCAAAAATGATACAACATAATCACAATATCGTGTAACAATCCAGAACATATATAAGATGACCTTTGCATCTAGAAATATTAAAATAAATAAAAAAATGAAAAAAGCATTATTAATTACAGGTAGCTTGTTCTTTATCGGAACTTCGATGATATCGTGCAAAAAAGATTACACTTGTAAATGTTCTAAAACCTATACCAGCGGAACTGGTACCAATACCAATGATCATTCAGTGTATACTTACAATGAAAACAGAAAAAGAGCTGAAGACCGATGTAATGAAAATACAAAATCGGGCAGTGATTTGTTTGGCAACTATAGTATCAACTGTCAAATACAATAGATACATTTTTAATTGTGTTGTTTTATAAAAGTGGTTTGTGTTTGATTACACAAGCCATTTTTGTATGAATCATACTATGAAGCGGCTATAGCGCTTACTCATGAAAGCTTACAGAGTCATTCTGGTGCATTCGACTAAAGTAATTTGTTGAATTGAACCCAGGTTCATTATACAAGCATTCAACTTATTGTTTAGATACAATTTATAGCATCACAAAAACAATAGGTGATTTATGGAAGCTAAAAGGAAGTATTCAAGGCAGTTGCCATTACATTCTATCCATATACCAATTGAGCTCTTTTTCAATTTTTTGAAATTGGCCGATGGTTTCGATAATTTTTTGTAAGCGCATAAAAGCTGTTTCGCTTTTTACCACATAATCGAATGCATGATGATGCATACAATTGACGGCAACTTCAATTTTATCTTGACTAGAAAGCATCACTACAGGAATATTCGAATTTATTTTTTTAATTTCATCTAGGGCTTCAATGCCATTGATAGCGGTTGGGTTAATGCCATTTAAATGATAATCAAGAATCACCAAATCAGGCATTTCATGTATTTTTTCCAAACATTTTTCACCAGTAGGAAAGGTTTCTATTATATAATTATCAAAATCAAGAAAGTCTAACGACAAATTTTTTAAATATAAAGCATCGTCATCGACCAAAAATATTTTCATAGTTGGTTTATTCATATAATGAATTTTTAATAGTTTCAAATTCAATTTTCAATTCATTACAAGCATTGGTGCAGGCACTTTCAAGTTTCATCACAAGGTCACCAATGTTTTCAAATGCTTCCTGGGAAGTAGCATATTCTTGTACTTGTTTCGCAATATTTTCAAAATCAGCATTCATCCCCATAATAGAAAATGAAGGTATGATTTTATGAACAGAAGCATGCAATGAATTCCAATCTTTATCATGCAGACTTTTCTTCATCGATAAGATCAGGGGTGGGGTTTGTTCTAAATAAAGTGAGATCATTTCCATCATAAGTGTTGGATTTGATTTCGTTCTTTTCATGAGATAGCTCAAGTCAGTATATCTAAGACTGCCTGTTTGCTTATTGGATGATAGCGTTAATTGTGCAACCTCTGCATGATTTTTTAAAACACTAATAATTTTATTGTATAATAATTTTTCATTCACTGGCTTTGAGATATAATCATCCATCCCTACTGCTTTACATTTATTTACATCAGCCGTAGTGACATCTGCCGTTAATGCTATGATAGGAATCGTTGATTTTAATTGATTTCTGATATATTCTGTGGCTTCAAATCCATTCATTTCAGGCATTTGCAAATCCATTAAAATGACATCATAATTTTTACTTTTCATTTTTTCGATAGCAATTTTACCATTTGAAGCAATATCACGTTTAAAACCAAAATCGTCTAACAACGTTTTCATCAATAATTGGTTGAGCGGTATATCTTCAACCACAAGAATGTGAATGTCTTTAATTTCTTGATTAATTTCAAACTCCTCGCATTGTTGAAGCGCATTTGCGGTTGTCTTTTTAAAATCTAATATAAAACTAAATGTAGATCCTTGCGAAAGTTCACTTTCAACAGCTACACTGCCGCCTTGTAACTCTACCAATTGTTTGACGATAGCCAATCCTAAACCAGTACCTCCAAACAAGCGTGAAGTACTACTATAAGCTTGTTGAAAATTTTCAAATATCTGATCGATTTTATTTTTTGAAATACCAATACCTGTATCGCTTACAGCAAATTTTAAAGTGACCGTTTGTTCATTTTCTTTTAATAATTGTACACTCATTGTGATCGTACCTGCATTGGTAAATTTCACTGCATTACTCACAAGATTTAGTATAATTTGATTTAACCTTACCGAATCACCCACCACTACGGGAGGTATTTTTACATCATATTCATTTATCAGTTCAATATTTTTTTCATGTATTTTTGATTCAAACAAATGCAACATAGCCGCTATAGATGTTTTGAGCTTAAATGGACATTCTTCAAAGGTCATTTTGCCTGAATCTACTTTGGCTAAATCTAATATATCATTGATTAATACAATTAAAGCATCTCCACTCATTTTTATAGCCGACAAGTATTCAAATTGCTTAGTAGACAAATCTGTTTTTAAAAGCACTTTAGTAAACCCGATGATAGCGTTCATAGGAGTACGTATTTCATGACTCATATTTGACAAAAACTGTTGCTTTGCTTTTACTGCATCATTGGCTTGCTGACTGGCTTTCACAGCATCACCCTGAGCCGTTTCAGCAAATTCAGTGGCATGCTCAGCAAATATTTTAGCGTCTTTCAACTCATTTTCAAATCTTTTTTGCTCAGTGATATCACGGGCTACGACCACTACACCCAGCACATTTCCATCATCATCTTTAAAAATAGAACCATTTAACAATACATCCGTTAATTTATGATCACGAATTGTAAGTGGATAATCAGACACAAAACCCTTATCGAAAACAGCTAAATAAGCTTGTTTAGCCGAGTCAGGTTTTGTAAAATAATGAAAGAAATCAGAACCGACCAATTGCTCACGAAGTTGACCAGTAATATTTAATGAAGCTTGATTTACATCCATAATCTTACCTTCCGTATTGACCGTAAATAATGGATCTAAACTGGCCTCTATCAAACTTCTTGCATAGCGCGATTCCTGTATTGTATTTCTAACCATCATTTTCATTTTCTTCTTTTACATGATTCCCGATTTCTTCAATAGGACTTCTACGCTTATCTTTTAATTGTTTGAAATGAGAAGGTGTCAGTCCGGTTACTTTTTTAAACTGATTTGATAAATGTGCCACACTGCTATAATTCATTTTGTATGAAATCTGAGTCAAATTCAATTCATCATACATGATCAATTCCTTTATACGCTCTACTTTATGCGTAATAATAAACTTTTCGATGGTGATGCCTTGCACTTCTGAAAATAAATTGGCTAAATAATTATAATCGTAATTTAATTTTTCACTCACATAAGCTGAAAAGTTGACATTGGGCATTTCGTCAGCATAATGCACCATTTCAATGATGATTTTCTTGATTTTTTCAATCAATATTGATTTTTTATCATCAATTAATTCGAGCCCAATTTCTTGTAATGCTGTTTTTAGTTGATTTTTTTGTGATTCAGTAATCGTTTCCATGATTTCCACTTCCCCTAAATCAACCAATATGAAGTGTAGACCCAGCTTTTTCAACTCTACTTTTACCATGAGTTTGCATCTGGTACTGACCATGTATTTTATGTAAAGTTTCAAATTATGATGTGCATTATGATGAATTATTCATACTATACTTTTTTTAAACAGTTTAATTAAGTTCAGAAATCATTCAACATAAATCAACTTTACATTAAAAAACAAAGGCTACTAAATCGTAAAAGCATTTTGTATTACCCAAATGTACTCTTTATATAGGTGTAAACGTTTATATAATATCACTGATTGTTATATAATTCATTGAATTGGGGAATAATGCCAACGATTCATAAATGTTTACTGGCTTAAATTCAATCTGTGTAGGCATACTACCGATATTATTCAAACGATGTGGTAAATACAATTAGTTATTTATAAAAAAAAATACTTTTGAAGAGTAATCAAAAGTATTTTTTAAAATCATTTGTATTGTTGCATAGCTACCTTGCTAAGAGGACTGTACCTTGTTTCCGTATTCGCTTACCATTATTACAAGTACCATCTACTATCCACACATAATTATCAGGTGGCAATTGTATATTATTTCTTGTGCCATCCCATTTCTTAGCAATATCAGTGGTTTCAAATACAACTTGTCCCCATCTATCATAAATACGGAAATATTCAAGTTTTACAATATTAAAATTAATCAGACCAAAATTTCTGTTACTAGCAATATCACTTACTGGATTAAAGGCATTTGGTAAACTGATATCGGTACATTCTGTACGTACGATTACCGTATCGTATGATTCACAACCTGAAGAGTCGTTGGTGACTTTAAGATAATAAAACTGTACATCCAATGGTGTAGAAGTAGGTTTAGCCACAACACTAGAATTCAAGAAAGTATCGGGCGACCATACATAAGAGTATTCTTGTCCCATTGACAATCGTACACCGCCCAGCTCTGTAGAAGCGCCATCGGCAACAAACCTGTCTGGACCAGCATCAGCCACAACTCTACTTACACGTACTAATACAGATGTATCAAATGCGCAAGTTCCTTTATTATTATAAAATTCTAAATGGGCATTGTATCTATAATCTTCACGAGGGTAAACCAACATAGAAGTGGTGTCATAAGGCGTACTACCGTTATAAACAGGATCCCATAACATGCTATATAAACCTGGGCCATTACATACTAATAATATGGTGTCTTGCTGACATATCAGGGTATCGTTATTGATTTCAATATAAGGTTGTGGTAAAACCCTTACCAGTTTACAATCTACTTTCATAGTAGGTAAACCTTCATCAGCGGCAAAATATACATTGTATAAACCTGGGGCAGAATATTCGACCGGAGGAGGTGTTTGAAGTGTAGAACTTGCTATAGAGGAGACATTGCAACTATTATAAGTGAGCCTTGACAAGGTATTATCTAAATTATTAGCAGTAAAGCAATACACATTGTCTTTGTCACGCATCATACGTGTCAAAAAGCGCGGTGCATTAAAGCCTGCAAAATTGGTTAAGTCAGTTGCGGTAGGCACTGCTGTTATACTCCCTGCGAAAGTCAATAATATAATGCTATTAGTAGATTCGTTGGTAATATACCCATAATAATTGCCACAATCTTTGATGATAACAATATCGCGTGGACCATTAAAAATACCTCCAAAATTGCCTAAATTGACTTCTACAAACGGGTTTAATAATGAATTGCCAAAGTCAAGTCGACTTAATGTTTGGGTAAGTCTGTTGACAATAAATATACTCCAATTGGTACCATCAAATACAGGCCACATACCTGTTGGAAAGGCCAAAGTACCTGGGTTTCCAAGATTGGTTAATACGGGTGCTGGGTTCGTAATTAAAGCGCCAAAATCAACACGTAATAAATTGCCTGTAAAGCCGCTATTGGTAAATGCATACCAATTACCTGCTTCTCTAAATACAAATAAGTCCTGTGGATTTAAAAGCAAACCTGCTAAATTACCTAAGTCAGTGATGGTAGGGGTATTGGCAAGACTTGTCCCAAAATCTAAACGCACCATTTGTGAGTTAATGGCTGTAGCGCCACCAACTAAAAAGCCATACCAATTGCCACCTGTATTTACAATTTCAAACCCTTTACAGTTAACAGGTATCAAGCCACCAAAATCGCCAATAATATTAACTGTTGGTGCGTTAGCCATACTAGAATCGAAATCATATCGTAATAAATTGCGCGGACTGTTGGTATTGACTACAAAAACGTAATGTTTACCACTGTCTTTTGCCATACAAATAGAGGCAGGTGAATCCATACCTGTACCCGCTGCTATACTACTTCCGGTAGGAATATTATTGAGATAGGCTGAACAAAATCCCCAATAATAGGAACTTGAAGTGGTATCTGTGGTAGTCAGAATCAATTCGTTTTTAATACAAACGGTATCTGGTCCTACAATTAATTGTGAAAAGCCCTTTTGACTTACAAAAAAGGCCATTAAAAACAGAAGTATATTGCTAAATTGTTTCATTTTTTTATCGAGAAGTACCCATTTTAATTCGCTAATATAGTTATTACATTTCAAATGATAAAATATGTATCAAAAATACTTTTTATGACACCTTCAGAAATCTATCTATTAAGACCATTATTTTTTCTGAAAGGTTTGTATTTGTTGAGATATATTCAATTAATTGTTTTTCAATTGCCTGATATTTATTTTTGTCAAAAATATGATGGTGAAGCACGAAATCAACATTTTGCGGATTTACTGAAAAAGCACATCCTTTACTCACTAAGTTAAGTGCCTCATCAAATTTATGAAAGTGAGGCCCTATTAAAATAGGTTTTGCATACACGGCAGGCTCTAAAATATTATGTATACCCTTCCCAAATCCTCCTCCTACATATACCAAATCGGCATATCGATACAACTTTGATAAAATTCCCATGGTATTGATGATGCAAAAACGAGCTTTTTCGTCACTCATTGTGGTATAGGTTATAAATGGTTCATTGATCCAATGCGTTTTAAAATGGTTTATCTCATGGGGAGCAAAAATAATTTTCCAATCTGCCGGTAAGCCTGCAATGATTTTTTGCAGTAAAGGTATATCACTATCCCAAACACTACCTGCCATGAATACTTTATGACCATCAATCCAATTTTCAATTTTATGATCTGAAAAAAAGGTATTTTTATTCTCCACCACCCTATCAAAGCGTGTATCGCCAGCTAACGTCGCATGATTCACTTGTATCGATTGCAACAGATGCAGGCTGGATTCATTTTGTACAAAAAGGTGGGTAAAAAAGTGAAGTATTTTTCTATAAAAAGCCCCGTAGGATTTAAAAAAAAGTTGATTGTCTCTAAATATCCCTGATACTAAGAAAGTGGGTATCTTTTTTTTATGCAATTCGGCCAACATATGATACCAAAATTCATATTTAATCACAAACACCATGGCTGGTTTACAAGTAGCAATAAATAATGACATTTGTTTTTGGGTATCTAATGGTAAATAAGCAATCAACCAATCAGGATATTTAGCCTTTGCATATTCATACCCTGATGGCGAAAAAAAAGTAAGCAATATAGGAGACTGACTATATTTTTTGTTGCATTGATGTATCAATGGTAATGCTTGTTCAAACTCTCCAACGGAAGCACAATGAAACCAAATGGGTTGCTGATGTGAAGGTATTTGCTGATGGAGATTTTGGTATAATGCCTTTCTTCCTTCGATCCATTGCTGCGCTTTTTTGTTCCAAAAGGCTGCTAAGTAGACCCCGAAATAATAAATGCGAATGAATATATTATATAGAAGTATCAATAGGTATTAATAATAAGTGTCTTCTGATTTTTTTCTATAAATAGGCACAACCCAACCTAATTTAAAACCCACTAATACATCATTGCGGCTTTGGGTTTCGGCCCTTGCCAAATCAAATGTATAATTGCGACGAACTTTGGTAAATCCCCATACAACATCAAGCCCTGCATATACATTGATGAGTTTGTTTTTTGAATGAAAATTATAGCCAATAAAATCTTCTATATAAATGCCATTGGTTAAACGGTCATAGCCTTTTTTATATTCATCCCGTAATTGGGGAAATGAATTGTCACGATCAAAAAAATTGATTTTATACTGCATAAAACCTACAGAAGCAAGCATCATAGGCCCTGAATTGACATTGGCTTGCAGAAATGGAAAGATCTTACCTACTTGAATTCCTGTCATATACCCTCTTTGAAACATCCCCACATTAATTACATCACCACTAATATTGATAATACCCAAATCATTTTTCATGTTCCACAAGAGACTGTCTTCTTTCATTTTATTACCTGTAATGAATTCAAATTTTGCTCCGAAAATCCAATTTGATTCATTTTTAATTTTAAGCCCAAAGCCTATTCTATAACTTGTTCCAAATCGTTTGGCCATATCTGCCATGGGTATATCAACACCGCCCAACACATCAAAATTCCATATTTTATTGGCAATCACGCTGGTTTTTGCCTTCTTCTTAGGTATGCTTGGCGTGGCTGATTCGGTATTTGTAGCAGTTTGTGCTAAACTCATTTGCCCACAAACTGTCAATAAGAAACAGCACAGATAAATATATTTATTCGACATGAGCACAAATGTAAACAATAATCATAAAAAAAGGGATTTTGCATAAGTGAACTGTCGTGACGAATGCATGCTAAGGACAATAGAAATTCAATTGTTCATTGTCAACCAAAATTAACTGGACTAATCATTATCCCCAAACATATCAAACTTCCAAATACTTAAATTTGTTTCAAGATGCATCTAATTGACGGCAAATTTTAAATTCGATAATCGAAAAAAACGGATGATATTTTAAAAAAGACTTAAAAAAAGTAAGTTCCGTTCAAAAAAATAGACAAAAAAAAGACCCTGTATTGCTACAGGGCCCTGTGATTGAAAAAGTCACATAAATAACCTACTGATGCAAAAGTAAATCAATAATTGATATTGCAAAACTTTTTTTTGTTTTTTTTAAAAATATTTTTTTGGCCTAAAAATATTTTAATCATTGTAACACATATTGGCATTCAAACATTCCAAATTGCCTACTGAGCGTCTTGGTTTAAGGATGATATTGTATAAACATTCTCATTGATTGATTGAGCAGCATACAATTTTAGAAATACTTGGTTTCAATTTGTATTTTAGCACTTTTAATAAAATCAATGCTGACTAAAAATAAGCACATCCATCGATTGAGCGCACGAATGAATCCTACCTATGGTCGTTTTGCATTGCATTGTATGGCCTTATTGGGTATACTGTTGGCACAAGCTTTTAGTTTGCAAGCCCAAACGGATACCCTCAAATTATACAGAAGCGAATTTTATAGTTGTGAAGAATTGGTAAAAAAAGGCAAATACGACAAAGCCATTGAATGCTTACAAACCCTGAGTACTAAATATCCTAACCCCGTAAAAACTTATATCAGACTGGCTGAATTGTATTACAACAAACATGAAAAGCCACAAGTATTATTCTATGCCAATAAAGCCATTGCATTAAATGCCAATGAAGCTTATGCCCCCTTGACTTATTTAGCCAATAAAATGATGAGCCATAAAGATGATGACTTAGGGCTTTTAATATTAAAGCAACTGGCAGCAGCTGATTTAGATACCCTTAAACAACAAAAAACATCGCAAAATACACAACGGTATACCATGAAAGCCTATGCTGACAAAAGTCCAATTCCTGGAATTTTTCTCAAAAATATGGGTGATAGCGTCAATTCAAAAGAAAATGAATATTTACCCTCTATCAGTTTAGATGGCTCTACCATGGTATTTACCCGAAATGTAGGTGGCAATGAAGACTTTTTTATTACTTATAAAGATAGCAACTTACAATGGCGTAAAGCACAAAATATAGGATACCCCCCCAATACAGGCCTACCTGATGGCGCTGCTAAGCTAAGCGCAGACGGCAACTACCTATTTTACACAAGATGCGACCTGCGAAGCCCCGATGGCATCAGAGGGGGTGGTTGCGATATTGTGTTTAGCTATAAAGAAAATGGCGGTTGGAGTGCCCCACAAATATTTGGATATACCATCAACACCACTGCCTATGAAGGACAACCCAGCCTTAGCAGCGATAACACAGAAATGTATTTTGTAAGCAATCGGGAAGGTGGGTATGGAGGTATGGATATTTGGGTTTCAACCTATGAAAATCGTCTTTGGAGCAAACCTAAAAACCTGGGACCCACTATCAATACAGGCAAAGACGAAACCGCCCCCTTTATACATCCTGATAATGAAACCCTTTACTTTGCAAGTAATGGTCATATTGGACTGGGTTCATCTGATTTGTTTGTTGCCCGCAAAAATAATAATGGTACATGGAGGACCCCAATTAACTTAGGAGCTCCTATTAATACTGAACAGTTTGATGGTTCTATCGTAGTCAATGCGAAAGGTACAAGTGGATATTGCGCATCAGACAGAGGTGATACAAAAGGATTGCTTGATTTGTATTCATTCAATTTATATTCTACCATTCAACCTATCCCGACGCTTTGTTTAAAAGGCTTTGTTAGAGATAAATTTTACAAAAATGAATTATATAAAATGCATGTTGATTTTAAAAATGCATTTTACAAAACCTCTGTAGGAGAAGAAATCAGCAATGCAGGTGATGGTAGTTATACCAAGGCATTGCAAATGGGTAAAACTTATATTATTGAATGTAACGAAGAAAATTACAGACCTTATCGTAAGACAATCTCTTTAATCAATGATGCTTTGCCTGACAATATATATTTAGACATTCGATTGAAACAACCGGGTCTTATTGACACGCTCTTTGCGGCTGATTTATATACCGATACCACCCACCTCCAATTAGACAGCCTTTCGCAAAGCATTATAGATACAGCTTTAAATCACTGGACCGAATACAAAGCAGACAGCGCAGATGTGGTGATCTATTTAAAAAGTTATTATTATGCTGGTGATAGCCTATCTGATACCTGTTACAAAAAATATATAGAAACTTGTATGCATCAGATGCAATTGATAGCAACACAATTTGAAAAAAGAAAAATACCTTGCCATCTTATTATGATGGATCCTTGTATGCTGATATTTAAGGATGAGGAGCGCCCTTTTCGAAAAATAGAAATGTCTATTGTAGAGTTTTACTAAGTCGTGTATGTGTTAACGTTTTCTCGAAAAATTCCTTTTTACAAATGGACTTTTTGGTTTTTTGTTTGGATTATACAATGGACTTTCCCCTAATTGTGCTGGGACAGTTAATTTATCTAATTCCTTACCGATTAAGGTTTCAATTTTATGAAACTTCTGTTGATCGAGGTCATTGATAAAAGTAATGGCTTCACCAGTTGAGCTTGCCCTTGCTGTACGTCCGATACGATGTATATAATCTTCTGCATCATTAGGCACATCATAATTGATCACCAAACTGATGTCTTCAATATCAATACCTCTTGACAAAATATCGGTGGCTACAATAATTTGAATATTTTTGGCTCTAAAATCGCGCAACACTTCTTCTCGTTCTAGTTGTTCTAAATCAGAATGAATGGCTTTTGCCTTCATACCTGCCCTTTGCAATTCACGGTTTAAGGTTTTTACATGTTGTTTGGTAGATGAAAATATCAACACACTACTATGCTCTTTTTGAGATAAGATATGCTTGATTAATTCATTTTTTTGGGCATTGTATACCATATAGGCTGTTTGAGTGACCCCAGCAGCAGGTTTAGAAATGGCTATACTTACTTGTACCGGATTGACCAATAATTTTTCTCCCAGCTTTCGAAAAGCAGGTGGCATGGTGGCCGAAAAAAGCAAAGTTTGTTTTTTGGCAGGTAAAAAACTGGCTATTTTGGCAATATCGTCAATAAAGCCCATGTCAAGCATTTTATCGGCTTCGTCTATAATAAAATGTTTGATATGATTAAACTTTACATAGCCCATATTGAGATGCGACATCAAACGACCGGGGGTGGCAATAATAATGTTGGCTCCTTGGGTCAATGCACGTTTTTCATTTTCAAAAGATGCCCCATCTCCTCCTCCATAAATGGCCAGGGAACTCGCTCCTGTGAAGTAAGCAAAACCCTGAACGGCATGATCAATTTGCAAAGCCAGTTCACGAGTAGGTACGATGATTAAAGTATCTGTGTGATGGTTATGACTTGTGGCCAACTTATTTAATATCGGTAGCAGAAAAGCAGCTGTTTTTCCAGTGCCTGTTTGCGCAACTGCAATCAAATCACGATTTTCTAATATTATAGGTATTGCCTGTTCTTGTATGGGGGTGGTATTTTCAAACCGCATTGCATCAAGGCCTTCTTGCAAACTGGGTTCAAAGTGATAATCAATGAATTTCAACTATTGTTTTTTATATGTCAAAGGTAGGTATTTTTAAACGAATCATATCATTATATAACAAACAACTCTTGTATGCCATAAACAACATGTAATTTTTAAACGACATGTTTTGCATGATTATCTTAGCTTAAAAAATACAGGCAGGGTATAATAAACGCTAACAGCTTTGCCATTTTGCATACCTGGTTTCCATTTTGGCATCGCATTGATCACTCGAATGGCTTCGTCATCACAACCATATCCAATACCTTTTACCACTTCGGCATTGCGAATATAACCCGATTCGTCAACAACAAATTTACAAAACACCTTTCCCTCTATATTGTTTTCTTTGGCTATGGATGGATATTGAATATGTTCGGTTAAGTAATTTTTTAATGCCATTTCACCTTGTGGAAATTCGGGCATTTGTTCTACAAACTGATAAACTGAAGGTTCTTTATTTATGTCTTCGTCACGCACTTCTTGTTTCACTTCATTGCCTGGATCCCCTACCCATTTCAACTGAGCAATTTTATCGTCTATATCTGCACCCATTTGTTTTAGGTAGCGTGGGCCAGCCTCTGCATGTTTAATATTTTTTCTTTTGCCATTGACAACCAACCCAAAATTTAAACCTGGCAAATCGGTGGCCAGTACTTTATATTCATTGGCTAAGCGAATGAAATTATATTTTTCAAATTGTTTATAAAATTGATTCATCGCTGACTTACTCATTTTGGCACGATAAGTACCTATCATATCTGTATTGCTTCTTCCAGTATAGATTACTTCGCCTGTTTTCAAAAACTCAATGGTAAAACTCGGGCATCTACCATAGCAGGGGGTACGATCCATTTTCAAATAAGTAATTTTACTTTTTGCAAACACCTGCAAAGTCAATAAACAACACAGTATTAATCCTATTCTTTTCATCTGTAAACGTATTTTAAGCAAAGATATTCAATTAAAAGCGATGATAAAAAAATATATAAACCAATAATGACAAAGTGCGCATGGTATGGGTACTAAATCAATTGATTAAGTTATTAAATAATATTGGGTTTAGCCTTTTCACATGGCAATGCAAATGAATTTAAGCAGACAATTCTTTTTCTACTGAGCAATTTTCAATAGCAAAGACGTCTGTTAATCAACATAAAACCAGGATGTATTCCCAAACAATCATTATTTTTTTGCGCCATAATGCAAATATGTCAATACATGCATTTTACCTGTTTCATCCAGTTGTGCTTTTTTAGCCATTGACTCCATTACTTTAGTCCACTCAGCTGCACTACGTGAACCAGGCTCATAAAACGAATGACATTTGCCACAGTTTTGACTATATAACAATTTACCATTTTGCATCATCATAGCTTGGTATTCGCTTTTTTCTGCATCACTCAATTCGTTGACTCTTTCAGGGTCGGGTTCTTGCTTATCAGCTATTGAAATGTTCGTTGACCCGGGATTTGTGGCTGGCTGTCCATTGTTTTGTGGCATATTGCTTCCTGTTTGAGGCATTGTGCTACTACCCTGTTGTTGTTTTTGGGTAGTTGATGTTTGCTTTGCAATTTTAGGTGCACATTGAATAAAAAACAACATTGTACTAAAAAAAACAAAAATCCAGGCATTTCTTTTCATGAGTTTATATATATTTAGATTTTAAAAATAGAATTAAATTTTCAATGAAAAAAATACTTTACCTTTTTTTGGCCCTTTTAGCTGGACAAACAGTAGTAGCGCAAAATGTAAAAAAAGACAGTGCCACCTTAAAAACCATTTCCAATTATATTTTAAGCAACTACGATTGTTACAATGATTTAAGGGATTTATGCAAACAAATTGGGCATCGTATTTCGGGTTCACCCCAAGCAGAACAAGCTGTGCTTTGGGGCAAAAAGGTACTTGAACAAACTGGTTGCGACAAAGTTTATTTACAAGAAGTAATGGTTCCTCATTGGGTAAGGGGTGAAGAACAAGGCATGATAATCAATAAAAAGGGTATGCGGTCATCCATTGAAATTTCATCCTTAGGCAATGCAGTGGGTACAGGCCCTCAAGGTATTGAAGCCCCCCTATTGATCATCAACAATATTGAACAATTGCAAAGAATGCGTCCTGAAGAAGTGAAGGGTAAAATTGTTTTCTTCAATTACCATTTCAACCAGACCAATATCAACACCTTTGAAAGTTACGGTCCCTGTGTATATTACCGATGGGGAGCTCCAAGTGAAGCAGCCAAAATGGGAGCTTCGGCGGTGGTTATCCGATCTGTATCTTCTGCCTTTGATGATAAGCCACATACAGGTAGTATGTCGTACAATAAAAAATATCCTGCAATTCCTTCAGTAGCAATATCCAATTTAGCCGCTGATAAGTTAGCAAAAGAAATCAATACGCAAGGAGCGATGCGGATGTATATACGTACGACCTGCGAAATGTTGCCTGATGTAAAATCGTATAATGTGATTGCCGAAATCACTGGGAGCGAAATACCCAATGAAATCATTTGTTTTGGCGGGCATCTTGACAGTTGGGATATTGGCGAAGGTGCACATGATGATGGTGCAGGTGTTGTACAAAGTATAGATGTGATACGCACTTTTATGAAACTGGGTATTAAACCTAAGCGAACCATACGGGCAATCTTATTTATGAATGAAGAAAATGGATTACGAGGTGGTCAGAAATATGCAGAAGAAGCAGCACGCAATAAAGAAAATCACATTTTAGCCATTGAAAGTGATGCAGGTGGTGCTACACCTCATGGCTTTTCGATGACTATGAGTCGTGAACAAAAAGCAAAAATCAAATCGTGGCTTCCTTTACTCCTCCCCTATGGCATCTATGATTTTACACGTGATGGTGGTGGTGCTGATATTGGGCCTTTACAGAGAAAATTTGGCACACCCGTTATGGAACTCTTACCCGATTCACAACGCTATTTTGATATGCATCACAGTGCCAACGATGTATTTGAAAATGTACATCGCCGAGAACTTTGCCTGGGTTCAGTGGCTATGACTGCCATGGTTTATTTGGTGAGTATGTATGGTCTCTAGTTCGCTTTTTTTTATACTTACATCTAAAGATGAAGTCATTTTAATGAAGGGAAGTCAATGGTTGACTAGCTAATCATAATAAAATACACTATTGACCGTTTGCTAAATTGGTTCATTGTTACATTTTATACCAAATGTATTTTCTATGAAGTATGAAAAATATCGGTAGTATACCTACACATATTGCATTTAAGCAGGTAATTATAGCACTAAATGAATGTATACTTGGTATTATTTTTTAATACTAAAGATTGCGTTGGTGAATATTAATCAAATACTATTTTCCTGATAAATCGTTGTTGCGAATGGTGTATTTCTAGATAGTAAATACCTTTTAATGATCTATTGATTGAAATCCTATCATTTTCTAATACCCCAGACATTATTTTTTGCCCAACGGTACTGTACAAATGATAATAATACGTTTCGTGATTATTTCGTTGTTGATCAAATGCTATATAAATCATATCTTTTGCAGGGTTTGGATAAATGGTAAATCCGATTTCAGGCTCCTTAACTTGTTGAATATCTGTAACGATTTGATCGTTTACATTTCGCAAACTATCATCAAAATAATAAACTAAAATAGCAGATTCATTGGTGGGAGTAGCCACGCCCCAGTTGGGAAGATTTGTGATGGGAATGGCGTTTCCATTTGCATTATTTGCAGAATCAGCAGTATGCCTTCCTACCGCAATGATACCTTTGCTTGTTTTGTACAACCCATACAATTCAGTATTGCTTCCCCCAGCTTGGGTCAGTGTATCCCATTGTCCAACAACCAAAGATGAATATTTAGGGACATGAAATTTGCTATCATACATACGCACAAAACTATTCCAACAACTTTTACCCCCCCAGAAAGGCTTGACCATTTTTTGATAGGCATTTTTTGTAGTAATAGTTCTGCGTCCAACACCCAACATGCAAACATCCCCATTACTCGAAATCTTCATATTATTTTTAGTAATATAAGTTGTGTTTACATCTGGCCACCCTGTATTGGGGCTTGGCCAACCATCCAAATTAGGATCAGGATGTGCAGTTCCTAAGCCCCCTGTACCTTCAGCTAATTCTGCCACATAGGTTGCGTTTGTAATAACCCCATCAGCCAATTGCAATTTGCCTAACCACGATTCATGTATATTACCATTGGAACCGGTAAATCGATTTTGAAACCCATACGCATTCGGATCAGCATTTATCGTATTTCCTTCCCATAAATTTTCAGTATTATTGCCATGAGCCCTGGCTGCAACAACTAACTTATTGTTGGCATAATCAATGGCTAAAGCATCTACATATTGATCGGGAATAGAACCAACGGTATCGCCGATGGGCGTTATTTCATGATAAAGCCTATTCCACCAAAGCATATTTCCTGTACTATCAAATGCAATGACTGCTGGTTCAAAATCAGGTGTATTGGATGGGTTATAGTAACTTTTAAAATTCATGCCTAAATAAACATTGTCATTTCTTTTGTCTATACAAATGCTACTTGCACCCCAAACAGGACAACAGGCTTCAGGTGAATACCCGTTATAGCCAGGGGAGTTAGCAGTTGGATTAAGTGGGTCGCAAGGCGAATCAAATAAAAAATCGGCAGGCCATTTTCCTTTTCGGGTACCACCATTCCCATCAGCATAAGTAGTATTAAAATCGACTGGTGTCCACGATCGAAGTTCACATCTGCCCCATGACTTCAAAGCAATTCCACTGTAATTCACAGAGTCTATGCCTCCAACTGGGTTTGCTGAAGCAGGGGTACCTTTCCATTCAGTCCCATTTTTTAACCAGTGTGTTCGCCAATTAGAAACAATCTTGCGTTTACCTAAATGATTTAAACAATATAATGCACTCCAATCGTATCCATGCGCTTCGCCACTTACATAATATACATTTCCCTTACTTGTAACATCCCAAGGATGAACTGATTTTGCATATGATTTTGCCCATACAACATTAAACCAAGTTAAGGCATTGGGTATGCCATTCACAAAATTATTATTCAACTTCGCAATGATATAGCCTCCATTATTGGGATCAGAATCAGCGGTATTGCAACTGATATACAAATCTCCTGTTGTTTTGTATGGCATTGAATTGCTTTTCATAAATCGAATATCCTCTACAGTCCCCTGGGCAAAATGAACTACCTGCAGGATATTTTTCATATCGCTTGACAATTGTAAAATAAAACCAAATCGATTGTTACCCAATGCATTGGGAATAGACCCAGTAAAACTTAATTGGGTTTTAGGAATATTGGGATTGATCCAGTTTAAATTGTCGGCATAACCACAAACCAGAAAAGTACCATTTGAAATCTCCATCACATCATAAAAGGTTTCTTTACCAGTATTGCCAGCGTAGGTAACTATATTTGTCTGTGCATGTAATTGATTGGTATAAAAAAGTATAAAAAGTAATAAATATTTTTTCATCATATTTTTTGATCTCAAATTTAACAGAATTGAACTGAAATATCCTAAAAAAGTAAAATGGCAACATTAAGCCTTTGAAGTTATTCGTTAGGCTAATCGTTGCTTTCTAACAAAGAAAAATGCGGATGAATTGCTTAAACAATATGTAAGTCATGTTTGATTCAATGGTATTCATATTATATTGATCTCTGGTTAGGCACCAGATAGTTATCAGATGTAACATTGAATGGTCATTGTATAAACAAGCAGATTTCTTTTCGTCATTTTACATTTGACACCTTCATAAATTGATGATCAGACACTATTGAATGTATTCATTTTTACAATTATTAAAAAACTGACTTGTTCACAATTATTTGATATTAATTTAATATAAATAAATAAATAAAATCATTACGTATTATCTTTAGACTCCATTCACGAACAACAACCTTATTATGAGATCCTTTTTAATAAAGACCTTACTTTATATTGCTTTCCTTTTTACCTGCTTCGCAATAAGTAAACAAACATGTACAGCTCAGACATGGGTATGGGCTCAAAAAATGGGTAATACCAAAAGTGATAAAGCCACATGTATCAAAACCGATTCATCGGGTTTTATCTATGTATCTGGATATTTTAGCAATAGCATCACTTTAGGAACTAATCAATTGGTGCTCAATTTTGCACATAACATTCAAAGCAAAGAAGCATTTGTAGCAAAATTTGACAGTACAGGTTATTGTTACTGGGCCAATAGTGGTGGGCAACATTATGACGACCGCGTATTGGGTATGGATGTAGACGCCGAAGGGAATAGTGTGATTACAGGCACTTTTTGGGAAGGTGCAGGTATTCATTTCGCAGGCAATTATATTACAGGATCTGCCTTTGGTGGTGGTGATCAGTGTTTTATTGTAAAGCATGATAAAAATGGTAATTACCTGTGGGGGCAATTTGTTTGCAGCAATAGTGGCGATGATCAAGGTTTAGACATTGCTACTGATAAAGCAGGCAATAGCTATATTGTAGGATTTATGGGAGGCAACACATTATATTGTGGCGGCAATGTGATTACAGCGACTAATACCAATACCAATGGAAAACAGCATAGCTATTGGCTTGCAAAAATCAACAGTGCAGGACAGTTTCAATGGGCTAAATGTTTTGGCAACCTCCCTTACGATACTACGACCTCTAAATATATTGAACGCGATATTGCCGTTTGTGTAGACGATTCGGGTGGAGTATTTGTAACTGGAGGCTATGATCATACATGGCCATTTGGCACTACCACCTTGACCAGTTCTGGAGGTTATGACCTTTTTGTAATGAAGTATGACTCATCAGGCAATTTTCATTGGGTTACAGGAGGTGGAAGTGATAAAGATGACTGGTCAAACGGTATTTGTTCCGATAAAAAAGGGTATTTATATGTAGCCGGTGAACATCGCGATTCATTGATCATGGATACTGTAATAGTAAAGAATTATAATAAACGTGATGCTTTTTTATTAAAAATAGATGCCCAGACAGGTAAACCCGTTTGGGGTAAACGAGCAGGTTCAGACCTGGGAGGGGAAAGGGCAAATGATGTATGGGCCGATTCGATGTGTAATGTGTATGTCTGTGGAGATATCAATGAAGGGGCCAAATTTGGAGACAATATCATAACAGGAACTGGCAAATATGAAGAATCTTTTGTGGCAAAAATTTCACCTGACGGCAAATGGCAATGGGCAATTACAGGGGGTGGACTCGATAGCAACGACAGGGCCAATGCAGTCACTAAGGGCAAGGGCGCTCAAATATATGTTTGTGGATTTTTTAGGGCTCCTGCAACATTTGGCAATACAAGCTTAACATCCGTTGGTTCAAGCGATGCCTATTGGGCAAGGGTACACGATTCTTCACTCAACCAAGGTGCTCAATTTATTTTACCTAAACCTACGGATTCAATATTATGTAAAAATGATACCATCGTATTAAATATCCCTTCTCATGCCTATCTTCAATATGCACCCTTGCAGGGGGTAAGCACAGATGCAACCCAATCCGTTTTGCGTTTTAGCCCTGACAGTACTACCACCTATACCCTTTCAGGATTTAGCAAAGGATTATGTCCTGATTATGACACCATTACTTTTACCATCTACCGATCTAAACAACCCCATGCTGAATTTAGTGTAAATCCTACTATTCAAAGTATCCTCACACCTACTTTTACACTAAACAATTTGAGTACCAATGCCAATAGTTTTGCATGGTATTATAACAATAACCTAGTATCAAACAATGTCAATACCACCCAAACTTTTGACTCGGCAGGCGTTTATTGCTTTACCTTATTTGCCTATAATGATGATGGCTGTATGGATTCTATTACCCATTGTGGAACTATTTACAAAAAAGAAGAAGTCTTTTTCCCTAATGCCTTTTCACCCAATGGGGATCAAAACAATGATTTTTTTGGCCCTGTGATGCACAATATTAATCTCAACGATGTGAAAGATTATTTATTTATGGTATATGACCGATGGGGCACCTTGATGTTTGAAAGCAATGATCCACAATATAAATGGAATGGTGCCAATAAAAACAATGTCAAGTCTGATATGGGTGTTTACTATTATTTCTGCAAGTTTACAACACCTCTTGGGGTAGTCTACGACAAAAAAGGAGATGTAACCCTGGTACGTTAAGCCATCATGTTTTTTAAAATAATAATCGTAATGGGATAGCATAAACTAAACCCCTTAGTCATTTAGCATCTATAGCCATTGTATTTGAAAAAGATTGGTGCTGACAAAAATGTAGGATGGGTAAATATTATAATTTTAATTTGTCAATGACTGTCTTAAATTTGACATTTCTCAATCATCCAAATTTAAATAATATACTTTGAATTTATCTCATTCTTCTTACGACATTTTGATAGCGGGTGCAGGGCCTGTAGGTTGTGTGCTTGCTGAAAGATGCGCTACGCAATTGGGTTGGAAAGTATTGCTCATCGATAAAAGAAATCATGTAGCAGGCAATTGTTACGACCGTTTTCATGAAAGTGGCGTGATGATACATCAATATGGGCCTCATTATTTTAGAACCAATAATAAGGACCTATTGGATTACCTTTCCCAATTTACTGAATGGATTCCGGGCAAATATTTTGTCACGAGTTATACGCGTAATGAATATTTTCCGTTTCCGATAAACCTGTTGACGTTGGCGCAGTTTTTTGGCAAAGATTCTTTAACACCCGAAGAAGCTACAGCATTGTTAGAATCAAAGAGAGAAAAAATAGCCTTTCCTAAAAATTCTGAAGAGTTTGTTTTGTCGAGGGTCGGTAAAGAAATGTATGAAGCCTTTTACTTAGGATATACATTGAAACAATGGGATATGCATCCGCGCGATTTATCTCCATCAGTCTGTGGGCGTATTCCAATTCGTTTAAATAATGATTGCCGATATGTGGATCATACATACCAATGCACCCCCAAAGAAGGATTTACTGCCTTGTTTACCAAAATGACCCAACACCCCCTGATTGATATTCAATTAGCCACTGATTTTAATACCATCACTCATAAACCACCTTTGGTTATCTATACAGGAGCCATTGATGAGTATTTTCAATTTAAATTGGGCAAACTGGCATGGCGATCTTTGTCATTTGACTTTCAAGTAAAAAACCAGGCTTATGTACAAGACAATGTGCAAATTAATTATCCGAATGAACATGATTATACACGCACAGTAGAAATCAAACATGTGACAGGGCAAGTGCATCCACAAACTGTAATTTCATACGAATACCCAAAAGCGGAAGGAGATCCTTATTATCCTATACCGACCGATGAAAACCAGGCCCTTTATTTACAGTATAAAGAATTGGCTGAACAAGAAACCAAGGCACACCAGGTATATTTTTGTGGTCGCCTGGCAGAATATAAATATTTCAATACGGATGAAGTAATTGAAAATGCATTGCGTACATTTGACGTTTTAAAATCAAAACATGGCCATTAAGAATTTATGGGTTATCATGCCAGTTTACAACGAAGAAGAAGCGATTGAATTGGTGGTCAATGAATGGGTTGCAGCATTAGAAACATTAAAAATCAATTATGTACTTTGTTTACTTAACGATGGAAGTAAAGATGATACATTATTGAAAATCAATAACTTAGCTAATAATTATTCAAAATTAAAAATAATCAATAAGTCTAATTCTGGGCATGGACAAACCTGTGTAATGGGTTATCAGATGGCCATCGAAAATGGGGCTGATTGGGTTTTTCAAATTGACAGTGACGGTCAATGTGATGCTCAATATTTTAAAAATTTCATCCCTTTTACCGATTCCTTTCAATGTATTTACGGTGTAAGAAAGACGCGTGACGATGGTATGCAACGCACGATTGTTTCGTATTTTGTAACCTTATTTACCTGGGTAGCAACAGGTAAATGGGTACGCGATCCGAATGTACCTTATCGACTGATACATGTAGATGTATTGTCAAAATTTGTTTACAAAGTACCTGTTGATTTTCATCTTGCCAATATATTTGTAAGTGTTTGTTGTGCAAAGCTTTCACAAATTAAGTGGATTCCAATTCATTTTAGAGACCGAATGGGAGGCACAGCAAGTGTCAAAACCTTTTCATTTGTTAAGCATGGTTTTAAGCTTTTTAAGCAGTTACGTCATGCGATGAAGGTCATAGATTAGCATTAATATTCGATAATGATACCAATGGTAGGCAATATGGTACCCGTATTGTTGGGTAAAAATTGCATTTGATAACGTGGTGGATTCGAAAATGCAGGATCTAAAAGGGCTTGCCCATTCGCATCTCGTTTTACAGAAATATATTCACGGTCTTTTGCTGAAAATTTATACACGTTTTGAATATCTAAGTATAAATTTAAATTCCAGTGTTTAAAAAAGAATTTTTTGTCTACACGTATATCAAGTTGATGATTGACAGGCAAACGATTTTCATTGATTCTTGAATAATCTACCTGACCCTGATTTGAAATATCCCAAATATAAGTGATTGACGATAATGTGGTATCGTAAGGTGTATAAGGTCGCCCACCCGTTAACCTAAACTTAGCTCCTATTTCCCAGTTACGTTTTAGCTTTTTACCTGCTGTGAGGTTTATAATAAATCGTTGATCCCAATTGCTTGGTGTAAAGGTCGTTTTATTGGCATTGATAAATTCACTTCTAAACAAGGTAATTGCGGCAAGACCATAAAATCCTTTAAACAATTTTTGCTGGGCAAACAATTCAATTCCATAAGCCCTCCCCTGCGATAAGGATCGCACAGCTTCATTACCCACTACACCAAAGTCACCTCCTTCGTTAGCCAGGGCAATGCCTCTCAACACACTTTGAGGATATTGCGAGTAACCCTTATAAAACCCTTCAATCGTAAATCGTGCGTTGTTGTTATTGCTGTATTCTAAACCACCCACCGCATGTACACATCGCATATATTTTAGGTTATTGTTTCTATTGACATAGTTTCCAGAACTGTCTTTAAATCCTAAAGTTGTATAAGCAGGGGTTTGATAATAAAGCCCTGTATTGAAATTTACATTCAGCTTATTGGTAATTGCATAAGAAGCTGAAAATCGGGGAGATAATTGATTGAGTGGATTTTGCATGCTTGTGGCATAGGTATTTCCATCCATTCGCAACCCAGCACTCAAAGTTAAATTGTTATTGACAAAAGGTCTGCTAACCTGGGCAAACAAACCATATTTAAAAAAATCAATAGCAGCGGTATATCGTATGGTGTCGACTACTCCACCTGGCAATGACAATACGTTATAAGTATTATTATTGTATTTCACATATTCAGTTCCTACACCATAATTGATTTTCCAATCATTGTTTCGAATGGTATTTTCTAAACGAAGTTTGTTTTCAATTTCCTGGCTTTTATATTCTAAAATAGCGGGTTGCGATTCATCGTTGTTGGTATACTTAAAAGCATGATTATTCAACATATTTCGACTGACAACCAAGGTTTGAAAACTATTGGCTTTGTAATGTTTGTAAATAATGCCATTGGTATAATTCCATTGTTTTTGTTCAGGCAATACATTTAATAAATACTTTTGTTCATCTGTTTTATCTTCTCCTTTATTTAAAACCGACACATCATAAGCACCCAACAACAAATAAGTAATTTCATTTTTACTGTCAATATTGTATTTGTATTTCACCTGCACATCATTGTAAGTAGGTAAAAAAGGAAGCCCTAAGGATTGAAACAATAGTTTTAGGTATGAACGTCTAACACTCAACATCAAACCTGCCTTCTCACTCAATGGACCTTCAGCACGCAGTCCAATATCGCTTGTTCCTAGTGTAAAAGCCCCATGCCATCCATCAGCACGCGGGTTTTTCATTTTAAAATCAAATACACTACTCAAGGTATTACCCCTATTGGCTGGAAATGAGCCTGAGTAATATCCTACATCTTGCAGAAAATCTACATTCAGTATACCTACCGGACCGCCATTTGCGCCCTGGGTAGCAAAGTGATTGATATTGGGTATTTCGATACCATCGAGGTAAAACCTATTTTCTGAAGGGCCACCGCCTCTGATAATGATATCATTGCGAAAACCTACACTAGAACCTGCCCCGGGTAAACTTTGTATCACCTTACTTATATCACGATTACCGCCTGGATTGCGTTGAATTTCGTTTACCCCAATATTTTGAGCGAAAGAGGGCTTTCGGCTGTTTTGTCTTTACGTCCCGCTTTGATCGTAACTTCTTTTATTTCATTTCGAGCCTGCTCAAGCAATATTTCTACAAAACTGGGTTTAGCATTGTCAACAGCCATTTCATAAATCACTTTCTTTTTGTAACCTATGCTGGTGACTTCTATATTATACAAACCTGGTTTGAGGTTGGCAATTTCAAAACGACCATTCGAATCTGTTTTGGCTCCCAGGTTAGTGCCTTGCAATATAACCACTGCAATATCTAAAGGTTGGTTATTGACGGCATCTTTTACAATACCTTTAAAAACACCTGTTTGAGCCCATGAGGAGATTGTTAATAATAGGCATGCGATGAGAGGTAGTATACGTATGTTCATAAAAAATGCGAAACTACGATTTTCAAGGGGTTCCCTTGTTTCAAATATTCTATTTTAAATAGTATTTTTTTATGGGTATGAGACTATTGGCTCAAATCACCCCTTTTTACCATATACACCAATTAAGTGGTTTGGAAAATAACGGTAAAATGCCATACCCATTGAATTTAAAAGAATAACCATTCGATTAACTTAAATGAGTTGTTGGTATTATTCAATATAGGCCGACAATGACAAATCTTTGGCAATAGCCACTCGAATGGTATCATGCAAGTTGGTTGACAATTGAATCCCTACAAAATCGGCTGTTACGGGAAATTTCTTATGTTTTCTATCGACCAATACTGCAAGCTGAATTTTTTCAGGCAAGTCTTTTAAAAAAGGTTTCAGTGCATACATGGCAGTGCGTCCCGAATCGGCCACATCATCTACCAGAATAATACTTTTATTTGCTGCATGAAAAGGCTCCAGCACTTCGCATTCTATAGGATTTGACTTATCTATTTGTATTGAAATCAATTCAACCTGTAGTGGGCTTATCAGGGCTATTTTTTGTTTGATTAATTTGGCAATATCATACCCTCTATCTATAATACCTGCTAAGGTAATTTCTTTTGCATCGATATATTGTTCTACGATTTCAAATGCGATTCGGGTTAATTTCATATCTGCTTGTGCAGCATTGAGTATTTCAGTTCTTACAGCCATATGCCTTTTTTGGCAAAAATACATTGTAGAAATTGGAAACAAATCTTAATTTATTCAACATTCAGTTTAAATTTGTAGCAAGTTCAATACTAAAAACAATTTATGCAATTAGTTCAACAGTTACTTTTTCTCTTGATTACTGCGATTGCCATTTTTTTATTCTCTAAAAAAGTGAAAGAAATTCGCAGAAACATAAAGCTTGGCAAAGATGAAGCGATCAATGATAATGTAAGCCAGCGATGGCGTAATGTGTGGCTAAATGCCTTTGGACAAAAAAAGATGTTCAAAAATCCTTTGGTGGCCGTATTACATTTCTTTGTGTATGCTGGTTTTATCATCATCAATATCGAAATATTAGAAATTATTTTAGATGGATTAACAGGTCATCATCGCTTGTTTGCTCCCTTTTTAGGTGGACTCTATAGTATTTTAATTGGTGTATTTGAAACCCTTGCCTTCCTTGTATTGATTTCATGCGTCATATTTTTAATCAGAAGAAATGTGGTAAAAGTAAGCAGGCTCAACAAAGGCGAGTTGCTCAGTGGATGGCCTCGCAGTGATGCCAATTATATATTAATCTTTGAAATTGTGTTGATGTCCTTATTATTGATCATGAATGCCTGCGATTTGGCATTGCAGCAAGCAGGCGCTGAACATTACCCTACTACCAGCTCCTTTTTAATATCATCGCATCTTACTCCCCTGTTTTCAGGATTATCGATACCTATGTTAACGGCCATTGAACGAAGCTGTTGGTGGTTGCATATTGTGGGCATTTTTGTATTCATGAATTACCTCCCTTATTCGAAGCATTTACATGTGATACTTGCCTTTCCGAATGCCTATTATGCCAAACTTTCTTCGACAGGCAAAATGCCCAATATGAAAGAAATACAACAAGAAGTATTGTATATGATGCAACCCGAATTAGCCCCTGCCAATGCCGATGCAAATCATGTATTGAAATTTGGTGCAAAAGATGTACAAGACCTTAGTTGGAAAAATTTGATGGATGCTTATAGCTGTACCGAATGTGGCCGTTGTAGCAGTGTTTGTCCAGCCAATATCACTGGCAAGAAGTTATCACCTCGCAAAATCATGATGGATACACGCGATCGTTTAGAAGAAGTGGGAAAAAATATAAATCTCAATACCAGCTTTAAAGAAGATGGCAAAACCCTATTGCATGATTACATTACCGTAGAAGAACTAAGGGCGTGTACCACTTGCAACGCATGTGTGGAAGAATGTCCGGTAAGTATATCACCTTTAGACATTATCATACAATTGAGAAGAAATTTAGTCATGGAGGAAAGCAATTCACCACAAGAATGGAATATGATGTTTAGCAATATAGAAAACAATATGGCCCCATGGAAATTTAGCCCTGACGATAGAGACTTGTGGACAAAAGAATAATTTGAAAATGAATGAATTTGAAAATGAGAAATGACAAGAAAAATGTAATCGTTGAATTAACTTTTGATTTTTCAATTAAATCAGTTCTTTTTTGCGAATTACTTGAATTAGAAAGAAAATTTGTAATCGCAAGACAATTATTAAAATCATCAACTTCAATTGGAGCAAACATTAGAGAAGCTCAAAATGCAGAAAGTAAAAATGATTTTATCCATAAAATGAAAATCGCAGCAAAGGAGGAAGTAGATGAAACAAAATATTGGTTGGAAATAATACACGAAATCCCTAGCTACCCCAAAAACAATGAATTACTCGAATTATAAAACCTATAGAATTAATAATCAATAAAATAATTTCAACGTCTAAAAAATAAAAAAATATTGGTGTTTGTAATTTTCAAATTGCCAAATTATCAAATTTTCAAATTCGAAACATGACTATAAAAACATACGAAGAATATCAAGCAAATAATGAAACCCCTGAAATCCTTTTTTGGGTTGGCTGTGCAGGAAGTTTTGATGCGAGGGCCCAAAAAAGTAACCAAAGCCTTTGTAGAAATCCTCAATCATGTGGGTATTCAATTTGCCATATTAGGCAAAGAAGAAATGTGTACAGGCGATCCTGCTCGAAGGGCCGGTAATGAATTTTTATTTCAAATGATGGCATTCAACAATATTCAAACCATGAATATGTATGCTGTAAAAAAATTGTAACTACCTGCCCCCATTGTTTCAATACCCTCAAAAATGAATACCCCGAATTAGGCGGTCAATACGAAGTGATATCGCATGCAGTGTATTTGCAACAACTTATCAATGAAGGAAAATTAAAACTCAAAGAAGGAGGCGAATTTAAAGGCAAACGAATCACTTATCATGACAGTTGTTATTTGGGTAGAGCCAACAATATATATGAAGCACCCCGAGAGGTTTTGCAAGCATTGGATGGCGAGCTGGTAGAGCTTAAACGATGCCGAAGCAATGGATTGTGTTGTGGTGCTGGCGGAGCTCAGATGTTTAAAGAAGATGAAGCAGGTACTACACGCATTAACTTCGAAAGAACAAAAGAAGTTGTGGATTCTGGTGCCACTGTGGTAGCCAGCAATTGTCCATTTTGCTTAACCATGCTCAGCGATGGCATAAAAACAGGGAGAAAGAAAACGATATTCAAGCCTTAGACATTGCTGAAATGATTGCGAAGTCGATATAAGGAAACTTATGTCAACATACGATTTTATAATTCGTTCATGCAATATAAAATTGAAATCATTTGGTAAAAAAGTTGCCCCATCATGAAAGATCAGGAAATTACTAATAAAGGAAATAAAGAGAATGCAGGTCATCTTTTTCGTTTTTGGACATGGAAAAAGTTCTTTTTCAATTTCTTATTTTTCCTGGTATTTAATATGTTGCTTTGGCTCATCTTTGAAACTATTGATTTCATAAAGAGTGATGAACCCATTTCCTATGAAACAATTCTCAAAGAAGGTGGCATACAATCATTCATCATCAGTATATTAGTCACCTTGTGGTCACCAGATAACGAAAATATTTTTGCCCTTTTGATAAAAAAATGGCGTCTTAAAACCAATAAAAAATGACGGATCAATTGTTAAGCCTTTTACCACCCGACTTCGCCCCTACTTCACGCATTTGGATATTTCAAAGCAATAGACCTTTTGCTGAAACAGAAGAGATGGAAATCAATGAGCAACTGCAACAATTTTACATGCAATGGAAATCGCATGGAGCCCCTGTGAAAGGTTGGGCCAAACTAATTTTCAAGCAGTTTATTGTTGTAATGGCTGATGAAAACAATCATACGGTAGGTGGTTGTAGTACGGATGGTATGACACGGGTCATTAAAAGCATGGAAAGACAATATCAGGTAGACTTATTTGACCGCTTAACCATTACATTTTTAGTAGATAATAAAGCAGAGCCCCTACCGATGCAGCAGGTAAAGTATGCTCTTGAAAAAGGATATATCGAAACGGACACCTTACTATTTAACAATACGGTAGCTACTAAAGCACAATTTGAAACAGAATGGCTGGTACCGCTTAATAAAAGTTGGTTGTGGAATAGGATTGTAAATTAAAATATTTTTTACTACCTTTGCGCTCCCAAACTGGTCTCGTAGCTCAGCTGGATAGAGCAACAGCCTTCTAAGCTGTAGGTCTTTGGTTCGAATCCAAACGGGATCACAAATGAAGCCTTCGGCGATAGCCGAGGGCTTTTTTGTTTTCAGAATGAACCAAACCTACGTTTGGGTGAATGCAGGAAACAATAAAGTCTGCCACCGACAGTTGAAAGAAGGCTGAAGTTTTTTCTATTGGTTGGAGTCCCTCCAGCCAAATAAAATAGTAAGTTCGGTTGGTGGGTCATCAACCGAAAGGGTAAAAACTATTTTAAGACAAATTATGTAAATTAAATTTTATCCCATTGAATGCGAACTACAATTTCATTTCTTCTGTCAACCAGCTGATAAGGGGGATTATAACCTAAATATTTAAAACTTCCGAGATAACTAATGTTGTTCTTAATCAAAATTTCTTTTAGGGCTTCTGTATATGATTGAATATCTTCATCAGAAGCAAACCCTCCAAAGGAAATGACAGCAACATATTCTTCATTTGACATCGAAAGCTTCACGGCATCATCATTTGGCTTCGGTAAATTATCCAACGTATAACCAGATGGCATGACAAAAGACATTGTGGAAGCGGTATCTTCTATCGACATACTCACAGGGCTGGTCATAGCAATACTTTTATTGTCTTGATTAGCTCCAAAAATATATCCGGCCAGTTTTCTGAACCCTTCACTACCTAACGCTTTAAATGATTTTGTTGAAGAACTCATGGTTGCAATGGGTACTGAAGGATAAAATCGAATTTCAAATTCCTTTTCTTTTTGATGACTGAATAAGGTTGCTCGTTCGTTTTTCTTGTTGCCATAACTGTATATACCTGAAATACTAAAAAGAGAATGACCAGGATTGAAGTAATAATGAGGAGGATTTTCATAGGATATTTATTTTACTGATTGCAAAATTACGGATACTATTCCGCAAAGAATATCGGCTGTATCAATAGGGTATCGAACTAACAAACCATTTTCTACAAATGAACACTATCGCAAAAATATCGCAAGGACAACTACGGCGAGGTGCCATGATAGCGTCCTCACTTCGAAACTTTTCTATTGGTTGGCGTCCCACCAACCAATAGGGGAATATCGACACAGCCGATGAACTTGCCTGTGGCAAACAGGGAACATAAGACTCACGAAGCCGCAGGTTTCGGAGAGTGGGTTCAGCTTTTTGTTAAAAAATTTTATTTATATAAAAAATATTTTATTTTAGGGTATTCAAATAAACCTAAATCAATTGTTATGAGTGAAATGAACCCAACTTATCATGAATTTTTTAGCCAATGGTCGCATCTCGACTATTCAGTAGAACAAATTGAAGCCGATTTGCAAGACAAAGGTTTCATTAAAGAAAAGGTTGACGAAATCATTCAACTTTATAAAAAACATCGCTCAGCTGCTAAATCTACCAGGGGATTTGTATGCATGGTTATAGGTGCTTTAGTAGGATTTACCAGTTGTATGTTTACCCTTTTAGATATCTTTCCAGAAATGCGTGAATTCAATATGGTGGGATTAACCAGCATTGCTATTGGCTTGGTGGTATTGGGTTGTTATTATGTGTTTGAATAAACAAACCAATTTTTACTTTTTCCCAAAATAAATAACTCTTCGCTCAAACTGACTTACTATGAGTTGAAGAGTTACATAACTTCATTTAATTTTTTGTTGATGATATACATTATCCATTCTTAAATCTTCACCCAAAATTTTAATTGCTCATCCAAATCAGCTTTTACTAAATGAAAGCCTAAGGGGATTTCGCTTTCTGAACTGTGATATGTGGCTAATCTTGTTCCTGCTGGCTTTAATGCCAACTGTCGCATTAAATAAAGACTGTAAGAATGAAACAATGCTGTTGAGTAATCAATACTGTCATCGATTTTAGATGTGCCTTCCAGATTTTCATAAAATGAATTGAAGTAATAAAAATGATCAAAGTTTTTGAAATCAATATCCTTAAAGTTTTTACATAGAAAAGTTACATTGTTTAATTGCAACGTTTCATTGGCTTTTTCAGCATAATCAATTAAATGCTGACGCTGTTCAACACCGTAAAAATGCACATTAGGTTCATAATGAGCTGCAATTAAACAAAACTTCCCCACCCCACTGCCAATATCTAAGATGCTGGCGTTTTTTTCAGCAGCTAAAAACTGAGCTACTTTTCTTGCCACATGCAAAGGTGTCCAATGCCAGGAAGCCAAAAGCTGTATATCAATTGGATAAAGCTGATTAAATTGTTCATCTGATTTAAACCAATGTTTTATTTCATTCTTGAATATTTCCATTGTGTTTGTTTTTTAAATGTTTTAACATAAAAACCATCTCTATCATTGTCAATGATTATTGACTATTTGCTTCAAGTTTTAAAATATGAGTATCATACGGCCAATGGCAAAATCATAGATTTCATTGCTTCATACTTAAATTTGTCTTTTGCAAAGGTATTCATAAGATGTCTAAAAAAGAGGAGATTGTTGATCAACGTAAAAATGAATCAGTTATCAATTTTAAGCAAGCGTTGCAATTAATACAAACGACACTTTAAAGATAGTCAAGTATGCTGTTTCGATGATAAAACCCAGGTTTAACACCCACCTCTTTCTACCAATTGAGCTTTATGATCTTTTACCTGTATGATATATTTTCCAAGTTCTAAACGAACTGGCACTGCTTGATTTCCTTTGTATGCAGGTTGTATATTCGCTGATTGTGTTAATACTGATTGTAGTTTCAATAGAATACTCTTTTTCACTTTATCATCTATCACGGGCATTAATTCATCACTGGAACTTGCATAGATGCCAATTCCTTCCTGTTCGTAATAAACTAATTTGCCTTTTTCATCAAGCACAGCATTTCTGAGGCTAAAAAAATATTGACCAGTAGGTAATTGAGCTAAGGATTGCTGCATTTGAGAAAAGAGATATTGTTCAATATTTTTAGCGGCACTACTAAATTGTGGTTCACGGTCATACGATTGATCAGCACTTAATTTATACTGTGACTCATTGCCATATATCTTTTTCCCATTTAATGTCATTGGTAAAGTATCCAATTGCAATGCCTGCATTGATGTTAATCCACTTCTCATATCTTTAATAGGCAATGAGTCAGGGATCACTACATTCAGAAACATTTTTCTTTGTTGCTGCAATGTCATTTCATATTCATAAGGAATCACTTTAAAGATACCCAGGCCAATTTCATTTCCATTAAAATGAATGACATCTCCTTGTTTGGAAGCACTTTGTGAATTTGTAGTCTCAGCACAGAAAGCCAATAAGATGAGAAAAAGGGGTAAAATACTCAGGTATTTTAATTGATTTTTGCTTGTTTTATTTGATTTTAATAGCATTTTTATTCGTTTTTTTATGGGTGAATCATTGAATGAATGAGCAATGGAAGGGGCGCCTTGTAATAAATGCTGTTCAAGTAGAAAGGCTCCATAGGTTTGGGTATGTGTGGCTGCCACATGGTCAGCTTGAAATTCATGTATCAATCTGAGTCTTTTAAAATAAAGGGTTGGAAGTGGATTAAACCAACAAGCGATTCGAAGAATGATTAAAAATACATTATCAATAATATGTCGCTGTCGGGCATGTTCTTTTTCATGATTGAGTAAAAAATGCCATTGTGCAGGTGAGTACAATTCTTTGCTGTGAACAAATAATAATTTGAATAAAGAAAAGGGTGCATGTCCCTGATTCGTTTCAATGATGACACATCCCGACTCCACACTTTTTATACCCCGTTTATACATCCTAAAAATACGGATCATTTCAAATACAATCATGAGCACACCTACAACAATGCCAATAAAATACACTAACCATAATATAGTACTTAATTCGAATGGGGTATTTGAAGATACACTTGTCCATTGATGCACCTGCTCAATAGCTATATTTTTATTGGTTTGATACACCTGCATTGTTGGTTGCACATAAGTATTGGTTTTTATCACATTCATCTTTGCAAATTGCAAAGTGGGTATATATAAACCTGCCAACAAACTTAGCAGCAAATACATTCTGTTGTATTGATGATAGGGCTCATTACGTAACCATAGATCATACAGCATTAGGCATACTAACCAACAAATACTTACATTGATAAAATATTGTAGCATATTATTTATTATTATGGTTACTTAATGTTTGCATCAATTTATTCAACTCTTTTAAATCTATATTATTTTTCTGCACCAAAAAACTCACCAATTGCTTGGGAGAATTACTAAAATATTTTTGCAATAAACCTTGTACATGTTGTTGTGCATATTCATCTTTCGATACCAATGGACTATACTCATAGGTTTTACCATAAGCCTTATGTGTTACTAATCCTTTCTTTTCTAAAATACGTACCACTGACGAAACCGTGCTATGTGGAATATTGGGAGTCCCTAACTCATCAATGATATCTCGCACCAGGCAAACTTTTAATTTCCAAATGATTTGCATGATTTCTTCTTCTGCATGGGTAAGGGATGGATGTGTATTACGTTTCATAACGTAAAATTACGTTATAAAACGTAATATCCAAATATATTTTGATTTTTTTAAAAAATATTGATCAAACCCTCCCCTAACATTCAAAGTGAAAACAAATAAAAACAAGTGTTTAAGCCTATTCCAAAGAGTTGTCGGCTTCGAAATAAATTTTAAAAAATGGGCGTTTTAACTTTTTCACTTTTTATAAAATGCCAATCAAACCTTGTCAATTCTTGCTTATTTAAGTTTCGAACTATTGAAATTCAAAATAATTATATACATTTATCTCTATGAAAAAACCTTTTTTAACCCTGTGCATGCTTTTTTCATTTGCATGCAGTTTTGCCCAAGAAAATATATTATGGATGCGTTACCCAAGTATCAGCCCCGACGGTTCGCAAATTGCGTTTGGATACAAAGGCGATTTATATCTTGTAGCATCATCGGGTGGCATCGCTACCCCACTTACCATTCATGATTCACATGATATGATGCCGGTATGGAGTCATGATGGAAAAAGCATCGCATTTGCAAGTGACCGTTATGGCAACTTTGATGTGTTTGTAATGCCTGTCAGTGGCGGCACTCCCCAAAGACTTACCCATCATAGCGCCGCTGATTATCCACAAGATTTTACCCCTGACGACCGTGGTATTCTCTTTACAAGTGCTCGATGTATAAGCAATACCAATATCCGTTTTTATAGCCCCCGTCTGTTTCAAAATCTGTATACGGTTGATAAAAAAGGAGGAAAAGCTACCCTCCTTACTGAAGCAGGAATCAGTGAAGCACGATATAATCAAGATGGAAGCATGATTGTATTTCAAGATCGAAAAGGATATGAAGATTTATTGCGTAAACATCATACAAGCAGTGTTACCCGCGACATCTGGACTTTAGACTTAAAAAATATGCGTTTCAACCAAATCAGTACTTTCAAAGGCGAAGATTTAGAACCCCTATTTTCACCTGTCTCAAATGCCATTTATTTCCTGAGTGAGCAAAGCGGTACCTTAAACATATGGAAGGCTGAAAACGGCCAACAAACCGCCATAACCCAATTTAAAACGCATCCTGTACGTCACCTTAGTATAAGCAATCAACAAACCTTATGTTATACATATAATGGAGCCTTATACACCCAATCATTGAATGCTGAACCCCAAAAACTAAGTGTTTCTATTCGCAATGACGGCAGAGCAGGTACTGAAAAAAACATTGCTGTCAATAGTGGCATTTCGCAATTTGCACTTGCCCCTAATGGAAAAGAAATTGCTTTTGTAAACAGGGGTGAAGTATTTGTCACAAGCGTTGAAGGCACCCAGACAAAACGAATAACCAATACACCACAACAAGAACGTTATGTACAATGGAGCCCAGATGGCCGTAGTTTGATATACTCCGCCGAACGAGGTGAAAGTTGGGATATTTATAAAGCCACAATCAATCGAAAAGAAGAACCTTACTTTTATGCTTCAACCATCCTGGATGAAGTGGCATTGATTGCCAGCAATGAAGAAGAGTTTCAAGGCAAATATTCACCTGATGGAAAATTCATTGCATATATCGCAGAAAGAAACAGTTTAAAAGTTTTCAATATCGAAACCAAAGAAAGCAATACCCTTTTGCCCATTGGTAGAAACTTTAGTTATTCGGATGGAGATTGGGATTTTGCCTGGAGTCCCGACAGCAAACATATCTTATGTGATGATGGGGAAGGAAACTGGTTTTCATCAAGTGTAGCACTCATCAAGAATGAAAATAACAGTACAATTACACATCCGCTTGCAAGTGGGTATGGACAAGGTAATGTAAAATGGGCCATGAATGGTAAAGCTATGACATGGGTAAATGCTAAAAATGGTCGAAAAAGTCATGCCATGCAAGGCAATCGGGAAGTAGATATTTATCTTGGTTTTTTTGACCAGGCTGCGTATGATCGATTTTCGTTGAGCAAAGAAGAATTTGCATTATTAGAGGAAAAAGAAAAGAAAGAAAAAGAAGCCAAGGAAAAAGAAGATAAGGAAGATAAAGAAAATGGTATCAAAAAGAAAAAAGAAAAGACAGACGAAAAGAGCGATAGCACCAAACAAACACCCCTTGTAATAGAACATTTTGCAGAACGTGTGAAACGATTAACCATCAATAGCAGCAGTATCAGTGATTATGTACTAAATAATGAGGGCACTAAACTCTATTACCTTGCTGCATTCGAAAAAGGGTTTGACTTATGGGTAACGGAGCCACGTACAAGAGAAACAAAAATACTTGCCAAATTAGGTGCAGGTGGCAGTGGTATTGCAATGAGCAAAGATGGCAAATCCCTATTTGTGGTTAAAGATGGTAAGCTTTCTAAAATTGATGAAAATGGAAAAATAGAACCCATTGGTATTGGTGGTGAAATGAAACTCAATACAGAATCAGAGCGTGCCTATATTCTTGGGCATGCCTATCGACAAGTCAAGAAAAAATTTTATGACCCTGCCATACATGGCTTAGACTGGAAGATGCTGTATGAAAATTATCGCAGCTTTTTACCCTATATCTCAAACAATTATGATTACCAGGAATTGCTCAGCGAATTTCTAGGCGAGCTCAATGCCTCCCATACAGGTGGCAGATACAGTCCATCCATTGCCCATGGAGATGAAACGGCCTCTTTAGGTTTATTGTATGATGCGAGCTTTGCAGGACCTGGTTTGAAAGTAAGTGAAATTGTAGCCGAAGGGCCTTTTTCCAAAGCTTCAAGTCAACTCAAGGCAGGTTATATTATTGAAAAAATTGATGGCATCACTATAACAGACAGTATCGACTGGACAAGCTTGCTCAATCGAAAAAATAAACAAAATACTTTAATCACTTTTCGTAATCCTGAAACACCCAATGAAATAGAAGAGGTGGTAAAACCCATTAGTTTAGGTGAAGAAAATACGTTGATGTATAAACGATGGATCCGACTTATGAAAGCATTGGTAGACAAAAAAAGCAATGGTCAGCTTGGTTATGTACATGTGCAAGGGATGAATGACGGAAGTTACAGAGATGTGTTTGATGAAGTGATGGGTGAAAATTTCGAAAAAAAGGGACTCATTGTCGATACCCGATTCAATGGCGGTGGCTGGCTACATGATGACCTTAAAACCTTTTTGAGTGGCAAACGATATCTCGACTTTGCACCACAAGGAAATCGACTAAAAGATGGCGAGCCTATGGGACGTTGGACCAAACCCAGTTGTGTGTTGATGAGTGAAGGTAATTATAGCGATGCCTTTATTTTTCCGTATGTATACAAACAAGCTGGTATTGGCAAAACCATTGGCAAACCAGTACCTGGTACCGGTACTGCCGTATGGTGGGAAACACAAATAGACCCCACATTGGTTTTTGGCATTCCGATGGTGGCCACAATTGGCAATGAAAACAGGCCTACCGAAAACCTTCAATTGGAAGCAGATATCGATGTTGACCTTCGTTATGAAGATTTTCTCAATGGCAAAGATACCCAACTCGAAAAGGCCATTGAAGTGATGTTGCAAAGCATTAAATAACTGTACACTAGATCATAAATCAATTTTGAGCCTATGACGAATGAGGGATTAAACAATAATCAAATAAATCAACGATTTGACTATTTAGATAGCATTCGTGGTATGGCTTGTTTATCTGTCGTGCTATATCATTTTTTAGGAGGATTTGATGCCTCTATCGAGTTTTTGAATAAAACACAAATTCAGATCCTTTCATTATTTTTCAACGGACCGGCATCGGTTTCATTTTTCTTTGTCCTAAGTGGTTTTGTATTATCCATAAAATATTTCCATGGTAGCCTGGCAAACAAACCTGTCGATTATAAACGTTTTGTCATTACAAGAATGTATCGTCTCTACCCTGCCTTTTGGGTTGCATTATCATGTTACTTTTTACATTTCGTATGGGGAAATAAATTTAAAGTATTCAATACACTCACCGAATTAGTGAATGAAGCTTCTCTCATCCATAACTTTACAAAATTATACAACCCCGGCTGGACCTTGAACGTAGAATTAGTAATTTCACTTTTTATCCCATTTATCATTTTATTGGTGAGGTATGATAAACGCTTATTTCACATACTCATTTTGCTCTCCTTATTATTATCTGCATTTTTCTCCTCTTTTCTATTGCATTTTCTGTTAGGAATGTTGTTAGCCTATCATTATCCAAGCTTATCATCATATTCATTTCGATCAAATCGTTTATACCCTTATCGATATCTTTTAGTGATTTGCATCATCATAGCTTATTTAGCTGCCCCCATAAGCGATATGATTCCCTTACCTGAAATTTATAAATGGCTTCGTCAATTCACCGGTATTGATTTATTTCAAGTCAGTGGCATTGGCGCCTTTTTTATTTTAGGCATTGTAATTAATCAGCAACGCTTACAACGTATTTTAAATCACCGAATACTTACTTTTTTGGGTAAAATCTCTTACAGCATGTATCTCGTACATTGGTTCTGGCTATTTAATTTAATCATTCCGCGATTTAAGAGTTTCCAGAAACTGTTTGGAACCAATGATTTTATCACAGCATTATTGATTGGCGTTATCATGATGACATGTACCATTGTGTCAGCATGTGTACTTTATTATTTTGTAGAGTTACCCTGGATTAAAAAGGGAAAACAGCGACTCGCCAAATTAAAAACATACTAAGCCGAAATGGCATATTACTTTTTAATCAGTTTATACGATTTATTATTTCTACTATCCTGCAAATAATAAATGGCGGCTGGATATTCTTTTAAATCTAAAATATAACTGCCTTGAACATCAAACACTCTCAACGTTTTGCCCACGGTATTCAACAATTTTAATTTCGTTAGTTGTGACGTGTAAATAGTGCAATGATCTGTGGCTGGGTTTGGAAACAATACAATACCTGTTGCTTTTTCGGTGAGTATAAGCACCCATTGACTGTAAGTATAGTTCATATCATGATCTATTATTTTCAACCTATAATAATACATCGGTTCAATGAGGTTAATATCTTCAAAAGTGTACTCATTTTGAGATTTACCATTTGCCAATACATTGCCTATTTTTTCAAAATGAATGCCATCTGCTGAACGCTCAACATCATATTGTTTCACATTCAATTCATTGGCAGACACCCAATTGAGTAGTGTATGCTGATTGACTAATTTGCCTGAAAATGAAATTAATTGAGTGGGTAATGGTGCTCCATAAGCAGGACCAGGATCACCGATGCCAAAACCAGAAAAACCAGTATTAAATTCTCCACTGATTGAATAACCATTTAAAAAAGTATTTGTCATTAAATTGCTTGCAAAATCGCGTGGGGTGCTCACAATGGCATTATTGACAGCGATCGGCATTTTAAAGAGTTTACCTTGTGTTGCCCAGGTTCTTCCTTCATTTTCAAAGCCATTTTTCTCTGCATTGTTTACATATAAAGTAATTCCGTAATTCCCTGCAGGGTTATTATTGGTTGGCGTAATGAGTATTGTTTTGTCAAATACTTTTTTTAACGGGTCTACTTCTGCAGTAATAAACTGTGCATTGTTGCCCATTCGATCAATCTGTATTTGAGTACAACCATAATCATGATTTGAGAGATTTTGAATATGAGCAATGATATCGCCATTATTGCTATACGCATAGATGTCACCAAAAGGTCCTAAATATTCATTGTCACTTGAGAGGACATTTTCAATATGCCTTGTACTATCGCCTGTAACCACTACATTATCGAATCCAACAGAAATACCTCCGGTGTTGTTATCGTTTACCCACTTCCATCCTAATAAAAAACTCGTATTATTAAGACTCGGAGGTAAATCAACTTGAGCATGTACTACAGTCAAACTATTAACCATTGATGGGCCGCCAGGTACTGTCACCCAAACAGGTGAAACGATGTTGGTTGAATAAACAAGTACTGCAGAGTCATAATCAACTTCACCTTGACCTATCCAGTCAAAAGAAGCTTTTAAATTTGAATACCCACTTGCATTGATCAGGGTATGAACATAAGCCGTGGAGATAGCATTAGTTGCATATTGACATGAATTGGTATTTGCATTATAGACCTGCATACTGTAATTATTAATATCAGTTAAGCACCCTACATAATTTTTATTGCCCCATCTATTTGTATTCACTCCTGTTAATACCCAGGCTGCCGGGGGATTGATACCACTTTCAAAATCTTCTGAGAGCAAAGTAACTCGGTGTGCTAATGGATCATCGTCATTATCATTGATTTGAATATTCAGGGTTGGAACGGTTCCCATTACTGCAGTGCCTGAAAGTATCGCAAAGGATAAAGTAAATGCTTCCGGTACTACTTCCTGGGTTTGATCATCATAAATTCGAATGGTAATTGGCACACTTGTGTTGCCATTGCTAAATACCACTTGATGGGAAGGTGCTATAAAACTCCCATTACTTGTGTATTCGAAATCTAAAAATTCACTTGCTGTATTGCCAGGGTTTATATCTACTGAAGCAATCAGAGGTGAAGCAGAACCAAAGGAAGCAGTAGCCTGTATGGTATAGTCTTTATAGGACCGACATCCTATTGTAGCAGTGGATTTTTCATTTACAGTTAAAGCAGGAAATTGAAAATTGAGTTGTGGTGTATGTGGTATTACTGCAGTAAATAATCCTCTACCTAATGTAGCAGCTACTAAGGTATGATCAGATGCTCTGTATTGCAACATGCGTGTAGATACATTGGCAAGTCCTCCATTGGTTGGAGTCCATTCTGTATTTGCCCCATCCAAATTATTCGTACTCCAAACCCCTACAGCCGTTGCAATAAAGGCCATATCATTACTATCAGGATGCATGAGAATACTATATACCGGCATATCAGGCAAATTACCTTCCACTGAATTCCACGTTAAGCCTCCATCCATAGATTCCCAAATACTATTAGTGCCATAATTAGAATACGTAATCAAAATATGATTTGAGTTACCAGTTTCAACATCAATGCTACTAATATACAAGTTATTCGTAGTGGGTAATCCTACAGATAAATTCGTAACGGTTGGTGTTGGACTGCTTGCATTTTCGATTTTGACAAACAAACAAGATAAAGGAAAATTATTTGTTTGATAGCCCATCCAAATAGTTGTAGGATTATTTGGATCTATTTTGATGGTGGATCCATTTCGTTGACCAACGACAGCCGAAATATCTCTGGTAGAACGACTATTGGTAACGCCTACATTGGCAATGACTTCGTATAAACCGTATGTGTATGTACCGTACATTATTTTATTGATATCATCATAATCAGTAGGCGAAACAGGCCTTCCTGAGTTAAAATTTCCGCCAATATAGGAAAATGTGTAACCTCCATTTGTAGAAACATGATAGGTTGTATAATAATTAGAACCAATCTGTATGTTTGGATTTAGTTGATCAATATGACAGTTGGCACCATCTCCGAGTATAACTTTTATTGTGCTATTAACTCCGGAATCTGTAAATCGTTGCGTACCGTTATCTTGCGCACCGGCTAAGAAAAAATTAGGATTGGTAGGATGTGCTGCACAACTATAAAATTGCGCAACATTATAACCTTCATTCCTTTCTGTAAAGGAAGCACCGCTGTTTGTTGTTCTATAAATGCCTCCATCAGTACCCCAAAGAATTTCACTTGAATTGCCAGGTTTAAACACAATCCCATGATGATCGGCATGTACATAAGTTGCAGGAGAGGTGCAGCCACTAACATTAGGACCATTCCAAGAAGTTATTTGCGTCCAATTGAGACCTCCGTCTATTGATTTAAATGCATCAATGCCTCCAATATAAAGGGTATTTGAATTATTAGGATCTACCGCACCCGTTAAATTCCAAAATCCTTGGTCTCTTGTAAAATCAGCATTAGGTGCCCCAAATTCACAAAAAACTGGGCTGGTAACGGGATTCCAAATGTCTCCGCCGTTGGTGGATTTATAGATGGATGGGATACCATCCTGGTCGTCGCATATTAGATAAACAATGCTTGAATCAGATGGAGAAGGCATAAATTCTGTTTGATAGAAGGCTACGGCAGGTGAAATATCAGACCAGGTACCCAAACTCCCTGTATTGGCACCATGTATAGCATGGTCAGATTTATAAACATAATAATTGCATCCGGCATAGATATCTCCATCTAACCCAATTTCAATATCGTAAATATAATTATTCTGACCTCCACCCACTAAATATCCCAATACCTTTGTCCAGGTTGCTCCATGATCCAATGATCTCTGCACACCATCTAGTGTCGCAGCGTATACCACGCCATTGCTGTCAATTACAATTTTCTGTGTATAATAGAAGGAGCTATTAATGGTTGATGGCAATTGCAACCAATTCGCTCCACCATCAATAGACCTCCAAATACCTAATCCCCTAACAGCTTGTACACCAAAATAACCATCACCTGTACCAAAATAGATAGTATCATTATTGACAGGATGCTGCGCTAAAGCCGAAACAGCTAAATTACTAAAAAAATCATCCGTCTTATTCCAAACGATATTTGGTGCAGTGATATCTGTTGTTTTCCATAGTCCGCCGGTAAGTGCACCAGCCCAAACAGTTTTATAGGTAGCATCATTTAAATCGTATAGTAATGCTTTGGTGACACCGCCAAAATTGTTAGGTCCACGTTCGGACCATACCATTTCGGACACAGCAGCCCTTGTTTTTTGTTGATTTTTTCTAAGTGATTGTGCATAATCCATTGCTATTAAAAGCCTTTCAGAGGGAATGGTTTGGGTTGCAGGATCCATGGTCATGTCTCGTTCAAATTCAACAATTTCTTTTCTTTTTGCTTCTTTTGAAAGCTTTAAAAGGTCTGATACTTGAGGGTTCTTTTGTTTTTTCAACAAATGACAGGAGGTAATAAAAAATGAAGTAGCCATTAAAAAACAAGCTACAATAGCATAACGTTTGTTCATAGATTAAAAATTTGTTCATAAAGTTAATTTTTATTTTAATATTTTTTATCATTTTTATGTCAAGTACCTTTTTCTATCCTTAAACTAGATTTGATGAAATATCACCTTCAGCTCAATGATTGATAGGAATTTTTTATCCTTTTATTTACATATTATCAAAACGACATTTCTTTATTTATATCATCACTATTGCGTAAAGTTCCCATAATATTCTCCTTACATGTGCAGTGTTCCTTTGCAAAAAAAATGATATGAAACAACTTGCTTTATTCAGTTGCCTTGTGTTTTTACACTTGTGTGGCTATGCACAAACCCCTTTTACAATTTGGAATTTTAACAACCTGACAGCCTTACCCTCTACAGGAAGTGGCACCCTTACAAACATTGGAGGAACAACCTTTACGTATGCTTCAGGTGCTGTATCGGGCGGCTCAAGCGACACGGCTGTTGTCAACAACGCCTATAATACTACTGGATACGCTCCGCAAAATACAGCCCCAAAGACAGCAGGTGTACAAGTGGCTGTTTCAACAGTAGGCTTTCAAAATATTCAATTTCGATTTGACCAACGACTGAGCAACACGGCTTGCAATACCTATGTAGTACAATACACCACTGACATAACTGCACCTGTACCTGTATGGATCGATGCGCAAGTTTTTACCTTTACCCCAGCACCAAGTGGCACAGGTGATGTATGGTATAATTTACGAAATACCGATTTGAGTGCCATCACTGCTTTAGATGATAATCCGAATGTGGGTTTTAGAATTGTCAGTGATTACGACCCTATTGCCGGTACTTATTTAGCTGCAAGATCTACCAGCAGTTATTCACCATCTGGAACATCCCGTTTTGATATGATTACTGTATCAGGCGAATCATTGATACCACCCGTACCCTTTCAGCTTCAATTTATAGGCAACGACAAAACCGTAAACGAACAAACAGGCACTACCAATGTATATGCTATTATCGATGTGGCTGGTAATGCAGCCGCTTCTATTGATGTCAATGTTTCTTCATTTTCGAATGCCTCATCAGGTAGCGACTATACTATTGGCAATGTCACCCTTAGCATTCCAGCCAATGCACAAGCAGGAGATACCCTCACCTTACCCATCACAATTATGGACGACCTAAATATGGAATCAGACGAGTATATCATTTTAAAATTTAGCAATGCAGTGAATGCAAACTACCAAGCAAATGATCAGTATGTAGTGTATATAAAAGACAATGACAAAATATTACCTGTGGCAAGTAACAAATTAGCCTTAACATTAGTCAACAGTTTTAGCAATGGTCTTGCAGGTACAAATTCTGCAGAAATAGTAGCCTACGATTCTATGAGTCAAAGATTATATATCGCCAATAGCATAGGTGCCAAATTAAATATTGTATCCTTTGAAAATCCTGCCAATCCTGTGATGCTCTATTCTATAAACATCAGTGCTTATGGCAATATCAATAGTGTAGCCGTAAAAAATGGATTAGTTGCTTTAGCCATTGAAAATACCAGTCCACAACAAAATGGGTATGTAGTTTTTCTTGACTCAAATGGCAATTTCCTACATCAAGTCAATGCTGGCGCTATGCCCGATATGATTACGTTTAACCATGCTGGCACAAAAGTGTATACAGCCAATGAAGGTGAACCCAATACTGCTTATACAGTTGATCCCGAAGGAACTATTACTGTAGTAGACCTATCTCTTGGTGTGTTGAATGCTACAAGTAGTCAGATCAATTTTAATGCATTAGATGGACAAGAAGTAGCCCTGAGAGCGCAAGGCATCAGAATATTTGGGCCAGGTGCATCTGTATCACAAGATATGGAACCAGAGTATATTACCATAGCGGATGATGACAGCAAAGCATGGGTTTCATTACAAGAAAACAATGCGATGGCAGAAATTAATTTAAATACAAATACCATCACGGCTGTATATCCATTAGGTTTTAAAAATTATAATCAAGCAGAAAATAGTTTCGATGCATCAAATACCACTTTAGGTATTAACCTTGCACAATACCCCGTAAAAGGCATGTATTTGCCAGACGCTATTGCACAATTTACCACCGGTGGCAATACCTATATTTTTTCGGCCAATGAAGGTGATGCAAGAGAATATGCAGGCTTTAGTGAAATCAAAAGAGTGAATGCAGCAAATTATCTATTAGACAATACCATTTTTCCTCAAGCAACAGAAATAAAAAACAATAGTTTACTTGGACGATTGAATATTACTAAGCACCTTAGGGGATACAGACAATGATGGTGATTTTGATGAAATATATACTTTTGGCGCACGCTCATTTTCAGTATGGCAAGCCAATGCTGGTTTGAGTCAAGTATATGATAGTAAAAATGAATTAGAGCTCATCACCGAAAATCATCCTATTTATGGTAGTATGTTTAATGCAAGCAATGGTGTAGGTATTACCGTAAAAGACAGAAGTGATGATAAAGGACCTGAACCTGAAGGCATCGCTATTGGCACCATCAATACCACCCCTTATGTGTTTATTGCATTAGAACGAATTGGGGGCGTGATGGCTTATGACATCAGCAATCCAATAGCACCACAATATGTCACTTACCAAAATAATCGTGGTCCAGATCTTGGGTCAGAAGGCATTGTTTTTATCAATAATCTACAAAGCCCTGATGGAAACAACTATGTAATACTTGCCAATGAAATAAGTAGCACCTTAAGCATTTACAAAGTAGAAGAAAACTGCGCTGGCACACCCACAGCAGGTCTTCCTGGATTTTTATCAGACACTGTTTGCCTAGGCAGTAGTGATTCATTGTGGGTTAATATTCCCTTTCAAACCAAAGGAGTTCATTACCAATGGCAACAAAACACTGGGCTGGGCTGGAGCAATGTAGCCCCGGGCAATGGAGATACTACGCAACAATATGTTACCGATTTATTGTTTGTAAATACACAATTTAGATTAATCGCTACCTGTACAAATTCAAATGAACACGATACCACAGATATTATCAACATCGTATTAAACCCATTACCAGTTCCAGCCATTACAGCTTCTGCCAATAATGTTTGTGCACACAGCCTAATCACTTTAACAGCATCAGGAGCCGATACGTATTTGTGGAGTGGAGGTATTACAAATGCCATTCCATTTAGCATTGCAGCCACTACTGTGTACACAGTAACAGCAACTGATGTGAATGGTTGCAACGCAGATGAAACCTATACTGTGACTGTCAATAATGCAGCAGACGATATCAGCTTGGCAAGCGCTTTCAATGCTCAATCAAACAGTGGAAATGTTAGTGCCAATCAACATCAATTGCAAAATACCATGCTCAATTATTATACAGGCAATTGTAATTTAATTGCGAGCATCGATGAGAATGTAGCTGACATGGGTAATACATTGGTGACTGTACAAGTTGAAAACAGTGTACCTACTCATAATAATCAACCTTATGTAAAACGTTGGTTTCAGGTAAGCGCCGATACAAATAGTGCAGCAAGGGTATACTTCTATTTTACCCAGGATGATTTTAATACTTATAATGCTTATGCCACCTTAAACAATTGGCCTTTACTTCCTATCAATGAGTTGGATGCCGCAGGTATTGCCAATATCAGGTTCACCAAAAATGACGATGCCGGACTCGGAAGCAATCCTCTAGTGATAATACCCGATAGTATTTCGTATAATGCTTCTGCTTTGTATTGGGTAATAGGTATCAATACACCTTCGTTTAGCCAGTTTAGATTACATGCTGCCAATGCAGGTGGCACTCCTCTACCCCTTACCTGGTTAGCATTTACTGCAAAAGCAACTGCTTCAGGGCATGAATTATATTGGGAGACAGCCAACGAAATCAATGTAAGAAACTTTGCCATTCAACAAAGTGCTAATGGTGTAGACTTTAACACCTTGGGGTGGAAAGAAACAGATGCAAGTCATCAGTATACTTATAGCAATCAAGCTTTGATAAATGGACAAAATTTTTACCGTATCGCACAGTATGATATGGATGGTCACATCAACTATAGTAAAACCATTCTCATAAACCACAGTAGCCATACAGATGAAGTAATGCTTTATCCAAATCCAGCATACGATATTGTAAAACTTTCATTTCTATCTTCAAACGAAACACCTGCCAATGTTGACATCTATGACATCACAGGTAGAAAGGTACTATCGATGCGTTTAGTGACAAAAATAGGCACTAACCATACGAGCATTTCCTTACAGACACTTCCTAAAGGAATGTATACATTGAACCTTAACCGGAACAACGAAGCAGACCAAGTGATAAAACTCATTAAAAAATAGTTTTAAGATTGGATTTTATTTTTGCAAAAAAGAACTGGGTTTAACACTCAGTTCTTTTTTTATATAAAAAAAAATAGAGCTCCATAACTGTAACAAAATCGAAGAAATATATTCTCTATTGGTTGGCGTCCCACCAAACAATTATACGAATGTCATGTCCTAGAATAGGTTTACACAAAAATTGTAAACCAATATCAGGATTATATAATAAATCTGTAAACTGTATTTCGGTTGGTGGGACAACAACCGATAGAAAAAATATTAATAGTAAAAACGATTTGAACAATTAACTTTCAAACTTTTCATTGACACTTTGCCAATTTACGATATGCCAAAAAGCTTTAAGGTAATCGGCTCTTTTGTTTTGGTAGTTTAAATAATATGCATGTTCCCATACATCAAGCGCTAAAATCGGTTTGCCTTTGGTCTCAACGATATCCATCAGCGGATTATCCTGATTACTTGTGGTGCTTATCATCAGTTTGCCCTTTGCATCTGCAATCAGCCAACACCAACCTGAACCGAAAACACTCATCGATTTTTTTTCAAATTGTTCTTTGAACGCCTCCATGCTACCGAAGTCATTGATGATACCAGCCATTAACTTTTCGGATGGCATCGTATTGCCTGGACCAATCACTGTCCAAAAAAAGCGATGGTTCCAATGACCACCGCCATGATTGCGAATATCGTTGCGAACAGATTCGGGTAAGGTTTTAAGGGAAGCTAATAATTGGTCAAGCGACTTCGTTTTTAATTCAGGCTCTTTAGCAATGGCTGCATTGAGTTTGGAAATATAGGCCTGATGATGTTTGGTATGGTGTATTTCCATGGTACGTGCATCGATGTGAGGTTCCAGTGCATCATACGCATATCCCAATGCGGGTAAGGTATAGTCACCCTCCCCTCCTGCAATAATGGCTGAATGGGTTGGTACAAAACCACTAACCATGTGAGCCCCTGCCACTATCCCAGTGAGAACAAGTCCGCCGGTTTTAATAAAATTTCTTCTGTTGCTGCTCATAGTATAAGTGTTTTATTAAGTAAAGTTAAGCCTTTAAGGCTAGAGTTTGTGGTATATATTTTAGGGATGTGATTTATCTAAAATACAATCAACATTTGCCCATAACACAAAAGAAAAATTCAATTATTATTGTCAGCAATTGACCATGCCATATAATCTATCATTGATTTTTGCGTTGTAAATATTAGCATTGTGTGTAAGGCGTTCATAAAACACATCATAATACCCGTCATAAGGTATATAACATGTTTCCATTTTATCTATTTTTGAGGTATAAAAATTTACACAAATGAAATCCATCTTCATATCATTCATTATATTATTAAATGGACTAAGCATTTTTGCACAAAATGCCTATATCACCAGCAATGACGGTAAAGTAAGCGTTATCAATACAGCAACCGACATGGTAGTGGCTACCATTACGACTCCAGGAAACGCTTATGGTGTTTGTGTGAGTCCTGATGGAAAGCGCGTCTATGTCGGGCATCAAATTGATAATAAATTTACCATTATCAATACTGCTAACAATACCATTATCAATACTTACAATTTATCAGGGTCTGCGCAAGGTATTGTGGTAAGTCCTGATAGCCGTAAGGTATATATCGCTTTATTTTCCAACAATGAAATAGCAGTATACGATACCCTCACCAATGTCATTACCAATTATACAGTAGGAAATGTGCCCAATGGCATGGCGATGAGTCCTGATGGCAGTAAACTATACATTTCAAATTTGCAAGATTCCAGTTTAAGTGTGTTTAGTACGCTTACAAATTCGCTGATTACCACCATCGATATCGACCAGGAACCCGTTGGGGTAGCTGTGAGTCCCGATGGTTCGCGTGTATATGTGGCCTGTCAGCATAATGGCACACTTTCGGTGGTGAATGCCTTAACCAATACGCATATAACCGATATTCAAATTGGACCTTATACTGAGGGTGTGTGTGTGAGTCCTGATGGAAGTAAAGTATATTGTGGATCATTTAGTAATTATGTAAAAACCATCAGCACTGCCACCAATACAGTGATTGATTCTGTAGCGGTCGGCAATACCCCTTATGGAATAGGCATTACAAAAGACGGTTCAAAATTATATGTAGCCTGTGAAAGTACCAATGACGTGACAGTCATCAATACCAGCACCAACACCGTTATTACCTCTGTTCCGGTAGGCACACAACCATTTGCATTTGGATTATTTATTTGGAATGGAGGCATGGTAAATACTGCTACAAGCAGCGAATTTTTGAATAAAGCTATAGACCTTTATCCAAATCCTGTTACCAATGTATTAAACATCAATACCCCTTTTGACCAATTTGACTATGCCATATATAACACCCTTGGAGAACAACTGATAGCTGGCCAATCCATGCAATCTATGTTTAAATTATCCTGTTCAAATTTCCCAGCAGGCAACTACTTTTTAATACTTACTCATGCCGAAAAATCTATAGAAATCAAATTTGTCAAAGATTAATGATAGGCAATAGCATACAAAGTGTAATTATCGGCACAGTGGATAAACTTGCCTGTGGCAAACAGGGTACATAAGACTCAAGAAGTCAAATGCATCGGAGAGTGGGAAAATTAATTTCGGTTGGTGGCTCTCCAACCGATAGAAAAGCCGCAGGATATGGAGTGACTCGTCCTAAAAAAGTTTACAGGTATTTAATATATCCTGACATCGGTTTACAGGATAATTTTGTTTGCAGTTATTTTAGGACAAGACCTTACACTTACTGAAAACCAAGTTTCAAAATCTAAGATGAGTTGTTTACTAACCGAGTATTCAATGTATTGTTATTGGTTCATAAGTTTGCTTCAAAATAATATATTTATGTTAAAAAAAATTTACAAAACATCATGTTTACTGGCATCTTTCTTCATAATGAGCGGGCAGATTTTCGCAGTAAATTACACTTTTACGGGTTCCAATAATTGGACAAACCCTGCCGCATGGAGCCCAAGCTACCCAGGCACTACATTAGCAGCTGGAGATGTATTAACCTTATCTCCTTCTACATTTTGCACCATACCTATAGGTACCAATATTATAAATAATGGAACAATCAATGTGCCTGCAAATATCATGGCAAGAATAATAGTAAGTAGCGGTCAGTTATTAACAAATAATGGAACAATCAATGTATTGGGTTCTATAGACAACTTCGGTTCAATTATAAACGAGAATGTTTTAAATGTAACCGGAGTTATTTCCAACAGTAATGCTTTGGTCAATAATTCGCTTGGGCAAATCAATTTGAACGGTGGAACGATAAATAATGAACCACCAATAAGCAACATTTATAATTACGGGATATTTACAAATAATAATGGAAATATTTCTGGTGTTGGGACCAGTTCATTTTTCAATGAAGGAAATTTTATTGGTAGTCAAAATGGTCAGACCCTCAACTTCAGAGGAAACGGCAATATTAATAATAGTGTCATCACCGCTTTAAATGAGTTTTCCAATTTTATATTTTATGGCATTAGCAATAACTTAAGCAACCAATCTATATTTCTGAAATTTGGAAGTGCATTGAATTACGCTAAAATTGACGTATCGTTTGCAAACGCAACTACCATCGGAGGTCCCTTAAATATTGAATTGGTGAATGGCTATGAACCTCTAATAAATACAAGCTTCACCGTATTAAATGGTCCTTATTCTGGAACATTCTCAACTGTAAATTTCCCAGCTACCCCTATAGGGACAACATGGACAATTACTTATAATGTGAATAATATTGTAGTTACCCTATCACCTCAAATTGCATTGGGTGCAATATGGAAAGATTTTTATGGCGAACTGAAAGATCATACTACAATGTTAAACTGGTCGGTAGAGCAACAAATAAACTGTGAATACTTCAGCATACAACGCTCAAACGATGTATTAAACTGGGCTGATGTAGGCAAGGTGTATGCAATTCAATCAACACAAAAAAATCAAATAGATTATACATTTGAAGATGATTATTTACAAACTGGAACAATTTGGTATCGTCTTAAATTAACAGATATTGATGGAAGTGTTTCGTTTTCGAAAACAATTGAATTAAACAGAAAAGGTAGCGAATTTACATTGTATCCAAATCCTTGTACAAATGAAATTTCCTTATTGAATGCTGCATTAGAATTGCAAACTACTTATGAAATCATTGACATGATGGGTGTAAAATTAAAAAATGAATATTTATTGAACAACAATAGATCTATTCAAGTGAGTGATTTAAAACCTGGAACATATATTTTACGATTAAAAAATGCAAATACTTTAAACGTATTAACTTTCGTAAAAAATTAAAGCCAAATTTTTTGTAAAAAAATCATTTATTCTTACCACCACCATAAATTCTGTCGAGCCGGCTTGTGAATCCACAAGCCGGCTTGCTATTTACATGATGGTCTTTTTCGTTCCATCTGGCGCAAGCATATGCACGAACACTGGTGCAGAAAGCTAGCCCGCTATGGCAACGCATCATTCCTGCTCCAGACGGAGAGTATATATCATATCAATAAAAACGATTAAGATGAGACCATACCAATGCTCTATTGTCTTACATGATAAATTACATTTGCTTTTCAGGTCATCTTACTTCGGACACCCTTTGTATCATCTATTTAATGAATAAATTCATTCCCTCAAAAAGAAAAACCAAAGACCCTAAAAAAAGATCACTAACAAACACAAACACTACTTTATGAATTCGAAAATCATATTACTTTTTATATCACTATTCAGTTGCTTACAGATAAATGCACAGTTTGTGGGACATACGACTGTAACATTTGTTGATTCGTCAAGGAACAATCGTCCAATTGAAACAGAAATTTATTATCCAGCCATAACAGCGGGTAATAACACACCGATCGCAGCGGGCGTTTTCCCCCTAATAAGCTTTGGACATGGATTTGTAATGACATGGAGTGCCTATCAAAATATTTGGGAATTGCTTGTCCCCATGGGATATATCATTGCGTTTCCTACTACTGAAGACGGGTTCTCTCCTATACATGCTGAATTTGGAAAAGACCTCAGTTTTTTAATTACAAAAATTCAAAGTATTGGCGCAGGAGTTGACGTACCTTCTTCGAGTGTGGGACCCAAATCAGCTATCATGGGACATTCAATGGGAGGTGGATGTTCTTTTCTTTCCGCACAAAACAATACAAACATAACAACGATGGTTTCGTTTGCAGCAGCCAATACAAACCCATCTTCCATTACAGCATCACAGCAGGTCTCCGTTCCAACTTTATTATTCAGCGGTGTCAATGATTGCGTTACACCGCCTTCACAACATCAAGATATTATGTTTGATTCTACATCGGCAGCGTATAAAACACAAATCAATATCATAGGTGGTGGACATTGCTTTTTTGCCAATTCAAATTTCAACTGCACATTTGGTGAAGCCTCATGCACCCCTAGCCCAACCATTACAAGAGAAGAGCAGCAATTGGCGACAAATGATTTTTTGAAAATCTGGTTAGCCTATTTTTTAAAAGACGATTGTCCAAAAGCACAGGAATTCCAGGATTCATTGGCTACAAGTTCAAGAATCACTTATCGTCAAAATCAAGCTATTTCGTGTGTAACTGCTATCAATGATTATCAAATGCTAAACCCAACTTCAATTTACCCAAATCCTTTTTCACATACTTTAAGTATTGAAATACCGAAAGAGCCTATTCATAATGTGGACATTTACAATATGATGATGCAGCCACAAGGGAATTATGTATTTACCGGATCAAACAGCAAAGTAAGCTTAGATCTTTCGTCACTGACAGCTGGTATACATTTCATTAAAGTAAATAATAAATATTGGTCAAAAATATTGAAACGTATAGATGAATAAAGTTTGCATTAGAAGCTTGTAGGTTGCTCCCAAAACTAATATACTTTCAAGGTAATCAACATGGTTAAATAGAAAAATATGAATTACAATAGATGGGATAGCAAAGAAAAGAGAAATCGACACAGCTGATAAACTTGCCTATGGCAAACAGGGAACATAAGTCTCACGAAGCCACATAAATCGAAGCCGCATACTTCAGAGAGTGGGACAGCCCTGTTAAATGGATTTTTTACGACGGTATAACCACTGTTTATTCAAATACATAACTTCCTTGAAATGCTCCATAATTCTTTGTGGTAATCCCATTTTTATTGTTCCCTTGATAACTAGCTTTAGGTGCTACAACTCTTACCCTGATAACGGCTTCCTCTCCTACTCTCACCTTGCCTGCATGCACAGCTGCAGTACTCAATGGCGAGTCGTCGGTATAAATACCATTTGCACCACCCCAAACTGTACCCGAATTGCTACCAACTACATTAAAGGTAAATACCTGACCAATTTTCCCTCTGTAAGCAGTCATATTGGTTGGAGCGTTAGAAATAGAAGGTTTGGAAATATTCCCAAAACTAAAACTACCTTGCCATGAGCCATAGTTATTGCTTGTAATACCGTTTTGCGTACTCCCCTTATAAACTTCTTGACCTTGTAGAACAGTCACTTTAACGGATGCCGATTCACCAACATTCAATATGCCCGCATGAACAGCAGCTGTACTTAATTTTGAATCATCGGTATACACACCATCGGCACCACCCCATACACTTCCATCACTCGTTCCTGTAATTACATACGTATAAGTTTTTCCGTTATTCCCCCTTAAGTCTTTCATTATTGCTGGTGCTTCTGCAACATTCGGCCTTACCTTAGAGACTTCATTAAATTGAAAACTACCACCCCAAGAACCATAGTCAAAGGAATGAATTCCATTACGCATACTGCCAAGATAACGACTTCTTCCTGCGAGTATGGTGATGGTAACAGAACCAGTTTCGCCAGGGCGCAAAATACCTGCATGCACTGCCGCTTTGCCTAACTTCGAATCGTCTGTGTAAACGCCTTCCATGCCTCCCCATAAGCTGCCCTCTAATGTGCCGGTAGTGGTAAACGTGTACTTACTTCCGTTGTTGCCACGCAAATTGGAAACATTATCATTTGGTGCTGTTTGTGCAGAAACAAAAAACGCACATAACAACAAATAAACGCCTAGAATTATTTTTTTCATACCTTAATTATTGTGCTTACTCTTGAAATGGATTTTCGGCAAACTCCTTAGAACAAAGTTAGCACATGATAAATGATTAATTTATGATTTTAATCAGGATTAAAATGCTGTAGATAAAAATTTGTGCATACCATGAACCCTTGTATTTAAGACAGCGATCGCGATAGTCTATTTTCAAAGCAAACAAAATGGTTTAAAAAAGTAAAATCTAAATTTCGGTAAAAGGGACAGCAAAGAAAAGAGAAATCGACACAGCCGATAAACTTGCCTGTGGCAAACAGGGAACATAAGACTCACGAAGTCGCATGCTTTGGAGAGTTAGGAGTTGGGAAAAAATAATGAAATATGCTTGGAAATTAACACAGAATCTTCGAAGAGAAGAATTTAATTCTTTTTAATCTTAGTCCTTTTGTTGCTGGTACATTCAAAAATTCAGGATGAAGATAAAGATTTTTTTCTGCGGAAGTTTTTTCCACTACATCTATTATTCTATGCTCATTTGCCCATGTATCCTTTCTTACACCGGTTACCTGCCAGCTTACTTTGGTATTTGGTTCACTTGACTTAATGATAAATTGGTTATTCTGAATTTCCTCTTTTACAAATGCTCTTGCATCCTTTCCTATTACGGTTAACTGATACCTGTACTCTTTATTTTCTGCTTCAAAATAAGTGGGTAGCATTACTATCGCCTCACCTTTTTGATCTGATATAATATTACCGTTATAGATATTCATCATATCGGGGCTTTCCACAAAACTATGTATGAGGAATTTATTGGCAGGGTCCTGTGGATGATCTATCTTAAATGAACCACCTAATTTTGTGAGCATGCCACCAACATTAAGATCTCCGGTATTGACAGTACCATACAATTGCGCGCCATTAGAAACTTGAAGCGATCCTGCAATATATGCTTCCTCAGCTCCGAGAAGTCCATCCACATAGGTATCGCCTATAAAATATCCTGCATAGTTATTACTGTTCAGGTTATTCGGACTTGCTTCTCCTAAAACCCCAATATTAAAAAGGTTTGTATTATCAACAGCACTGCCGGCAACACCTATATTTGCAAAATAACCTTGTCCATTGATCATTTTTCCCTTTCCGAAAACACCGATTGCTTCCTTAAATCCGTCAACTAAACCAAGATAATTAGTTTGACTCACACTTGCACTATCTGCCTGGCCAAATACCCCTGTTTGTTTGCCCCTGCCATATACCCCAGTACCTTTACCTATCTGCAAAAAAGCGGTGCCATAAACCCCATAATTATCGGTTCCGTTGAGGGCATTACCAGACACACCATAGTTATTTGCTGAACTGATGGCACGGCCATACACAGCATAATTATTCGCTCCATTGATCGCGTTAGCATATACCCCATATTTATTTCCAACTCCGATATTTAAACTTTTCGCAACAAAATACCCTGCAGTGTCAAATCCTGAATAAGTTGATGCAAATATTGTATCTGCTTTAATATTCCCATTTACTTCAAAATCTGCAACAGGTGTATTTGTATTTATCCCTATTTTCCCATCTGCTTTAATTACCAGGTGTTCTACATTATTTGTAAAAAAAGGCAATTCATGATTAGTGATAGTGCCAATACCTCCGGTAGCAAAATTAGAAGGATCGGGTGCACCAATATAAAGAAATGTATTATCATCACCATCTTCGAGTCTGATACTTGAGCTGCTATTTTTGATGTGTAATGCATTTGTCGGAAACAGCGTGCCAATTCCTACTTGACCTAATCCATTATCAGCTATACTGGAATTTAACAAAGTATCACCTCCACCAAAAAATTTGGGAAGAAAATTGTCGAATCCATTATATCCTGTTACCCATGTGGGTGTTTGCCAGGCAGCTAATCCTGTAGAATCGGAAGTTAAAACTTTTCCCTTACCAGGCAGTCCTCCCTGTATTCTAACTTGTCCGCTCACATCAAGCTTGGTTGTGGGAGAAATAGTGCCAATTCCAGTATTTCCATTTGCTAAAATTGAAATGGTAGCGGCATTATTGGTCCCAAGGCTAAGTGTACTATTTTCTTTATTTATAATCGAAGCTGCATTACCATTTTCTCTGATTAATAAACCGTCTGCTGCTGTATGTCCTGACGTATTATTTGTAATACCCATTGTCATATCTGCACCATCGGTGTTGTTTAAATGTACACGATTTACAGGATCTGCATTCCCACCAATACTCACATTTTCAGTTGTAAAATCTGCATGGAATTTTAACTTACTTGTGCCACCTTTTGAAAGGCTTATGCCAATATTTCCCGCAGAAGTAATTAAGAATCTCCCCTTCCCATCTCCTGCTACCTGTCCATTGTTTCCAAAAGCCAATAGATTTCCAAAAGGGTATTTGGAAGTAATACCTGCATAACCACCGACATAAGCAGTTCCATATTTAGTAAAGTTGGCATAGGAAGCGGCCACATCATTATACATGATGAATTTGCCAAATCCTGTACTATTCGTATTTTGCATACGAATATGTTCGATATTACCCACTGTAGTTAAAAAATGTAATTTAGCCAAAGCTGATGGTGTCGCAGTTCCGATACCGATGCTTGTACCATTGTCATAAATTTGCGAATTGTAAATCGTATTGGCGGCTGTAAATTTTGTGAGGTAGTTAATGGTACCTGTACCTGCGGCTGAAGTAGAAATTACACCAGCTCTTGTTCTGTCATTACCGCTATTATCCGTTACACCAGCCTTGTCAGCGTAGATGGCATAAGGAACAGACAACAATTGATTAGTACCTGCATCTATATAATTAGTACCACCGGTTGGGTCTATTGCAATCTTGATGTATTTATTACCAGTTTCCCATTTTACAGTTTTCATTTCGCCTACGAGGGGTGCACCGTTACCTATTTGTAATGTGTATAAACCAAATTCATTGGTGATTACCAATTGTATTTCTTCATATTCAGCATTGATAGCATCAGCCGTAGGAAGTACAGAAAGTTTCAGCGACATCTTCTGATTACTTAAAGGATTTCCTTTAATATCGCGGGCGATGCCCTGATAATTAAATAATTTTGGGACTTGTGCGTTTGCGTCCATTGCGCTCAACATGATCACCATGAAGAACATTACTAATAAATCTTGAATTGTTGACTTCATGGTATTTTTTTGGTTTTGAATTCTCACAAGGTACTCTTATTTGAATCATATTTTTTTTTAAAAAAAAATAAAAACCCGCTCACTTAAACGAACGGTTTTTTAATAAATTTCAATCGATGAAAACAAATCCATCGTCTTTTTTGCATTTCATATGAGTACTTCATCTACCCTGCCATATTCCTTAGCTACTTCGCAGTCATCCAATAATCGCAATCACTTTCTTTTATCTATTGGCCGGTGTCTCTCCAAACAAGGTGTTTAGTTTCTTTCAGGAAGGGTCAGACAACATGACATCTAAAATCAGGAATAACGAATTGCCTGAAAAGTAAATTTAGAAGTAAAAAAATATTCGTAATGTTGTTCCAGTAACAACATAAAATCTTGACAATTAAATTATATATTAACCCCAAAACTGTCAAGTAATTTTAGGAAGGGTCAGTATGAAAAGCACAGGGAATGCTTTGAAATCATCTCAATACAAACTCCGCTTTTCTCAACAGCGTCTCCGACTGCTTCAATGGCATCTCCGCCTGCCTCAATGGCAGGTTCTTATACTTCATACGCCTTCGACTAGCTTTCAAGCCCTCCTTCAGATACCGCAATGGAAGGCGGTGGTATTTCATTGCCATTTTCGAAGCTTACATAGTGTAGAAAGATACAAAATGGCAATATCAATTAGCCACCACTGGTGCTGCTGAATGCCGCATGCACCTCCCGGGGAAGCCTTTTGTCCCCGTTGAGTCTCCACCACACAAATCATGTATTATGAATAATGAATCTTGGGACTCTGCGGTTTTGATAATAAATTTTATAAATGAAATTTTCAAAACATAAAAATTATATGAACCATAGAGTCCCGAGTCGGTGAATCTGCGGGGACTTATCAATCACGAAAGCGACTTATAAAATGCCATACAATTGCAATAAATTAAATTTTACATACTGATGACAAAGAACATCAATTGCTTGAAAGTCAATATTAACAAGCATATCGTAAAGTTTGTAAGCAATATTATCCGCAACGAATACTCATGCTAAGCGTTCAACATTGTAAAAATTGCAAACGACGAACTAATTTTACTTTCAAATAAACACAACCTATGATTCAACGATTTGTTTGGGTTTATTTAAATCTAAAAAATACTAACAGTACATCATGAAAATATATCTCTACTTATTTGCAACAGCTTTATTCAGCTTGTCTATTCAAACAAGCGTCGCACAATTGAATTTTGTACCCAATGATAGTTTTGAAGACAATGCTGCATTTTGCAACGGCTCGCCAGGTAATCTCTGGGATCCTGCAGTGCCTAATTGGAATTCAATCATTGTCAATGGGTCAACACCCGATCTGTACAGACCCTGCATGAATAACAATATGCAAACACCCTCCAATACGGCTGGTGTACAAACACCCTCACATGGCAACAGTTATGCTGGACTTTTAGGCACGCATTCCTATTATCCCTTTCCGAACGGAAGAGAATATATTCAAGTGCAACTCAGCGCCCCTTTAATTGCAGGCATCCCCTATAGAATTCAATATAAAACATCCCTTGCAGAAACCAGTAATGGTGCTACTTCTATGGGTATGGCACTTGGCACTTCTCCTTTTTCATTCCCGAACTATACAGCTTACCAAGCAATCAATCCTATACCTGCTTATGTGCCCAATGGCGCCATTTATAATACCCCTCAGGCGATCACCGATAAAACCAACTGGACCCTTGTAACCTTTGATTATACACCTGCAGTGTCGAACATACAATACCTCCTTATCGGGAATTTAGATAATGTCACTATGCCTCTTTCAGTTCCGGGTGATGGATTAGTGGGGAGTGTGGGACCTGGCGCCTACTATTATATTGATGAAGTAAAAGTCATTAGAGTTGATGACGTAGCTACCAATATAATGAATAACGAGCGTCAAGAAGCTGATTTATTGCTATCTCCTAACCCATCGAACGAATATATTCAATTGACATTTCCCTTTCAAACCCACTACCAAATTGATTTAATCAATAGCATGGGGCAAGTTGTGATTCATCAAGAAGGAAACAACCAAACCAACAAAACCATTCCAACCACGCACTGTGTAAATGGGCTCTACTTTTTACGAATGATAACAGCTGATGGCATTTCTATTGTCAAAAAAATAGTTATAAGGCATTAGGTGAAATGGTGGGTTAAATGTATTTCGCTATTGGTTGGTGACCCACCAAACAAGGTGTTTAGTCTCATTCAGCTAATATGTTATATTACAATAATTGAGCAAGCTGCTTCTGTATAATTTTAGTACTCCCTTTTCACAAACAATTATATATTTCGTTTAGTGGGTCACCAAGCGATTGGAGAATGGAAGAATTTTACAAAGTATTTTTATTGCAGGATATAGGCAGAGGCAATCAAGAATTTAGGGCTTGCGAAATGAGAAGATTCGAAGAACAAATACGCAACTGAGAAATGGGAAATATGCTTTACGTTGGTAGCTGAAAGCTACAAAATGGGGCTTCAGAGCGAGGGACGCTCAGAAGAACTGGGTGACGGATTAGTGGGGAGTGTGGGACCTGGCGCCTACTATTATATTGATGAAGTAAAAGTCATTAGAGTTGATGACGTAGCTACCAATATGATGAATACCGAGCTTCAAGAAGCTGATTTATTACTATCTCCTAACCCATCGAACGAATACATTCAACTGACATTCCCCTTTCAAACCCACTACCAAATTGATTTAATCAATAGCATGGGACAAGTTGTGATTCATCAAGAAGGTAACAACCATACCAACGAAACCATTCCAACCACGCAATGTGTAAATGGGCTCTACTTTTTACGAATGAAAACAGCAGATGGAATATCTATTGTCAAAAAAATAGTTATAAGGCATTAGAGAAGGTATGGTGGGTTAAATGGATTTTTTAAATTGGATGGTAACCAACCAAACTAGTAAACTATTTTTAAAATGAGATAAGAATTCAATTTCAACAATCATCCATATCAAATTATGAAATAAATTAATAATCTTATGATATAATAATATCGAAAGAAGGAAAACCAACCGACAGGAAACTTATGATGAATGTAATACCTTTTTGATATTATTCCATCTTCTAATTAGGTTCACATTTCGTATTGGAAGAATTACTTTTTGTTGGTGATATTTATAATATTCTGAATTGTACAAAGACGAGTCAACTAATATTTCGAATGTAGATGGATTTATATTAATTAAGTTGCTATCGAACAAAATATATGTCACTTCGAAGCAATATCCCATTATCTTGTGAATTCAACCCACTGCTTGAATGTGAAATTATATGGGCTGCATCTAAAACCGACTCTATTTCACATCCTGTTATTAAACATCGTGCATCATAAAGCTTTAGGATATTTTTTCGAAACTTTGATTAATTTTGCCGTTCGTTAACCCATTTTGAATCTTTTGTAAATGTCATCGTCTGCATCCTTAATTATTTGTTCAATATCGTTAAGCTGCAAACTATTTTCCTGCCAGATAATCTGCTTTGATACTTTATCATAAACAATATTTGGATGTAGAAAAGTTAATGTCGTCTGCCTCACTACACCATTTATCAAATCTTTCTTTTTTATTTTGCCAACACGCTTCAATTTTGCAATTGCTCTGCTAGCTCCAAACCGGCCTATAATTGCATTATTGCCACCATCCAATCTGACTATCTCTATTCTTTCTGCATTAATTTCTTTAAACTTATATTTTACGCGCCCCCTAATGACTCCCACTCAATATTAGCATTGTGTAATTTTTTCAGCTTGATACAGTATTAATTGCCAGTCTTCCATGAAGTGGACAAAAAATATTAGTCATTTAAGCTACATTTTTAAAAGGTTATTAAATATTTTTTGATATTCTAAAATGGTCAAGTTGTCTAATTGTTGATGTCTTCTTTTGGTGTTATAAAATGTTTCAATATATTCAAAAATGGATAGTTCAGCTTCTTCGCGGGTTTGATATTTGTTATGATAAACTAATTCTGTTTTTATTGATTTAAAAAAGCTTTCTGCAACAGCATTATCCCAACAGTTTCCTTTCCTGCTCATGCTTCTAATAATGTTTTTATGAGTAGCTAATACATCCGTAAATTCTTTACAAGCATATTGAATACCTCTATCGGAGTGAAAAATTAGTGGTTGGTTGTTATTTATGGGCCTATTTAATTTTGCCATTTTAAATGCAGGTATAACTGTTTCGCTGGATTTCATAGTGTTGCTTAATGCCCATCCTATTACTTTTCTATCAAACAAATCGAGTACCGTGGTTAAATATAGCCAGCCTTCTGAGGTTGCTATATAGGTTATGTCTGATACCCAAGCTACATTTTCTGTAGTGGTTTTAAAAGCTCTATTTAATCTATTGTCTACCACTGGATACTTATGAGATGAATCGGTGGTAACCTTATATTTTCTTTTCACAATACTTCGTAAATGAAGCTGTTGCATCAATTTTGCTACCAATACTTTGGATACAGCAATACCTTGCATGTTTAACTCTTTGGTTATTCGTGGACTTCCATATCTGCCCTTACTAGTTCGGTATATTTTTTCTATTTCTGTTTTTAACATCGTATTTCGTATATGTTGTTTAGTTGGTTTTTTATGCGTCCATTTGTAATAACTGCTTTTACTGACTCTAAACACTTGACACATCTTCTCAACAGGATATAGGTGCTGATATTTTTGTATAAACACATATTTTACCTGTCGCTCTTGGAGAAGATGCCAAGAGCCTTTTTAATATATCTCGTTCTAATTCTGCATCACGTAAAGCTTTTCTTAATGCTATATTCTCTAATTGCTCCTTACTTTTTGAATTAGAATGAATATAGTTTTCTGAATACTTACCAGCTTCATATTCTTTATTCCAGCGACTAATATTTTTAGAAGATATGCCCAATTCATCGGCGATCTCTTTCATACTACCTCGTTGTCTACTTAGTTCTACAGCCTTAATCTTATATTCTTTGCTGTACTTTCTTAATTGTTCTATCATGATTTAAAGTTAATACTTAAATCTCTTAACTTTTTAGTCCACTCAAAGGTAGTAACTCCAATTGGTATTAGTGGTCGTTATTGAAAACGTCCGTCCCCCCTTTTCAATCAAGACCTTAAAAGAGCCCCCCCCCCAGACAAGAATGTTGCTGTTTATGCATGACGGCACTTGAATTTTGCAAGCCATGTCATCCCAGCCTTGCGGGATCTTCCTATCTATCTTTAAGGTGTCAATGGTATTAGTGGTCGTTAAAGAAATCGAATGAGATTCCGTGTCTGTATTCTTTTTCATTCAATGATCTTTAATAGAGCGACGCACGGAATGACAATAATGTTTATGCTGTGTTTATGCATTTGACTGATGAATTGTAGTTCTTGAAATTTTATTCAAAACCAGATCGAAGTGTCATCCCTCAGCCTATTGCGACATCTTCCTATCTATCTTTAAGGTGTCATTGGTATTAGTGGTCGTTATTGAAAACGAATGAGATTCCGTGTCTGCATTCTTTTTCATTCAATGATCTTTAATAGAGCGACGCACGGAATGACAATAATGTTTATGCTGTGTTTATGCATTTGATTGATGAATTGTAGTTCTTGAAATTATGTAATTCAAACCAATATGCATGTTTAAGAAACAAAGACGCACCAAAGAACAAATGAGTGAATCAATACCTAAAGTTTAGAACAGCATTTACTTGTGTCATATTCACTTTATTAAAAATATGTTTGCTTTCAAGTGTTTCTTTAGAAGTATTCAATTTATGAACAAGAAGCAATTGGGCATCAAAACCTTTCAGCATGCCTGCAAATTCATATCTTAGATCGAAATTGAATTGTGCATAAGAGGGCATTCCATACTTATTGAGTTTATAATTGGTAACGCTTGGTAAATCGTAATAGCCTATACCCGTATTGGCTTTTAATCGCATAGAAGGTATGGTATAGTTAAGTTTAAGGCTGAAAGCATGTACGTCACCCAGGCCTTCATTGCGTTCTCTGGGCATAAATGTATAGAAGGGTTCGCGACCCCATTCACGTGGCATCAAATACCTACCCGCCGAGGTAATCCGATTGTAATTTAAACTTGTTTCAAATTGACGATGATGCCAACCTACTTTTGCCCCATAGGTAAATGAATGTGCTTGAGGTGAGAAATAGGTTTTATTAATCTCTTCATGACCACCTTGATGCACTGGCAATTGGACTATGGATTGTACCCCAATATCAATTTGATGCCCATTTTTTTTGTCCATTAAATAATCTGCTTGTACCAAAGTTGTATTAAACACATTTTCTACAAATTGATTCCAAACTTGCAGTTTAGTATGTTTTAATGATTGACTTGTGATTCCTGCAATCAATACCCCTTTACTTTCTATATGATCTTTATAATTTGATTTTGAGCCATCCATATTTACACCAGAAGGGTATATACCCATCGATTTGCCAATATCATAATAGGATAAAGTACTACGGGGAGAGATTCTATAAAGATATCCGCCCTCTAATTTTATTTTTTTAGGCGTATTCATGGTACCCCAAAGTCCTTCAACACCCGTTGGTCTCATTCTGCCATCTTGTAAATTGATGAATGGGGTATTTATCATTTGTTTGCCAAATGTGAGTTTTGCATTGTTGAAATGGTAACTTAAATACAATTCTTCCAATCTATCCATATTTGATTTGTTATTTGGATCTTCAATATCAAATAATGCTATCTCATAACGACTTGATTGCTTTGTAACAGGATCAGCTTTTGCAAAATCAGATGAACCAATATTGAATATATAAAATCCACTGATGCCAGCTTGAAAATGATGAAATGGGGCTGTTTCAAATTTTAAACCACCTCCAACTGCGTTGGCAAAATAATCGGTATATGGCTCTTCATTATTAGTAGTCATAAAAAAATACCTAAAATGTCCACTCACAGTGCTGTGTTGAAATGCCTGTAATATCGAATGAATTTCACTGGTTTTCGTTTTACTTTGAGGCTTCCAGGTATTAGGTAATTCTGATAATTCTTGGTGTTGTGCTAAAACTTCTGAAATGGACAACACGAAAAAGAGAATGATTAGGAAATGTTTTTTCAACTTTATAAAATACTTTGTTTTGTAATGTTGCAAAGTTGACATTTTCATTACGCTCTTTTTGTAACATTCATCACATACCCAAAAAAAAATTATCTAAACTCGTAATCAACACCTGATACTTGTGTAAGTAAGGTGGTAGGAGCATCTAAGATTTTTGCATTTTGGGCAGGGGTGGGGGTTACCGGAGAGTTTTTACTGAGGTAAGCCAGCATTACTTTATGCAATGTTTTATCGGTATTTTTTGCCTCTTTAACGCCTTTGATTCTACACAACATATCTTCAGGATCTCCATCTCTTTCGCATGCAAGTATAGAATACATTTTGTCAAGTGATACTTCTTGTCCTTTAATGGTGATGTTTTGTATTCGTTTGCCTATTTCGCCAAAAGCATTAAATGAAACTTCCATTCCTTGAAATTTAACCACCCAACCGCCAAAACGTTTCGAGGCATCGCTAGCAAAAACATTATTGAGTTCCTTTTCAAGCCATTCAATGAGTTGCTTACCAGTTACCTTTGCGGTTCTTACAGTACTATCAACGGGTAGCATATCAAAAACAAACCCATTGGTGATAGGGATATTGCCTGTATGGTCAGGTGTGGTGCGTGGAGGGCAGAAGCGAAAGCCATTTGACAACACTATATCAATAGCCGGAAACTGCCAATGTAAAGCGTTTAATATCATGGTATCAATCGGGTTTTCAACCACAAAATACCGATATAAGGGAATGGTACTGTAGCCAACTATGGTATGGATATGTTCACTATATACTTCTTCATTTTCAAGAAGTAATGATTGAATTTCTTTATCAGCTTTCACATCTGAAGGGTCTACTTCAATCAATTCATAGGCGTCCTCAATTACTTTGCCATCAACGATGGTTAAATCAAGCTTGCCAATAAACGAACCAAATGCACCGGGTTCAACAACCTTGGCATATTTACAAACAATAGGTTTACGCACCCTTTCGTGGGTGTCACCACCAAGTATGTAATTGACACCTTCACATTCAGGCATATTAGCTAAAGCAATTTGTTGTGACAATCCCAGATGAGCTATCATGATGATATAAATACATTGTTCCTGATTTTTTAAAACATCAATATAATGGGCTAAGTTTTCTTCTGGTTTTGAATAAATGATTCCTTTACTATAATTGGGACTTTGACGCAATGGAACCAATGGATCGGTATATCCTAAGAAGCCAATTTTAATACCTGCAATTTGCCAAATTTCATAGGGTCTAAAAATTAGCTCACCTCTAATACCATTCCCCAGATCATGATACATATTGGTGCATATTTTGGGTGCGTTTAATGAACCCATTAATGTTTGCATATTCTTTTTTCCATAAATCACTTCCCAATTGCCCGGTAAATATAAGTCGTAGGGCATGGCATTTAATATAGGTACAAATGCTTTACCTGTTGTTTTGACACTTAACTCACTCCCTTGAAACATGTCGCCCGTATCAATAATATAAGTCAGCGGATTTTTTTTCTTCAAAGTATGAAGCATGGCCGACAAATAAGCATACCCACCTGTTTTTCTAAAAACAGCTTGCTCATCTTCCCAAAACAATTCATCATGCGGGTGAATTTGACAATGAACATCAGTCGTTTGTAAAATGCTAATGGTCATTGCTTCATGCGACAAAGAAGTTGACAATGGCTTATCATCGGTTTGATCATGCACTTGATTATTTGCAAAATGACTAAGAGGGGCTAATACCCCAGCTCCTATACCAATAGCCCCTAAGGATTTGATAAAATTTCTTCTTTTATTCATGTCAACTTTTTCTTTATTTTTTTTAAAATAGGATAGGGCTAAAAACCCCCTTTGATGTAAATCCAGCCTTGTTCTTGTTTTTCCACTATTTCAGCAATCCCTGCCTTTACGTATTCTACAATTTCAGGTATAAAAACATCCTTACTTATTTTTCTATTGATTAAGGTGTTTTCGCAAACCTTAAATTGGATACCCTTTTGATGAAGTGCATTTAATCTCGATAAAAATAATTGATTCTTCGACATGACCAATTCAATACCTTGATTATATAAAACTACTTCAAAAGAGGCATCAGGCCAATAATCGCTAAGATTTTCTAATTGTTTTACAAAGGCTTTTTCTTGATTGGTGTCTATGGCATTGGTAAATTGAAATATCACTTTATGTTCACGACCTTGTGCTGATATAGTGCTATTGATGGCCAGTAATAGGAAGCTCGTAAATAAGATTAATTTTATATGTTTCATTTTAAATACTTTTTTTTTCATTCTTTACTTGTTGTTTTTTCTTTGCATCTGCAATAGGCTTAAAGGGTCCGTATTTATGTTGGCTCTCGGTAAAAGTATCAGCATACAAACCAAAGGGATGGTCAATCGGTTTTTCTGCAATTTTAGGCCAGTCATTACGTAAATCTTTACTGGGGCGGGGTTGAGAATTGACAAAGGCAGCTATATCCCATGCTTCTTCATCAGTTAATTGTGAATTAGGGAAGCTTACACCTTGAGGCATATTGTATTTAATATAACCCGCGAACCGGCTTAAACGAAATAATCCTGCACCCTGATTGTAAGAATGCTGACCCCAAAGTGGGGGATAGGTGTACTCAGTTTGGTCTGCTGCTATTAAACCCTCACCATTGGCTTGATGGCAACTTTGACATTTAGCCATATACAAGGCATTGCCTTTGACAGGGTCGGCTGGGCGGTCCATAAATGCCAACTCATAAATACCCACACCTTTTGGTTTTTCACCCTTTTGTACATTTTTTCCTAAATACTCAATATAGGCTTTCATTGCCTGCATTTCTTTACTTTCAACGGCGAGTGCTTTTCCATTCAAACTACGTTCCATGCAATCGTTTATTCTTTTATAAATATCCTCTTCTTGTCCACTTCTGGCCCTATATTTTGGATAACTTGAAAATACTGCGCCATAATTGTTACCCCATGCTTTGGTACCTGCATCCAGATGGCAGTTTTGACAATTCATGCCATTGGTACTATGCATCACACTTCCTTTGGGTCCTAAATAAGTTGCTGTGTGGGCAATCAAGGCTTTACCATATGCAAGTTGTTTTTTATAATTGCTATCACCATTCACTTGATTCATATCTGCGGCCACCCAAAAGCTATTCATTTCTTTGTTAAGTTTATTACTGGCCTCCCATTTTTCAAATGATTGTTTTTTTGCCAATTCATTCGCTATGGTTTCATCGCTTTTTTTAAACCAACTCAAAATATTTGGTTGAAAGACAGCAAATATCAAAACAATGATAACACTTGTGATTAACACGGTTATAATCGTCAACAATTTTAAAATGACTTTTATCAATGAATCATTTTGTATGTGTTCTTCGTTGCTCATGATTGAAAAGATATTACAATTTTGTTAGTGAGGTAATTTTTCCCTTATCAATCCATAAAACCATGTACCAGCAATAGCACTCAATAAAGTAATAGAAATCACCCATGCACCTGTACCGATTTGCGCATATAACGGACCAGGACAAGCGCCTGTAATAGCCCAGCCTAAGCCAAATATTAGAGCACCATAAATCTGTCCCTTGTTAAATGTTTTGGGATGAAATTCAATTTTTTCACCATAGATGGTTTTGATATTAAATTTTTTGATAAGCCAGACAGAGATGATTCCCACCAGCACTGCACTTCCTATAACTCCGTACATATGAAACGATTGTAATTTAAACATTTCTTGTATACGAAACCAACTGATGATTTCCGCTTTTATAAAGATGATACCAAAGGCAATACCTACTACAAGGTATTTAATTTTATGATACCATTTGTGTTCTATTTGACTTTCATTGACACACATCGCATCAAGTGAACGTACTTCAAAATCTGTATTTGTTTCTATTTGTTGCATAATTTTTTTTTTTAAATCAATCCATTAAAGTGATAAAATAAATGGCAATATCAAATTGGCCATGATAAAGCCACCAATCATAAAACAGCAAGTAGCTATTAGTGAAGGCCATTGCAAAGTAGACAAACCCATGATTGCATGACCACTTGTACATCCTCCTGCATAACGAGTGCCAAAGCCAACCATAAATCCACCTACAACAATCATGATAAAACCTCTAAGGGTAAACAATGCTTGCCAGCTAAAAATATCTGCAGGCACTAATTGGGTAAAATCAGTAATGCCATAATTAGCTAATTCTGATTTTAAATTTGGATTAATTTCAATTGGATTGGGGTTTGCTAAAAAATACATCGTGAGAAGACCGCCCAGAAAAATACCTGCTACAAATAATAAATTCCATATTTCTTTTTTCCAATCATATTTAAAAAATGAAATATTAGCAGGAATACATGCAGCACACATATGTCTCAATGATGAGCTGATGCCAAATGATTTATTTCCAATGATCAGTAATGTGGGTACGGTTAGACCGATGAGTGGGCCTGCTACATACCACGGCCAGGGTTGTTTGATAAATTCAATAAATGTCATGTTTTGTAGTTTTTAGAAATTCTTATATTAAAATTGTTGTTTGTTTTTAAGGGTTTAAATGAATTTTTTGTCGTTGGGCTCTTCAGTATATACAAATATGTGATGAATCCTTGCAAACCTTCTTTATCAGACTTTTAGAAGCATATTGGACATTCATTATCTTTAGCTTTATACCATTTTATTTAATCAAATAATAAAGGGAATGATTCATGCAAACCTCCTTATTTTATGGTCATTTCAATCATGAATGAATCTTCAGCATTATTTTCATCTGAAATGTTTCGTAATTAATTGGTATCTTTTTTTCGTGTAGAAATACCAAAAGGCAAATACAAAGGACAAAAACTTAAGAAACTCGTGATGATAAAAATGATGGCCAGCGACAATAAGATGATGGCTGTGGTGCCTGAAATTTTTTCTGCAAAATATAAACCTGCAATCACGAGGGCAATGACTATCCTGACGACTTTGTCTAAAGTACCCATATTGTTTTTCATAGTATTGATTTTTTTAAGTGAATAATATTATACTCAAAGATATTCAAACCATGACATTTTTTTTGTAATAAATGTTACACAGGGCAAAAAAGACTTTATTTAACCATATTTAATCTATGTTAAGCATCATTTTTTGTGTTACTTTTTCATGAGCTGTTTCAAGGGTTATGATATAAGCACTAGTTTGGTATTTATTGTTCATGCTTTTCACATATTGATGATCACCTGAGCTTTGGTTTTTTAAGGTAATCACTTCCATCAACTTTCCTTCCTGAGTATGTATCGTAATCTTTACATCTGTGTTTGACTTTAATGAGTAATTAATCGTAAAATCACCATCATTAGGATTTGGAGATACCATCATTTTTAAACTACCCGTGCTTTGCACATTCAATTGATCGAAACCTACCGTTGACTTTTTGATAATAAACACTTTAAACAATTGACTACTTGCAGTACTTTGGGTGCCGTTGTTTGTAAAAAATATATTGGGCGCTGTACTATTGATACCTCCATATATATAGCCTGCCAAAGTAGTGTCTGCTATTAAATCATCTAATTTTATCACTTCATTTGCATAATGTGGTAAACTTTCAATAGGAATAAATTCTGAGCCAGCTCCTAAATATGCTGGCATTTCTACGGGCAACTTATATTCAGACATGACACCCGTACCGGTTCGCGTTACCCGTGCAATGGTCTTTACAAATGGAACATTATTATCTTGTACCAGGATGCCTACGCTGTCATGATACTGTGCAATACCTCCAAAAAAAACAGTATGCATCTCGTTTGCACTTGCACTAAATAAGGGGATATGTGCACAATGATAATGATTATAGTATTGTGAAAAAGCATTGTTGACATTGTAACCGTTGCTATCAATATTTACACAATTTAAAAAAGGGAGATCTACATTTTTTTGAAATACACCTGAAAAAGCAGTGAGCCCTTCTTGTCCATTGGGCATTATTTGTGGAGCAACATTATAATCTCTCCGATGGAGGTTATTGGTGTCTATGATTGAAGGCAAGTGAGATATTGTCAAATTGATACCATTGTCATTGATCACAAATTTTCTAATGGCGTTTGAGTACACTTGTATAAAACCAGGTCCGTTATTTGGTCCCATAGGATTATATCTACCTATGAATTTTTGTCCGCCTGTTAAATAAAATGTATTATATATTTTATTAAAATAGCCACCTGTCAATGCAAACATTGTATCTGTAATTTGTCGAAAATAGCTTGTAAATGCATTGGCATTGATTACAGCATTTATGACATCTGGCACTTTAATCGCGGTCAGGTTAGGATAGGTAATATGATCAGCTGATGTTGCACTGTATCCGTATCCACCTGCTACATACAAATAATCCCCTTCTTGATAAAATTGCATATTGGTTGAACTTAATTGTTCTTGCATTGCTGTAGGTAATGAAGCCAAAGGGGCACTCCATGATTGCATTGCTACTGGATCAATTACAATCAAATTGGTATTGTGACCAGGTACATCAAAAGCAGCAAAAGGTTGTCGTTCATGTAATCCATCTTTACGACCACCAATAGCCAGGATTTTTCCATTGTGTTGCCCCCATGCAAAGGCTTGTAAACCTGCTAAGCCACTGATATTTAAGGGTTCTATGTATACTTCAAAGGGTGCTGTTTGGGCAATTACATTGAATGATATAAGCATCATCCATAATAATGATTTAAAAGTTTTTGTCATATTGATTTTTATTTTTTTTGGAGGGTTTAAATTAAGCAAAAGATTTAATGATATCTGTTAATCGATTGGCAGGTACTACACCACTTTGTCGCCAAAGTTGTTTACCATTTTTAAAAATCATCAAAGTTGGCACCCCTTGAATTTGATAATCTTGGGCTATTTGTTGATTTTTATCTACATCAATTTTAATAATGGTGGCATTGTCACCTATGGCTGATTTTACTTGTTTTAAAATTGGGGCCATTGCTTTACAAGGTCCGCACCATTCGGCAAAAAAGTCGATCAGTATAGGTTTTTCTGATTGGATGATTTCATTAAATTTCATAAGTATGATTATTTTAAAAGGTTTATTGTATGATTTTTTTCTCTTTTTTAAAAAAACTGAAAAACAAACTACCCATCAGTGCACCATATAAGGTGCTATTGATGGGGCTCGATGTGATGGCACATGAGCCAGATGAGCAACCTACTTGTTGCCAGTAAATATATCCAGCCAGTGCGCCAATAGCTGCACCAATCAAATACAAAACACTTGACTTAAACCACTTCTTCATAAGTAAATTCATTTGGGTTATTTGTTGATTTTTTGTTTGGAATACAGCCATTACTTCCGCAGCATCCGACATTAAAAAGAGCCATCGCAGTGAATATTACACCCAGGATTCCTACCATTACATTGCGCCCTGCAAAAGCTTGTGCAATAATCATGATGCCTATCATTAGACGTATGATGCGCATAATATGCCATTGACTTGTTATTTCTTTTAAGAGTGGATTCATCTTTTTTATATTTACTGCTGAGGTTTTTTGTATTTATTTTACTGTTGATTGTAAACTGGCCACATCATTCCAAGTGCCACCATTTGTTACATTGGTAATGCCCAATTGATTCAAGATTGCTTTGGCTTGTCCGCTGCGGTTACCACTTCTGCAAAAAACCACAATATGACTTTTGTTTTTAAATTTTGCCAATTGGCTTTGTATGCTCTCTAGGGGTATATTGATAGCCCCTTTAGCACTTCCTGCCGCAAATTCGCCTTGACTGCGAACATCTACGAGCATTGCACCGTTATTAATTTTGTTTGCTAATTCTTCATTGGCAACTGTGTTACCAAATAGGTTACTAAAAAATCCCATATTATATTGTTTTATTTGTTGTTAGATGATTGAATTACTATACTTAAATTTATTTATTCTTATGATTGATTCATTTTGATATTAGGTTTGTATTTTAAGTGCTTGACAAAAATTTAAGCCCCTTTTTCTTTGAATCATTGATATTTAATTGCTGCTTAATACTTTTGATTGACATACAAAATCGGTTTTCGGTATATTGGTTTGAGCAATGGCATTGAACCCACCAGCAATTTCAGTAAAATGATGATAACCCCTCGATTGTAATATACTTGCAGCAATCATGCTTCGATATCCTCCTGCACAATGCAGGTAAAAATGAGTTGAAGGGTCAATATCTTTTATCCATTCATTGATTTCAGCCAATGGTCGTATAAAAGCATCTTCTACATGTTCAGCTTGGTATTCCGATAATTTTCTTACATCAATGACTTTGCTTTCGCCAATTTTCACTTCTGAAGCAAATGTTTCGGCGCTGATTCTGTGTATTGTTTCGATTTCAAATCCTGCTTCTTTCCAGGCTTCAAAACCACCATTCAAATGTCCGATTATATGATCGAATCCAACCCTTGTCAATCGTGTGATGGTCTCTGCTTCCTGTCCTAAAGCGGTTACTAATAAAAGCGGTTGATTGACATTTCCAATCAAAGCACCTACCCATGGGGCAAAATCGCCATTGATACCAATATTGATTGATTGAGGAATAAAACCCTTTGCAAATTCATTATTATCTCTTGTGTCTAAAATTAATGCACCTGTAGCTTCTACCAACATTTCAAAATCGCTTGCTTCTATTGCTTTCATGCCTTGTTCAAATACATGGTCAAAGCTTTCATATCCTTTTTTATTCATAGCCACATTCATTCCAAAATATGCTGGCGGAGGTAATAGACCCTCAGTAACTTCTTTTACAAATTCTGCTTCAGTCATATTTGCTCGCAAAGCATAGTTGAATTGCTTTTGATTTCCAATGGTAGACACCGTTTCTTTGCTCATGTTTTTACCGCAAGCACTACCAGCACCATGAGCAGGATAAACAATCACATCATCGGGCAAGGTCATAACTTTTGTTCGTAAAGAATGAAATAAGGTAGCAGCCAATTGCTCTTGCGACATGGAAGCAGCTTTTTGGGCCAAGTCAGGTCGGCCTACATCGCCAATAAACAAAGTATCACCACTAAAGAGCGCATGCTCTTGACCTTTTTCGTCGATCAACAAAAAACAAGTACTTTCCATGGTATGACCAGGTGTATGAAGCACTTTGAAAGTTACATCACCAACTTGAAACAATTGACCATCTTTGGCAGAAATACATTCAAATTCGCAAGTCGCATTTGGGCCATACACTATAGGTGCATTTGTTTTTTTTTAAAATCGAGATGACCACTTACAAAATCAGCATGAAAATGGGTTTCGAAAATATATTTTAGTTTTACTCCATCACGTTGCAAACGATCAAGATAGGGTTGGGTTTCACGAAGAGGGTCAATAATGACTGCTTCCCCATTTGAAGTGATATAATAGGCACCTTGTGCCAGACAACCTGTATAAATTTGTTCTACTGTCATATTTTTATGTTTTTATAGTTATGAGTGCAAAGGTGCAACGTAAATGAACACTATTTAGTTACTAAAGTTACACAACAAATAGCATGTAAATGGTTTGGCAATATTTTAACAGTATAATCAAAATTTCAATTGATCATTTCTTAATGCTATGATTAAAGAATAGGGGATTTAAAAATGCTAGATATTTATCTGAAGATTTATCCAGCACTTAAGGGAAGTATCATCTCTGACCTTGTGATTTGAGTCTGATATTTATCTTCAGACCCGCAGTCTCATGCGGTATCAGCTGGTGTCATACCGCAGTGTCATGTGGTATCTGCTGGTGTCATACCGCAGCCTCATGCGGTATCTGCATATTGTATGTTGAGCTTAATTACAAATCTCATGAGATTCCGTGTCTGCTTTATTTTTCAATAATTGATCTTTAAGGAAGCAACGCACGGAATGACAATAAAACTTTTCTGGTGATTGTGCATTGGGCAGATTAAGGTGAATACTAGAAAATTTATCCACTGCCAAATCGAAGTGTCATATCGAACCATTAGTTTGAGTCTGATATTTATCGTCAGACCCGCAGCCTCAAGCGGTATCTGCTGGTGTCATACCTCAGTGTCATGTCGTTTCTGCTGGTGTCATACCGCAGCCTCATGCGGTATCTGCTTATTGTATGTTGTGCTTTATTACAAATCTTGAGTCGGCTCTAAGCGGCAGGGGAATGAGGATTTTTTTTTTTTTGGTGTTTTTTCGCCCCCTCGCTTTTGGTTGGTGTTTTTTTTTTCCCGCCCCCCCCCCCCCCCCGGGCGCTGCCGGGGGCGGCCCCCCCCCGCCCTGTGTCTTTCCCCCCGGGGGTCCCCCCCCCCCCCCCCGGGGGTTCCTCCTTTTTTTTTGTTGGGCCTTATACAAATCTCATGAGATTCCGTGTCGGCATTATTTTTCAATAATTGATCTTTAGGGAAGCGACGCACGGAATGACAATAAATGTATAGCTTTGACTAAGCAATTGGCAGATAAACATGAATACTAGAAAATTTATCCACTGTTAAATCGAAGTGTCATACCGCAGCCTCATGCGGTATCTACTTATTGTATATTGAGCGATAATGCAAATCTTTTGAGATTCCGTGTCGGCATTCTTTTTCAATAATTGATCTTTAGGGAAGCGACGCACGGAATGACAATTAATGTTTGGTTTTGACTAAGCAATTGGCAGATAAACATGAATACTAGAAAATTTATCCACTGCCAAATCGAAGTGTCATACCGCAGCCTCATGCGGTATCTGCTCATTGTATGTTGAGCTTAATTACAAATCTCATGAGATTCCGTGTCGGCATTATTTTTCAATAATTGATCTTTAAGGAAGCAACGCACGGAATGACAATAAATGTTTGGCTTTGACTAAGTAATTGGCAGATTAAATTACATTCTTAATATTAGAGTCTGAGGCATATTGAATTTGTGATTTGAATTCGATATTTATCATCAGACCTACAGCATCATTCGGAATCTATTGACTGTAATTTATTAAACGAGGAAATCATTAAACAAATCTTCCCAATTAGGATTGTTTTCATTTATTAATGCATCTTTCCAGATTCTCTTCCATTTCTTCCATTTCTTTTCACAAATAATAGCCTCAGTAATTTCAGCAAACTCCTTGTAATAAACAAGTTTGTTGATATTATACCTACTTGTAAAAGAATTTTTGTTGACACACTCTTTATGATCAAGTGTTCTTCTGTATATGTTATTCGTGACACCTATGTAAAGAACAGAATTATTTTTGTTAGTTAGTATGTATACCCAATAGGTCATAGTAGTAGGTTTTTCAAGTCAAAAATATAAAAATGATATTTAATATAAATGGATTTTAGATAAATATTTTTAGGGAATAAAATATGATAAGAGGTGACACTGTATTTGTCTAATTAATATTAAATGTATGAGTTTTAAATTCTGCTAAATAGAAGTGTCATACCGCAGCCTCATGCGGTATCTGCTGATTGTATGTTGAGCTATAATACAAATCTTTATTAATATTAAATGTATGAGTTTTAAATTCTGGTAAATAGAAGTGTCATACCGCAGCCTCATGCGGTATCTGCATATTGTATGTTGAGCTTAATTACAAATCTCATGAGATTCCGTGTCGGCATTCTTTTTCAATAATTGATCTTTAGGGAAGCGACGCACGGAATGACAATAAGGATTTTTTTAAAATCGAAATGTCATATCGAACCATTAGTTTCAGTCTGATATTTATCATCAGACCCGCAACCTCATGCGGTATCTGCTGGTGTCATACCGCAGTCTCATGCGGTATCTGCTTATTGAGCGATAATGCAAATCTTTTGAGATTCCGTATCGGCATTCTTTTTCAATAATTGATCTTTAAGGAAGCGACGCACGGAATGACAATAAATGTTAGGCTTTGACTAAGCAATTGGCAGATAACCATGAATACTAAAAAATTTATCCACTGCCAAATCGAAGTGTCATATCGAACCATTAGTTTGAGTCTGATATTTATCGTCAGACCCGCAGCCTCAAGCGGTATCAGCTGGTGTCATACCGCAGTGTCATGTGGTATCTGCTGGTGTCATACCGCAGCCTCATGCGGTATCTGCTTATTGTATATTGAGCGATAATGCAAATCTTTTGAGATTCAGTGTCGGCATTCTTTTTCAATAATTGATCTTTTGTATAGCGACGCACGGAATGACAATAAGGAATTTATTAATATCGAAGTGTCATATTGCAGTCTCATGCGGTATCTGCTTATTGTATATTGAGCGATGATGCAAATCTTTTGAGATTCCGTGTCGGCATTCTTTTTCAATAATTGAACTTTTGTATAGAGACGCACGGAATGACAATAAAACTTTTCTGGTGAATGTGCATTGGGCACTTGAACATGAATCGTTAGCAGTTGAAAGCTACAAAAAAAAACTTCGGAGCGAAGGACGCTCCGAAGAAAAATTATTTTTGATTTTTTATAAAGTTCTTTTGGCCAAATACCAATCTACCATCTCTAAATTACTCGCTTTTCTTTCAGCCAGTGCATTGATTGTTTTAGGTGCAGGCACAATCACTTGATCACCCGTTTGCCAATTTAAAGGCATCGCACATTGATTTTCATCTGATGTTTGCAAAGCAATAAGGGTTCTTTTGATTTCTTCCATATTACGACCTACATTTAATGGGTAGTACATGATTAAACGCACTTTCCCTTTAGGGTCTATGATAAACACCGCACGTACTGCAGCTGTTTCGCTTTCCCCAGGTTGTAACATTCCGTACAACTTTGCAATTTTCATGTCTAAGTCTGCAATAATCGGAAACTCAAACAAGATGCCTGTTTTTTCATGCACCGCATTTACCCATGCGATATGTGCATGAATACTATCAATACTCAAGCCGATCAATTTGGTTTGATGAGCAGCAAAAAATTCTTTTTCTTTTGCAAACCCCATCATTTCTGTAGTACATACTGGCGTAAAATCGGCAGGGTGAGAAAATAATATAACCCAGTGCCCGTCTTGATAACTTGACAATTTGAGTGGTCCCGTTGTAGTGACAGCGTCAAAATCGGGTGCTTGGTCGCCTATACGAGGCATGCTATTGTTGATGATTGTATCCATATTAGTAATTATTATTTTGTCGTTATTGAATGAGTAATCTTAGGTTTTTTTTTGATAGTTAGTTACAATCTCTCATTACAGCATGGTGCTTGGGCAAACATATGCTGATTTAGGCACAGTAGTTTTGGCAATTCCAGCAAAACCTTCACGCACATCATAGAAATTGTCCCAACCTCGTTGTTTTAAAATAGATGCTGCAATCATACTACGATATCCACCTGCACAATGCAATACAAATGCCTGGTCTTTTGGAAACATCGCTAAATGTTGATTGATTTCATTTAATGAAACATTGTTTGCATCAATTACATGCTCACTTTCATATTCACTTTTCTTTCTCACATCAAAAATTGGTAATCGTTGATTGTGATACATTGTTTCAAATTCTTGTGCACTCATTCGTTGAATGCTGTCTATTTCTTTACCAGATTTTTTCCATGTGTCAAAACCACCCGCTAAATATCCCAATGTGCCATCATAGCCAACCCTAGAAAGACGTATCATCGCTTCTTCTTCTTTACCGGTTTCGGTAATCAATAATATGGCTTGCTTAATGTCAGGAATCATTTCACCCACCCATTGTGCAAAACTTCCATCAAGACCGATATTGATACTGTTTGGTATAAAACCAGCAGCAAAATCATCTGCATTTCTGGTATCTAAAACCAAGGCATTATGTTCGTTGGCTACTAGTTCAAATGCATCAGCATCCAATGCATGAAAAGCTCTTTCCATTACGGTATCTAAACTTTCATATCCTTGAATATTCATCAACACATTTTTAGGGAAATAACCTGGAGGAGGTGTTAATCCTGTAAGGATGGCTTTCACAAATTCATCTTCCGACATAGGTTGTAAAGCATAATTTACTTTCTTTTGATGACCTAAGGTATCGGTAGTTTCCTTACTCATGTTTTTACCACAAGCACTGCCTGCGCCATGATTGGGATACACAATCAAGTCGTCGCTGAGGGGCATAATTTTAGTTCGCAATGAATGATATAAATGTCTTGCAAGTTTATCTTCTGTTAAATCGGCTATGACATGTTGGGCCAAGTCAGGACGACCTACATCACCTATAAATAGGGTGTCACCGGTTACGATGCCATGTTCATGCTGATTTTCATCGATCAATAAGTAAGTTGTACTTTCCATTGTATGTCCAGGTGTATGTATCACTTTTACACTATAATCACCCACTTTAAATATTTGTCCATCAGTGGCTTTAATAATTTCATATGCTGGGTTAGCTGTTGGTCCATAAACAATTTGTGCACCTGTTTTTTTTGCCAAGTCTAAATGACCACTGACAAAGTCGGCATGAAAATGCGTTAAAAATACATATTTAATTTTTGCATTGTTTTTAGCTGCCCGATCAATATAAGGTTGCACCTCTCTTAAAGGGTCAAAAATAGCGGCTTCGCCATTGCTTTCAAGATAATACGCAGCATGTGCGATACATCCAGTATATATTTGTTCTACTTTCATAAGATAAAAAATTTAGAATACAAAGGTCTTAAGATTACGACGAACTAAATGTTACATTGGTTACATTTAGATATGATTATTATCATGTTTTAGGGGTAGTTTATTTTTTATACAAAAAAAAATGACACGAATAAAAATGAATTCATTTGATTGACAAGAATCATCATCACATGTTTCTGTTGATTTAATTCAACAAGTAAAAAAAATAATCTACGCTTTGCCTGATAATATTTTATGCCAATATAACCAAGGCAATATTTTTGTTTTCAATAGCCACATTGACCAGCGAGGGGTTGCCTGATTAAATGGAAAGGTCATGGTTGGTGTATTGGTATAGTCAAATTCGGCGAGCATTAATTTTCCATATTGTGTTGGAATAGGGCAGGCACTATAACCGTTGTAAGAAGCTGTTGGTTTTTCATTTGCCATTACCGACAGCACATTGGCTACAACCACTGGCGCTTGTTTACGAATCGCTGCACCTGTTTTGCTACAAGGCGCATTAGAACAATCACCCAAAGAGAAAATATTTGCAAATCGCATGTGTTGAAGTGTATTTTTATCAACTTCTACATAGCCATACGGATTGTTAGCATCTGCAAGTTCACTTGTTTTAATAAAGTCAGGGGCTGATTGTGGTGGTACTGCATGACACAAATCAAATTGCAAAGTGATAGTTGCTGGTGCATTCAGCTCTTGTGTTTTGACTAATTGACAACCTGCAAATGATGCATTGATTTGTTGGGTTTCTGTTTCTTTTGTTTGAAACGTAATGGTTTTTTCATTTCCATCAATTGCTAATACTTGAACGCCAAAATGGGTTTTAATATTGCCTTTTTTAACCACATCGGCCAAGGTTTTAGCATATTCTTTTACACCAAACAATACACCACCCCCTGATAAATAATGAACATTGCATTTGTCTAATATTCCTTTTTTACGCCAATAATCAACTGCTAAATACATGATTTTATGTGGCGCTCCTCCACATTTAATGGGTGATGATGGGTTGGTAAAAACAGCAGTACCCCCTTTAAAATTTTTAATCATTTCCCAGGTATAAGGTGCAAAATTATAATCGTAATTTGAACTGACTTCATGTTTGCCCAAAGTTTCCTTCAACCCTTTTATCTGTTTCCAATCGAGTTGAATTCCTGGACAAACTATTAGTATGTCGTAATGATAGGTATTTCCTGTTTGGCAAATGACTTTGTTTTCGTTAGGTACAAAAGTGACTACAGACTCTTTTATCCAAATGGCATTTTTAGGGATGTAATCTTTTTCTTCATGTTCCGTGTCTTTAATATTGAAGATACCTGCACCCACTAATGTCCATGCTGGTTGGTAATAATGTTTTTCAGAAGGTTCAATTATGCCAATATTAAGTTGTGCATTTTTACGAAGTAATTGTGAGGCTACAGATAAGCCTGCATTGCCTCCACCTATAATAAGAATTTGAAAATGATTTGACATGATGTAATTAGTTTTTGTGAATTAAAAACGAATGCAAGTTCGCCTTTATTTAAAATTAATCATGTGACAAATGTTACATAATCGTTTTTATTTTAAAATTGTTTCTTTCACAATTATATATATACCCATAACGAGTACAAACCATCCAAAAGCGGGTTTTAATTTTGCCCCATCTATTTTCTTAGATAATTGGGCTCCAATAAAAATACCCACAATGGCAAAAGCAGAAACCTTCAATAAAAATGTCCAGTCAATGATGGTATCGCCCCCTTCTCCAAAAAAACCAATGAGTGATTTTGCAGCAATAATTACCAAAGATGTACCAACCGCTTCTTTCATGGGAAGTTTAGATAACACTACCAATGCAGGTATAATCAGAAACCCACCTCCAGCACCAACTAAGCCGGTAAGAATACCTACCACAGCGCCTTCAATGAGTATTAGTGGGTAATTAAATTTTTGTTCTCCTGTGTCTTCAGTGGTCTTCTTTTTATCTTTTTTAATCATACTATACGATGCGGCTATCATCAATACAGCAAATAACAACATCATCAATATACTTTTTGTGACCACAAAACTACCTAACGTAAAGACTTCTTTGGGTATGGCAGGAACTAAATAGGCACGAGTAGCAAATACGGCTATGATAGATGGAATGCCAAATACAATAGCGGTTTTGATATTCACAAGCCCCTTTTTAAAATACGTTACCGATCCCACTGCACTGGTTAATCCGACAATAAATAGGGAATACGCAGTGGCTAATACGGCATCTACTTGAAATAAGTACACCAATACTGGCACTGTAAGTATGCTGCCTCCTCCGCCTATCAATCCCAATGCAACGCCAATTAATATCGATGATAAATAACCTATGATTTCCATGTTGTAAAATATATTTGTGCAAAGGTGGTTTTATTGGTTTGCTTGTTAGGTGACTTTTGTTACAGTAGTATGATTTTATTTCTGCCTAATTGTAATTGTTTGTTTTCTTCCAATTGTTTTAATAATCGTGAAACCACTACTCGGGCGGTACCTAATTCGTTGGCTAATTGTTCGTGAGTAACTAAAATTGTTTTGCTTTTGGTTAAATCAGCTTTTTTTTCAAGCAAGGATAACAATCTTTCATCAACTTTTTTAAAGGCAATTTCATTGATGATGATGAGTAATTCTTCAAATCGTTTATGATACAACCTGAAAATATAATCAAGCCATTGTGGGTACTCTTTGATGAATAGGGTTACCTTGTTCATAGGTAAAAAAAGGATTTCTGCATCTTCTTCTACTTCTGCTTTCACTTTACTTGTTTCCTGATGTATACCCCCTAAAAATGACATGATACAACTTTCACCTGCTTTGATATAGTAAAGTAATATTTCTCTTCCATCTTCTTCTGTACGTATCACTTTTACACTTCCTTTGGTAACGATTGGAATAGATCGAATATTCGCATTTTCATTTAATATAACTTCTCCTGCGTGATAATTTTTCAGTATACTATGTTCATACAATTTTTCAATCAGTTCAGGGGATGTTTTAAATTCAGTGATTTCGTTCAGGTTTGTCATAACACAAAAATAGTATTTATATGGAATAGTTTGCTAAATGAAATGGGTTCAAAATATTTTAAACAATTTCATTAATAATAGAAAGAAAAAGCTGCCTCAAACTTTGAGACAGCTTTACAAAAATACCCCCCCGAGATATTATTTTACAATAGAAATACGATGCACATATACTTTATCTCCAATAACCATTCTTAATAGATAGGTTCCCATACTTAATGAAGCAATATCTAAACGAATTACTTTTGATGCATTTGCATAGTTTTCTTTTCTAAGGAGTTCCCCTTTCATGTCCATTAAATAGAGCCCTACGTCATGACCTGCATAGGCTTTTAAATCAATAAAGAGTTGACTCGTTGCTGGGTTAGGATATATCAATAAATCTTGTATTTGAGGTTCATCGAGTCCAGTAATGATTTTTATTTGTTGTATCGAAGTATCACTACCACATGCATTAGTTACGATCATGGTTATATCATACGATCCATTTGTAATGTAAGTGTGTAGTGGGTTAGCCACATTCGAACTATCGCCGTCACCAAAATACCATTTATATGATGTTGCAAACGTTGAACTGTCGATGAGGGTGATGTCCGAATTTGATATTGTATAGCCAAATTTAGCATTTGGTAATGAATCAATACTCACTTGTATGGTATCTGTATAGCTACAGCCACTTTGGGTAACACTGCACCAATAACTACCTAATTGATTAACTAGCAAAGTATCTGCATTTGAATTGTCATTCCACAATACCGTAGCACCATTAAAGGGTTGACTCAAACTCAGTTGTTTGTCTTCGCAGATACTTGTATCAGCTCCTAATGAAAATACAGGAATCAGGTTCACTGTGATTGAAACAGAACTCGTATTTGAACAAAGATTAGCATCTGTTCCTGTTACAGTATAATTACCACTGTTGATTGCAGCAAATGGTGTATTATTGGTAATCACTTGTGGGCCACTCCATGCATAGTTAGTCGCCCCTCCACCAGCAAGCGTGATAAAGCTTCCCTCGCAAACAGTATCATTGGGAGTTACTGCAGCCACTGTTACGTTTGGTAATGGGTTTACTGTAATAGCTTGTGTGGCAGTATTGGTACATGAAAATGCATTACTACCTGTTACCGTATAAGTACCACTATTTAATGCAGCGAAAGGTACAGCATTATTTATCACTTGAGGACCTGACCATACATAGCTCAAAGCACCAGCACCTGATAAAGTTAGCTGTGTACCATTGCAGACAGTATCGTTAGGTGTAACTGCACCGATTGTAACATTGGGTAAACTATGTACAGTTAACACTGCAGAAGTCGTTTTGCTACAACCATTGGCATCGGTACCAGTTAAAGTATAAGTCCCTGTAGTAAGTGCTGTAAACGGGGTTGCATTGATTACAGCCTGTGGTCCATTCCAGCTATAATTGAGCGCACCTGTACCCGTCATGGTTACAGAAATTCCATTACATACACTATCATTAGGTAGGATGGAAGCTACCGCTACAGCAGGCAATGGATTGACAGTCATTAAGATACTGGCTGTTTGGCTGCAAACATTGGCATCGGTACCCGTAACCGTAAACACGCCACTATTGGTTGCCGCAAACGGTATATTATTGCTAATCACTTGCGGCCCACTCCAGGTATAATTAACCGCCCCACCACCAGCTAAAGTTACTAAGGTGCCATTACAAACCGTGTCATTCGGATTCACATTGGCGATTGTGACGTTGGGTAAATTATGCACAGTGATTAATATAGAATCTGTATTGCTACAAATGCCATTTGAACCAGTGAGAGTGTACATTGTGGTCGCTAAGGGTGCAAATGCTTGATTGTTGATCACGCCATTTGACCATGTGTATGTATTTGCATTTCCAGTGGCTATCAATTGTGTATTTTGTCCTAAACAAAGGGTGTCATCAGTTGCAGTTGCAGTGACTGTTGGTAATGAATTCACATTGATATATCCTACTTGAACAGTATCATCCTGCAAATTCATCAAAGTATCTGTTCCTATCAAACTAACCACATAATTACCTGGTGAGGTATAGGTGTGAACGGGAGTAGAATCAGTACTTGTAAATCCATCACCAAAATCCCATTGATACAAATCTGTATCAAAACTATTGTTTGAAAACGCAACGGTTCCTGAATCGCAAAAAGAAGTATTCATTGCATAGAATGATGCTTTAGGTACAGGTGTTCTAAAGAATGAATCCGATTGCACAACACTCCACCTATTGGCTGTATCTTTAAATTGAATATTAAAAATGCGCGCACCTTTAGGAACATTCAACATATTAATCGTAGTGTTTAAATGAAAGTCTTCTATAGGATTTGGCAATTGTACATAAGTTGCACCCGCGATATTATTATCTGCCCAATATCGGTACTCAACGATTAAATTAGAAACACCCGGTATTGGATGTGTTTTGTAAACAAATTGAGAAACCACTTGACTCCACAAATTATTGGTATCTTTAAATCGTACATTAAAGGTATGTAATCCTTCAGGCAAATTTCCTGTTGCAATTGCATTCACTAAATGATAATCTTCTACTGGGTTAATAGATTGGGTAACATTATTTCCAAAATCATTGTCAAACCAATATTGATAAGTAGTGATCACTTTTTGATTAGCTTGAGATGATTGGGTTTTGGTAAAAAACTGGCTCAACACTTGACTCCATTTACCACTTACATCTTTAAAGCGTACATTGATAACATGTAAACCTACAGGCAATAAATTGGTTGCGAGTGCATTTAAAAAATTATAATCCTGCTGAGGGGTAATGTTTGTTGATACTTTATTTAGGTAGTCATTATCGTACCAATATTCATATTGAATAATATCATTTTGTGCAGCCCCGCCTTGGTCTCCTTTGTAAAAAAAGCTACTTACTACCTGACTCCATTTGCCACCACTATCTCTAAAACGTATATTCATGACATGCAATCCAGCTACAACAGTGGCTGTTGAGATATTACTATTTAAATTAAAGCTGGGTGTTGCTGTTATATTGCTCGACACTTTGGATGCATAATCATTGTCGAACCAATATTCATATGCCACGATATCATTTTGCACAGCACCGCCACCCTGGTATTGTTTAAAAAAGAAACTTGAACTCACCTGGCTGTATTTTGCGCTATCATCTTGAAAGCGAACATTAAATACATGTAAACCTCCTGGTAAGCCTGTAGTGGGAATATTGCCATTGAGATTGTAACTAACCACGGGTGTGATGTTGGTTGTTACTTTTGACATAAAATCATTGTCGAACCAATATTCATACGACTTGATTTTATTCTGTGCATTGCTTTGTGCAAAGGCAAAAACACAGAGTATGATAAAAATTATTTTTTTCATGTTATTATTTTTTGATCTTATCTATGATTGATAAGTATCTTGGTTAAATTTATATTTTTCAATTACTCAGGCTGAGCAGCCACTTTAATATCTACATTCAAATCGCCTTGTGCATTGGTAGCCCCAGCAATATTTTTGGTTCGAATGTGTGGATTGGCAGGTACAGCGCCTTCTTTATAAGGATCAGAAGTGCCATAAATACCCGGGTCGGTGCCATCGGTACCGGCATTATGTGCAATACAAGCGGGTAACATATGGTAATCTTCATTATAACTAAAAACATAACCAGTGCCGCCATTGAAAACATCCGTATCTACAAAGCCAAACACATTATTGTATTGCAAATTAGAGCCATTGGGAAAGTAGGCATTTTGGGCTAATCTAAATAAATTATTATTAAAAATATTTCCATTTGAATTACCAAAGAAAAACATACCACATCCACCATTCCCAAAAGAAATAATATTATTGTTTAATACACAACCAGATACTGAATTGAAAAAGTAGTCACTACAACCAGCTGCTGATAATAGAAAAATATTATTTTCAAAGGTAGAAGCAGCATGATTGTATAAACGACCATTCACAATATTTTTTTTGTACAATGTATTGATACAATTTCCTCCCCAAATTCCTCCTAATATCACATTTTCAGAGATATATAAATTGGTTGACGTAGAGGTCGCATTGCCATCATAGGAAATATACAAATTGGCCATATTACATCGACTGATGCCAAAATTATTAACGTTTTGGTCAGCCCCTGTAGTTCCAAAAAAGACACTACCTAATATATAACAACCTTGCAGACTGCCATTGTCAGCACCACTTACAATACGTACTTCGCCAGTAAGGACTGTTTGCCCGGTGGCACTTGTTGAATCAGGGTAGTGGCCTGCCCCAAATATCTGCACGCCTTTATTGATGACTAATGAAGGAATAACATAAGAACCTCCTGGTATATAAATAATGTCACCATTTACTGCATTTAATATAGCAGAATCAATAGTGGAATAAAAGCTGGCATTGTTACCTGATTGTAAGGTTACTTTTTTTTGAGCCATCAAATTTATTGATGAGCAGATGAGTAGGATACTAAGGATTGAAATTATTTTTTTCATGTTTGTTGTTTTTTTATTTGTATTTATTTATAGGTTTTGATTATTTTAATGATCTTGTGCCCCCACTGATATATTTACATTTAAGTTGCCATTTACGTCGGTTGTTTGTGCCGTGTTATTGGTTCTTATATGAGGATTAGCAGGTACAGAAGCTATTTTAAAAGGATTTAGCCCGCCATAAAGACCTACCTGTGTGGCATCAGTACCTAAATAAGCCCCGGGTGTTTGTAAGTGATAGTCATCGGTGTAATAAAATGCATTGATGCCTGTATAGTTTACAAAAAGATTAGCAGCAGGTATATTTTCATAATTGCCAGTGGCGGTATTGGTACCATATGCAGGTGACATAGTAAATATATTATTTTGAAACAAATTATTACTATTTCCATTGTTGATACCAGATGGACTAGGTTCCATAAAAATATTATTACGTATTAAGGAACCATTTACTGCATTGAGATTATAAGGTGTATACCATTGTCCTGGCCATTGATAGTTAAAGAGATTGTTTTCAATTAAAGCCCCCTGTATAATATTGGAAATATAACCACCAATATAATTATTTTTAATATTGAGAAAATCAGAGGCATTATTAGCATTGATGATACTACGAATCAGGTTTTCAGAAAAGGTAATATGGCTTGTTTGGTTATACAATGTTGTGCTATTAAACGCACATCGATTGATGGTCACATAACTCACCAAGCCATTACTAAAATTGATATCCCCATTGACTTCAATACCTTGAATCAATGTACTATCCGCACCTGGAAATATTCCAAATCCGCTGGTGATATGTGTAATACCTGTGGCTTGGGTTGAATCAGGATAATGACCTGCGCCGAAAATGGTTAATCGTTTATCTATGGATGCTGGATCCCAAAATCCACCGGGAATATAAATGGTGTCTCCCGGTAAAGCTGCCGTTACAGCTTGGTTGAAAGCGCTATTGCCTAAAAAGAGGGTGGTGGTACCTGCATGATGTAATGCGACCTTTTTACTTTGTGCTGATGCTGCAATGGTGAGCATCACGAGGGTAATCATTAAGAGTGTTTTTTTCATTTTTTGTTGTGATTTAAGAGGCAAAATTAAAATGCACAACCATGAAAAAATATGACGACTATCATACCCTAGAATGATATATATCATTCTTATAAAAGAGGCTAAGAAGTAACTTTATTAGTTTGTTGTTTTTATTTTTTTTCGGATATTTAATTGATATTCTGATGTTTATGAATATGCGTATGAAATTGATTTAATCTCCCGCTCAAACGCATTCTCGCTCCGTTTAGAGGAATCAATGTGTCTAAAGTTAAATTTTCTTTTTTTTTGAAATTGAGGATATAGATAAATTCAGACTTTGAACAGCTTTTATTTTGTCAAATTTTATATCTTGATGTACAACATACTGGAAATTTAATTTGCCATGTTAAGGTTAAGTTCGTAGATATTAGAGGTAATCTTTTTTTTCATCTTTCAAAATATCATTTACCGCCACGCATTCAAAAACAGATCCTCTGGCAATCGTAAAATAGTTTTTTCTGTCGTTTAGTGACGCCTTACCCGATCCTTCAGCAATATTCAGAACAATACTGAAGGAAGCCCAGCTACGTTAATCACTTACATATTTCATTGGTTTATGTTTTGCAAGGATGCTTTCGCTATTGAGTTGGAAAATTTTTTTAACTTTTTGTACACCTCGAGTTTTTAAAAATCAAACATAGTTTATTGATTTAATTCGCATTTACTCATTCTCATTCTCGCTCTGTTCAGTGGAAGCAACTTTAAAAAAATCGAACTTTTTAATTGCTGATATTGAGTATATTAAGGAATTCAGACTTTGAACTTGTAAAAGGGTGTGAGTACGGGGAAAGCTCTTGTTCTTAGTTTGATTCATTGCGAGACCTATATCTCAAAGCTATTTTCAAAAAGGTCTGCTAAAAATTGAAATATTTTTGCTTTCAAATTTTAAACAAATTACTCATCATAACCCATTTCAATTTTGGAGCCTTTATAACCCAGTGTGTCAAATGTTTTATTCAACATAAATTTCAGCGCTTTTTTTCCTGATGTCGTTTTGAAATACAATTCTCTTTTTCTCGCATCGAATTCAAATAGTTAATATTCACAAAAAATAAGTTGTAACGGTCGTCTTGCAGCAGTACTTTTTGTTTCTCCGGAATTATGATTATTAATCCTTTGTTCAAGGTTAGTTGTGTATCCGATATATAGAAATAGATCTTTTTCACTAAACAGCAAATAAACACAGAAAGGTAACGGTATTTGCATGATCAAAAATAATAAAATAATTTAAGCTGATAAGGGCCTTGGCAGACTTCGTACCTCTGTCGCCATGGCCCACCCTGAATTGATACGCCAAACAAACACGCCACAAGAAAACGAATTCTTGTGGCGTATCTACTTCAGGGTGGAGCCGAGGGGAGTCGAACCCCTGTCCAAACATATTCTGCAAAAGCTTTCTACATGTTTATTTCTGCATTGATTGTTGGGAAACCACCGGAGCAGAACAAACCAATTGTTTCCTTAGCTGGATAAATCTTTTGTAAGAAGCACAGCCTATTCTTACAGCAATTTATATTTTCTGGTAAAGGCGGTTCAACGTAGGTTATAAATCTACCCGAAATGAACGACCTGTTAATGGGGGCTTAAATTAAGCAGCCATTGCGAATTGTGTATCGCCGTTTGTATTTTGAATTTTAAGATTAAAGTGCCGACAATCCAACGCACTACATGCTTACACCTTCAAAGACCTATGCTGTCAAAACCGGGCGGCCCCAGGTTTTATATAGATGAAGTGAATGGGTAAATTCAACCGATACACTCACCAATATTTTACAAAAGTAACACATTTTGCGCTAATTTCGTGTGATGGAATTTCGAATAGCTCCCATGATTTTGGTCATCTTCAATTTGTTGTTTATAAGCCTCGCTAACCCTACCTGGAATGAATGGATACCCCTAAAAGATTTAGCACAATATGCCAAAGTATTGATTCCCTTTACATTGATTTTTATTCTTTCAGTGGGTACGTTTATAAGGCATAGTTATTATACTAAAACGTTTAAAATCGTTTATTACTTCATTCAACTGCTCAATTTATGTTTGATGCTGTTTTATATCTATACCATTCAACAACAGCATTTGTAAATCTCATGGGAATCATACAGTATAAAGCAACCTAATATAAATGTGTAAATCTGTTAGATCTGATGAAAAATGAAATAGGGTAGACCGGCTAAATAAAACAAAACTAATAAGAAATTTCCAAGGTCTTAATAGCTTCCTCTGCAGCTACTTTACTCGCTTCTTTTTTATTGCCTGCAGTTGATTTCGATATAATCTCTTCCTCAAGTTTTACACCTATCGTAAACTTTTTTCGTCCCCGTTCCAGCTTTTCTTCAATCACCACAAATTCAATTTTTTTACCTTGTTTATTTGCCCAACCAATGAGTTTGTTTTTAGTATTGGCTTCCAACCCTTCCAGCAATTCAATATCTACAAAGGGGATGAGGATTCGTTTACGGACAAATGTTCTGGTTTTGGCAAAACCTTTATCGATATAAATGGCACCTATCAAGGCTTCTAAGGCATTGCCAAAAATAGAGGAATCACGTAAAAAATAATCTTGCTCATTGAATTTCATCAATGATTTTAAACCTATTTTAAGTCCAATCTGATTCAATGTTTTTCTGTTGACAATTTTTGAACGCATATCGGTTAAATAGCCTTCTGCTTTGGTCGGATACTTAATAAATAGATGCTCTCCAATGATTGCACCTAGTATAGCATCTCCTAAAAATTCTAATCGTTCATTATTCTCGGTCGAATTATGATTGTTTGATCGATGACATAATGCCAATTCGTATAAGGCCAAATTGCCTGGTGTAAACCCAAGCATGGTTTGCAGTTCTTTATATAAGGTACTTCCCTTAGTAAAAAATTGTACAATAAAATCTGGAACAAATCGCACGAATCAAATTATTTAATTGCAATTTATAAACTCTTAGCCCAAAGTTCTAATTTTTTCTCTAAAACTTGTAAAGGCATATTTCCACCATTCAGTAATTGGGTATGAAATGCGGCCAACTTAAACCGATTCCCAAGCTGTTTTTCATATTTATCTTTTAATGACATCAAAGTCAATTGACCAATTTTATAGGAAAGGGCCTGACCTGGAATGGCCATATAACGTTCAATTTCGGCACTGGCCTCCGGTTCGGTAATACGTTCATTTGACATCATATAAGTAATGGCTTCTTCCCGGCTCATACCTCTTGTATGTATGGCTACGTCTACCACCAAACGTATCGCTCGATGCATGGCATCGCTTAAATGACCAAAATACTGGTATGGATTTTTATATAATCCTAAGCTTTTACCTAAAGTTTCGGTATACAAGGCCCAGCCTTCAGCATAGGCGCTATATCCTAAAAATTTTCTAAAAGTAGGCAGTGATGTATTTTCTTGTTGCAATGATATTTGGTAATGATGCCCTGGTATGGCTTCATGCAAAAACAAGGTTTCCATTCCTACGATATTAAATTGTGTAGGGTCTAAAATGGGCACATAGAAAATACCCGGACGGCTACCATCTTTACTCCCAGCATTGTATTCTGCACTTGCACTGGCTGCTCTATACGCTTCAGTTTGCCTAATTTCAAAAGGTGTTTTAGGGCTTGATTCAAATAAAGAACTTAATTGAGGATCTAATATTTTTTGAATGGCTTTAAAACTGTCTAATACAGCCGTAGCAGTTTTAAAAGGATAAAATTGACGATCACGATTCATGAATTCGAAAAATGCTTCCAGTGAACCCGTAAAGCCCGTTTCCACTTTTACTTTTTCCATTTCTGTTCTGATACGTGCTACTTCTTGCAATCCTAATTGGTAAATACTATCGGGTGTCAATTCGGTGGTTGTATATAATTTTATCAAAAATTGATAATAGGCTTTACCATCTGGCAATGAGGAGATGCCATGGGATTCGCGACATGCAGGGATGTATTCTTTTTCTATAAATGTTTTCAATTTGGCATAAGCAGGAATGATATCCATATTAATCGCAAACTGATAGGCATTTTTAAAACTATCTTTTTCTTTTTGTGTAAAAGTCAAAGGCATATTTTTAATGGGTAAAAAGAAAATGTTCTGGGTAGCATCTGTTGTGATCACTTGTTTGAGTTGGGGGATCATTTTCAAAGCCAATACTTTTGGCAAAACATACCCTGTTTCGATTCCTTTTTTCATATTGGCAATCGCCGCATTGGCATAGGCAGGAAATTGTTGCATACGTGCTAAAAAATTTCGATAATCACGAGGGGTTTTAAAGGGCTGATTGCCGCTACCACTGCCCAGTTGAGGAAATTCAAGCGTAAAGCTCCAAAACTGATTGATTGGCATTAAATGGGAAGGGAATTTCAATGCTTCCAGGTTTATTTTCAACTCATATTCAAACAGTTCTTTACTTATTTTATCCTCATCAGACAAGGAAAAGTCTATTTTTTCTGATTCATTTAAAATTCGTTTGTAAAATTGTTTCAAAGTGTCTCTATATGATTCACTGATTGTAACTGGCATCATATCATTGTAATTGGTATCTCCAATTGCAGTTGACTCCAGAGGGAGTAATTTCATTTTTTGTTCCCAATATTGATCAAATAAATCATGAAGGGGTTTTGAAATCTCTTTTTTTGAAGATTGATTGTTTGAAGCATCACAAGCACAAAAAAATGAGATGGCTATACCTAAAATCAATGCCAGCTTGGGTTTATATTGTTTAAACATGTATTTAATATTAAATGGTTTTTATTCTTTTTATTTTAGTTGTTTAAAAAGTGTTGATATTGTGAAAAAATTAAGAAATAAATATTTTTTTATATGAATTTAAATAATAATTTTGCATCAGAATATATCACTTAAGTAGATAAAAATTTTTCATAGGTTGATTTGGTTAGGGGTTAAAGCAGTCTTTTCTTGTCTAAGTTAAGACTGCTCCTTTTTTATACCAGTCCCACTTTTTATACATCATTTATTTCTTAATAATATCATCAAAAAAGAGCTTCTTGAGCTCCGTTGCTTCATCAGCTTTCATTCTTCCAGATAATATTAACCTCAACTGTCTACGTCGTAAAGCCCCTTCAAACCGACCGATTTCGTCAGCTGTTTCGGGTACCAATTCGGGAACTTTTCTGGGTTTACCATGTGGGTCGAGGGCTACAAATGTCATATAAGCCTCGTTAGAAAGGTATTTAAATTGAGTTGGCAGATCTTCGCCATGCACTTTAATATACACTTCCATCGATGTACTAAATGCCCTGGTAACCTTCGCTTCTATGGTTACTACATTTCCGAGTCGTACCGGATTTTCAAAAGATATATTGTCAGCAGAAGCCGTCACCACCGGACAATTGCTATGTTTCATGGCAGCCATTGCTGCTGCTATGTCCATCCAGTGCATGAGCCGACCACCCATCAGGTTGCCTAAGGTATTGGTATCATTGGGCAGTATCAGTTCACTCATTGTAGTCATCGTATCTTGCGGTTTTTTTGCTGTCATATCTTCAGATTTATTTGTGTGCAAATCTACAATCAATTCTTTATCTTTGAGGTATCAGATGAAAGGATTTATAGCCACCATATTTATCACTTTTACTGCATTTTATGTGCAGGCTCAGGAAATTTCTTACACTGTATTATTTGCCTACAACAAATATGACATTCCTGATAGTTGTATGCTTTTTATTATTAAAACCATCAACGCATATCCCATTGAGCGTGTATTGCTCGAAGGACATTGCGATAATATCGGGTCAAAAGAATATAATTATATATTGTCGGACAATAGGGCCTCGGAAGTTAAAAAACTACTTATTCAAAATGGCATTCCTAAAGAAAGTATCAAAAAATGTATTGGATTTGGCAAAGACAAACCCATTACCCTCAATGAAACTGAAGCCGAACGTCAGCTCAATAGAAGGGTAGTGATGACTTTTTACCTCAAACCCGAAAAACCGAACATCATGAAAGATACGATTCGGAAAATAGTGGCTGAAAAGAAAATATTAAAAAAGGAAATTAGCAAAATAGTGGATGCCCAAATCGGCGACCAAATAGTACTTGAAAACATTCTTTTTGAGCCAGGGAGGCATTTTCTTAAAGAAGAATCAATGGAAGATTTAGAAAATCTCTTGTTTGCCATGAAAGAAAATCCCAATCTGGAAGTTGAAATACAAGGGCATGTTTGTTGCACAACCATTGAGCCCGATGGCTTTGATTGGGATGCAGAAACCAATAATTTATCTGAGATGAGGGCACGTCAGATTTATTTTTTACTCATTAAAAATGGGATAGATAAAAAAAGACTCCGTTACAAAGGGTATGGTGGTAGTCGCAAAATCAATCTTGATGAGAGCACTGAAGCCTTGCGCAGAATCAATCGCCGGGTAGAAATAAAAATCACCCACAAATAATCTGCCCGTAGTAAAATGGGTAATTTTATCTTCACTATCAAATGATCGGTATTGAAAGCCATGTTAATACTCCATTAGGTTTGGTATTACGTAGGGTCTTCTACTATCTTTGCCAAATGAAATTTGATAAACAAAATTATTCTCCTGAATTATTGCTGGCATTATACAAACAATTATTACTTCCACGAATGATTGAAGAAAAAATGCTTATTTTATTACGTCAAGGTCGTATCAGCAAATGGTTTAGTGGCATTGGTCAGGAAGCGGTAGCCGTAGGAGCTACCATGGCATTAGACCAAGACGAATATATAATGCCTATGCATAGAAACTTAGGGGTGTTTACCTGTCGTAATATGCCCTTAGACAAACTATTTATGCAATGGCAAGGCAAAAAAGATGGTTATAGCAAAGGACGTGAACGAAGTTTTCATTTCGGAAGCAACGAACATCATATTTGTGGCATGATTTCGCATCTAGGGCCACAATTAGCGATCGCTGATGGTATTGCCCTGGCCCATAAACTTAAAAAAGAACAAAAGGTTTCACTGGCATTTAGCGGTGATGGGGCTACCAGTGAAGGCGATTTTCATGAAGCCCTCAATGTAGCAGCCGTGTGGAATCTGCCTGTTATTTTTGTGATAGAAAACAATGGCTACGGTTTAAGTACACCAAGTAGTGAACAATTTATCTGTAAACAATTGGCTGATAAAGGCATTGGATATGGAATCAAAGCCATTACCATCGATGGCAATAATCTATTAGAGGTCTATACCGAAATCAAAAAGGCCCGTGCCTATTGCATTGCAGAACAAAAACCAATACTGGTTGAATGTATGACATTTCGTATGCGTGGACATGAAGAGGCAAGTGGTGTGAAATATGTACCAAGCGAACTATTTGAAATATGGGGTGCAAAAGATCCAATAATGAATTATGAAAAATATTTATTAGAAACCCAGGTATTATCAAGTACCCTAGTAGATGAAATAAGGGCTTCTTTTAAACATACTATTGAAACAAGCATTGAAAAAGGATTTAATGCCCCTGATGTTATACCCAATACCATAGAAGAAATCAATGATGTATATGCTCCTTTTACCTCCATTACATCAACTGGCATAGCAGCCATGGAACAACACGAAATGAAATTTATCAATGCCATCTCTTCAGGCTTGGAAGAAGCTATGATCAAACATCCTAATTTGGTATTGATGGGACAAGATATTGCTGAGTATGGGGGAGCATTTAAAGTAACTGAAGGTTTTGTCGAAAAATTTGGCAAAGAACGTGTTCGAAATACCCCTTTATGCGAAAGTGCCATTGTAGGCTCAGCACTCGGATTGTCCATAAAAGGATTTAAATCAATGATGGAAATGCAATTTGCTGATTTTGCCACCGTAGGATTTAATCAAATCATCAACAATTTAGCAAAAATTCATTATCGTTGGGGGCAACACGCCGATGTAGTGGTGCGTATGCCCACTGGGGGTGGAGTAGGTGCTGGTCCTTTTCATTCACAAAGCAATGAAGCATGGTTTACCCATACACCTGGTTTAAAAGTAGTGTATCCATCCAATCCAGCAGATGCAAAAGGTTTATTGCTTGCCGCATTTGCTGACCCTAACCCCGTAATGTATTTCGAACATAAAGTATTGTATCGTAGTATCAGCGGACAAGTGCCTGCAGGTTATTATACCATTGAAATAGGCAAAGCGAATACAGTACAACATGGCGATGACATTAGTATCATAACTTATGGAAGTGGTGTACACTGGGCACTCGAATATGCAGCCTCACATCCTGAACTGTCAATAGAAATACTAGATTTACGTACTTTATTACCCCTCGATTATGATGCCATAGCTTCAACTGTTCAAAAAACAGGCAAGGCTTTGATATTGCATGAAGATGTATTGATAGGTGGCATAGGTGGAGAAATAGCAGCTTGGATTACCGAGCATTGTTTTTCCTATCTTGATGGTCCTGTAATGCGTTGCGCAAGCCTTGACACCCCAGTACCATTTGATATTGGCTTGGAAAAAAACTTTATGGCAAAAGCAAGATTACATGGCACCATACAGAAATTGGTGAACTATTAAATCATGGCTAACATGAAAAACTTTAATATTCGGGTTTATGGTATTTGGATACATGAAGATGAAAAAGTATTGGTAAGTGATGAGCGCATTGCTGATTTTTGTTTCACTAAATTTCCAGGCGGTGGGCTTGAATGGGGCGAAGGTCTCAAAGACTGTCTGATTCGGGAATGGAAAGAAGAACTCGATGTAGAAATAGAGGTTATCAATCATATTTACACCACCGATTTTTTTCAATTGTCAGCCTTTAATGATTCTCAAGTGATTAGTGTATACTATCAAGTAAAACCCCTTCAAATGCCTTCTTGCGACTTCCAGACTAAGCCCTTAAATTTTAAACAGCTTGGTCATGAAGAGTGTTTATTTCGATGGATTCCAATCCAACAGCTCACTATGCAAGATTTAACTTTGCCGATTGATAAACAAATTGTTTCCCTGATTAAACAGTTGAATAAGGAAGAATAACATAAACTTTGGGGTATATCAATCAATACTTTCAATACATGTCATTAAACTGGATTTACTTTGTCCTAATCATTATTATAATTATGAGGAGGAAACAATTCCATAACTTATAAGTTTTTTTAGTTGCACTGCTTCATTGTATATTTGTAAACAAGTTTTCAAAGAATAACCTACCAATTATTAAATTATTCAATGAAAAATATCTTTTTTATCCTATTTTTTTTAGGGTGCTTTTGTCATCAATCAAAGGCTCAATGTGGTGTTACCATCAATACTTTTCCTTATAATGAAAGTTTTGAACTCAATGGCGGTAGCTGGGTGAGTGGAGGGGTAGGCGACGATTGGGCTTGGGGTACACCCGCTAAGGCAATCATACAAACAGCAGGCAATGGTATTCGTTGTTGGACTGTAGGCGGTTTATCAGGATCATTTTATAATTTTAACGAACGTTCCTATTTGCTGAGCCCTTGTTTTGATTTTACCAATGTAGTAAATCCACATATCAAATTTAAAATCTATTGGGAAACGGAAAATCAATATGACGGGGCCACGTTTCAATATACCACGAACAATGGCCTGACATGGACCAATGTGGGTACTCCTAACGACCCTGTAGATTGTATGAATGCAAATTGGTTTAACAGTTCCAATATCACCGCACTTAGTACATTAGCAACTCCACGTCATGGATGGTCAGGCACTTCATTACCCACCAATGGCAATTGTTTGGGTGGCGGTGGCAGTTTGGGATGGGTTACCGCACAACATTGTTTATCGAACCTAGCCGGAATGCCCAATGTGCAGTTTAGGTTTGCTTTTGGTGCAGGCTCTATTTGCAACGATTATGATGGGGTTGCTATCGATGATATTACCATTAGCGAAGCCAGTCCGAATGCAGCTGATTTTAGTTTTGCCTGCACTGGCAATGGTTTGGAATATCAATTTACCAATACCTCTATTTTATGTCCAACGATTTTTAATTGGAATTTTGGTGACCCTTTAGCAGGAGCCAACAATATCAGCAACTTGCCCAATCCTACCCACAATTTTACATCTCCTGGTACCTATAATGTTACATTTACAGTAAGTGGTCCTTGCAATTCGGCTTCTACCATCACCAAAACAGTCACTACGCTGGGTTTAAACCTTACCTTGGTAAATAATTCTTGTTTTAACAACAACACCGGCGCAATTACAGCAAATGGCACAGGCATTACGGGTATCCCCACTTATACCTTGCAACCTGGAGGATTGAGCAACAATACGGGGATTTTTAATAACCTGGGTGCTGGCACGTATACCATTACCTTGTCTGATGCTGCTGGTTGCACAAAGTCATCTACCATTACGATTACGGCTTCCAATCCCATATCATGGGTTGCTGTGGCACCAAATAATATTTCATGTAATGGTGGCAATACAGGTGGTATCAATGCCTTGGCAACTGGTGGTAATGGACCCTTTCTATACCATTTAGCGCCATTAAACCTTACCAACAACAATGGTACTTTCAACTCTTTGATAGTGGGTACATATACTGTAACCGCTACAGATGCCAATGGATGCAGTATCAGCAGTACGGTGCTTTTAGTACAACCTTTACCTATTTTATTTGTTTCCATAAACACCAGCAATTTAAATTGTTTCAATGATGCGTCAGGACAAATCAATGTTCAATTTAGTGGGGGGATAGGTGGCGTTACATACAGTATTATTCCTACCGGTGCTACCAGTCCAAATGGTCAATTTACGGGTTTAAATGCCAACAATTATACCATCATTGCAACCGATGCCACTGGTTGTACTGCTTCTACCACCACTTCATTATCGCAACCGCCCGAAATCGTTATTACACAAACAACCATTACCCAACCAGGATGTAATCCTAACAATGATGGTATTATCAAGATAAGTGCTTATGGGGGTATTGGAAACTTAAGTTATTCGAATGGAGGTCCCTTTGGTACAGACACGATTTTTTCAAATCTTACTTCAGGTACTTATACGGTAATTGTTAAAGATGCTACTGGATGTACAAAATCGACATTAGCGACTTTGCTCAATCAAAATGCCCCTAATTTTACTTCAGTAACAGCTACTGCAGTATCCTGCTTTGGCAGTTCAGATGGCAGTATCAACGCAACAGCAACAGGCAATGCACCCATTTTTATTTATACAATTAACCCTGGCAATGGTACAGATGCCATGGGTGATTTTAATAATTTAAGTGCGGGTATTTACACCATCACCGTTTCTGATATCAACAGTTGTAGCAATACCACTGTTGTTCAAATCAATAGCCCCGAAAGAATGAAATTTGAGAATCTTCGATATACAGCAGGGAATTGTGGGAGCAATTTAGATGCGCAAATATTTGCTAATGTTACAGGGGGGGTAGGAAATAAAACATATGTATTAAATCCTGGAAATGTAACTTCAAGCGATGGCATTTTTTCATCAATTCAGGTAGCAGGTTTGTATACCATTACTGTAAGCGATGCAAATCAATGTATCGAATTGGCGACCATCCGTTTAGAAGAAAGAATTTGCTGTGACAATTTAGTGATTCCCAATGCCTTTTCTCCAAACAACGATTTAAAGAATGATGAATTTAAAATACTGAATATAAAAGGTATTGACATCAAAGAGTTCATCATTTACAATCGATGGGGTGGTATCGCATTCAAATCGCAAAATATCAATGACAGCTGGGATGGAAAAACCAAAGGCATTGAAAATGAAATAGGAACTTATTATTATTTTATCCGTTATAGCTGTCTCAGCACAGGTAAAGAACAAACCATTAAAGGTGATGTGACGCTTATCAGGTAATTCATTACAGATACATTCTTTCAGATAAGACCTTTACAATATCTTTTACTATAACATACATATCGCCTTTAGGGATGGGGATATTCCATGTTTTATTGTCGCGGATAGTAAGTAATTCACATTGTTCATCTCCGTTGATAAACCTTGAAATGGCTACTTTTTGGCCATCTAATGTAAATATGGTGATTTGTCTACCTTCTTGGCCTAACAACATTTTTACTTCCGAAGTATAACTTCCAATTTCTTTATAATCCTGACGTATTTTACTGCCACTCAAATAAATTTGCTGGGTAATATCGCGTTTCACATTGCCGTTTTCATCCAATACCACTTGCTCTTTTTCATCGCTTTGTTCAAAGTTGTTTTCAGCCGTTTCTTCATTAACACTCACAGGTTCCTGAACAGGTTTTGTTTCTTTTTTGATTTCTTTTTTAACCAGCTGCTTTTCTGCTTTGTTCACTTCTTTTTTAACTTCTGTATTCCCTGTTATTTCTTCTGAAATGTATTTAGAAGGGTAATTGTTTATATGATAATTTTTGCAAAACAATTGAACCCCCTGTTCATTTAAAGTATTGTTTTTTATGACATTATAATTGACCAAAAGACGAGCAAGTTGTTTTTTATAATTAACGTTTAAAGGCATATATGCTTCCATTTGGGGCATATCCATAAATATAAACTTCATCAACAAGGTGCCTTGATTATTTCGAAGGGTTGTCTGGTCAATCAATATCAGGTCTTGGTCTTGTAAATTTTTTACTTTGTAAGTTTGATGTGCAAATGTGCCAACAGAATAAAGCTTAAACAATTCTTCACTTTCTAAATATACGATATTGTGTCGCAAGATGGCTGTCTGAGCACTTGCAAAAAAAGGCATTATGAACAAAAGCATCAACAATAAAAATCTCATGGGCTACAATATATTTAATGAAGTGTAAAATTAAATAAATATCCTGCAAGTCAGAATCTGAAAACATAAAAAAATGGTAAAAAAAATATCGGTCTAGCTTCAGTTTACTTTTTTGCAATGAAGAAAAAAAGTAAACGCATCATGACCGATAGATAGTGCAATGAGCATTTATTTGTCAAAACAAAAATGTACTCAAAGAAAAAAAGTGCGCGAGAGGAGATTCGAACTCCCAAGTCCTTGCGAACACTACCACCTCAAAGTAGCGCGTCTACCAGTTTCGCCACCCACGCATTTTATAAGTAGGTTGCAAATGTAATGAGCGAAAGTGATTTTACCTAAAGTGTATAAAAATAAACCTGTATTTTGTGATAATAATGCTTGTTTGTATTCCGTTTTAAAGACAGCGAAACATTATTAAACCATGTGGTTTATAGATCTTGCCAAAATAAAGAATATTGAATATGTTTAAATGGGGTGTAAAAATAGTTTTATTGATTTCAATAGGGATGTTGCCGTTTGTTACAATATATGCATGTAGTATGTATAAATTGACTATCGATGGCAAAACCATGGTGGGCAATAATGAAGACAGCTGGGGTATGGATGGTAGAATTTGGTTTGAAAAAAGCACTCAAAATCAATTTGGTGCTGTATATGTTGGGTACAGACGCAACGAAAAACCCGATGGGGCGATGAATGAATATGGACTTGTTTTTGATGCGTTTACAATGCCCCACAAATCTAATATTCCCGATAAAGACACCACTAAAAAAGACTTTGCATACAATCATTTAAAAAAGATTATGCAACAATGCAAAACCGTGGATGAAGTATACATATTTCTCAATAATTTGAATTTACATATTCTCAATGGCAGTCCACTATTTAATGGGGGTATGTTATTATTTGCAGACAAATCAGGTAAGTACTTAGTGGTAGAAGCAAACAAAATGACATTAGGAAATGATGATACATTTTTATTAGCCAATTTTAGCGTTGCAGATACCAAAGATCTAAGCACCATAAAAATAGAGCGTTATTGCAAAGGGCTTGATTTTTTGAAGAATAAAAAAGTGGAAAACAATCTTGCTTTTTGCACTGCACTCTCTGATACTATGAGTGTACACCGGGCTAAAATAGGAGATGGCACTTTATATACGACTATTTACGATATCGAAAATGGGCTTATTCATACCTATTTTTTTCACGATTACAATCGGCGTATCACCTTCAACCTAAACGATGAATTAGCAAAAGGTAATCATTCATTAAATTTTGATGAATTGTTTCCAGACAATACTAATTATCATCGATTTGTCCAATACAAAACACCTCAAAATTTTAAACCCTTTTTTATTTTCATACTATTGGGAGGGATGTTGTTTTTCTTTTCCTCAATTTATTTTTTTATCCAATTTCTCAAATCGCTAAGGCATCAAGTAAATTTTGTAAAACTTGGATTTGCGGTTTTAAATTTCGCCTTGTGTCTATTAAGTTATGTACTCATCCGAAACCAAAGCATTTTTTATTTTCCCTCTCCATACTATGATAGCCATTCTGTGATTGCCACAACTGCATCCTATTTGCCATATCTGTTAGTATTGATAATCATTCCGTTGATTTTGTACATCTTTCATCTTTTTCGACATATGAAATGGAACACATTTGCAAGATATTTGTTACTGGTTAATACATTCGTTTATATCCTATTTATCGGATTGTCTATCTATTGGAAAATGTTTCATTTTATACTATAACTCTTCAATTTGCTTTTGAATCTATGATGATTATGAACATTAATTGGTTTTAATTATTTTTTTAGGAGCTAGGCAGACTTACTATCTTCAGCTACTTCGCGCTATTCGTTGCTAGTCCTCGCTTTGCTGCGGGCTATCCACTGCTATCGCGGCTAGCATTCAAGGGCAAATACTTCATTGAGCTAAGCCCCACTGCTTTATTCATCAGGCGTTTTAATTTAAATGTCAGCATCTGTTTACGCTGAGATTTCATCTGCTGAGCTATTCATTTTGAATCAAGTTTAATATCAATTCGATATTGTAAGTATTTAAATGCCTATCTGTATAATGCCAACACACTAGAATTAAGCGAATGGCAATTAAACTAAATTGATTGAATTAAAATTATTGGACACCTTTTGTTGCAGATAAGAATGGAAATGATAAAATCATTTGAAAAATAAGTAGGCACTGGAGGTGAACACCAATATCTACGCATTATTCCTACGCCGGACAGGAAGAATAGAATATAATGACCAAGCGAAGAAAATGATTAGTAAAAGGGTAGATGAACATGTAAAGCTCATTCGTCCAAAGTTTTTGAATAATCATACCTATGAAAGCAAAACAGATTTGGATGCGAGCATAAATGTGAAGTGTCTCAAAGCTGGTCAGTTATATTGTCTGCCCTGAAAGAATTTAATTGTCGCTGATTACTAATTTTTCTACCGCAATGATTTTATATGCTTCTTTCAAACAAAGGAAATAAATACCGCTTTTTAAGTTTTTACGAGAAAGTTGTATTTCATGACCTGAAAAATTTGTTATTTGTTCTGCAATTTGTCCAGAAACACTATAGATTATGATCGCAGCGTTATGGAGTGGTGTATTAAATTGCACAGTAACAGAAGAATTAAATGGATTGGGGTATATTCTGCTAACTAACTTTTTACTGTCAGTTTCTTCTATTCCAACTGCATCAGCATCATAACACAATAAAGTCATATCTGTTTTAGTACCGTTGTAACTATAGCCAGCCAATACTATTTTTCCATCGCTCTGCATGCGGAGTGAATTACCTTCGCTAGAACTATCTACCACTGTAATTACTTTTCCTCCTACGCCAAACGTACTATCTAAAGTCCCATTGACATTGTATCGCACTAAAGCAATGGTTGAATTGGATGCCCCTCCAATCAATATTTTCCCATCACTTTGTATGGTCAAAGTATTAGCCTTTCCGGGGCTTCCAATGACTTTTCCTCCTATGCCAAAAGTGTTATCTAAAGTGCCATCGCTATTGTATCGCACTAATGCGAAGCAAGCGTCTGCATATCCACCAAGCACAATTTTCCCATCGCTCTGAATACTGAGTGCATTACCTTCGCTAGAACTTCCAACCGGAGTAATTATTTCTCCTCCAGTGCCAAACGTACTGTCCAAAGTCCCATTTGCATGGTATCGTACCAAAGCAAAATTAAAGTTGTAAGATCCTCCAAGCAGAATTTTTCCATCACTTTGGATCATCATTGAATTGGCCTTGCCAGCCCTTCCAATGACTTTTCCACCTATGCCAAAAGTGCTATCTAAAGTACCGTCATCATTGTATTGAGCCAGTATAAAATAAGACTTGTCGTTACCATTTTCTTGACCATATCCCCCCAGCAGAATTTTGCCATTGCTCTTTATCGCCAATGATTTACATTTCTCACTATAATAACCTTCAATATCAGTAATTACTTTGCCTCCGGTGCCGAAGTTAGTATCCAGGGATCCATTGCTATTGTATCGAACTAAATTGATGAACCAGTGTGAATATCCGCCAAGTAGAATTTTGCCGTTGGCTTGAATAGCAATTGATTGACCTTCACTTCGATTTTCAATATTTGTCTTTACCTTTCCACCTATTCCAAAAGAGGTGTCTAAAGAGCCGTCATCATTACATCTCACTAATGCAAAATCAGAATTCGTAAAACTGCTTTGAGTGTAACCCCCATACAGTATTTTGCCATCACTTTGTATAGCCATTGAATTGCTCTTATCTCCAAAATTCCCTTGGGAAGTCTTCACTATCCCACCTATGCCGAAAGTATTGTCTAAAGTGCCAGGTTGGGTAAAAGCAGGTGTTGTCAAGTAGGTTAAAATGAGAACAGCTGATATGTATAATATGGTTCGCATTTTATTTGTCATTAGCTTTATGTTTATTGTCGACAAGGTAGTTTATGTTTGGCTGTAAAAATAGTTGTGAACTTTCTTTTTGCAATGTGAAACGATTTGCAACTACTCGAAGGGCTGTAGTTTGAAAACGAAATTACTTTAAAAAAATCAAGATTCTTTTACTTTTCAATATTCATGCGATGACGAAAACTCGCCTTTTGGGTAGGTGCTGTTGGCTGTAGTGCATTATTTGTTTACAATTTTCCCTGATTTAAAAAACTTAATCCATTTCTCTTTAAGTTCAGGTGAAATTGTGGCTTCTTTTACTGCTCTAAAGTTTGTGTATAATGCTTGTTTTCCTTGTACTATATACCATAATTGACTTTCAGGTGTTTTATCGTCTTTAAAACTTGGACTTTCAATAGTAAATATTATCCACGGATATTCTGCATTTTCGTCTTTTTCAATGAAAGTTAGTTTTGATTTTGGAGCTTGTTTTTTTGATTGCTCAAACATCAAATTCATAGCTTTGTCAACTGGAACACCCTTGATTCCTTTTATTGAAGTCATATTACCTAATTCTGTCCATTTATTTATTGTTTCGTTAGAATGTATCAAATCCAAAACGTGTTGTGTTTCATTTTCTTGGTCGTCTCCAACTTTCCAGTTTTCTTCATCTGGCCAATTTAACATTAAACTTTCTCCAACTTGTTGTTCGTTTCCACAAAATTGTTGCAAATATTTGTTGGCTTGTTTGTCACCGTTTTGTTTGGCTGAATTAAAATCTTCACAAGCACCATTTTTATTTCCTATTTGAGCTCTTATTTGTCCTCTTAAAGTCAAAGCGTTTGGTGTTGTTGGGTCAAGTTCAATTGTTTTGTCTAAATCAGGTAAAGCTTCAACGTATTTTTGTTGGCTTACAAAAACAGAAGCTCTGCTGTAATATGCCTTTATATATTTGGGGTCAATTTCAATTGCTTTGTCAAAGTCCCTTTTAGCAGATTTGAAATCCTTAAGTGCTAATTCACAAGTTCCTTTATTAAAATAAGCGTCAGTATAATTGTTATCTACTTTTATAGCTTTTGAATATTCTTTAATTGCTCCTTCAAAATCTTTGTTATTATGTTTTGTTATTCCTAATTCTAAATATTCTTTTGCTGTTTGTCCAAAAGTTGTCACTGAAATAACTACTGCTAAAAATGTCAAAATTCGTTTCATTCTTTTTCTGTTTCTTTTTTTGTTTATATTGTTCTGTGGCATTACGCCTAACTTACATATAAGACCTACTTTTCTCCTCAATAATACACACATATTTAGTAGTTAAGAGGCTATGACAGTTTATTATTATGCCTAACGAAGATAAAATATAAATTACATAAGTTATCAAAAGGATTTTTTGTTTTTTTGAATTTATACCAAAGATACATTAAAGGTAGTCCATTTGTTATGAGCTTAAATGTATTTTGTGTAGACATTCTGCCGAATTTTTTCAGTCTGCTTATTAAATACATTTGGTATTACTTATGTGTAAATTTCAGTTGTCAAAATCTATTAGACCTAATAACTCCAATGTATAGCATAAATCTGTTCCCGATTATAAGAAAATGTGTGGCATCAAGTTTCGCTACCCATAATGCCGAACCAGTGATGTAAAAATTGATTTTATGATTGATTGCTTAAAACCTTTTTGAGGACTTTGTTTAGCATTTATAATTGCCTAATAATTGCGAGAGCCACTTAATTCTATAAAACTGACTCTAATCAAATTGCTCAAATGATACACCAGTTTTGAATGATTATTTATGTATATAAAAAATTATAATGTGTATTATTTTTTAAAAAAATGCATAAAAATGAAGTTAGTGTCAAAAATAATTCATTTATTTGCACTCAAAATATAAAAAAATGAGCAATTTACGTTTCAATGCCATAAAAAATTTACAAAATGGCGAAAAAGAAATTCTGGGTTATGACAATAAAAAAATAACCTCATTATTTGCAAGTAATGTATTTACAGCCAAATCGCAGCGTGAATATTTGAGCGATGAAGCGTATAAAAGTTTGACCAATAGTATCAAAACAGGAAGTAAAATTGATCGTAAAATGGCTGAACAAATTGCCAATGGAATGAAAGCCTGGGCAATGGAAAAAGGTGTAACCCATTTTACCCATTGGTTTCAACCTTTAACTGGTGGAACAGCTGAAAAACACGATTCATTTTTTACCTTAAAAGGAGATGGTACTCCTTTGGAAATATTTGATGGAGATGCACTTACACAACAAGAACCTGATGCATCCAGTTTCCCCAATGGTGGTATTCGTGCCACTTTCGAAGCCAGAGGTTATACAGCCTGGGATCCTACATCGCCTGCTTTTATTTTAGAAACAGCAATGGGAAAAACAATGTGTATCCCTACAATTTTTATATCGTATTCTGGTGAGTCCTTAGACACCAAAACCCCATTGTTAAAAGCATTAGACTTGGTCAATAAAGCTTCATTAGATGTTTGTCACTTATTTGATAAAAATATTTCTCGTGTTGCACCTACCTTGGGTTGGGAACAAGAATACTTTGTGATTGAAGAGTCATTAGCCAATGCACGTCCCGATATATTAGCTACAGGCCGTACATTGTATGGTCATACCCCTGCCAAAGGGCAACAATTAGATGACCATTATTTTGGAGCCATTCCTGAAAGAGTGTTTGCCTACATGCAAGATTTTGAACAAGAAGCCTATAAATTGGGTATTCCATTAAGAACTCGTCACAATGAAGTGGCACCATCACAATTTGAATGTGCACCTATTTTTGAAGAAGTAAATATTGCTGTTGATCATAACTCGCTTTTGATGGATGTAATGAATCGGGTGGCTAAACGTCATAAATTGAAAGTATTGATGCACGAAAAGCCTTTTGCTGGTGTAAACGGGAGCGGCAAACACAATAACTGGAGCTTGGCAACAGATACAGGCATCAATCTTTTAGCACCTGGTAAAACACCACGTACAAATCTGATGTTTCTGACCTTTTTTGTCAATGTTTTAAAAGCAGTGCATGACCATGCAGATTTATTAAGAGCATCCATAGCATCTTCTAATAATGACCATCGATTGGGTGCCAATGAGGCTCCACCAGCAATCATCTCCGTATTTATTGGTAAGTATTTGACAGATGTGCTCAATGAAGTGGAAACAAGGGTGACAGGTAAGTTTTCAGAACAGGATGAGGTGATATTGAAAATGGATATTCATAAAAATATTCCTGAGCTTTTGATGGATAATACCGACCGAAATCGCACAAGCCCTTTTGCCTTTACAGGAAATAAATTTGAATTTCGCGCAGTAGGTTCATCAGCCAATTGTGCTTGGCCTATGACCATCCTCAATACCATTATGGCCGATACCTTAATCAATTTTAAGAAAGAAGTGGAAGCATTGATGGAAAAAGGCGATAAAAAAGAAATCGCTATTTTACAAGTCATTCGCAAATACATCACTGATAGTAAAAATATTTGTTTCGAAGGTGATAACTACAGCGAGGCCTGGGCGCAAGAAGCAGCTAAACGTGGATTAAACAATTTTAAAGATACCCCCAGGGCTTTGGATGTGTTTGGTAAAGACAAAACCAAAGATTTGTTTAAAAATCATGGCATCTTTACCCATATCGAAACAGAAGCTCGTCATGAAATCATGCTGGAAGAATATGTAAAGAAAGTACAAATTGAAGCACGTCTCATGGGCTATTTAGCAAGCAACTCTATATTGCCTCCATCTATTCAATACCAAAATACATTGATTGAAAATGTAAAAGGGTTGAAAGATATTGGTCTTAAACCTGAATCGTATCGTTCTCAATTAGAAATTATTGAAGTGATTTCAAAACATATCAATGCCATCAGCGACCATGTAGAACAAATGATTGAAGCTCGTAAAAAAGCCAATAACCTAGATGATATGCATAAACGAGCTGTTGCTTATTGCGATGAGGTAAAACCTTATTTTGATACCATCCGTTATCATGCCGATAAGTTAGAACTGATTGTAGATGATAAGTTATGGGCCTTGCCAAAATACAGAGAAATGTTGTTTTTGCGATAGGATATTTGTATCTTATTGAATTAAGAAAAATCAGTAATATGAACAGGAAAATGCCATCAGAAATGAGGGCATTTTTTTTGGAATGTTTTTATCACATGTACTGGTCACTATTTACAACTACTTTACGCTGTTCGCTTATGTATGGATAACGATACCATCGCGGATAAGGCTCAGTATTTGTAATTCTATGAATGCTTAACGTTTGCAGGGTTCCAAACCGCTATTGCTTAACGCTGGCAGGGTTTTAATCCCTGCCAGCGTTTTATGACCACTAATGCATAATGCTCTTAGGGTTGTAAACCGTTATAGAAACTTTATACTTTTCATTTCATGTGCTTTTATATAGTCTTGCTTGTTTCCAAACCACTGTATTACCTTTTGTGCATTCATATTTGGATTGAATTTTGTAAAATTGATTGAAAACTAGAAAATTTATATTCCATGTAATTGATTTGTAATTTATGTTTTAGTGGATTAAGATGAATATATAATATAGTTTCGGTCAATTGTTCGTCTGACAAAATTTCTTTTCGTCTAAAAGGTTCTTCAAAGAGGCCTCCTGTTCGATTATACATTTTATTAAATGCCTGAGCATAAGCATTAAAAAGATTTGAAAATTGTTTACTTATTAATAATTCAGATTTTTTAATCAAGTATTTTCCTCGGTAAAATTATTCTTATTTCATCTTCAGTCTTAGTTTTTATAAGAATATGAAAATGGTTTTGTAATAAACTGTAACAATATACATCAGCAACTGATTTTGAATGCTGGAATAGTTTCTGTAAAAGTAGTTGTTATTGTTTTCTGTTTTAAATATGCTCTCTTTATTAATTCCCCTATTAAATAGATGATAATATCTATCAGGAGATAGTAGGTTTTGTTCTTTTTCATCATGCTAAAATACAAAACAAAATAAAATAAATATCGCTTGTAGTGTCACAAAACCTAATGATAACGCTGGCGGGTTTCAAACCCTCCCCCCGAAAACCCAACCCAAAGGCCCCACACCCCCCCCCGCCTCAGCGCATGCATAACGCTGGCAGGGTCCCAAACCCTGCCAGCGTATTAAAGTATCTCATGTGCAACAACGTACTCTTGTTAATTTACATAGCATAATGTCTAACGCTGGCAGGGTTCAAAACCCTGCCAGCGTTAATACTTAAGCGCAATGCCTAACGTTTGTAGTATTCCAAGGCCTAAATGACAAACGCTGGCAGGATATGGGACCCTGCCAGCGTTATAAACAATCGGCTTTTAAGCATTAAAACGGCAAATCATCACTTTGATCGCTTGAAGAAATAACAGCTTCCTGCGCTGCAGGAGCCATGCTACTATTATTATTTTGTTGAGGTGCAGCAGCCCCCACTTTTTCTATTCTCCAAACGTCTAATGTATTGAAATATTTAACAGCTCCATCAGGTGCCGTCCATTCTCTACCACGAAGGTTAACAGATAGTTTTAAATCATCACCAATTTGGTATGCATCTAACAATGCACATTTGTCTTGTGTTAATTGCAATGAAATAAACTGGGGATATTGCTCATCGGTAGTAACTACTAAGTCTCTTTTAGAGAATTTGTCGCTTACTACTTGCGTGTTTCCTTTTACTTTTAATTTTCCTGAGAATTCAAATGAGGCCATAATATGTAATTTTTAAATTTAAGAAGCGAAGTTAGTTTTTTTTAGTATTTTACAGAATATTTGCCATATGAAAACTTATACACATTTTCTATTGCTTGTGATAGCCATTTTTGCTTCATGCAAAACACCCTATGAAGCAATTTCGAGTTCTGCCAAGAAGTATAAAATAGAAAAAAGCGAAAATGATACACTCACAAGTATTGAACTATACTTAAAACCTTATCGTGACAGTCTTGACAAACGGATGAATGAAGTGATAGGAATGGCGGAAAGTGATTTTATCAAAGAAAAACCCAGTGGCAGCTTAGGTTTATTGGTGGTGGATGCAATGTTTGAAAAAGCAAAGGAATTGAATGCTTCTTCTTGCAATGCGATATGTAATTTTGGAGGTATTCGGATTCCTGAAATCAAAAAAGGACCTGTTACCACAGGGAAAGTGTTTGAATTGCTCCCCTTTGATAATGAACTGGTTTTGTTAGCAGTGAAAGGTTCGATTTTACAACAATGGATCTCTTTCATTGATAGTGCGGGTGGCTGGCCTATTCGGAAACAAATGAAGTTTCAAACCAATCAAAACAATCAAGTATATTATTCAGATACAACATATGTTGAAAGTAAGATGGGGGAAATGACATTGCTGATACAGCAATCATTTGTAAATCCAGATTCAATCTATATTGTAGCTACCAACGATTATATTGCCAATGGGGGAGACAATTGTTCATTTTTAAAGCCATGTAAGCGAGTCAATACAGGGGTTTTAATCAGAGATTTAATGATTGCATACATTCAAAAACATAAAGTGCTCTACCGAGTAGGTTATTATACAACACATGAATAAAAATATTTGAACATGATCAATAGAAGAAAGTTTCTGTCTCAATCAGCCACTGCTGCCACTTTGCTTGCTGCGTCGCAATTTCCTTTTGAGGCAATGGCAGCTGATCAAATGGAACAATCCCTGAGTATCCTTCATACCAATGATGTGCATAGCAGGCTTGACCCATTTCCAATGGATGGCAGCAAATACCAGGGACTGGGTGGGGTAGTAGCCCGTGAAAAACTCATTTCAGCCATAAGAAAAGAGGAGGAATATACCCTTTTGCTCGATGCAGGTGACATTTTTCAAGGCACCCCGTATTTTAATTATTACAAAGGCGAGCCAGAAATGAAAGTGATGAGTATGTTGCAGTATGAAGCTGCGACCCTAGGCAACCACGATTTTGACAACGGACTTGATGGATTAGTTAAGCAAATGGAACATGCAGATTTCCCCTTCGTAAATTGTAATTATGATTTTAATGGGACAAGTTTAGAAAACATCGTAAAACCATATACCATTATTCGAAAAGGAAAAATAAAAATTGGCATTTTGGGTGTTGGTATCGAATTAAACGGTTTGGTACCTGATCAACTTTTTGGCAACATTGTGTATAACAATCCCATACAACATGCCAACGAAACAGCTTATTTTTTAAAACATAAAAAACGATGTGATTTTATTATTTGTCTTTCTCATCTTGGCTTCGAATACAATACTGACAAGGTTTCTGACAAAATATTGGCAAGAGAAAGTGAACATATTAATCTCATTATTGGTGGGCATACACATACCTTTTTAGAAGAACCTCATAAGCTAAAAAATCGAATAAATCAAGAGGTAATCATTAATCAGGTAGGTTGGGCTGGAATAAATCTTGGTCGGATAAATATTTTTTTTGATTATAAAAAGCACTATGACTATGTTTCAAAAACATCGGCGATAAAAGTGAAAGAAAATCGGATATAAAAATTTTTTTTTTCAACAAAAAATTACCACTTTCGTTCTCTGAAAGGAAAATGATTTATTCACATTACCTTGATAAAAAAATAAAGTAAAATTAATTGCTTAACCCAATAAAATTAGTATAAACACACATGATAAAGTCTTTTGAGAAAATATGGGAAAATTGTTTGAAAATCATAAAAGATAATATCAGTTGGCAATCATACAGAACATGGTTTGAACCTATCAAACCAGTAGCTCTTGAAAACAATGTATTAGTGATTGAAGTGCCTAGTCAATTTTTTTACGAATGGCTCGAAGAACATTATGTAGAATTGATTGCCAAAACCATTAAACGCGAATTAGGAAAAGATGCGAAGTTAGAATACAGAATTTTGATGGAAAACCAATCCAAAAAAAATCCAGCAGCTATTCGAATGCCGGCAAGTAGCCATCAGCAAGCACAACTTTCAAATAATTATGTAGATGCCCAAATTGGGAATAATGAGCATGGTATCAAAAACCCTTTCGTCATTCCTGGGTTAAAACGTTCGCAAATTGATCCACAACTCAATCCAAACCACACGTTTGAAGCGTTTGTTGAAGGTGAATGTAATCGATTAGCGCGAAGTGCAGGTATAGCCGTGGCCCAAAAACCGGGTGGAACTTCATTTAATCCATTGGTTATTTATAGCAGTGCAGGATTAGGTAAAACACATCTTGTACATGCGATAGGCAACGAAACCAAAAGATTGCATCCCAATAAAACGGTTTTGTATGTAAGCGCTGAAAAATTTATTCATCAGTTTATCGAACATTCGAAAAATAATGAAATCAACGACTTTATCAATTTTTATCAACTCATTGATGTATTGATTATTGATGATGTTCAATATTTTGCACCCGCCATCAAATCGCAAGATGCTTTTTTCTCTATTTTTAATCATCTACACCAAAATGGCAAACAACTGATACTTACAAGCGATAAGCCGCCCAAAGATTTAGATGGCATGCAGGAGCGTTTGTTATCACGATTTAGATGGGGATTGAGTGCCGACTTGCAAATACCAGACTTTGATACCCGTATGGCTATTTTAGAACATAAAATGCGCAATGACGGTCTTGAACTTCCCAATGAAGTGGTAAAATACCTCGCATATAATGTGCAAAATAATGTACGTGAAATGGAAGGCGCATTGATTTCGTTACTTGCTAATTCTTCGTTGGTCAAAAGAGAAATTGATTTAGAACTGGCTAAAAAAGTATTACGCAACATCGTAAAAACCTCTTCAAAAGAAATTACCATAGACAATATCCAAAAAATGGTTTGTGATTATTATGATATTTCTTACGATAAATTGCAAGCAAAAACTCGTAAAAGAGAGATTGTACAAGCTCGTCAGATTTCTATGTTCTTAGCCAAACAGTTTACTAAAAATTCACTCAAAACCATTGGTGATCATTTTGGTGGGAGAGATCACACCACCGTTATACACAGTTGTCAAACTGTCAAAGACTTAATGGATACCGATACCTTGATACGTGAACAAGTAAAAGAATTGCAACAAAAGGTGCAATTGGCAGCTATATAGTGTTGATATTTAACACTTTATGGTAAATGTTTTAAAAGAATAATTGCAAAAACCTTATCTTGTCAATACCGTTTTAAAATGCTCTAACAAGGCTATCTCGTTGCGTTTAAGTTCCAGCAATGAGGTTTGCAATATCATCTCTTCGTCTAAATTGTCATGGGTGGTTTTCAGTTCATCCATCAATTCGATATAGGTAGATTTGATTTTACGTAATAAAAAATAAACCACTGTATTGTCAATATCCTGCATAAACATCATTTCGCGGCTGGGGGTTTTGATTTGGTGTTTCAGTTCCCAATTGTCACTGAGCTCATACGGAAAATAGAGTGCTTCAATCGCGGCACTTCTAATGAGTTCGTCATCGTGGTAGGTAAACGTTTTGATGTCAGGGTATTGAAGACTGCTATCTAATAAATGATAATATAACTGATAGGTTTTTTGCCAAATCTCATTTGCAAAATCAGCATCACCAACTTTAAGTCGAATATAATCAGCAATACTCAAGGCCTCATCATAGGGCTTGTCGCCATATTCCAACAATATTTTTACCAGGCCTTTTTCTTGTAAGTAATCTTTTTTTAATAAATCGGTTGCAAGAGGCTGCGAATGAATGGTTTCGGTTTGTGCTTGTTGTTCTAATTCTTTGGCATCCTGTTCGCTAATTTGTTCACGTTTTACAACCTTCTCTCTGATCTTTTTATTGACCAAAGAAATGAGTCCTTCTTCTTCTATTTGCAACAATTGAGCACAACGTCTGATATAGTCCTGTTGTTTGCTAAAATCTTCCAGGCGATTTATCTTCGAAAGCGTTTCAGCGATTTCATTGATCAGGATTGTTTTTTTGACGGTATCATTTTGCGCTTCTTTGAGTGAAACTTCCAGTTTAAAAACAATGATATCTTTTTTATTGTTGGCGATAAATTGATTGAAATTTTCAACACCTACTTGTTGCACATAACTGTCAGGGTCATGATTATCGGGCAATAATACCACATGTACATTCATTCCTTGTTCAATTGCCATATCTAAGCCTCGTAAAGCGGCTTTAATACCTGCAGCATCACCATCATACAAAATGGTTAAGTTTGAAGTAAAACGTTTAATCAGTTTAAGTTGTTCCTCTGTCAATGAAGTTCCGCTACTCGCTACCACGTTTTCAATACCTGTTTGATGCAACGAAATCACATCTGTATAGCCTTCTACCAGTAAACATTCATTTTGTTTACTTAATGCATTTTTAGCAAAGTAAAGCCCATACAATGTTTTACTTTTCGAATAGATTTCATTTTCGGGGGTATTAATATACTTAGGCGATTTTTCGTTGCTTTTAAGTATTCGAGCCCCAAAACCGATTACCCGACCACTTTGGTTATGAATGGGGAAAGTCACTCGGCCTGCGTACACAGCACTTAAGTGTTGATTTCGTTCATATATCAAGCCTGCTTTGAGCAGCAGTTCTTTTTGATAACCTTTGGCAATGGCTACGTTTGGCAAATCTTCACGGTTTTCAACACAATACCCCAGCTGGAATTTTTCGATGGTTTCTTTTCTAAAACCCCTTTCTTTAAAATAGGAAAGTCCAATGGCAACACCTTCATCTCCTTGAAGATTTTGTTGAAAATAGGTAGTGGCAAACTGATTGACGATTCGTAAACTTTCTTCTTCCAGGCGTTGTTCTTTTTCTACATTGCTTTGATGCGTTTCCTCTACCTCAATATGATACCTTTTCGCCAACCACACAATTGCTTCCGGGTAACTTAGCTTTTCATGTTCCTGCACAAATGTAATGACATTGCCTGCTTTGCCACAACCAAAACACTTGTAAATGCCTTTAGCCGCAGAAACCGTAAATGAAGGTGTTTTTTCGTTGTGAAAGGGACAATTGCCAATATAATTAGTCCCTCTTTTTTTTAATTTAATAAAAGAACCTACTACATCGAGGAGGTCGGCAGTATCATTTACTTTTTGTATTGTACTTCTTGATATCACGGTGTAAAAGTAATACCAAATTTATGGAATCCCGAACTGAAATATACAGCTATTCAAAAGCAGCATGAAAATTACAAACACCATTTGATTAACGTCGTGGTTTCATAATTTTCATCAGGGCTACAATACCACGACCAATACGATAAAGCCCATACAAGCTAAATAAGCCCATGAATATATAAACGGCACTTGCACCATAGCGTTCAGCCAAAGTCGGTATTTTAAGCATGTAAACACTAATAAACAGGTATAATAAGCCCATCGCAATATCTACATAATGCTTCATGCTATTGATATATTTATCGTTTTTATCTCTTGTGGGTGAAGACATAAGTACTTTTATTTTTTAGCAGCGGCTTTTTTGGGTGCAGCCTTTTTAGCAGCAGCTTTTTTAGGTGCGGCAGCTTTTTTATTACTTGCTTTTTTGGTAAAGGCGTTTGGCAATTGTGTTTCTATCATTTTTTTAATATCCTCGAGTGATAGGGTAGCAGCCTCTTCTGAGGTATACTTCCCTCCTTCAGGTTTTGAAAGCAACTTGAGCATTTTTTTCTGAAACTTGATAAAGGGGCCCCATCTGCCATTTTCAACCGTGATTTTTTCTTCTGGAAATTGCAGTATAAATCGATTGGCTTCCTTTTCTATTTTTTTCAAAATCAATTCTTCGCAATCTTTTGGCGTAAGGGTGTCAAAATTGTACGCACGTGGAATATTGATAAACATTTCATTCCATTTGATAAAAGGACCAAAGCGACCTTTGCCTTTTGTAACGGGTTTATCTTGAAAATGCGCAATTGCAGCATCCTCTACTTGTTTACCTTGTATCACTTCAATGGCACGTTCAAGACTTACTCCCAAAGGTTCCTCACCTTTAGGCAATGATATAAACTGTTCACCATGTTTTACATAAGGACCAAAACGACCAATATTTACACTCACTTCTAATCCCTCATAACTGCCCAATGTCAATGGTAATTTAAATAACTCTAAGGCTTCTTCAAACGTAATGGTTTCAATGCTTTGGGTATTTCTTAAAGTAGCAAATCGAGGTTTTTCTTCACTATCTGTATCGCCAATTTGTATCATTGGACCAAAACGACCAATACGAGCGATAACTCTTTTGCCAGTAAGGGGTTCTATGCCTAACTCTCTTTCCCCACTTGCACGCTCAGCAGTTTCCATGGTGGTTTCTACTAATTGATGAAAAGGGGTATAAAAAGCAGCCAACATTTTGTTCCACTCCATATTACCATTTGCAATTTCATCAAATTCGTTTTCAATTTTCGCAGTAAAATGGTAATCCATGACCGTTGCGAAATGTTGTTTTAAAAAATCGGTCACCACCATTCCCAAATCTGTTGGGAATAATTTACTTTTTTCGGCACCTGTATTTTCTTCTGCGGTATGGGTATCGATTTGATCGTTATTGAGGGTCAGCACTTGAAAAGCTCTGCGTACGCCTTCTTTATCTTTTTTTACAACATAATTTCTATTTTGAATGGTGCTTATGGTAGGCGCATAAGTAGAAGGTCGGCCAATACCTAATTCTTCCAGTTTTTTTACCAATGAGGCCTCAGTATAACGAGGGTTTGCACGTGAAAATCTTTCCGTCGCAGTCATTTTTTGAATATCAAGCGATTGATTGACACGTAACAATGGTAACATACCTTCTTGTTGTTCATCATCATTTTCCTCATCATCTTTACCCTCCATATAAAGTTTCAAAAAACCATCAAACTTAAGTACCTCACCACTCGCTGTTAGTTTTTCGGGTTGGGTAGAAATATTGATTTTGGCAACTGTCTTTTCGAGTTCAGCATCGGCCATTTGACTTGCCATGGTGCGTTTCCATATTAAATCGTATAATCGTTGTAGCTCGCTATTGTCTACTTCACGATCATCCATATTCGTAGGTCTGATTGCTTCATGGGCCTCCTGGGCATTTTCATTTTTATTTTTAAAATTTCTTTTTTGATGGTATTGTGGGCCATAATTTTTTTCAATAGCCGATTTAATATTGCCCAATGCCTGCTCGGATAAATTCACCGCATCAGTACGCATATAGGTGATCATCCCACTTTCATATAATCGTTGGGCTATCTGCATCGTACGAGACACTGAATATCCTAATTTTCGACTTGCTTCTTGTTGCAAGGTAGAGGTGGTAAAAGGTGCAGAAGGTGATTTGCGTGCTGGCTTTACGATGATATCTTCTACAGAATAGGCTGCACCGATACAATTTTTTAGAAAGGTATTGGCTCCTGCGATGTCTGCAATTTTTTTATCGTATTCTGCTTTAAAAGAAACGTCTTTCTGGTTGATGTCTTTTGCATTAAACTGTGCTTCAATTTTGAAAGTACTTACAGATTCAAAATTGTTTATTTCACGTTCACGCTCCACAATTAATCGTACGGCTACCGATTGTACTCTACCAGCAGAAAGTGAATTACTACGGCTGATTTTACGCCAAAGTACTGGTGACAGTTCAAACCCTACTATTCGGTCTAGTATTCTACGAGCTTGTTGTGCATTGACCAAATCCATATTAACGGTACGTGGATTTTCAACTGCTTTTTGTATCGCTGTTTTTGTAATTTCATGAAAAACAATGCGTTTTGTTTTGGTGGGATTTAACCCCAACACCTCACATAAATGCCATGATATAGCTTCACCCTCACGGTCCTCATCCGATGCGAGCCAAACTTCTTCCGATTTTTTAGCCAATTGTCTTAATTCGTTTACGACCTTCACTTTATCGTCTGAAATTTTATAGGAAGGAGCGAAATTGTTTTGGATATCGATACCCATTTCGTCTTTTTCAAGATCACGAATATGGCCAAAGCAAGACTTAACCTGAAAATCAGCCCCAAGTATCTTCTCTATCGTTTTCGCTTTTGCAGGACTTTCTACAATCAATAAGTTTTTTGCCATTCTGATGGATAATAAGGTTAAAAAGTTTTGCAAGTATATAAAATAATTACCAAATAAAACTTTTTTACCTTTTAGCTTGTAAATCAAGCGTTTAAAAATGGCTTATTAGAAGCCTCCCTTCAATTGCTATTTTAATTTGTTTAAAATACAAATTCTCTATTATTTTTGTGAGATTCAAATGAAAAAATCCCTATTCATATTATCCGTTCTAATTATTGGTTTTTATATTAGTCATGCCCAACCACAACAACCTAAAACAACTGAAGGTAATGAGTTGTATATGCAAGCGAGGATGTATGTTCAAAAGTCTGATTTGGCCAATGCCATTATGGTATACAACCAGGCAATCAATATAGAACCCGACAATTTAGTTTTTAGACGTGAGTTGGCCCATGCCTATTATATGCAGGGTGATTTGCTCAAAGGTGAAAAAATGATTAGTCCTTTATTGAAAAGAAATGATGCTGATGAAGAATGCTTTCAAGTAGCGAGTCGTATCTATCGAGCATTGAAAAAAACAGACGATGCCAAAAATGCAATCAACAATGGGATTGAAAAATTTCCACATGCAGGGGCCTTGTATGCTGAAAAGGGAGAAATATATACTCAGGAAAAAAAATACGAAACCGCTTCTAAAACATGGGAGAAGGGCATTGAGTTTGCACCTACATTTCATACAAACTATTATAACTTAGCCAAAGTGTATTTTTTTACAAAACAATATTTATGGGCCATCCTGTATGGGGAGTCGTTTGTTAATATGGAAAGTTTTTCAAGTAAAACAGAAGAGATCAAAAAAATAGTTTTTGAAAGTTATAAATATTTAATCGCCGATTTAAGCAATACAGCTCTTGAAGGCAAGGTAAATCGCTTTGAAAACCCTACAAACTTTGAAGGGGCCTGTATGCAAATTTTTGACAATATACGTACGGTTGTAACGGGCGGAATCAATACAGAAAATTTATCACAGCTTCGATTTCGGTTTTTGGCAGCTTGGAATAAAACCTATGCGATTAGATACCCTTTGGCTCTCATTGATTATCAACAAAAATTACTATTAAATGGGCATTTTGAATGTTACAATCAGTGGTTATTTGGAAAACTTGATAATAGTATTATCTTTAAACAATGGACGCAAAAAAATGCAACTGCTATGAACTCATTTGATACCTATTTTAGAAATAATAAATTTGTACCTAAAGAAAATCAATATTACCACATCAATTAATCTGTAACCACAACATTATCACATGGAGAATATTTATAGGCTTTTTGACTTGTTTGATAAGTATGTTAACATTTACCCAGAAAAAGGGATGTTATATGCTAAAAAAAATGGCCTTTGGACTCCTTATGTATCCACACAAGTGAAAGAGGTTGCTTATCAGCTGGCAGCTACGTTTTTAAGACTTGGCTTAAGTGGTAAGGATATGACTCCTGAGAATCAAGATAAAATAGCTGTAATATCAAACAATAGACCTGAATGGATTATCACTGATTTTGCCACCCAGATTACAGGTGCAGTATTAGTGCCCATCTATCCGTCTATCACAGAAATGGAATGGCAGTATATTTTAAATGAAGCGCAAATTTCCATATTGTTTATTTCTGATAAAGCCATTTATAAAAAGATTGAAAAAATTAAAGATCAGGTACCCACACTAAAACATATTTATAGCTTTGATGAAATTGAGGGTGTAGCTCACTGGACTGAATTGTTACAAACACCTACTGAATCAGAAATTAAACAAATAGAGCATATTAAAACAACAGTAAAGCCTGAACATTTAGCAACCATCATCTATACATCTGGTACAACAGGAAATCCGAAAGGGGTGATGCTTTCACATCATAATATTGTGAGCAATGTAAAAAGTTGTATGGAATGTTTTAATTTTTGCAATAGTGATGAAAACGCTCTTAGTTTTTTACCCTTAAATCATATTTTTGAACGTACTGTTATGTATATATATATATGCAAAGGCATTTCTGTTTATTTTGCTGAAGGTATGGAAACTATAGGACCCAATTTACGAGAGGTAAAACCCGTTGTATTTACAACCGTACCCCGATTATTAGAAAAAGTGTATGAAAAGATAGATGCCAAAGGAAGTGAATTGCAAGGGATGAAACGAAAAATATTTGATTGGGCTGTGTCTATCGCCATGCAATTTGAAATTGGCAAAAAAAAATCATTGTCTTATAATATTCAATTAGCCATTGCAGATTTTTTAGTTTTTAAAAAATGGAGAGAAGCAATTGGAGGTAAAATAAAAGCCATTGTAACAGGTTCGGCTGCCTGCCAGGTGAAATTACTGAGGTTGTTTACTGCGGCTCAAATCATTGTTATGGAAGGTTATGGACTCACTGAAACTTCGCCAGTGATTAGTGTGAACCGTTTTCAAGAAGCCAACCGGATGTTTGGAACCGTAGGGACTATCATTAAAGATATTGAAGTAAAACTTGGAGAAGATGGAGAAATCATATGCAAAGGTCCGAATGTAATGATGGGTTATTACAAACATGATGAATTAACCAATGAAGTGATTAAAGATGGCTGGTTTTATACAGGCGATATCGGCGTGTTGCTTGATCAAAAGTTTTTAAAAATAACCGATCGAAAAAAAGAAATCTTTAAAATTTCGGGAGGCAAATATGTGGCTCCATTACCTATTGAAAACAAAATGAAGGAATCTCCCTATATTGAACAAATCATGGTGGTGGGGCAAAATGAAAAGTTTGCGGGTGCATTAGTAGTACCTGCTAAAGATAAAATTAAAGATTATTTTTCACAACTTGGCGTTAGGATCGATAATAATGTAGATATCGCGAATGATAAAGATGTATTAAAACTCATTAGAAAGGAATTAGATACCTATAACAAATTATTTTCGGCCCATGAGCAAGTTAAAAAATTTCAGTTAGTACCCTCAGAGTGGACAATAGAAGGCGGTGAACTCACAGCCACTATGAAATTGAAACGAAAAAAAATCATGGAAAAATATGGGGTATTGGTAGAAAAAATATACCAATAAGATCTCTTATCCTAAACGAATGGTTATGCTTATTTACTTTAAAATCCAGAAAATGGAAAGTGGGTATTGAAGCTTTTAAATAGTTCATTTTGCCCGCAACGTAATAGATGCTGTTTCACTGATTAGGGTTTATAAAAAAATCTTGCTGTTACACAAATTGGATAAATGATGAGCGAAATAAGGTTTTTTCTTACATCAGATAATAGCAAATACATTTACCATTGATACTATGAAAATCAATATTTACTGCATTAATAAGCAAACTAAATTCAAATGCTTTTTTACTAATAAGCAAGCCCAAGAACCCTTTAAGATTATTTGTCCTAAAAGTGGTCAACATTTATATATTCGGTAATAATTAAACTTACTCTAAATTAGGAATCTCTTTATTCAGCCATTTTTTTACCTGATTGGTAGTCACTGATTTTGGTCTCTCTAATGGGAATCCATATACACGATCCCAACATAAGCTGGCAAGCACACCTAAAGCACGAGATACACCAAACATCACAGTGTAAAAATCTTCTTCAACCAAACCATAATGTTTCAATAAAGCACCCGAATGAGCATCAACATTAGGCCAAGGATTTTTTATTTTTCCAGTACCTTCTAATATTGGTGGCACCACTTCGTAAATTTTCCAAACGGTTTGCACCAAATCATCCTCTGCACAATATTTTTTAGCAAATTCCATTTGTGCAATAAAGCGTGGATCTGTTTTACGCAATACGGCATGACCATAACCAGGAACAACTTTGCCTTCTTTCAATGTTTTTAATACATATTCAGCAATTTGTTCTTTTGATGGGGTGGTTGTGTTGAGTTGTTCATTCATTTCTTCAATCCAACGAATTACTTCTTGATTGGCCAAACCATGTAATGGTCCGGCAAGGCCATTCATACCTGCAGCAAATGACAAATAAGGGTCGCTTAAAGCCGAACCCACCAAATGGGTGGCATGAGCACTAACATTGCCTCCTTCATGATCGGCATGTATCGTCATATATAAACGCATCAACTCTCTAAAACCTTCATCTTCAAAACCCAGCATATGGGCAAAATTTGCAGCCCAATCTAACATGCCATTGGGTTGTATATGTTCTCCATTTCTGTATTTTCTGCGAAAAATATACGCGGCAATACGCGGCAAACGGGCAATTAAGTTCATGGTATCTTCATACACATAACTCCAATATTCTTTTTTACTGATTCCTTCTTTATAGGCTTTTGCAAATAATGATTCAGTTTGCAAAGCTAAAATGGCAATGCTAAACTGTGTCATGGGGTGTGTATGCAAAGGCAAAGCTTCCACGGCGTCAAAAACATAATTAGGTACATGCGATCGGCGAGCCAATACTGCTGAAACATGCTCTACGTCTGACTCTGTAGGAATCGTTCCCAATAGCATTAAGTGAAATAAGCCTTCTGGTAATGGTTGGGTACCACCATCAGCTTTAGGTAGTTTTTCAATTAATTCGGGAATTGAATAACCTCTAAATCGAATCCCTTCGTTTGAATCAAGCAAGGAAGTTTCAGTTACTAATCCAAGTATTCCTCTCATGCCCTGATACGCCTGTGCTAAGGTAACAGTATCTATGACGGTTTCTCCATGTTCTTTTAAGATTCCTTTGATTTCTTCAGATGCTTTAGAAGCTATTTCGTAAAATTGTTCTTTGATTTGTCCCATTTCTTATATTAATTATGACCTTTTAAAAATTTGAATGCGAAAATATGAATTTATGCATGAACGCCCTAAAGATTTTTTTATTTTTTATTGTTTTTGGCTTGTAAAATAGCAATATCCGATAGTATAATCTGATACACCGAATCTAACAATTCAGGATGTTGTTTGTAATAATTCAAATTGTATTGAAAATCTTGTTTTGATAACTTAAATTCCTTTAAAATCATAGCATCATATTTTAATAAGCTATCTTCATTTTTATATACAGTGCTATTGAGTTCTTTGGGCAATACTTGCGCATATCCTTCAGCTAAATGCATTTTGAGTAATATTTTACTCATGGTGCCGATAGGTAAATAAGCTTTTTCGTGGCATGATAGCCAACAAATAGACAATACCAATAAAAGTATTTTATTAACGGAGTAATTCAGCATATTTATTTGCATTGCTTACATCAAGGGCTGATAAGATAGGCACCAATTTTTGTTTATCCTGGGTAGGTGTTTTCGCTAAAAAATTAAGGACTTCTTCACTTTTAGCATTAAAGAAAAATTGCATAAACATCGAGGAAGGGTTGTCAAGGTTGATTTGTTTCAAACTGTTAAATGCAGCATTGATGGTGTTTCTAGCACTTTCTTCATCAATACTTAGCATGTCTAAGCCCAGACGATGATACTTATAAATGACTTCTCTCATGCCTACAAATCGATTATTAGTCATTTGGTCTGAAAGCCAAAAACGATTTCTTTGACTTTCGGTGGCTTTCCAGCCAACAATTGATTTATTTTCCGGGGCATTATTTACAATATTGAGGGCTTTATTGTAAAATTCAGTACCACTTTTTAATGCATAACTATCATAATCGAGTCCTAAAATAATATAGGCATAATAGGAAATTAAAGCGGGAAGGTTTGAAATAAGGGCATCATTGCCAGAAACCCTATTGTCGTTAAATTCTATTGGTTGAAATTGGATGTATTTGAAAGCCACATCTTTGTCTACAAAATTAACAGTATTGGTAAAATAGGTAGTATTATATACAGGTCGGGTTGCCTGAATAGAAAGACGTCCTAAATAACCACCTTCTACGCCTTCAATTTGTTTGTTGATGATAATAGTAAATACACATTCGATTTTTTCTTTGGGTTCAAAATTATCTGAACCCCATTTGCGTGTATTCACAAATTCGGTAATCGACTGTTCCATTGTTTTAAATACTTTCGGATCGGTGCCTTGTATTTGTTCAGCGATAACCGTGGTTTTGCAGTTGAGCTCCTGGGCCCAGGCGGTGCCAATGTTTACAAAATATCCAATAATTAAAAGTATTTTTTTCATGATTGTAAATCTATAATTTTTTGAACAATGTCTTTGGCTACAGCTGTTTTGCTTTTGAGGGCATATTCTGTTTCATTGCCTGATTTATCAAATATAGTTATTTTATTGGTATCATGCATAAATCCAGCACCTGTATCTTTGAGGGAATTGAGCACAATGGCATCGGCATTTTTTTCTTTTAATTTTTTTAAAGCATAGTTTTTTTCATTATCACTTTCAAGGGCAAACCCAATCAGGGTTTGATGTGAGGCTTTGTTTTCTCCTAAATGTTTTAAAATATCTTTTGTTTTGATGAATTGAAGGGTAAGCAGCTCGCTTGATTTTTTTGTTTTGATCTCGGACACTGTTGCGGGTGTATAATCAGCTACAGCGGCAGCCATTACAGCTATATCCATTTGGTGAAAACAATTTACACAAGCTTCATACATTTGCTGGGCAGACATCACCGGTATCACCTTGATATGGGCATGTTGGGTGCTAAGTGAAGAGGGACCAAGCACTAAAGTGACTTCACAACCTTCATCGGCTAAGGCTTCGGCTATTGCTATACCCATTTTACCACTGCTAATATTGCCAATAAATCGCACAGGGTCAATGTATTCATATGTAGGACCTGCAGTTACCAGGGCTTTTTTATGGGCTAGGCGTGGTTCTTTTTTTTCTTGTGCAGATGTATTCACATCTTGTGTTTGATCTAAAAGAAATTGTTTTAATCGTTCGGCTATTTCTTCGGGTTCAGCCATACGTCCCATACCTGTTAATCCACTGGCAAGTTCGCCATGCTGTGCGGCAATGATCTGGTTGCCATAGGTGTTTAATAAATTAAGGTTATTTTGCAAAGAGGCATGATGCCACATGTCTTCATCCATCGCGGGTGCTATAAAAACTGCACAAGTTGCAGATAAATAGACAGCCAATAATATATTGTCGCATAAACCATGCGCCATTTTAGCAATGGTATTGCTTGAAGCGGGTGCTATCAACATCACATCAGCCCATCTACCCAACATCACATGATTAGCCCAGGTATGTTGATTCGCCATTTCAATCACTACTTCATTTTTCGATAATGTGCTTAATACCAGGGGGGATACAAAGGTGGCAGCACTTGGGGTCATCACAATTTTTACTTCGGCACCAGATTTTATCAGTATACGTACCAACAAGGGAATTTTGTATGCTGCAATACTACCTGTAATACCAATAAGAATTTTCTTGCCTTTCATGAACTACAAAGATGCATATTTTTTATATAAGATATCAGGCTAGTCTGTGAAAATTTTCTTATAACAAATGCTTGTGATGAGTTGTCTCATATAAAAATAGGCCCAATTATACCAAATGTATTTAGTAAGAAGTCTGAAAAAGTTCGGCATCATGCCACCACACTTTACATTTAAGCTCAAACAAATGGACTTTCATTCATGTAACCTTGGTATTTACCTTTAGAAATAGGTTTAAGATATACTTTTTTGTAAAATGAAATGTCAGTTTTACTAGCTGTTGAGTAATGTTTATTTGATTTTTGTTGGGTTAAATTTGAAAAAAAAATAGATTAAGAATCACTTTCAAAAATTAAAATGATTCTTAATCTACGTACTATGAATACCTTTACGAAAAAGGGAATTAAAATAAAAAGGGAAACGGATTAGTCTTTTTGACGAAAATAGATTTTATCTGTCAACAACTCATGGGTTGCCTGAATCGCTGGATTAGCCATTCTTTCATAGAAACGTGAAATTTCTATTTGTTCTTTATTTTCATTGATTTCTTCTAAATTATCATTGAGACTGCCAAATTCTTCCAACTTTCTGTGCAATTCCTCTTTAATTTTTGTATTAATCTGGTTTGCTCTCTTTGCGATGATAGAGATTGACTCATACAAATTGCCCGTTTTTGCTTGTAATAATGACAAGTCGCGTGCTTCAATAGTAGGATTAGTCGTACTTATCAGGAGTTTTTTGTTATTGGTCATAATTTAGATATTTTTTTGAGTGCCTGCAAAGATAATGCATTTATCTTTTCTACTTCACTTCTATATTGGCTTTTTGGAAATTTTCTAACAAATTCGTTGTAATGAGCTTTTACCTGATTAAATCGATCTTCTTGTTTGTCAGGTATACTGTTGCGCGCATATTTAAAACTTGATTCGATGATTTTATAAAGATAGTAGTCAACAAATTTTGAATCGGGGTATTTTCGAATGATTTGTTCAAAAGCCACCGCAGCAGCTTTGAATTCGCCAATTTTAAAATAAAGCTCAGCAGAATAATTGTCTTTTTGTTCAAGTTTATCTCTTGATTCATCAATCATCTTATTGGCATCTTTTACTCTTTTTGAATCAGGGTGGGTATTGACAAAAGCCTGCATTTCACCTATTGACTTTACTGTATTGGTTTGGTCGAGGGTATAATCAGGCGACATATAATATAAACACAAGCTATTTAAGTATTCACATTCTTCGGCTTTATCAGATTTGGGAAATAAATCGGCAAAGTTTTTAAAATGATACGATGCAGCTAAGTAATCACGTTGATTATAAAACGAAAAGGCATATTTATAATAGATAGATTCAAAACTTTTGGTGCCCTTGTAGATTGTCAATAACTCCTCATACAATGTATTGGCCCTACCAAATTGCTTTTTATCGTAGTATTCATTAGCTTTGGTAAGTTTGTAAGGATAGTCTTTGCTTTTTTGTACTTTTTCAAAACTTGATTTGCACGACACCATCAAGCTGACGGCAAGAATAAATAATACAGCTATTTTTTTCATTATAATGGGCGCAAATATACTCATTAGGGGCTATAGAACAACTAAAGAAATGTTATAATTTAGCTTAAGTTTCCAATTTGGTCCATGGCCTGAATTATTCCATATGCTAAATATAAAAAATTAGAAATCAATAACCTACATTTGCAGACTATGCAAATACAGGTATTAAAGTCGAAAATACATAGGGTAAAAGTCACACAAGCAAATCTAAATTATATTGGAAGTGTTACAATAGATTATGATCTTATGGTAGCGGCAAATATTTTGGAACATGAAAAAGTGCAAATTGTAAATGTTAATAATGGCGAGCGACTCGAAACTTATGTTATCAAAGGAAAGAAAGGAAGTGGCACAATCTGTTTGAATGGCCCCGCCGCCCGTAAAGTAGAATTAGATGATACCATTATCATTATTTCATATGCCTTGATGGATTTTGAAGAAGCTAAAAAGCATAAACCCACCATTATATTCCCGAACGAAAAAAATAAATTGAAATAATTCATCTTTCATGAAGAAAAAAATAATTAACCTCATCACTTATTTGTTTACGCTTGGGTTAGGTATTTTTTTTATTTGGTTGTCATTAAAAGATTTGCAACCTGCTGATATTGAAGAAATTAAACTGGCCGTTCGGCAAGCCAACTACAATCTGTTGATTCCTATTATTATTATGGGGCTTGTGAGTCATTGGAGTCGAGCAGTGAGATGGCGTTGTTTAATGGAACCCCTTGGTTATACACCTTCTATTAAAAACACTTTTTTTGCTGTGATGATCGGTTACTTGGCAAATCTGGCTTTTCCCCGATTAGGCGAAGTGCTGAAATGTACCATTTTGGCAAGGTATGAAAAAGTACCTGCTGATAAACTGGTGGGTACGATTATAGCTGAAAGAGCATTTGATTTACTTTGTCTTATCATCTTGTTTTTTGTTACTTTTTTAGTTCAAATTGACTTTGCCACAGATTATATCAATTCATTGCTTGAAAAAATGAGACTTAATCGTGCCGAGGGCTCAGGCGGATATGGTTGGTATTATTTAGGTGCCGTGGCTCTATTGATAGCATTGTTGATCATCTTTAGAAAAAAAATTGGTGCTATAGGATTTATCATCAAAATTAAAAATGTGCTCTTGAATATCATGAGTGGTATCACAAGTTTTAAAAACATGAAAAACAAAGGTGTTTTTGTGTTGCATACCGTATTGATTTGGGCTATGTATCTAGGCATGATTGTAATAGGATTTCAAAGTATCAACGAAACCAATATGTTAGGACTCAAAGCGGGCTTTTCGGTACTGTCGTTTGGTAGCGTAGGGATGATTGTTACGCCAGGAGGTATTGGTATGTATACTAAAATCGTACAGGAAATTGTAGAATTGTATTCAATTAAATATTCTATCAGTGTAGCTATCAGCTGGATTATATGGTTGGTACCTACTTTCATTATCATCGTAGCTGGCCTTATATCGATGGTGTTGTTGCCCCTTTTAAATAAAAAAACAAATGCTGAATAAGTTAGAAATTATACAACAAAAGATTTATACCCCAGTAACCTTGTCGCGTCTGGTGCACCAATGGCATATGCTCAGTAAAAAAATTGTGTTTACCAATGGCTGTTTCGATATTATGCATCAGGGGCACAATACCTATTTATTACAAGCAGCTGATTATGGCAATAAATTGATAGTAGCTGTGAACTCAGATGCTTCTGTGCAAAAATTAAAAGGATCGAAACGACCTATCATTGATCAATATTCGCGTGCGCTTAATTTGGCTTCACATGCCTATATCGATGCGGTGATTATTTTTGATGAAGATACCCCCTTGCAATTAATACAAGATATCAAACCTCATGTATTGGTAAAAGGCGGCGATTATACTGAAGAAACAATCGTCGGTGCTTCAGAAGTCAAAGCCAATGGGGGAGAAGTGATTATTATTCCTTTCCTTACAGGTTATTCTTCCTCAGCGATTATTGATAAAATAGTCAATGACTAATCAGGTTTAATATCACTTATAAAGATGACTTGTCAATTTTAAAATTATACAAGTCTATTTATTCTTAAAAAATGCGGTATTTTCGTTAAACATATTTTCATTTTATTTCATTGAATTATCTCGCACATGCATTTTTATCGTTTGACCAGGAAGAAATTCTGGTAGGAAATATGTTGGGTGACTTTGTAAAAGGGAAGCATTATTTAAATTGGCCAAAACCCATACAACAAGGCATTTTACTCCATCGATTTATTGACCATACAACCGATGCGCATCCTTTGGTGCATGAAGCGATGGACTTGTTCAGACCATCTTTTAAATTATCGAATGGCATTTTTGTAGATATTTTTTTTGATCATTTTTTAGCCAATGATCCCCAATATTTTACCCATGAAAAGCTGGCTACTTTTACCCAAGCCACTTATCATAGTTTAATGAAACATGAAGGCTTGTTTGATGAAAAAATGCATACATTTTTTTCATACATGAAGGAGTATGACTGGCTTTATCATTATAGCAAAATGGAAGGAATCGAAAAATCGATTCGGGGAATTTGTAAACGTTATCCTAAATTAGGAGATGCTGAGATGGCATTACAACTTTTTGAAAAAAACTATTTACAACTACAACAATTGTTTGCCGATTTTTTTGTGGATTTAGTGATCGCGAGTAAAAATAAAATAGCCACTTTTTAAATAACTTTCTTTAGGTTAAAATACTTCGTAACAACCGATAGTAGGGGGATTGCCACGTATTAAACCATCTAAATCCTGTATAACACCAGGTATTTCGATACCAGCACCTTTCGACATAGAAGTTGATTTGAGATGATAATCCCATTTGCTGATATCTACAAATTGAGGGTCGGCATTGATCAAACAATTGGGTGCAGATGCGTTGGTGATGGCGCTATTTCTTTTTAGGGTACAATGGTCTAAGGTTACATTGTAAGCCCAAGTGCCTTTTTGATTTAAAAATAATTCATCGTCCAATGGGCCGTAGATAATACAGTTTTTAAATGTTGCATTCAAATCGGCACCAACAAATTCAGTAAGGCTCACATCTCGATAATTGAGTACAGCTGCTGTTGGTTGTTGGGCGTGATTAATTCCTAAACCGCCAAAAGTGGCTATTGTACAAAACTGAAAATTATAATTTCCTCCTTCTAAAAAGGCAACATTTTGTAAACCACAGGTATGAATAAGGCAATTAGTGGCTTTAACATTGGAATTGAAACATAGTAATCCATATCCCGCTGAATTAGCAATGGTGCAATGATTGAGGTCTAATATATTTACAGCTGTAGGTGTTTTGTGGGGTTGTACATAAACAGCGGCATCATATAAACCGGCATTTTTAATGATGGTATAATTTAAATTTGACTGTATGCTATTCCCTAAAAAATGTATTCCGCCCCATTCGCCTGGATAGTCTTTGTAACCAAAATAATCTCTGTCAAGGCGGTCGCCTTGAAACATTACACTGTCTTCTTTGGTGCCAAATATGCGCAAACTGCCATCTACATAAAGCTTTGATGTGGCATGTACATATATTCTACATCCTTTTTGTATGGTTAGCACTTCGCCAGAATCAACCAGGGCTCCAATATTACCTAATATCACATAGGGTTTGTCATTAATCCATGTTTGTGATGTAAGTAAACTATCATTGATATAATGTGCATCTTGACCATAGGCTTGTAAGGCAACTTCCCGCACAGTACCATTCAAACGAATCAATACTTTATCTTCGATTAAAAAGGGAATATTTCCATTGGTGGGGTTGATAGTGAGAGCTACAAAAATATATAAACTATCATTGGGGGCGAGTTCTACATCTTTGATGTTTTTAGTAGGCTCACCATCTACATTTAATCTAAAAAAGGAGGTATCACCCACTTCAAGTTTAATTTCATCAAATTTAATTCGCTTATTATTGGTATTGTAAATTTTAAACGAGCGGGTCACACTACCCATGGTCGTAAATACTGTATCAAATTTTAGGGTATCTGTTGAAAAAGACAAATCGCCCCCTTGTGTGAGTAATTTATCTTTTTTACAAGCTGTAAATGGATTGAACAAAGCCAGTAATAGGGCAACAAACAGCAATAAAATGGGATTTTTAAATGTCATGTATCAAATTTGATAATAAAAAAAAGACTCAACAAAAATAACGTAATTATTTGAAAATTATTGTAATACCTAAGTTCCAATCAAATACTTCAAAATACAAAGCATTATCTAATGACTCATAATAAAACAATAAATTGATTGTTTGAATGTCAAAGGGAGTGCATCTAAAATTAAAAATAGCGACTATCTAATAAATAATTTTTCACATAGTCATCAATGCCATTTTGTAATGTATAAAAGGGGTCATGATAGCCTGCTTGATATAATTTTTGCATCGACGCTTCTGTGAAATATTGATATTTGTCTCTAATATCAAGGGGGGTGTCAATAAATTGAATATGAGGTGTTTGCTTAAGTGCTTTAAAAGTAGCTTCAGCAAGTTGCAAAAAAGTATTGGCATGTCCAGTACCTAAATTGAAAATACCATCCCCGGGTAAATGCACCATGAGCCAGGAAATCACTTTGAAAATATCTTTTACATAAATAAAGTCTCTTTGTTGTTCTCCATCTTTATACTTAGGGTGATGTGACCTAAATAAAATCATACTTCCCGTTTTACTGATTTGCTGAAATGCATGAAAAATGACAGAGGCCATTCGCCCTTTATGGTATTCATTGGGGCCATAAACATTAAAAAATTTTAGTCCGTACCAGTGTGGCGGGCAAGCCATCCCATTTTTTTGCTGGAGTAAAACCCATTGATCAAATTCGTGTTTAGATACGCCATAGGGGTTTAAGGGTTGAAGCAGGTCAATAGGATTCTGATCGTCATAACCATATTCGCCATTGCCATAAGTTGCTGCAGACGAAGCGTATATCAGGGGGATTTGCTTTTTTACACAAAATTGCCAAATCATTTTAGAGTAATTCAGATTCCATTTTTCATGTACCGAATAATCCATTTCAGTAGTGTCAGTTCGTGCGCCGAGATGGATTACAAAATCAATACCATCCTGTTGTGACAAATAATCTTCGAGTACTGATCGATCTATACGTGCTTTGCATGGGATGTTTTCAAAGTTTTTTGTTTTGGATAAAGGGGTAAAATCATCGACCAGTATCAACTGTTGAAAGCCTTGTTGTGCTAAATATGAAGCCATGCCACTGGCAATAAAACCAGCTGCGCCTGTGATCAGTATTATGGATTGCGCATGAAGTGAATGATTTGTATTCATGAGGTAAAAATACATTTTATTGTCGCATTTGTAAATCAGCATCACTTGAATATTTTTTTTACTGATTTTTCCTTTTAGATTTACAATTCAAATCATAATCAAAAAGTATGAATATCAAGTACCGTTTAACCGTCATGAGTTTTCTTCAGTTTTTTATCTGGGGGGCATGGCTCATCACTGTGGGTAATTATTGGTTTGCTACCAAACAATGGAATGGCGCTGAGTTTGGAGCAATATTTTCCACATTGGGTTTGTCGTCACTTTTTATGCCTGCGCTTACGGGCATAATAGCAGACCGTTGGATAGCTGCAGAAAAATTATATGGGGTGCTGCATATACTGGGTGGTATTGCTTTGTATTGTATACCCATGGCAAACGACCCCGGCACTTTTTTCTGGATTATTTTCAGTGCAATGATATGTTATATGCCAACGATTTCATTGTCAAATTCGATTGCTTATACGATACTCAAAAACAATCAATACGATGTGGTGAAAGTGTTTCCACCAATAAGGGTTTGGGGCACTATAGGATTTATAGTGGCTATGTGGTTAACCAATTTATCAGGCAATAAAGCATCTGCCAATCAGTTTTACATTTCGGCCATTGCAGCTGTTTTATTAGGTATTTATTCTTTTACACTACCAACTTGTGCCCCCCAAAATTTAATCGCCAAAGGGGCTTCTTTCATTGAAATGTTGGGATTGAAAGCCTTTAAGTTGTTTGCCAATTACAAAATGGCATTGTTTTTTATTTTCTCTATGTTTCTGGGTGCGGCCTTGCAATTGACCAATATGTATGGTGATACTTTTTTGTCAGACTTCTCTAAACTACCCGAATATGCTGATTCGATTGTGGTGAAATATTCAACCATTATCATGTCTATTTCACAAATTTCTGAAACATTATTTATACTGGCCATACCTTTCTTTTTGAAACGATTTGGGATTAAGCAGGTAATGTTAATGAGTATGCTGGCATGGGTATTACGGTTTGCATTATTTGCTTATGGCGACCCAGCCTCGGGTTTATGGATGATTATTTTATCGTGCATTGTATATGGCATGGCGTTTGATTTTTTCAATATCTCAGGTTCATTGTTTATTGAAACCAATACAGATGCTAGCATTCGATCAAGCGCTCAAGGTTTGTTTATGATGATGACCAATGGGGTAGGGGCAATCATGGGCAGTGCCGTTAGTGGATATATGATTGATACTTATTTTACACATAATGGGTCAAAAGAGTGGCAGTCTATTTGGCTGGCATTTGCGATTTATGCATTCATCATTGCGATAGCCTTTGCGGTAATGTTTAAACACAAGCATAACAAGAATGAGGCGGTAACACTCAATCATTAAGCTATTATTTTTTATTTTCTAATCAAGTGTAATCACTTCGAATTATTCAAAAGCATATGATTGGAAATCAATGGGTATACCCGCATCCTCATAGGCTGTAATGGGCATCCACTGGGCTTCTTCAGGGATAAAAAATTCTAAGCAGTTGCTGCCAATTTTTAATTTGTAATCGAGGTGTGAAAAACCAGGAACAAAATATCCTGGATAATAATATTGAAAATGATTCGCTTTACAATACTCTATCTGTAAATAAATGAGGTATCGACCCAAACTATTTGATTTGTAAAGAGGGTTATAATAAGCTAGGATACCTTCAGCACTTTTATGACCGATATCAAAATAACTACATGCGATGAGTTCATGATGGTTGTAAATATTGATTTCGTATGTATTGTATATATTGGCAGGTATAAATACATATCCATAAAGCAACTGTTCAAGGGATTGAGCTGTTTCAAAATGAATTCCCTTTTTGTACATTTCAAACAAGGCTTCATGTTGTGAGGTAATGCTTGCTTTTTGAATAGATATTTGAAATGATTTATTTCTTTTTTTTAAGTTGTTGAAAGAGATTGAATCGGTATAGTTTTTTAATACATGACGAAGCCAAATGGTGCGATAAATACATGTATTAAATGATACAAATTCGGTTGTAAATATTGATTGTCCCATTCTAAACCAACCCTTTGCCAGCATCAAATCTAAAGCGGCAGGTTTCAATGACTGAGGGTACATCACTTGTTCAAACATAACAATAAGGGAAGCTTATTTGATAAAAAATGCAAGTTATACAATATATTTTAATGATGAATTTTTTAAAAATAACGATATAAAGACTGTAACCTTTACTTTACAGCAAAGCAGCATCAGTCTATTGAAAATGTGTTTACTGAATTTTATTTTTAGTATATCCATGTCTAAATAAATATAATATTCATACACCCCATTTTTAAAAAAAATCAACAGAGATAAATTGTCTTGAAATAATGTTTAAAATGTTTCAGTTGCCTGGGGCTAATTTTTAAATTGAATTATAATAGTATTGTCTTTTTATAATTAATATTATTTATTTTTTAAATAAAATGAATATTTTTTATTCATTCATATTTATTGTAATATTTTAAAAAATTATGTATAAAATATTAAAAATGAATAGGTTACAATGTACATTTTAATACATTTATTTTATTCATTTTTATTTATAAAATTTGCGTCATAAAAAATGATTTCTCAAATAAATTTGGCATCATTTTTATTGAAATGGAGCTACAATTCGTTAAAATCAATATTTCGTTTATGAAATCTTATACATGGTTTGTCTTTAGTTTTTTCTTACTTACATACTTTAATGCTGCTGCTCAATCAAAATTAAAACTTACTGAATCGGATGCTAAAATCAGTCAACAATTTAAACAATCGCTTGGAAATAGTAGAATAGCACTTTTTAATCAATTGAATCATTTACTGATAAAAGTACCTGTTGAAATAACTTCAGCTACACCAAGTATACATCCTAGTAACAAATCAGATATCATATCCCTCTTTGGGCCTCCAAATTTTCAATTAAACGAAACCGAATTTGGATATTATTTATCCTTACGCAACTCACCTTGTGCAATCACCTTCTATCTAAACCAGGCAGCATTATTAATCGATTACAAAATAAATGAATGTGAAAAAGAATAATGTCGACCAGGATTATTCACATTTTTATAAATGAAAATTCATACTTAACATATACAAATTCAATTTAAATTTTTAAAACCTTTTCTTCAATACAAACCACTACATTTTATGTTAAAAACGTTTACAAATTTCCAACCAATGGCTCTTAACAAGATACCATTAAGACTTAAATGGCTCTTCACTTTAGTTTGTTTATTACTTACTAGTTCAATGTTTGCGCAAACAACCACCATTCAAAAAGTTACAGCATCTGGATGTTATTTTTATTCAAATGCCAGTAAAACAACCATTAGTGTGCAGGTCGCCTGGACAGGTGCTAATAGCAGTGATATTATTACGGTGAAGGTAGATAATGATATTACCCGTATCATCAATGTAGAAGATATGTACGATCCAGGTACAGGCTCAAACGTTGCGGGACCTATTAAAAGTCCACAGGTAGTTGCGTTCGAAATAAATGCCGATGGTTTGTCGCATACCATCACAGCAGTTATGACAGGTGCACACTCTTCTTCAGCTACACCTGTAGCTGTAACGGCACCATCACCTTGTACACCCATGAGTTGTGTATCAGGTAATTTGGGGGGAATGGTTTTTAATGACAATAATTCAGATGGTATCAAACAAGCGGGCGAATCAGTAGGTATTCCTAATGTCACAGTAACTGCTTATGATGTGAATGGCGTTCAATACACAGCCACTTCAGATGCTTCTGGAAACTATGCATTTAGTAGTGCCAATGCCAATTCAATTCCATTAGAAGCGTATCCTGTTCGAATTGAATTTTCAAATTTCCCTGCGTTTGTATTTGGTAATTCAGGCCCTTCGATTACTGGTAATGAATCAAGTGTTCGATTTGTAAATGCCCCCGTTTGTAATCTTAATTGTGGTGCTGTGAATCCATTAAATTATTCACAAGCCAATCCTATTATGGTATCAAATATGTATACCAATAATAATCCATTAGCAGGAGGTACTGCTGCTACTACCCCCACTTTGATTGCACATACATATACCAATGAAACTAATTTTAATTATACAACACTTGCAGCAAGTTCAGAAATTGGAAGTGTATGGGCAAAGACATGGAATAAATTTAAGAAAAAAATGCTGGTGGCAGCATTCCTTAAAAGACATTGTGGACTTGGACCTTTAGGGATCGGAGGCATTTACATGGTTGATTATACAAATCAAGCATCACCTGTTTTTTCAAACTTTTTAGATGTTACAACCCTTGGTATTGATGTGGGACAAGGCGTGATACCCGATAATGTTACCAGAGGTATGGGGGCAAGTAAAACAGCAAGAAACACCGATGCTCAGTCCTATGCCTATATTGGCAAAGCTGGAATCGGAAATATGGATTTGTCTGATGATGGTAATATATTGTATTTCGTCAATTTATTTGATCGCAAAGTATATACCATTAACCTAACTAATTATTTTGCCAATGGTACCATGCCAACTGCTTTGGATGTCAACAATATTGTGATTCCTGATCCAGGATGTACAGGTGGTGATTTCAGACCTTTTGCGTTGAAAATACGTGATGGAAATATGTATGTAGGAATGGTGTGTGATGGTTCAGGGGGCAATACCTCCAATATGGTTGCTTTTGTAAAGTCATACAATATTGCTACCAATGTATGGTCAGATGTTTTTGATTTTCCATTAACTTACCCTAAAGGATATCCTGATCAACAAGATGGATCAAAAACAGGTTGGTTTATATGGTCTGACAATCCAAGTGTAGTGAATCCAGGAAATTCATCAAGTATATTACATCCTGTACCCATATTGTCAGATATTGAATTTGACATGGATGGCACCATGGTGATTGCTTTAATGGATCGCACTTGTCATCAATATGGTGTTGCCAATAACGACTCATGGAATGGGGCAGCGTGGGGCTCCTCTAATTTCTTTATCGCAGCAGGTGGAGATGTATTAAGGGCTTTTAATTCAAATGGTGCTTATGTGTTAGAAAATGCAGCAAAAGCAGGTCCAACCGTTGGTTATGCACCTGCAAACAATCAAGGTCCTGGATTTGGAGAATTTTACAACGATAATATCGGTGGTGGTGTAAACTATCACTCTGAAATGGGTACAGGTGGTCTCGCCTTACGACCTGGTTCTGGTGAAATCATTGCCGGTATGGTAGATCCAAGTTTTTATAAAGGCGATGGTGTATTGTATGCCAATGGGATACGTAAAATGAGCAATACCACCGGTCAACCAACAGGTGGTAAATCATATTATTCTGATTCTGGAATTTCTTTATTTGGAAAGGCCAATGGAATGGGAGATATCGAATTAGTAGCTGATAATGTGGCTCATATCGAAATAGGTAATTATGTTTGGAAAGATTCAGATTTAGATGGTGTGCAAGATCCAAATGAAAGTGGAATGGCGGGTATTACTTTGAAAATATACAATGCATCTACTGGTGCTTTAGTAGGAACCACCACATCAGATGCAAATGGTAATTATTATTTTTCTTCCTTGAATGGTGTCACTTTGTTGCCTAATACTATTTACAACGTATTAATTGGTGATAATCAATACAACGTAATCGATTCAACTATTATGTTGAATGGTATCAAATATAAAATTACTCTTACCAATACAGGACAAGGATCAAATGCCATAATGAATGATAATAATTTTGATCATAATAATCTCACTACAGCTTTAGGGGCCATGCCTGCTAACATACCGTATGTACAAATTACTACGGGTGATTTAGGTTATGTAAACCATACCATAGATCTTGGTTTGAAAGCATTACCTGGTTTAGGCGATACCGTATGGAATGATATCAATGTGAATGGAATACAAGATATAGGAGAAGCACCCATACAAAATTTAAAAATCTATTTATTAGATGCTGTTGGTAGCCGTATCGATAGCACTTTTTCAAACGCAAATGGTTATTATGAATTTATCAATTTGCATGCAGGAGTAAACTATCAGGTTGAATTTACAGTGCCCGGAATTTTTTATGCAAGCACCTTACCAAATGTAGGTGGCAACGACAGCATCGATAGTGATATAGATGCATTTTATAAAACACAACAAGTAATACTTTCTTACAATGATTTTAATCAAACTTTAGATGCTGGATTTTTTGAATGTACTAAACCACAAGCTGGGGCTAATACAACAGCTTGCGGTGGTAGTTGCTTAGACATTACAGGTACCAATCCTACCAATGGATTATGGACTGCTGCTGGCAACAATCCAATTGGTGCAACACTTGGCTCAACAACTGGCGGTGTTGCCAATGTTTGCTTTGTGAATAATGCTTCTGGTATATTTCAGTTTATCTACAATTCAGGATTATGTAGCGATACAATGGAAATTGATGTAACCCCTTTACCAACGGCTGATGCTGGTGCTAATCAAAACCTTGATTGTAGTACAACAAGTGCTATGATTGGTAGCAATGCAATAGTTGGTCTTACCTATGCCTGGTTACCAACTACAGGTTTAAGTGATGCAGCAATTGCACAACCTATAGCAAGTCCTACTGTCACTACCACTTATACAGTTACTGCAACTGGTGCCAATGCTTGTTTTTCAACAGCAACGGTTACTGTATTTGTAAACACTGTTGCACCTACACCTAGTATTTCAGGTACAACCACTGTTTGTAATGGCAGCACCGTTACTTTAACAGCTTCAGGTGGTGTTTCCTACCTATGGAACACATTAGAAACAAGTGCCTCTATTATTGCAGGTGTTGGTAATTATACAGTTACTGCAACTGCTGCAAATGGATGTACCGCTACAGCTACTACCATTGTTGAAAATGTACAGGGTAATATTGGTAATTATGTATGGTATGACGCAAATGGTAACGGAGTCAACGATGAATCAGCTTTATCTGGAATTAACGGGTTAACTGTAGAATTGTGGAAAGAAACCTTCAATGGTAGCAACATTTATGTGTTAGACCAAAGTACCCTTACTAACAATGACATTAATTTGAATCCTGGTTATTACAATTTTGCAATTTGTGAATCAGCCAATTACAAAGTGAAGTTTCCAACATCAAGTGGTGGACAAGGGTTAACAAAACCAACTACAACACCAGCTACTGACAACAATAGTGATGCAAATACAAATGATGGATTTTCTCCACCCATTTCGATTGACATCAATGGGGCAGGCGTTGCAAAAGACAATACCACAATTGATGCCGGATATTACAAACCTGCACAATTAGGTAACTATGTTTGGAACGACATCAACAAAGATGGAATCCAAGATGCTAATGAAGTAGGGGTTGCAGGTATTGTTGTTACTTTAATGAACAATAGCAATGTAGCTATTGCAAATACAATAACAGATGCTTATGGTTATTATAAATTTAATCCATTGGAGCCAGGCATTTATTCTGTGAAATTTACTTTGCCAGCTAATTATGTATTCACCTTGCAAGATGTATTGGGTGATGACAACGTTGACAATGATGTTAATACAATCACCGGACAAACAGGTAATTATACATTAATCGCTGGTGATAGCAATATGACAGTAGATGCAGGTATTTATTTTGAACGCCCTTATACAGCCAGTGTGGGGAATTATGTATGGTTAGATATGGATGAAGATGGCATTCAGGATGCAAACGAAGAAGGCATTAGCGGAGTTACTGTAACCTTATATAATAATTTAGGTAATGCAGTTGCCACTATGTATACAGATGCAAATGGTTATTACTTATTTACAAATGTTTTGCCTGGTACTTATACAATAGGATTTACTCAAAAACCTAGTTTGGCATTCAGTCCAAATAATGATGTTGTTTCAAATCCTAGTAACAGTGATGCAAATCCTAATACGGGTCTTACCAGTTCATTTGTTGTGAATGCAGGTGATGAAATTACCTATGTTGATGCAGGTATGTATCCTATCAATAATAATTTTCCATTATTGGGTGGACTAGGTGATAGAGTTTGGTTTGATGTCAATCAGGATGGTGCTCAAAATGCAGGCGAAATTGGTGTAGGTGGAATTACCGTTACATTATATCAGGCTGACGGTATTACTGTACTCAATACAACTACCACAAATACTTTTGGAGATTATATCTTCAATAATTTACCACAAGGAGAATATATGATCGGATTTAGTAATTTACCTGTCGGTTTCTCATTCACTACAACAGCTGGTACAGATAGTACCACCAACAGTGATGCTGACTTGATTACCGGTAAAACAGCAATCATTTCTCTTGCTCCAGGTCAATACAATTTAACCTATGATGCTGGTATCTACGACACCAATCCGCTCAACAACAATAGTATTGGCGATCGTGTATGGGATGATGTGAACAAAAATGGTATTCAAGATATCAACGAACTTGGTGTAGATGGTGTAACGGTAACCTTGTATGACAATAACAATAATGTGATTGCGATTACGTCAACCAATACGGACGGTTATTACTTATTTCCTAATTTACCCAATGGAACTTTCTATGTTGGATTTAGTAATCTTCCTTTAGGTTATGTCTTTAGCCAAACAGGACAAGGTACCACTGAAACAGACAGCGATCCAAATACATCAACAGGATTAACCGCTCCAGTAATATTAGTGGGTGGTACTCATATTACAGACTTAGACGCAGGTATCAATTTAGGCAATACCCGTATTGGTCTTGGCACCTTAGGTGACCTCGTTTGGTACGATATGAATAACAATGGTTTGCAAGATGTAAATGAATCAGGAGTACAAGGAGTTATCGCTACCTTATATGCTTCAGATGGTGTTACTGTTTTAGCAACAACAACGACCAATGCTTTAGGCAATTATATTTTTACAGGCCTAGATGAAGGAAGTTATAAAGTAGGGTTTACAAATTTACCTGTAGGCTTTACCATCAGTCCTAAAGATGCTGATGCGCAAGGTATCAATGGTGAAATAAATAGTGATGTGAATGTGGCTACCCAACTGACAGACTTAGTGACTTTAGGTGTTGGAGAAGATAAAATGAGTGTTGATATGGGTATCACACCGCCAGCTGGAACGGCAAGTTTAGGTAATTTTGTTTGGTTTGATTTAAACAATGATGGACTCCAAACTTCTGGTGAACCAGGTGTTCAAGGCGTGAGTGTTACTTTGTTTGACAATACTGGCAATGCTATTGCAAACACAACCACTTCAGCAAATGGTGAATATTATTTTATCGGTCTTAACCCAGGTACGTATTCTGTAGGATTTAATAATTTACCAAATGGATATACATTTACCACTTATGATGCCGATGCATTGGGTATTAATGGCAGCAGTAATAGTGATGCAGATCAATCTACTGGTATGACAATGCAAGTAACACTGGCTGTGAATGATAATAATTTAAATCTGGATGCAGGTATTGTATCTACTACAGTAGCTAGTGTGGGTGATTATGTATGGTATGATGTAAATCAAGATGGCATTCAAGATGCTTCTGAAAATGGAATCGGTGGCGTACTTGTAACATTATACAATGATGCTCAATTACCAGTGGCAAGCACCATTACACTTCCTGATGGTAGTTATATCTTTACCAATGTTACACCTGGCACCTATACTATGGGCTTTAGCAATACTCCTGAAGGCATGGTGTTTACACAACAAGTAGGCGGTCCGTTCGATAATAATAATAGCAATGTAGATCCAAGTAATGGTATTACAGCTTCATTTGTTGTAGTAGCTGGTACCCATAACCCAACAATCGATGCTGGACTTACAACTCCTATCATTGCTGGTTTGGGTAATTATGTATGGCATGATGTAAACATCAATGGACTACAAGATGCAGGTGAACCTGGTGTGGCTGGTGTATTGGTTACATTGTATGATGCTTCTGGTACTGTGGTGTTATCAAGCAATGTAACTGATGGAAATGGGGCTTATAGTTTCACTCATCTGGTTGCAGGTACTTATGTTGTTGGATTTAGCAATTTGCCAAGTGGCTCTACAAGAACACAAAACGTAGGTGTGATTAATGATCCATTAAACAGTGATATGAATTTAGGTGGCAAAACAGAAGCCATTACTTTATCGGCTGGTGAGTTCAATCCTAATATTGATGCAGGTATTTATTATGGTATTCCTTTAAATGCAAAAGAGTTAACCGCTACATTAGCAATCATTAAAGATGTCAATACATGTGAAGTGAATTGGTATACAGTAGACGAAAAAAATACATCCTCTTTTGATATCGAAAGAAGCATAGATGGTGCTCATTTTGAAAAAGTAGGCAATGTAAATGCTGGAGTGAATACTAATGGTAGAACCAATTATCAATTTAATGATAATATCAGTAGTATTAGCAATGAAAAGGTTATTTATTATAAAATCAAACTTATTGATGTAGATCATAAAATTTCATACTCTAATACGATCAATGTTCAACAAGGCAATATGAATCAAGAAACCGTGATGATTTATCCATCTCCTTTCACTGATATCATTCATGTTGATTATATGTCTGCTGATGAATCAGCCCTTGAAATGGAAATAACTGATTTGGCTGGCAGAACCATACAGAAAAAACAACAAGAAGTGACAAAAGGTATCAATCGTTTGACAATCGAAAACTTACATGCCTTGAGTACAGGTAATTACTTCTTAAAACTAATAGATATCAATACTGGTGAAGTTTTTATCAGTAAAATAGCTAAGTAGTAAAGTTCGTGTAATGCCTTTTTGCTTTGTGTAAACAAACAATGAGGTTTTATAACAAGTACACAAACATTGAATAAAACAAAAGACCGCTTTCACAGCGGTCTTTTGTTTTCTAATTAATCTACTTTAAAAACATTTTGAATCAATGGACTATAAATAAATAAAAAAACAATATCATGGGGAAACAAAAAATGACATCCTTATTTTTGGCATGATTATTTCCTGATAAAATTCGTATTATCTTTTTTTAAATCAATTAAATTTCATTAATAAATAAAATATATTTGTAGCATGAATAAATTTAACACCCTTATACTAAGTACTATTTGTACTGTCTTCATTTCATCATGTACTCTTTTTAAATCAGTTTCTACCCAGCAAAATGCAAAACCTTACGAGAAAGAAGATGGGGTATTGGAAGCCATGGCTTTAGAAAAAGAAAAAACGCTTGATCCAGCTACGCAAACAGTTCCAGCAGAACGTTTGTTAGCAGCCTACAATTATGCCAATACACTTCGTAACGATCACAAAAAAACTAGAGGGCCAGTATCTGATATTACATGGACAGAAAGAGGTCCTAATAATGTAGGGGGGCGAACAAGAGCTTTATTATATGATAAAAATGATGTAACCCTCAAAACCGTTTGGGCAGGCAGTGTTGGTGGAGGACTTTGGAAATGCACTGATATCACTTTAACACCACCTTCTTGGGTCAAAATCAATGATTTGTTCGACAATTTAGCCATTACATCAATCGCACAACATCCGACAAATCACGATACCATGTATTTCTCTACAGGCGAAGGATTTGGCAATTTTGATGCAATCAGGGGCTTAGGTGTTTGGCGTACCACAGATGGGGGTACTACCTGGTCTCAACTTGCTTCTACCAATAACAGTTCATTCTATTACTGTCAAAAAATAGTTGTGGCAAACAATGGTACATTGTATGTTGCTACACGAAATGGCTTACATAAATCTACTGACCATGGCAATACATTTACCAAGGTAATTGGTAATGGTGTTAGTGGTGGAACCAATGATTATACTACCGATGTTGAATTAGGCAGTGATGGTGATATCTATGTAGGGTTTGGCAATCAAGTCTTTAAATCGGACAATGCGGTACATGGTGTCAATAAAGGTAATATTGGTACATGGACCAACATTTCTCCTGCAGGTACTTATTACCGAACCGAATTGTTTAATGCACCTTCTGACTCATCTCGTATTTATGCATTGTGTCATTTAGGGGGTGGTACAAGTCCTGGCATCTTTCGATCAGTCAATGGAGGCACTTCATGGACAGGAGTCACCTCTGCTGGTTTTTGTGATCGAGGTACTTTCGATCCAGATTTTACAAGAAACCAAGCATGGTATGATTTGATAGGAGGCGTAGACCCTAATGTGCCCGCTACAATATATATTGGTGGGGTAGACGCACTTAAATCAACCGATGGTGGTGATACATGGACTCAAATTACTTCATGGACTGGAGGGGCTACAGGTACTTGCACAGCTCCATCTGTGTTTGTTCATGCTGATCATCATGCTATCGTATTCAAACCAGGTAGCTCTTCTGAAATATTATGGGGTACTGATGGAGGTATTTTTAGAACAACGAATAGTGGAACCTCCTTTGCCGTTAAAAATACGGGTTACAATGTTACTCAATATTATGGATGTGCTGCTCACCCTACATTGCCCAATTATTTTTTAGCAGGAGCTCAAGACAATGGAACACAAAAATTTACTGCGGCTGGTATAAATGCCACTACACAAGCAAGTGGTGGTGATGGCGCTTTTTGTCATATTGATCAAACCAATGGCAATATTCAATTAACTTCCTATGTTTACAATAACTACTATGTATCAAACAATGGGGGAGGTGGTTTTGGTTCAATAGGTGGCGGTACCAATGGTACAGGTCGATTTATCAATCCTACTGATTATGATGATGTCAACGATATTCAATATGGTGGTCATAATAATGGATTATACGAGTTACTTTCTGGCGTAGGCGTCACCAATACTCGCTCTACTCGTAACATCTCAGCAGTTGTTGGCACCCGAAGAGTGTCTGCTGTAACTGTTGACCCCAATACCCCAAGCACTGTTTGGATGGCTTTTCAAGAAGGGAGCTCAGCTACCTTGTTTGTAAAAGTAGAAAATGCCAGTAATGCCACACCAACTGTTACCAATTTATCCAGTGGTTTACCTACTTCAAATGGGATCTATTTATCAAGTATTTCTGTAGAAAAAGGCAACTCAAATCATATTTTAATTTCATATAGCAATTATGGTACAAACAGTGTGTGGGAATCATTAAATGGCGGTACTTCATGGACATCAGTGGAAGGTAATCTGCCTGATATGCCTGTCCGATGGGCAATGATTCATCCTGATAGCAGTGATATGGCATTTTTAGCAACCGATTTAGGTGTTTGGAGTACCAATAATTTAAATGGAGGATCAACAGACTGGGCACCAACCAATAATGGTTTTGCCAATGTAAGAGTAGATATGCTACAGTTTAGGTATACTGACAATACAATAGCAGCAGCCACTCACGGAAGAGGATTGTTTACTGCCGTTTTGCCCCATGTTCCCAAATTAAATTTTGACCTTTCAAATATAACAACCAAAGAAACACCGACTACGACTATTGGCTGTAAACGATTTAAAGATTATACCGTAAATGCCATGTCATCGTATGCTCCCGCATCCCCCGTTGTCGTAAATATTAATGTGGCTGGTGGTGCTACAGCTACCGAATTGTTAGATTTTGCTTATACCACCAATGGGAGTTTTACAAATCCTTCTCATCAAATCATTTTTAACAATACAACGAGTATCGTGCCTATTACCATTCGAATTTATGATGACCAAAGCAGTGAACTTGTTGCTGAAACTTTTAGCTTACAGTTTGATATCGTAAGTGGTGTTGCCGTGTTAGGGGTAGTGCCTAATTGTAATGTTACCATCAATGATGATAGCGACAATCCTTTGTTGAAACGCATCACTTTCCTTACTGAAAATTTCGAATCAGGGGTTAATCCACCTGCTGGCTGGACATTAATCGGAACCAATTCAAACAGATGGGGAAATAAAAACTTTGCAGGATGTGGTTCTACTATAAACAATTATACTATGCAGGTATATCGTTTATCATTAAATACATGTGGGTATAATATTAACTCTACTTCCACATGCTATGTACATCGCTTAGTAAATGCGAGTGGATATAGCAACTTACAAGTAAAATTTGATTGGGTGGGCGAAGGAGAAGATGGATATGATTATGCTGAACTGGTGTATTCAACCAATACGGTAACCCCTTCATGGACTGTAGTACCGGGTTCACCCCAAATGGGTAATAGTTTAACCCTTGTAAATTCAACTGTTGACTTACCTTTATTACTGAATAACACAACCTTTTTACTTGGTTGGAGATGGGTCAACGATAATAACACCGGAGGTGTATCTGTAGGTTTTGATAATGTAGTGATTAGTGGTGAATCAGCCCGATCAATTGAAAATACCCTAACCAATGACAATGAATATTTAGGCCCTAATGCTGATATCTATCTTTACAGCAGCAATGGTGATATCATGGCAAGGGTGCAAAATTTAAGCAATCATGATTATGGATGTACCCAAGTGAATATCGATAGAATAGGAAATAGTGCACAGTTTATTACTGGCGAAACAGATGTGCTGAAAAAAGTGTTTGACAAAACCTTATTAATTACCCCAACAAATAATAATTATTCTGGCAATTATGGTATAACCCTTTATGTAACAAATGCCGAAAAAACAGGATTTGAAACTCAGGGCAGGACATGGAATACACAGGGTAAACTTTTTAAAATGCCTGTAGCAGTCAACACGGCTTCGTTAACCACACCTCGTACATTTGCTACCAACCTGACCAAAAATACTTTCTTGAATGGCTACTTTATCAGGGGAGAGTTTAATACCGGATTTTCTGGATTTGGTGTTGGTGATCCAGGGCCTGCAGATCCAACCCCATTGCCTGTTACACTCGTTTCATTTTCAGGTAAACGACAAGGTAATCAAAGTATATTAAAATGGTTGACTAACGACGAAGTGAATCTAAAAATGTATGAAGTAGAAAGATCGACAGATGGCATGCATTTTGAAAAAATAGGAGAGACCCCGGCACTTGGTCATTCAGAACAAAATTATCAGTTTGCCGATCAGCATTTAATCGAAAACAAGTATTATTATAGATTAAAAATCATTGACCAGGACAATAGTTTTGAATACAGTAAAATCATTGTTTTGTTATCAGATAATACTTCTGAAATAGCAGTATACCCTAATCCAATAGAGGAAATATGTACAATATATGCAACAACACCTACCACGTTGAAGTTGTTAAATACAGTGGGTAAAACACTCAAAGTATTTACAATAGATGGCACATATCCATTAGATATGAAAGAATACCCAGCAGCAATGTATTATTTACTCGACACTAAAAACAATAAAACCTATAAGATCATTAAGAAATAATACCACGATGACTGATAAAATATACCCCTATTTTATCAGTCATAATGCGGTAAATGTTGATGGAAATATTGGGTAAGGAATTATTTGAAACATCCTTTTCTATCCTTATTTCTTATCAGTATCATTCCAATGATCTTTAGGAGCTAACGTCAAGATTATGGGTAGGATGCCAGCACATATTGAATTGCTGGGTATTGTAATTGTATTGACAAACTGTGTGTCGTGGCTATGATAACGAAATCAGTACATTATTTTCAATCTGATAGTTTGCGCCAATTTTTAAAGCGACATTCCTCACTTGATGCCCTACAGGTACATCAAAGTAAACGGGGTATGCATAACCTTGTACTTTTTCCCATACGATTTCATAGGGGTTCATTCCAAATGGGGTTTCATTATCGAGTGTGTCTGTAAACCCACCCACCAAAAGGGCTTTTAAATTTGATAGTTTACCTGCCCGTTTCAATTGCCATAACATACGGTCGATATTATACAGATATTCGCCTATGTCTTCTATAAATAATATTTTATCGTTTGTGTCTATATCACTTTTTGTACCTATCAAATCAGACAATAAGGCAAGATTTCCCCCAACAATGGTTCCAGCTATATTGCCAGTTCTGTTCATCGTATGTTCGGGTAATATATAAGTGGTAGACATTCCGACCAGGGTATCATATATACTTTGTGTGGAGGCTTCATCTTTTTGCGATATCACATACCCACCGCTCATATGGGCATGCATACTTACGATGTTATATTGAGTATGCACATGCGAAAGTAGACAAGTGATATCACTAAATCCTACCAACCACTTTGGGGATTTTATAAAAGAAGTAAAATCAATTTGATCGATGATACGAACCAAACCATAACCACCTCTCCCAAAAAGAATCGCTTTTACATCATCATCGTCTAACATCGATTGTAAATCATTGAGTCGTTCTGAATCACTACCTGAAAATTTATAATAACTAGTCCCCAGGGTATGTCCCAATTTAATTTTAAATCCCCAATTGCTTAATTGTTGACACATATCATCAAGGGTTGTCATACTGAGTGCTCCAGCAGGACAAGTAATACCAATTGTGTCGCCCCTTTTTAAATAAGGAGGTATTGTACTTTTATTCATGCTATTTATCATTAACTTTGCCCAAATATAATAAATTAGCATTCAATGGAACAAAGCAATGAAAAGAAAGTCAATACCTTTAGTTCAAAAATCGGTTTAGTTACCGGCGCATTATTAGTAGGCCTTGGTTTATGGATGATTTTTATGCGTCCTGATTCAAATAAAGCCATCGCTTACTTTATGGTTGTGTATGGTGCCTTTCGTTTAGGGCTTGCCATTTATGCCAATTTTTTAAGAAAGAAAAATACTGAAAATACAGATACCGATTTTACCCAAGATTCATAATAATTTTACGTCCGATCATGAAAGAATATAAAAGACACTTAGTGACTGCTGCTTTGCCTTATGCCAATGGGCCTGTGCATATAGGTCATTTAGCAGGAAATTTTTTACCAGCAGATATATATGTTCGCTATCTAAGAGCAAATAACGAAGATGTAAAATTTATTTGTGGTACCGATGAACATGGTGTGCCTATTACCATACGAGCTATGAAAGAAGGCGTTACCCCACAAGAAATCGTCGATAAATATTTTACCATTATCAATGATAGTTTACATCAAATGGGGATTTCATTTGATATTTTTTCACGAACTTCAAATCAAATTCATCATGACACTTCGCAAGCTTTTTTCTTAAATCTTTATGAAAAAGGACTGTTTGAAGAACGCGAATCAGCCCAGTTTTTTGATGAAGAAAAACAAATCTTTTTAGCAGATCGATATATCACGGGCACTTGCCCTAAATGTGGTAATGAAAATGCCTATGGTGATCAATGCGAAAAATGTGGTAGTTCATTGAGTCCCGAAGAACTTATCAATCCCAAAAGCGCATTAAGTCAATCTGTTCCCATTAAAAAAAATACAACCCATTGGTATTTACCCTTACAACATTATGAAGAATGGCTAAAGCAATGGATTATTGAAGACCATAAAGAATGGAAAAACAATGTATATGGTCAATGTAAAAGTTGGCTTGATAGTGGCCTGCATGCAAGAGCGATGACCCGCGATAGTCATTGGGGTGTAGCAGTACCATTGCCCAATGCCGAAGGGAAAGTACTTTATGTTTGGTTTGATGCCCCAATCGGTTATATCTCTGCCACCAAAGAATTAACCCCGCAATGGAGTGATTACTGGTGCAAAGAAGATACTAAGCTGGTTCATTTTTTAGGCAAAGACAATATTGTATTTCATTGCATTATTTTTCCTGCAATGCTGAAAGCCCATGGTGGATTTGTGTTGCCCAACAATGTACCTGCCAATGAATTTTTAAATATAGAGGGAGAAAAAGTAAGTACTAGTCGCAATTGGGCAGTATGGGTAGATGAGTATCTCAAAGATTTTCCTGAAATGCAGGACAGTATGCGTTATACCCTTTGTGCCAATATGCCTGAAACAAAGGATAATGATTTTACCTGGAAAGATTTTCAAGACAGAAATAACAACGAATTGGTTGCCATTTTAGGTAATTTTGTCAATAGGGCTTTTGTATTGATGCACAAATTGTGTAATGGTAAAGTTCCTGCATTTCACCTTGACCAAAAAGACGAAAAAGATGATGCGCTGTTTGAAAAAATAGTACAAACAAAAAAAGACATCGAAACGAGTATAGAAAATTATCGATTTAGAGAAGGTCTATTTTCAGTGATTGATTTGGCCCGTAAAGGCAATATTTACTTACAAGATAAAGAACCATGGAAAAAGGGTGATGACCAAATCGCCATTGATAACTGCATTCATATGTGTTTGCAACTAACTGCAAATCTTGCAATTTTTATGAATCCATTTTTGCCCTTTACTGCGCAAAAACTTTGTAGAATGATGAAAGTAGTTGACCGTATGTTGGCATGGGAACATGGAGGAAGTCTCAAACTATTGCAAAAAGGATATCCTTTGAACCCACCAGCATTATTGTTTAGAAAAATTGAAGATGAAGAGATTGCTTTGCAGAAAGAAAAATTGTCAAAGGGAAGTCAACAAGCAACAAGCAATCAAACACAAGTAACACCAACCGCTTCTCTAAAAGAAACGATATCATTTGAAGATTTTGATAAAATAGATATTCGGGTGGCAACCATCACTGCAGCTGAGAAAGTAGCCAAAGCAGATAAATTATTAAAACTCACATTAGACCTTGGGTTTGAAACCCGCACGGTGGTGAGTGGCATTGCCCTGCATTATACTCCTGAGGAAATTGTGGGTAAGCAGGTTAGTGTTATTGCAAACTTAGCCCCTCGTAAAATGAAAGGGATCGAAAGCAATGGCATGATATTGATGGCTGAAAATGAAGCTGGTAAACTCATTTTTATCAACGCAGATGGGGGTGCTATGAATGGCAGTCAGGTGAAATAATGCCATAATGGTGGACTGAATCATTGTGTAAAAAACATATAGTGATATAGATATCTATGCATTTTTTGACATCTAAGTCATTTTTGCTCGTACAACTGCACATAAGAGATTTGATGTATTTTATTTATAACAGTGAAAGGTTTAAACCAAACAGGTTAATCAGAATATCGTTGTTAAGCCAATTCTATTAAAGTAATTTCTGGCATGATACCTACTCGGCCAGGATAGCCTAAAAAACCAAACCCTCTATTAATATACAAATACTGTTGGTCTTGTTGGTATAATCCCGCCCACTGCTTGTATATATACTGCACCGGACTCCATTTTAGCCAAGGTATTTCTACCCCAAATTGAAAACCATGGGTATGTCCACTTAAAGTTAAATCAACATCTTTGTATTTTGAATTGATTTCGCCATCCCAATGAGAAGGATCGTGACTCAATAATATTTTAAAGGGGTATTTTTCAGTGCCATTATAGGCTTTTGCCATATCACCATACGTATGAAAACGATTTTTAAAACTGGTATTTTGCACCCCAATTACGCCGATTTGTGCACCTTCTTTTTCCAGGGCAATATGTTCGTCTAATAAGAGGTTCCATCCCAATTTAGCATGGATGCGTTTTAAGGCTTCTAGGTTTTCTGTTTTGTGGGCTGCACTTTCCCATTCAGCATAATCACCATAATCATGATTGCCAAAAATAGAATAGATACCCATAGGGGCTTTCAATTCATTAAATGTACTTATGTATTCATACATTTCATCGCTCTTGTTGTTGACTAAATCACCTGTAAAAAAAATCACATCTGCCTGTTGCGCATTGATCAAGTCAATCCCTTTTTTTACGGCTGCCGTATTGGTAAAACTACCGGCATGGATATCAGAGATTTGTATAATTTTTAATCCTTTAAAAGCAGCTGGTAGATTGGCAAATGATAATTTAATTTTTTTTACTTGGTAATTGTAACGGTTACTCATACCATACAACATGGTGCCAAACAAAGTACCACCAGCTAATAAAGCGAGTGAGTTGATAAATTCACTCCTTGACATCCCATTTTGTACCATTTGGGGTGTAGTACCATTTCCATAGATAAGTGCTGTAACATGAAAGATGACCCTACGCACATCATCAAGCAACAATATAAGGGTGATGATAACTTTGGTAATCAGTATACCCATGGCGAAACTAATAATGAAGTTTCGCAGTACTTTACTGATATCCGCATTGCGTAAAACCGGAAACAGTACAAAACTAATTAACCAGGCTAAAGTGATGAGGATGTATACCGTATAAATGAAGTATCTGTAATTGGATTTGAGCGATTTGGTCGCAAACTTAATGGCATAAAATGTATAATATTCTATGAGGATTAAAAATATTAAAAAAAGCACAAGCCCTAAACCTTGAAATCGTCGCATAGTTCCTTAAATGATTAGTAATTGATATATCCTTCTATTTGATGTTGAATAGATTGGATGGTATTTTCTTTGAAAAAAGCATCTTCATTGAGTTCAGCAGAAATATTTGACAAGGGCAGTTTTTCATGAAAAACATCCATTTTCATATAATGACACATATTTGTCATATTGTCTATTCCACGTAAATTACCCGCCCTTCCATTCGCTACGCCTACTAACATCACTTTTTTGTAGTACCAGCATTGTTTAATATCACTGATATCCATAAGCAATTTAAAAATACCTGGAAATGAACCATTGTATTCGGGCATAATAAAAATAAACTTTTCGGTTGGTATTAGAATTTCTTTTTCTAAAGTATCGAAATGCCCATCTCTATGCATGGAGGTAAAATTTTCTAATGTATACAAAGTAGTGTCTACCTGCATCGATTTGAAAAATGATTGATATTGTTTGGCTACTTTTAATGTATTGCTTCCTTTGCGGTTGGTAGCAGAGATGATCGTGTACATAGTTTGCAAAAGTAAGTTGAAGTATAGTTACAATGGATAGCTTTTACATTCCATTAATAATTAATATCTATCAATATGATTGATAAAAATAGATTAAGGATGCCCAATAATGAAAATGCGCAATAAATTAAGGGCCGCATTGGTAACTAAAATGGTATTTTTTTCTCTGTCATAAGGGGCTATCATTTTTTTTGCAATATGGTGTGTTCCATTACTGAGTCCTATCCATACAACATTGTCATGATCATTTTTTTCAAGGTAACCACTTACCGAAACCGCATAGTCTGCATTGAATTTTTCAACACATTTTGATGCCATACTTATGACTGTTTGTTCGCTTACCACTCCATGCGTTTCAATAATTGCGCTATCAACCTGCAATACATTTTCTTTACTTTCTATGGTATAAGGCACCATCCCCCCTTTAAAATAGGTAGACGCACCTTTTACCGAGGTTATTCTGCTGGCAATACTTCCGCCTGTGCAACTTTCAGCAATAGACATTGTTTTACCCATTTTATTTAATAGCTGTCCTATTACCTGTTCAAGTTCCATATCTTTATCAGTAACGGTAATATGTTGAAGTAGTGTTTTGAGTGTTTCAAAATGGGTTTCTAATACATGATCTTCAATATCTACTGCGGTGAGTCTAAGTTTTACAATATTCAATTTAGGCAAATAGGCTAATTTGATATTTTCTGGTAAATTTTTTTCGAATGCTTTGAGCCTTTCAGCAATAAAACTTTCTCCTTCTCCTGATGTAACAAGGGTTTTATGTAAAAAATTGGGTGTTTTAAAGTGGGTTACAAGGTAAGGAATTATATGGGTGGTTATAATATACTGCATTTCAAAAGGCACACCGGGCAAAGAGATAAATACTTGTTCTTGATCTTTAAAAAGCATGCCTGGGGCAGTGCCTACAGCATTGAAAAGTATTTCACAGTTGGCAGGTAACATCGCTTGTCGCAAATTTGAATCCAACATAGGTCTGTTGCGTTTGGCAAAATAGGTGCTTATATGATTTAATACCTCTTGGTTTTCCACTAAGGTGGTATTGAAGTATTCACACAAAACGGGTTTGGTAATATCGTCTGAGGTAGGACCTAAGCCACCTGTGATGATAATGATGTTTGAATCTTTTCTTTCAGATTCGATAGCTTGTATAATGTCGTTTTTTTGATCTCCAACAGCAATTCTACGTTTTACAGGAATGCCAATGGGGTTTAATTGTTGCGCAATCCATGCTGAATTGGTATCAATGGTTTGTCCAATCAATAATTCATCACCAATTGTGATGATAGAGCAAAATGTTTGTTTCAATTGAAATGAATTTTTACCAAAAGTAGCATAAAATAATAGCTTAAGCCTATAGATTTTTTTTACCAGCCACCGCCGCCACCGCCACCGCCACCGCCGCCCGAAAATCCACCACCTCCACTGCCACTGCTTCCGCTACTGCTAGGTGGGGTAGCTGCCGATGATACCGTGCTTGATAATCCACTGCTAAAATCTGATGCAAAGGATTGCGACGATTCTGAAAATGAATGATGACCTGCTATACTATAATAGGCGGGTGTATAGCCATCAGCCATTGACTTTTCTATGATGTCTTTAAATTTTTCAGACCATTTATTTTCAATGCCCAGGGCTATGGCAAAAGGCAGGTATTTTTCAAATAACTGGATACTTTTTTCAGGTGGATTTAAAATGTCTAATATATTTTTCTCAGTAGTTTCTAAATACATTTTAAAGCCTAAAATCTTGTCAGCCATTGCTCTGCCTTCAATTGACAATGATTTGATAATACGCATAAATACGATTTGAATGATAAACCCAATGATCAATAAGATGACCGTATACACTATAATTGATAAAGGAGGTTTGAACACAGAGATATATACCACACATGCAAAACAACAAACAATCAGTAAAAAAATACCCAATCCGATATAGCCGTTATTGAGTGATAAATATCCTTTACTATTATGGGTTGACTCTTGTTTTAGCACAAGATTGTCAATATGTGATTTGAAACGATTTCGTATCGAGCCAAAAGTGCTATTATACTTCCCTTTTTGAATTGAAACGCCAAATAATTCATCAGCGTCAAATCCATATTGTTGATAAAGATCTTCATTTCTGCTGCTATTGGTTTGCCCTTTTGGTTTGGGTGAAGTAAAGGTGTAGACAGTCGATTTAAGAATAAAGCCTGTCTTGTCCACATCTATATGCACCTTGTTTTTCACTGCCAAATCAATGACTGCAGCCGTGAATAATCGATCGGTATATGCTTGATGATATAGATAACCTGCCATAGGTGGAGTGATATCATTGGGTGGGGTAAACGTTGGAATAATGACATCAGGGGAGGGGTCTTTGCCTACTCGTTTCCAATAACGATATAAAGTGATAAATAATAAACTGACAAACAACAATACCCCAAATACAAGTTTGTTGTCGACTAGCAATTGTTGTATGCTTATGAATTGATTTACTTCTTTAAAGCAACCTTTTTTGATTGATATTGAAATCGTTAATCCTTCTAAGGGTGAAAGCCGCTTCATTGTTCGAAAAGAAACAACATGCTGTGATGATTCGCTAAGCATGCAATCATGTTGCTTTGACCCTTGTAAACCTGTATAGCAATTTGGGTCAAAAAAAGTTGCTTTAGCAGGAAGTTGTATTTGACAACTTGCTTTGTCAATAGAAAATCCCCAGCCATTGCCTGTGACATTCCAATACAGTTCATCAAATGTTTTGTGGAATTTGAGTTGTTTCGCAGTAGTATATTCTATGATATAAGTATGAAGGCCTTCCTCAAGAAAAACGTTTTGATTGCCACAAAATACCCTTACGCCATTACGTAGTCTTTCTGTTCTGAAATTTTCCGATTCGCCATTTCTACGAATAGCAATCAATTTGAAAGAGACGCTACTAATCAGCCCTGCTGCATTGGTGTATAAAGTAGGAAAGTCTCTGGTAATGCCTCGTTTGATGGTGTTATTACTATTGCCCGACTCATCATTGAAGTTTACGATTACAATGGTTTCAGTTACCTTTAAATTGCCAATACTGTCAATGATAATTTTACTGTCAAAACTGATAATTCGATCATTCAAATCTTTTTTAAACAAAGCTTCTCTTAAATATCTATTTTTCAACAGCGTTTGTGATATGGCGTTGCTCATTGATTTTTCAAACAAGGAGATTGCAATGGGGTCTTTAATTTTTTGTTTGGAAATTTTTGTTTCTAGTTCTTTAAATTTTTTTTCAATCAAGGGTTTCGATAACAGTATAATACTATCTTTTAGATTGTTATAATTACCTTCTACATGCATCCAAACTATACCATAATCTCGAGCAGTTTTTTCGCATTGTTTTTTTACAAGATTATAATATGCATCATCATTCAATAATCGATCAGCATAGGTGTTGAAAGTAAGTTGTCTTGCCTGGATAGCTGTAGAAATAAGCGTAATAAATAAGACAATAAATGCCAATGGTTTTATATGCAAAATAGGCATAGTTAAAATCGGATTTGTGGAGCTGTATGTGAGGTGGCATCTTCTTTGAAAAACACTTCATCCGTAAATCCGAATAGGGAAGCGATGATATTTTTAGGAAATACCGATCGTTCTTGATTGAAGTTTCGAACAGTTCCATTATAATATCTCCTGCTTGTATTGATTTCTTCTTCTATAGAAGCGAGGTCATGCTGTAATTTAATAAAAATTTCGTTGGCTTTCAAATCTGGGTAATTTTCTGATACTTGGTAAAAATCTAAAAGGGCTTTGTTTAATCCTTCATTGGCTACATTTTGTTCAGAAGGAGTATTTGCCATTGCACTTTTGTTGCGCCATTTGGTGACTTCAATCAAGGTGTTATTTTCATGACCAGCATAGCCTTTTACTATTTCTACCATATTAGGAATTACATCATTTCGTTGTTGCAAATAGGACCCTATTCCGCTCCAGGCTTCCTTGACTAATATTTTCGATTTTGTAAGTGCATTGTAAACACTGATTCCGAAAAAAGCAATCATCACTGCGAAGCCGATAATAATAAGAAGGATAGTCATAAGGATGGTATTTAATTTAATCTTAAACGATAGGATATGTTACAAATAATACATGAAGATAATCCGCTATTTTTTAAATGCAAAAAATACCGCGCATAATATAAAGAAGAAACTAATGAGATAATTTAATTTGAAAGGCTCACGCAAATACCATATTGCAAAGAAGGTGAATATCACCAGGGTAATGATTTCTTGTATAATCTTTAATTGAAACCCGCTGATCCCATTCATAAAGCCATTTCTATTGGCAGGTACCATTAAGCAATATTCAAAAAATGCAATAAACCAACTTAATAAAATGGCTTTCCACAAGGGTATGTTTTTATCTTTTAAAAAACCATACCAAGCAAATGTCATAAAAATATTTGAAGCGATAAGCAATGAAATGGTTTTAATCATACTAGATGTATTAATGAATTTTTTTGGTCAGACTATCAATTTGATGATAATAGGTATTTAATTGGGTATTATACAAATCTGTATCTTCAGCTATCGCTTTACTGTACAAAATAAAACTACTCAGTCGAAGTTGATAATATTTTTTATACAATTGTATTTCGTAACGAATTGCTGGTGGTAATTGCATAGTATCGGTTTGTTGCATCAGCAATATATTTTCTTGCATGGGTGTTATCGCTCGATTATTGATTTGAATCAACTTTTCTTCTGTGCTCATACTATCAGCCATGTCATAAATGCTTAATGCGATTGAATCATTTTTAAAGGTCTGCATCATGATATAATCATATTTACCAATATAATTGGGTATTCGCTTAAGTGCAACTGCAGTCAATATAAGGGTGCTTGTTAATAATAATATTAAAATTCCTGTATTGAAAAACTTGGAAGTTTTATTGCGTAATGTTGGAAGAAATGCATACCCAATCACGATGCCACTTAGTATACCACCGATATGGGCTGCATTGTCAACCCCTTCTTTGAGGCCATTCATGAGGTTGTAAATGATAAAAATGGCAATACTGATGAATAAGGGTTTGCGGGTTGATTTTTCAACAATAGAAGTTGTTAATAATGCCAAAAAAACGCCATACAAACCAAAGATGGCTCCAGATGCGCCTGCACTTACTGATAGGTCGTGCCACCATAAACTGTTAAGGCTGGCAAGCAATCCAGTCATTAAATATGCACTAATAAATCTGATATTACCTAAAATAGGCTCTAACACATAACCGATGTAAAGCAAGGCATACATATTCATTAATAAATGCATAACCCCAATATGTACAAAACAACTTGTAAGCAAACGCCAGCCTTCACCTGCCAAAGTCAATGGTTTATAATTGGCACCCCATGCCAGTAAATTATCAGCAGAAGGGTTCATCAGGGATGCACCATATAAACTCATAAGAATAAAAACGAGGATATTCAGATCTAATAGCAGAGCTGTAAAAAAATTTGATTTACGGGGTATAAACACAGCAAACATTTCTAATAAAACACTTAAAGCACTGGGGTCTGGTTTTCGTAATAGATCTTGTGCATCCGATACCAATCGTTCTTGTATAAAAGCATAATTTTCATCTAAAGTTTGTAAAGAATATTCTTCTTTAACCCTTTTAAACATATCTAAAAATGCTTCTACCGTTTTTTTATTTTTACCTAAATCAAATAATTCATTGCCCGTTGAAGTGCTAATGAGGGTGGCTGTTTGGTTTTCGATAAGTACTTTCAATGAGGCATTGAAATGAAATAAACCATGATTTGTAAAAGCAATGATACCACGATTGCTTATATAATTGACTTCCCATTCAAGGGATTGTGCAGTGTATAAACAAAGCATCAACAACTGATGAGGTGCCAGATGTTTCTGTTCAAAGGTAGTACTATATTTTGGTGGATACCCAATAGCCATGCTAAACAAATAGGCTGTAAATATAGCTTCAAATAAGGATTTAAAATGGCAATGATATATTCACAAATTCATACTGAATAAATATCTTTATGATTTAATGCAAAGTCAAATCACAGCCTCATGCAGTATCTGCTGGCTGTATGTTGAGTAATATTGTAAATCTCAACAGATTCCAAGTCTGCCTTGTTACACGAATTCGAAGTGTCATACCGCAGCCTCATGCGGTATCTGCTAGTTTGAGTCTGATATTTATCATCAGACCCGCAGCCTCATGCGGTATCTGCTGACTGTATGTTAATTCTCAACAGATTCCGTGTCTGCCTTATTTTTCATCAATTAATATTTAGTAAAGCGACGCACGGAATGACAATAAATTTTGGGAATTTGACTAAGCATTTGGCAGATTAATATACGTACTTGAAAATCGATGCAACTCCAAATCGAAGTGTCATACCGCAGCCTCATGCGGTATCTGCTAGTTTGAGTCTGATATTTATCATCAGACCCGCAGCCTCATGCGGTATCTGCTGATTGTATGTTGAGTAATATTGTAAGTCTCAACAGATTCCGTGTCTGCCTTATTTTTCATCAATTAATATTTAGTAAAGCGACGCACGGAATGACAATGAATTTTGTGAATTTGACTAGGCATTTGGCAGATTAACAAACGTACTTGAAAATTGATGCAACTCCAAATCGAAGTGTCATATCGCAGCCTCATGCGGTATTTACTGACTGTATGTTAAGTCTCAACAGATTCCGTGTCTGCCTTATTTTTCTTTATTTAATATTTAGTAAAGCGACGCACGGAATGACAATGAATTTTGGGAATCTGACTAAGCTTTTGGCAGATTAACAAACGTACATGAAAATTGATGCAACTCCAAATCGAAGTGTCATATCGCAGCCTCATGCGGTATTTACTGACTGTATGTTAAATCTCAACAGATTCCGTGTCTGCCTTATTTTTCTTTATTTAATATTTAGTAAAGCGACGCACGGAATGACAATGAATTTTGGGAATCTGACTAAGCTTTTGGCAGATTAACAAACGTACTTGAAAATTGATGCAACTCCAATTCGATATGTCATATCGCAGCCTCATGCGGTATCTGCTGATTGTATATTAAATCTCAACAGATTCCGTGTCTGCCTTATTTTTCATCAATTAATATTTAGTAAAGCGACGCACGGAATGACAATAAATTTTGGGAATTTGACTATCCATTTGGCAGATTAATATACGTACTTGAAAATCGATGCAACTCCAATTCGATATGTCATACCGCAGCCTCATGCGGTATCTGCTGACTGTATGTTAAATCTCAACAGATTCCGTGTCTGCCTTATTTTTCATCAATTAATATTTAGTAAAGCGACGCACGGAATGACAATAAATTTTGGGAATCTGACTAAGCATTTGGCAGATTAACAAACGTACTTGAAAATTGATGCAACTCCAAATCGAAGTGTCATATCGCATCAGTAGTTTGAGTCTGATATTTATCATCAGACCCGCAGCCTCATGCGGTATCTGCTGACTGTATGTTAAAATCTCAACAGATTCCGTGTCTGCTTTATTTTTCATCAATTAATATTTAGTAAAGCGACGCACGGAATGACAATAAATTTTGTGAATTTGACTAAGCATTTAGCAGATTAACATACGTACTTGAAAATTGATGCAACTCCAAATCGAAGTGTCATACCGCAGCCTCATGCGGTATCTGCTGACTGTATTGCAAATCTCAACAGATTCCGTGTCTGCCTTATTTTTCATCAATTAATATTTAGTAAAGCGACGCACGGAATGACAATAAATTTTGTGAATTTGACTAGGCATTTGGCAGATTAACAAACGTACTTGAAAATTGATGCAACTCCAAATCGATATGTCATATTGGAGCCTCATGCGGTATTTGCTGACTGTATGTTAAATCTCAACAGATTCCGTGTCTGCCTTATTTTTCATCAATTAATATTTAGTAAAGCGACGCACGGAATGACAATAAATTTTGGGAATCTGACTAAGCATTTGGCAGATTAACAAACGTACTTGAAAATTGATGCAACTCCAAATCGAGGTCATACGGCAGCCTCAGGCGGTATCTGCTAGTTTGAGTCTGATATTTATCATCAGACCCGCAGCCTCATGCGGTATCTGCTGATTTGTATTTTTAATGGAATAGAGCCATTGAATAAAATTCCATAAAAAAAACGCCGAAATTATTTCGACGTTTTCAGGGTGTTATCTTGAATGATTTAATTAAAAGTCATCATCATCGTCATCAAATTTGTCGTCAAACAAATCGAGTCCTAAATCATCATCAATTTTAAAGTCTTCTAAATCATCATCGGCATCTTTGCCTGGTTTTTTTAATTTTGACTTAGATGTAGGCATATCAAATTCTTCAAATTCATCATCAATATCATCAATGTCTAAATCGTCATCATCATCAAAGTCATCATCATCATCATCATCGTCATCATCATTTAATGGCTTTGATTTTGCACCTTTTTTTGCTGCTACTTTTGGTTTCAGTATCAGTTCATCATCTTCTAAATCATCATCATCATCATCATCTTTTTTTGATGCAGACTTTTTAGGAGCTGCTTTTTTGGTAGCGCTTTTGGGTAAAGCTTTTTTTGTTACTTCTTTTTTTACAGGTTTTGCTTTCATTCTTTTCTATTTCTTGTGTAAATTTTTAATATATTTTTCAAACAGAAAAATTTTTTTTAATAAAATTTGATTTTTTTTTAAAATTTATTTTCTGATGATTAATTGGTTTCTCCCCACACCATTTGAAACAAATGATATTTTTACATTGGTAAACGTTTCTACTTGGGTTATAAATTCATTAAAATTGTGTGGTAAATCATCGTTATTGATGCATGTTGATAATTTTTTATCCCATTGGTTAATATAATTAAACTCAGGTTGAATAGTAGCATTATTGATATCAAATGGAAATTGTTGTGTGATTTCACCATCTATTTGATAAGCAGTACACAAACCAATGTTTGGCATTTCGTCTAATACATCTGCTTTTGTGATGATTAAGTCGGTTACGCCATTGAGCATACAGGCATACTTCAATGCCACTAAGTCTATCCAGCCACATCTGCGAGGACGTCCTGTAGTAGATCCAAACTCATTGCCTGTTTTGCGAAGCAAATCACCCGTTTCGTCAAGCAATTCAGTAGGAAAAGGGCCACTTCCTACTCGAGTACAATAAGCTTTACTGATACCAAACACTTTGCCAACCCATTTGGGTGCTATGCCTAAACCTGTGCACAAACCTGCTGTAATGGTATTGCTGGATGTTACAAATGGGTAGGTGCCAAAGTCAATGTCAAGCATCGTGCCCTGTGCACCTTCAGCCAATACTTTTTTGCCTTGTACTATTTGATCATTCAACCAATAATCTACTGCAATGATTTTATATTTTTTAAGGGCTTCCACTGCTGCAAAAAAATCTTCTTCCAGAATGCTGATATCTTCTTCAAAATTCATTTGTTTGAGCAAAGTCAAATGTTTTTCTTTCAAGGTATTGTAACGCTCTTTGAAGTCTTTTTGTAATAAATCACCGACTCTCAAACCGTTTCTGCCTGTTTTGTCCATATAAGTAGGTCCAATGCCTTTTAAAGTACTGCCTATTTTATTGATTCCTTTCGACAATTCACTGGCTTTGTCTAATGCCTTGTGGGTGGGTAATATAATATGTGCTTTTTCACTAATGATTAATGAACGAATTAAGTCAACACCTAACGATTCGATTTCCTCACATTCAGCCTTAAATGATACTGGGTCTATCACTACGCCATTCCCAATTACATTGAGCAATTCAGGATGAAACACGCCTGAAGGTATCGTATGAAGGACAATTTTTTTATCATTCCAATAGAGGGTATGACCTGCATTGGGTCCACCCTGAAAGCGAGCAATGATGTCATATTTAGGTGCCAGAAAATCTACAATTTTTCCTTTCCCTTCGTCACCCCACTGCAAACCTAAAAGTACATCAACCATGTTCGTTTTTTTGATATTTTAATTAACTGAAATAATAAGCAAATATATTGAGTGAAATCTACAACAAAAAAAAACCTACTATTTTATTAGTAAGTTTTTTTATTTAAAAATAGTTTACATTGGCGCACTAACTACCAAACACTTTGCGCAATAAATCAGTGACACGTGCACCGGGGTTATTTCTAATATTAGCCTCTTCCTGGGCTACATTAATAAACAAACCATTTAATGCTCTTTCGGTTACATATCCCGTCAAATCGGTATTTACTTTGTTTTTTGTGATTGGAAGTGTATTGTAGATATTAAAAATGTCTTTCCAATATCTTGAAGCATCTACTTTATCTAATGAGTTTTGAATAACGGGTCTAAAAGCTTGTGTGAGCGATTGTGTAGTGACACGTTTTAAAAATTCTGTGGCTGCATTGTTTCCTCCACGCAAAATACCCAATCCATCATTGATTGACATGGAGGTTATGGCATTGACAAATATCGGTACCGCTTTGCCAGCAGCATCTTCTGCAGCACGGTTTAAGCTAAGTATCAACTTATCGCATTGATTGCCAAATCCAAACTGTCGTAAGGTGTTTTCAATTTTTCTTGCTTCTGGGGGCATGAGTATTTTGATAAGCTGGTTGCCAAAAAAACCATTTGGCAGATTAAGTCTGCTCGAAGCATTTTGGGTGCCAATACGAAGGGCTTCTTTTAATCCACTTACAATGTCATTATTTGAAAGGGTATTGCCAAACAGACTTGTATTTTTTTTATTGTTGTTATTATTGGTGGTATTTCCCCCGTTGAGTAAATTGTTGGCTTGATTCAGTAAATCGTTTAAGGATTGGGCTTGGATATTGCATGTAAACAAGGTGATGGTCAGTAGTAAGAGATATTTTTTTAGCATAAAAGGCTTCATTTTATTTGTTTGAAATCGTGAATTTACAATTTCAAAGTGAATTTTTATTTTTTTTCAAATGTATAGACGATTTTGTATTAAGGAAGTTAAATACTCGAAAATAATAACTCAATAGAGAAATAATATCGTTAAATAACAGAATGCTTAATACTTTTGCGTTCTGATATTTCATTTCATGACGCATTTAGCATCCATTTTTCAAGACCTTACTATTGATACTGACTTAAAGGCCATAGCCCAAAAAGTAATTGACAAAAGCAGAATTACACCTGAAGAAGCCCTTGTGCTTTATGAAAAAGGGGATATTGCCTATTTGGGGGCATTGGCCAATCATATCAGGGAAGAACGTTATGGGGACCAAACTTTTTTTAATCGAAATTTTCATATTGAGCCTACCAATGTGTGTGTCTTTAGTTGTGCTTTTTGCGCGTATTCCAAATTGTATAAACATCGTGAAGAAGGGTGGGAATTAAGTATTGAACAAATGATGCATATCGTAAAAAAATATGATGGCATACCCGTTACCGAAGTGCATATTGTAGGGGGAGTTCATCCAAAATTAGATTTATCTTTTTTTTGTGATTTGCTTCGACAGATTCATGCTTATCGCCCTGATTTACATCTAAAAGGGTTTACCGCAGTAGAGTTAGATTATATGTTTAGAAAATCGAAATTGACTCGTCAAGAGGGATTACAACAATTAAAAGACGCGGGTTTACAGTCATTGCCTGGTGGTGGTGCTGAAATATTTGCCCCTGCCATTCGTAAACAAATATGTGAAGATAAAATTGATGGAGCCGGTTGGTTAGATATTCATAAAACAGCTCATCAATTGGGCATGCATAGCAATGCGACGATGCTGTATGGTCATATTGAACATTATACCGACAGAATCGATCATATGAATCAATTGCGACTTTTACAAGACGAAACTAAAGGGTTTAATTGTTTTATACCCTTGAAATTTAGGAATCAAGACAATGACATGAGTCATATACCCGAAACTACATTAATAGAAGATATCAAAGCCTATGCTATAGCACGTATTTTTTTAGATAATTTTGCACACGTTAAAGCGTATTGGCCTATGTTGGGACGAAATCATGCTCAGCTCATGCTTAATTTTGGTGTCGACGATTTAGATGGCACCATTGACGACTCTACCAAGATTTATTCGATGGCAGGAAGCGAAGAACAAAACCCAGCTATGAGTACCGAACAATTGTGTAGTTTGATTACAGATGCTAAACGTATCCCTGTAGAACGCGACTCAATTTATAATATATTGAGGGTTTATGAAAATGAACAAGTTTAAGCATTGCTTACTTTCCCTAACTCATTTTGTTTCTTTTAATTAAATAGGCCTGTAATATTTTGTCATAACCTTGTTGTACATCTGCATCTATGATATCGATCCCATATTGATTGCATTTAAGGGTCAGATCTTGTCTGAATTCGTTCATTTTAGCAGTATAGGCCTCTTTGAGCTGTGTACTATTCATACGCAGTTTTTCGCCAGTTTCTAAATCGATAAATTCATAAGGTCGGTTTTCAAAATGAAAATTGACTTCATAACGACTGTCTTGCACATGAAACAATATTACTTCATGTTTATTATATCGCAGGTGTTGCAAAGCATCAAAAATTTCATTGTTTTCAGATACACGATCAAGCATATCGCTCAAAATGATGACCAATGAACGTTTATGAATATTTTCTGCAATTTGATGAAGCACACTCGCAGCCTGGGTCGATTGATTGAGGGTTTGTTGATTGACCTTTTTTTCCAATTCATTCATCAACATTTTATGATGCACTGTACTCGATTTGCAAGCTGAATGAAAATAAAGAGATTGGTCAAAAAATGATAGACCTACCGCATCCAATTGTTTTTTTAATAAGGTAATGAGTGAAGCAGCGGCCATACAAGAAAATTGTAACTTATTGGCGATATTGGCTTCCTCTGGAAATAGCATAGAAGATGATGTGTCGATGATGATTTGACAACGAAGATTCGTTTCTTCTTCAAATTTTTTGATAAAGAGTTTATCTGACCGTCCATACACTTTCCAATCTATATGTTTTAAATTATCGCCTGAATTGTATAGCCGATGTTCTGCAAATTCAACAGAAAAACCATGAAAAGGACTTTTGTGCAATCCAATGATAAAACCTTCTACTACTTGTTTCGCTAAAAATTCAAGATTTTCAAAAGGAGCTGCTAATTGCATAAATTTGTCAGTAAATAAATTAATTGGGTAAAATTATTCAATATAATTGTGCTAAAAAAAATTGTTTTGTTATATTTGACACAATTTAGCACTATATGAGAAAGTTATTACCACTTATTTTAATTGCATTTGTTGTTACCTTATCGTCGTGTACCAAAGAATACATTTGTCAATGTGTGGTAAAATATAGTGGAAACCCACCTGCATTGCCCGATTCTACTGTGTTTGAATTTGCCATTAAAGATAAGAAAAAAGAAGCAGCTAAAAAGTGTGAAGCCAATTCCACTACACTTACACAAGACAATATCACCATGGATGAAAAATGCCAGTTATATTAATCGTCACCCAATAAAATAATTTCATGAAAAAAATATGGTTCACCATGCTTGCTCTCGTAGTAAGCATACATGTGTTTGCACAATCCCAAACAGATGCTTATTATAAAACACATCCTGCTTGGATACAAATGATGGATAAAGAACATGTACAATATGATGAAGCTATCAAAGCTTTTAATCTGTATTGGTCTGACAAGGAAAAACCCTCGGGAGAGCATGCACTTTTTTCTGCTACAGATCCTGAAAAGGCTACAACGGTGCAAAGTATTCAAAAGAAAAAGAATGCTCAATTGCCTGCTGTTACATACGCCATAGAATATAAGAAATTTATGCACTGGCAACAAAAAGTACTATCATACCTCAATGAAGATGGCACAGTCATGAATGCACAAGAAAGAATTGAAAACTGGAAAAAACAATTAGAAAATAGAAAATAAGCCCTCCCTCATGCAACACAATCATTCCTTTAAAAATTTAGGCTTACTCATGCTCGTCCTTTTGGCTATGCATGTATGTCATGCACAAACCTCAAACTGGCAATTGCTGGGGCCCATTGCTTTTCCAGTAAATATATCTGGTCAAATCAATGGCATTGGCCGAGTATGCCAAATAAAATTTGACCCAAACAATGCCAATACCATGTATGCATGCAGCGCATCTGGCGGATTTTGGAAAAGCATAAACAGTGGGGCTAACTGGACTTTGTTGGGTACTGATATGTTGCCTAAAATGGGAACATCAAGTTGTTGTATCGATCATACAAATTCAAATATTATTTATTTAAGCTCGGGTGATCCGAATTATTATGGACAAGATCTCGGATTATGGAAAACCACCAATGGTGGCAATACATGGTCGCAAATCAATAATGGCATTGGAGCACTGATGGCACTTGAATTATTGATGGATCCTAATAATAATCAAACTTTATTGGCAGCAACCAATAACGGTATCTGGAAAACAACCGATGGGGGCGCAAACTGGACGCAAAAAATAAATGGTATACAGTGTACAGATATGAGTTGGCAACCGCTTGCCAATAGTAGTATTGTATATGCTTCATCGATGAATAAATTTTATAGAAGTACAGATAAAGGGGATACCTGGTTAGAAATAACCAATGGATTTAATAATTTATTGTCAGGTGGTACCCGTATTACAGTCAGTCAATCAAATAGCGCAGTAGTTTATGTGGGCACCGTTAATCAAGAAGGTACCATTTTTAAAAGCAGCGACACGGGCAAAAATTTTAGCATTCAATACAATAATCCTCTAAATAGTTTAACAGGTTATGACAGTACAGGTGGAGGACAAGGAAATTATAATTTTTGCATTGAAGCCAATCCCCTGAATGAAAACCAATTGTTTTTAGGATCTCATAATTTATGGCGTAGCAATGATGGCGGTGTCAATTGGACAAAATTGACGAATTGGTGGAAAGAGTTGCATACTGATATGCACGATTTTGCATTCAAACCAGGTAATGCCTATAATCTTTTTCAAGCCAATGATGGCGGTGTATGGAATACAACGGATACTGGAGTCAATTGGACACCCCAAAGCGATGGCTTGGGCGCTACCGAAAACTATCATGCTGCGGTGAGTCCATTGTATGCTCAGTTAATCAGTACAGGTACCCAGGACAATGGTGAATTGGTGTATATCAATAATACTTGGAAAACAAATAGGGGAGGCGACTGGACTACCAAAATGCAAATGGATTATACTACCCAAAAATTTGTTTATTATTTTAATGATTTAGAAAGAAGGGCATTACCATCTGGTGGTGGCAATACCTATGCTATTCCCCCAACCGTTACAGGAGCCAACATCTTGCATGCTTTCAGTCCCGATGATCAAAATGTAGCCTATGTAAGTGGAACTACTTTATGGCAAACAAAAAACTTAATGGATGCAACACCCGTTTGGACACAAATCATGCCTACAGCGAGTACCATCAAAGCTGTAGCTGTAGTGAAAAATCATCCGAATATATTAGCGTATAGTGCAAATAATCGTATTTATATAAGTTATAATGCCTTGAGTCCTAGTCCCACTTTTGTTAATTATCCATTCCCAATTGCAATCACAGCAAGTGGCATTGCCATATCTTCTATCGACACAAACAGAATATTTGTGATACTCAACAATAAAATATATCAATCAACTGATGGCGGGGTATCATTTACTGACTATTCAGGAACCTTACCCAATACAGCCCATAAGTCTATCTATTTAGATGATTATAGTACCAACAACAGTCTGTATGTGGGCAATACATTGGGTGTTTATTATAGAAACAGCACCTTAAATGATTGGGTTAATTACTCAGGTGTATTGCCAACCATAGCATCAATCAAAGATATCATGTATTTTAATGATGGGGGCGTTGATGCACGATTATATGTAGCTTATTATGGAAGAGGAACCTGGCAAACAAGCATTGAAAATTCACACAGTTGTAATACGCCTGTGATGGGAGCCACCAATTGGAATGGCAATCAATTAATTGTCAACTGGAGCAATACAGCAGCCTCTATGTATCAGGTGCAGTATAGAATCATAGGTACCCTGCAATGGATTACCATCAATAGCAATACAAATAATGCTACTTTAAATAATGTAGCAGGTTGCAATGAAATAGAAGTAAGGGTAAGAGGAAACTGTGCTTCCGATACCAGTTTGTGGAGCAATAGAGTGATTGTACAATCACCTTCAAATGCTTTGAATGCAGACTTTGATGGTCATCAAGATATTGGGGGCGTAGGCGCAGCAGGTAGTGTATGTTATGATGCTTCTAACCAGCGATATACGATTTATGCGAGTGGTGAAGATATTTGGGACAAACAAGATGAATTTCATTTTTTATATAAAAAAGTTTCAGGTGATGTAACTATTAGTGCTCGTGTAAAACATATTGGTAATATTTATGGTTGGGCAAAAGGTGGTGTCATGATTAGAGAATCGTTAAATACAGATGCAAAACATGCAATATGTGCTTTGACACCTGGTAATGGATTTGCTATGCAATGGCGAACAAATACAAACGATTGGAGCGATAATGTAGATACAGCAGGCACTGAACCAGGTTGGGTAAAATTAGAAAGAATTGGTAATTCACTCACTTCGTATTTTTCAACTGATGGTAACAATTGGATGCTATTAAATACAGCAAACATTACGATGACAGACTCAGTGTATGTAGGACTTGCCAATTGCAGTCATATTGATAGTACTATCAACGATGCAGTATTTGATCACATTATTATAAACGGTACTGCTTTGTGGAGTCAGGATCTTGTAGAAAAAAAATCCTTGATAAACATTTATCCAAACCCTGCACAAAATGCATTAAACATTCGTTTAGATGAACAAATTGCGAAGCAAAACGCTGTCATCACTATTTATGACGCACTTGGTCATAAAATGCAACAACAAGCAGCAAGTGGTCAAATAATCAACACCTTAACCATTAATCATTTACCCAAAGGGGTTTATATGCTTGAAATCGTTGGCGAACAACGACATGTTTTAAGGTTTGTAAAACAATAATCAGGTTATGATTGAACTATAAGTTTTTAGTATGTTTTATCATTCATTGTTGGCGACCAACGAATACAAAATATATTTAATAGGTAGACTAAAAAATTTCGGTATAAGGCCTTCACATATGGCATTTTAGCTGATAACAAATGGTCTGTCTTTAATGTATGTTTGGTATCATTTACCCTAAGTATTAATCCTAAATCTGTTCGTTACGACTACTTCTTTTTTTCAATCAACCAAGCCAGGGATAAGGTAATGGCACTTCCACTTAAAAGCACGACACAAGGCTTTATAATATCTGTAAAACTACATTGACGCAACAATACATTGTTGATACCTTCTAACCCCCAACGCATAGGTGAAATTAATGAAATGCTTTTTAAAACATTTGGCAATACCTCAATGGGTACCCAAACACCACCGATGGCAGATAAAATAACTACTGATATTGCAGCAACAGGCAAGGCCTGATTACTCGAATTAAATAAAATGCCTATAAGTATACCATAGGCTGTGGCACAACATGATATACTGCTGACCAAAATAAATAATAACAAGGGTGAATCGCTTAATTGCAAAGCATCGAGACCAATAAGGGGCATAACATATACACCTACCAGCAACATGAGATAAAACTGGACAATTCCTAAGAGCACAAAAAACATCAATTTGCCCATTAAAATGTGTGAAAAATTACCAGGAATAAGCTTGATTCTCGTCCAGCTGCCACTCAAGCGCTCGTTGATAATGCTCTCAGAAATGATGATAATCATAAAAAACATCCCAAATATGGCCCATGCGGGCACATTGTGTTGCACAGAATTCATTTTACTTTGCATTTCATTTTTGGGTTGTGACGATACTTCTTTTACCCCAACCTGGTGCAATATTTTTTCAAAATCGAAACTGGTGTCCTTCTCAGTATTGGGACTTAAACTAGCTATTCTGTCAAGGACAATTTCGGATTGTACCTTTTGCATAAATCGTTCTACCGCATTGGTAATCGCAATTTTCATGGCAGGCTTGCTTACAGGGTCAAACATCAATTCAATAGCTATACTATCTCTACTTTCTCTGTGAGGTAATTGGGCGTTGATACCAATTTTTTTACCTATTTGATTGGCAATTATATTCCCACTGTTGACGATTTCGGCACTGATGCCTTTTTTCATAATAATGGCAAATTGGTATTTACCCGCTTGTATGGCTTTTACTACATGTGCTTCTTCCAAAGACTTGCCATTGAGGGTTTCAATAATGGTAAATTGCTCTGATGCGATCAAACTTTTTTTAATCGAAGCGGCTACTTTACCCTGATCAAGATTGAGAAATAGGGTTTCGAATTTTCGGTCTTTATAGTCTTTAAAGGGGCCATCCTGCACCAAAGCCATAATGATAATCAGTAAAATGGGCATTAAAAATAGCAAAGCAAATCCTCCCAGATCTCTACGCATCAAATGCCATTCTTTTATATAGGTCGCTAATATTCTTTTCAAGGTTTTGTTTTAATCTCTTACCTGATTGCCTGTCAGTTTAATAAATACATTTTCAAGGTTATTGGTTTGGTATTGCGTAATGAGTGCCTCTGGAGAACCTTGTACAATTTTTTTTCCATTATCAATAATCAACACTTCATCACAAATCGTTTCTGCTTCTTCAAGCAAATGAGAAGTGTAAATCACTGAATTGCCAGCAGCATTGTATTGTTTTAAAAAATGCAAAATCATACTTCTTGAGTGCACATCCACGCCAGCAGTGGGTTCGTCTAATATCAATAAGTGAGGGTGATTCAGTAATGATGCAATGATATTGGCTCGTCTTTTCATTCCGCCTGAATAATGTTTAATTTGTTTGTGCAAATGATCCTTGAGTCCAAAATCATCCAGATATTGATGAATAGTTTCTTTTAATTTTGATGCATTAATATTATAAAGTTTTCCATAATAAAGTAAGTTTTCATAACAAGAAAGGGTGGGATAAAGTGCTATTTGTTGGGGCACCACACTCACTATACCCCTGATGATGTTGGCTTGTGTACGAATGTCATAACCTAATACTTTTACATCGCCTTCAAACTGGTTGATGAGGCCACACAATATTGAAATGGTGGTTGTTTTACCCGCACCATTAGGGCCCAGCAAACCTATGATTTTCCCTTTTTCGAAAGTAAAACTTAAGTCATTGACAGAAGGCGTTTCAGCATTCTTATATTTTTTATATAGATTATTTACGCAAAGCATATTCTTTCAGTGCAAGTTCGTTTATTGCTTGGCCTTGCTTACAGTTTGATTGATTTAAAAAGTTCATAATCTGTTAAGTCATATTGTACAGGCACTACAGAAGCGAAGTTATTATTTAATGCCCACTCATCCGTATCTTTTCCTTTGTCTTGATTTTGAAATTCACCTGTCAACCAAAAATATTTTTTACCATGTGGATCGAGTCGTTCTACAAAACTTTCTTTCCATTTGGCTTTGGCTTGTCTACATATTTTTATGCCTTTATATTTTTTTAATGATATGTTGGGGATATTCACATTATATAAACCGTGTTGGGGTATTTTGCCTTGTATCATGGCATGGATGGTTTCGCTGGCCACTTGTTGTGATAAGGAAAAATCAGCATCAAAACTATAATCAAGGTACGAAAAGCCAATGGCGGGAATATTTTCAATTGAAGCTTCCATGGCAGCACTCATAGTTCCTGAATAAATAATATTGATTGAACTGTTTGACCCATGATTGATACCGCTAAAACAAAAGTCAGGTTTTTTATGTAAAACTTTGTCTACAGCTAATTTTACACAGTCAACAGGCGTACCACTGCATTGATAGGCCTCAACATCGCCAAAAAGATGCACTGGATGCAAACGCAATGGTTTACCTATGGTGATGGCATGTCCCATACCTGATTGGGGTGCATCAGGTGCCACTACCACCACTCGGCCAAATTGTTTAGCGACTTCTATTAAGGCTGCAATGCCTGGGGCGGTAACACCATCGTCATTGGTAATGAGAATGACTGGTTTATCGGACTTTGTAGCGGTAGATTTTTTCTTACTCACGAATTCTGTTTTTTGGATGTGCAAATCTACAATTGATTCATATTAGAATGGTTGTATTTTTTTGCTAAATGTATATTTTATTGCATTACTTTGTATTTAAATAACTTAAGATATGAATATTGTGATTACAGGTGGAAGTAAAGGCATCGGTAGAGCGATTGCTGAAAAATATGTAGAAGAAGGTTGCAATGTATTTATTTGTGCTCGCAATAAGGCGCATTTAGATGAAACGGCTAAAGAACTGGAAGCCATCAATAATATGGTAAAAATTTTTTACAGTGTGGTCGATCTGTCTGTCAAAAAAGAAGTGATTGACTTTGCAACTGATGTGATGAAAGAATTTAAAAAGATTGATGTGTTGATTAACAACGCAGGTATTTTTTTACCCGGTGAAATAGCGCATGAAGCTGATGGCTTACTGGAAAAGCTCATAGAAACCAACCTTTATGGTCCCTATTACTTAACACGCAGTTTATTACCTCTTATGAAGCAACAAAAGGCTGCTCATATATTTAATATTTGTTCGGTGGCCTCACACAATGCATACCCCAATGGTGGGGCTTATAGTATCAGTAAATTTGCCTTACTTGGATTTTCAAAAAATTTAAGAGAAGAATTAAAACCCTTTGGCATCAAAGTAACTTCTATCAGCCCGGGTGCTACGATGAGTGATTCATGGAGTGGGAGTGCGGTAGAAGCAGACAGAATTATGAAAGCAACTGATATTGCAGAGATGATATGGAGTATTGGTCAGTTGTCGCCTCAAGCTGTGGTTGAAGATATATTATTGAGACCCTTATTAGGCGATTTGTAAGGTAATATTAAGAAGATTTATTGCTTGGAATCGCTATGCCAATATTCAATGTTGAACTTTAATTGATCCAATTTTTTTCATCCTGAATCAGATGCTTAACATGTACTTCTACACCGTATTGTTCACGGAGCATTTTTGCCATGGCATCTGTGCAATAGACTGATCGATGTTGACCACCTGTGCATCCAAAGCTTATTTGCAGATGTTCAAAACCCCTTTCCATATAATCTTCAACAGAGATGGCTACCATCTTTTTAGCATAATGAATAAATGTGGGCATCTGTGTATTATTTTCTAAAAAATCAATAACGGGTTGATCTCTACCAGTGAGTTTTTTATAAGCTTCAAATCTCCCTGGATTCAGAATGCCTCTGCAATCAAACATAAAACCACCTCCATTGCCACTTTCATCAGCAGGAATGCCTTTTTTGTATGAGAAACTTTGCACTAACACTTTTAAGGTCTTATTGTTTAATGATTTTGCCATGGGGTATTTTTTTTTCATCGATTCATTACACAATTGCTTGAGAATGCCCTGCAGTGTGGGATATGAATCAATGGCTGTAGCATAATGGGTAATCCATTCTTCAATATTTTGCAATCCATAAGGGATACTGCTAATAAAATGGTTTCGTTGTTCTATAATACCACGCAAACCATATGCCCCCAATACTTGTAATAATCGAATCAGTAGTACACTGTAGTATTGTTGGTCAAATGTTTTTTCGTCCATGACGAATTGTGCACTTAATTGTTTTTTGTAATATTGATATAGTGATTCTTTTAGGTCAAAAGGCAATGCAGCCTTGGCTTGCCATAATAATGAGGCTACATCATATTGTAAAGGTCCACGCATACCACCCTGATAATCAATAAAATAGGGTTTATGGTCTTTGATCATGATATTGCGTCCCTGAAAATCGCGAAACATAAAATACTCATTGGGAATGGAAGCGATATTGTGGGCCAAATGGTCAAATTCTGTTTGTAACTGGGTTTTGTTATAAACCAAGTCATGCAAGTCTAAAAAATAATATTTAAAATAATTTAGATCTGCCAGTACCGCGTTTTTGTCAAATTGACTAGCTGCGTAGCATTGTGTAAAGTCAATACCTTTGCCACCTTCCAATTGCATTTTTATTAATCCAAGCAAAGATTGTTCATACAATGGGATGAATTGGTTTTCATCTTTATTGGAAAGCACGCTATCTAGCAAACAGGTATTTCCCAGATCTTCCATAATATAATGTTTTTTATCAGGATGTACTTGCATGATGTTGGGAACCGAAATGCCTTTCGCTAAAAAAAATGAAGTGAAATTGATAAAAGTTTCGTTTTCAGCGATGTTTTCATTTTCGCAGGCGATATATGATTGTTGATTATTGAGTATCACCCTATAATATTTTCTATTTGATCCTGCTTGGGCCAATGCATGTATGGAGTGAATATGTTGTTTGCCAAAATAATTTTCAATGAATGAGTGCAGCATGTGGCAAATATAATCTTGATTCATGAATATATAAGGGTCAGTAAGGCTTTCAAAAAATTAAAAAAAACACTTAATATTGTAGCATGGAGCAACATACAGGTAGATTCATCGCATTTGAAGGTATTGATGGCAGTGGAAAAAGTACACAATTAGTGATGCTCAAACAGCAATTAGAAGCAGCTGGTTATAAAGTATATAATACGTTTGAGCCCACTGATAATCAAATTGGTAGCCTGATAAGAGATATTTTAAAAGGAAAGCAATCCGCAGATCAGCTGACCATTGCCGCTTTATTTGCAGCAGATCGTTTACATCATATATTAAATGCTGAAGATGGCTTGTTGAAAAAATTACAAGAAGGATTTATAGTACTTTGCGACCGTTATTACTTTTCATCCTATGCTTACCATTCAGTATATGTTGATATGGATTGGGTAATAGAAATCAATAAAAAAAGTGCCGAATTGTTACAACCTGCATTGAATGTTTTTATAGATGTTGATCCCGAAACGGCTATGCAACGTATACAACAAAACCGGGTTGATACAGAGCTTTATGAAACGCTTGACATGCAGCAAAAAGTGTATATGAATTATCAACGCGCCTTTGATAAATTAAACCATCAAGAGCATATCTGCAAAGTGCCGGGTCATTTATCTTTAGCAGATACTGCAACAGAAATACTGGCTGTGGTAAAGACTGTTTTGTAAATTTAAAAAAGATATAAACGACTAAATTTACAGTACTTTTTTCATGACATTGTATACAACGTGCGGTTTGCCTAAGGTATAAAAATGAATAACAGGGGCGCCCGATTTTATCAAATCTTTTACTTGCATCAACATCCATTCTTCACCGACTAATTCAGCATCTTTTTCATGCTTGCATTTCATCATTTCGATGGCAAGATCGTTAGGGATGTCTACATGAAAAATAGAAGGAATACCCGACAATTGTTTTTTAGAAGTGATAGGTTTGATACCCGGTATGATTGGCACATCAATTTTTGATTCGCGACAGTTTTTTACAAATTGATGATATTTTTGGTTATCAAAAAACATTTGGGTGGTAATATAATCGGCACCTGCATCTATTTTATGTTTCAAAAACATTAAGTCTAAGTCAGGATTGGGGCTTTCATAATGTTTTTCGGGATACCCAGCTACCCCAATACAAAAGTCGGTTTTCACACCCTCGGTGATTTCGTCTTCTAAATAGACTCCTTTATTAAGGTTTTCAATTTGCTTTACCATATCAATGGCATAGTTGTGACCAGCAGCATGGGGTATGAAATATTTTTCATTTTTGGGTGGGTCGCCACGAAGAGCTAATACATTGTCGATGCCTAAAAAGTTCAAATCAATTAAGGCATTTTCTGTTTCATCGTTTGAAAATCCACCACAGATTAAGTGTGGCACTGCATCTACCTTATAATGATTCATGAGGGCCGCACAGATACCTACTGTACCAGGCCGTTTGCGTATTTCTATTCTGTCGAACGATCCATCGCTTTTACGCTTAAATATTTGTTCAGAACGATGATAAGTAACATTGATAAATGAAGGTTTAAATTCCATCAGGGGGTCTAATACATTGAAAATGGAATCTATGCTCTTGCCTTTTACAGGAGGGAGTATTTCAAAAGAAAAAAGGGTTTTGCCAGCAGCCTGACTGATGTGTTGGGTAACTTTCATACGTGATGCAAATATAAAGTATAGAATACCCAAAAACCAAATATCACAAGGCATCCATAGTTTAATATGATTTGATTGATCGATTAATGTTTCAAGGGTCTCTTTTTAATCATCCCTCCTTTGGTATCTTTAATGGTACTCATAACCACAAAAGCATGAGGATCAATTTTTTCTAATTCTGTATTGAGTTTATTGATTTCTAAACGGGTTACTACCGTGTAAAGGATATCAATATCACGTGAACGACCACTTTTGCCATAACCTCCCTTGCCACTGTAAATGGTTACACCACGACCCATATTATCGATTATCGCATGTCGCAATTCATTACTATGTGATGAAATTATAGTCACCCCAATATACTCTTCAATACCTTCTATGATGAAATCGAGCGTTTTGGAAGCTGATAAATAAGTAATCATGGAGTATAAAGCTGTTTCAATAGAAAGGAAATAGGCGGCTGCAGAAAAAATAAGTACATTGATAACGATAACTACATCCCCTATGGTAGTTCCAAACTTGCGACTGAGGTAGATGGCTAATACTTCAGTGCCATCAATCACAGCACCCCCTCTGACAGCAAGCCCAATGCCCGCACCTAAAAAAAAGCCACCAAATACGGCTACTAATAAATTGTCGTTTGTGACATTAGGAAATTGTACTGTCGCTAAGCAAATGGCTAAACCTGTAATAGCCAATGCTGTTTTAATGGCAAAAGTGCGTCCCATAATATTGTACGCTAATATCATAAATGGGATATTGATGCAAATAATGAGTATGGAGAGGGGGATATCGGTAAGAGCTGAAATCAGTAATGACATGCCTGTAGCCCCCCCATCAATGAAGTGATTGCTAAGCAAAAAGCCTTTAAACCCAAACGCTGCAGAAAAAATACCTGCAGAGATGAGTACGGTATCTTTTATTCGTCGACGGGTATTTATGGTGAATTCTCTAAATGCTTTTGCACGTTGATAGCCTGATGGCTTGCTTTTGTTACGACTAAAAGTCAAAAACATTTTACTGAATATTTTTTTTAATGAGGGGCCCATTTATGTATTGTTTTGTTGAGGATTCTGAATACTTTATTCCAGAAAACAAATATAACCCTCATTTGCCATTGATGAAGATTATACTAAGGAAGTCAGATTGAAATGAATGAATAGGGGATAAACAGAAATTTTTAGAGAATAAGTAAGGTCTAAGTGTGCGTTCGCGACATAGCAGGTATATTTTTAATGAAGAAAAAACACGGAAAACGCTCCAAATAAACATTTGTGAAGCGATACAGCATTGTGATTGTTTTTTAGGGTTACAAAAAAACTTCATAAAAACACTTTTAAAGCAAGGGAAGTTTGTAGAAAGAGTTTTTGAGCAATCCATTCTTTTTATTTAAAATTATTATAAAAAATATCAATGTTTAATTATTTTCACATGGTAATTACATACGATGAATCAAACATTTTACACCTCATGAAAATCCATTATTTACAATTGTCTATTTTGTTAGTCAGTTGGCTAGTGCCCGTTATGAATACCCAAGCACAAGGGTATATCAGTCCATTTAAATATGATAATGGCAAAACAATTATGAAATCGAGAGATGAAATACGTAATGAAGAAAGTAATCGTTCGGCAAATAAAAACTATGCAAATTATCCAACCGAATTTGACAAACCTAAAGATAAAATTAAGGCCGATGGCGAAATATGGGTTGATGGCTATTGCCGGTACCGTCCTCCTAGTACAAGCAAATCGAGGTATAACGATGATGTAACTGAAAGTGAATATTGTAGGGCTGTCTATCCGAATGATACGCTCATGCAAACAGATGATTTTATGGGTGGTGGTAGTATCCCCTGGGCTGAAAATGCATGGTTTGGAAAAGTAAATGATGTGCGTAGTTTGCAAGATCGTATCAAAAATGCTGTCAATGATGGTTTGCCTTTTTTGATGTATGATTCATTGCAACGTATGTCAGCTTATAGTGTTGCAACTTCGGTAGGGTATAAAAAAGGAAGGGAATATGAATTTAGTCGTTCAGTAAGCTTTTGGGTTAAACGAACATCAGGTCCTGAAAAAATGTATCTTAAGCTGAGCGCCGAATACCCCTTTACCAATGGAGAAGATCGCACCGATTTAGAAGTCAATGATAAAGGTCAATATAAGATTAGTCGATTTTGTAGTAATTGCAAATCGCCTCAGTTTAAAGAAATCGAATCGGGTAAATCAAAGGCCTGGAAAGAAGGGGATTGGAATGAAATAACGATTCATAAAGATGAATTTAATACCGTAACTGCTTATGTGAATGGTGAAGAACTTTGTCGCTATCAATTAAGTGCCTTACCTATCACCGTGAGATTTGCTAGGTTTAGATTGGAAATGCCTTATAAATGGGAAAAAGAAAAGCTTGATTATCATGTAGGAAGGGTAACCTCCATCAGTTATCCGATGAAGAAGAAATAGGATTTTAGAAACGCTTTTTTCATTAATATTAAACGATTGTTTTTTTTTTGATTCTTTTTAAGATTTTAATGAAAATATTGATTCAAATGATATTGAAAGTTGAATTTGTATGTAATTAAAATTAAAACAATAATACTGCGGAGCGATTGACTATCTAATGAACTGAAATTTCAATTGAAGTGACATTACATTAGTCCTATTTTCGGTTGAGAATCTTCCATAGATTTTTTGATTCTTGGAGTAATATTTTATAATTCATATTACCAAACACAATGCCTTCACGTAAAGAAACGGGTATGGGCTTAATCTTTAAACGTTGTTTTGAAGCATATAATATAAACTCAAGGTCAAATAAATACCGATCAATTTTTGTTTGCATAAAAATGGTTTTCCCTAAAGCATTCATGCCTTTGAGTCCACATTGGGTATCGGAGACAGGTAGGGTGGGAAACAAGATTTTAATAAATCGTTGCAATATCTTTGAAACCATTTTACGTTGCAAAGGCAATTGCTCATAATACGTTTGTTGCTTGATGCCAAACACCACATCATAGGAATGTAATTGCGACATAACAGCTTGCATAGAAGCTACCGTAAATGGCATGTCAATGTCGGTGTATAAAATGTAAGGCGTGTTGAGCTCCGAAATGGCTTGTCGCAATACAAATCCTTTGCCATGGTTTTCTGTATTGTGAATATACACAAGATGAGGGATATGTTGTTTGATATATTGAATGGCCTCTTGGGTTACATGTATTTGCGAACCGTCATTGACCAAAGCCATACTACATGACCAATCGGTCATCGTATTACTGAGTTCTTGATACCTTGTAACCAGTATTTTTTCCCATGCTTGATGGGGGTTGTATACAGGCACTACAATGGTGATATCAGATTTCAAAGGATGCAGTAAAATTGAATTATTAGTCTTAATATTGTTCGCAAATATAGTGCGCTCATGCGATTAAAAAAAAGTGAATACTATGGTTTGGGGTTAAATGTCCTGCTCACTAGTATTTATGTTTGGTATTTATTTCGAACTTTATGGATGGCTCCTGCGCATACATTATTAAGTGCAGGGGGTGATGGTACCAAAAATTATTATACCTATCTCTATCATATCATGTTTGGCAAAGGTTGGCATTTTGATGGCATGAATTATCCATGGGGCGAGCATATTAGTTTTACTGATAATCAGCCTATATTAGCGTATCCTCTTTCCTATTTACAAGAAGTATTTCATTGTTCGTACAATGACTTGTTAGGTATTATGAACCTCTTATTCCCCTTGCTTTTTATCGCAAGTTCTGCACTCTTGTATCGGTTTTTTATAAAAGCGGGGGTACATGTTTATGTATCAGCGGTGTTTGGTTTGTTGCTTACTTTTATGGCGCCAAATTTTTATCGTTTGTTTGGACATTTTGGCTTGTCATATACATTTAATATTGTACTCACCATTTATTGGTTGTTTCGGTATCGGGAAACTCATCAAAAAAGATATTTAATTGCATTGGGTCTACTCAATATAGGAATGGCTTTTATACATATGTATAATTTGTTATTGGGTATGATGATGTTGTTGTTTTATATCATTGCGGCATTGTTTTTTGAAAATGATTCCCTTAAGCAAAAATTATCGCATGCTATAAAAATGGGAGCTGTGATTGTACTCAGTTTTGGTGTGGTAAAGCTCATCTTTTTTTTTACTGATACCATCCCCGACAGACCACAGCATCCTTGGGGGATATTAACGTATGTGAGCAGCCTTCGGCAGTTTTTTACCACCGAATACAGTCATTTAGGTAAGACATTTTCCTTGTTGTTTAATGGTTTTTATACCACTCAGTTAGATGAGGGTTATGCTTATATTGGCCTCGTACCTTTAGCGTATTTTGTTTTTTTACTTTGCAATGGCTTGTTTTATTTTATCAAACAAAAAAACATTCATTTTTATCAACCCATAAGCATCCATGAAAAATATTTGTTGGTGATGGGTGCTTGTTCTTTTTTGTTGGCTATAGGTTTTCCATTTGTACATGGATTTGCTTCATTGCTCGATTATATACCTGCTATCAAACAGTTTAGAAGTCTTGGCCGTTTTTCGATCATCACTTATTTTTGTATTGGCATGGCTTGTATTATACGTATTGGTATAGTGGTGCATGCATTTGTAACGAATCGGAAGTTTTCCGCTTTGTTTTATTTTTTACTCAGTATTATGTTCCTTTGGTCTATCGAAATTTTTAGTTACAGTAAATACACCCAACATCGAATCGATGAATCGGATGATAACTATTCCCACTTTTTTAGATATTTTAGCAATACCGCAGAATTGAAGGTAGAGGCTGATAGTCAATATCAGTGCATCATGGGTTTTCCATTGTTTTGTATTGGGTCTGAAAAGGTCGGGAGAGATGTGGATAGTGATTTTTCAAGCGACTTGTTTAGTCTTTCCTTGCACAAAGGTTTGCCATTGGTGAATACCCAATTATCACGCTCATCGTGGAAACAAAGTTTTCAACTCATGCGTTTGGCAGGTGGCATTTTTACCGATAAATCTTTTTTTACCTCTTCCTTACCTAATCATAAAAAAATATTACTTGTTCGTCTCAAAGAGGCCTATTTAACCCAAGAAGAAAAAAGCATCTTTCCATTGTGCGATTCAATAGGTGAGCAAGACCGATTGGTGTTTTATCAACTTGATTGGGACAAGTTGATGCAATATGAGTCTAAAATGAAAGATTCTTTAAACGCGTTGCCTATACAGTCGTTCAACCAAACAAATCAAGATGTGTATGCAAAGCAATATGAAGATCAATATACTTCTTCGCCTTTTATGGGCAAGGGGGCTTTAGATATTCAACAAGCTCAGCAAATTGTATTGTTCGATACCATTTTTCAGCCACATGCTAAAACAAGCTATGAATTTTCAGTTTGGTCATTGATTCAATCGCATGATTATCGAATGCCATACTGTAGTATTGAGTTGTTAGATAAAGCAGGAACTATTGTATTATCAAAAAATGCGCATGCTCAGCAGGCGACTGATCAAATTGATTTTTGGTTTCGCATTGCTACAGAAGTTGATATTGATACCAATGTATATCAAGTACGTATAGTTTATCACAATGAAGATGCCCAACCCGGTAGATTTATTGATGCTTTTTTATTCAAACCTTTAGATGCTTTTGTAGCAGAAGAGGCTTACGATAAAAAATACAGGTTGTATAATAATCATCGAATCACTTTAAATTCCAATTAGTTTTGTTTAAAATATTGCATCGATTTTCAAACTATAAAATGACCTTCTTATTGGGGGTGATTTGTTATAGCTTGATGCTTATTTTTGCCTGGCTGTTTTATAAAGAAAGAACAGTGATGTGTGATGCAGCTTTTCAGCTTTTTTCTATTTTGCACGAAGATGGTTTTGCGATTCAAATCAATCGTTTTGGAGCAGCATTTACCCAAGTATTTCCATTATTGGCTTCTAAAATGAATTTTTCATTAGACATGGTCGCCAGGGTTTACAGTTTGAGTTTTATCATTTATTATTTTATTGTTTTTCTGATTATATTATTGGGTTTCAAAAATGAAAAAATGGCTTTGGTTGTTTTGTTGTTTAATACCCTCATGGTCAGGCATTCGTTTTATTGGGTGCAATGTGAATTTGTGCAAGGTGCTGTGTTTACATTGTTGTATTTAACAGTAATAGAGCATGTATTAAAGCAAGAAAAGGTGCCTCGATGGTTTTATATTTTAACTCCTTTTTTCTTGGTAACGATCATTTATTTTTATCCATTGCTCTTGTTTATTATGTTTTTTGGAATGGCTTTTTTTATATTGAATTATCCAGTAAAATGGCGTTTCCTTGTGGGCATTCTTGCAGTGTATGCCCTGATGTTTGTAGTGAAGTTAAAATATTTAAATAATTTTTATGACAGCAAATCGATGGAGGGGATTGGAAATATATTTTCAAAATTCCCCCATTATTTTGATCTGCCTTCGTTTCATCAATTTTACAGGTATGTCATCAATGACTATTATTTTATGGTGCTTTTTTGGGTGCTAACCCTTGCTTATTTATTGTATAAAAAATATTATTTACATGCCCTTTTGATGTCAATTTCTTTATGGGGTGTTTGTTTTATTATCCATATCAATTTTGCCAATGGGGTAGAGCAGTTTTATATTGAAAGCCAATACTTACTTTTTATGGTATTTGTTGGAATGCCTTTTGCGTATTTTTTAATGCAATCAGTCAAGTTAAAGCCTTTCATGATTGGATTACTTTGCTTTAGTTTGTCAATCAGCATGTTGCGAATGGTGGTAACGCAACATGGGTATGCGAAAAGAGTAGAGTACATACGTTCAATAGTAGCTGAGAGTCCAACAAAAAGGATTATGCCTATTACATCTCTTAATCAATCTCTCTTGAAATTTACCTGGGGACTTCCTTTTGAGGTATGGTTACTTTCTACCATTGAACATCATCAAACAAGGTCGGTAGCCTATGAAGAAAAAGAACATCAATATGATGATTTACTATCTAATTCCCAAAAAATGATTTCTCTGATGGGTATTTATGATTATCACGCCTTAAATACCCGGTATTTTATGATGGATAGTACAAGTTTTTACACCCATTATTGAGTTGAATTATTCTTTACCTGCCCCTTTAAAGGCATCACTTGTATTTTTAAACAATACATTGAAGGTGGTTAAAGAACCATAAATACGGGTGATGTATTGTTGAAGGTCTACTTTTTCTGCATCTGTGAGTACTTTATGGGCATTGATTTGTTGTTCCATTACCCGAATTCTGTCACGCACCATTACAATTTTATGAAAAAAGGTTTCAATTGGAATTTCCTTTGCCTGCATGCCTTCTTCAAAGGGTTTGAGGAGCAATGTGCCACCTTCCCATTTATGGGCTAAGGCTACTTTTTCGGTAATATCGGTTCGGTCGTTCAATACTTTATGTAACATAAACTCGAGGTCAGCCATGTTCACAACCCCAGTGGTTTCGCTGTTTTCATTCGCTGACAATATTCTCAATCCCTCAAAGTTTTTGCCAATGCTACGAACGGCATTGCTACTTTTAAACCAAATATTGTAAAAGTCTGTACCGATATCTACTATAACACCTCTTCCAAAGTTTGGGTGTTCAATACGTGAGCCAATTCCTAGTTCCATAAATTTTATTTATAGCACGAATATATTTAATTCAAAGAATTTTGCAATAATTTTTTACATTTGCGCTCTAAGAATTTTTTTCCAATGCAAGAATTACAAGAATTAAAGCAAACACTGAAAACACAAATCATCGAATCACTCAATTTAGAAGGGATGACTCCAGAAGAAATTGATGATAATGCTCCTTTATTTGGTGAAGGATTGGGATTAGATAGTATTGATTCGTTAGAGTTGATGGTATTGCTTGAAAGAAACTATGGCATTAAAATTGAAGATGCTCGCGAAGGCAGAAAAGCAATGGAATCTGTGAATGCGATGGCCCAATATATTGCTGATCACAGAACCAAATAACATTGCATGAAGCCATCAATTGTAGTCAGTGGAATGGGCATGTATACGGCCCTAGGTAAAGGACTGCAAGCTAATTATAATGCCCTTAGCCATCAAGAGCATGCTTTAGGTCCATTAGATTTTTTGAAAACGACCCATGCTGCTTCTTTTCCATTTGGCGAAATAAAACAAAGCACACAGTCTTTGCTTCAATCGTTACAATTACCTATTCACAAAGGTTACACACGTACATCGTTGTTGGGTATCACTGCTTTGCAGGAAGCCCTTTTGCATGCTGGTCTCCATTCGTTCAATCAACTAAAAGTGGGTATTGTGAATGCTACAACGGTAGGTGGGATGTGTGAAGTAGAAAAATACTATTTTGATTTACTCGATCATGTTGGCGATTATACTGAATTTTCCGATACCATCGATTGTGCCGATTGTACCCATCGTTTAGCCGATTTTTTTCATATTAAACATTTTGTTACGACCATAAGCACTGCTTGCTCATCATCAGCCAATGCCATCATGCTGGGTACCCGACTTGTTAGTCAGGGGCACTTAGATATTGCAATTTGTGGTGGCACAGATGCACTTACCCGTTTTACCATCAATGGTTTTAATGCCCTCAAAAATATTGATAAAGCACTTTGTAAACCTTTTGATGCTGAACGAAATGGTTTAAACCTGGGAGAAGGTGCTGCTTATGTGATTATTGAAAGGGCAGACGATTGTGCCAAACGAAATCATATACCCTTGGCAAGTATCAGCGGATATTGCAATTTTAATGAATCATTTCATGCTACAGCGCCGAATCCTGAAGGGGAAGGAGCCTATCAGGTGATGAAGCGCGCTTTGGCCAAAGCCAACTTACAACCACATGAAATACAGTATATCAATGCCCATGGCACTGCTACCTTAACCAATGATGAGTCTGAGTCAAATGCCATGAAAAGATTGTTTCAGCAAGTACCGGCATTTAGCTCTACCAAATGTTACACAGGACATACCTTAGCAGCTGCTGGGGCTGTAGAAGCTATTTTTTCAGTGATGGCGCTCAAGGAACAATGTGTTTTTGCCAATTTAAATTTTCAACATGCAATGCCAGAAGCTCAATTGATTCCTCAATTGCATTTTGAACATCAATCAATACAACATGTAATGTCTAATTCCTTTGCATTTGGTGGAAATAATGCCAGCCTTATTTTTTCAAAAATTGAAAATACTTAGATGAAACCCATTTATATCATATCATCTGCTTGTATTTCGCCACAGCATACTTTTGAGGCTATTGATTTTTTATCAGATGCAAGTATCGTAAATGCGCGTAATAATGTATTGTATTGTATTGAACCTGATTTTAAGCAATTTATTAATCCAGTACAAATCAGACGAATGAGCAGGGCCTTGAAAATAGGTTTTTCAGCAGCTATGAAATGTATCAATGAGTCTGAAATAAAAGAAATTGATGCAATAATTATAGGTACTGGCAAAGGATGTCTGGAAGATACGGAAGCATTTTTGCATTCTATCAAACAATACCATGAGTCGGCGCTCAATCCAACCCATTTCATACATTCAACATATAATCAATTGAATGGAATGATTGCACTTAATAAAAAAATTAACTCCTACAACGTAACCTATGCCCACAGAGGATTTTCATTTGAACATACTTTGGTAGATGCCTCCCTGTTGCTGGCAGAAGGGGAAGCAAACCATGTGCTTGCGGGTAGTTTTGATGAAATGACTTTAGAGCATTTTACAGTTAAAAAAGTTTGGGGTTATTGGAAAGTTGAACCCATTGAAAGTAAGGACTTATTACTGTCAAAAACGCCGGGTACGATCGCAGGTGAGGGGAGTGCGTTTTTTATTTTAGGGAATCAGAAAACCAAACAAAACCAGGCCTTTATAAAGTCAATTCGCACAATGTATAAGCCTACGGCAGAAGAAATTGCCTTTCAAATAGACAGCATTTTACAAGAAAATGACCTTCTTTCAAGTGATATTGATGTGCTCATGCTTGGTAATAATGGCAATAGCAACCAGCAACATCACGATTTGTTGTTCGCTGATAAGTTTTTAAATGCCAATTTTTTATATTTCAAACACCTTTGTGGTGAATTTGATACGGCTAGTCAGTTTGGATTTTGGCTTAGTACCCAAATATTAGAAAAACAACAGATTCCAAAAGCACTTTATGGGCCGAATAATCAACATAAAGAAGAGAAAAAGGAAATCAAACAGGTGCTTTTTTACAATAATTATTTTGAATTAAATCAAAGTTTAATTTTATTGAGTGTATAATCCACCCATACGATTTAAAATAATATAAAGCTAATTGGCTGAATATCAATTACTTACGAAATGTCAGTTTTTTTTGGCACGATTTTTAATAAATTTTACCTGAAATATGTTAATTTTTATGAAACATTTTGCCTTATTCATTTTATTTATTGCCTCACATTTAATTGCCTCTGCTCAAAATAGCTGTAGTTTTTCAGACAATGGCTCCGCTAATTCATATACGCTTAATAGTGGCGATGTATTATGCATTGAAGCAGGTGTATTTACGGGTACGATATTAAATTTAGATTACAATGCAGAAATTAGGGTAGCAAATGGAGCTGTTTTTCAACCTAGTATGATGTTGAACGTTAATGGATTGATTTCAAACAAAGGCACTGTAAAGTTAATGTCATCAAATACCATCGGGTCGGGTTTTTCAATCAATAACGATTCGGGCGCCTTGTTTCAGTTTAATGTAGCACAGATTTTTACCGATGCCATTGCAATAAATAATCACAAAGATGCTCAAATGGATTTTTACACTGCTTTTGATCTCAACAATGGGACCACCGTTTTTAATGAAGGTGTCATGAAAATGAAAGGAGCGATGCATATACAGGAAGGTTCATTATTGACCAATGAAGGCGTTATTTATCTCACCAATCATTTAACAGTGAGTGGTATTTTATTTAATTCAGGCATTATGAAAGTAGTAGGTTCTACTACGATACAAAACACAGCATTTTTTACCAATAAATGTAGTTATTATGGCAAGAACACATTTGTCAATAATAGTCCCCAAACCGAAAATTATGGGTATATAAATATTTACGGTTGGGATACTGCCAATTGTAAGTTTATAAATAATGCCTTGTTTTATAATGGGGATAATGGCATTATACAATCAAATGATTTTGATAATTACAGTAATATAACAGGTACTGGATCATTTACAGTGCAACAAGTGAGTCGTAATTTTGGTCATTTTGGATTAGATGGTGGTGGGATTAATTTTTATGATATGAGTCCTACTGGCAATCAAATTTTTGATGTTCAACAAGTAATTCCTGACAATTCGGTTTCTAAAATTGCAGTCAACCTGTACGATACAATGTATATTTCAGGAAATTGTAATCAAATGATATTCCCTGATTTTTTAAATGCCCCTTTACCAGTGGTGATGACTGTTTTTGAAACCACAGCACCTAATTGTATACCTAATATTTATTGGAAAACAGAGGAAGAAAAAAACAGTGATTATTTCGACATAGAAAGAAAATCAGAATCGGATTATGGTTTTAAAAGTATCGCACGATTACAAGCAAGTGGTGTTTCTACCATAACACATGAATACAATTATTTAGATGAAAATTTACCCAACGGAAAATATCAGTATCGACTCAAAATTGTAGATTTAGATGGAAAATATAATTACAGCAGGGTTTCATATCTTCAGGTGTTTTGTGGGAATCAAGAGGAGACAAATGTATTTCCCAATCCTGCCACTGATGTTGTCAATGTTGCACTTCAAACCAATGCAGATGATACCTATCATATAGCTATTTACGACCTTGCAGGGCGTTTGGTGTATAAAAATGAATACTCGTTTACCAATGGCTTTAACCAGGTACAAATACCCATTTCACAGTTCCAAAATGGTTACTATAGTTTACTCATTACCAACAATATTAAAACTGAAAGTTTTAAATTGCTTAAGAATTAATTTTCCTATATTTGGTGCCTAAAATGAATGCCTGTCTACGTTCATTTTTTGAAAATTAGTAACCCAACCATGAAATACCTTTGCATATTGTTCATGCTGTTCTCTTTTTTTGTTTCAAAAGCAGACAATAAAATACGCATCATTCCTGATAGTACCAATCAGTTTGCCATGTTTGAAATCAGCAGAAACCATGCTGCTCAATATAAAATTACTTTTGCAAACGAAAAAGGTACAGTATTGCATAAGTCGGTGGCATATATTCATGATAAACCAACAATTATTTCCATTTCATGGAAAGATTTTAATCCAGGATTTTATTATTTAACTGGATCAAATAAAAGAGAAACTTTTAAACTGCTCTTTGTGAAAAAGAAATAAGGGAACCTTTTCGTTTTTAGATTAATATGATATATTGCTATGTTCGGGAAATCAGTTTTTTAATTTTTAATTATCAATGAACTTTTTATAAATAATATTTTAAAAAATATATATTTATATTTTAAAATTTAAATTATTTGTTTACATTTGCATCAGTAGGTTATTTATGTGACTTTTTCAATCACAGGTGCTGTCGAAAGACAGCACTTTTTTTATGTCTATATGTGTTTGCAAATGGGGCTTATAAAAAATGTGGTTTTTCAAAAATGCCATTTTATTCAAAGCTTCGAAAACCAACGATACTATAAAATCAATTATATAAAAATACCGAAGTAAAGTCAGGATTTGCTTATGTTATCACACTGAAAACCCTTAATGCCATATGTCATAAGCATTGCGTTCTTCTCCATTTTAATTGTCTGAAAGTATAGCATAATGAGCGTTTAAGTTGTAAATCAATTAAAGACGATTTGTATCCAACAAATAAATTAAAGTAATTATATTTTAATAAATAATAATAGCCAAAGGTTATAAAGAACATAATGCTTACAAAGGCGCAACTTTTGAAGAGAGAGGATACCAACAGCTTATTATATAATAGATCAATAAGGATTGCTTAAATGTAATTTTTGTAGGTATTGTACCAATGTAATTTAGACTACTTAATCTTAATAATTAGTATATACTTCATAGCACAGCATGCATAATTTAGCACAATTGTGTTAATGTAAATGCGTTTTAAAACTATATTAAACCCTTACAAATTAATCTTAGGTAAGTGTTTGTTCAGGGTTTGGTTTAATTTTAAATTGAGTTGTTTATATTGCTCATCCAATGCCTCAATTGCCTTCAATTGTATTTCATTGGGTTTGGCTTCCATATTGCAAAAACTTCCATACAATTGTGAAACTTTTTCACGCAGTTTTTCTTCATCTGCAAATAAGGATGTTTGCTTAGTTGCCATCAATTCTGCCCTGATTTTTTCTAAATCGGCCAACATCGCTTTGTTTGCTTTATTGTTTGAGTCAGCTTTTAATTTTGTTTTATAATATTGAATGGTATCGATGTCAACATTTAAATGATTATACAATCCTTGCAACTGCATGGCTTTGTTATACACTAATTTTCGGTCAGCTAAGCTTAAATCATTATTTGCATCATCATGTACACATTGGATGGTCGATACATATTCTTGGTCTTTTACCCTTAATTTCACAGTATAACTACCAGGTAATACCATCGGAGCGGTAAAACCCGCACCATCTATCTTTGTGCTTCCACCAGCTACTTTAGGTGGGTTACTTCTTAAATTCCAGTACACTTTATTGATACCTTTTCGTTTGCTTCCAGGTATTGATTGTATCAATACTTGATTGGCATCATAAATATCAATGCTGACTTTACCAGTATTGACCCTATCTTTTAAATAATAATCAATACTTGGTACTGATGAAGGATTGCCTGCATACCAGCCTCCGGAAACTTCTGGGCCACCCCAGCCATAAAGTCCATTATTGAGTGTTATTTGCGGTGTTGGAAACAGGTAAACCTCTTGATTCCATATTTCAGCTGTCAGGTTTCGCATTGCGCTAATATCATCAACTATAAAAATGCCTCTACCATGAGTGCCTACTATCAAGTCGTGGGTTGTAGGATGTATTTTAATATCTCTTACCAAAGCATATTCTGGAATATTGTTTTTCATTCTAAACCAATGAGTTCCACCATCTAAAGTAGCAAACAAGCCCATTTCTGTTCCAAGGAAAAGTAGGTTTTTGTTGATGGGATCTTCACAAATTTTATGCGCAAACCCAGTAAATTCAGTATGTTGAATACGGGTCCATGTTTTTCCCATATCAGTTGATTTACCCAAATAAGTTGTATGATCGCCATACATATGATTTTCGAAAGTTACATATAAAGTGTTTTTGTCAAAATGAGAAGGTTCAATACTGCTTATCCAGGTGCCTGCAGGTATACCACTAACGGCATAATTCGTTGAAATGTTTTTCCAGCTTTGGCCTGCATCCGTGGTCACTTGCAAATTACCATCATCTGTACCAACCCATATGGTATTGGCATCAAGGGGACTTTCAGCAATGGTAAATATGGTGCAATGGTTTTCGGCACTTGTATTGTCAGCACTTAATCCACCACTTTCATCTTGTTGTTGTTTTGCTTTATTGTTGGTGGTCAAATCGCCAGAAATTCTTGTCCAGTCGCGACCTTGATTGGTTGATTTATATAAGTATTGCGATCCAGTATATAAATTTTTTGGATTCGCTGCACCAGTCACTATTGGTGTATTCCAGTTCCATCGTAGTTTCTCTTCTTTATTGGTTTGTTTGGGTTGTATTTCTTCACTTTTCATATTGGTCATATTCACTCGGCTCATATTGCCACCCTGATATTCTACATACACTGTTTTGCCATCAATATCAGGAACAGTCCAAAACCCATCACCACCACCTACACGTTGCCAATGTGCATTATTGATGCCACCGGGGGCAGCGGAAGGTGCCTTCCAGCTACCATTGTCTTGTAACCCACCATATACATTATAGGGTTTTTGCAAATCATGTGATACATGATAAAACTGACCAACAGGTAAGCTATGGGTGAAACTCCATGATATTCCTTTATCGATACTTTTGTAAATGCCGCCATCTGTTCCTAAATATAAAATATTGGTATTGTCAGGATGTATCCACAAGGCATGCATATCGCTATGCACCCATCCTCCATCGCTGCTTGCCCCGCTAAATGAATAACCGCCATCATCTGAATAGGCAAATTCGTACCCTGGACGATACACTCTTTTAGGGTCTTTAGGATCTACTTCAAATGTACTAAAATAAAAAGGGCGTGCACATACATTCATGGTAGCACTTTGGTTTTTCCAACTTTCTCCACCATCATCTGAAATGTATAAACCTGTATTTTTACTTTCTACAATGGCCCACATTTTGCGACTATCACTTGGGGCCAAAGCCATGGCAATACGTCCAAAAGGTTTGGGAGGCAAACCATTGCTAATTTCTTTCCATGTAAGGCCACCATCAGTACTTTTATACATTCCGCTCCCTTCGCCACCTGAGTTGAAACTAAAAGGTTGTCTTCTAAATTGCCACATCGATGCAAATAAGATATTTGGATTTTTAGGGTCCATCAGTAATTCTGCACAACCTGTTTTTTCATCATGGTATAATATTTTTTCCCAGGTTTCACCACCGTTGCTTGTTTTGTATAAGCCTCTGTGTTTACTGTCACTCCATAATGGTCCAGGTACAGCTACATATACAATTTGATCATTGCTGGGATGTACAATTATTTTTGCAATGTGCTCAGTGCTGTCTAACCCGATTGCTTTCCAATTGTCACCACCGTCAGTGGTTTTATACATACCATTTCCGATCGAAACAGAATTACGCATATTGCTTTCGCCGGTGCCTACATACACGGTGGCGGGCTTTTGCGGACTGATACCAATGGCACCAATCGATTGACAATATTTATCAAAAATAGATTTATAGGAAGTGCCTGCATTGCTTGATTTCCATACACCACCACCAGCAGTTCCTACATAGATGATTTTGGGATCACTCATCACACCTACAATTGAGGTAATACGGCCACTCATAGTACCAGGCCCCATTTGCCGGGCTTCTAACATGCCAAACATGCCTGAGTTTACTTGCGTTTGAGCAAATAATGATGTGGTCAGCATTATCAAAAGAATAGATAGATTTCGTTTCATTTTATTTTATTTATTTTTTAAAAGAAAAAGGTCTGCTTTAACAGACCTTATTGTGAAATAGGATGATAATTAGTTTGAAGGTTTAAACAATGACTCATCAATTTTGCTATTGAAAGTCAGTTTAGTGATTTCTGATTCCCCCCAATCGGCACTTACCGTAAATGGATAAACGATTCCTTCTTCAGTTTTTTTGTAATTGCTAAAGGTCGTTACAGATTCCATTTCTTTGCCATTGGCTTTTATTTTTTGCGATTGTTTTAAAGTAAAATAGCTTGCAGGGTCAATCCAAAAAGTAACTTCCTGACCATCTTTGTCTGTAAGTTTAAGTTTAAAACATTCAGTACCTTCAAGGTCTTCTTTTCCAATAAAGTCTAATTTTTTGCCTAAATCTTTATAGGTAATAAATTCATCTAAGATTGAAAGTTGGTCTTGTGATGTTTTGATATCATCAGCTGTCATAGGTTCGGCTTTAGTTTGACCTTGAAATGGCATATAACTCCAACCCGCTTTGTCGGTTAATATTTGATAACCATTCATACCCATCACAGCGATATCCATACGCATGGCTTTATTGTGGATGTGGGTTCTTGTTAGTTTGATTTCAGCACCCTGGGCTTTCATAGTAGCTTCCATGACTAAGGAATTCATTTTTTTCCAGTTATCAGCACCACCAATCGCCTCAATATGTTTGTTCACAATTTCGTCGGCTGACTGTCCAAAGGCAGTTTGTAATGTCAATAAGGTCAAGAGAGATAAGAATATTTTTTTCATGTTTATTTTTTGAAATATAAAAGTAGTATTCCGATTTAAATAATCTTGTTAAAATTTTATGAGAGGTTAAATTTCAGTATAAATGTTCATTAAAAGCTTCCTGTGCTTTGTAAAAGATTTTAAGAGGTGATAAATCATTATAAGTTAAGTATCTTTTTGTAGTTAATACCTTGATGATTTATATAATATGCCAATATTTTATCAATCGTATAGTGGTCAATACCGATTGAAATCATGTTTAACGGTATTCTGTGAAAAGTTCATAGGCTATTTCTTTATTTCACTTTGGTAAGAGAATAGCTTTATTAACTAATGTTTACGATTCTGTATTAATATTTGACGAATGCATTATTCATTGTGGGTCAATGATACGCTGAAAATCAATGTGTAAAGGCATTTAGCCAATAATTTCCCAGGGAATTAATAAATGCATTTTGTATTATTTTATTTTAATCATTAAACATTATATTCGCTTTTTATATTAAGGTACATGAACAAAATATTAATAGCAAACAGGGGTGAAATTGCATTGCGCGTGATGCGTACCGCAAAAAAAATGGGTATTCAAACCGTGGCAGTGTATAGTGAAGCTGATGCTCAAATGCCTTTTGTGGCAATGGCAGATGAAAGTTATTGTATAGGACCCGCATTGTCTTCACAATCCTATTTATTGGCAGATAAAATTATTGCGGTTGCACTTCAATGTGGTGCCGATGCCATACATCCTGGTTATGGATTTTTAAGCGAAAATGCCCAGTTTAGTCAATCCTGTGTTGATGCTGGTATTATTTTTATAGGACCAACGGCCAATTCCATTCAAATGATGGGGAGTAAAATAGCAGCCAAACAAGCCGCAAAAAAGTTTAATGTACCAATGGTTCCGGGTACCGATAAACCCATTTTAAATATTGAAGAAGCCGAAGAAATTGCTAAACAAACCGGTTTTCCTTTACTGATTAAAGCAAGTGCTGGTGGTGGAGGTAAGGGAATGCGTGTGGTAAATGAATTTGCTGAGTTAGCCGAGCAATTGCAAATGGCCAAGAGCGAAGCACTCAATTCATTTAACGATGATAGCGTATTTATTGAAAAGTATGTGGCTTCTCCCAAACATATCGAAATACAGTTGTTAGGTGATACGCATGGCAATTATGTGTATCTTTTTGAACGTGAATGTTCTATTCAACGTCGTCATCAAAAGCTCATTGAAGAAGCACCCTCATCATGCCTTACCGAAGACATTAGAAAAGCCATGGGTGAAAGTGCCGTCAACGTAGCACGTAGCTGCGATTATCATGGTGCTGGTACAGTTGAGTTTTTAGTAGACGAAGATCTCAACTTTTATTTTCTTGAAATGAATACCCGTTTGCAAGTTGAACATTGTGTAAGTGAAATGATTACAGGTATTGATTTGGTAGAACAACAAATTAACGTGGCAAGGGGAGAAGTGCTTGCTTTCAGCCAACAAGATTTACAGATAAATGGTCATGCCATTGAATTACGCATTTGTGCTGAAGATCCTTTAAATAATTTTATGCCCGACACGGGTAGTTTAGATATCTACAAACGTCCTGTGGGTGAAGGCATTCGTATAGATGATGGCTATGAAGAAGGGATGTCTATACCTATCTATTATGACCCTATGATTGGCAAACTCATAGCTTGGGGTAGTAACCGTCAAGAAGCCATTGCACGATTAAGCAATGCTATTGATCATTTTAGAATCAATGGTATTGAAACAACCTTGCCCTTTGGAAAATGGGCCATTCAACAAGAAGCCTTTGTACAAGGCAAATTTGATACAGGTTTTATTCCAAAATATTTTCAACCTGCCTTATTGGAAGTCACTACACAGGATGAATTAGAAAAAGTTGCAGGTATAGCAGTAGGAATTTTTATTGAAAAAACAACCCCGCCTAAAACCCTGATGACCCCAAAAAGTAATTGGAAATTACGCAGATTACAGCATTAATTCAATTTTTTATTGAATATATATATAGTTATAAAAAATTTGTTTACCTTAGTGCTTTGATTTAAGATAGAATATGAAAAACATCGTTCAATTATTTATTGTAATATTGGTTGTATCTGTTGCTGTGTCTTCATGCAGAAAGTATGAAGAAGGACCGAATGTGAGTTTGAGAACAAAAAAAGCGAGAGTAACCAATAACTGGAGAATAGAAAGCGCTACTGTAGATGGTACCGAAGTATCATTAGATCCTTTATGGGCTAAGCAAAAACATTATATGTATCGTGATGGTAAATATATCATTACCATTGTAAATCCTATTACCTTAGAGGCTCGTAATTTGCAAGGTACCTGGACTTTATATGATCATGATACCAAAATTGCGTTGACCACTAAAAACTTTTCTGGTAATATAGATAGTACCAACGAGTTTAATATTTTAAAACTATACAACAAACAATTCTGGATTAGAAAAATTGACAATTCAGTAGAATTGCATTTTACTCCTTTCGAATAACTTTCCTCATTATCTATTTTGAAAAAGTCAATTCATCAATTTATTGAGTTTTTTTATTTCGATTTTTTTAAGTTTATCCCTTTACAAACCTTTAAGTATATTGCTTGTGGCGGGACTACTGTAATGGTCGATTATTTCGTTTATTATACCTCATATTATTTTTTATTTTTTGAAGAAAGTATTTCTTTCTCCCATCATACCCTCAGTCCCCATGTAGCTTCTTCTATATTGAGCTTTATGGTCAGTTTCCCAGTCGGGTTTTTACTCAACAAATTTATAGCCTTTTCGCATAGCGAGTTAAGAGGGCGAGTGCAACTTTTCAGGTATGCTTTAACCGTGATGAGTTGTTTTATTTTTAGCATATTTTTTATCAAATTATTTGTTGAATTTTTTCATTTTAACCCTAAAATCTCCAAAGTCTTAACCATCCTTATAGTAGCGGTATACAGCTATTTTACACAACAATATTTTTCGTTTAAAGTAAAAGGGAAGCAAGTGAATCAAGGTTCTGAATAAAGATATTTAGCTTACATTTACGCCTGACATGAAAATTACAATAATAGGCAACGGTTCAGCTTTACCAGCTTATGGAAGATTTCCGACTGCCCAGGTCATTGAAATTAATCAGCAGCTATTTTTGATAGATTGTGGTGAAGGTACACAAATGCGTATGAAGCAATTTGACATTAAAAGCATGCGTATCAACCATTTATTTATCAGCCATGCTCATGGCGATCATTATTTTGGATTGGTCGGGTTGATCAGTAGTATGGCTTTGTTAGGACGAGAAAAAAAGTTATATATTTATTGCAATGCATTTATTAAAAAAGTAATTGACCTGCAAATACCATGGAATCTTAGTTTCGAAATCGAATATCGATTTATAGCTGAAGGCGAACATGCTCTATTGGTTCAACACGAAAAATACGAAGTCAGTTGCTTTCCTGTGAATCATAGTGTACCAACACACGGTTTTCTATTTGTAGAAAAAAAACGAAAACGTATATTGTTACCTGATAAAGTAAAACAATATGAAATACCTACTTATTTTTATTCTAAATTAACTGAGGGAGAAGATTATATCGATAAGTATCAACAAGTGATACAAAATGAATGGGTAACGAGCGAAGGAAACCCTTACAAGAAATATGCATTTTGTGCTGATACCATTTTTAATCCCGAAATCTGTAAATATATCCATGGGGTAGATTTGCTTTATCATGAAACCACTTATTTACAAGATAATCTGTTAAAAGCAAAAGAACGTTATCACAGTACAGCCATAGAAGCAGCTACCATTGCAAAAATGGCCGATTGTAAACATTTGATTATTGGGCATTTTTCATCTAAATACAAAGACATACTTCCATTTCAAGAAGAAGCCAGATCGATATTTGAACATACAGATCTGGCTTTAGAAGGTGAAGTATTTGAACTATAAACTATCTGACAAGTATTACATTGCCTTTATAGTTTTTCTTGAGATTGTTGTTAAATTCTACATCTATAATATACACGTAGGTTGCCATAGGTTGTGATACACCATTGTATTTTCCATCCCAACCTCTACCATCAATAGCAGTAGTGGTAAAAATGTTTTCACCCCATCTATTGTATATATCCATTTTAAATGTTTTTACACCGCTTGACAATAATTCACGTGGTAAGAAATAATCATTGAGTCCATCACCATCAGGGGTGAATGCATTCGGTATATTTAAATAGCAATCTCGAATGACATTAATACTATCTGTTACAGCACATGCGCCTTTGCTTGTTGCCCAATAAGTACCTGGCTGAGTAACAACAATTGAACTTGCACTTTCACCTGTACTCCAATCATATAATGCACCTGGGTTGTTTACATCTGCAATTAATATTGAACCCGTTACTCCTGGACAAATACTGGTGTCTTTACCAATATTTACAATAGGGAATGCATCTACCTGTATCACTTTGGTAGCCATGCCATCAGGACAAAAATCATATTTGGTTCTTAAGGTTACGGTATAAGTACTTGGTGCATCCCAAGTATGGGTTGGATTATGTGTATTGTTTAATACACTACCATCGCCAAAATCATATAAAAAGGTTTTGGTAAAATCACTTAATGAATCTTTAAAAGTAATTTTTTCACCCACACAAATCACTGAGTCAGAAGCTGTAAGTGAAATAAATGCTGGCGGTCCAACATAAATCAAATGTGAAGAAGAATCAACACAACCTAAGGTATCTGTAACTACATGCGATACGATATAAATACCCGGTGCTGTGTAAACATGGGCAGAAGGCAATGCGCTATTGTCAGTGCTACCATCTCCGAAATTCCAACTATGTACCCATTGTGGTTGGTTAACCGCTACAGGTGTAAATTGAAATGCAGTAGGTGGTGTGGTTAAACAGGTAGAGTCAATCATATTGCCTCCATTTGAAGCAGTGGTAAATGTAGAACTTACACTATGATTAATCGTTATGGTTACATCCATTGTATCGGCACATGGCGGATTACTTACAATCAAACGAATGGTAAAAGTACCTTGATTAAAATATACATAAGGCACGGGGTTTTGAAAAGTTGAATAACCGCCATCACCAAATAACCAGTTATATTGAGTGGCTCCTGTAGAATTATTGGTTAAAAATACAGTGTCATTATCGCAACCTAAATGAATGTCAACCGAAAAATTTGCTACTACTGAAGTGTCTTGATTTACAACTATTGTATCGCTTCCAATACAACCTTGTCCATTGGTGACTGTTACATAATAAGTACCAGCAGTGGTGATTACCCTTGTTTGTGAAGTAGAGGCATCGTCCCATAAATATGTGGTAAAACCTGCTCCAGCGTCTAAAGTAATGGTATTGCCAGAACATAAAGTCCCTGTAGATGTTATATTGACAGCAGGGGTAGGGGGTGCCACATAATTGTAAGTGGCCGTAGCTGTACAACCCAAATTAGAGGTTACTGTCACGGTATAGACACCTGTAGCAGGTGGTAAAATTTGTATTGAGGTATCACCCGTCGACCATAAGTAAGTATAAGTAGGGGGTACCGCAACGGTGCCAGATAAGTATACCAATATATTTTTTCTGATATTGACTGCTTCTATATTGGGTGTATGCCAGTTTGAAGTTGTCATACCTCCAAACATTACTAAACCTGAGCCCCATACTTTTTCTGATAATATGGCATCTGCGGGATTAGCCGTATTATGAAAAACGGTAGTACCTCCATTCTGGACATTGGCGTGGGCAAAATAATTACCAGAAAAGGCCAAAGCTGTGGGCAAATTAGGTCCTAAACAAATAGGATGCGCTGGTAATGTGACAGTACAATCGGGAATTAAGTTAATATAATTGAGAATAGTACCACCGAAACCCCAATTTTGTGTAGCACCATTGTTAGGTGCAGCATTTAAAAATAATCGTCCGCCAGCACTTACCCAGTTTTCAATCAATGCGATATTGGCATTCATAAAATTTGTACATGCCGTGCCATTGCCATCACTTCCTTCAATAAACACAAACTGTGTACCGGGTACAAAAATGGTAGCGGCATTTGCTGAAAAGTTTGATTGAATCCAGTTACCCACACCAAATACAGCATCCATTTCGGCTACATTATTGGGTGAACCCCAAGGAATTTGATCGGTAATATAATATTTGGCACCTGGTATCACACCACCACCACCACCTGCAGCTACAGCAGTCAAGGTATCTACACAGTTGGCCGTTGAAAAAGTAATATTAGCAGTGGGTGAAGGTTTAATTAAAATATCAACCCCGTTATTTGGTCCACCTGCAACAGGCAATGAACTAATGATACGAACCCTATAACCTGAACCGTAAGGCGTATTACATGGAATCGTACATACGATATTGCCATTTAAAGCCACACTCGGTAAAGTGCCTATTACAGTGGCACCCACAAAGTTTCCGACATTGTTTGACAATTGTACAGAAAATACATTTCCCGGGGCGTATACTCCTGTGGCAGTATAACTGACGATGATTTGACTACAAGCACATAAACTTACATTGGCAAGTGGAAGTGTAGTAATCGTTTGGGCTTTAATTTCTTTTGTGTGTAAGGCTAAAATTAATGTTACTACAATCAATAAAAACCGTTGCGTAAAAGAAAATGCAATATTCTTCATATAATATGTTAAAAAATTAAGGATAAAGGTAAATGATTTTTTGAAAAAAATACCATTTAATGTGATTAGACGTTAAAAATTGAAACTAGGTTTGCAAATAGCTTTAATAATCAAAAAATGAAGTTGATTTTATTATCGAAAATAACCCAGTCTGAATAAAAAGTTCATCTGAATAGCTTATTTCATCGATGGAATAAAAAGTTGCTCATTCAAAGGTTGATTGACTTCAAATTGGGTCATTTGAAAAACATCTGCCGTTGAAGTAATTTTGTACGGAATCGTGATCTTTTGATTGACTTGTTTGTATTCCTCATAGTCAAATTCCACTTCAGAATCACTTGTGATGCTAATCGACTTACGGATTAAATATGTTTTAGTGTCGATGTAGATAAATTCCGTTTTTCCTGTTGTATGGTTGACCGAAAATTTAAAACAGGGCGTATTCATTACATCTTCTTTGCTAATATATTCAATCCTTGGCTGCATATTTTCTTTGGGTAAAAAAGGACTAAGGGTAAAATGTTCATTTTTATAATAGGCAATTTCACCTGACGTCATGGTTTCGATGCTGTCTTTCAGGTTGTCGGGAAGGTATTTCCAACCTTGATTTCCATTCACAATGATAAAGAATTTTTTGTCATTCAATGCTTTGTCTCTTGATTGGTAGGTATAATCAATTCGAATAGCCTTATTTACAATGATTTGCTTTTTTTCTTCTATGATGCTACCATCAGATTCCCTGAGTCCTACACTGCGTATGGTTTTAACATTGTTCCAGTTTTTAGCCCCACCAATGGCATTTAGGTGTTTTTTTAGAATATCTTCTTTTACTTGGGCAATCAAAAAGTAACTTCCAAAAAGTAAGATGGCAATCAATAAAACAGCTCTGCGCATATAACATTATTTATTGCAAAGGTAATTTGTTTCAACTAAATGATTTTTTTAAAATTTACCTAAAACTATATGAATGTATGTTCCTTCGTATAGTTAAATCATGCAAAGATTCGTAAATGAAATCCCATATAATCTTAACAGTAAATCGATGACTTACATATAAAATATAGGTTTTTTGCCTCAGTCATTATAGTCGGATACTCACCTGTTTTACCATTTTTTGCTTCCAAATAGTAAAATCACCTTCAATAATATGTTTACGAGCTTCTTTAACCAACCAAAGGTAAAAACTTAGATTTTGAATACTTGCCAATTGCAGACCCAATAACTCGTTTACACTAAACAAATGTCGAACATAAGCTTTGGTATAGTTTTTACTGACAAAACAATTTAATCCTTCGTCCAAACAAGTAAAATCATCTTCCCATTTTTTGTTTTTAATATTGATAATCCCTTGAGTGGTAAACAACATGCCATTTCGTCCATTTCGGGTAGGCATTACACAATCAAACATATCAATACCTAAAGCAATATTTTCAAGTATATTGGCTGGTGTTCCTACGCCCATCAGGTATCTGGGTTTTTCAGTCGGCAATATATCACATACCAATGCACACATCTCATACATTTCATCAGTTGGTTCACCCACACTCAAACCCCCAATGGCATTGCCATCACACTCCATACTGGCTATAAATTCAGCACTTTCTTTTCGTAAATCTTTAAACGTACTCCCTTGAACGATGGGAAACAAACTTTGGGTATAATCATACAAGGGTGCTGATTCGTTTTTATGTTTTACACAACGAGCCAGCCATCTGTGGGTGAGTTGCATAGACTTTTTAGCATATTCATAATCGCAAGGATAGGGTGTGCATTCATCAAAAGCCATAATAATGTCGGCACCTATGCTCCGCTGAATATCCATTACGTTTTCGGGGGTAAACAAATGTTTGGTTCCATCAATATGTGATCGAAATTCAGCCCCTTCTTCTTTGATTTTTCTGATATCACTTAGGCTGTATACCTGAAAACCACCACTATCGGTTAATATTGGTTTATGCCAATGCATAAATTGATGTAAGCCCCCTGCTTTTTCCAATATGTTCGTACCAGGTCTCAGGTAAAGATGATAGGTATTGCCTAATATAATTTGCGCCTCTATATCATTTTCGAGTTGTTCCTGGGTTACCCCTTTTACCGAACCTATGGTACCAACAGGCATAAATATGGGTGTTTCGATCGTTCCATGATCGGTTGTTAGGACGCCTGCACGGGCTTTTGAATTATTATCGGTCGCTATTAATTGAAATTCCATCTTTACTTATTATTTTTGGAGGCTATGGTTTTAACACCTTCTCTTCTTTGTTTAATGATTGTTGCTTTTTTTGCACTGCTGCAGTTGTTTTATTATTTATTCTTTTTTGCACGTTTGGCTTTTTATAAAAAAAAAATACCGACTTTACATACACCAAACGAACCTATCAGTATCATCATATGTGCTTTTAATGAGGAGGCAAATCTAAGGAAAAATTTACCGATTTGGTTAGGTCAACAATACCATAAGGATGGAAAGCCCTATTTTGAAGTATTAGTGGTGAATGACAATTCAGAAGATGACACCTTTTACTTTCTCAATGAAATGGAAAAGGAGCATGCTCATTTACATGTGTTGCATTTAACCCAAAAGGCAAAATTGATTCCGGGTAAAAAATTTCCTTTATCAATGGGTATTAAATCGGCACGGTTTGACAAACTATTGCTCACCGATGCTGATTGCACACCTGCATCAGATCAATGGCTTTCTTCTATGGCCAATGGCTTTGCTAACAATAAAAAAATTGTGTTGGGTTATAGTCCTTATGTAAAACATCCAGGATGGCTTAATAAATGCATCAGGTTTGAAACTGCTCATTCGGCTATTCAGTATTTTTCATTTGCATTGGCTAAACTACCCTATATGGGCGTTGGCCGTAATCTTGCTTATACCAGGGAATTGTTTAATCAAAACAAAGGTTTTTCGTCACATCATCATATAACCTCTGGTGATGACGATTTGTTTATCAACCAGGTTGCCAATAGTCAAAACACACAGGTCGTGATTGAAACGCAGGCATTTACCTATTCTGAACCTAAAAAAACAGCCGAAGAATGGCATTATCAAAAAAAGAGACATCTCAGTACGGGTAAGTATTATCAAACCAAACATCAATGGCTGCTAGGCGGCTATGCCATGAGTCATTTCTTTTTTTGGCTCAGTTTGATTCCCTTGATTTTCTTTCCTGGCTATCTTGTTTTTGCACTGGGTATTGTAGTATTTAGATGGATACTGATGGGGTTAATCTTTAAAAAATGTTTTGCAATACTTCAGGAAGACGATCTCAGCCCTTTTATCTGGGTATTTGACATTTGGTTACTTTTTTATAATCTTAAAAATATAGGGGCTATATTTTTTAAAACACATTCACATTGGAAATAATATTAAAATACTTTGACGATTTTTCGGCCACCCAATTATCACAATTTGATGCTTTGCTTGAATTGTATCGTGATTGGAACCAAAAAATAAATGTCATTTCGCGAAAAGATATTGATTCACTTTATCCTAAACATGTGCTGCATTCATTGAGTATAGCCGCTCGATTTGGTTTTGAAGATGGGCAGCGCATCATAGATATCGGTACTGGCGGCGGTTTTCCGGGTATTCCTTTGGCTATTTTTTTTCCTGAAGTAGAATTTGTATTGGCTGACAGCATTAAAAAAAAATTGACTGTAGTAGAAGCTATTGTACAAGAAATTGGGCTGATGAATGTAAAAACTTTTTGGGGAAGAGCGGAAGATTATAAGCAACGTAATAGTTTTGACTTTGCAGTCAGCAGGGCAGTAGCTCCTTTAGGCGATTTGTGGCGTTGGTCAAAACCCTTGATTAAAAAAGGGCAGCTGGGCGATTTTGCCAATGGACTGATATGTTTAAAAGGAGGCGATTTGCATGAAGAAATTTCAGCCTCTGAATGCAAACCCATGATTTGGCATGTGCATGATTTGTTTGAAGAACCCATTTTTGAAGAAAAGTATATGCTCTATGTAAAAAGAGAATAAAGTAAACCTGTAAATCAAACATCCTCCTTTTATATTAGCCAATAATCAAGCCTATCATTTTAAATCATTTTAATTCATCACATGAAAGCCATCCTAAATTCAAAAATATCAGACAGAGTAGCCAAAGGACATCCTTGGATATATAACAATGAAATCAATTCGGTAGATGCAAAAGCCCAGCCGGGAAACATCGTAGAAGTCTATAATGCAAAAGGAAACTTTGTAGGAAGGGGATTTTATAATCCAGCCTCACAAATACAAATAAGATTATTGACACGAGATTTAAATGAAGAAATCAATGATGATTTTTTTTACCAAAAAATTCTAGCATGCTGGCAATACAAAGCTAAAATAGGGTATACCGAAAACTGTAGAGTGGTATTTGGTGAGGCAGACGGTTTGCCCTCCTTAATCATCGATAAGTTTAATGATTATTTAGTGATACAAACCATGTCGTTGGGTATGGATGTATGGAAAGATGCTATTGTGAAAGCCTTGCATCAGATATTTAATCCAAAGGGCATTTATGAACGCAATGATGTACCCGTGAGAGAAATTGAAGGTATGGAGCAAAAAAAAGGTTTTCTTTCTGCACCTTTTAACACAGAGATTATTATTCAGGAAAATGGCTTGAAGTTTATTGTTGATATTGAAAAAGGACAAAAAACGGGTTATTTTCTTGATCAGCGTGATAATCGAAGACAAATACAACAAATTGTAAAGGATGCCGAGGTGTTAGAAGCTTTTTGCTATACAGGCACCTTTAGCATTCATGCAGCGCATTATGGTGCCAAGAAAGTACTGGGACTCGATATTTCAGATTTTGCTATCGAAACAGCCAAACGAAATGCCACCTTAAATGGCTTAGATCAAATATGTGATTTCCAATCGGTAAATGCCTTTGATGCACTCAAACAATGGAGCAAAGAAGACAAACGCTGGGATGTTGTTATGCTCGACCCACCTGCTTTTACCAAAAGTAGGGCAAATATCCAGAAGGCATTAGCTGGGTATAAAGAAATCAACCTAAGGGCTATGAAATTAGTCAAAAAAGGCGGCTTTTTAGTCACTGCATCTTGTACCAATTTGGTGTCACCTGAAATGTTTCTTGATACCATCAAAGCAGCCGCCAAAGATGCAAAACGACCTATTCGACAAGTATGTTTTAGGGCACAGGCAGCAGATCATCCTATAGTATGGCATATTGAAAACACCAATTATTTAAAATTTTTAATCATTGAGCTGGGCTAATACAACACAAGATTTATTGATACCTTTGTAGCCTGTATAAAATAGTATTTTATGAAAGAATTTTTGAGAAGATTTAAATTTACCTATGCATTATATAATTTTTTTCACAAAAAGGAATTGATTCATAATGAAGCTGTCTATAATAAAATAGGGCTGCATAAAAAGTATTATGAATCTGTATCCAGCAAAGATTTTCAACATTTACCAGGTTCAAATCATGATGAACTCAAACTGGATTTTGAAAAGTTAGAAAAATGTGCATTATACCAGCAACTTGATGAAACAGACCGTTTGAGTTTGAAACAATACGACGAAAATGGCTATGCAGTATTAAAACAATTTGTTCCTGAATCAATCGTTGATGAAATCAATGAGGCCATTGATGAAGGATTAAAAAATGGCCGTTATGAGTTTGTCAATAAAACAAAAATTATGTTTGCTTTTCATACATTACCTGCATTAAAAAAAGTAGGGACTGACAAAAAGCTTATGGAGCTTTTAGATGTTCTCATTGATGGAAAAGCTGTATTATTTCAAAGTATCAATTTCAAAATGGGAAGCGAACAACATACCCATTCCGATAGTATTCACATGACCACTTACCCCCTGGGTGGATTATTGGGTGTGTGGATTGCCTTAGAAGATATTGGTGAAGACAATGGTCCTTTGCATTATTATCCAGGAAGTCATAAGCTGCCCTATTACCTTAATAAAGATTATGATAACGAAGGGAATGCCTGGATGATTGGCAACAAATCATACGACGCTTATGAAGAGATGATTGCCCAAAAAATACAAGAAAATAAACTGCAGCAAAAAAATTTCTATGCCAAAAAAGGGGATATGTTGCTTTGGCATGCAAATCTTTTTCACGGAGGCAATGAACATACAAACAAAAATAAAACACGTAAAAGTGTGGTGTTTCATTATTTTAAAGAAGGTGCTATTTGTTATCATGAAATTACCCAGCGTCCTGCACTCATTAAAAGGGCATGAGCTCACGGTGCAGATTCGATATCACCCTTTAAATTCTTTATATAAACATCACAGTACTTTCTTCTGAAAAAATAAAACGTAAGTAAAAATTAAATTTAAATTATAGTCATATGCAAAAACAAATTATAGAATGTGTACCCAACTTTAGCGAAGGGGTCGATATGAATATCATACAACAAATAACCGATGAAATAAAAAAGATAGAAGGGGTTACCTTATTAGATGTTGATCCCGGTAAGGCAACCAATAGAACAGTGGTGACTTTTGTGGGCGAGCCGCAACCCGTTATTGATGCAGCTTTTCAGGCCATCAAAAAAGCAAGTGAATTGATTGATATGTCGATGCATAAAGGAGAACATCCACGAATGGGTGCTACGGATGTTTGTCCTTTAATACCTATCAGCGGTATCACGATGGAAGAAACAGTGGTTTACGCCAAAAAATTAGGTAAGCGGGTAGGTGAAGAGTTGCATATACCAGTATACTTATATGAAAATGCAGCACAACAAGCTGACCGACAAAATCTGGCAACCATACGTGCAGGAGAATATGAAGGATTTGCCGATAAAATAAAAGATCCTCATTGGGTACCCGACTTTGGAGAGGCCGTTTTTAATGTGAGAAGTGGGGCAACCGTTATCGGTGCCAGAGATTTTTTAGTTGCTTATAATGTAAATTTAAACACCATTTCTACACGACGTGCCAATGCCGTGGCTTTCGACTTGCGTGAAAATGGTCGTGTGAAAGAATTAAATGGTAAAAAAGTCATCGATGAACTTGGTGTAGAAGTACGTGAACCGGGCTTGTTGAAAAGCGTTAAAGCCATCGGTTGGTTTATTGAAGAATATGGGATCGCCCAAATTTCAATGAATTTAACCAATATCAATATCACCCCATTGCATATTGCATTTGATACTGCTGTAGAGCGTGCGCATGCAAGAGGAATGCGTGTTACTGGTAGTGAACTGGTAGGATTAGTGCCTTTAAAAAGCATGATTGATGCAGGTAAATATTTTTTACAAAAACAACGACGAAGTGTAGGTGTTAGCGAAGAAGAAATCATCAGAATAGCCATAAAGAGTATGGGTCTCGATGAACTCACTCCTTTTGACCCAAAGAAAAAAATCATTGAATATGTCATGAATGATGGACAAGCAAAACGATTGATTGATATGAATCTGGTAGCTTTTGCCAATGAAACGGCTAGTGAAAGTCCTGCCCCGGGCGGCGGTAGTATCAGTGCTTATGTGGCTTCATTGGGTGCTAGTTTGGGAACCATGGTTGCCAACTTAAGCAGTCACAAAAAAGGCTGGGATGCACAAATTGAAACCTTTAGTGCCTGGGCCGAAAAAGGACAAACCTTGAAAGATGATTTGTTGAAATTAGTAGATGAAGATACCCTTGCTTTTAGTAAAATTATGGATGCCTTTTCATTGCCCAAAAATACTGATGACGAAAAACAAGCAAGATCGAAGGCGATACAAGAAGCAACCTTGTATGCAACAGAAGTGCCTTTGCTGACCATGAAAAAAAGTGTTGCTTGTTATCCATTGATTCGTGAGATGGTCAATATTGGCAACCCCAATAGTTTGAGCGATGCGGCGGTAGGTGCTTTGTGTATCAGGGCTGCAGTGTATGGGGCCTACCTGAATGTAAAAATTAATGCCGGTGGACTCAAAGATAAAACCATTGCAGAAGCCATGGTGCAAGAAGCAAAGGAATTACTGGCTATGTCAAATCAGGAAGAAGCGGATATACTCAAAATGACAGAAGAGAAGATGGGATAATACTAAAACTTAGTAATTTTTTGACGGAATTTCCCCTTATTGGTTGATATTTCAATTATATATAGTCCTGCTTTTATATTGTTAAGATTATATTTTGTTTCATTTGAATAAAAATCTGTTATAGTCTGTCCGGCTAAGTTAATAATTGAAATTTTTTCTATTTTAGTATCAGGATTTTTGACGCTTACGTTTAACAATTCCTGCACCGGATTTGGATACAAGGTAATATTATCTGATTTTTTTTGTAAATCCTGTGAGGCAAGCGCGAGAACATTGATTTTATTCAAATAAGTACAGGAATCTGTTTTAAGGTAAAGTAATTCCATATAACCATTGGACATAAGGACTTGTCCGTAATCAAAAGATCCAAACCTTAACAACTTAAAATTTAGAATACCCGCTTCAACAACGTCACTATTTGTATAGCCTGAAATGGAATGGTTCCACACAATGCAGGTGTCAATTTTTAAGTTTGTCACATTCGTGCTATAATTTCTTAGATACGGATAGTTGCAGATATTATTTAAAAAATAATATTCATACTTCATAACCGTATTGTTTGCCCATGAAAAGTCTTTGATATCAACACCCATTTTTGAATTTAACTTAACTACTGAATTATTTTGCGTAACTGTATCAGTCAAAATTAAAGTGGTATCATCACTACTTGAAGTGATCTGGTTAATATAAAAATGAAATTCTTTTCGTTGATAGGTGTAGGCAACAGTATTAACATTAATGAAATTTACGCTAATAATCGAATCATGTGTTGTATAGAAGTTGCCATAGAATGAAGAATTATAATCCGGAGGATCATAGGGGCCATATCCGGATGCTCTCTTAATAATCCATTCATTTCCAGGCTTATATTTCGCCTGAAGATCTATAATATTCAGGTCAAGATTTTTAATTTGCGCTTCCACTCTTACATGATTTAATGCTACATAGGGTCGAAGATTACCGATATTTAAAGGTTCCGCGCCAAATATGTGTGGAAAAAGATAAAGTTGATTAGTCATATAAAATCCATGGTTCTTACTTAATATGAATTTTTTGTTGTTGAAACTATGGTTAATTGGATTTCCTGCCAAAGATGCCTGAATGGATATTTCTTTGACACTGTCCTGGATACCATCAATAGGCATTGTATACACTGCTGAGACAGTTCCGTAGAAATCAATACCACTGGTATCGGTCACCAATTTCCATGAATCATTTAACATGGCAAACGATCGAATTTCGATAATTCCCCCTACATCATTGGTATAATATTCAACACCGGTTGCGTTGCTCCTGACAAAGTGGTCTCCAAGAAAAGATGGGGCCATGGTGTCAATGCAATAATAATGACTTGTGTCTCTGATAGTACGATTGAAATAAAAAATAGAATCAGCACCATTGATGTTTGACGAATCGACCCATACACATCGCAAAAACCCATGCCAGAGACTGTCAGGGCCTGTAGGTGCATCTATAGTAAAATACGTTGTGTCATTTGAATTAATGGTTTTCCAGTTTTGTGCAGTCACTGTAAACGAAAAAAGAATCAGGATTACACTAAATATTTTTGTTTTCATAAAGGTTAATTTTAGATAAATATAATCATTATTTCCCCAAATCTGCTAACATGGCGTTCACCTGCACATTTTCAGGTTCTAATTTCAATGCATGTGATAATAAAGGTTTGATATATTGCCTTTCATTACTCTGATAAAAAACCACTGCAAGGTTAATCAGTGTCTGCACATGATCGGGATTCAGCATCACAGAGGTGGTCAAGTATTTTTTAGCAAGTGGTATGTTTTGCGCTTGCATGGCAATATAACCTAAACCTGATTGAGCCTCTGCATTACGTGGATTTTCGCTAACGATAAACATAAATACCTGCTTTGCTTCTGTTATTTTTTTTGCTTGCAGAAAAGCATTCCCCAATTTATTTTGAAAATCTAAAGCATATTTTTTGAGGGCTACTGATTGTTGTAAATAAGGGATTGCATCACTTGTATTTCCTAATTTTAAATAACTTTCACCAATTCGATAACAAGTCCAGGCATCTGTAAAGTCATTTCCTTTTTTGTCTTTTACCAAAGTCACAAGCTCAGCATATTTTTCCTGTAAAAAATAAATGCGTAACAAATCATAGTCAGCATCTTTCTCTTTATTAACGCCTGCCTTTTCGAGATAAGAAAGGGCACTGTCTAAAAAGAGTTTAGCAGGTTCATATCTTTCATAAAACTCCAGAAATGCTCTTGCTCTCGTTCTTGCATCGGGCTGGTCATTGCTGTAACAAATCATACTGATAAATTTGCTTACTTCCTGACTGTTTTGCAATAAAGGTCGCTTACGAATAAAATGATCAGTGACAGCTACATGCGGAATGTCGATACTGCCATTTTTTGGCATGTGACAGCTAAGGCAGTTATTCTGTTTTGCATTGCGTTTTTCGAGGGTCTCTGTACAGGCATCTTTCGATGTATGACACGAATTACATGCATTGATATACTGGGTTTCAGGCGTGTATTTTACACTGACATGCGGGTTATGACAAGTGATACAACTCATTTTACCCGAGTTGACATAACAGGTGCTCATTTTCATGCGTTCTACATGACTTGCCATAATCATATGATTTTCTGAACTACTGTAGTTGGGCATAAATGTGTTCATGGTTTTGCTCAATTTTTCAGAAGGCTTAAAATCAAAAAATGATTTCCCATCATTCAGTACTGTAATACCCTGTAAATGACAACGTTGACACAAGTTATTTTGTTCTTCTATATTTAATCTTCTTGGGTTTACAATGGTGTAATCAGCTGTTTGTGAAGTGTCTACAATGATTCCTTGTTGCTTTTGGCTTACATGTAAACTGCCAGGGCCATGACAACGTTCACAATCAATGCCTACCTGTACTTGTGCATATTTATTTAAACTACCTGCTACAAGTTCTGGATAGCCATTGTGACAGGAAATACATTCCATTTCTATTTTGCGGTCAAATCGCGAACTCAATCCTTTCTCAAATCCAGGTGCAAGATCCCACTTTCCTTTTTGGGTATAAAAGGTAATAGGTGCTTGATGCAGATAACCATTGATATTGATGATATGCGAGTTGGTATGTTGTCCACTACCTACTATGTAACTTACTTTTTCAAATCGTTGATGCACCGTGTCTTTGCCAGCTAAGCGGTATTCCATGATGGTGAGGCTATCTCCATCCCAATAAGGTTTGTAATAAAAATCTTTTACGCTGTCATACACCAATGCTTTTGCAGGTGAAAAATCGGCGGCTGATTTTTCTTTATTGGCAATACCCCAGCTTTGCCCCATACCCGTTTTGATAAAAGTTTCATATACCTGCCAATGGCAACTTCTGCAGGTTTGCATACCTACATATTGCGCCTTGTTGTCGTTGATATTTAGGAATGGACTTTTTCTTCTGAATTACAATTCAGCAATATCACGAGCAATGATGCAATGAGAAAACAAATGAGCGAACCCCTTTTCATGTTGTGTAAATATATATTGTATCTTCGGTTTTTAATATAATCTCTTATGGGTTTTATTTATAAATCATGCTTGCTTTACACTTTTTTAATTTTTACTTCTCAAACTCATCAGGCCCAAAACGCCGATATTCAACTTTTAAGAAAAATCAATGTCCAACGAAACCCCCGTTTGGATGCAAGTATGCAATTGATTTCAAATACTGAAGCCTATATTGGTATTGGTTTACCCGTATCAGTGGTGATTGCCTCTTATATAAAACATGATAAAATATTGTTTCAACAAGGGGTTAATATGTGTCTTGCCTTGGGTGCATCATCTGTGAGTACTTTTATTTTAAAACGCATCGTCAACAGAACACGCCCAGGCTATACTTACCCTGATATTGTAGCCTTTGAAAATGAACGTTCCTATAGCTTTCCATCAGGTCATACCTCCAATGCTTTTTGTACTGCCACCTCACTGAGTTTGCATTTTAAAAAATGGTATGTGGTTATTCCTTCATTTCTATGGGCAGGCACTGTGGGGTATTCGCGTATGCATTTAGGCGTGCATTATCCAAGTGATGTATTGGCAGGTGCTTTATTGGGTGCAGGGTCTGCATATGCAACCTATAAAGTAAATAAAATGCTCAAACAGTATTTTGCCAAAAAATACCCAAAGTCAAATACACTCGTTTTGTAAAAGGAAAGAGGCATGCCTTATTGAGTATCGGTATTATTTTGGGCGGCACGCAGGCTATTCGTTCCAAGTCCACCCATGCGAAGCGCATGGTGCGGGCTTTCCACTACTATCCTTGCCGCAATACAAACGACCTATGTCTCTGGAATTTCTGATTTTTTTCCTGATTGCACAATCATTTTTCCTGATTTGAAAAATATGCATACGTTCCTTGAAATATTTTTGCTTCATGAAGAAACAAACTATTTTTTTGATAGGCATTGTATGTTATTTAGTGAATACATCCTTTGCGCAACAAACAACCTGGAAGATAGATACTGCAAACAGTATCGAAATGCCACAAATTAAAATTATTTCAAAGCGAAATGGTTTATTCAATACCTTGCCCGGTTCGGTAGGGGTAGTGAATCAGGCCGAGATGCTGCAAACAGCACCCATTTCAGGCAATGAAATTTTTAAACGAATCACTGGTATCCACGTGGTAGAAGAAGAAGGTGCCGGGTTGCGTATGAACCTTGGTATCAGAGGGCTCGATCCTGATAGAAGCAGGAGTGTACTTGTGCTGGAAGATGGAGTGCCTGTAGCTTTAAATCCTTATGGTGAGCCTGAGTTGTATTATACACCCCTCATCGACAGAATGGCGGGTGTGGAAGTTTTGAAGGGTAGTGGGCAACTTCTTTTGGTCCACAAACCATTGGGGGTGTTGTTAATTTTATCACCAAAGACCCTCCCTTAAATACACAACGAAGAATTAAATTGTCTGTTGGCAATGGGGGCTATTTAAGTGGACTCCTATCTTATGGCGCTACCTATGGCAATGTGGGTTTGCAAGTCACCTATCTTCACAAACAAGCCAATCAATTAGGTTATACGGGCTTTAATACCCATGATTTTTCCACAAAAATTAAATTTAAACTATCCCCAAAATCAACCCTGGGTGTTAAACTGGGTTATTATTCAGAAGAATCAAATTCAACCTATATCGGACTCACACAATCTATGTATGATGCTGCTGATCAGGATTTTGTATTGATGGCACCTGATGATAAACTGCTTATTAAACGAAGTTCAATCAGTGCTACTTTGCAAACGATTTTTTTCGAAAAATTACAACTCAATACCACCATGTATGCTTATACCACGGCTCGAAACTGGCAACGACAGGATTTTTCCTCTACAAGCAGCAGTAGCAACCTCAGTGGTGTGGTATGGGGCGATACTTCAATTGTAGGGGGCGCCGTATTTATGCGTAATCAAAATGCCCACCGTAACCGAGCGTTTGAAGTATTAGGGGTAGAACCTCGATTAAAATACAACTACGCCATTTATTCATTCAACGCTGAATTGCAGGCAGGCGCTCGTTTACATATTGAAAAGGCTTTTGAACAAAGGCTCAATGGCAAAAAAGCAGATGCATCATCTGGTGAGATGGTTGAAGATGAAATCAGAACGGGTAAAGCAGCCAGTGCATTTGTACAAAATACCTTGCATGTCAATCGTCAAGTTGCAATCAATGCAGGGGTAAGGGTTGAACATTATACCTATGATAGAAATATACTTCGCAATTCGTTTTTGATTGGGGGTACATCGCTTGTGAGAGATACGAATATTCATGCGGGTAATCAATTAACTTCCCTTTTGCCAGGCGTAGGGATCAATGTAAATGTTAGTAAGAATAATACCTTGTTTGCAGGTCTGCACAGAGGGTTTGCACCTCCCCGTGTGAAAGATGCCGTGTCAAACCAGGGCGAAGTGTATGCATTAGATGCTGAACAAAGTTGGAATACAGAAATCGGTACCAGAGGCCATTTTAATCATGTTCTTGAATATGAAATCACCTTGTTTTCAATGAATTTCTCAAATCAAATTATTCCGGTTTCAGAATCCTCTGGAGGCACGGGTACTGGCTTGGTCAATGGTGGTCAAACTTTGCATCAAGGTATCGAAATTGCTTATTTATTGGATATGGGTAAATTATTCCATACCAAAACAAAACTTACATGGAAAACTAATATGACACTAAACAATGCTGTTTTTAACCAGGATCGTTTTATCAAAGTAGGTACTGAAGTGGTGAATATCAAAGGGAATAAAACACCCTATGCCCCTGATTATTATTTGACAAGTGCCCTAAATGCCATGTTGAAATTTGGTTTGGGTGCCCAAATTACTGCTCAATGGGTGGGTGCACAATACACTGATTTACTTAACACTACGCTGCCTTCAGCGGATGGTAGAATTGGTAAACTACAAGCCTATCAAATCTTTGATGTGAATCTATATTATACCATACCTAAAACAAAAGTCACTTTCAATACAGCGGTTAAAAACATGACTAATGAAAGATTTATAACCAGTCGCAGACCACAAGGAATCAGGGTAGGGAATCCAAGATTTTTGAGTGTGGGAGTTGATGTAAATTTTTAAAAACTATCTTCACATTTGACATAAAAAAAACTGCACGTTTGAAGTGCAGTTTTTTTTTATAAAATTATTTTTATAAATGATTTAGAATCTGTAACCGAAGTTTAAACCAAAACCACGAAGACCTACCAATGAAAATTTACCAGAAAGGTCAGCACCAGAAGCATTTACAGAAATAGAAGGATTTTTGATTAATTTGTTGTCAACTAAAGCATCATTCAATTCTTTATTTAAATCGGCTTGTTCAGTAGCTGATAAATTAACTCCAGACACTTTTCCAGATAAACTCATGTTGGTACTGGTAAAATGAGCACCTAATATGAACCAATCTAATGAAAATGATTTACCGATATTGAAATGTGAACCAATCATCAAACCACCACCAATAGTAGAAAATTTACCATCAAGGGTCAAGGTTTGTGATTTGTTTTGGTCATCAGTATAAGTGATTGGTGCTTCTAATGACAAATTTCTATAACGTAAATAAGCGGCTAAATAAAAACCTCTCATTACGTGTTTAGGATAAAAGCGAAATTCAGGTGTGATAGTAATGCTACCCACTTTTACTGCAGAAATGTCAATAGAATCGCCAGCAGCAGCATCTAATGAATTTGAAAATGGCAAAGAGCCTTTGGGCATAAAACGAATCTGAGCTGCAGCAGAAAATTTTGGCGTAAGCGCTCTTTCGTATTGAATACCAATATTTTTGTATGCCAACGACATCAAATTGATTTTAACGCAGTTTTTCTTTTCAGGCATCCCTGCTTTTGATTTTTCGCTATTGCCATCATTTTGAGCAAAGAGAGCTACACTAAATAATAATGCTACGCTTAAAAGAATTGTTTTTTTCATGTGTTTAGAGTTTTATTTGAATGCAAACATAGTTACACAAACCACTTCAAACAATACCCTTAACATGGTATTTATGATTAATTTCTTGATTTTGATGCAATACCTAATGACTTATATATGTATTGTTGCGCTACCTCACGTACATTGAGTGATGAATTAATGAGTTTATTTTCCGCAGTAGGATAGGTTCTATTTGATAAAAATACAAAGACCAGGTTTGACTCAGGGTCGGCCCATACACAAGTACCAGTAAAGCCTTGATGCCCAAATGTTTTTTTAGACGCATTGTCGCAACAAGGGCTTCCTTTACCTGCATTTGTTTCTGGCTTGTCAAAACCCAAGCCCCGGCGGCTGATAAATGAATTTTTTGCTGTAAATAAGTCTACGGTAGTCTTTTGGAAATATCTTTTACCATTGTAAACACCACCATTTAATAACATTTGAAAAAGGACACCAATATCATTGGGTGTGGAAAAAATACCTGCATGTCCACTCACTCCACCATACATCGCTGCACCCATATCATGTACATAACCTTGCACCACCTGATGACGAAAATAATTATCAATTTCTGTCGGTGCAATCTCTTTTTTTGGCCATTTTAATTTAGCATTATAAGCAGTGCTGTTCATTCCCAAAGGTTGATAAAACTCTTTGTAAACATATTGATCAAGGGTTTGTTTGGTGATATTCTCAACCATTTTTTGCAACAAAATAAAATCTAAATCGCTGTACACATACTTGCCTCTATTTTCGAGGGGACTGTAAAGAATCCGTTTCCACATGGTATCAACCCAATCTTTTTTCATATATAGATTGTCCGACACTTTGATGCTAAATTTACCACTCGCGGTTTTGTTATAAATATCAGTGCGTGGGTAGCCATAAGCATCAAGGGTTTCCTTGTAAAAAGGGATCCAGCTTTTCAAGCCAGCCTGATGCGCTAAGATGTCTTTGATTTTTAAATATTCTTTATCACTGCCTTTTGTTTCAGGTACATATTTTCCTAAGTATGCATCCAGACTGATTTTGCCCTGATCATACAATTTCATCACCGCCATGGTGGTGGCCATTACTTTGGTTACCGATGCCACATCATAAATCGTATTGATATCTACCATGTTTTTTTTATCCTGGGTAAGGTATCCAAAAGCTTTGTCGTAAAATACTTTACCATCCTTAGACGCTAAAATACTACAACCAGGAAATGCACCCACCCGAATGGCATTCTCAATATAATTGTCTAATTTATCGAGTTCTTTTATATCGGCACTGACTGCCTGAGGACTCACACAACATTCGAGCAACACACTGTTGTTAAAAAGCTTTGTTTCATAAGCTTCTGTCATGGGATTTTTATATTGTCGTCTGTAAACGATGGTGTCTACCACTTCCCCTAAAATGTTTGTCATCGACACTATGCCATCACCCGCTTTGTAATTGGTACAAACACTCACAGGTAATTTACCTTTAGCTTTTAATTGCCCGGTTAATATTTTAACGGCCACTTCCTGGGTTTCGTCTGCGTCGTCGTAACAAACCATCATGCCTTTTACCTCACAAAAGTTTTTAAGGGCATAAGGATTCCCAAAGAGTAGGGTCAATGAGTTGAAATTTGCTGACAAAGTATTGACGGTTTCAATGGCGACAGGGTCTAAACCAAAATTTTTAGTAGGGTAGCCCGACATGTTGTGAATCCCGATTAGCAACAAATCATTTTTATTAAATTTTTTAATGAATTTCTTCATGGCTTGTGGGGAAGTAGGAGCGTATTCGAAATGTTGAATCCCATACTTCTTCAATTCTTTGACAAAAACGTTTTCGCTGCTCGTACCAATGCCTACATAAACAATTTGCTTGATGTCATATTTTTTCAATTTGCCAATCAGTTGATACGGATCACTGAGTAATGTAGTGGCAGCTGAGGCAATTTGACTTCGAAGGGTAGAGGTATATTGATTGAGGTCATTGTCTATTGAATCGGTTTTTATCACCTGAGGGGTATGCAAACCAGCATTGTATTTGGCATTCAATATTTTTTTGACAGTTTCATCCAGTTGTTTTTTCAGCAAGGAATCAGCCAGTACAGCCGATTTGATTTTTTGCATGCCTGCTTTTACATCTTGTGAAAAGAGTAAAATGTCGTTGCCCGCTTTAAAAGCTTTCAAATCGATATCACCCGGTTCGTAATACTTTGCTACACCTTCCATATTTAAGGCATCGGTAAATACCAGGCCGTTAAAACCCATTTTGCCTTTGAGCAAATCACTTACGGTTTTGTAGGAGAGGGTAGAAGGGATGTTTTTTTGATTGTCGATAGCAGGTATATGTAAGTGAGCGACCATCGCAGATTGTAAGCCATTGTCGATGAGTTTTTTGAAAGGATATAATTCCAAATCTTCGAGGGCCGCATACGATTTGTTGATTTCAGGCATGTCTTTATGCGAATCCATATCTGTATCGCCGTGACCGGGAAAATGTTTGGCACAGGCCATAATCCCATTGTCTTGTAAGCCTCTCATGTATTGTATGCCTAAGGTAGCCACTTTGTATTTATTTTCTCCATACGATCTGAAATTGATTACGGGGTTTTCGGGATTATTATTGACATCAACCACTGGGGCAAAATCGATATGTACTCCTAATCTTCTGCATTGACTGGCGATGGCACTGGCCATTTTGTAGACAAGTGAACTGTCTTGCATGGCACCCATCATTATTTGTCGGGGCATATCTCTAATACCAGTCAATCGCATACCCAAACCCCATTCAGCATCCATCGAAATAAGCAAAGGTATTTTGCTCATCAGTTGAAATTTATTGGTTTGGTTGGCCTGAGCGGTGGCGGTTCCCTGCATAAAAATCAATCCCCCAATTTGATTTTCCAATATCAGTTTTTCGATACTTGCCTGGTTGTATTTTTCTCCTCCGGAATAAGCGGCAATCATATAGAGCTGTCCAATTTTTTGTTCCAAACTCATTTGATTAAATACACTATCCATCCAATGCAAAGCAGGTGATAGCAAGGGCGGTAAATTAGCACTTTGATTGGCAGGCTGTGCTTTTACCAGGAATGGAATGAAAAATAAGTATAGAAAAAATAATATTTTGGGCATGAAAGGACAATTTGGTCAAAAATACTTTGATTCAGTCAGAATCTTACATGCGTTTTGTATAAGATATTCAGATACTATAATTATTAACATCCATTTATAATAGTGGCGAGGTATGATCGATCATTTAAAGCAATAGGTTTTATACCGAATGGTATTAACCTATGATGCTCTCCACGCTGTTCAAGATGTACGGCACTTATAAAGCATGCTTATAGCCAGTTCAGAGAACCTTTTTTATCTCAGCTTCGGGATGCTGCAGAGCAGAACAACCCCCAGAGCTGAAGCAAGAAATAATCGATATTTTTAGGATTCATTTTTCGTGAAAATTATTACAATAACAGGCGTTTTTTTTGCGTTATGAAAATGGATTCAATTTATATTTACATGATGAAAAAATCAATCAGCACGCTATTTCTGTTAGCATTATTTCAGGTAAGTATGGCTCAGGTGAGCAGTAATCCGTCCGATACCCTTGTCAAAAAAAGTAAAACTACCAAACAAAATTTATTATTTAGTAAGCTGCAAAGTGTCAATACCATTGGTATTATCAAACCCGGCTCTTCATCCTATAATTTTGGTTCTATGTTTGGCACTGGTGTTGAGTTAATGCTGGGTTTTAAATTACAACCCAAAGTAGGTTTGGGATTTGGCTTGCAAAGAAATCATTATTTTTTAAATCCTTCGAAGGTGGAAGAAGGGCTTACGAAAACGTATACCCAGCCATGGATGTCAGCTGTGGCTACTGATGCCGGACAATCATCTTTACGGCAAACAGCGTTTTTTGTGTATTTATCAGGCTGGAAGCAAAAGGATAAAAACATTTTTGAATATTATACTAAAATGAGTTTGAATTCCTTTCAGTATCATTTACATAGCAAGGTCAATCGAATATCCGTTAACAATTATAGTATCGGTACTTCATACGAAGGAGGCATTTCAAATATGGGATTTTTGGCGTCATTGGGTTTTAATTATTCAAAACGTATCTCAAAGATTTTGTATGTAGGGGGTGGGCTGGAATATGCTTTCAATTTTTCGCCAAAGACTTTATTGTATGAAAATAATGTGTATTCTACAGGCGAAAAGGTAAGTTATCAGGTGGAGCTTCCTACACCATCGCATTTATTACAGATGAAAATTGGAGTCATGTATAGACCCAAGAAGACTTGTAATTGTAAGGAGATGAAACCCTGGTAGAAAGGTTAAACATCCCGACCAGGAGTGGTGTAATCGAGTAAGGTTTACAAATCATTGGATAATGGTTGGGGATTATAAATCCCGAATAGGAGGGTGCCGCAAAGCCGAACATCCCGCTGAGCTAGTTGCTGTTAGCAGTTCGTTGTTCTTTTTGCTGTTGTGTCACTGAACTGTAATTGTTTTTGTTTGCTCAGAACTATTCTCTTTTTCCCCTATTGTAAGTCGTATTTCAAATTGTCCAGCGGAACTGAATGAGTGTGTTACGCTTGCTTGTCCTTTTGTATAAACGTCTTTGCCGTCACCGAAAGTCCAATGACTGTCAGTGTAACCACCATCAAAGTCGGAACAATTCGTAAATGTAACTGTTTCGTCAACTGCAACGTTAGATTTGTTCACTGTTAAACACGCTTTGTAACGATGCTTTTTACAACTTACAAAATTCAATGATAACATTGTCAAGGCAAAAAGCAAGAAGAGTTTTATTCTGTCCAAAGAGATAAGCTGTCCTGCGAATTTGTAGACTGTTTTCAATGTCTTTTAGTTTATGTTTTTATTGTTTATAAATTGTCTGGTTGCACTATCATCCTTTACAATGACTGCTAACTTATATTACCTACTTTCCTTTACAATACAACACATATCTTGTAGCTAAAAGGCAATAATAGTTTGATACATCGCCTAACGAAGATAAAATATTTTTTCTATAAGTCATCAAAAGGACTTTTTATTATTTTCAATTTATCAACTTAAAGGTGTGTAAATTTCGGTTGTAAGACGGTTATTGTAGCTTAATAGCCCTTTCTTCGAAACGTTAATGAAGTTTAATGATGTAGCATAAAGAGACTATGCAATAAAATGCATAAAAAAGCCACCTATTGTTACAGGTGGCTTTTGTGACCGCGTTAGGATTCAAACCTAAAACCCCCTCATCCGTAGTGAGGTACTCTATTCAGTTGAGCTACGCAGCCATTTTTGAGAGTGCAAATATATAGTTTACTTTTGTCTTCTCAAAAAAAAATACAATGACAATTGAGTTATGGAGTTTGGGTAAAGAAAATAATAAAAGGATGGATGAGGCCATTACTGAATATACCAAACGTATCAACAGATACCAGGCCTTTAAAATGGTGAATATCGACAATACAAAAATCAATAAAAATACCCCCATGGAGCAATTATTAGCCCGTGAAGCAGACTTAATTACCCAAAAATTGACTGATCGCGACCTCCTTATTGCACTGGATGATAAAGGAAAAGCATTTACCTCTGTTCAATTTGCTGAAAAATTAAACCAAACCATGAACCTTTCCCCCCAGCGAATCATCTTTTTAATCGGTGGAAGTTATGGTATTGCACAGTCACTCAAAGAAAAATCACAATTTTTACTCTCCCTTTCCTCCTTTACTTTTCCGCATCAATTGGTGCGTTTATTGTTCTCTGAACAGCTTTACAGAGCCTTTACCATTTTAAAAAATGAAAAATATCATCATGAATAAGGAAATTTCCTTTTTTTGATTACTTTTGCACTCCCAAAATGGCGTGATAGCTCAGTTGGTTAGAGCGCAGCACTCATAATGCTGAGGTCTCGAGTTCAAATCTCGATCACGCTACTTGTAAAAATAATTCCTGGCTTTGCTGGGAATTTTTTTTTGAATGAGGGTGAAAGCCAGTAGTTAATAGCCAGTAGTGAAAAGCCAATAGTAAATAGCCAGTAGTTAGTAGCCAGTTGTTAAAAGCCAATAGTAAATAGCCAGTTGTCATAAACCATTTGTGTATTGTTCTTAAGATTTATATTGGCGATGTTTTAGCCTTATGAAGAATATTTTTAATTATATTTGTTTTTGCCATAAATTAATGATTCTTGATTCTATTTCGAAGACCTTAAATCGGAACATTAACAAGGAATCATTAAAAGGGAATGTCTAATAGCGGTAAGCCATTAGTTAGGTGCCATCCACCAACAACTGATTATAATCTCAACAAATTTTCTTAATTTAGCTGAAAATTAATACTGATCATGACGAAAGCAGATTCTCTACGCAACGAAATCATAGAAAAGGTACTTTGTATAAGTGATAAAGACTATTTAAGCGCCATAAACTATATTGTTGACAATAAGGAGTATAATGACAACGTTGTCAAACTAACCAAAGAACAGAAATTGATGCTGGATTTGAGTGAATTAGACATTGAAAATGGCAATGTTGTGACACACAAAGAACTTATGAAACAGAAGCAAGCATGGCTGAAAGGAAAATAATATGGACAGCTACAGCAGATAAACAACTACAACTTATACTCGATTACTGGTTAGATAGAAACAAGTCGGCGGAATATCCAAACAAAATATTACGATTGGTAGATGAATATGTTGAGCAAATCGTAAACCGACCTGATTCATATAGATTAACTGAACATCGTAATAACAGAGTATGCGTGATGGGTACTTTTAGTATCTATTTTAAAAGAATCAATAGTATAGTATACATTACGAGTTTTTGGGACAATCGGCAGAACCCAAAAAGATTAAAACGAATACTAAGGCGAAAGGACGGCACCTAACACACGGCAAGCGTCATAGCGGCTGAGTAGCAGTTCAATCTGTATTTCTTTATTATGCTTTGGAATAAATTTTAAACTATGTACCTTTGAATTCCGCTACGACGCCTGCCGCGAGACCGTTATTTGGCATGATGAGTTGACCTACTAACATTAGTCTCTTATTAAGAAATACACAGTGACAATCGCTAAGACAAATAATAAACAGAACTTTTTTTTATTGACTCCCTTATTTGGCATTTTGATTTTTATATTTCTCTATTTCGTGGCGACATTATATTATCCAGGTGGTTCAAATGTTGACAAGACAACACCAGGTTTTGACTGGCTTAATAATTATTGGTGTGATTTGACTGGACAACTTGCGAAGAACGGGGAAATAAATTCGGCACGACCAATCGCTTTGATAGCAATGCTAATTTTATGTTCATCTCTTTGGGTGTTTTGGTATTATTTGCCGCGACTGTTCAGTGCCAACAAATTCAATTCAATAATTCGATACACAGGTATAACTTCAATGACAGTTGCGATCTTCTTGTTTACAAGTTTACATGATGTTGTGATAAATATTGCAGGGACATTCGGAATAGCTGCATTGACAGGCGTTTTTATCGGACTTTACAAAAATAAATTGACCAAGCTTTTTGGTTTCGGAGTTTTATGTTTAGGACTAATGTTGTTCAACTATTTTATTTACCAAACAAATTTCCTAATTCCCCTTCTCCCTTTGATTCAAAAAACTACCTTCTTTTTGTTCTTGCTTTGGATTTGTTTATTGGACGTTTATCTTTATAAAACAATAAATGAAAAAAAATCAAACGAACAACTTATGCAAGAAAGTCAAGACATTATTTAGAACTATTAACAAATAATAGCCAATAGTTAATAGCCAATAGTTAAAAGCCAATAGCCATAAGCCATTTGTCAATAGTTATAACGCTTTAGAATGGCGATGTTGTAGTCTTACGATGAATATTTTTAATTATATTTGTTTTTGCCATAAATTAATAATTCCTGATTCTATGACGAAGACCTTGACTCGATACCTGAACAAGGAATAGTTAATTGGGAATAGCTAAAAAGCGGGAAGTCATTAGTTAGCGGTCATTGTAAAGGACGATGCAGAAAATAAAAAGCGTAAACTTAAAATGAAATTGAAACCTATAATAATTGAAACTCAAAGACTAAAACTGACAGGTTATTCATCTCAGGACATGACTTTTATTTTTGAAAATTTTAGCAGAGAAGAAATAAAGATAATATTAGGACACCGAACAGATGAAGATTATCAAATTGAAGAATATAAGTACAAAAATGGATATGCATCCTATAATAGAGCTTTCATACTTTTTTTACTGACAGAAAAAATAACAAATACTATAATCGGACGGTGTGGACTTCATAATTGGCATAAAGAACATCACCGTGCAGAAATAGGTTACAATATATCTGATGAAAATTTTAAAAGAAAAGGATTAATGAACGAAGCCGTTAGTTCAATTATTGATTATGGCTTTAATGAATTGAATTTACACAGAATAGAAGCCCTTGTTGGAAGCAATAACATTCCTTCTTTGAAAATCATCGAAAGCCATCACTTTACAAAAGAAGGCTTATTAAGACAACATTATTTTGTAGCCGACAAATTTGAAGATTCAGTTGTTTATTCAATTTTATATAATGAATATATTGACAACAAAATTGACAAAACAACGAACAGCTAATAAGGATTTTCGTCAGGCGGGCTGAAGTGCAAGCCTCAACGGCAGTTTTTCAATTGAACTTTAGTAATAAACTCAGCTTTTGTGCTTCGATTTCCAGCCCGAACGCAAAGCCCTGAAACGCTACATGGCATATCCAATCCTTTAAAGCCAATCCTTAATAACTCAATGAATATATACCAGTTTTGTTGCACGGATAAATCTTTAAGGTGCTTATCAAGCTATTTTTTAGACTAAAACATAAAAATATTTGTTATAAGAAAAATAAAATTTGCTTAATCGTATTTTTCTGAATGAATTATACAGTATTATTGGGTAATCATTTGCTCAACGAATCTATGGAAATGGCTCTATTCATGAAGAAAACCAATAGGCGCTTACTGGCGTCTTTCATTTTCTTGTTTACAATCCTAAACATACACCATGCTTATAGCCAAAGCAAAGAATCGCTTAGATACGAAATTGATGCCAAAAGAGGTGGCATGACCTATACCAGTAAAGATGCCTTGCCCAGAGGACGCGAATTTAAACGATTAGATAGCTCCTATTATGTAGGTTGGATGTTTGAAGGCACGTACAAATATGAACATGCAGCCGACTTTATTGGCTTTAGAATGGCAGCTGAACAATTAGAAAAAGCCTCTTTGTTGATGGAGAAAGATTTTAAAGGCGCATTGCGAACACGAACAAGCGATGTAATGGAATATATCAAAAATATGCAACGTCATCGCGATTGGGATTATATCGCTTATGCATTAATGCAATGCTATAGCAATATGGAAATGCCTGATAAAGTTTGGAATATCTTACAACGTTGCAAAAAAAATGATTTACAAGATGAAATCTATTTAGATACCTATAATTATTTAGCATGGACCGTACATCGAAATCGATTTTATACTTCGTCAAAATATGGTTTTCTCAAAAATTCTATTGAAGCAAACGAACAATATGCCAATAAATTACTCGATAGTTGCGCATTAAAAATAAAACGGGATGGACAACTCAATAAAACGATTTTTTCTGCCAATTACGAAACCGAAAAGATGCCTGCAGTATGGCATTATAAATCGATATTATACAGCTATCAACTGAATATTGAATCGGGTGGTTTTTATTATGAAAAATTGCGTAAAGCCGGTGCATTTCCTGAAAACAATTACGCTACCTTTTGTGCCATACAATGCAAATTTGCAGAGGCAGAAACCAATTATAATATCGCAAAACAACAAGATGCAGGCGATAAAAGAATGAAAGAGGCTTATTACTACGCCTCGGTACTCAATACCTATAAAAATGAAAACAAAGTTGGTATAGAAGAACTGAAAGACCTCATTAAAGCCAATGGCTCCACACCGGGTTTTGGCTGGTATAACTTAGCCCTTGCCAGAAACTTATTGTATGATGGCCAAATTGATATTGCCCAGCGTTATGCCATGAGGGCTGCTCAATTTAAAGAAATTCATATCGGTACCACATTAGGGCAAAGCCATTATGATTTTACGACTTCGCTATTGCAACTGATGTTAAAAATGAAGGAGATCGAACATGTGAAATTTTTAAATAAAGATTGGTGGTTTTCACCCACGGCTATTTCTCAACTGGCCCGATTAACAGTAGAAAAATATACCCTTCAATTTCTAATCATCAATCAGTTTGCCATGAACCCCGAACGTGATCAGGTGATTTACAAACTGTTTTCTACTGAAAGTACCGTATCTTTTGATGAAGTATGGCATTTAATTGAAGGCTTTAGTACCAATTATTTTTTAGAAAAATTTGAAAAAGCTGTCCAGGACGATAAAAGAATTCATGTAAAAAGATATTACCAGTTGTTTGTGGCCAAGCTGTTATTGAAAAAAGAAGAATATGAAAAAGCTTCAGCAATATTAGAACAACTACTCAATGAGCCCAAGGTTGATAATACCTATGAAAAGTTGTTTAAAGCCCGTGTATTTGAAGCCATGATACAATGTAGTGAAGAATTGAAAGAAGACAATTCTGAATTGAAAACTTATTTTGTAAACACTTACCCGCAGCTTGTTCCTTATAGTGGTATTGCCATCGCTATGCGTTTACACAGCAATGAAAAAAGCATTGAAGAAAAAAGCATCATTGAGGCCTTGAAAAAAACAAATATTCAATTGACCAACGACCTGAGTGCTGATGCCATAGACGTTAATATCCTTTTTACGAAAAAAGGATCTGTTTCGGTGATACAATATGAAACCAAATGGAATCAGCAAGTGATTACCCCATTAACAGAAATCTCCTATAAGGATGCCAGCAGTGTAGCTAAGCAATTACCATTTTATCTTTTTAATATTGGCAATGACGATCTCCAGATAGGTGCAAAAAAAGAAAAAGAAGCGAAAGAACCGATTTAAATGGTGGTATTAGGCAAGGAAGTCGTTTCAACGGTTTCAGGAGGTAATTTCGACAATTCATCAATTTTTGATAATAAATGTTTTTCTACTTTTTTTAATTCCACACTGGCATTGTAAATAAGGGTTTTATTACGTCTAATTACACGCTTTTTAATACCCAGTAAAATAAATAAAATGCCAATGATGACGATTAAGCCCTTTACTGCCAAATTAAAACTATTGATATCGTTGGCATTCGAAATCTGTTCTCTAAACACAGGTCTGTTCACGATTTCGCCTAAAAGATGAAATGGGAATATAGAATCCATGATAAAAATAAACACAAAACAACAAGATGCTATCAGGTAATATAAAAACTCCTCTATCCAATCAAAACTTTTTGACACCCATAAGGTCGCTTTATTGCTATACACATGATCGAGGGCAGGCTGCAGGGTACTGAGTAATTGCTGTGCATCACTGATTTGCTGTGGGGCATCATGGGGTGTTTTTTTGTTGGAACTGAACATCATAGGTTACGATTTTTAATAAATTTTAAATTAGTGCTTTTAAAAACTAAATTTGCAACTCAATTAAAAAAAATATGTCTCAAATTCAATATTTAATCATTGTAGTATGCTTATTTACACTCTCATGCAAAGATAGCGATAACACTACAAACACACAAATCACAACCCAAGCTGATATATTAGCCTCACACATGGATACAACCGTGCATCCGGGCGATGATTTTTTTACTTATGCCAATGGTGGATGGCTTAAAAAAAATCCGATACCCAAAAGCGAAAATGGCTGGGGTATATTCAACTTAGTCGCTGACGAAAATTATCTTCGAATTAAAAAAATCAGTGAAGATGCAAGTGCAGTGAATGCCAGTGAAGGAAGTCCCAGCCAACAAATAGGCGATTTTTTCTTTTCTGGTATGGACACAAGCACCATTGAAGCGGCAGGCGCAAGCCCCCTAAAAAATGAACTTGATAAAATCAATACAGCAACAACCAGCAATGACATCGTTCAATTGATTACAACCATGCAAAAAATGGGCGCATCACCCTTGTATGATATGTATGTAGCACAGGATTTGAAAAATAGTGATAAAAACTTTCTTTATATTTCGCAAGGTGGACTGGGTTTGCCTGACCGCGATTACTATTTTAATACCGATGCCCGAACAACGGGTATTCGCGAGGCTTACCAGTTGCATGTGCAAAAAATGCTTCAACTGATTGCCAACGACAGCGCGAAAGCCAACACACAAACAAAGGCTGTGTTTACCATAGAAACTGAAATCGCTAAGGTGCACAAAAAATTAGAAGAACTAAGAGACCCTTACGAAAACTATCATAAAATGAGTGTGAAAGCCTTCAGCAGCTCAAACCCAGCATTACAATGGGAAAAATCGTTGAATGATTTAAATATCAAAGTGGATAGTGTGATTATTGGGCAACCTGCTTTTTGTAATAAAATCAATGCCATGATTCAAAAATTTAGTGTGGACGAATGGAAAGCATACCTCACCTGGCATTTGGTATCAAGCTTTTCACCTTATTTAAGCAATGCATTTGATCAAGAACATTTTCATTTTTATAGTGAAATTATGCGTGGTTCCAAAGAGCAAAGACCACGCTGGAAAAGAGTCTTAGATGCACAGGAAGGTGCTTTGGGTGATGCCTTAGGACAACTTTTTGTCAAAGAATATTTTCCTGAAAAAACAAAAAAACGATATGAAGATTTGGTAGAAAAAATTGTAGAAAGCTATCGCGAACATATCACCAAGCTTGATTGGATGACGGATAGCACTCGACAAAAAGCCATTGTAAAATTAAATGCAATCACCAAAAAAATTGGCTATCCATCTAAATGGAAAGATTATAGTCGTATGAAAATCAATCGAAAAACCTATTGCCAAAATATTATGGCTGCCAACCAATGGGAATTTGAGTATGAAATTGAAAAGCTTACAAAACCCGTAGACCGAAGCGAGTGGGGGATGACTCCACAAACTTACAATGCCTATTATAATCCTTCAAATAATGAAATCGTATTGCCCGCTGCCATCTTTACAGCTCCTGGATATAAAGACGAAGAAGTAGATGATGCTGTGATATATGGCTATGTGGGAGCATCTACCATTGGACACGAGTTGACCCATGGTTTTGATGACGAAGGAAGACAGTTTGACGAAAAGGGAAATCTTAAAAATTGGTGGACCAAAACCGATGAGACAAATTTTAAGAAAAGAGCCGATTTATTGGTTGATCAGTTTAACAAATATACCGTATTAGACAGTCTACACCCCAATGGTAAAGCCACTTTAGGCGAAAATATCGCTGACCTGGGAGGTATTGTAATTGCATTAGATGCCTTTAAAAAAACGGCCCAGTATAAAGAAGGTAAAATGATTGCAGGGCTCACCCCATTGCAACGTTATTTTATGGGATATGCCTATGGATGGATGCAAACCCGCAGACCAGAAATGTTGGCTACCCAATTACTAACGGATGTACATGCCCCAATATTTTTACGTGTGATAGGCCCTATGAGAAATTGCGATGAATGGTATCGAGCATTTAATGTAACACCCAATCACAAACAATATAAAGACAGTTTAAGCAGGGTTCGTATTTGGTAAATCGTACAGATTATATGAGAATTATTTTTTTTGGAACACCCGATTTTGCAGTAGCTACTTTACAGGCATTGGTTGAACATGGGTTTGATGTTTGTGCCGTGGTAACTGCCCCTGATCGGCCAGCAGGCAGGGGCATGAAAATACAAATGTCGGCTGTAAAGAAATATGCTTTATCACAACATATTCCGGTATTACAACCCGAAAAATTGAAAGCTGAAGACTTTGTGGCCACTTTACGTAGTTATCAGGCTGATGTACAAGTGGTAGTAGCCTTTCGTATGCTCCCCGAAATTGTTTGGAATATGCCCCCACAAGGTACTATCAACTTGCATGCTTCGTTATTGCCACAATACAGAGGAGCCGCTCCTATCAACTGGGCCATTATACGAGGTGAAAGCATAACAGGTGTCACCACTTTCAGATTACAACATGCCATTGATACGGGCAATATTTTATTGCAGGAAAGTGTGCCTATAGAACCTACAGATACTGCTGGTACTTTGCACGATAAACTAATGGTGGTGGGTGCGCAATTGATGGTGAAAACCATGGAGGGTATTGCATCCAATACTCTTGTTGAAATACCCCAACAACAACTTGAAGATGCAAAAACAGCCCCTAAATTATATACTGAAACCTGTCAAATCAATTGGCATCAAACAGGCGAAGTGATTCACTGTTTTGTGAGAGGTTTATCGCCTTATCCAGCAGCTTTTTCGATGTTGCATGCAAAAAAAATAAAAATATTTTCTGTTCATATTGAAACTATGTCACATAGTGATGCTGTGGGTTCTGTACTTACCGACCATAAAACCTTTTTGAAATATGCTTGTGTTGATGGATATGTATCTATCCTTGAAATGCAATTGGAAGGGAAAACGAGGATGATGATTGCCGATTTTTTAAGGGGGTATCAGGTGAGTACAAAGTAATACCAACAACACATTAATTTCATACCAGGTGTTATTAGCTTACATGCAATATGTGCAGGTATTACATCAATATTTTTCAAACTATGTAGTAAATATATTTGGGTTAACATGCTTAATTATGGTAGTATTAAAGGGTTTATTCATCATTAGCGCGTATTGACAAGACAAAGTTTTTCAGGCCTTAGGCTTATAAGAAAGCTATAAAAAGCTGGTATATCATTATTCATCTTTAGGTATTCCATAAATTAACTTACCTTTGCTAATATTCACGGATGTCTGCCGCCACTTATTAGACATAGCCTTATAGCTTTATCTTCACTTTTGCTTTTCAGTCATTCTTTTATTCACAAACAACCGTCCCGAATCACAAGCTGGACAAATTAATATTTAATAATACATGGCAGAATCTTTTGCAAAAAAAGAAAAAGAGAAAAAAAAGGCTAGAAAGAAATTAGAGAAAGAAGAAAAATCTGCGGAACGGAAAGCCAATAACGACAAAGGCAAAAGTCTGGAAGAGATGATCGCTTACCTCGATGAAGATGGCAATCTAACAGATATACCCCCTGATAAACAAGTGAAGAGAAAATTTAATTCTGCTGACTTAAAGCAGGGTTCGAATATGGATACAGAAAAATCAGAGTATACAGGTATTTTGTCAATGTTTTTTACAGATAAAGCATACGGATTTATTACAGAAGAAACTACCCGAGCCAGCGTTTTTGTACATCAAAACAATATGGAAGGTGCCATTCAGCAAAACGATGCGGTGACTTTTAAAAAAGAAAAAACGCTCAAAGGTTTTCAGGCAGTTCAAGTAAGAAAAAGATGATTCATCAATTATTGATGTTATCACTGGTTCCTTGTTACATGGTTTGCTCTGACATCAACTGACGCTATATTTTCTTTTTTATTTATCCGTTGCAGCATTCAAGTTTGCACAATCCATCAATACAAAATCGCCGATTCCATCATAATGTAATGGTTGAAATTTTCCGCCTATATAATCTTCCTGAAAGCTTACTATAGGATAAAATCCACATTCTCCATTTTTGGTTTTTACTGCTACAGCTGCTCTTATATATCGATGTAAAATAACACCCGTCAATTCATTTCTTCTGATATACCAATCTGAATCTATGATTTGTAGTTTTAGTAACTCAGGAGCATTGATTCTTTGTGATTTCCAGTCGTTGGAATTTTTCAAGGCAGCAATCATTTGGTTTTCAAGTACTTTGTCGATTTTCATCGCTTTAGGCATTTGTGTATTTTTTGCACTGGCTTTTTTGGCCAATTGGTTGAGTGTTTCTGATTGTTTGGCATACATGCTAAAGTCATCCCCAGTAATACTCAATTCACCTGTTGAAACCTCTTCGTCATTTATCCGAACCATGATACGCAAATCATGATTACCGGCTGATAATTTCCCAAGGTTTTCGGTATAGTTTACTGGCCCATCAAATTTTTTCCCAAATTCTTGAAAGAAGTAATCTGTATTAGCATAGTCATTACATTTTTCAGGTGTTGGAGCCAATTCGAATGTTACATATTTTTGATTCATTGCATCACCTGATAACCACATCGTAGCAAAGGTAAGCTGCTCTTCAGAAGGTTCTTGATAGGCATATAATGGCGCTTTTCGTTCATAAATGAAGACGGTGAGTTCGAATTTTTTAGCCGGGGGACGATTGATAAAGTAATCTTTTAATGTTTTAGGAAAAAGAGCTGTAGCATATATAGCGTCGCCAGATTTGAATTTTTTTTCATTCCCAATCTGTCCTTTATTCAAAGGGTTTTTCGAGAAGCTGATTTGACCAATCTGTTGTGAAAATGTGATAATGTAATTGAATAGCAAGTAGATAAATAAGAGTACTTTTTTCATGTGATTTATTTTTTGATGATTATAAAATGTTTTACAATGCAAAATTAGGCTCCCTTTTTTGCATCAATCGATTGATATAAATCATGTACTGAAGTCCCCCAAAAGTATTTGGCATATTTCATTGAATAAGAAAAATTTATTATCTTGTAAGGTTGTAGTGGCAGGCATTCAACAAGAATTGGGACGATTAGGCTTATGGAAATTTTTGTCCTATTAATTACAGGTTGGTGGGTCATCAACCTATAAGTAAAAAGTTAAGCTTTTTGAAGTGTCTTACGTATCAATGCCACATACTGCTGAAATTGGCTCGCTACATTCTGACAATAAAAAATTTTTAAAATACGCTTGCACAGATGCTTATGTGTCAGTCTTTGAATTACAATTAGCAGGCAAAACAAGAATGAAAATAGCTGATATTTTGCGTGGGAATAAAGAGGTGTGCGTGATGAGTAGATTGACATCTGCAAAAATTTAAGGAGCCTTACCTTTATAGTATTCTTGTGTATTTCAGATGTTCGGTTTCTCGAGTATTGCTTGAATCGAATAATAGTTCATGAAACAAACGCTATTTGCTACCAATACTTAGTTTGAAGTATCAATTGATAATTTGAATGTATAAATTAATAACATTATATTTGAAATAGAATTTAAAGTCGCCATCTTGAAAATCATCCTTTCCATATTTCTATTTTTTTTATTTTCAACAAATACTTCGAAAGCAGATATTGCGCATTGGGAATGGAAAAATAATTTTAATGGATATATTACAAACATTGAATACCATAATGATTATTTGTACACTGTGGGAGTCTATGCTGACAGTGCTTTTAACTTCGGTAATTTCAATTACGCCAATAATGGGGGAAGTGATGTAATTGTGATAAAATGGGATACGCTAGGTAATTTGATATGGGCAAATAATATTTATGGTGCACAAAACGAACAAGGTGTAAGTATTAAAGTCAATAGTGCAAACGAAGTAATCGTTTGTGGTTACTCTAACTCTTCTACAATTAATGTATCAGGGAATTTATTGATATCTAATGGGGGATATGATACCTATATTGCAAAATATGACTTAAATGGCAATTATGTAGGTGCTTATCTATTTGGCAATGCAGCAGACAATATAGCTACTTGTATGTGTACTGATTATGCAAACAACATTTATATTTCTTATCCCACAAGTGTTAGTAAATACAGTAATGCGGGCATTTATATTTGGGCACAAGGTCTGCAAAATCCACAAGATCAAATATATAAAGAAGTACATTATTCTTCCATTGACTCTACCTTAATAGTCACTGGTTTATTTAAAAATACACTTGTGATAGGCAATTTTAGTGTTACCGCAGTATACTCATTTCAGTGGGGTGTACAACCTGATGTATTTATCGAAAAGTTATCTGCGAATAATGTACCGCTTTGGCTGGTAAATTCATCTGAAGATTATCGTGGAAATTATGGAGTTAAAACCTATATTCAACAACAAACCGGAATAGTTTTCAATGCCTATACCCGACCTCAAATGGGAGATTATATATTGGTTATTAATAAAATTACATCTTCGGGGGTAAAAAGTAATACAAATATGTTTGCAGAAGATTTTACTATACAATGTGCATCTATCAGTGGAAATGATAGTTTGCTTTCATTTGTAGATTGGAGATTTAATGGGCCAATGAATTCAACCTGTAGAATATATAATACAAGTACACAACAGTTGATAAGAAAATATGATTCTGTAGGAATTGCAAATGATCTTAATGCATCTTTTCACTGTTTTAGAAATTTACATGCAATTTATGGTATCGGTTACAATATTACATCTTTTGGAAAAGTTGATGCATCAGTACTTATAGCAAACCCTAGTCTGCAAAATAAGCATTTTTGTTTAGACTCATTGGCAACCCTAAGTGGGAATATAAGTGGTGGCAAAGGTGCTTACACTTATAGCTGGGCACCTGCTACAGGGCTCAATAATACCAATACAAATGTAGTTAGTTTTACGGCTACAAGCAATATTTCATATACCCTTACAGTTACGGATAGTATCGGACAAATAGCTAAAGATACCTTCAATGTTATTATAGATGTGCCAATACCGCCTGCGAATATCACCCCTCAATTTCCACTTCTTTGTGATATCATGGAATTATATGCAAATAATGGAATTGCAGGTAATTGGTATTATGTAATTGGGCTTGCATGGGCCACACCTCCTGGTCAATTTGGGAATTTTGGCGTGTTGCAAAAAATTATTACTGATGGAAAATATATTTACACTGCTCAAAATGCTTGTGGTTTAAGAAAGGACTCTATTGAAATATCCAAAGTATTGAACGTTTTGCCGAATGCAAGTGACGATACCATTTGCCAAGGACAAAGTGTAACCTTGACTGGAAGTGGAGCATCATTTTATGCTTGGACCGCAGGCGTGCAAGATGGGATGCCATTTTTCCCTTTTACTACACAGTCTTATTTATTAACTGGAACAGACACCTCAGGGTGTATAGATACTGCAAGTATTCGTATTGTAGTGAGCGAATTGCCGACCATCAATGGAATAAATGCAACCCCAAATACTATTTGTGATCTAGGGAATACATTGATTATGGCAGATACTTCGAACTACTGCATTCCTACTATCTTTAATCCTCCAAGTTCAGAAGCAATTGTAAATTTTACCTTTGGCATCGATATCAATAATAATACTGGACAAGTGCCTCTTATTTATACTTATTACAATAATTTGACTGCAAATGTTGTAGCCGATTCCACCTACCCAATTTCAATAACAAAGAACATGGGTGGTACTTCGGCAGAATCTAGAACCGTTTGGATTGATTACAATCATGATGGTGATTTTGATGACATGAATGAACTTACATTTTTTAAAGATACATCGACATTGACGGTTACTGGAAATATTCATATTCCTGCTAATGCGCATAACGGCATTACGCGCATGCGTGTAGGAGGTAAATGGTATGGAATAAATACGCCGTGTTATAATGATTCATACGGAGAATATGAAGATTATAATTTAAATATTTCAGGAGGAGTCGATCATCTCACTTGCTCGCCACTGACTTTTGTTCAAAATATTACTGGCAATCATATCAATATTGTAGCAATTGACACAACTACTACCTACATCATCTCAGTGAAAGACTTAAAAGGTTGTGTATATTTAGATAGTATAACTATCAATGTAAATCCTAACTCTTTCAGTTTTGATAATGACACCATATGTAGCAACCTAACTCCCTATCTATGGCAAGGACAATCTTTAACCAATTCTGGAATTTATACATCCGTCCAAGTTGCAGCAAATGGGTGTGATTCTATCATTACACTTAATCTTACAGTTATCCCTTGTCTGAATCCAAATATAAATGAATTAGAAGAAAATACTTCCTTGCTTATTTTTCCAAATCCTACCACAGGAATACTTAATATAAAGCATCGTGCATCTGTAACATACATTAAACTCATTGATAGGGTGGGAAGCTTAATTATTCAAAAATTATGTAGTGGTGCCCAAACGACACAAATTGATATGAGTCAATTGGCCAACGGCATTTACTATATAAAAGCGGATGGCTACGCCCCAATGAAAGTGATAAAGAAAAAATAGCAATCAATTTATCAATTGATAAAACTGCAATGCTTTTTTAAACACCTATTAATACATGATTAATTCATCTTTGATATTAAAGAAGGAGTTCTATTTCGATATTTAAACGTTGCAAATTCAAGCCATTGAGGATATTTCTTTTGATTGCCATAGTTCTCAATTCTTATCCCCTTGGCGTAAATGTAAAAGTCCATGAGGCATGTACTAAGCATCAATTAAACTAAAACATAATTATTTGGATACGTATAAATAATCGATTGGTGTTATATCCCAAAACAACTCCAAAGATTTGTCTGTATTGTGTTCTGACCTCAAATAACGTATTAAACAGCAAAATCTGGGTTAAAAACCCGCTCGATTTTTCAATACTATCTCATGCCAGGCATCTTCATATTCATACCACCCATTTTATTCATCATTTTCATCATGTCTTTCATCTGGTCAAATTGTTTCATGAAGGCGTTTACCTCAGCAATGTCTTTACCACTCCCTTTGGCAATGCGCAAACGACGACGTTGATCGATCACTTCAGGATTTTTTCTTTCTTCGAGTGTCATGGAGTTGATCATGGCTTCAATACCTTTAAATGAATCGTCGCTGATGTCTACATCTTTGATGGCTTTACCAACCCCAGGTATCATACCCAATAGGTCTTTGATATTACCCATTTTCTTTATTTGGGCCAACTGATTTTTAAAATCTTCAAAATCAAATTTATTGGCACGTATTTTTTTCTCCAGTTTTTTTGATTGTTCCTCATCAAACTGTTGTTGAGCTCTTTCTACAAGGGTTGTGATATCACCCATCCCTAATATACGCTGAGCCATACGTTCAGGGTAAAACACATCAAGGGTTTCGAGCTTTTCACCCATACTTACAAACTTAATGGGTTTGTTGACAGTATATCGAATCGTTAAAGCAGCACCACCACGGGTATCTCCATCGAGTTTGGTAAGTACAACGCCTGTAAAGTCAAGACGTTCGTTAAATGTTTTAGCGGTATTAACTGCATCCTGACCCGTCATGGAGTCAACTACAAATAAGATTTCTTGAGGGTTGACAGCGTTTTTTACATTTGCTACCTCATTCATCATCTGTTCGTCTATTGCTAAACGACCCGCCGTATCGATGATAACAATATTATGTCCATTTTCTTTAGCAAAAGCTACAGCATTGGTTGCTATTGACACAGCATCTTTGTTTTCGCGTTCAATATGCACTGGAACACCTACCTGACCTGCCAACACGGATAGCTGATCCATCGCAGCTGGACGATAAATATCGGCTGCTACAAGCAAGGGTTTTTTCTTTTTATTGTTTTTTAAATAATAAGCTAGTTTACCACTGAATGTTGTTTTACCACTTCCCTGCAAACCTGCTATTAATACAACCGTTGGGTTTGCAGTGGTATCAAACACGGCTTCCACACCACCCATCAAATCGGCCATTTCATCTTTCACAATTTTTACCATCAACTGACCGGGCGATACCGAAGTAAGTACTTTTTCACCCATGGCTTTGTCTTTTACCCGATCGGTAAATTGTTTGGCTATGGTATAATTCACATCCGCATCTACCAAGGCCCTTCTGATTTCTTTGACGGTAGTCGCTACATTGATTTCTGTTATCTTGCCTTCTCCTTTTAGCAGTTTAAATGCACTATCGAGTCTTTCGGTTAAATTATTAAACATGAATATTTTTTTTTAAAGGTGCAAAAGTACAATAGTCGTAGCTATTATTTCTTTTATTCATGCGGGAAATTTTTGAATAGACAAAAAGGTAAGTATTTTGTTTATATTTTTTTTATTTAGGGCTTGCTTATTATCGCCAGAAGAAAGGAATACCCTCCATTTGAGACCATTATTTCATTAAACCAATATTTTTTGCAGTCAAAATCTATCACAAGCCTTAACTGTTCCAAATAAAATCATCCTAATTACTCGTCTTTATTATATTTTAAGTTCTTGCTACGCATTCAACTGTAATGTCTGGATTTATAGGCAGAATTATGGAATAAAAAAGTAAACGGGCATTTTCTCTAAATAGAAAAAATGCCCGTACTATAATCTTACTTTATTTATTTTAAACCAAATGCTTTTTTTACTTGTGGTACATAATCCTCTTTTTCCCATGTAAACAACTCTACACTAAGTTTTTTCTCATTCGCTTTTCCTTTATTAAACACTTTAGTGATGGTTTCGTTTTTACGACCCATATGGCCATAAGAAGCTGTTTCGAGATAGATAGGTGAGCGCAACTTAAATCGTTGCTCAATGGCATAAGGACGCATATCAAATATTTTTTCCACTTTGCGTGCGATTTCTCCGTCTGTCAATGACACTTTTGCTGTTCCGTATGTATCGATAAACAATCCACAAGGTTTTGCCACACCAATGGCATAGGATACCTGCACCAATACTTCATCGCATAAACCAGCTGCTACCAGGTTGCGAGCAATATGTCGTGTAGCATAGGCTGCGCTTCTGTCAACTTTACTTGGGTCTTTTCCGCTAAATGCACCGCCTCCATGAGCACCTTTACCACCATAAGTATCAACAATGATTTTTCGCCCAGTGAGACCAGTATCGCCATGTGGTCCGCCAATTACAAATTTCCCTGTTGGGTTGATATGATAGGTGATTTTGTCGTTAAATAATTTTTGCAAGTTAGGTTTGAGTTGTTTTTTCACCCTTGGGATGATGATACTGATAATATCTTTTTTGATTTTTTCAAGCATCTTGCTATCACTTTTGTCGAAGTCGTCATGTTGTGTAGAAACCACAATGGTATCAATACGTATAGGTTTGTTATTGTCGTCGTATTCGATAGTCACCTGACTTTTTGCATCAGGACGTAAGTATTTTAATTCTTTACCTGCTCTGCGGGTTTTTGAAAGTTCCTGCAATATTTTATGTGATAAATCAAGCGCCAAAGGCATATAGTTATCTGTTTCGCGGGTAGCATAACCAAACATCATACCTTGATCGCCGGCACCTTGTGCATTTGCTTTAGCTTCAAAACTTTGTGCTTTTGTTTTTCTGTCAACACCTTGGTTGATATTGTCGCTTTGCTCATGTATAGCAGATAAAATGCCACATGAGTTTGCTTCAAACATATATTCTGACTTGGTATAGCCAATATTACGTATTACTTCACGAGCAATTTCTTGTACATCAAGATAGGCTGTTGATTTTACTTCACCAGCCAACACCACTTGACCCGTAGTCACTAAAGTTTCGCAAGCGACTTTTGAATTAGGGTCGTAAGCTAAAAAATGATCGATTAAAGCATCTGATATTTGATCGGATACTTTATCCGGGTGTCCTTCTGATACCGATTCTGACGTAAATAAATAAGGCATATTGTTTATATTTTGTTTCGGGTTAAAAAAATGAAAGGCAAATGTAATATATAAAATAAAAATGCGAATAGTTTTTTTGGTCCCATAATAAGGAAAGATATCAAGCTATTTTTGATTTCAAAAGAGAGATTATGATCAAAGGGGGAGCGGGATTATTGCATGATTTATATGAATATTTGCCAAGGCTTAATAATATACATAATATACATCTTGACGATGATGTATCCACTTTTGCCTACCTGATAAGGGTGATATCGCCTTTTAGGATAAATTTATTTAATTCAAAAGGGCAATTGTATTCAAGGTAATAATAATAGACACCCATATTACAAGGTATTTCATGTACACTTCCATCCCAGCGGTCGCCTAATGTTTTGGTATTAAATACCATTTTGCCCCAACGGTCATAAATACTAAATTTAATATCCGTCACTTCGCTGATGGCAATTGGTTTTAAAAAATCGTTGAGCCCATCAGCATTGGGTGTAAATGCATTTGGAACCACCATTTTGCAACATTGGAGTATTTCAATATTCACATCTTTTTCTATGTCACAACCCATATTGTCTGTTACATATATCGTCATGTTTGTTTCGCCTAAGTTATTAAAAAGTCAGTCCATTAGCGCCATTACTCCAAGTATAAGTATAAGGTTGCCAGCAACCCAGAATGGTTGCAGTAAATGAGCCCGTTTGTTGTTCAAAACAATAAATATTTTTCTTGTCAAATTTTACATCCAGGGCTTGTTTGGGGCCCGGAACTTCTACATTAAAAGGCCTTGTACAATTGTTGGCATCTTTAACCAATACGGTATAAATACCTTGAGTATTTTGGTATTGGGCTGTGTCGGAATTGTAAATTCCATTGTTGAATGAATAAAGATAACCTGGAGTACCCCCTGATGCCGAATAGCTGATGGTAGAGGTATAATCATTAAAACAAACCACTGAATCTGCAACATAGCTTAACTCGATGAGGGGAGGTTGGGTAAAGGTAACTACAGTGGAATTTAAACATGAATTGGCATCTGTAATATAAATGGTATAAACGCCTGCTAATATATTATCAAGTTGGGCATCACTTGTAAAATTAATGCCATCTAATGAAAACTTGTAAGGGGCTGTTCCAAATACGCCACCAAGAACTGCAGCTCCTTTGTCGCCATAACATAAAGGAGGTAAATAAGAAACGACCATTAACTGTGGTTTGCCATCATTGAGTAACATAATAGTATCTGTTTTAACACAACCAATGGCATCAGTGGTTTGTATCCAATAGGTACCAGCTGCCAGTCCGGAAATAGAAGTGCCTGTTTGACCATTGCTCCACAATCGGGTTACCGTGCCTTGTGCGTTTTGTACCCCGTTTAAATAAATAGACCCATTGCTGGTATCACAATTAGCATTGGAATAAGATACACTATTGATCAGGGCCAAAGAGGGTAGAATATTAAAGGTGTCTAATGTAAAACAATTGGTGGCATCCATTGTTTTACAAATATGCACACCCGGGGGTAGATTGGTAGCAGTTGCTGTCAATTGTCCTGATGGTATCCATTGGTAAGTATAGGGAGGAACGCCAGCGGTTGCCAGCACATTTGCAACCCCATTATTGAGTCCGCATTTTGTATTGGTAGACGATATTGAAGTCGTCACGGGATCTAAATCGGTGAGGTTGGTACTAAAATTTGTGACACATCCTTTGGCATCGGTGACCGTTACTCCATAAAAGCCAGCCATCAGATTGTTGAGGGCATAGCTCGTATCACCCGTATTCCAGAGTAGGATATACGCGGGTGTACCATTGGTGACGGTGATGGATATTGCACCACTGGAGTCGCCACATACAGGCTGTGTCAGGGTGTATTGTACTTCAGGTAAACTGTCATAAACCAAAATAATTGGAAATATTTCCACACAGCCATTAGCATCGGTGACTGTTGCCACAACGCCACCTGGACCAATACTATCGCAAGTATTGCCAAAATCACCATTTGACCACGAAATGATATATGGCCCTGTACCTCCGTTGATATGTACTACTACCTTGCCATTTGAATCGGGGCAAATTGGATTAATGATAGTATCGGTAGCCATCCACAATTGGACGATAGGCTCTATCACAACCGTCGTATCTTTTTTGCAACCATTGGCATCTTGTACCGTGATGAGGTATGAGCCAGGGCCCCAGGCCGGTAAAAATATTATTGGGACCAAAAGGGCCATTGTTCAAAGCATATTGTGCTGGAGGTGCTACAACAGTGGCATTCACCAATATGGCTCCTGTGGTATTATTATCGCAAAGCGGTTGTACAATTTGAATGTTATTAATGGTTGGAATAGGCTTGTTGATGATAACTGAATCGTATTGAAAACTATGTGGGCAAAAGATTTCAATTTTTGCTCTTATACAGTCGTAAGGGAAATTATCGGGGCAAAATAAAACACTATCTGTATTGGCTGCAATGGTTTGACCATATTTGTTTTCCCATGTCATGATATAATCTAGGGGGCCAGCAGGAGAAAAACGAATACCTTCATTTGCAGTTGTAAAGATAGAAGCATGTTTGCCCGGGGCTGTGTAAAAAGTAGTGGCACCAATATTTTGTATTCCTACAGTTGCAAAATTGGCATATTGATTTGGATTATTATCGCAAACTACTTTATTGCCAATAAAAGTTTCAATCGTATGGGTGGTTTCACTTAGTACTACTTGAAAACTTGATGTGGTGCCAGCACATGTATTGCCAAACAATCGCACATTCTGATAACTCACAATAAATTTTCGATAAGGGGCTACACCTGTGGTAGCATACTGTATACTTCCACCCTGGTTAGGGTTGATATCCATAAAAAGAAAAAAGATGGCATTGTCTGGAAAAGTTGAATTAAAATAAGGAAGGGTTTGCTGGATATTGTTATTGCAATTGCCGCCACTATACATGTTATTAAAAGTTAGCACACCATTGTCAGAAAGGTAGCACTGGGTATACACTTGATTGAAAAAACAAAATTCAAAGCCTAAGGGTAGGGCATTGGTAAATTTATCGTCAGTAAAACTTACAGGGGTTCCATTAATAGCAATTGGAGCATAGGCGGTATTACTGACAGTATAAGCCGTTGTTTTGAGGGGTTTAGGAAAATTGGCATACAATGTGGTACAAATGTCGGGGCAATTCATAATATGTAAAGGAGCCGACTGTATCTGAATCGTATTTTGGGCAAAAATGAAATTTGAAAAAAAACAAAACAACAATAAAGTGCAAATTCGTTTCATAGTTAATTTTTTAAAATCGATGAAGGACAAGAAGCAGGAATACAAAAAAAAACGGGTTGAATGCACAGATTGCTTTTTGCGACTATTCTATTGATTTGTAAGGTAAATATAAGAAAAAAATCTAAAAATGATTATTTTTATAGAAAATAAAAGAACAACATGAAAAGTTTACACGAACATTTATCCCTTGCTGATACTAAACGTATATTATCACTTGACGGCGGTGGCATTAGAGGGGCACTCTCTTTAGGTATTTTAAAAATATTGAAGACATGCTTAAAGAGCGATTTAAAGATGTCATTCCTCCCGATTCATTTAGGTTGCATCATTACTACGATTTAATTGGAGGTACAAGCACCGGAGCCATTATAGCTGCAGCCCTGGCTATTGGAATGAGTGTAGATGAAATCACCCAGAAATATAAAGAATTGGGAAGTGACATTTTTCAAAAAGGAGGATGGCTTGATAAAATACATGATTTATGGAAAAGTAAATATGATGTAAAACCCCTGAGAAGACATTTGGATCAATTTTTTAAAGATATCAAAATAGGAGATGATGACATCAAAACGGGTTTGACAATTGTAGCCAAAAGACTTGACAGTTTTAGTACCTGGCCTTTAACCAATAACCCGAAAGCAAAATATTTTGAAAGAAATAATTTTTATGTCAAAGACTATGTTAGAGCTAGTGCAGCTGCTCCAACGTATTTTATACCCGAAGTACTTAAAGATATCGGTACACAAAAGGAATATTTATTTGTAGATGGTGGGTTTAGTTTGATGAATAACCCTTCCTTGCAATTGTTTATGATTGCTACTTTTAAAGGATATAACCTTCATTGGAAAACAGGAAAAGATCATTTGATGATTACCTCAATTGGAACTGGTCGTAGACCTCGCAATTTAAATCTTGATAAATATAAAAATCCCAATAACCTTCAATTAGCCCAAATTGTTGCAGATGTATTTATGAGCGACTCTACAGAGTTTATCGAAACCATGATGCAAAGTATGAGTACATCACTCACCGCTCGGGTAATAGATAGAGAAATTGGCGATTTGAAAGATGACTTAATTGGTGGTCATGAACAATTTACTTATAATCGATTTAATGTCTTTTTTGATGTTGACCAGGTAAAAGCACTTGGATTTGACTTTAATGACGACCAGTTAGATACTTTAAGTGAAATGGATAATGCAGCCAATACAAATGACTTAATCGCTATCGGTTTGGCAGCAGGTAAGAAAGAAGTCAAACCTGAACATTTTCCTGCGGCCTTTGATTTGAAACCATAATGTAAGCATGAAAAAAAAGATATTTTTTTCTTATACAGACAATGAGCCTATCGAAAATGTAAAATTGATACAGGCTGTAAAATTGCATTTTTCGCGATTAAGCAATAATGCCGATTTGATTTTTAATGAACAACAGTTTGCCATGCAAGCCGATGAAAATAAAATTATTTCGATAATAAATGAATCGGATTGCAATATCCATTTACTCAGTGTCAATTATGCGAATGAAGACAAATGTATGAATCAGTTTAAAGTAAGTGTAGAAAATAACATACAATCATTTCCAATACTTTTGAGTTCATTTTATTGGGATCGGGATTCCTTATTTGAAAAAGTGGAAACCCAGATATTGCCTGCAAAAGATAAGCCTCTTGAAACACAACCTAATATCAATGTAGCTTTGACAAATATTGTGAAACGGGTAGCACAAGAAGGACTTGGTGTAAAATCGAGCAATGACAATACCCAGCGTTATTATTACCTGTTAGCTTCGTTGGTTGTTTTAGCAGGTATCATCGCTACGGTTTGGGCTACTTTTCATTTAAGCATACTTGTTGCAGGTATTACTTTTTTGATGTTTTTAAGCATTGCTTTGATCGTAATTATCAAAATATGGAAACCTACGAATATATCCCTTTTTAAATTTTAAATTATGCTTATATGACATCACAAGATGATTTATTGCAACAGTTTATTGACAACGAAAAAAAGAGCAAGCAAACCACTTTGTTGGTCGTATTTGTCTTTATGATTGCAGCTTTTAGTATTTTATTTTAGCATATCGCTTAAATACTGAGCAAAAAGTAAACAATCAACTCAAACTAACCAATGATTATATTCAAAAAATCAATGATTCGTTGAATGAAGCCATATCGAATCATTTTGAGAGGTCAAGTATCAATTTAGATGAGAATAATGCCATATTGCGTGAGCAGGTAAAATTATTAACCCAAAAACTATCTGAAGTGGAGAAGGACATTGGAAATAAAAATTCGGAACAGCAAATCAATCATATCCAACAGGAGATAAAGCAAGTGACTAGCAATTCAAAAAGGGTGATAAAACCAGAAAAGTCCTATACAGTATTTATTCAATATAATAAAGATGGTAATGATCAATCGCAACAAATCAATAAAATAAGAAAAAGCCTCTCATCAAATGGTTATAATGTGCCTCAGGAAGAATTCGTAAATAGGGATTTCAAACAAACGTACGTTTGTTATTTCTATGATGAGGACTCTGCTTAATACATTAGCACAAAGGGGGACAGAAAAGCCAGAAAAAGTGTCCAAAAAAAAGAAAATTACAGTCACAGGTAAGGGTGCAGATTTAAGTAAAACTAATCAAATGAATGGCTGGGCAAAAAGGAAATCCATTACTCAAAAAATATTACTTGCACTCATAGACATAGCTAAAGAAAAAGGCGCTTTTGATAGAGTAGAACAATATTGGAACGCTTATTATTGCCTAAGTCGTGCATACAGTTCAGAAGGACGTTTATTTGGAAAGTACTGTAAGAATAAATTCTGTACAGTTTGTTTGTGTATTCGAAAAGCAGAAATACTTAATAAATATTTGCCAATTTTGAAAAATTGGAATGATGCCTATTTTGTCACCCTTACGATAAAAGCTATTCCGTACGAGCGATTGAGTTTATTAGTTTGTAAGCTTGTAGAAGGATTCGAAAAAATTAGTGATAAATACCGTAAAAGAAACCAGAGAGGTAGAGGAAATTCATTAATGGGTATTAGGTCCCTCGAATGTAACTTTAACCCCATTATGAAGACATATAACCCACACTTTCATATCATTGTACCAACTAAGGAAATTGCAATAATACTCATAAATGAATGGGTGAAATTATGGAAGGATACAAATGGTACTAAATGGACAACCAGAGCAGCACAGAATATGCGAAAAGTTCAAAATATAGAAAGAGACCTAATAGAATGCGTAAAGTATGGCACAAAAATATTTACTGAACCCGATATAAATAAAAAATCAAAACAAAGCAATAATCCTACTATATATGTTTCAGCTTTTGATAATATAATAGCTGCTATGAAAGGACATAGATTGTTTGATAGATTCGGATTCAACCTTCCAAAAAATAGTAATGCAAATGCTGTAAACTTTCAATCACTTAATGATTATGACGAGTGGGTTTTTGATTCGGCACATTCAAATTGGATAAACGCTGACACAGAAGAAGCACTTTCAGAATATAAATTGCCGATAGAATTAAACTTACTTTTAAGTAATAATCTAAATTTGTCACTTCAGTAAAAAATTAGTGTAGCATGTTTTTGCATATATGGAACTAATAAGTACCCATCAAAACAAGATAGTACAAGTTACACTTAATTCTTAATTTTAAAGCAGAATTATCTGTAGACCCCTATTTTATTGCAAACTAAATCCCATTTAAACATATTAAGTTGAAATTCGGCTTCAAAGAGCTACTTTTTTTGGGGTCGGGAAAAACTACTATTTCTTTATAAAGTTTTGAAATAACCTTTAAAGTCTTATCTTTGATTTGTGAGGACTATTAGTTTTATATTATCTGTTTATATTTTAATACTTGCTGTTTTGCCGTGTCCAAAACCATTCATGGATTCAAAGCAAGCGAGTTCTTGCTGCTCTTCTACGACAGAGAACTCAAGTAAAAATACATGCGAAGATACGCCTTCAGATAACGGATGCGAAGGATGCAATCCTTTGGCATCCTGTCAGTGCTGTTCGGTATTTTTTTTAATGACATCATCTCTTTCTGCATCTTGTGATATTAGGATCACAACTCAGGATTTGCCTGGTTATGATGCATACAGTCAATTTCTTCCATCCAGAGCTTCATCGATGGTATGGCAACCGTCGAGGTTTTCCTGATTTTATTTTAACAACCCAAGTTGATAGATAGAGCAGCCTTCTGTGCTTTATGGTTGTTATACCTGTATTAAAATAAGTTAAATCATAAAAAATAAACAAATGAAAAAAACAATTTATTCTCTTTTTATGCTGTGTTGCACATGTACCGCAGCAAAAGCACAAAATTTTCTTGACAATTATATCGTGGTGGTTACACCCACTGCCGTGGCTGGCGCTGCCAATCAGGTAAACCAACCGCAGGATTTAGATTTTAAACCAAATTCAAATGAACTGTGGGTTGCAAATCGTGGCACTGCCAACGGCGGTTCGGTAGTAATTATTTACAATGCAGGTTTGCCTAACCAAACAAGTCAGCATCGTCAGGATTCGCATACTGGTCACTTTATGAGATTCCCCCCGGCGATTGCTTTTGGAGATGATGGTTTCTGGGCCTGTGTGAATGAAATACAAAGTACCAATGGGGGAACCTCCACATTTATGGGCCCTGCACTTTGGTCCGGTGATACAGCCATCACTGCACGGGTATTCCAAAACAACTGGGTAAACGGATTGCCATTAGGAAGCCATTACGATATGCTGCATCAAAGCCCTTTTGCAATGGGTATTGCACATGATTCAGCGCTGGCATATTGGGTAAATGATGGTCATAACGGCAATATCTGCCTGTATGATTTCGTACAGCATCATGGTCCGGGATATGATAACCACTCAGCCGGTAAAATATACAGATATACAGATGTACTTGTAACACGTGTTCCTAATATACCAAGTCACATGATACTTGATAAAGCAAGCGGATGGCTTTATTTCATAGACGGAGGCTCAAAAAAAATAAAAAGAATGAATACCAATACGGGTAACATGACCGGTAACCTTACTGTACCTGCCACCGCACAAGAGCCGCTGGCAGCTTACCAGAAAATTGAAACTGCCACTGTAGAGGACCTTGTAACTTTACCTACACAACCTTGCGGAATTGATTACTATAAAAACAGGCTTGTAGTATCAGACAATACTACAGGAGCCATTTATATCTACAACACTTCACCATTTGCATTAATGACAACTATTACCACCGGTTTGCCCGGTATGATGGGTGTAAAAGTAGGTCCTGACGGACGTATATGGTGTGTAAACAAGACCACCAATACAGTCTATCGTCTGGATGCTACCGCACCTGCAAAAGATGTTGCACTTACAGCTATTATATCTCCTGTAGTGCAAAACTACAAGCCAAATTTTTACTCTACTTCATTTAGTAGCTGCCTCGCAAACATTACACCTATCGCCACAATCCTGAATAAGGGTACGAGCATCATCACAAGCGTAAGCTTCCAGTATACTGTAAACAACGGCACACCTGTGACTCACAACTGGACCGGCACACTCGCTTCAGGGGCTACAGCGAATGTAACTTTCCCATTATCGGCGGTTGTAAACGGTAATCATTTATTGAAAATAACCGCTATCAACGTGAATGGAACTCCTGATGATGTGGATCTGAATAAAACAATCGAAGGATCCTTCAGGGCTTTCAATCCTGCTGCGAATTATCCTTTCACCGAAACTTTTACCGCAGCTACATTTCCTCCTGCAGGATGGAACGTTGCGCAATATAATCCAAACAACAAAATGACCCGCGTTAGCACGGGCGGCTTCGGACTCAGTACAGGCTGTATGAAGATGGATAATTTCTCAGGTGCAGAAGATATCACAGGGCAGAAAGATTACCTGATATCACCAAAAATAAATATGGCAACTGCAACAAGCGGCGCCCGGCTGATTTTCAGTGTAGCCCATGCACAATACGATGCCACTACCAATGATAAATTGCAGGTGCTCGTTTCAACCAACTGTGGTGGTACATGGACATCCATTTACGACAAGGCGGGGGCAGTACTGGCAACAGCGCCTGTTTCTGCTTCAGCATGGACACCTTCGGCAGCGCAATGGAGAACAGATACCGTGAGTATGGCTTCGTACGCAGGACAGGCGGAAGTGCTGGTTGCATTTTATACCACAAGTAATTTTGGAAACAATGTGTATATTGATGATATCATGATTAATCATGGTCCAACAAGCGTTTCTGACATTGGTTTTGATGAAGTGATAATGGCCTCGCCAAATCCTGTTTCCGGTGTTTTGCATCTGGATTTCAAAACTTCGCTATCTGATAATATCAACGGTAAAATTATTTCATTTGACGGCAAAGTAGTAAAAACGTTTTCTATATCAGGCAGTCAATTGTCATACGATATTGATTTTTCAGGATTAAGTAATGGAGTATACAATCTGATAGTAAACACAGATAAAACTGTGTACAGTAAGAAAATATTGAAACAGTAATTTGTACATTGGTATATAGCTATATAAACAAGTAAACGCATGAGAAAATTACTTATTAGTGCCTTTGCCTTATTCTCTGCAATAACAGTTTATGCTCAAAATCAGGAGCTTCCTACTACAATGGTCCGTGACATAAATGGTAAGCAAATACCATTCAATGAAACATTTGAGAAAGGCAAAGTCACACTTGTAAGTTTTTGGGCTTGCTGGTGCATACCGTGCAAACAGGAAATAAAAAACATTAAGACAAAATTACCTGAGTGGCAAAAAGAAGTTGATTTTAATTACATGGCAGTTTCTATTGATGACTCACGTAATACTGCTATGGTGAAAACATACAGTAAATCTCAAGGCTGGACATTTCCTGTTTACCTTGACCCTAACAGTGATTTAAAACGCTCACTCAATTTTCAGAATGTACCTTATTCAATGTTAGTAGACAGAAACGGTAATATTGTATTTGAACATACTGGTTATGAAGAAGGAAGTGAAAACCAACTTTTCGCTAAGGTCAAAGAAATAGGTCAAAAGAAATAGGTAAACAATAAACTCTTACTGCGCTAATATAAGTTTTATTCTTCTGTCACCGGAATGATAGTTTCAATGTCTGTTTCCTGTTTAATGGTGTAAGGAATGCCGCCTTTAATGTTTGCTGAAATCGCAGGGTCCCAACCGTAGGCAAAAATATAATAATCACCTTTTTTTAATCCACTGAAAATTGTATTGCTATAGCCGTTTGCGTCCAATGCCAGGTGCTGGCTCAGGTCATAGTCAGATAGGTTATCGGGGGCTTCTGAACTATTAAATTTAATATATATGGTGCAACTGTCTATATTGGCTCCATGGTGCTTAGCGCTTATTTTGAGATTTGCACTACCACCTAATCCGGCGGCTGGTTTTTTTTTGCACCCATTCACACTTAGTAGTGAAATAACCGACATTGCGAAAACTATTAAATTTTTCATATTGCGAAATTATATCTTTTTGCTAAAAAATGACAGGTAGTGTTGAGAAATAGCTGAGGATAGTTCAAGTCCAGCATCAGTCAAATTTCATTCGCTGTATCCTTACAGCATTGAGAATAGCTAATAATGCAACTCCTACATCTGCAAAGACTGCTTCCCACATAGTAGCTAATCCACCTGCTCCGAGAATTAAAACTATTGCCTTTACTGTAAATGCAAGAATTATATTTTGCCAAACTATTTTTTTCGTTTGTTTGCCTATGTTTATAGCCATTGCAATTTTGCTCGGTTTATCATCTTGAATTACTACATCGGCGGTTTCAATTGTTGCATCACTTCCTAATCCTCCCATTGCAATTCCTACATCGCTTAAAGCTACTACAGGTGCATCGTTAACTCCATCACCAACAAATGCCACAGTTTCATTTCGGACTTTTATTTCTTTTATCTTGTTTACTTTATCTTCAGGTAGCAAATCTCCAAATACATTGTCTATTCCTAATTGATCTGCTACAAATTTTGCAACATTAGTTTTATCACCACTTAACATAGTAGTTTTTACATTCATACTATGCAACCTGTTTACTGCATCCTGTGCATCTTCCTTAATGCTATCAGCAATAGTTATATAACCTGCATACTTTTTGTCGTAAGCAATAGCAATTAAGGTATAAACAATACTATCAGGGTTTATATCATATTTGATTGAATATTTATCCATCAATTTAAAATTCCCAACTAAAATTTCTTTGCTGTTAATTTCTGCTTTTAAGCCATGCCCCGCAATTTCTTCAACATTATTTAGTTTTATTTCTGTATTTAATTTACCCACATGCTCATGAATAGCTGTTGCTACAGGATGAGTACTCTGGTTTTCCAATACGTTTACTATTTGCAATATCTCATTCTTATTAAACTCGGGTTTGATATTTACTTCCTGTACTTTGAAAATTCCCTCTGTCATAGTGCCAGTTTTATCCATCACTACGTTTTGTATTTTAGCGAGAATATCTAAAAAATTACTGCCTTTAAATAAGATGCCTTTCTTACTGGCTGCACCTATACCGCCGAAGTAACCCAATGGGATAGAAATAACCAATGCACAAGGGCAGGAAATAACCAGAAAAACCAATGCCCTGTATAGCCATTCTTTAAATATGTAATTATCAGCAAATGCCATTGGGAGAAAACAAATTGCTACAGCTAAGAAAACAACGATAGGGGTATAAATTTTTGCAAACTTACGAATGAACAATTCAGTTGGTGCCTTTTGGGCAGTGGCTGTTTGGACCATTTCTAAAATCTTTGAAAGTTTACTGTCAACGTATGCGGTTGTGACTTTTACCTGAGCAACTGTATTTAAATTTATCATGCCGGCCAATACTGTTTCTCCTTTGGCTTTGGTATCAGGTTTGCTTTCTCCAGTAAGTGCAGCCGTATTGAAAGAGGCAGATTCTGTGAGTAATTCTCCATCCAGTCCTAATTTTTCACCCGCCTTTAGTTGTATAATATCACCAATGTTCACTGATTCTGCTTTGATAGTTTTCGGCTGATTATTTTGTAAAATCGTGACCTCATCAGGTCGCTGGTCCAATAGGGATTTGATATTTTTCTTTGCCCTTTTTACCGCTAAGGTTTGAAAGACTTCCCCTATAGTATAGAATAGCATTACTGCAACTCCTTCAGGATATTCAGCTATGGCAAATGCCCCAATGGTTGCAATACACATTAGTAAGAACTCGGAAAAAATCTTTCCTTCTTTTATGCTCCCAAAAGCTTCTTTTATTACCGGGAAACCTACCGGAAGATAGGCAACAATATACCATACTAAACGTATGTTGTTTGTGAACCATTCTGGTTTGATATAATTATCTAATACAATTGCTGCAATTAATAAAAGACTACTGATAAGAGAAGGCAAAAACATTTGAAATGTAGTCTGTTTATTTTCTTCTGTACTCTGTATATCTACCTCTCCATGATTATGTTCGTCATGTTCTGTATGCTCTTCGTCTAATAATTCAGATGCGTTGGCTTTTTGATATATTTTTTCTTCCTGTGTGCAGCAAAGTTGCTTGCCTTGAGCATCGTATGTGTGCTTGTGCATCATTTATTTTTTTTAGGATTAGTTACTAAAAAAAGGTTGTGGATATTCCCACAACCTCTCTATCATTATAGTTTTTTGATATACTGTTATATGATTGCACTTGCCATTCCTAAAATGGAGGCAAGCATCATTACACATTTCCAGCAATTCATTCTGTTCATCTTCATTATTTATAAAATTTAGAATGCAAAGGTATGTAGTATGAATAATATACATTGTTAATGTTTATCGCTTTTGACAACAGTCATCCAAACCTGCAATTTGTTCTTTTGTTGCTTTTATTTCATCAGCGTCATAACCTGTAGAAGCGACCTGTTCTTTGATTTTTTGTGCTGTAACGAATTTAGGATTAAAAATGACGTGAATTGTTTCGTTCTTTGGAATCATTTCTACCGAACGGATACCTTTTAATTCATATACTTTGTTTTCTACCCTTGCTTTGCAACTTTCACATTTTACACAATGGTCACAAAAGATTTTTGTTTTAATAGTAATTGTTTTTTTATTTGATTTATGCTTTTTATTTTCTTGAGCAAATAAAGAAATTGTACTTATCAATAAGATTGCGATTGTCGTTAAGATTTGCTTGTTCATTTTTTGTTGTTATTTTTTTTGTTATAAGATATAAAATTAATGTACATGCTCGCCTCCACCAACTTTTGTTGACAATAAATAAAATGCTCCTTTAATAACCACTTTCGCGTTTGCGGGCAGTTCTCCTATCACGGATATTTCGGTATAGCCTAAATCAGTTGTTCCCGGCACCACTTCCACAGGTTTAAATGCGATTACTTTTTCTTTCTTTTCTACTTTGCCATCGTCAGTATGTTTATGTGCATCTTTATCATTGTGTTCATGTGGCCCTTCTTCTTCTATAACTCGTTCCTCTTCCCCTTCTTCAATAAAGATATAATATTTTTCACCTTCCTTGACTACCGCTTCTTTTGGTACAGCCTTTACATATACATTTACTACATTGATATTTGCAGAAACATACATGCCTGCTATAAGTCCTTTTACATCATTGCTGTTTATGCGTGAATGTACAGCCACTGTTTTGCTCTCATTAGAAAATGATTTGTTGATACCAAAAATAGTTGCTTTGATGGATTTGTTATTTTGATTTGTAAGTACTACATCTACAGTTTGACCTTCCTTTATTTTGAATAAATCTTTTTCATACACATTCAGGTCGAGGTGCATCTGGGTATTATCCACTACTTCAAAAAGCGGTTTCCCAACTTCTGCATAGGCTCCTTTATTGATAAATATTTTTCCTACATAACCATTGATAGGTGAGAGGACAGGAAAAGTGCCACCGTTTGAATTTGTGCCAACATGTAAGGCATCTAATTTGCTTTTAGCACTTTGCGCCCGTGCACGTTCCATTGCTAATTTGGATTTTACTTCCTGAAATATTTTTTTTGCATTGACATTTTCATCTGTCAGGGATTTTTGACGCTGATATTCCAGTTCTAAGTATTCAATACTGGCAATAGAAGTTTTATACTCCTCCTGTATTTCAATAATCTCCAGATTTTTTATAGAAGCCAGCACTTTTCCCTTAGTCACATAAGTGCCCTCTAATACATATATATCCTGAATTACACCACCCATTAGTGATGAGGCATTAGCATTGTTTTGGGGGGGTACACTGGTGTATCCATTAGCCTTTACTACAGCATTCAGGTTTCGCATTTCTATTGTGCCGGTTTCGATTTGAACAGCTTTATATTGTTCCAGTGTAAGTGCTATTTCGTCCTCATGCTCACCGGTATGGTCACCTTCTTTTTTTTCTGTTTTTTCTTCTTCTTTTACAGAATCTGCTTTCTTGTTTCCACATGAAGTTGAAAAGAATAGTCCTATGATGGCTATTATAATGCATGTTGTCTTATTTATTTTAATTTTCATTTGATAATAATTTTATTGATTGATATTGTAATTCAATGGCACTTCTGTTATATTCGTTTATAGCTTCTGCATATTGTTTTTTAATATCAATTGCCTGATTTAAAAAATTGATGTAAATCCAATAGCTCATATCGCCGTTTGCAAAACTTTTTTGTGCTGTTTGTATAATTTCATTTGCATATTGCAAACCTTCATTTTCATAATAATTTAAGCCCTCTGCTTGTTTGAGATATTCAGCTCTTCGCTGGGTCCGCATATTTTGTGTTTGCAGGTTGTATTGCTCCGATAGTAAATTGTATTGTTTTTTAGTGAGGTTATTAGCTTCTATTCTTGCTCTGTTGGCTTTGTTAAACAGGGGAACCTGTACACCGGCTGTAAACCCCTGATAATAAAACTGTTTATCTATACTTTGAGCAAAATAACCTATTCCTAATTTTGGTTGTTTTTTAGCATTCAGAATATCATTTTCCTTCTTAATTACATCATATTTCTGATTTTGAATATCAATCAGTATGTTTTGATAACGAAGTGTATCGTTGTCATTTACATTATATTTTAATGCAACTGAAGAAGGTATATTTTCATTTTTACTTTGTAAAAAATAATTGAACTGGCTTTTATACATCATTAAGTCATACGCTAATTGTTTTTGCGTAATTTCTATTTCTTTCTTTTTGGCTTTTGCTCCAAGCACTTCTATTTTACCGCTTTCACCAGTTTTAAACCGCAATTCTGCGTTCTTCAAAAATTTGGCATACACACTATCCAATTCTTTATTTAGTGAAAGCAGGTAATCTCCATAGAGATATTGGTAATAAGAAAGTGTAACTGCTTTTTCAATTTCGTAAGCCTGCAATGATTTTCTCTTTTCGGCCAGTATTATGAGGTCATTCTGTAATGCTTTATTAGCTTTGCTGAGTTTCCCTAAGGGGAAATATTGCTGAATACTAACATTATGGTCGTAAGCTTTTGTATTGAACTGGCCACCCTGATATTGAATTTGCGCTGGGTCAGTTTCAAATGAAGCTCCTTTTAAAATTCGTTGTTTCTCTATTTCTACATCGCTAATTTGTAGTTCCTTGTTATTCTTTTTTGCTAAGTCAATGGCTTCATACAAAGAAATTGTTTGTTGAGCTTTTGCAAAATTTGTTATGAATAAAAACAGCATAACAATAGATATTTTTTGAATCAGTATTTTCTTATTTCGTTTCATGCCCTTTTCAAAAATTAAATACAAAATGGGTAAAACTATGAGCGTTAAAAAAGTTGCGGAAATCAAGCCACCAATAACTACGGTAGCCAAGGGCTTTTGCACTTCTGCTCCGCTACCATTTGAAAGAGCCATAGGCAGGAATCCTAAAGATGCCACAAAAGCAGTCATTAATACAGGGCGCAAGCGGGTTTTAGTTCCTTGTATGACCCTTTGGATAGGGTCATCATTCCCTTCAGCTTTTAACTGATTAAAGTAAGCAATTAAAACTATACCATTTAATACAGCTACACCGAACAAGGCAATAAACCCAATACCTGCTGAAATACTAAAAGGCATATCCCGCAGCCATAAGGCAAACACTCCACCGATAGCTGATAATGGAATGGCTACAAAAATTAAGGTAGCTTGTTTCATACTATTAAATGTAAAAAATAAAAGTACGAATATCAATACTAAAGCAACTGGTACTGCAATAGAAAGTCGTTGGTTTGCTTCCTGCAAATTTTTGAATGTACCACCATAAGTCAGGTAATAACCAGCTGGGAGTTTATACGTTTTATCCAAATGATGCTGAATTTCTTCTACAACACTTTTTATATCCCTGCCCCTCACATTTAGGCCAACCACTATTCTTCGTTTTCCATCTTCTCTGCTTACCTGCACCGGGCCAAGTTCATAACTCACAGTTGCCACTTGTGAAAGTGGAACCTGATTGCCATCTGGTAAGGGGATATATAAATTAGATACGTCAGAAATATCTGTTCGCATATCTTTTTGCAAACGGACCACAATGTCAAACCGCTTGCTTCCTTCATATATTTTACCTGCGCTTTCTCCCGCAAAAGAGCTTCGGACAATTTTATTTAAATCTACTATATTAAGACCATAAAGTGCAATTTTATTATAGTCATACTTTATGGTTATCTGAGGTAATCCGGTTACAGTCTCCGCCTTCAAATCACCTATACCTTCGATACCTTTTATAGATTTCATTAGTTCATTTGCTTTAGAAGAAAGAATATCCAAATCATCACCAAATATTTTGATAGCAATATCACTTCTGCTGCCTGTCATTAGTTCATTAAAACGCATTTGAATAGGCTGTGAAACTTCAATATTTGCACCCGGAATTTTCATCATTTCCTTTTTTATTCTTTCTCCAAGCTCTTCAGTAGTTTCGTTTGTTTTCCATTCTTTTCTGTCTTTCAGTGTAATAATCAAATCCCCGCTTTCAATCGGCATAGGGTCCGTAGGAATTTCACCACTGCCAATTTTACTTACAATATTTTTCACTTCAGGAAATTTTGCTTTTATCATTTTTTCATATTGTGTTGTGGTATAAATCATTTGCGATAGCGAGCTTCCTGTCATGATGGTTGAATTTATAGCTAAATCACCTTCATCTAATTTAGGCATAAATTCTCCTCCCAGTGACCTATAAACCAAGATAGCAACGATAAAAAGTAATAGTGTAGCAGCTAATACTATAACTTTTAATCTAAGTGCCTTATTCAGCAGTGGAGTATATAAGTTCTCAAAAAAGCGCATCATTTTGTCACTTAAATTTTCTTTGTGTATTGTCTTTTTTGAAAGAAATAAGCTGCTTACCATCGGAACATATGTGAGTGATAATATAAATGCCCCAGCTATTGCAAATCCAACTGTTTTTGCCATAGGAGTAAACATTTTACCTTCAACACCTACCAATGCTAAAATTGGAAGATATACAATGAGGATAATGATTTCTCCAAATGCTGCGCTGCTTCTTATTTTAGACGCAGAAATAAATACCTCTTTATCCATTTCACTTTGTGTCAATGAATTTTTCCGTTGCAATTTGAAAAGGTGATGCATCGTAGCTTCTACAATAATAACAGCACCGTCTACTATGATACCAAAATCAATAGCTCCTAAACTCATTAAATTTCCGCTCACTCCAAAGGCATTCATCATGATAACAGCAAACAACATTGATAATGGAATAACTGAAGCAACTATTAGCCCTGCCCTTAAATTTCCCAAAAATAACACTAAAACAAAGATGACAATTAATGCGCCTTCTATTAGATTGGTAACAACAGTACTTATTGCATTATTCACTAATTTACTTCTGTCAATAAAGGCTTCTGCTGCCACGCCTTCAGGCAACGATTTGTTGATTTGTATCATACGTTCCTTTACAGCCTTTACCACTTCACTTGAGTTTTCTCCTTTCAGCATGAGGACTAATCCTCCAACTATTTCTCCTTTTCCATCTTTGGTAACAGCTCCATATTTTATAGCCGTTCCTTCCTGCACAGTTGCTACATCGCGAATTAAAATGGGTGCCCCCTGTCTATTTTTTACCACTATATTCTCTATATCCTTTATACCATTTGCCATTCCCACACCACGTATTGCATAGGCCAGATTATCTTTTTCAATATAGGCTCCGCCTGTATTCTGATTGTTTTTTTCTACTGCATCAAATATTTCAGTCGTTGTAGTCCCAAGACTATTTAGCTTATTTGGGTCCACTGCAATTTCATATTGCTTTGATGAACCTCCCCAGGTACTTACCTCTGCTACACCTTTTACTCCTTGCAGTTGTGGAATAATAATCCAGTCTTGTATGGTACGAAGTTCGGTGGATGAATATTTATCTTCGTAGCCCGGTTTGGCATATACATCGTATTGATATATTTCACCTAAACCTGTGCTGATGGGTGCGAGCGAAGGCGAACCTACATATTTCGGAATGAGCTCTTCCGCTTCTTTTATACGCTGAAAAATTTGTTCCCTTGCCCAAAAAATATCTGTCTCCTCGTTAAATACGACAGTAACAACCGATAAACCGAAACGTGAGATGCTTCGTAGTTCAACTAAATTGGGGACTGTTTTTATGGTCTGTTCAATGGGATAGGTAATTAACTGCTCTACTTCCTGACTTGCCAATGTAGGGGCGGTCGTGATAATTTGCACCTGATTATTTGTAATGTCAGGCAAAGCATCAATAGGCAAATTCTTTATGGAATAAATGCCAAACCCGACAAGAAAGAGTGTGAACATACCAATGATGAACTTATTATGAATGCTAAAATGAATAATTTTATCTAACATTTTTTGAATGTTTAATGATGAACGATAAATAGGATTTTTAAATCACATCGTATTACAGATGAAGTAATACGTTCAATTATTTTCGGAAAATTAAAGGATAATGCCTTGCAATTGTATAAACTGCATAGACCTATTCAATTAGCTACACTTTGGCGGCTGCCAAATAATAGACGAGATGTCTTTAGCATAGATGAAAGCATAAAATGGATTTCTTTCTTACAGATTTACTTCAATTTTTTTCTCTACAGAATAAAAGGGTATTGTACTTTGATAAATAGATATACCACAACAGGCACAAGTACAAAATGGTGAGCAAAGTTCTTTCTGATGCTCATGCTTTTCATGATTCGTATTTTGCGTCAATTCTGTGGTAACAGGCATTGATTCACATTCATTTTTGTCGCCGCAAGGCATAACAGATAACGCAAGTAAATAAAATGAAAATATGAGCCAAGAGTATTTCACAACTGTAAAAGTAGTAAATATTCAATTCGTTCTACAGAAATTCTCTGATTTATGAAAACTTTAAATTGTTCAATTTTGAATCTGGTTAACTATTTTATCAAAAGAAAGAGGTAGTGCAATTTTATTTTTTCTATGACAAATCGTATAATATAACTTGCATTGTGTCGAAATTGTGTCGAAATGGCAAAAAACAAAAAGGGTTTCATTTTACTGAAACCCTTGTGTTTAGTGGGTGGGAGCACACGGGTTCGAACCGCGGACCCTCTGCTTGTAAGGCAGATGCTCTGAACCAGCTGAGCTATGCTCCCAATATTTTTTAGAACTTGATAACTAAACCGCTTTGACCCTCCCAACCTTAAGTCGGGATGCTCTGAACCAGCTGAGCTATGCTCCCTTTTCGTTGTTTGGGAGTGCAAATATAAAAGAACATTTTACTTTAACAAATTTTAATTTGAAAAAGAAAAAAATACTACAAGTAAATAAGCCGGATTCTGTTATCCCAACAAGTTGGAATGGTTACCATTTATCTACTATTGATGTCACCACCAATATGTATCTGTCTACCCATGAGCATCGAACGGGCCGTTCTCAAGCACTCACTTATTTGACATTTCAGCACATAAGGTTTACCCGGTAAATATGTTGCCATACTTACCCATGAGCTCTTACCTCACATTTTCACCCTTATGCCAACTTTAAAAAGTCAACACGGTTATTTTCTGTGGCACTATCTTGTCAGTTCTTCAACCAACACCATCTGTTAGGTGGTATGTTGCCCTATGCTGTCCAGACTTTCCTCTTAGGCAATGAAGCCTCAGCGATAACCTTACTTGCAATTTTTACAAAAATACAATTTTATTTTTTCTTTCTTTGTTTCAATAAATAGGATGCCCCTCCTAATAACAAGAGCATGGCTAAATATTTGATATAAACAGCACGATTATTGGGTGATGTAGCCGCATAATACCGATAATGGGCATGGCTTAATAAATAATTTTTAATCTTTTCAATCCACAAATTGTTGGTTTTTGCTTGTTCAAAATGATATAGAAATTGTGCAGCTGAATCAAAATTATAACGTAGGGTGTCGCTCAATAAAGATAAATCTACCACACTGTCATGCTGATTGATATAGTTATGTACTAACATTTCAGTTGCGTTTGTCTTTGCCTGCAATGCTTGGTGTAACTGCATCAACGAAACGTAATGATGATGATGGGTTATATACAATATCGCATAGGTCAGGTCAACGTATACCCATTCGTTGGTTTCAGGCAAATACACTTCATTGAAGGTATGACGATCATTGCTACCATACGATTCAATTCGTCGCGTGATAATGTGATTGATTCTGCAAAAAAAAGTAAATAGCTCACTAAACTGTGTACAATACAAATCCGTTTGTCGGTTTTTGATACTATAATAGGCTTGTAAAGGCGTTTGTTGAAATACAAATGATTCCGGATCACCTAAATAGGCATGAAAGGAAGCAATTAAATGACGACCAATTCGGGTTGTTTTTTCTAAGGTTGTTTGTTGCTCATTGATAAGCATCACTTCTCTTGACAAAGTAAGGCCCTGGGCAATTTCAACACTGTCATACTGGTTAAAGGTGGGCACCCATTCTTGTATTTGCCGGGCACTTGTATCATATAAAATAAGAGTATCATTGGGTGAACGAAAATAACTTTCATGACGCGTTTTCACCAATAAAAAGAGTAAAACCCCCATAAGGATAATGATGATATATTGCTTCTGGTTTTTCAACTTAGTGTACGCCTTCTATTACAATGACAAATTCACCCCTCGGAGCCTGTTTCTCAAAATGCAATGCTACTTCATCTAAAGTGCCTCTTACGATTTCTTCAAATTTTTTGCTTAGCTCACGGCATACACATATTTTACGTGTAGCTTCAAAATAATTTTTCAATTCAAGGAGTGTTTTTAATATTCTATGTGGACTTTCATAAAATACAATGGCTCTTTCTTCTTCTTTTAATTTGTTCAGCAAAGTTTGACGGCCTTTTTTGGGTGGTAAAAACCCTTCAAAGACAAAGCGATTAATCGGAAATCCACTATCCACTAACGCTGGTATCAAAGCCGTTGGACCTGGTAAACATTCAACGGGTATTTGATGCTGAATGCAAGCCCGAACCAATAAAAATCCTGGGTCTGAAATAGCAGGTGTGCCGGCATCAGAAATGAGCGCAAAGGTCTTGCCAGCCTGCATTTCTTCAATCAGGTTTTCTAATACTTTATGTTCATTGTGTTGATGATAACGCCAAAGTGGGGTAGCAATCTGAAAATGATTGAGTAATACTTTAGAGGTTCTGGTGTCTTCTGCCAATATAATATCTACTTGTTTAAGCGTTTCTAATGCCCTCAGGGTGATATCCTGCAAATTGCCAATGGGTGTGGGTACTACATACAATTTCATGGCTTAAAGGTACACATTGAAAATGAAAATGATTTTGCATTTCACTGCTTTTATCGAAAAAAAGCCATTTTATTTACCGAAGAATCCTTAATTTTATATGCAAGAAAATCATTGATTTAAATTATATAATGGTGGAGATAGAAAAATACAATTTGACCGAAGAAGAAGAGAAAAAATTAATCTTACGTGAGTACCGTTCCTTGTTAAGGGCATTGAAACTCAGGTTGAAAAAAGGAGATAAAAAGTTAGTTCGACGTGCCTTTGAAATTGCTGCGGATGCACATCAGCATATGCGACGAAAATCAGGCGAGCCTTATATTTTACACCCTCTTGCTGTAGCAAAAATAGTAGTAGAGGAAATATCATTAGGCGTTACTTCAGTGATCTGTGCTTTACTACATGATACTGTAGAAGATACAGAAGTAACCTTAAAAGAAATTGAAATGGAATTTGGCAATACAACGGCCAAAATCATTGAAGGACTGACAAAAATATCGACTGTGGTGGAATCAAAAAACACCACACAGCAAGCAGAGAACTTTAAAAAGATATTACTTACCCTGGCTGATGACCCTCGTGTGATATTGATAAAAATTGCCGATCGATTACACAATATGCGCACATTGGTGAGTATGAGCAGAGAAAAGCAATTAAAAATTTCTTCTGAAACCACCTATTTATATGCTCCATTGGCCAATCGTCTTGGTTTGTACGAAATCAAGTCAGAATTGGAAGATCTGGCCTTGAAGTATACCGAAACTGAAGTGTATGATGAAATAGTAGATAAACTCAAAAATACACGTCGTGAACGTACCCGGTATATCAATGAGTTTATTAAACCCATCAAAGAAGAACTTGAAAAAAATCATTTCGATTTCGAAATTACAGGCCGCCCTAAATCAATTCATTCTATATTACATAAAATCAGATCGAAACATGTCACGTTCGAAGAAGTTTATGATTTGTTTGCCATTCGTATTATTTTAAAAACAAATGCTGAAAAAGAAGATTGCTGGAAAGTTTTTTCAATTGTAACTGACTTATATACCTATAGCAAAGATCGTTTGCGCGACTGGATTAGCACACCCAAAAGCAATGGTTATGAAGCCTTACATACTACTGTGATGGGGCCTGCAGGTAGGTGGGTTGAAGTGCAAATACGAACCGAAAGAATGAATGAAATAGCCGAAAAAGGTTTGGCAGCCCATTGGAAATACAAAGAGGGCAATGCTGGGCAAGAGTCTAAATTAGATGAATGGCTTAAACATATCAAGGAACTACTTCAAAATCCGGAAAGCAATGCCTTAGACTTTATACAAGATATTAAAAGTGATATTTTTTTAGATGAAATTTATGTGTACACCCCACAAGGTGATATGCGTATATTGCCTTCAGGGGCTACTGCTTTAGATTTTGCATTTGATATCCATTCTGAATTGGGTAAAAATTGTATTGGGGCAAAGGTGAATTATAAATTAGTACCATTAAGTCATCCCCTGAAGAATGCCGATCAAATCGAAATCATCACTTCAAAAAAACAAAAACCGCATGAAGACTGGCTCAAATTTGTAAAAACGGCCAAAGCCAAATCACGCATTAAGTATTACCTTAAAGAAGAAAAACGTGTCATTGCTCAGGATGGTAAAGTGATATTGTTTAAAAAATTAGAAAATTTAAAAATACCCACCACCACGGCAGTTATTAATGATATCGCCAGTAATTATAAATTTCAATCTCCACTCGATTTATATTATGCGATAGCCATCGGTAGTTTCGAAACCAAAGCCTTGTCAAGCATCAAATACCTCAATGATAAAGTGATTTTTGTGGTTGAAGAAAAAAAGGAACCCATTAAAGAATTACTTAGCACAGAAGATGCGAAAGAAATACCAGGCAAAGGATATGAACTTATTTTGTTTGGTGAGTCGAGTGATAAAATAATGTATAAACTCGCCAACTGTTGTCAACCCATACCTGGAGATGATGTGTTTGGTTTTGTAACTTCAGGGGAGGGTTTAAAAATACATCGAACCAACTGTCCCAATGCGGCCTCGCTATTAGCGAATTATGGTCATCGGGTGGTAAAAGCCAAATGGGCTAAAAACAAAGAAATCTCTTTTTTAACAGGGGTTAAAATTAATGGTATTGATGATGTAGGTGTAATTAATAAAATTACCAATGTGGTATCGGGTGAGCTTAAAATGAATATGCGTAGCATGAGTATTGATTCTTCCGATGGCGTGTTTGAAGGCACCATCATGGTGTTTGTGAATCACAAAGAGGAACTTGATGTATTATGCAAACGTTTAGAAGAGTTAGAAGGCATTAATAAAGTATTACGTCTGGATAGTAATTAGGACCTTCTATCATTGTTTAAATTCCTGTTTCGTTAGTGGTCAATCCCAAAATGTACCAACAGTGGATAATGATCAGAATATTGTATTTTGATTTTTTGAAAACCAAGGGTGTATAATTCTTTGGAATGAAATATATAATCGATTCTCAGTACTGGAAACTTAGTGATATAAGTGGATCCAATACCCACTCCTTTATCTAAAAAAGCATCCTTTAAGGTATTTCTCATTTTAAAATAGGTATAGGAACTGGGTATATCATTGAGATCGCCGCAAACAATTTTTTTATTTTTTGAGGACGTAATGATTTTTGAAACCAAAGCAGCTTCCAATCCTCTGTTAATGGCATTTTTTTCAAGTTTTTGATAAATCAATTTGGTTTTGCTGGTTGTTTGTTCACTCAAGTTTACTTGTTCTCCATTGACAATTAAATCAGCTTCTTCTGCACTAAATTTATTTGATTTTAAATGGATATTGAAAATGCTGATGGTTTCTTTTTGAAACAGCACATCTACTTGTTGAAGCAAATTATTTCCAAATACATCAATATCATGGTTTTGACTTTTAACAATGGGTAAATGTGAAAAAATAACACAGCCCCATTTACCTCTTTTGTTTTCGTTGATGATGCAATTGGCCCAATACTCATAATGACAAGCGTTGGCAATATCGCGTATATTATTTTTACCAACAGAATCATTACCTGTATAAAATTCTTGCAGACATAAAATAGTGGGATTTTGTTTTGCAAAAAATTGAATCATCAGCTCCCTTGTATTTTTTTGTCCGCTCCAGTTGTATAAATCAAGCAGACGTACATTGTAACTCAATAATGAAAATGAGTTGGGTGTTTTTTCAAAATGCTGGGATGAAAATAAATGTCCACCAATGGTTACTGAATAAACTTTCCAGCTAAATATCAAGGCCAGCAATGGGATACATAAAATGAAGTATTTGCGCAAGATGAGCCAGGTAATTAAAAATATAACATTGATGATAGCAAGGAGGGGAGTGGCTAAGCCTAATATACCAGCAAAACTTTGTTCGTATGGGTTGAGGTTGGGAATGGTTTTACAAAATGCCAGTAACAATGCAAAAAGAATGCTACTGAAAAGGAATGAATATTTTATAAATTTTCTCATGCGTTTTTGCTGTATTCCTCAAGGAGTTGCTTCTCTGTGGGGTTCAGCGAATCCATGCCTTTTTCGTGTATTTTGTCTAGAATGTCATCAATGGTTTTGGTTTTGTTTTGTGTTTTTTTATAGGTCACATTCAACATCGTTTGTTGCCTATTGGTATTTTTTTTATTTGTTACAAAGTTATCATTATTGGTAAAATAATTGCCGATACGTGTAAACCATTCGGTGCATTTTTCAAAATAGACCTGTAAAATATTGGTATAACCTAATCCTACCAAAGAGCCTCCAATAGCGAGAAACAGTTGCGATACGGTATGTGATTGAATTGTGGCAATATTTAAGGCAAAAAAGATACCCACAAATACCCAAATAGGAATTTCCAATCCAAAAAACATCGAGAATTTATACTTAGGTCTAAAGATTAAAGTGGCAAATGCAACAGCAGCTAATGCACCAAGTGAACCTGTATAATGACTCATGGTAATAGCGGGTTTAAACTGGTTAAAAAGCATCATGAAAAGCCCTCCAACCACACCACCTGTTAAATAAATGGGAAGTATCCGATTACTGCCTCGCAAATCTTCTATAACGGTGGCAAATACCCATAACCAAATCATATTGCCAAGTATTCGCATAAAGTTAAGTTCAGAAAATAAATAGGTTATCAAACTCCAGGGCTGATACAGCAATTCACGAAAAGTAGCAGGCAAGGCCAGCTTATTGTAGATATACTGATAAAAGGGTGCATCTGATTCACCATTGATTAAAAAAGTAATGCGTGTAAATTGCAAGATCACAAAAAACAAAGATGTTGCCGTGATGATCTTTATAATATCACTTTTAGATGCAAATTGAAAGATTGATTTTGAATTGAAAGAGGCCATTAAAAAAAGTTTTTTCTGTGAGTTCGATTCCAAATTTTGATTACAATAAAAGCAACGATCATGCCACCTATATGGGCAAAATGGGCTACATTATCGCCTGCATTGTTTTTGATGCCAGCATACAATTCAAACAATGCATAAAATCCAACAAAATATTTTGCTTTTATTGGAAATAAAAAATACATGTATAATAAAGTATTGGGAAATAAATACCCAAAGGCAAATAGAATGCCGAATACAGCCCCCGAAGCACCCACACAACCTTGATCAATTTGTGATGTATAAAAGGCTTGTAAAGTGCCTGAAACGGTAGATGCATATTCAGTGCTCATTGGATTTTCGGCCCATTGGTCTCTGATATTGTACAGTATTTGCCCCAATGATGTATTTTCACTGATATGATTTTGTGTGATGTATCTGCTTAATTGTTTGTAGGTTGGGTTTGCATTAAAATCTGCAATAGCTGATTTGATTTGGCTAAAATCGTATGTGAGTACGCCTAAATATAAAATAGCAGCCCCAATGCCACACAAGAAGTAAAAAGTTAAAAAGCGCTTGGGACCAAAATAGTTTTCAAGAATGGCACCAAACATCCAAAGGGCAAACATATTAGAAAACAAATGTAAAAATCCTCCGTCGGGATCATTGATATTGCCGCCATGCATAAATAAATGCGTGACTATTTGCCACACTTTAAATTTGTCTGAACTCCAATGATGTAAAGCTAAATATTCGGTGATATCGAAACCCATTTTTCCAATGACGATGGTTGCAAAAAACACGAGGGCATTGATTATCAATAGGTTTTTTACCACAGGAGGGATGACTTCAAATCGAGAGGGGCGAAATTCCATATACGCAAATGTAAGGCAAAAAATTGCTATTCGACATGCACATTTCACTATCTGCTATCAACAAATCTAAATGTGATTTTAACTTGATTGATTTACACATTTTCTTTTTATGCAATCTGTTATATCGTTGTGATTCACCAATTGTATATTCTTGAAATGGGTCTGCTTATGTAATCGTTGCAAGGTTTTAAAATGAGGTGCCTACTTCGTTTGCTGATAGACCTTTTTACCCCCAATAAATGTTTGGGAAATTGTTGCATTGTAAATGCTTTTGGCATCAGCATGTAATAAATCAATGGGGACGATTACAAAATCAGCCATTTTACCTGGCTCAATACTGCCTTTCACATCTTCCTCAAATACCGATTTTGCTGCCCATATCGTGATTCCTTTTAAGGCATCTATTCGATCTAAGGCATTTTCTTTTTCAAACCCTTCCGTTGGGTACATATTTTTATCTACCCGAAATACGGCAGCATAATAGGTATACAAGGGATTAAGCGATTCTACAGGGAAATCGGTACCCAAAGGGAGCCAATTATTTTGCGTAAGTAATTGTTTATAGGCATAGGCAAATTTAATTCTTTCGGGGCCAATTCTGTCTTTTGCCCAATACATATCACTGGTAGCGTGGGTGGGTTGCACACTGGGTATAATGCTATAATCGCCAAATAAGTGAAAATCAAGCTGATTCAATACCTGGGCATGCTCAATACGCCAACGACGATCGTTTTTTTCTTTCAATACGCTTGCATAAATTTTAAGTATTTCTCTGTTGGCTTTATCACCAATGGCATGGGTACAAAGCTGATAATTGGTTTGGTATACTTTTTGGGCAATCGACTGCATGCTGTCAATGGGGGTAAGCAAATAACCATAATGATTATGTTTGTCGCTATAAGCATCTAGCAAATAGGCACCCCTTGAACCTAAAGCACCATCAGCGTATACTTTGTAGCCAACAATATGCATTTTGTCATCTCTGTATGGCTTTTGATGCAGATAAGTATCATAGTTTTCTTTTTCATCGCTCAGCATCACAGCACTTCTGATTTGTAGTTTATTTTCTTTGTAAGCGGTTTGTAAATTTTCAACGGTTGATTTATTGATTCCACAGTCAACGATAGATGTTAATCCTAATCGCACGCATGCTTGTTCGGCTTGTACAAAATCTTGTATGATTTCATCACTGGTTCTTGGTGGCAATACTTTCTTCATGAGGTCTACGGCATTGTCAAACAACATTCCGGTGAGTTTGCCATTCACTATTTCCACTTCCCCACCTGTTATTTTAGTGTTTTGGTCAATTTGAGCAAGGTCTAAGGCTTTTTGATTACATAATATGGCATGTCCATCTATACGCATGAGAAACACGGGTGTATTGGGAAATAATACATCGAGTGTGTCTTTAACGGGGAAATTTTTATTCTCCCAATCATTTTGGTCCCAACCCCTGCCTTCTATCCAGGCCCGTTTATTGGTCAACGCATAGGCGTTTAATTTTTCAATTACTTCTGCAAACGATTTGGTACCAAACAAGGCTAATTTATATTGGTCTTTTGCATAACCTGTAAAATGACAATGGGCATCCATAAATCCAGGATAGATATATTGTCCTTCTGCATCCAGCATACTATCTGCTTTGTATTGACTTAATAATTGTTCGTTGCCTATGGCGATAAATTTACCATCTTTTATCACCATCACTGAGGCCGTATCAAATTGATTATTGACCGTATAGATTTTAGCGTTTTTAATGATGAGGTCTGCCTGAGGCTGTTGACAGGCAAATAGACTTGTGATACAAATCAATAGTAATAAATATTTCATACTACAAGAATAATCAATGGTTTGCAGGCTTGCAAATGATTTTTTTTATGACAAAAAATCAGTGAGTATTAAAATTGTGATAAACTTAAATGATAAACCTTTTAACCCATTGTAAAAAATAAGATATAATCTGATTGCTTGTTGTATACCTGGTTTGATTATTCAACAGTCCAGGTTTGTAAACCATGTTTGGTAAAAGTATATTCTCTAATGATACCATTACATTGTTTTAATGCTTCAATGACCTGGTAACGGCTATTGCCAGGACAATAAAAAATCATAAAACCACCTCCACCAGCACCACTGATTTTGCCACCGGTAGCACCCGCATTGATAGCAGTTTGATATAGTTTTTCAATAATGTCATTGCTTATATTTTGGGCCATCAATCTTTTTTGTTGAAACCCATAATCTAATATCTGTCCAATTTCATGTAATTTTCCTTTGAGTAAGGCTACTTTCATTTGTTGCGCCTGCTCTTTTAATTTATGCATGGCGTCAATTGATTGTTGGTTTTTTGCGGTCACATTTTTGGTTTGTTCATCAATGATTTTAGCACTTTCACGACTGGTATCGGTATAAAAAAGCAATAAATTGTTTTCTAATTCGTGCAAATACTGAGTTCGTATACGCAATGGGTTTACAATCACTTTATCATCTTCATAAAATTCCATAAAATTGACACCCCCAAAAGTTGCTGCATACTGATCTTGTTTACCACCTGATAAATGAAGATCTTTTCGTTCAATTTCATAGGCATAATGGGCTATATCGTAATCACCCAATGGTAGTTTCAACATTTCAACAAAGGCTCCAAGTATTGCAACTACGAGGGTTGAAGATGTGCCAAGACCTGAACCTGCAGGGGCATCTACAAAAGTGGAAATTTTAAGGGCTTTTGGCACAAATGGATAATCTTTTTGTATACGATTATACACCCCTTTGGCAAGATCCAGTTTGCCATCAATGGGTAGTTGGTTTGAAATGGGAAAACATTGTTTTTCATTTCTATCATAGGCTTCGATGATGATTTCATGGCCATCAATGATTTCAATATTGGCGTGTGCACTCATCGAAACAGTGATATTTAAAATGGCTCCACCAAATAAGTCACTGTAAGGACTCACATCGGTGCCGCCACCTGCTAAACCGATTCGTAAGGGAGCTTTACTGCGGTAAATCATAATTCAATATTTTTAGTTTTTGTTGTGTTTACATCTTCCTGATCGGTCTCATGTCTGGTAAAGGAAGCAATGGCTGCCGTTAAATGTTTCCAGCTGTATTTTTTCTTTTCTTCTTTAATATTTTGTATAAAAATAAGTGGGTTTAAATGAAAAAAGCTACTGATTTGTTCGGCTATCGCTTGCGCATTGGGTTCACAAACCATCCCAACGGTGGGAGGAACCAATGCCGCTAATCCACCTACATTGGTCACTAACATGGGTTTTTCAAAATGATAGGCGAGGGGAGTTACGCCACTTTGGGTAGCATTTTTATAGGGTTGTATTACACAGTCGGCAGCGCTTAAATAATATTTCACTTCACTATCAGGAATAAACTCATTTTTTAAAATAATGTAGGGTTCAATACCGGTGTTTTGAATAGTATCAAGATAAGGGGCGGGGTTTTCATAAAATTCACCGGCAATCAATAATTGCACTGGGTTGGTTTCAAAAAAACCTTGTTGTTTTAATAAGAGCATCGCCTCAAGCAATACATCAAGGCCTTTATATTTTCTGATAAATCCAAAAAACAGGATGATTTTTTTATTGGTGGGAATCCCTAAATGTTCACAGGCTATTTCTTTGTTGACGGCCTCTCCAAAATTATCATACAATGGATGCACAATTTGCTTTGCAGGTTTATCGGTCAACCCTTTTAAATCGCCCAATACCTTATCACTCATGGTAATAAAGGCATCTATCGGTTTGATGAAATACTTGGTAAAAGCCTTATCGCCAAATCGTTTTTCATGTGGAATAATGTTGTCAGCAATACAAATCACCTTTGTGTGTTTGTTTTTTTTGACCAATCGCAAAATAGTGCCCAAGCAAGGACCCATAAAGGGAAGCCAAAAACGAACCACAATGATATCAGGTTTTTTTTTGCATAATTCATAACCTATCCATAACCAGTTTAAGGGACTGATTGAATTTATTTTTTCATGAATCAGAATATCCGTTGGCGCAGGTTCAGATGAATATTGGGTAGTGCCTGGAAATAAGAATGCAGGATATTGTAACGAAAAAGTATAAATTTCTGTTTGAGCTCCCTGGGTAATATATTCTCTGGCAAGCCTTTCATTAAACGACGATAAACCGCCACGAAGGGGATGTGCTGGACCAATGATGATGACGTGTGGGCTCATGAGTTATTAGTAGGGTGCAAAATAAAGATTTTGTGTCATGTATTGCTGTATTGACTATATATTTCATATAATTTTATACATTCTATTGCTTCTTTTACATCATGTACGCGAAGTATACTGGCTCCCTGCTGCAAGGCCAACATATGCAAAGCCGTAGTGCCGTTTAAAGCTTGTGCTGGCGAAATGTTTAAGGGTTTGCAAATCATTGACTTACGTGAAATGCCTACTAATAAAGGTTTATATAGGTTTTTAAACAAGGCTAAATGTCCTAACAATTCCGCATTGTGTGCCACCGTTTTGCCAAATCCAAAGCCTACATCTACAATCACATCATTGATTTGATATGAATGACATTGTTTAATTTTATGAACAAAAAAATCATATACTTCCTGGCTTACCTGCTCATAGGAAGGTTGTAGCTGCATATTGATGGGTTTGCCTTGCATATGCATGGCGATATAAGGGGTTTTATATTCAGCAGCTATTTGTAATATTTCGATATCGAATGTGCCTGCACTAATATCATTGATGATATCGGCACCTGCTTCGATGGCCAGTTTAGCCACTTTGCTTCTGTAAGTATCAATTGAGATATATGCCAACGGAAATCGGGTTTTGATATTTTCAATAAGGGGTATTACACGGGTGAGCTCCTCGTGTTCACTGATTTCAGCAGCTCCTGGTCGTGAACTCATACCTCCTACATCGATGATGGAAGCACCAGCCGTAAGCATTTTTTCAGTTAAAAGGAGTAATTCGGAAAGGGAATTTTCTTGACCTTTGTTAAAAAACGAATCGGGTGTAGCGTTAACAATACCCATAACAATGGGTTTTGCCAAACTTAACATACGTCCTTTACAGTTGATAGAAAATGGAATCTGCATGGTTTTTTGGGACTTTTGTTTTTAAGGTATAAGGCCTATGTTTATTGATTTATAAATAGGTCTCTTTGAGCTTTAAGGTATAGTTTTTATAAATGGATATGGCACCTCGATGGTCATCATGATTGATACAAGCTAAAGTAGGCACTATCATTTGTTGATATATTTCTGTATAGATTTCTTTTTGATGCTTTTTTAAAGCAATGGCTTTTACAATTTGTGGGGCTATTTCATAATAGTCTTTGATCAGTTTTTTGCCAGTAACACTCGATTTGAGTATTTCATCTCTAAATTTTCTCAGCATGTTTAATTCAGGGCAGTTATCGGGTTTGCCCAATATGCTTACACAAGCAGTGGTTAAAAAACAGTCGTCTTCCTCTTCTTTTGATATGCTAAGCGTAATAAAAGGATTGTTTTTTTTATCCAACAAGGTTATTTGCTTAAGGTCTTCATGCAGGAGGATATTCAGTTTATGAATATTTAAATCTTTGGGTAATTCGATTTCTTTTTTGATGGTTTGTAGCAAGGATGTTTCTATTTTGAAGTCATCCATCAAACCCGATTGTTTGTTTTTAAAGGATTCAACTGATTTGATTTTCAAATTTGCCTGGTATGTATGCGAAACATCTTTGTTTTGCAAGTAAGTATAAGCAGTCAATTTAATTATTTTCTGTTCATCAGAGGCAGTTTCAAATGTGGTATTGATCGCATTGTAAATCAGCACTTGAAAGTGAATATTGTTAGGACCTTCACCGATTGCTTTGCTTCCTACATATTTATCCATTGAGGTGTCTTGCGTTTGTGCAAAGGTTTTTGACCAGGGAACTGCGATACTGATAGCTGTCAATGCTGATTGTTGTATAAATTGCCTTCTTTTCATTTTTTGTACTTAATAGACGATAAAGTTAAACCAAATAGGTTTAATACCTAGGAAGCAAAACCCTTTTCAAATAAAAAAACCATCCCTTAAGAGGATGGTAATCATTTATATTAAAGCCATGAGCTTACTTTTTTAAGTAATCTGCTACTTTGTCTTTATGTACAATATTTTCTTTAAAAGTATAAGCCCCTGATTTTGGACTGCGTACTGCACGTATTACTTTAGTCCAGTTTTTTGCATCAGCTGATGCTTTTAAATCTTTTTTCTGTGCGGTTTTAGCTGCTTTTGCCATGACTTATTATTTTATTTCTTTGTGAGTTGTATATTTTTTAAGAATCGGATTGTATTTTTTCAATTCGATACGTTCCGTTGTATTTTTTTTATTTTTTGTAGTTATGTAGCGACTTGTACCGGGCATGTTTGAATCTTTATGCTCTGTACATTCTAATATCACTTGAACTCTATTACCTTTTTTTGCCATGTTGTTATTCTTTAAATAAAATCAGATTAAATTTTTTCGCCAGCTGCGCGCATTCTTTTTACAATATTAAATAAACCTAGTTTGTTGATCGTACGCATACCATCAGCTGAAAGTTTTAAGGTTATCCATTTGTCTTCTTCTGCCAAGAAATAACGTTTGCTTTGCAGGTTAGGCATAAAACGACGTATACTTTTTTTGTTTGAAAAAGATACTTTATTTCCTTTAAGAGGTGATTTACCGGTTACTTGACATATACGCGCCATGACTATTGTTTTTTTTTGGGAACGCAAAAGTAAGGAATTATTTCCGTAGAAAAAAAATATTTTTACTAGTTATTTAATAATAATTTTTTAAAGGTCACTTTAGCCTTCGAAAACCGTTCTTTTTTAGCGATGTAAACTAATTATTAAATATATAGGATTACCTGACAAACTTACTCAATAATTCACTTATTTTTACATCTTTACTTCACGAAAATAAGCATGGAAGATATAGATGCAACCATAGAGCGCGTTAAAAAACTGATAGAGCTTGATGCTTGGGTAGAAATACGTGAGTATATCAATGATTTAAATATATCGGATGTTGCTGAATTGATCAATGAAATGCCAACGCATACATTAGCTTTTTTTCAGCAACTAGATTTTCAACGTGCCCTTGCCGTATTCCGTATTTTAGATTTAAGCGTTCAGGAAGACTTATTGAAGCTATTGCCTTCCAACATATTGGTACAGTTGCTCAATGATTTGCCACCAGATGATAGAACAGCCTTATTGAGTGATTTGAAAAGTAGTGTTGTAAAAGAAATTATTAAACACTTAAACCCTGAAGAGCGGAAAATTACATTATCATTATTAGGATATCCTGAAGAAAGTGTGGGTAGACTCATGACCCCCGATTATATAGACGTGGAGCCACATTGGACGGTAGAGCAAGTGCTTACATATATCAGAGATTATGGTAAAAGTTCAGAAACCATTGATGTGATTTATGTAACAGATGAAAACGGTAAATTGATTGATGACGTTCGAATCAGGGATTTTTTGTTGGTGGACCCTAAAACTACCAAAGTAGAAGATTTGATTGATGGTAGGTATATTTCATTAAATGTGAACGATGATCAAAAAGAAACCATGAGTGTGTTTCAAATGAATAATCGGGTGGCCTTGCCGGTGGTGGATGATAAAAATGTATTGTTGGGCATTATCACCATTGATGATGTACTATGGGTGGCTGAAGAGGAATATGCCGAAGATATTCAAATGATAGGGGGTATGGAAGCCTTAGATGAGCCCTATCTGGATGTCACTTTGATACAACTTTATAAAAAGAGAATCATTTGGTTGATTATTTTGTTTTTTGGCGAATTACTGACTATTACCGCCATGACTAATTTTCAAAATGAAATTGCGAAAGTGGTTATTTTAGCCACATTTATTCCATTGATTATTTCAAGTGGTGGAAACAGTGGTTCGCAAGCTGCTTCTCTCATTATTCAGGCAATGGCGCTTGATGAAATCAATATTAAAGACTGGTGGCGGATCATGCGTAGAGAAATCTTTTCAGGCCTTTTATTAGGCAGTACTTTGTGTGTGATCAGTTTTAGCGTCATTACTTGTTGGCATTTTGTGTCGCCAGCTTTTGGTGATCATTATTTGTTAATTGCCTTAGTCGTAGGTTGTTCTTTAATAGGCGTGGTACTTTGGGGCACATTGATGGGTTCGATGTTACCACTACTGCTCAAACGATTGGGTGCAGATCCTGCTGCTTCTTCTACGCCTTTTGTAGCAACCCTGGTAGATGTTACCGGCCTTCTCATTTATTTTTCTTTTGCTACTATATTTTTAAAAGGAGTATTACTCTAATTCTTTTGATACACAGCATTCAGGTATGAATAATCAAATATTATTTGATTTCCCTGATTGATATTGAGAAGAAAAAGTCAGGCAAATGCTCTAGTTTGGAACAGTTTTGGCTCTCAATAGATTTTACAGTATAATGAGGTTTAATGACCATCTACAAATCGAAATTTTCGCAGGTTGCGCTCAAGTTTTCTCACTTATAGTTTCAAATAATCTGATAGTATACATCACATTTACTTAGAGGATATACTTCATTCATAAATGAATATTCGAAACCCTATAGCTTTACACATAGAGTAAGGAAAGCAATCATCATGACTACCCCTTATCGTTTAATCAATTTCTTTTGGGTAGTATACTGATCATGAATCACTTCCAGTATATACATACCATTGTTTAATGCGCTTACATTTAAAGTAGCTTGCTTAGTTTGCTTAATAGTTTGTTTAAATACTATCTTACCAGTCATATCATAAATAAGCACATTGGCATCTTTTAAAATGATATTTGATTCAATATTGATTGAGTTTCCAGCAGGATTTGGATAGAAAGTGATTCCATCATCTTGTTTTTTTACTGAGTGAAGGGTATTCGGTATATTTTCAATAATGATATTTTGCGTGGTATTGGTGATAATCGGTAAATTATAATCAAATACAATAGCTGCAGTATTATGAATAGTAGAACCAACAGCAAGTCCCGCTTTAGGCTTAATGGTGTAGGATACTGCACCATGACTAGCAGGCTCATTGGCATTACTATCAGGTAGATTGATATTGGCAAATGTAAATAACAAATTACCACTACCACTTATTGAATGGGTCATTGGATGACTGTAAGCAACGATTTTAAATGTACTCACATCTAAATTGGCATCTAAGGTATCGTGTAAAAATACATTCAAAGCAGGTGCTGTGCCTGTGTTTTGAAAATGAATGGTATAAGATAATTCGTCTGTATTTTCAATATTGCCATCAGGACTTACTTCTTTACTGTTTGGGTCAAAGGCAGCTAAACAAGGTTGATGTTTGGCAAAATAATTATTACTAGGTGCCACATCACCTGCTATAGGTTTGATGGTCCAATAGGAGTGGAGTGTATCGCCCATGGTAATGAGCGTATCTGCATGCATCAAAAGATTGATATTTCTGTATTCATTGATTAATAAATTAGTATAAATCCAAACGATACTGTCGCCACTTATATAATCAGGTGCAGGGGTACTGTTTAAAAAACTATAATGACTGTCTTTTACTAAAAACAATGAATCACCTGATTCTATAACCGTACCATTGTTATGAAAAGTAGTATAAAAGCTTACATTGGCATTGGGCCAAGGTACAGAGCCAGCAAGTGTTGTTACGGTTACATCATGTATATTGGGTGTGGCATATAATCCAAAGTCACGATTGTTGGTGGCCTGGTTGATTGGGGTAATGGTATAGGTAGCGGGTGTAGTCGAAATATTCCAATACATCATAGGAATCGCTGTGAGTGTATAGGTAGCATTTGAATCAACAAAAAATAAGGCATATTGACCCGATGAATCAGTAGAAGCATACATATTTTGTGACAATTCATGTATTAAAACATTGGCAATACCTTCTTCGCCTACTTCCTTCACGCCATTATTGTTGATGTCATTATACACTTTGCCTGAAATATATGAAAACTGCACACCTGTTGGGGGACAATTGCCAAATGAAAATACCAAACCTGATGGCAGATTAATTAAGGGATTTAACAACATGCCATCACCAGGGAAAGTGGTAGACACCGAACTATTAACCCAGTTGGTATTGGTCGTACGCAAGTTGAAATCAGATACGGTATCGCCAATTAAACCCACATGAAATATTTTTCCAGTATTGCCAGATAGGGCATTGTTACCATAATATAATTGAATACAATTGCTTGTTTCAAAAAGTCTGATTTGCGCATTCAAATGGCAATAGGGATTGCCAAACATATCATAGTCTCTCCATTGTATTATACACACTCTATTAGGCGCAGTGCCAATTGTAACATATTCAATGGATCCGCCGATATTTGTGTTTCTTAAATCGCCAAACAACACATTGATTTGATTCGTGCTATTAACATTTAAATTCCAGAAACCTGAATGCATTAAACTATCTAACACAATAAATCCATTGGTACATACACCGAATTTGTCTGTTGTATTTCCATTATATATAAAATTAAACCCAATTGGTAAATTGTCATGAAAAATATCATCTTCATTGGGGGCATCTACAATAGTTCCATTGATATATTGAAAAGTATCAATCGATTGAGAAAATGGAATAGCATTCACTTGTGCACGCATAGTGTTTGTCATGCAAAAAACAATAGCAAAAAAGAAGAATATTTGTTTCATTTTGGATGGAAAATTTCCATAAAGTTATAAAATCTTTAAATATTTTTTTTTAATTTATTTATTGACTACATAAACACATTGCATAGTTAAATGCGATTTTTATCAGGTCAAATCATTCCTTCATTGAAAAAATTAGTATAAAATGTATTCTGTAAAAGACAAACCAAATAAACGAAAAGGGCAAAATGTTACCTCACCCAATAAAAAAGCAGTGATTTTATTTATAGATATGAATAGTTTTTTCGCAAGTTGTGAACAACAGGAAAATCCTGTTTTAAGGGGGAAACCTATCGTTGTTTGTGGAGGACATGCCAATGGAGTTATCATAGCGCCATCGATTGAAGCGAAAACATTTGGTGTCAAAACGGGGATGCGTTTAAAAGAGGCTACATTATTATGTCCTCATTTATTTGCCATTACACCTCACTCAAATGTATACCGAAAGTATCATATAGGTATCATGAATGTGTTGAGGCAATTTTCAGAAGATGTCATTCCCAAAAGCATCGATGAGGCCGTGGTGAACCTGAGTCATTACCAGTTACTGTATCCAGACGCTTTTAAAGTAGCTCGTGAAATAAAAGAAGCTATTCAAAATCAAGTAGGTGAATGGTTGCAATGTTCAATAGGTATTGCCCCCAATACTTTTTTGGCTAAATTGGCTACCAATTTGCAAAAACCTAATGGATTGGTACAAATTCATGAAAACAATATTGATGAAATATTAAAGACCTTGCGTTTAACAGATTTGCCAGGTATTGCACAACGAACGGAAAAAAAACTCATACAAGCAGGTATTCATTCTCCTTTTACGATGCGTCATACATCACCCGAAGTTTTAAAACATATCATGGGGGGAGTTGCGGGTTATCATTGGCATTATAGACTCAATTTTGCAGAAGTCGATTTACATAGCAGTGCTTATAAATCAATGTCTGCTGTTAGAACATTATCAAGTTTACAACGAAACAATGTAAAAGTATTGTATGAAATCTTACTTGCACTTTGCATGAAGCTTGAAAGCAGATTGGTTCATCATCATTTTTTTGCAAAATCAATTGCATTTCAGTCAACTTATTTAAACCAATCTCATTGGGCGTTTCATGTGAGACTACAACACCCGATTCAGGACGGAACTGATATTTTTAAATACCTTAAACAAAAAATAGACCTTTCTGAAAAATCATTACAAAGAAATATTTTTTCAAGTGATATACGTACTATTGGGGTAGTGGTCAATGAATTTATTCCTGATACCTATGTACAATATGAACTTTTTGACCAGAATCTCAAACGTGATCAATTACGCAAAACGGTTTATCATATCAAGGAACTTTTTGGCAATCACAAAATGATCAAAGCTGTAGAAATGCGCGAAACCGAAGTACTGCATGACATCATTGGCTTTGGTTCTGTCAAGGATATGATAGGTTAATCCCAAACCAGCTTATTGAATTATTTTCAATACTTGTTGATGAAACAAGATATTTACAAACTAATTATTTTAAAAAATCCAAGGCTTTTTCTACCATTTTTTTGGAGCCGATAAAAATAGGAACACGTTGATGTAATTCACAAGGTTCTATATCCAAAATGGCATTTTGTCCATCTGTTCCAATTCCTCCTGCCATTTCGATGATATAACTCATTGGGTTGCATTCATAAAGCAATCTGAGTTTACCTTTCACACTTTTAGTATCAGCCGGGTACATAAACAATCCCCCTTTGATAAGTGTTCTGTGCAAATCAGCCACCATACTTCCGATATACCGATGTGAGTAGGGGCGTGAAGTCTCCTTATCGTCTTCCATACAATATTGAAGAAATTGAATCAATTTGGCATCATATTTTGATGAGTTGCCTTGATTAATCGAATAAATTTTACCATCTTCAGGACATTTCATATCCTTATGAGATAAACAAAACTCACCTACACTTGGCTCTAAGGTAAACCCATTGACTCCTAAGCGAGTAGCATATACCATCATGGTACTTGAGCCATAGATTACATAACCTGCTGCCATGATGTTTTTCCCTTTTTGTAAAAAGTCTGTTTCATTACAGGGTTTGCCTAAGGGGCTTACTCTTTTGTAAATACAAAAGATAGTGCCTATGGAAGCATTCACATCAATATTAGAAGAACCATCTAATGGGTCAAACATCACCACATATTTTGAATTGATTGAATGTTCGTCTTCAAATGCAACATAACTGTCATTTTCTTCTGAGGCAATACCTGCACAATCACTGCTATTGCGCAATACATTAATGAGTACTTCATTGGCAAAGATATCAAGCTTCATTTGTTCCTCGCCTTGCACATTCACAGCACCATGAGCACCTAATATGTCTACAAGTCCGGCTTTATTTACCTGTTTATTAATAAACTTACAAGCTAATCCAATATCTCTTAATAGGGTAGAAAGTTCGCCTGTAGCATGCTTAAATTGTCGGGTTTGATGAATGGTAAATTCATCTAATGTCATTAAATGTCTGTTTGGATTCATGGCGCAAAGGTAATTTTCAAATTTGAATTTTATATTTTTTTTAATCAAGAAGTGCTAATGCCTTAATGCATACGATCGCCCCTGATTTCAAGATTTGGCAATATCGATTTCTCAATATCCAGCCATTGTTTCCATCGTGCATTGACTTTCTCTTCTGGAATATATTCTTTGGCAAGTGAAAGAAAAAGTTTGTAATGACCTGCTTCTGATATCATAAATTTTCGATAGAATGCTTTAAGATAGTCATCCTCAAGTTGTTCACTTAACAACCTAAAACGTTCACAACTTCGAGCTTCAATCAAGGCAAACATGAGTAATTGGTCTAAAAGTCTATCTTCAGGACTGCCACCTTTCTTTTCATATTTGATCAACTCATTGACATAAGTGTCTTTACGTTGTACACCTAATACCAGATTTCGTTGATTGATTTCAGAAAGTACCATCCTAAAATGTCCCCATTCTTCGGTTACAATAGGCGATAACTCTGCCACTAATCTTTTGTGTTGTGGGTAACGTTGTATTAAGCTGATACAATGACTGGCTGCTTTTTGTTCACAATACGCATGATCTGTCAAAATTTCTTCTAATGAGATAGATGCTAAGTTTACCCATCGCGGGTCTGTAGGTAGTTTTAAACCTAAAATCGTATTTTCAGATTGGTTCATGGATGTTTTTAAAGAAGTGAATTTGCCAAATTTCAGCAAATTTCTACCAAATACCTTGAAATAATTACCGATTTCTCATTTTTTTTCAATCGTATGATTGAATCAGTTACATTAGCATTATTAAATAAACGTTGAAACAGTTAATTAAATTTATTTTTATTTATCTATTGGTTTTTATGAACCAATCCATTTCCGCATTTTTTAATCCCCAAAAATTATTTATCAGAAATATTCATTTAAAAAATGGTTTATCGCAATGTGTAGTAACTGACATCATTCAAGATACAAAGGGTTTTATATGGGCTGGTACTTTTGATGGCTTAAACAGGTTTGATGGGAGTAATATTAAAGTTTTTAGGCATAATCCCCAAGACAGCAATTCAATTATTTCTTCCAAAATATTTTCTTTAGTAGCAGACGAAAACGACCATCTCTATTTATTTACCACAGATGGTTTTTGTATTTTAGATTGTAAAACAGAAAAAATCATAAGGCCCTCTTTAATTCAAACATTTAAGCCATCGTGGGTAGGTAGTAAAGACAAAAATCATATTTGGTATTATTGCAATAATAAAGGGCTTTTATTGGTTGATACAAGAGACTTCTCATATCAATTGATGCCAAACACTGTCATTGAAATTAAAAATGATATCGGCTTGTTACAACTCTTTGAAAAGAATAACTTACTTTATTTTGTTATGCGCAATGGCGATATCTATCTATATGATTTAAATGGTCATCAGATGACCCATTATGCCAATCAATATAGTAAGTTTAGTGCATTCTTATCTGCAGATATTGACAAAAATGGAAGGATATATTTAGCTTCTAATCTCGAAGATCTTTTATATTTTAATATCAATGACCTTAGCTTCAACAAGACTGATTTGTACACTAAAAATCAAAAACTCATTGCAATCAACAAAGTGAAATATGACTCCATTCATAATGTATTATGGTTGTCAACCTATGGTCAGGGTTTATTTATTTATGAGTATCAAACGGGTAAATTACTTCAATATAAAAAAAGCGATGAGGCGTTTCCAATTTCAAGCAATTATTTATTGTCGCTTTGTGTAAACAAATATGGGGTGATTTATATTGCTTATGATGGTATGGGAATCGATATGATTGACCCATTTGTCAAAAAATTTATTACCGTAAAAAAAGATGCAGTTGACGATCAAAATACCCTAAAATATGTTCGTAAAATAGTGGAAGACGATGATGGAAATTTGTTAATCGGTACCTCAGAAAGCGGATTGGTAAAATTAAACAAAGCTACTAACCAATTGACATTTTATAATTTCAAATCAAGTTTGACCGAGAACAGAGCCTTTATTATTGAAATGATGCGCAATGGCAATGACTTATGGTTAGGCTATAACGGGAGTGGGGTAGGTATCATTGATATCAAAACATTGCAGGTTAAAAAAAATATTTTAACGGGTAAAAATGCCAATCAATTGAGCAATGGTACAATATGGTCTTTTTTAAAAGATAATAACAATGCGATTTGGGTAGGAACACGAGAAAATGGTTTAAATAAAGTCAATGAAAAGGGTGATCAAATTACCCAATACGATAAAGCATCCTATCCTGAATTTATTGAAAATGGAATTCGTTGTATGTATCAGTTTAAGCCGGACGAATTGCTTTTAGGTACCGAAAAAGGCTTATTTGTATTTGATATTGCGAAAGCGAAAATCAAAAAAGTATTTCCTTTAACCGATAAAGAAAGTTCTTTCAAATCAATCAAAAGTGTGTTTACAGATGTTAAAAAAAGATTTTGGTTGGCAACTGATGGTGGTGGCATTGTGATATTGGATAAAAACTATGGGATACTGAAAAATTTCAATACAAACAATGGTTTAAACAATAATGTAGTATACGGCATATTGCCTCAAAATGATTCATCGTTTTGGATTAGTACCAATGCCGGTTTATGTAATATTTGCTGGAACGAAAATAATATTTATAGCAATGAACCTTTAAAGTCTCAAAGCTATGACGAACTGAATGGATTACAATCAAACGAATTTAATACAGGTGCTTATACCTTACTTTCAAATGGCGATATGGTATTTGGTGGTTTAAATGGTATCAATATATTTAACCCCAAAGACATTACTATCAATCCTTTTAAACCCAAAGTGTATATCAATGAGTTTAAAATTTTTAATAACCCATTGACTTCTGACGTTAATATTACCTATCTCAATCAGGTATATCTCAATCATTATGAAAACGCGATTTCGATTTCATTCAATACTTTAGGCTTTTCGATGCCAGAAAAAACATCCTATCAATACCGTCTTGTAGGTTATGACAAAGGATGGATAGAATCAAAACAACGAAATTATGTTTCTTATACCAATTTACCGCCAGGCCATTATGAATTTCAAGTAAAAGCAGCTAATTATGATGGGGTATGGAATGAAGTTCCGACACAATTATTTATTCACATCGCTACGCCTTTTTATGCTTCATGGTGGTTTTATGTACTCATCATCGCTAGCATATTATTGTCTATCTTTTTGCTGTATAAATATCGCTTGAAGCTTAGAGATGATAAAGAAAAAATTAAATTACAATTTACCAAAGAATTGGCTGAGGTTGAAATGAAAGCATTAAGGGCTCAAATCAATCCTCATTTCCTTTTTAATTCTTTAAACTCAATCAACAATTATATTTTAAAAAATGATACCAAACAAGCTTCACGTTATCTGGTCAAATTTTCGCAACTTGTAAGAAACATCTTAAATAATTCTTCGAGTCCTTATATAACGTTACAAGAAGAATTAAAAACCATTGAGTTATATATGCTTATTGAAGGCATGCGTTTTAGCAATCAATTCAGCTATCATATCGAAATAGATAAAGACTTGAATACAGGGGTGATCTATATTCCATCTCTTTTATTACAACCTTATGTTGAAAATGCAATCTGGCATGGGTTATTACATAAAGAGGGCGAAAAAAATATCCTCATCTCTATAAAAAAAATCAATGAACATGCAGTTTCTATTACCATTGAAGATAATGGAGTAGGACGAAAAGCAGCTGAAGAAATTGAACAAAAACCGAATACCAGAAAATCATTTGGCATGCAATTGGGTGAAAGCAGAATCAGGTTGTTAAATCATGTAAACATCCAGACAGCCAAAGTAGATGTCATTGATTTATACAATGATGACCATACACCAAGCGGTACAAAAATAGACATTGTGATACCCTCAAAAATAAATACCACCGAATCTTCCACTTTAAATTAAACACATCATGTACAAAACAATCATCATCGACGACGAACAAAACTGTGTAGAAGTACTCGAAATACTGATACGGCAAAGTTTTGATGATTTAACCATTGTTGCCACATTTACCTCTTCTAAGAAAGCCCTTGAATACTTACAAACCAATCAGGTTGATCTGGTATTTCTTGATATACAAATGCCTTTTTTAACCGGGATAGATTTGCTTGAAAAGCTTGATAAATACCATTTTCATGTAGTGTTTACCACTGCATTTGATCAATATGCCATCAAAGCAATCAAATTGTCAGCCCTTGATTATTTATTAAAACCCATCGATGAAGAATTGCTCAATGCAACGATTATAAAGTTTCGTAAACTAAAAGGACAACATGATATCAAAAATCAAATAACATCCTTATTGCAACAATATGCTACGCCAACCGTTTCAATAAACAATCATGTGAATCATAACAATAAAATTGCTGTAGCCTTTCAGGATAAAATTGTTTTTTACGACCCTCATGAAATTATTTATTGTCAAAGCAATGACAATTATACCACCTTGCAACTGAAAAATGGCGAAAAGGTAATGGCTTCAAAAACCATGAAACATTTTGAAGATATTTTAGCCCCATTGGGTTTTATACGACCCCATCAATCCTATATTATTAATGCAAAGTTTATAGAGCAATACAATAAAAGAGATGGTGGATTTTTGGTATTAACCGATGGTACTTCCATACCTGTTAGCAGACATCGCAAAGAAGAAATTCTGACTATGTTTAAGGGGGACTTTTAATTAAAGCAATAAAACAATATTTAACTGTTTATTGATTGATGATTGTTTTGGGTAATAACGTATCGATTTTTTTTCTAAATACAAACAGCAACACGCCACATAAAGAAATACATACAGCAATGATTTCAGCTTGTGTAGGTTGAAGCCAACCCCAGTTATACGTAGAATTTACCCGAATCTGTTCGATTAAAAATCGCTCGATGCCATTCAATATCAGGTAGATAGAAAATATACTCAAGGGAATATCAAAGCGTTTTCGAAGTTTCCATAAAATAAAGAAAATCAACAAACCCATCAGCAACTCATATAAAGGTGTTGGAAATACTGGAATAGGTAATACGCTACAATAGTTATCCTGACAATCTTTCATCTCTATACCTACATTGTTTACATTATGGGGGTAGTTATAGGCAACCATCCAAATGGGTAATATGGATGGTGCTTTAAAATAACTGTGAGGAACCGATTCATTGGCCTTAAAATGACTATTAATATGGTCTTTATATAGAAGGGCTTGTTGCTCAAAAGTTTGTGTGGCAGGCACTACTTTATAATGCTGGTCAGTGGTATAAGCGGCATTGTAGATACCCCAATCACCATCACCACTGATTTGACATCCAAGGCGGCCGATGCCATATGCCAATATCAATGCAGGTGCTGCCGCATCGCATAAATGTCTAAAATCAAGTTTTATTTTACGCGCATAATACCAAAGTGCAAAAGTGGCAACTATCAATCCGCCATAAAAAGTGAGTCCACTGCTTGATAATAAACTACCCATTGGATCTTGAATAAATGAATCCCAGGTTTCAAGGGCATTAAATATTTTAGCACCTGTAAATCCACCAATGGCAGCTATCACGGCAATATCTCCCACACGTGTATGAGGATAAGTTTTGACTTTTTTTACGACAATACCTTCTGCAGACGATTTTTTATTTTCGATAAATTTATACACCACGGCTGCCACTGCAAGCAACAAACCTATCATTAGATTGCCATGGTTTGAAAACATATAACTCAATGGATCAGGTGATGCTTCTTTCCAGTTGATCAACATGCCAATAAATTTATATCCTACCAAAAAACCGATGATACTGGCGATTAAATAATCGAAGATACTTGCTTTTTTACCCGTTGTGATTTCATCTATCGTAAAACCTATAATCCCTAATTGCTCTTTTCGTTTGAGTTCGGAATATATCACATAGCCACCTGCAAAAAAAGCCATGGCGACCAGAAAGCCAAATGTTTTAAATAAACTTAAAACTGGAATTTCAATGCCAAATAGTGATTTCAATAAATGATAAAAATCGGGGTACATGTGTTTAATTTATAGGGTTGAAAGGGTATCATGAGTAAAGGTGACCATTTTATTATACAAGCTACGGAGTTTCTAATTACCAAAAAAACGAAAAGCGACAACTATCTTCATCATACGCTCTATTGCATGGCATCATTTGACAAACAATTGTCCCTTTTGATGTTCATGCCCCTTTTCGGATTTTGGTGATAAAAAGGATGAACGATTACTGCATTTACCTGGCAAAGTCCCTTAACAATATTGTTCAAAGGCACTATTCAAATTAGCAGCAATCATCTGGGCTGATCGGCCTTCAATCATATGTCTTTCTATCATATGCACCAATTGACCATCTTTAAGCAATGCAATACAAGGTGAAGAAGGTGGGTAAGGCATCAGGTATGTTCTGGCTTGCTTTACGGCATCTGTATCAAAGCCAGCAAAGGTAGTAGCACAATGGGTCGGTTTTTTAACCGCATTTTGTACAGCCATGATCACACCCGGACGCGCAGTACCTGCACTGCAACCACATACTGAGTTTAACACTAATAGCGTTGTTCCTGATTGTTTCATTGCGTTGTCAACTAATTCGGGGGTATTTAAATCTTCAAATCCATGGTTAACCAATTCGGCTTTCATAGGTAAAACGAGTTCTGCTGGGTACATATTCAAATTTTTTTTGCAAATGTAAATGATAAATGACGAATGCGTTTAAAAAAAACCTTTGCTACTTTGTTAAAATCTCTGTCGTAAACACAGCACCCAATGCTTTACCATTTTCAAAGTATTGAGCTTTCAACGGGGTATGTTGGGTAAACACCAATGGATTTTTTTCATTGTAAATCGCTGACATTGTATTGGGAGGGTTGCCATCGGTGGTATAATGAATTTGACCTTGTTTGAAATGATTTTTTAAGGCAACAGTGGTTTTTCCACCTACGGTATTGATTTCGGCTGTTATGTCAAAAATGGTTTTAGCATATAATATCTGGTAACGGTCAAGGGTTTTAAAATGGGTTCTAAGCCTGGTTTTAAAGTTGTCGAAGCCAGGTTTGCGATCACCTGACCATAGCACTTCTGATAAGGCACATAATCGGGGAACAGCCATATATTCAACCTGGGAAGAAATTTGCATGTATTCAGTCCACACATTGCCTTGTGCGCCAAGTATATATTCTTTTTCATTATCTGATAAGGTTGCTGGAAGGGGATTGTAACTATACACTTTTTCAATTGGGGTAAATCCTCCAATCGCTAAAGGTTCATCGCTTGATTTTGATTGATAATGGTCAAAATAACAATGTGATCCCGGACTCATCACTACATGATGTTTTTGTTTTGCCGCACTGATACCACCTTCTTCACCACGCCAACTCATCACCGCAGCGTTTTCGGCAAGTCCTCCTTCTAGTATTTCGTCCCAACCGATGATACGTCTGCCTTTTGACGTTACATAATCGTCTATCTGACGAATAAAATAACTTTGCAATTCATTCTCGTTTTTGAGCCTTTGTTGTTTCATCTTTTGCTGGCACACAGCACAAGCTTTCCAGCTTGCTTTGGGTACTTCATCGCCTCCTATATGAATATAAGTTGAGGGAAACAAAGCCATCACTTCATCTAAGATATCTTTTAAAAATGCTATGGTTTGGTCATCACTGCAAAATACTTGTTCACTCACGCCCCATTTGGTTAGTACTTCAGATGCCTGCTTATTACAACTAAATTCAGGATAAGCAGCAAGGGCAGCTTGTGCATGACCGGGCATTTCTATTTCCGGTACAACGGTTATATGACGTAGTGCCGCATATTTTACGATATCTGCTATTTGATCTTGGGTATAATAACCTTCTACGGGGGTACGATCACCCAGATAAGGGTCAAAATGCTTGTCTACCATCGTTTCTTTTCTTTTACTTCCAACACCTGTAAGTAATGGATACTTTTTAATTTCTATACGCCATCCTTGATCATCGGTAAGATGCCAATGAAAAGTATTCATTTTATGCATTGCCAAAATGTCGATATATTTTTTGATAAATCCTGTAGGGAAAAAATGACGACTAACATCTAAATGCATCCCCCGCCATGTAAATGCAGGGAAATCGTAAATATCGTTTCTCAATACAAAATTTTGTTTGTCAACAGATTGTGTCATCCATTGAAAAAGGGTCATCAAACCATAAAAGACCCCATTTTTTTTACCACTAATATGAATATTTTTACCCACAAGCTCAATCTTATAGGCTTCATCTTTCATCGTTTCATTCCATACCAATTTGATCGCAGCCGTATCACTCTTTTTTATTTTTAAAGATGGTTTATTTGCATTACTTAAAAAGATATTAAACGTATTGATTTCTTGTAAAAGAGCGGTATCTTCTGTATATATAAATTGAATGGAAGCCAAAGATATTTTACTGGAAGCCGCATTGATTTGTTGTACAAAAGGTATGGTAGTTTGGGCAAAAGATTGAATGTGAAGCAAGAATAGGCTTACAATGAGGAATCTGTAAATACGCATGAAAATATTTTTTTCAAAGATATATTTATTTTGTAGAAAAACAGGGAAAAGGGGTTAGGGGTAAGGTATAAGGTGGTGACGATGCCCAGAAAGTCACCGCTCATAACAAATAACATGAAAGATTATTTTGTTTGTGTTATCTTATTAGCTAACTTTGTTTGATAATTAATGGCTGCAATGGGGGAGTTTATTCGGGAGATTTTTTACTATGAAGACTATTACTTAGAATTTTACGAGGGTTTGAAACCAGCGGTTAAGAAGAAATTCAACTGGACATTGGAATTAATAGCAACAATTGAGAAAGTTCCCGAAAAGTATTTTAAATACATAACCGATTCGACAGGTCTTTTTGAGGTTAGAGTAGAAGTTGGTTCAGATATTTTTAGAGTGTTTAGTTTTTTCGACAAAGGAAATCTAATAATACTTGTGAACGGCTTTCAAAAGAAAACCCAAAAGACCCCCAAGAACGAAATTGAACTGGCGGAAAAACTAAAAAAACAATATTACGATGGCAAAGACAACTTCTAAATTAACTTCTTTTACTTCTCACTTAGATAAAGAATATGGTGTTAAAGGTACGCCGACCAGGGAAGCATATGAACAAGAGTTCCAGATTTTCAAGCTTGGAATTATGCTGCAAGAACTGCGTAAGGAGAAAGGTTTGACACAAGAACAACTTGCTGAAAGGTGTGGGACTACAAAAACGTACATTTCTAGAATTGAGAATAATTCGAGTGATATTAGACTCTCAACATTAATGCGAATAATACAAGTTGGACTAGGTGGACATTTGAACTTAAATGTTAGTTTATAAATAGGGCAATACCCCTAACACACCGCAAAGTGTCATAGCGGCTGTGTAGCTTTTCAATCTGATTTTTTCAATATTGAGCTTTGGAATAAATTTTAAACGGTGTATCGTTGAAATCCGCTACGAACGCCTGCCCTGAGACCGTTGTAAGAAATTAAGTAGGTGATAAGCATGGAGGTTGATCAGAATTGATTAAACTATTCAGAATCATGTTCGGTATAAATAGGCTAACTAATTTTTCTTTTAATACCAAATGTATTTAATAAGTAGTCTGAAAAATATTGGTATAATGCCCACACACATTACATTTAAGCTCATAACAAACGGACTATCTTTAATGTGTCGTTGGTATAAGTAATTTTGTGGCTCAGTCAATATCCGCTTTAAATATACTCATGCCAAGTGGACAATTAGCTGACACCAATCAAAGACATGCTGCCTAAAAAAATACAGCAAACAATTTTCATCAACAGAAGACAATACTTTAAATGTCAATATTTTTGAATTGACGACTTTACCTGAAACGTAAAACGTTGATATGGACTACGCCACTATTAATTATTTTTAGTTTATATTTTTACACAAAAATTGGATACAAGCCTATTAAACATGGATGCACATTCAACTGCGTTTAAAAATAATTGCATATCCGAAACAAATAGCAAATTGGTATTGGCTGTTTTAAATAAAAACGATTATTGTTAAAGAATTGACAATAATAAAGCGTTAACTCGTAATTTAAATTCTATCTTTACTACAATATTAATTTAGAGATGAAAACAATAAAATTTTTACCTATTCAGGTTCTCTTCAAAACTTCAATAATTATACTGGTGCTAGTGTCTGGTATATTCTCAAGAACCTATTCTCAAAACCTTGCGTTTCAAAAGCTATATTGCTCCACCTATAAAGATTTTTTAATAAAAGACTTTCTCCTAATGCAAACTGGCAGCATTTTTATAGTAGGTGCGGATAGTATAAATTTTGCTGTTACACAAGGAAGTGCCGTATTGAAAAAATTTGATAAAGATTTTAATCTAATTTGGGAACGAAAATATGGTGGCAGCGGGGGAGAGAACTTTAATTTAATCAAGTATATAGGTGATAATCGATTGTTGGTGAGAGGAATGAGCACTTCCTTAGATGGAGACGTGCTTAATAATAACAACTTTGCTATTAATGAGTGGGTATGTATCATGGATACCAACGGCAATATCCTTCATCAATTGATTTATTCTGGCGCAAACGATCCAACCCAGGCTAAAAATATTAGAATCGGACCCAACGGCGATATTTATTTTTGTGGATTGGCTGACGGAAGCGCGTACGACTTTGTAGGCAATGGTCCTTTTGATTTTGCATCAGATGGTTACATTGCCTGTACTGATTCTCTGCTTAATAAAAAATGGCTGAAATTTTTCGAAGTGAGCAATGCAGGTGACTGCAGCGTTGAGGATGTTAGCTTTTTACCCAATGGTCACTTACTTTTAGTGTGCTTTAGTACTACATCTGACGGTGCATTTGCTGTAAATACGCCTACTGCAAAGGGTGCCACGATACTTATGGAAATGGATACGCTCTTTAATATTTATTGGCAAAAAAGATACGGGACTGCTACCGCAGTTAATGTGGATGGCTTAATGAGTATCGTATACAAGGATCCGAATAAATGGGAGTATTATTTACTGGGATTTACATCAGGGAAAGACGGAGACTGTTGGGACAGTTACCCCTATTTAGCAAAGGGAGATCATTCATATCATTGGGTGATGAAAGTTGACACTTTAGGTAATAAAGTATGGAGTCATATTTATGGTGGTTTTTCCGATGACGGTACTGATCATTTAGAAAGTTTTGCCGATGCCTTCTACGGCAATACTATTCACTTTGCTGATGGTGCGGAGGGTAGTGACAATTACGATTTGGGCACTGCCATCGGAAAGGTCGATACCTGGCTGATTGATATTGACAGTAACGGTGTCTTATACAAGCACCAAAGGATAGGATACCCCAATGTAAGATGGGTACCGCGTTTGGTACGAATCAATCCACTTACTAATGAACAATACTATTTATACTTCGATTCAAAAGGTCCTAATTATACACCCAGCCCAAATGTTTGTGACACTTCACTTTTAGTAGAAAATTATATGATAGGCAAGTACAATCATTGGGCTAATGCCACTACCCACGTAACCTCAACTGTCATGCAGTTAATAATTTACCCCAATCCTGCTAAAGAAGAAATAAATATTGAAAAATTACAACCGGGTACAATCATTGAGATCTATACCATTGAAGGCAAAAAGGTGAAAAGCTTCAAGACTTCAAAAACTAAAGAGTCCATATCCGTTAGTGGATGGCCGCGCGGTACATATCTGGTAAAGGCGACTTTTAAAAATGAAGTGTTTTCACAAAAAATTTTATTACAGTAAATCCTCATTAAACCAAATCTCATTATGAAAAAACTAATTCTCTTAATAGGTATATTTTGCATATCGAATATAAAGATGCAAGGTCAAAGTCCCACTCCACTGCAATTTTTAGATGCGCAGGCAACTCAACCCAATAATACACCAGAAAGATATTTTCACATTGCCGATAGTATAATGCAGGTCGTATATGGTAGTGACAGTACAGAAGCCGGACCAATGAATGAATATCAGCGGTTTAAGCATTTATTTGAAACACTGTTTGCTCATCATGCACTGTGTCCTTAAATTTTTAAATGATTTCTCTCTGCACATTGAGTTGCTTCTTCATAACCTGCATCATGATGCCTTAAAACGCCCATGGCTGGGTCATTGTACAATACCCGACGGAGACGTGCATCAGCATCTGCTGTACCATCAGCGACAATCACCATACCTGCATGAAGACTATAACCCATACCCACACCACCACCATGATGGAAAGATACCCAGCTTGCGCCACCAGCGGTATTGATAAGTGCATTGAGTATAGGCCAATCACCGACTGCATCGCTGCCGTCTTTCATCGCTTCGGTTTCGCGGTTAGGGGAGGCCACTGAACCACAATCAAGATGGTCGCGACCAATCACAATAGGGGCTTTGAGTTCGCCATTGCGAACCATTTCATTAAATAATAAACCTGCCTTTTCGCGTTCACCCATTCCTAACCAACAGATTCGTGCTGGAAGTCCCTGAAAGGCTATTTTTTCTTTGGCCATTTCGAGCCAACGAATCAGTCCCTTATTTTCAGGAAATAATTTTTTGAGGGCTTCGTCTGTTTTGTAAATATCTTCAGCATCACCACTGAGCGCTACCCATCGGAATGGACCTTTACCTTCGCAAAACAATGGGCGGATATAGGCAGGTACAAAACCAGGGAAATCAAACGCATTCACTACGCCTCGTTTGTCTTTGGCTTGTCCACGAAGATTATTGCCATAATCAAAGGTGATGGCTCCACGCTTTTGCAGTTCCAACATCTGACGCACATGGGTTGCCATGGTATCGAGGCTAAGTCTGCAATATTCATTCGGATTATTTTCTCTTAATGTTTTGGCTTCTTCTACCGTCATGTTTGCTGGGAAATACCCAATCAATTCATCATGTGCCGAGGTTTGGTCTGTGAGGGTGTCGGGAGTGATATTACGATCAATCAATCGTTGGAGTAAATCAACGGCATTGCACACAACCCCAATTGAAATAGCTTCCTTATTGGCTTTTGCGCGAAGTGATTCATCAATGGCTTCATCAATATCAGTATACATTTTATCGATATAACGTGTATCTAATCTTTTTTGAATGCGCCACGCTTCTACATCAGCAGCTAAGCAAACACCCTCATTCATGGTGATTGCAAGGGGCTGTGCGCCACCCATGCCTCCGAGTCCGGCGGTAACATTTAGGGTACCTTTCAGCGAAGCGTTGAAGTGTTGGGATGCTAAACTTAAATACGTTTCGTAGGTACCTTGCACGATGCCTTGTGAGCCAATATAAATCCAACTACCGGCAGTCATTTGACCATACATCATCAGTCCTTTGGCATCTAATTCACGAAAATGTTCCCAGGTAGCCCATTTGCCAACTAAATTTGAATTGGCGATGAGTACACGTGGGGCATCTTTATGACTGCGTAATACGCCTACGGGTTTACCACTTTGCACCATAAGGGTTTCATCTTCATTGAGCTTGATGAGGCATTCCAATATTTTATCAAAACTTTCCCAGTTTCGGGCTGCTTTACCTAAGCCACCATATACAATCAAGTCTTCGGGTCGTTCAGCGACTTCGGGGTCAAGGTTGTTTTGTATCATACGATAGGCCGCTTCTGAAATCCAGTTTTTGCAAGTGAGGGTAGTGCCGATGGGCGATTTAATGATTCTTTTAGACATGTGTGTATTTAGAAATGAGTGAATAGGACTGCTAAGGGTTCAATCGGCTGCATTGACAAGGGTACAAATTTGTCTAGGGGAGTGTTACTTAGCATAAACGGCAAAAATACAAGAATTCATGTAACCACAAAGCATGAATTGATGTTGAAATTTTTATAGTCTATAGAGTTTGTCAACTTGAATGGAAAGGATATCCATGAAGTTAGATAAGGGTTGTTGGAATGGATCAATACTATGTATAAAGACAAAAACTTAGGGTCAAGCAATCGCAGCTGAATAAAGAAGAAGACCTTGAGCAATAGCCCCGATAGCAGCAGGCGCCATGCGCTGCGTATAGCGGGCATTTGCTAAATATAGTGATATCGCCGGGCTCCAAATTATATCAAATGTAATTAATCAGTAGTCTAAAAATATTCGGTATCATACCCATACCCATTACATTTAAGCGAATAACTAATGGAAAATCTTTATTCTGTCGTTGGTATTTTACAGAATTTCCCCAAGCTTTCAATGCAACGTATAGTAGGAGAATTTCATTACCTTTGCACACTTTTTATGAAATATATACAAGAAATTGAAGCCCGTAAAACCTTTGCCATCATCTCACATCCGGATGCGGGAAAGACAACACTCACCGAAAAATTTCTGCTTTTTGGGGGTGCGATACAAACGGCAGGTGCAGTGAAGTCGAATAAAATAAAGAAACATGCGACCTCCGACTTTATGGAAATTGAAAAACAAAGAGGTATTTCGGTGGCTACTTCAGTAATGAGTTTTGAATATAAAGATAAACTCATTAATCTGTTAGACACTCCCGGTCACAAAGACTTTGCAGAGGATACTTACAGAACCCTAACTGCCGTAGATAGTGTAGTATTGGTGATTGACTGTGTAAAGGGTGTAGAGGAACAGACAGAGAAACTGATGGAAGTGTGTAGAATGCGCAATACCCCTGTGATTATTTTTATCAATAAAATGGATCGGGATGGACAAAACCCTTTTGACTTGTTAGAAGAAGTGGAAAAGAAACTCAATATAAAAACCCAGCCTTTGACATGGCCTATCAATATGGGGCGCGACTTTAAAGGGGTTTATAATATTCATCATAAAAGTTTGTTGAAGTTTCAGGCTAACCAAAAAGCGACAGATGAAGACAATATTTTATTACCCGACTTGAGTAGTAACGACATTGTTTTAGCTGTAGGTCAGCAAGATGCCGACAGTCTGCGTGAAGATATGGAATTGATTATGGGGGTATATGATAGCTTTGATGTGAATGCCTATTTGCAAGGACAGTTAGCACCCGTATTTTTTGGCAGTGCAGTTAATAACTTTGGCATTAAAGATTTGTTAGATACATTTATAGAAATAGCACCATCGCCACGTGCCCGATTGACTGACAAAAGAGAGGTGATGCCAACAGAAGATAAGTTTACGGGTTTTGTGTTTAAAATACATGCAAATATTGATCCACGACACAGAGACCGCGTGGCTTTTTTACGCATTTGTTCAGGTAAGTTTTCACGCAATACCTTTTATCATCATGTACGATTAGATAAAAATGTACGTTTTAGTAATCCTTACACTTTTTTAGCTCGTGAAAAAAATGTGGTTGATGATGCATATCCTGGTGATGTAGTGGGACTTTTTGATACGGGTAATTTTAAGATAGGCGATACATTAACCGAAGGTGAAGACATGACATATATCGGGATACCAAGTTTTTCGCCAGAGATATTTAAAGAGTTGGTCAACAATGATCCGATGAAAACCAAGCAAATGGAAAAAGGCATTCGACAGCTAACAGATGAGGGTGTAGCACAATTGTTTACCCAACATGGAGGCAATCGCAAAATTATTGGGTGTGTGGGTGATTTGCAATTTGAAGTGATACAATATAGACTATTGCAAGAATACGGCGCAGCCTGCAGTTTTAGAACCTTACCCTATTTTAAAGCCTGTTGGATACAAGGTGCAACCAACAAAGTAGATGATTTTATCAGGTATAAGCAAGCCAATATTGTACAAGATAAAGAAGGGCATTATGTGTACTTAGCAGAGAGTGAATGGTATTTAAATACGGAGCGCACCAATAACCCTGATATTAAATTCTTTGTAACGAGCGATTTTAAGCATGAGTTGTAGGGGAATTAACAGTTGTCAGCAGGCAAATAGATATTAGATCGAAGTTGGCAATTGAGGAGGAAGGCCCAAGGACCGAATGAAATAAATGCTGATTTGGAAATACTAAGTATATATTAGTTTAATGGTTTATCTTTACGAGACCAAATGAAAACCAATTTTTCCAACTGTTTTAGAATTTCATTTTTTGGATACCTTATACTGGTATTCATGAATTCTTTTGGAGTTATTAGGAATGTCCCTGCAACTTATCTGACCATACAAAGTGCATTGAATTCATGTGCAGCAAATGATACAGTGCTTGTTGCACCTGGTGTTTACTATGAACATATTGTTTGGCCTGTTATTCAGAACATCCAATTGCTCAGTAGTGGAGATTCGAGTAATACATTTATCGATGGAAGTAATAACGGCAAACCCTTGTACTTTTATGGGCTAAACTATAATATGCTTTCAATGGGGGCAAATACATTAATTAAGGGATTTACAATCAGAAACGGCTATGGACAAAATAACGGTGCTTCTGGGGGAGGTATTTTTGTTTATCTGTGTACGGTAACTTTTGATGCGATTAGTGTCGTTAATAATCATATTTCAACGCCAAACTTTGGAAATGGTGCCGGTATAAATTTCAAGGAATCGAAATGTATTATTCAAAATTCAAATATCTCTTGTAATTACATTGATACTGCATCCTGGGTATTCGGTGCCGGTATATACTGCGAAAAAGGAGAAACTATTATTTCAAATTGTATAGTTTCAAATAACCAAAGCGGTGACGGTGGAGACTGGTATTACGGAAGTGGTGTGTATGTTAGCCGGGGCATTTGTTCGATGATTGATGTGGATGTGAGAAATAATATTATGGGAGATAATGGTAGCTGGTATGGGGGGGCGATCTCATTAAACGATTGCAAGGCAGATATAATGAATGTGAAAATTCATGCAAATAAACAGGGACATAATGGCAGTTGGTACTATTGCGCGGGAATGAGCATAAGAGGATCGGATGTTAATCTGACAAATGCATTGATTGATTCAAATGTCAATGGAACTGGAGGCAACTGGTACTTTGGACTTGGAATACAAATCGAACGGACAGCCAACTGGTTCCCGGCAGATACGATCAACATCATTCATACAACGATCACAAATAATATTAATTTATCTGGTAACAGTATTGACGGTAAAAGCATTTATGTAGACTGTTTCAATAATGAATGTGATAGCCTGAAGATCAACGTGAAGAATTCAATTTTTTATAATAATACCGCCGGCAATGAAATATATTCTATGAATACCGTCAGCATATCCTATACAGATGTCAAAGGTATCTTGTTCCCAGGAGCCGGCAATATTAACGCAGTTCCAAATTTTATTTCGGTCAATGATCCGCATTTAAACGGAAACTCGCCATGTTCTAATTCGGGAATAATTTTACCCTTCCCATTATTTGATTTAGAGAATGCATCTCGACCTTGTCCGATTGGTTCAAATCCAGATATGGGTTGTTATGAAAATTGCCATATTTATTTTTATCTCAACATGAACCAAACAATTTGCCAGGGAGACACTTTTATGAATCATTATATAAGTGGAATTTATGTTGATACAATCAATACTATAACAGGTTATGATACGATCAGAACTTTGAACTTAACTGTCCTCCCAATCAGTTCATTTAATTTGGTCCAATCAATTTGTCAGGGAGAATCATATCTGGGCTATTCAGTTACCGGTATTTATGTAGACACTCTTATCAGTGCCAATGGCTGTGATAGTATCAGAACATTAAGCCTGAATGTGTTTCCAAACAGTACATCTAATTTAATTCAAACCATTTGTCAGGGAGAATCATATCTGGGTTATACAATTACAGGAGTTTTTATTGACACCCTTATCAATGTCAATGGGTGTGATAGTATCAGAACATTGAATTTAACAGTGCTTCCTAACAGTTCATCTCTGATAATACAAACACTTTGTCAAGGGGATACATTTCTGGGTTATTCGACTACAGGAATTTACATAGATTCACTGATAAGCGCTAACGGATGTGATAGCATCAGAACCTTGAATTTAAATGTGCTACCAGGCAGTACAACAAATTTGACGCAGATAATCTGTCAGGGTGATTCCCATCTAGGATATTCTGCTACTGGTATATTTATCGATACTTTGGTAGGTGCCAACGGATGTGATAGTATCAGGATTTTAAATCTCACGGTTAATCCACAGAGTAGTTCAAACCTGACTCGGACCATTTGTAAAGGTGAAAATTATCTGGGATACACCATTCAGGGAATTTATAAAGATACCCTTGTAAGTGCCAATGGATGTGATAGTATTCGAACCCTGAATTTAACAGTGAATACGTATCAATCATATTCATTTTCAGAAACGATTTGTCAAGGTGAAACTTTCTTTGGATATTCTTCCTCTGGTAATTACATTGATACGTTGGTGAGCGTCAGTGGATGTGATAGTATCAGAACATTGAAGTTGCATGTTATTCCGAAGCAATTTGAAACGCTACATCATCAGCTATGTCCCGGAGAAAACTTATTTTCCTATACAAAACCCGGAACTTATATAGATACTTTTTTAACCTCCATGGGATGCGATAGTTTGAGAATACTTTTTCTCGAAACTGATCCCTTATGTTGTAATATTTTTGTGCCAAATGCATTCTCTCCGAATGGCGATGATCTGAACGATGAATTTATAATACGCGGAATTTTTCAGGATTACAATCTGATTATAGCTGATAGATGGGGAAATATGGTTTTTAAATCAAGAGATGCAAATGTTGGATGGAATGGTAAATTTAGAGGAGAGGAAATGGCTATTGGAACCTATCACTATTTTTTCAAATATAAGTGTAACAATACGGAGATGAAAATTTTAAAAGGAGATATTACTTTAGTAAAATAACTTTTACCCTTACTTCATTCTACTTACTTTCCTCGCAGAGAGTGAATGGTATTTGAATACGGAGCGCACCAATAACCCTGAGATTAAATTCTTTGTAACGAGCGATTTTAAGCATGAGTTGTAGGGGGATTAATGACTAAGCTTTTTGTCATTCTGATTATGGATTAGATTCATTCGTACGATAAAATGCTTTTATTTAACCGATTCTATGTTGTAAAAAAACATCATTCTTCAAACTTAGATAACTAATAATAGTTTTGATCAGCATTCATATTGCGATCATCGCTCACTTATGGATAAATATCAGTATCCCTGGTGATTTTGACACTGTCATTCATATTATAGAAAAAGAAGACACTGTCTATATAGGCATTTGGCGTGAGCAGAAAATCCGTTACTATTTCTGAAACGAAAGTGTTGGTATTAAATATACATCCAAACTGGGTTCGGGTAGTGACAGTATCGCCCGGATTCTGTACATCATAAAAAACCTGTCTTTTTATGATATTACCGTTGTGTACAAAACTGTCAACAGAAAGTGTCGTATTGTAAAAAGTCCAAACGGCCTTTATATAAGCCGTATCATTTGTTTGCAGATTGTAATCAAAAAGAAGGCGTTCATTAAAGAAGGAATAGTTGGGCACCTGAGCAGGTGTGGTCCAGCATAAGCATGCAGGCACAGCAGTATATACCCGCAGCGTTGCTGTGTCTACCCTTACGATGCCGTAGTTTTTTTCAGTACCTGTATAGATCTGCAGATCATTGAAATTTTTACGGGTGCGCTTCACTTTGATAATGTTGTACACCACCCAGTTTGTATCTATGATATTGTTATTATTGGAAATAGTATATAAGCCAACAGTATCTGTACTTACATAAAAAGAATCAACCCCACGTTCATAAACACCCGGTCCACCATACGGAGCATGATAATAGGCTTTCCAAAAATTGTTTGGCCCTAAAGGAAAAATATTGACAATGTTGGCGATCTGGTTATTTACATTTTTTGTCTTTTTTTGACAGGAAAAAAGCATACCGCAACACATTAGAAGTACATAAAAAGTTGTTTTCATAAAATGGATTTTAAGTAAATATAAGCAGATGTCCGCTTTATTAAACTCAAAACAGAATTACTTCTGTAGAATCCTAAAATGCATCGCCGGGGAAAAATACAGATTGAGGTGGCGAATTCTTTCAATTTAATCCCGACAACAGGAATTAAAATATATAAGGAAAGAGAAAAATTACAATTTTCCCATGCATTATTGTTCTAATGACAATTCGAATATGATGTTCAGATTACAGATTGACACATATTAATAAATAAAAGCTGATAGCTAAAAGCCATCAGCTAATATCTTTCACCATTTCCTTACAAATCTCTTTTCTTCAAGTTTTTAGGCATGGTTAGTTCAACTTGTTTTTTAACCCCATTTCGTTTTAATTCAACTTTTACTTTTTCTTTGTTTTTGGCCTGGGTAATAGCTTCAAGTAACTCATCTACATTGGCAATATTGTTTGCATTGAAGGTGGTGATGACATCATTGATTTCGATACCTGCTTTTTGTGCAGCTGAATTTGGGCTCACCTCTTGCACCAATACGCCTTGTTCATCGGCTCGGTCTTCCACACTGAGTCCAATTTTTGGGGTTTGATTTATTGGGTTGTTCAGATAAGGATTCATCAAAAAAGGATTCTCGCGTGAATCAAATGGTCGAAACATTTGATCATTAAAGGGTAGGGTACCGTTAAAAGTGGTTGCATCTTTTTTTTCTGATAACACTACATTCTTTGTCAAAAACTGGTTGTTACGATCCCAGGTAAGGGTGATTTCATTTCCAGGTTTAAAAGTACCGATTGCTTCTACCAAATCTTTGGGGTTGTATACATTGATGTCATTCACCCGGGTGATGATATCACCTTGTTGTAATCCAATTTTTTGGGCTGGAGAATTGGGAACCACACTTTCAACTTCAGCACCTTCATTGTTTTTGGCAGGTTTTGTACTAACCCCCAGCATGGGTTTATTTTTTTCGGTATTGAAAAACCCAAAATCAGATTCGAAATCTTTCATTTCTTCTTCGTTGAGTTCTTTGCCATTGATAATGATTTTTTTTGTAATCTTATTGCCTTGTTGATCTTTTGCTGATTCAGTTTCAATCACTTTTTTGCCATCAATATAAACTTCTCCATTTTTAATTTCCAACGAAATATCTCCTTCGTTTTCTTTGTTGCTTTTTTCGCTTTTTTCATTTTTTTGTTGTGGAGCACTTTGTGCAAAACTGTGATGAATTGGGGTAGTACTGAGTAACAATAATGATAAATAGATTATTTTTCGCATGGTATGATGATTTTAGGAACACAAAATTATTTTAGATTACGAATATTTACAACTGGGTTTTCGTTAAAAAAAACTCAAAAATGGATGATTTTTTTTGACATCAGAGAGGATTAGAACATTGATTTTAAAAAAAATAGGCTGTCGTTTTATGACAGCCTATTTTTGATAATATAAAAGATTGGTTTATTTTTTCACCATGCTTTTCAAAGCAGTTTCATTTATTTTTAATGGGTAAGAAGATTCAAGGTTTTGAATCCATTGTTTTTCAAGATATTCCTGATAATCCGAAATAACATAACCACGTGCTTCACTCAATGTTTTTTGGGTGGGTTGGTCATATACTTCTTTTACATTGATGATGCCATAAGAACCGTCTTCATTTTTATAATAAGGACTGTATTTACCCGCAACAAAAGAAGTTCCTGCCGGGAATTTGCTTTTTTCAAATTTACCACTTTCATAAACTACTTTGTCTTGCACACCATCTCCATTCACCGCTTTGGCAATTTCATCTTGTGATTTTGCAGGGGTGCTATTCAATTCTTTAATCACTTTTTTAGCAGCGTCTTCATTGATGGCTCTAAATAACTCAGCTTTAATGGCAGGTGGCCACATATATTTAGCTTTGTTGTTTTCATAATAATTTTTCAATCCATTGGTATCAACACTCGCTTTGCTCCATACTGATTTGTCGGTCAATTCAAAGAGCATGATACCATCCTGATACTCAGTCAATAGATTTCTGTATTCTTCATTTTCATCAATCAATTTATTTTCCTGGTAGTCGTATAAGGCCTTATCAGTATAGTTTTTGAATAAAGAACGTAAAGTACTTTCTTTTCCACCATAGATTTTTCCTTTTGTGTAATTTTCGATATAATTGGCAAAATCAGCTTGCGTAAACACAGTTCCACCATCCATTTCAAATAAATTGGCATTCATGTTTTTGTAAGTACTTGCTTTGAAGCTGCCATTGGTTAAGGTAGAATCAGGGATGGCATTAATCAATTTAGTCAAGGCTTCAGGGGTTTCTTTATAATGCAATTTCTTTTTTAAATTTTCGGTAAACTGTTGACGTGCAATATCAATTCTTCCATCTTTTTCAATTCGTTTAGACATTTCTGTTTTTACGGTATCAAATGGTTGAAGCGGTGTTTTCTTGATGAGTTTAATAATATGATAGCCAAATTTTGTTTTGATAGGTGTAGAAATTTCGCCTGGGTTTTTAAGTGCAAATGCAGCATCTTCAAATTCGGTTACCATTTGTCCAACACCAAATGTTGGGAGTGTACCTTTGGTGTTTTTTGAAAATTTATCTTCAGAATATTCATCCACTAATTTTTCGAAATTAACGCCTTTTTTAAGCTGAGTATACAAGGAGTCTATTCTAGATTTTGCAGCAGCTTCACCTTCTGCTCCTTTACTTGTTTGTACGGCAACCAAGATTTGTGCTACTTGTATATCACCTCTGGCGGCTCTTTCGCCTGTCTTTTTAATTATGTGATAGCCATAAACTGTTTTAAATGGTTTTGAAACACTGCCAACTGGTGTATTATAAGCGACTGTTTCGAAAGGATAAACCAATTGCAATGCCGTGAAATAGCCTACATCACCTCCGTTTTTACCCGATTGTTTATCTTCACTGATTGCCTTTGCAATATTGTCGAAGTCCGCACCAGCCTGAATAGATTTATAAATGCTATCAATTTTTCTATAAACGGCGGTGGTATCATCTGAACCACGAGGTGCGGCAATTAAAATATGTGAAACCCTTACATCTTTCTTTTTTCTTTCATAGGCTTCTTTCACTAATTTGTCAGTCACTTCTTTATCGGTCAGATAGGTTTTGGCTAATTGTTTTTTGTAACCACCTAACTCATTTTGTATATTGGGTAAGGTGTCCATTTTGAGCTTTACCGCTTCTGCTACTTTCATTTTAAATCGAGCATACAGTTGTAAATAGTCTCTCAAAGCTTGTTCACTAAAATCTGGTTTTTGATTATTTATATTTTTAGTGTACATCCTCAAAAATTCACTTTTGCTTACTGATTTGCCTCCGTAGGTAAACAATTCAGCATCCCCGTTATTTTTTTGCGCTGAAACACTCAGTGCAATAATGGATGTAGCGATCATAAATATTGAATAAACAATTTTTTTCATAATTTTAAATGCGTTGTTTTTTATTTTGGGTTTGAAGATAGGATGTTTCTAATGATTATTTTTTTTCGTTTTCTCGTTTCTTCTTTTTATCAAGCCATTCGATGAGGCCAACTACGTTTTGATGATCAATTCGTTTGCCACGGATGATTTTTTTGTCGTCTAACAAATATAAAGTAGGGGTGCTGTAAACATCATAAAAAGCCCTGAAGTTGGTGGTGCGTTTTGGATCATGCACATGTATCCAACCTTCACCTAGTTTATGTTCTCGAATATACGTTTTCCATTTTTCGGTTTCGTCTTCGGCTTCTACTGCATATATTTTTACATTGTATTTTTTGAGCACTGCATGATACAAAGAATCAAATTTGGGCATTTCCTTTTGACAATGTCCACAAGTAGGTGACCAGAAAATAACAATGGTATAATCTGCTTTCACACTTGATAAAGGAATCACATTGTTGTTTGTGGTGTCTAACATACGCATATCCATAGCAGGCTGACCTATCATGTTTGGTGCTATTTTGCGTGCACGGTCTTCATATTTAGCCAATTGGGCTGAATCTATCCATGTTGCTTTTCCTTTCATGTAATAGTTTTCTACTAAGTAAACAAACACTTCATCCATACCCATCACTTTACTGGTTTCGCTCCATCTTGTCAGGTACCATAAAGTATACTTAAAGGTTTCTTCCATGCCTTCACATTTTTTCAATAATGCATCCGCTTCGCGTTCAACCGTATCGGGTACTGGAACAACCAGTTTGGTTAAGTAATCATCTAATTTTCTTTCATAAATGGGGGTATAAATTAAACGGTCGTCTCTGAAATCATATTTTTTCCAATAATTTGATTTATAAAATTCTCTCGGGTAAGAGGAGTCTTTGCTTCCATCAGCTTTTGTAGGCAATACGGTTGGTATTTCAGGTTCTTCTAAAGCATTAAATAATTTACTCAGAAAGGTGGTTGGATTTTTTTCGATATAATCAAAACGATATTGATTTAAGGTTTTTCCTTTTTCTCTCAATTTATCATACACTGCCGAAGAGTCTTTTTTGTTTTTGGCGGTTAATAAACCACTTTCTAATGCCTGGTATTCTTTACCATAATTACCCAGAAATTTTTGATAATCGTAAAATTTGTTATTTTCTGTATTACCCTTAAAAACGGCTGTATTGTAAATGTCGCTTTTTGATACTTCTATCGAAAAATTATCACCATTCAAAAGAATGATTTCCATAGAAGCAGATTTGTCAGCAAAGAGTAGCATATAAATACCACCTACTATTTTTTTATCTGATTTGAAAAGACCTTCTCCTTTACTATTTAGTTTTAATGAGTCATCTTTAAATACGGTACTTCCTTTACCAAAGTAATGACAAAGAAAAATGGAAGAGTCTTTCGCATCATTAAATTTAACATTGATTTGATAACCATCTTTAGCCATCAGCAACGATTGGAAACTTAAAAAAACGATTAAACTTAAAATCACTTTATTTCCTAAGGACCGTATTTGTGAATGACTGAATTTTCCTGATACAACAGGGGATAAACTGAAAATCTTTGACTTCATTTTAAGTTTTTTTTTAAAAGTGAACGAAATTACTCAATAAAGACGGAGTAAAAAAATATGAAGTTGTTACATTTGCAGCACTTTAACACAATGAAGAAATTGACAAATATTTTATTCAAGATTAAAAAGGAATCAGTTATCATCGTGAACAATGAGTAATATTGAACAATGAGTAAACGAAAAAAAACGATTATTGAAGATTTAACCATCGAATCTTATGCTGCAGAGGGGAAGTGTATTGGGAGACATCATGACAAAGTAATATTTGTAGAAGGGGTGGTACCTGGCGATGTAGCCACGGTATACGTTACAAAAAATAAAAAAGACTGGGCCTCTGCCGGTGTGAAATGGATTACTAAAAAGTCTGAACATAGAATTGAACCCTTTTGTCAGCACTTTGGCATTTGTGGTGGTTGTAAATGGCAAATGCTCCCTTATGCATTACAAATCCAATATAAGGAACAACAAGTAAAAGACCAATTGACAAGAATAGGTCGTGTAAATGTCGCAGAATATTTACCCATTAAAGGTTGTGAGTTAACAACTTTTTACCGTAATAAATTAGAATTTACTTTTTCAAACAAACAATATTTAACTTCAGAGGATCTGAATGCAGGTATTTCATTCGAAAAAAATGTATTAGGATTTCATGCACCTCGCTTATTTGATAAAGTGATAGATATTGAAACCTGTTATTTACAATCATCTCCGAGCAATGAAATTAAAAATTTTATCAGAGCGCTTGCTGCCGAACATGCATTCACTTTTTATGATATTAAAAACCATGTAGGTTTATTGAGAACCCTCCAAATTAGGGTGAGTAGTACGCATCAGGTATTGGTCAATGTCGTATTTGGTGAAGACGATCAAACTTCCATTCAATTGATTATGTCTGCCATTCAAACTGCATTTCCTGAAATCACTTCTTTAAATTATACCTTAAATTTAAAAATGAATGATTCAATTTATGATCAGGAAGTCATCAATTATGCAGGTAAAAAATATATTGAAGAGCAATTAGATACTTTTGTTTTTAAAATCAGTCCCAAATCATTTTTTCAAACCAATCCATCCCAAACGGTAAATCTTTATAATATTGTGAGGGAATTTGCCCATTGTACTGGGAATGAAGTTCTTTATGATTTGTATTGTGGCACAGGCAGTATTGGTATTTATTTGTCAAAGCAGGTAAAAAAAATCATTGGTGTAGAAACTGTGGAAGATGCAATAGAAGATGCCAAAATCAATGCGGCCTTGAATGATGTTCAAAATGTAAGTTTTCATGTTGGGGATGTAATTAAAGTGTGCAACCAAGAATTTTTTACCAAACATGGTCAACCTGATATTGTGATTATAGATCCGCCCAGAGCAGGTTGTCATCAAGCATTATTAGAAAAATTGCTTGAGATTGCTTCCCCCAAAATAGTATATGTGAGTTGCAACCCAGCTACCCAGGCAAGAGATTTACAATTGCTTTCAACAAAATACGATTTAATATTATCGCAAGCTGTTGATATGTTTCCACATACCCATCATGTAGAAAATGTTGTTTTGTTGCATTTGAAAAATAATATAGATGAGTGATTTTATTCAACAAATCAAAGCCCGTATGAGTCAACCCTTACCGGGAAGACAAGCCCAAATGAAGATGGCACCTTTAAGTCGTATCAATCAACTCGATGCTCCAGTGGATGCACGACAAAGTGGTGTGATGGTTTTGCTTTTTGAGGAACAAAATCAATGGCATACCTTGTTAATGTTAAGAGCTAGCGACGGACATGTACATAGTGGACAAATTAGTTTCCCAGGTGGAAAAAAGGAAGAACTAGATAAAGATATCGTAGAAACAGCCAAACGCGAATGTGAAGAAGAAATAGGAATCAAGCAAGAGGCCATTCAAATTATCGGAGTACTTTCATCCTTATATATACCACCCAGTAATTTTCATGTAACTCCGGCTGTGGGTATACTAAATCATCCATTTGAGATGAATGTTTCTCCTTATGAAGTACAAGAGGTGATTAAAATGCCCTTGCAAACCCTTTTTGATGATACCAAAAAAGAAATGAGGGTGATTACCACTTCATCAAACATAGTATTAGAATCGCCTGTATACTTGTTAAATGACAAGACCGTTGTTTGGGGTGCTACAGCCATGATTATTTCAGAATTAGAACATTTAATCAAAGATTTGATTTAGCCTTTTACTATGGATTTAGCACAAACCTATCAAGCTACCTTGCAACAGTTGTATATGAAGTTGCCCATGTTTACACGCATCGGTGCTGCAGCCTATAAACCAAATTTAGACAATACCCTTTTATTGTGCGAAAAATTAAAGAATCCACAATCAAAATTTAAAAGTATTCATATAGCAGGTACGAACGGTAAAGGGAGTTGCAGTGCCCTGCTTGCTGCAGCTTTTCAACAAAGCGGTTACAAAACAGCCCTCTATACAAGTCCGCATATCGTCGATTTCAGAGAAAGAATCAAAATCAATGGTGTCGATATTTCAAAGCAGTATGTGGTAGATTTTGTAAAAAATCATGAAAAATTGATCGAAGACATTCAACCTTCATTTTTTGAATTGACAGTGGCGATGGCCTTTACTTACTTTGCAGAACAATCGGTAGATATTGCTATTATTGAAACGGGTTTAGGAGGATTGTTAGATAGTACCAATATTATTACACCTGAAGTGTCAGTTATTACCAATATCAGTAATGACCATGCATATCTATTAGGCGAAACGTTGCAAGAAATTGCATTGCAAAAAGCAGGGATAATAAAAAATAAGGTACCTGTGGTGATTGGCGAAACGCAAGAAGCATTACAAAAGATATTTATAACAACAGCCATCATGCATGAGAGTACAGTGTTTTTTGCTGATAATACCTATAGTGCTGTTTATAGTGAAATGAAAGCAGGTAAACAATGGCTCAAAATCATTGACAAATCAACGATGCAACTTATGAATATTTGCACCGACTTGATGGGAACTTACCAATCGAAAAATATCATTACAGTACTAAAAACCTTAGATGTGATGAAAAACAAAGGGTGGGATTTGTCAGGTTGGTCTATTGAAAATGTATTTGCAAATACCAAAACATTGATTGGTTTTAAAGGTCGCTTTGATATTGTTCATCAACAACCTACTATTATTTTTGATGTGTCGCACAATGAAGCAGGAATCAATGCTTTGTTTGAACAAATCGCAACCCTGACTTATCAAACTTTATATATTATCACTGGTTTTGTAAAAGACAAAGAAATCCAGGAAATCTTACAACGATTTCCCAAACAGGCAAATTATTACTTTGTAGAAGCAGCTATTCCACGTGCTTTGCCAAAAGAAATTTTATATGAAATGGCAACAGCAATCGGTTTGAAAGGAGAACAGGCACCAACGATACAAGAAGGCTTGCAATCGGCCATGAGTCGGGCAAGTGCAAACGATGTGATTTTAGTAACAGGTAGTTTTTTTATTTTGGAAGAAGCCTATCATTTTATCGAAAACAATATTCATTAGAAAAAAACGAATTTCAATATTATTTTTAAAATCTGAAAAAAGCAATATGGCTAAAAACAATCATAAATCTCCCGCAAGCAAGGTCAATAAAACACCTTTAGCAACATCCCCTAAGCAGGAAGTAAAGGCTTCAAATGTTATGAACCCATCTTCTGAATCTGCTACTATGGGTTGGGTTGAAAAAATAACCAAGGGATTCGTGCCTTATATCATTATAGCCATATTAGGATTGGCTATTTATTCAAATACATTCAATGCCCAATTTGCTTTAGACGACGATATTGTAATATGTAAAAATGAATATGTATTGCAAGGCATGCAAGGTATACCAGATATTTTCAGTAAAGATTTATTCGATAGTTTTTATAAACAAATGAATACCACAGCACAGTTAGCAGGTGGTCGTTATCGTCCGCTTTCAGTAGCAACGTTTGCTATTGAACAAGAGTTGATTGGTAAAATGGTATTGCCTGAATCGATTGTCAATATGTCAAATGATGATCAACGCCGACTGGCAACCAATTCGTTTTTAGACAATTATTTAAAAACCAATTGGGATGAAAACAAAAACGGAGTAGGAGAGCCTGCAGAAGATACCAATCAAGATGGATTGTATAATGATAAAGATACGCGTGTCAAAGGCTTTGGCATGAGACATTTTAATAATGTATTGTTTTATATACTTGCTGTTTCAATCCTCTTTGTTTTTTTAAGCACCATTGTATTTAAACAAAATAAATTGCTGGCTTTAATTATTTCATTGCTTTTTTTAGCACATCCTATTCATACAGAGGTCGTAGCAAATGTGAAAAGTAGGGATGAAATATTTTCGCTGATGTTTATGTTACTTACCCTCATTGGCGCACACAAATATCAATCGAAGCCCTCACTGAAAGTACTTCTTTTGGTTTGTGTTTCGTTTTTATGTGCCATGTTTTCAAAAGAATATGGAGCAACATTGCTGATATTGGTTCCCCTTTCTTTATACCTTTTTACCAGCAAGGAACAGTCATTAAGTCCAGACAGTATAGACATGAAAAAGTACTTACCTGTGTTTGTTGGTCTTATAGTAACCTTTGGTATTTATTATTTTATTCGTTCAGGAATCGTAATCGGAAAATCGAATGTTCAGGATACTGAACTCATGAATAATCCGTATTTGCTTGCTGATGAAACCCAAAAATTGGCTACAAAATTATTTATATTTTTAAAATATTTAATTACACAGATCTTTCCTCATCCATTGAGTTCTGATTATGGATATAACAGTATTCCATACAAGAATTTTTCAAATCCTTTGGTGTGGTTGTCTATATTGTTGTTGATTGGTTTAATTGTTGGTGGATGGGTAGCTTTAAAGAAAAAAAGCTGGATGGCATTTGCCATAGCTTTTTACATGCTCACTATTTTGCTTGTTACCAATTTGATATTTAATGTGGGTGCTACCATGGGTGAACGTTTAGTATTTCATGCTTCACTTGGATATTGTATGGTATTGGGTTTTGGTATAGTTTGGATTTCCAATAAACTCAACAACAAAACGCTGATTATGGTGATTACATTACCTATCTTATTGCTTTATTCTATTAAGACATATAGTCGAAATTTTGCCTGGCATAGTGATATCACACTGGCACTTACCGATGTAGAAACCATGCCCGAAAGTATATCATTGAATGGCAATGCTGCCTCACGAAATATTGATTTGTCAGAATTACCACGCAATAAAACACAAGAAAATGAATATGTACGCAAGTCTATTCAGTATGGTTTAAAAGCAGTTAAACTACATCCCGGATTTGTAAATGGATTTTTAAATTTGGGTATTGCCTATGCTAAACTTCAACAGCTTGATAGTGCTAAAATTTGTTGGGATAAAGCGTTTAAAATGTATCCAAGTCACCCGAGTAAAAAATTGTATTATGATTTACTTGCAGATTCCTACTATCGGGTTGGATTTAATTTAGGGGGACAACAGAAATGGTCAGAAGGTAAATCGTATTTACAATTAGCTGTTGACATAAATCCATCCAATGCCCGCTATTGGTATGACTTAGGCGGATTTGCTTATAATGCACAGGATTATGCTAAAGCTAAAGAAGCTTGGGCTAAAGCCTATCAGCTCAATCCTGCAGATACCGCCATTCAAAAAGTACAAGGGATTTTAAAATAAAATTTATTAATTACCTTTCAAGCTTTTATCATTACATTTCTATCTTAGGCTTAGTTAAATTACTCATTTCACATTATGAAAATCATGCAAAAAAAATGGTTGTTGTTTATTTCGCTTATTTTAATTTTTGGGTGCATCATACTATATTTATTATTTTCATCTAACACAGGTCATTTTTCGAATAAGAAATATTTATATATCAAAACGGGTAGTACCTATGAGCAAGTGTTACAAACCCTTCAGGATAGTGCAATTGTACAAAACATCCATTCATTTAAACGCATCGCTTCGTGGTTACGTTTGGCGAATAATATTCACCCCGGTAGGTATGAAATAAAAAAAGGAATGGGTAATTACACCATCATTAATAACCTGAAAAAAGGAAGACAAAGTGCAGTAAAATTGGTGATTAATAAATTGAGGACTAAAAATGACATTGTCAAAAAACTGGCATCACAGCTTGAACCCGATGCGAATGCCTGGTATCAATTATTTCAAAACCAGGATTTTTTAACAAAACATCAAATTGATAGTAACCAGATACAATGTTTGTTGATGCCCAATACGTATGAATTTTATTGGAATGTAAGTCCCGAAAAAGTGATGGATAAACTGACTGCCTACAAAAATAATTTTTGGAATGCTGAACGTAAAAAGAAAGCAGAAATTTTACATCTTACCCCTATACAAGTTATTATCATTGCATCGATAGTAGAAGAAGAAACCAATAAAAAGGATGAAAAGCCAAAGATTGCGAGTGTGTATATTAATCGTTATCGTATAGGGATGAATTTAGGCGCTGATCCCACGGTTAAGTTTGCAGTAGGTGATTTCGCCTTAAAAAGAATTTTACAGGTTCACACACAAATCGCTTCACCCTATAATACTTATAAAGTAGCGGGATTACCTCCAGGTCCTATTTGTACCCCATCAGAAAGTAGCATCGATGCCGTATTAAATGCTGATGAAACAAAGTATTTATTTTTTTGTGCGAAGGAAGATTTTAGTGGATATCATAATTTTGCAATTGATTATACCTCACATCTGGCGAATGCCAAAAAATATCAACAAGCTTTGAATGCCCGTGGAATTAAATAGTACCAACGAAACATATTAAAGATAGTTCATTTGTTATTAGCTTTAAATATAATGAGTGTTGTCAATAAACCGAATTATTTCAAACTTCTTTTAAATACTTTAGGTATAAGTTTTTAACTTTAAATATTCAAGCCCTAATTAAATTTAAAATTGTAGGTAATGCTTGGTAATATTGGAAAGATAGAAACTTGTTTCACTTTTAATTCTACTCCATTGGTGTTGCCAATGCCACCTTGTACGTCTAAATAAACCAAATAAGGGTTTTGTCTGCTGTATACATTGTAGATTGAAAAAGTCCAGCTGCCTTTCAGTTTTTTGGTAGACGCAGCTTTGGGTGTATAGATAGCAGCTAAGTCAAGACGATGATAGGGTGGAAGCGAATAATTATTTAATTTACTGTATTCTTGATACACTTGATTATTGATGGTGTACAAACTTGTAGGTAAAGTAACCCTATTGCCAGAGCCAAATACAAATACACCTGAAAGAGTCCATTTTTTATTAAGCTCATAGGTGGTCGTAAATGAAATATTATGACGTTGGTCGTATTTAGCAAAATATTTTTCACCACTATTTAATTGGTCAAACTTACGGTAAGTCCATGAAAGGGTATAAGCTAACCAGCCTGTTAAACGGCCTTTCGTTTTATTGATAAAAAATTCAGCACCATAAGCATATCCTTGTCCAAACACAAAATCATAATCAACATCACGAAGGGAAGAGGGTACATATCCTTGTCTATACTCAAGTAAGTTTTCCATGTCTTTATAATATACTTCAACTGATGTTTCCACTTTGTTTTCAAAAAAGTTTTTAAACACACCCGCACTGTATTGCCAAGCTTTTTGTGGTCTAACAAAGTAAGTGCTTGGGCTCCAAATGTCGGTAGGTAATGTAGAACCATTGTTGGTCACAAGATGTAAGTATTGATACGTTTTTGCTGCACTTAATTTCACAGAAGATGTTTCATCTAAGCTATAACGAATACTTAAACGAGGTTCAGGTCCACCATAACTTTTTGCTATATCGCCAGCTTCGTATACTGTACTATCTTGTTTATTGTTGTTTTGGTCAAAGGTATATCTCTTGTAGGGGCCTACTTGTAAAAATTGAGAATAACGAATACCCATATTGACTTTTATTTTTTTACCAATATCAAATTCATCTAATGCATAAATGCCCATTTCGTGTGCATACTTTCGAAATGTTTGATCGGGTTTAAACTCAACTCCTGAAGCTTCGCCACTTACGGTGCTTGGGGTAAATGTATGATATGTATATTGACCACCAAATTTAAAATTGTGGTTAAACTTGCTATAATAGTCAAAATCAAATTTGCCACTCCAGTCCCTTATACCTGAATAGAATTTTACTTTAAAGTTTTCTTGACCACCTGCGAATGTAAAATTATAATCGTTGTACATCAAGGTAGTATTTAAAAATAGTTTATTGCTAAATTCATGGTTCCACCGGAGGGTGCCCGTTTTATTTCCCCAAGGTACATTCACGTCAAATGTTCTTTCTGTATTTTTAAAAGTAAAAACATCTTTGCCTAAATAGCCACTCAAATACAATCTGTCTTTTTTTGTTATGATATAATTTACCTTGGCATTTAAATCATAAAAATAATATCCTGAACCTTTAAAAGTACTGGTAGATCGAACAAAGGGTTTCACTAATGCATCAATATAAGTTCTGCGGGCACTCACCATAAATGAAGCTTTATTTTTAAGGATAGGGCCTTGTAAAGAAAGTCTTGATGCAATTAAGCCTATGCCGCCCTCCACTTGATATTTTTTATTATTGCCTTCTTTCATTGTTACATCAACTACTGACGATAAACGTCCGCCATAATTGGCTGGGGCTGCACCTTTGATAAGGGTTACGTTTTTAATGGCATCACCGTTAAACACTGAAAAAAAACCAAACAAGTGACCTGTATTATAAACCACAGCATCGTCAAGTAAGATTAAATTTTGATCGGGACCTCCACCTCTTACATAAAAACCACTTTGCCCTTCACCTGCTGAACTCACACCTGGTAATAATTGCAAGGACTTCAACACATCTACTTCACCCATGATGACAGGCAGTTTTTTTACGTTTTCCATACTCAACTGATGCATCCCCATTTCGGTGCTTTTTACATTATTATCTTTTCGAATATCTTTTACAATGATTTCTTTTTGAACAAGATTTTTAGGTAACAATTCCACATTCAATACAATGTCTTTCTGGATCGTTAAGTTGATCAGTTGGGTCTCAAATCCAAGATAACTTACTTTTAATTGATAGTTTCCTTCAGGAACTGAAATGGAAAAAAAGCCATAATTATTGGTGTTGACACCACGTTTTAATTCAACAACACCTACATTGGCCGCTGGCAAATTTTCGCCACTACTTTGGTCTCTTACATAGCCACTGATTGTATATTTTTTATCTTGTGCATGAAGCATTTGCTGTACACAAAAAAGAAAACTCAGTAGTAAAATAACTATTTTTGAATGCATAGGAATTTTGTTGGGCGCAAGATACGTTGAGAATGGTTTTTATAAAAAAATACTATTTTATAGCTTATCGTATTCGATAGAATTTTTTATAGATTTTAAACTTGTATAAACAGCTTATAGCTCAATTCGGCTTGTATCTCCAACATTTCTAATCCATTTTTGACAAATGGCGTTCTTTGTTCACATTGTACTAAAAAGGTTGTTTTTGCGGGATTATAGATTAAGTCGTAGGCAATATGTTGCGGTGTGATAAACTGATAAGGCAGCGGTAAGCATTCATCAATAAGGGGATACATACCGACAGGTGTGGTATTAATTAACAGTCTATGTGAAGACAGGAGTGTTTGATTGATATCGAGATAAGATATACTATTGAATAGGGGTGTTCTGCTAACAATTAAATAGGGGATTTGATATTTTTGTAAAACATGGCAGACAGCTTTGGATGCGCCCCCTGTTCCAAAAACCAAGGCTTTGTAATCATGCATATTCAGGGAATGTTGAGCAAATAAATGGCTTAATGATTTTTCAAAACCTGCTATATCTGTATTGTAGCCAATTCGTTTATTGGCTCTTACTTTAACACAATTGACAGCACCAACGATGGCGGCAGAGTCATCTAATTCAGTTAAATAAGGAATGATTTTTTCTTTATAGGGCAGAGTTACATTAAATCCTTTTAATTGATGGTTTTCAATCAAGGGCAATAACTTATTTAGGGTATCTATTTCAAAATTTTTATAAACAGCTTGAATCTGTTCATGAGCAAATTTTTGTTCAAAATATTTTACCGAAAAAGAATGAGATAAAGGATATCCTATCAGACCAAACATATCCATCAGTTTTCGTTTTATTTATCTAAATAAAACATAAAGGTATCTCCACGTAAACCAATACGGGTAGCTTCAAGAGGAATCACTTCATTGGGTGCAATATTGCCAAGATTAACATTGCAGCCACAAAGCTCTAGAAAATAGACTTGCTGGGCTTTTTGCGGGGCTTCCCAAATAATTTTTTCTTTGGGAATCTGTGTAAGGATTTCTTGCACCAAGCCTTCCCTTACTTCTCCGCTGCTTCTGTAAATGCCTACATTTCCTGCTTCACGTGCTTCAGCGATTACGTATTCACTACCTGCTTCAAGTTCTGCCTTCATCAGTTCAATCCATTTATATGGTGGTATGATATGTGCAGCATCTTTACTGCCAACTTCACTCAATACAGTAACATGTTTCGCTAGTTTTTCAATATAGCCACATTTTTCACTATGTGGTATACTTATAGATCCATCAGAAACTTCCACATATTTTAATCCATAATCCTGAATCATTTGTAAGTATTCATCAAAACAGTTTCGAATTAAAAAAGCTTCAAATAAGGTACCTCCTAAATAGACAGGTATATTGTTTTCAGCATATACAGCAAGTTTTTCTTTTAAATTTGGGGTTACCATTGAGGTACCGAAACCTAATTTCACCAGGTCAATATAAGGTTCAGCAACACTAATGAAATTATGGGTTTCTTGTATGCTTAATCCTTTATCCATCACCATAGTAATGCCGTCTTTTCTATGTTTTTTTGTTCTTTCAGGTATTTGAGGTAATTGATAGTTCATGCAACAAATGTAAAGTTCAAGTTTGGTATATTTTTAAAAAAAAATCAGAAATGATTTGTTAAATACGCTGAATTGGTGTAATTATGTGACAAAATTTAAACCATATGAAGAAACTTTTATTAATTACCTGCATGCTTTTAGCAATGGTGCAGGCTAAATCGCAAACGATCACCACTATGTATCCACCTGCTGCTACAACATTTAGCACTGGGCTTACATACATTACGTTTGCTATTCGCAACAACAACCCGTATCCGGTAGTTTTAACGGATTTGACAAATTTACAAGCCAATTTGTATGAAGATAATGTCTATTCGCTTTACTATTCTGCAGTATCTTTAGCTGGGCCACCCTTAGTAGCAGCACCTAACTGGATATTAGCAGCTACATCATTGCCTTTGACTTCCACCATTATCACTTTTGTAACACCTTTCGATTGTATTGGGGTTACAATTCCGCCAATGACTACTTATCGATTTGCTTTACAAGGTTCAAAAGGTACTGCAGTTCGGGGTGGTGTGGCACCAAATATTTTCTCTAGCGGTGGCATCGATTTGCTTGTAGGCAATAATGTATCATTAGGTGCACAAGTAGGTTATTTTGGCTGGCAAAATTTAGGCAATTCAGGTACAGCCTATTTTTTTGATGGCAGTGTTACTTTAGCACAGCCTAATGCTTACACAGATATTTATGTAAAAAATGCTGGTTTACCTAATACTGTATGTTCAGGTTCTACCAATAGTATTTTTGCCCAAATATGTAATAAATCACCCAATACAATCAATTTAGCAACCAATAATATTACCGTTAATTATAATATTACAGGTCCAGTACCTGCTCAAACACCAACGGTTACGTTAAATACAGGTACTTTAGCACCATGTCAATGTACTATTGCTTTTGCCAGTGGTATTGATTATACCCAACCAGGAACTTATTACGCCACTGCTACTGCAAGTATAGCGGGTTTAGTAGATAACAATTTGGTAAATAATGCTTATACCGATTCAGTCACCAATTACAAGCCAACCGTCACACCAATCACTGATAGTGTTTGTCAATATTCAGATGGTAGTTTGTTTGCGGGTTTTGATGCCAGTAACTGTTTGTCAAAAACGGTGAAGTTAAATACCAATGGAACAGTCAATGCTCCTCAACAACCTGATGGTGCAAGTGATGCTACTGCTGCTTTGTTTGCAACAGGTACTTTGCCTGTATTGCCAATGGGTGCTGTGATTACAGGAGGCACCTTATTGATTACCAATTTGAATGGACAACCTGGTGTGGCCAATTCATTTGGTAATGAAGCTCGTTTTAATATTTATGGCCCGCCACCCAATGGACCGGCAACTCCATTTTTACCTGGTACTGCGGGAAGTCCATTGGCTTTTGCAGTATACAATTTTGATTATACCAGTGTAATATCTGATGTGGTATTAAATAATATGTATGCCGCTTTAGGCGCTGGAGGCACTTATAGTATTGGATATTGGGAATCATTAAATCAAGCGGTAGGTGCAGATGCGCTCATCAATGCACAAACCCTGCCAACGCAAGTGACCTTAAAAATAAATTATACTATTTCACCTATTTCCAAATGGTATACCGCTAATATCGGTGGTAGCTCTATCTTAAATGCAAATCTTTTTAATCCTTTTGTAACCCCAGGTAGTGGACTTAGCAATACCAATACTGTAGCAAGTACAAACTTCTTTGCGGCTTGTAGTGCAGATAGTGTTTGCCGTGTATCAGTTGAAATTAAAGTAAACCCTTCACCCGTTGTCAATCAGGATTCAATTGCTTTATGCGAATTAATTCCAGCCACTGGGAATAGTATTTTTGATTTAACCACTTTGACGAATAATGTAGGAAACAATAATCCGAATGTTTCTGTTGATTATTATCAGGATCAAGGACTTACACAATTAATCAACAACCCATCTAATTTCAATTCTGCTTCGACCATCCTTTATTCTAAAGTTTCTTTACCTACTGGTTGTGTATCTTCCGATTCTATTATTTTAACCGTACATTCTGCACCTGAATTTACTACCAATTTATTTCAGCCATTTGCTTGCGCTCCTTATAGTTTAGATGTTGCTTCTTTGATAGATCAATTTAGTACTGTTCCTCCAGGAACCGATACGCTTTATTACACAAACAATTTTACACCTCATCCTAACCCTCATAATATCACGACTGCTGATACGGTTTATATTGTATTTGTGACTAATACGATTCCTGCATGTACAGATACTGCACTTGCAGAAATTAATATCTTGCCGCCAAGTGATGAAATCGCCAATCAAGGAGCGTTTAATATTTCAATACCAGGAAGTGTGGGTTGTGGTAACGTGACAATTTTAGATGGCAATACAGAAACTTTAGTGACGCCAAATGACTGTCGAAAAATTGCTACTGTAACTGATATCAGTAATGGTACTAGTTTAGGGAGTGTGACTATGTGTGAAGATATTGATGCAAGTACACAATATCACAATGGACAACCTTATGTCAACAGACATTACCAAATCACACCAACAACACAAGATACAGCATTGGTTTGTTTGTATTATTTAGATGATGATTTTAATATTTACAATGCGGATGCTATTTTTAATGGTTGGCCACAAATTGTACCAAATGTAAATTTAGCCATTTCAAAAGTGGATAATGGTGATATCAATACGCCAGGTCATACAGCTATTGCAATACCTAATGCAAATATTACTACAAGTTATGATCCATTAACAACGGTATGGACAGTTTGTTTCCCAGTGAGTGGTTTTTCTTATTTTTATGCACATTCAGCCAACCCAGGCAATGTGCCACTTCCAGTATCTTTGTTAAGTTTTGCTGGCAAAAAAATAGAAAACACTTCATTGCTTCAATGGATTACTGCTAGTGAACAAAACAATAGTCATTTTGTATTGGAACGAAGTAAAGATGGTAAACAATTTAATACCTTGTCAAATAAGATTTACAGCAAAGCAATCAATGGCAATAGTGCCACTCAATTAACGTATGATTTTGTTGATCAGTCGCCATTAGGTGGAAACAATTACTATAGATTGCAACAAACTGACTTAGATGGTAACATGAGTTATAGCAAAGTAGTGAATGTGTATCATGGTAATGAAACCATGGTGAGCCTTTATCCTAACCCTGTAAATACCCAATTGAATATTGAAATTAACATACCTAATGCCTCTATTGCACAAATTAAAATAATGGATGCAACGGGTAGGGTTGTGAGAGCAGTAGATATGCAATTGCAAGCAGGTAACAATAAAAGCGATATCAGCATGGAAGGTCTTGCTGATGGTGTTTATATGATTAAAATTACGAATAATAAAGGTTTACAATTTAGTCAGACCATTAGAAAAAATTAATCTGCAAAAAGTAACAAAAGTCCGCTCCCTAAAAAGAGCGGATTTTTTATGTTTAAAATTTTCATGTATTAATTTGTAAAATGAAACTGATGTGATATAATCAATAAACCAATGTTTGTGTTATATCAAATGTATTTACGATACAGTCTGAAAAATATCGAAACATTACCTATACGCATTTTAATTAAGCTGATAACCATTGAACTGTCTTTCAAGTATCGTTGGTATTAACCTAAGTCGTTGTGCCAAATTTTAATCGGCATTTACTACTTTAAGATTTAAAAAATATTGGTATAATTTTAAATTACTTTGGTAAAAGATGGCTATGGATCTAATTTTTTTTGAATGATTGAATTTTGTTAAATGAATCTTATATTTGTTAACTCAAACCTAAATCATTTTTTATGAAAAAATTATTACTATTTTTTATTTTAGTTTATTCTACTAAATTATTTGCTCAACCAGCAGCTACTTATAGTTTTATTACCAATAATGTAACACCCATTCAAACTTTAGTAACCCCTACCACTTTAATTGGAGCGGGTAATGATGATGTAGCTTCTATTTTATTCCCTATTGGTTTTTCATTCAATTTTGCAGGGACTAGTTATACCCAAATGAGTGTTTCAAGTAATGGATTATGTGGGTTAGGTTTTATAGTGCCTTCTACATTTACAAACGCATTTCCTGCCAATACACCAACAATGCCGGTCTTAATGCCTTTGTGGGATGATTTATATACGGAAGGTAATGGTATTCGTTATGAGTTGTTTGGTGTAGCTCCCAACCGAAAACTAGTAGTTGATTTTGAAGTCAGAAGTTTTGGTGGAGGTGTCGGTGGCGTGGCAGATAAAAAATTTCAAGTTTGGCTAGAAGAAAACTCAGGGGGCATAACGTTTGTATATGATTATGGTATCCCGGTTACAAGTGCTACTGTAGGTATCGCAAAATTGACCAATGATTTTCAGATTATCACAACCGCAACACATACAAGTAGTATTGCAGTATTGAATGATAACAATACAGCATGGCCTGGAGCCCAGCGTAAATACCAGTTTATACCACCCAGTACATATGACCCTGGTGTTTCAGCAATCACAGGGGCTGTTGGGAATTGTTATACTGCAAATCAAACCTTAGTGGTATCGCTGGTTAATTATGGTTCAATCCCTATTAATCTCGCAACAAACCCTGTTACTTTATATTTTTATATCAATGGCCCGAATGGTTTAATCAATCTCAGTTCCACCGTTTCTTCAGGTACTTTAACACCATTTGCTGCTAATGTAGTACCTGTTATATTTTCGGGTGTCAACATGTATGCTGGCGGAACCTATACCATGAATACTTCTCTTATTATTGGTAACGCAGGTGGGGTAGTAAATGCAAATCTTTACAATGATTCATTAAATCCACCAGCAGTCAGAATTAACTATCGACCAACTGCTGGACCTGATTTTCATTTATGTCAATATAGCAATATACTATTTGGACAAGGTCTTACTGTTACAGGTTGTGCCACACCTATCAATGATTCTGTTACCCTCAACTTTACCATCACAGGTCCTTGCACAGACAATACCGGTGCAACCCAAGCGGGTACTGGCCCTCTTGCCAATTGTCAAGATATTTATGCTTGTGCTTTTGCAAATACGATCATTCCTGCATTACCACCTGGTGCTTCGTTTACAAGTCCAGGTATACTTACGGTCACCAACTTGTCTACCATTGGATCCTCCTTTGTCAGTGAAGTTCGAATGAATTTATACGGACCCAATTTGCAAGCTCCCAATATTTATTCACCAGGTGCACAAGGTGGAATAGGTGCTACAAACCCCAATTTTATCTATCAGCGTAATGTACCACAAACACATTTGTCAGCTATTTTTTCTGCATTACTTCCTGGTAATACCCTCAACTTAGGGTATTGGGAAAGTTATAATGACATTGTCAATGGTTCTGATGTAGGTATCAATGCTGGAGGTGGCACAACGATAGCTACTTTGAAAATTTATTACCAATATGTACCGGCTTCCTTTGAATGGTATAATGTAGCTGTGGGTGGGGGCAACTTATATAACCTTTCGCCCTTCAATCCGATAACGACGCCAGGAAGTGGTATTACCAATTCAAACACTCCCGGCACAACTACCTTTTATGCTGCTTGTGTTGGCTCTTCTTCTTGTCGTATACCCGTTAACTTAGTCATTGACCCAACGCCTTTGGCTTACCAGGATACCATTTCATTATGTGAAAGTCCAGCTGGAAGTAATGGTGCTATCTTCGATTTAACAACGGTTGACGGTCCAGTTTCAGGCTTTGCTGTGGGCACTACTGTACAATATTTTGCTGATCAGGGTTTGTTTTCTCCCATACCAACTCCTACAGCCGATACCACTAGTACCACGTATGTGTATTCAAAAGTAAGCAATGGTTTTGGTTGTTATTCTAGCGATACTGTTATGCTACAAGTAAATGGTCAACCTGAGTTTCCTGCATTGTATTTAACAGGTAATGCATGTGCGCCCGCTTCAATTGATGTGGCTACTCTTATTGATCCATTTACAACGGTACCTCCAGGAAGCGATACCTTATATTTCACTGACCCTGCTTGTACAATTCCACATCCAAACCCACACAATATCACTGTTACAGACACAGTATATATTGTGATTGCCACCAATACAATACCCGTTTGTAGCGATACTGCGATTGCTTTAATCACCTTGTCGACCGCAGGAAATCTGATTGCCAATCAGGATATTCTTAATTATTCAATCCCTGGTTTTGTGGGTTGCAATACCTTTACATTGACCGATGGCAATACCGATACTTTATACAACCCAGCCGACTGCAAACGAATAGTACATATCACCGATGTGGCCAATGGAACCAGTTTGGGTAGTACGCAAGTTTGCGAATGGATTGATGCAAGTCCACAAGTACATAATGGACAGCCTTATGTAAATCGTCATTATCAAATTACTCCTTCTGCACAAACGAGCGCAACGGTTTGTTTATATTTCTTAGAAGATGATTTTGCACAATTCAATTCGTTTTCATTGTTGAATGGATGGCCTCAGATAACCCCGAATATCAACTTGGCGATTTCGAAAGTTGACAATGGTGATATCATGGATATTGGTCATACAGCCATTGCCATTCCGAATGCAAACATTACCACAAGTTACGATCCCGGCACTACAGTATGGACGGTATGTTTCCCTGTAGATAGCTTCTCTTATTTTTATGCACATGCTGCCAATCCTGGCAATGTACCATTACCAGTGAGCTTATTAAGTTTTACCGGTAAAAAAGTAAGCAATTCATCTTTGTTGCAATGGACCACATCGAGTGAACAAAACAATAGTCATTTTGTGGTAGAGCATAGCCGGGATGGCAAATCGTTCCAGTCATTATCAGCAGCTATTGCCAGTCAAGCTGTGAATGGAAACAGCACAGTATCGCTTTCATATGATTATACTGATCAAACACCTTATGTAGGCAATAATTACTATCGTTTACAACAGGTTGACCTTGACGGCAATATCAGTTACAGCAAAGTATTGAATGTGTATCATGGTGATGAAACAGTGGTCAACTTGTATCCAAATCCTGTCAATACGCAATTGAATGTTGAAATCAACACACCTAAAGCAAGTGTAGCAAACATCAAAATTATGGATGCCACAGGTAGGGTAGTGCGTGCAGTAGATATGCAATTACAAGCAGGCAACAACAAAAGTGATATCAATATGGAAGGATTGGCTGATGGTGTATATATGATAAAAATCACCAATAGCAAAGGCTTACAGTTTAGCCAAACAGTAAGAAAAAATTAAATGAATTACCTTCTTGTGAATAAAATGTGTCATTTTTATGGCACATTTTTTTTTTAGGTTTAAAATTTATGTTAATTTTACCTTATCAATAAATTATTTTCAATGAAAAAAACACTACAATTATTCATTTTTATGGCTGTTTTCATATCACTGATTCCAGTCAAAAAGATTCAAGCGCAATATTGTACGCCAACTACAAGTTGTACTTTCCCAGACATTATTACCAATGTCACTTTTGCAGGTATTAATCGTACATCAGTTTGTGATGCTCCTTCAGGTGGTTGGAGTTATTACGCATCACCTCCCGGAACCATCGTACAAGGTTTACCATACACCATTTCTATTACTACAGGTGGTGACGTTGAAGGCGTAGCTGCTTGGATTGATTATAATTTAAATCAAGTATTTGAAGCATCAGAATCTTTATTTACCCCTGCTTTTGCGAATACGAATCCTGCAACGTATACATTTACGGTAAATGTACCCATTGGTGCAACACCGGGTGCCTCTAGACTTAGGGTGCGATGTAAATATGCAGGTGCACCGTTAGTAGGAGACAACAACCCTTGTGTTAATTATACATGGGGTGAAACAGAAGATTATTTAGTAAATATATTGGCTAACACACCTTGCAGTGGAACCCCTACAGCAGGTACTGCAACAGGTACTCCCTTAAATCCTTGTCCTGGTGTCACGGTTAATTATTCTTTAGTAGGTGCCTCATTACTTGGTGGCCTATCATATCAATGGTTACGCTCACCTACAGGTTTAGGTGGAAGTTGGATAACAATTCCTGGCGCTACAAACTCCGTTCATTCTGAAGTGCCACCGGCAGGTACTACTTATTACAGATGTATTGTTACTTGTACAAATCCAGGTGGAGGATTTGACACTTCAGTAGCATTTACAAATACAGTGCAACCTTGGAGCCCATTATCAAGTTGCTATTGTATTTCTACTGCAGACTTTCCTGATGATCAGGTCATTTCAAATGTAACCATGGGTTCGTTAAATAACACCACCACATGTGGAAATCTTATTGGTACGCAGGGTGTTGGTGTGGGTACTGCTAATCAGTACGCTAATTTTACAGCTACAGTACCTGCCCCTGTGATTTATACAGGTTTGTCACAATCTTTTTCGTTAGGATTAGGCACTTGTGGTGGTTCAGTAGCATCTTATGCGAGCATTTTTATTGATTATAACCATAATGCTAGTTTTAGTGATCCGGGTGAAGAAGTTTATACCAATATTGCGATACCCAATTTGCCAACAGTTGTATCTGGTAATTTTACAGTTCCTGGCGGCGCACTTTCTGGCGTAACACGTATGAGAGTGATTATGCAAAGTTCATGGATTGGACCTGTATTGCCATGTGGTAACTATGCGTATGGCGAAACAGAAGATTATTTAGTAAATATCGTTCCTCCTTCGCCACATGACCCTGCAGTAACTGCAATTAGTGGAGCTGCTGGCAACTGTTATAGTGCTAACCAAAGTATTGTAGTTTCAGTTACTAATTTTGGTTCTAATCCTATTGTAGTGGCTACGAATCCTATTACTTGCACCCTGGCTGTGACTGGTCCATTGGGTGTAAATTATTATTATGGTAATGTAAATCCTGCGATTACCTTGTCGCCTTTTGGTGGCAATGCAGCGGCTGTGTTAATTCCAGGTGTCAATATGTACGCTGGTGGTACTTATTATTTAAATACAACCCTTTCTATTGGTAATGCAGGTGGCGTAGTAAATGGTAATTTGCTTAACGATTCTTTGCAAAACGCTATTGTTCGTATCAATTATCGCCCAACTGCTGGTCCTGATTTTCATCTTTGTCAATACAACAATATCTTATTTGGTCAAGGTTTAACTGTAAGTGGTTGTGCCACACCTATCAATGATTCAGTAGAAGTAGTATTTAATTTTACCCCTGTACCTGACAATACGGGTGCAACAACGGGAGGTACTTCCCAAACGGTTCCAGGTGCGGGTTGTGCCAATCAATATGCAGGCAACTTTGCAAATGCCATATTACCTAATTTGCCTATTGGTGCTTCCTTTACCCAAAATGCTGTTTTAACGGTTACCAACTTATCTTCTAATTTTATTACAGAACCGCGATTTATACTTTATAGTGGTTCACCTATAGCACCTAATTTATTTGCTCCTTGTCCACAAGGTTATAATGTAAATGCTGGTGATATTGTATTAGCAGGTCAATCAATAGGTAATAACGCTAATTTTACCAATGTTCGTCATATCACTCCTGCTCAATTATCGAATATGTATAGTACTTTAGCACCTAACAGTCCTATTAATATTGGATATTTTGAAACCTGGAACGACAACTTTAATACTTCAGATATTGGTGTAAACGCTGGGTCTCCCACTACGGTAAAACTTAAAATCTATTACCAATATGTACCTTCTTCGTTTGAGTGGTATAATGTAGCCGTTGGTGGTGGTAACTTATATAGTCTTTCACCTTTCAATCCGATTACAACGCCAGGAAGTGGTATTACCAATTCAAATACACCGGGTACTACAACTTTCTATGCTGCTTGCGTAGGTTCTTCTACTTGTCGTGTACCTGTTAACTTAGTGATTGACCCAACCCCTTTGGCTTATCAGGATACGATTGCCTTGTGTGAAAGTCCTGCTGGAAGTAATGGAGCTATTTTTGATTTGACCACTGCCGATGGTGGAGTATCAGGCAATGTACCAGGGTTGACGGTTCAATATTATGGCGATCAGGGATTGTTCTATTTACTCCCTACACCAACAGCTGATACCACAGGTACTACCTTTGTGTATTCAAAAGTAAGCAATGGTTTTGGTTGTTATTCAAGCGATACCCTCATGCTTCAGGTTAATGGTCAACCTGAGTTTCCTGCATTGTATTTAACAGGTAATGCTTGTGCGCCTGCTTCTATCGATGTGGCTACCCTTATTGATCCATTTACAACAGTACCTCCAGGAAGCGATACCTTATATTTCTCTGACCCTGCTTGTACAATTCCACATCCAAACCCACACAATATCACTGTTACAGACACAGTATATATTGTGATTGCCACCAATACAACACCGGTTTGTAGCGATACTGCGATTGCTTTAATCACCTTGTCGACCGCAGGAAATCTGATTGCCAATCAGGATATTCTTAATTATTCAATCCCTGGTTTTGTGGGTTGCAATACCTTTACATTGACCGATGGCAATACCGATACTTTATACAACCCAGCCGACTGCAAACGAATAGTACATATCACCGATGTGGCCAATGGAACCAGTTTGGGTAGTACGCAAGTTTGCGAATGGATTGATGCAAGTCCACAAGTCCATAATGGACAGCCTTATGTAAATCGTCATTATCAAATTACTCCTTCTGCACAAACCAGTGCAACGGTTTGTTTATATTTCTTAGAAGATGATTTTGCACAATTCAATTCGTTTTCATTGTTGAATGGATGGCCTCAGATAACGCCGAATATCAACTTGGCGATTTCGAAAGTTGACAATGGTGATATCATGGATATTGGTCATACAGCCATTGCCATTCCGAATGCAAACATTACCACAAGTTATGATCCCGGCACTACAGTATGGACGGTATGTTTCCCTGTAGATAGCTTCTCTTATTTTTATGCACATGCTGCGAATCCTGGCAATGTGCCATTACCAGTGAGCTTATTAAGTTTTACCGGTAAAAAAGTAAGCAATTCATCTTTGTTGCAATGGACCACATCGAGTGAACAAAACAATAGTCATTTTGTGGTAGAGCATAGCCGGGATGGCAAATCGTTCCAGTCATTATCAGCAGCTATTGCCAGTCAAGCTGCGAATGGAAACAGCACAGTAACGCTTTCATATGATTATACTGATCAAACACCTTATGTAGGCAATAATTACTATCGTTTACAACAGGTTGACCTTGACGGCAATATCAGTTACAGCAAAGTATTGAATGTGTATCATGGTGATGAAACAGTGGTAAACTTGTATCCAAATCCTGTCAATACGCAATTGAATGTTGAAATCAACACACCTAAAGCAAGTGTAGCAAACATCAAAATTATGGATGCCACAGGTAGGGTAGTGCGTGCAGTAGATATGCAATTACAAGCAGGCAACAACAAAAGTGATATCAATATGGAAGGATTGGCTGATGGTGTATATATGATAAAAATCACCAATAGCAAAGGCTTACAGTTTAGCCAAACAGTAAGAAAAAATTAATCTCTCATTGAATACATTATAAAAAGAGGCTATCCACAAATGGATAGCCTCTTTTTTATAATACATGAATAGGTTTATAATACCGTTGAAATAAGGAATCTTTCAATATTCGTTTTAATACCAACTACTCATTAAGTATTGACCAATTGTTACACGCTCAAATGTATTGTGTGTGGGCATTATCAGGCTACGTATTAAACAAATTTGGTTTAAACTGATGTACTTTCAACGCATTTAAAGCATTGGCTTCGTTCACGCCTTTATTTCAATGCATGCGAAATCGGTTGCTTATAAACAAACAACATTTGCAATATGCATTGAATGATAATCTATTTTATAAAAGGATATGCTAAGCTGCTAAAGAAACCCCAATCCATTTGCCAATACCAAATGTGATTGCAGCAGCAATGAGTCCAAAAATCACTTGTCTAAAACCTGAAAACCAAATACTTTTTCCCGTAAATAAAGTGATTGAACTGCCAATTAAAAATAAACCAATCGCACTAAAACCCGCACTCCACAATACTGCCGTCATACCACCTGTAAAGAAGAAGGGAACTACAGGAATGATAGCACCCAACGCAAATAAGAAAAAGGAGGTAACAGCAGCTTCCATGGCCGATCCTTTTAAATCTTCGGCATTGATGCCCAGTTCTTCTTTCACCAAAACTTGATGTGCTAAGTCTTTATTCGAAATAATGTCTTTTGCCATCTGCATAGCTTGCGTTTCTGGAATGCCTTTCGTCATATAAATCAATGCCAATTCTTTTTCTTCCCCTTCAGGATTATGCTCCAGTTCCTCCATTTCAAGTGCCATTTGGTTTTCAAAAAGTTCTTGCGAACTTTTAACTGATATCCACTCACCTAAGGCCATAGACAAGGCACCCGCCAATAAGCCTGCCAAACCAGTAAGCAATACTTCACTTTGCCCACTGCTTGCACCAGCAATACCCATCACCAAACTAAAATTCGAAACCAATCCATCATTACCGCCCAATACAGCTGCCCTCAATGCATTTCCTCCCACTGATCGGTGTCTTTTTTCAAATCTGGCTAAATTGGATCCTGCCACTTGTTTATTGTCATTCAGAATATTTTTCAAAATGGTGACATGTGCAGTATCAGAAATAGAACTTGAAGTATTCGATTTTTTTCTTGCACCCATTACTGCATTCGAAATACTTTTTTCAGTATCTAACAATACCCCTAACACATAATCATAGCCGAGTATTTTACCAATCATTTTCAATACTTTAGCCCTCGCAGAGGGTTGTGGAAGATCTTCTGGTTTTAAATTATTTTTAGCCGCAAAAGCTACTGCATGACCATATTCAATGGCGCTCATCTCGCGAAATACATGGGCTACATTTTCATCTGCCTCATGCTCAGCTAAAAGATTATATAAAAAACTTGCATCTACTTCTGTTTGAATATTTTTTAATGGAACCATGATTAACAAAATGGAGGTTTAGGTATTTACGTTTACAAGAAAAGGGGACAGGTGTCTATTCATTGAATTGGCATATCCCAATGTAAAAGTACATTAGAAAATCATTTTAATGTAAACAATGAGATTAACTGATTTGCGCATTGCAATAATGATGTTTATTCATTGTTGAACACATGAATTTTTAAGTTTTACTAAAAGTATTTAAAAAGTAGTCTGAAAAAGTTCTGTAGAATACCTACCCCTATTATAATATAGCTAATAACAAATGGACCAACTTTATACTGTCGTAAGTATAAACTACTTGTACAACCAATAAATTCAATACAAGTAAAGCATTTCAATAAAATATTGCTACAATATTTTTACCAAAATAAAATGAGAATTATTTATATTTTTACTTTCAAATCAAACAAATTATGAAAGTAAAATTATTTACGATGAAGTATCTTTTAGTAGGATTCTTTATTTGTATTGGAAGCATGGCGATGTCCCAAGTACCTGCATTGATTAATTATCAGGGAATCGCCCGCGATGGTTCGGGCAAACCCCTAAGTGCTCAACACATTAGCCTTAAACTCAGGATATTGCCCACAGCTGACGCCATTAATGCAGAGTATGAAGAAATACAAGAAGTTACCACCAACGAATTTGGATTGTATACTATACAAATAGGAAATGGAACGCCATTGATTGGTCAAATGAAAGCAGTAAAATGGGAAACCGGTAATAAATACATCCATGTAGCTATTGACCCTTTTGGAGCGAATCAATACATAGACATCGGTACCACGCAACTACTTTCAGTACCTTATGCTTTGTATGCCGAAAAAGCAGGTGCAGGTATTGAAACTACAAACAATCATACCCGCACAGGTAATGTTAGTTCAAACGCTGCACATGTTGCAGGGGATGTAAATTATATTCCAAAATTTACAGCATTAAACACCATAGGCAAATCATTGTTATTTGACAATGGCAATAGCATTGGATTAGGAACTACTACGCCAGCAGTGGGAACAAAAATGCATTTGCTAACAACAACAGGCAATATTGAACATATAAGAATGCAAAATAATAATAGCACTGGATTTGGAAAGTTTATAATGTATAATGATAATGCCAGTAACTATGCAACTTTCACTAAATATGGCAGCGCCTTTCCTGGGGGCTACCCATCGGTAGCTTCGCAATATCCGTTTGCCAATATGTTAGCATTTGGCAACAATGTGGGCCCTTTTATTTTAGCAAATAATGGCAATGTGGGCATCGGTATTGTAACAGGAGGTACAACCAATTTGAAATTTAATGCTCATCAGTCAACGGGTTATTTAGGTCTTGGAGGCAGTTTTATACCAGCAGCCAATGTACATATTAATAATAGCAGTACTGGTGATACCTTGCGTATAACCAATGCGACTACTGGCCATTTAAATACAGATGGCTTGGAAATCAGAACAACAGGCAATACAGCCACCATCATGAATAAAGAAAATAGCACTTTTAGTATTGGTACTAACAATGTAAATCGCGTCACAATAGATGCACTTGGACGAATGGGGGTAGGCACCAATACACCCGAAAATGCTGCAATTTTGGAATTAAAAGATAGCACCAAAGGATTTCTCATGCCACGTATGACTACTTCACAAAGAGACTTGATTGTTAGTCCTGTGGTAGGTCTTCAAATTATGAATCTTGATGATCAATGTATTGACATGTATGACGGTTCAAATTGGATAAAAACATGTGGGATGAAAGTCATTGGTTTTGCAACAGATCTTGCACATCCTACACCCGATAGCTGGGCGCAAAAAGCGAGTCTTCCAGGTGCTTTATTAAGCACAATATCAGAAGCAGCGGGGTTTGCTATTGATGGTAAAGGATATCTGGGTACTGGATACTTTCAACAATTTAATGCACCTTCTAATTTATTTTTTCAATATGATACCCTAAACAATGCATGGACACAAAAAGCCAATTTTGCCGGTGGGGCTCGTTTGGGTGCAGTAGGATTTGCAATGAATAATGAGGGCTATATAGGTACTGGTTATGATGGTACCTATAAAAGAGATTTATGGAAATACAACCCATTATCCAATACCTGGACGCAAATGCCTTTATTGCCAGGAGCGTCAAGGTTAAAAGCTGTTGGATTTTCAGCAGGGAATAAAGGGTATATTGGTACAGGTGAAGATAGTGTTGGAAATAGTTTGAATGATATGTGGGAATTTAATGGTAGCTGGACTCAAGTAAGCAATTTTGCGGGTGGTATTAGAAGCAAAGCCACAGCCTTTGCAATCAATGATAAAGGATATGTAGGTACTGGGTTTGATGGTTCAAATTTCTATAATGATTTATGGGAATATAATACTACCAACAATACATGGCTGCAATTAGCCTCTTTGCCTGGAGCAGTTCGTATGAATGCATCGAGTTTTGCTATTGGTGACAAAGGATATATCGGTATTGGTATTGAAAACGGGAATGAATTTTCTGACTTTTGGGAGTATAATATTCAAAATAATTTATGGACTCAAAAAGCCAATTTTACAGGTTTGAATAGGGATGCCGCTGTTGGTTTTTCAATTGGCAATAAAGGTTATTTTGCAACAGGTTCAAACACCGCTCATCTTTGGGAATATATGGACAACAACGTTACAGGTATTGCATACAGTATGAATGATATTCCAGCAATTGGCAACTCAATCACGGATGGTGCATGGACACTTGCCCATAATACCGTATATAGTAGTCATACGGGAAAGGTGGGTATAGGAACCAGTTTTCCAACATCGAAACTTTCTGTAAATGGAACAGCTGACAAACCAGGTGGTGGCAGTTGGGGAACTTTTTCTGATATGCGTTTAAAGAAAGAAGTAACTGCTTATCAGGAGGGATTATCAGAAATTTTGAAAATAAAACCTGTTCGTTATCACTACAATGAATTATCTGGTTTTGACAGTCAACCCGAATATGTTGGTATCATAGCCCAAGAGTTGCAAAAGATAAGTCCAGCAATGGTTAGCACATTTGAAAGAAATGGTCAAGAATATTTAAAAGTAGATAATAGTGCAATGACCTATATGTTGATTAATGCGGTGAAAGAACAACAACAAATGATCAATGATTTGCAATCAATGGTTGAAGCCCAGCAAAAAATGAATGAGGAATACAGAAAAAGAATAGAGACTCTTGAAAAGAAATAATTCCGATTCTTTAGGGCATACTATGCGTTCCTTGTTTTTCTATGTATTGTTATTGGCTACACAATCAGTCAGTGCGCAAAATAGCGATGCAGGGTCAGGTGATTCGATTGCACAAGCTATGCAAAAAATAACAACATTGAATATTCAACAAACTGCTCATATGCAATTTCAATATTTTATTATAAGGGCTGCACAAGCTACCTTTGGATATGATATATATGCAGATGGACAGTTATATATTCATCAACCCAATATACCTGCTATTGAAGGTAATCAAGGATTTGTTGATACTACACAAGCAGGGATGATTGCCAGGGTCGTTATTCAAAAAATCAAAAGAGGTGAAATACCCCCTGTGATTACCCTTGAGGAATTAAAAACACATCATATCATTACTGATTCAAAATATTTTACCCCTTCTGGAAAAAGGTATAAATAAGGCTTATTCCCTATGAATTATCATGTATGGATGATGTATAGTCAACTGAAATTCAATGTTTGTAAGCATTTCGCCAATATTGTTGAGTTCTTTTAATCATTTTAATGATTATTATAATAAGGCTTTTCGGCATTGGCAAAATCAATATCTTCATAAGGGATTTCATAACGCCATTTTTCCCACATTTCAAATAGGGTAGATATAAACAAGTCGGTATTCATAAAAAATGGGGGATGATGCTTATTCCCTTTTTGATTAAGCTGATGATGAATAAGAGGAACAATATGTTGGTCGAGCGTTGGTACTGAAACAATTCCTAATTGTTGAAGTGCAGCTACATTACATTGTTGTTCATAATGACTTTTTATAGGGATACAAATCATTTTTTTTTGCATATACAGTGCTTCAGCTGGGGTTTCAAAGCCTCCGCCAGTAAGAATTAACCTGCAATCAATAAAGCTTTCATTAAATAATTTCTTGTCAATAGGGTAGAGGTAAATATTGTTTTCCTGATAGGGTTTTTTTACTTCAGGATGAAAAATATGCAAATCTATAGTTTGAATTATTTTGAGTGTTTCTACAATTTTAACCAACTTATACTGTTGAAGATAAATGGTAATATGATTTTTTTCAGTAGGATGGCTGTTAAATATCGATGATTGAATGACGGGAGGAAAAATATTTGGATGATATTTTGCAAAATGAAGACCTATATAATGGTTCCCAGGTGCATAGCGTTGCATAATAAATTCAGCTGTTGCATTTATTTTAGCTGGTCGGGGAGTTTCGTTATAGATAAATGAAGCTTGGTGCCCCATTTGAATACATATTTTTTTATTGATTTTGCATGCCCATGCCGACAATGGTTCAAAATCGCTGATGATACAATCATATTTGTGTACAGGAAGACTTCGCATTTCAGTAAGTAATTTGGAGACTTGAATATTTTGTAAAAATCGATAATAATCAATGGCACCATGGGTATTGTAAAATAAACTGATTCCTTTACTTTTATATTTTATGGGAAAAGGAAAGGCTAAATGAGAATTGCAACCACTCACTAAAAAATCAACTTCACCATATTGTAGTAAGATAGGATAAAGTTCAATGGCACGGCTAATATGTCCGTTTCCTGTGGCGGGTAAGGCGTATAATATTTTCATACTTAAATAGAATGGTGTTTGAAATAAAATTTGAGAAAATCATTCACTACCTGATGTTGACTTCCTGTTACATATTCTTGTGGCCATTGATTCAAAAATTTTAATTTTTCGGCAAGTGGCTTATCATGTTTAGGATACTGATAGAGTTTCCAACACCCTTCATGATATTCAAGTGCACTGAGGTTTTCAACCCAATCACCTGAATTTAAATACTGTACACTACCTTGTGCATTTACAAATGTTTTCATTTGTGGATTATGAATATGACCACATATGACCACATCATAACCCTGATGAATAGCCTGATCGGCTGCCATTTGTTCAAAGTCAGCTATAAATCGAACCGCTTTTTTTACACTATCTTTTACTTTTTTAGAGAGTGAATATTTTTCATGTCCTGTTTTCTCTAATACGAAATTGAGAACCCGGTTAAATCGAATAAGCCAATCATAACCTTTTCCTCCCCAAATGGCTAAATACTTACTAAAACCCCGTGTACTTCGATCAAAAATATCACCATGAAAAATCCAATGTTTTTTTTGGTCAACATGCAATACAACCTTGTCAAGTATTTTGAAATTGCTCAGACTCAGTCCAGAATATTTTCGTAGAAATTCGTCATGATTGCCAGTTATATAAATCACATCAACTCCTGAAGTAATATACTGAATCACCAATTGTATAACGGCAAAGTGGGCATCTGGAAAATATTTCTTTGAAAAATTCCAGCCATCTATAAAATCTCCATTTATGATAAACGTTTTAGGCTGTATACTTTGGAGATAATGACAGAGTTCTTGTGCATGGCAGCCATATGTGCCGAGATGTATATCTGAAATTACCACAATATCTACTTCTCGCTTTTGCATAGGCAAAGCTAGCTGGGCAGTATGATGATACCGTTATGACAGCATCAACAAATGATGATGTGTAAGTAACGAAATTGTAAAGATGGGTTTGATCAGTATAAGGTGAATAAAAGCATAGTCTTTGTTTCTATATCATCCCCTTCAAATTACAAAAGCCCATTTATCAATTTAAATGGGCTTAAGCTTATCAATGTATGAAGATTTATTTTTAATCGATTGTTTTCTTTGCATTACGCACCAACACTTCATCTACCATGCCGTATTCTTTAGCTTCTTCGGCAGTCATCCAGTAATCACGATCACTGTCTTTTTCTACTTTGCTGTATTTTTGACCACTATGCAATGAAATAATTTCATACAGCTCTTTTTTCAGTTTTCCGATTTCACGAACTGTAATTTCCAGATCACTTGCTTGTCCATCGGCACCTCCCAGGGGTTGATGTATCATGATACGTGAGTGTTTCAAGGCTGAACGTTTTCCCTTAACACCTGCACACATCAATACAGCACCCATACTGGCTGCTATACCGGTACAAATTGTACTTACATCGGGTTGTATAATTTGCATGGTGTCATAAATGCCTAATCCAGCATATACACTGCCTCCAGGGCTATTGAGGTACATTTGTATATCACGCGTACGATCAGTACTTTCAAGAAAGAGTAATTGGGCAGTAACAATATTAGCAACGTAATCATTGATACCTTCACCAAGAAAAATAATACGATCCATCATCAATCGCGAGAATACATCCATAGAAGCTACGTTCATTGGACGTTCTTCGATAATGTAAGGCGTAAGATTTGTCACTTTCTTATTCATGTGTGAAGTAAAGTTGTGAAGGGTTGCACTGCTAATGCCATGATGTTTGATGGCATATTTATTAAATTCGTTTGGGTTCATTGTTGTTTATTTTAAAAGATTCGTTTTTCTTGCTCCAAAACTATGCTAAATTTTAATATATGCCAATATTGCAGATAAAATCTTCTTTAGATACCCTATTTCAAAACAGTTAGAACAATCCTAGGCAAAAGTTATAATTTATATCTGTGTTGTTCGTTACTATATTTACCTATAAATACAGATTATGAAAACATGGTTTATGTTACTGACGTTTTTAGCGTTAAGTACAACTAGTAAAGCAAAAAATAGTACTATCCTAAAAGTATACAACCAAAGTACGTATGCAAAAGTGAATACCTCTTATAAATACTATTACTTAAATGATACCCTTCACTCATATGGTACAAAGAAAAACACTACGCTATTGCATCCAACAATTGCGTTAAACTGGGCCAATAAGCGACAGAATATTCACGAACTTGAATTGACACATTTTAAATTTGATATTCAAGATGAATATGATAAATGGCATATTGGTCTTAATCAAACCAAATCAACCATCCTGAGTATTGCAATTCGATATGAAACCATCTTTTCTTTTCTCAAAAAGAAAAATACCCGAATAAAGCCCCAACTTGGGGTTGCTTTTTCGCCTTTTATTGATTATTTCAATAGCATACCCTACACAAGTAATCAATATGGATTTAGAGATGTAAAATTTGGTTTAAAACATTATGCAGTTCCTCGTTGCCTAATTCAAATGTCCAGAAAATGGAGTATTGATATCAATGTACCTATCTTAATTGCAAAAGCCCAATACCTTTCAAAAGAACTAAAAAACCCTTCAATACCCGTTAACGAACAAAAATATTCCATCTTTGATTTCGATATGTTGCAAAAAGAATATAGTATCAGACTTGGTATTTGTTATCAACTATAGCTGTTTGAGGGAATTTATTTGTTATACCTCATTTAAATATGAATTCACCAATCGTTTCTGCGTATAATACACTCACCTTTTGAATGTCAGCTTATCGCACGACTTTATTTATTTGATTGTTGATCATCATTTGTAGCGTAATAAATAATTGAATACAAGATTTTTTTCATAATAATTTTTTTATTTCAATCTTTATCGTAATATTGCAATATTAAATTAAAAAAATGGGTGCTACTAAGACCGATCATTTTACCGATCAACAAAACAACATAGCCATCATCGCAAAGGCATTGGGGCATCCGGCACGTATCGCCATCATGGAGTATCTTTCAAAAGTGGATGCTTGTATTTGTGGTGACATTGTGAATGAATTGCCGCTGGCGCAACCTACCGTGTCACAACATCTAAAAGAATTAAAAAATGCGGGTCTCATCAAAGGAAATATTGAAGGGAATGCCATTTGCTATTGTATAGACGAAAAAACACTCGAACAAATAAAGAATTACTTTACAACGATTTCAATCAAATTAGAAAAGAAAAATAAAAACTGTTGCTAACCTTTAAAACAAAATATATATGACACTTGAACAAATAAAAACACATTTATCAACGGCAAACGCAGTCCATTTTATTCTTGAAAATGGAACACAAGTTCCTGAACATTTTCATGTAACCGAAGTGGGAGTGATTACCAAACATTTTATAGACTGTGGTGGTACCGTACGCACCGAAAAAGTCGCCAATTTTCAATTATGGAATGCCAATGATGTTGACCATCGATTAAAACCTCAGAAATTATTAAACATCATTGCCCTTTCAGAAAAAACTTTAGGGATGGAAAATCTTGAAATTGAAGTTGAATACCAAACAGACACCATCGGGAAGTACGATCTAGATTATGATGGTCAGCAATTTATTCTTAAAGCAAAACAAACCGCTTGTTTAGCCAGCGATAGCTGTGGCATACCAACAGAAAAACGAAAAGTAACTTTAGCTGAAATGAAAAGCGAATCTGCCTGTTGCACACCAGGTGGTGGATGCTGCTAAAATCAAAATCATGAAGACAAAATTAAAATTTCTTGATCGGTATTTAACGCTTTGGATTTTCTTAGCTATGGCAATAGGGGTTGCGATCGGATACTATATTCCCGCCAGTAGCGGATTGTTAAATTCGTTTTCAAGTGGAACTACCAATATTCCTTTAGCCATCGGATTGATTATCATGATGTATCCGCCGCTTTGTAAAGTTGATTTTTCAAAATTGAAACAAACCTTTCACAAACCTAAATTACTCTTTACTTCCCTGTTCATTACTTGGATTGTAGGACCATTTTTAATGTTCTTACTTTCAATCTTTTTTTTAAAAGACCAGCCTGAATACATGACAGGTCTTATCATTATTGGCTTAGCACCTTGTATTGCCATGGTGATAGTATGGAGTGAACTGGCTGAAGGCAATCGTGAACTAACAGCAGGACTTGTGGGAATCAATAGCCTTTTACAGGTTTTCTTTTTTAGTTTATATGCATATTTTTATTTAGAGGTGATGTTGCCATTGTTTGGCATTGAGGGTTTACGTATTGATATTACCATTGCAGAAATCGCAAAAACGGTGGGTATTTATTTAGGCATTCCTTTTGTAGCCGCTGTTATGAGTCGATATTTTTTAAAAAGATTGCAGGCGAAAAATGGTTTAATCAAAAATTTATTCCTTTCATTTCACCTATTACGCTCATCGCATTGCTTTTTACCATAGTGGTCATGTTTAGCCTTAAAGGCGAAATGATCATAGATATTCCTAAGGATGTATTAAAAATAGCATTACCCCTTGTATTATTTTTTGGTATCATGTTTACGTTGATGTTTTTTGTGGCAAAAGCGGTTGGTGCCAATTATAAAGAAACAGCTTCTGTGGCCTTTACAGCTTCAGGAAACAACTTTGAATTAGCCATTGCAGTCTCTATTGGTGTATTTGGCATTCACTCAGGTCAAGCATTTGCAGGTGTTATTGGCCCATTGGTTGAAGTTCCCGCTTTGATACTGATGGTGCAATTTGCTTTTTGGCTGCGAAAAAAATATTTCAAACCCCAAGAAAGTATTTCAAATTAATTTTTTAAAAATATTATTTTAAACCAACTTGATTACGGATGACAAAAATTGCATTTTTTAGTGATATACATGCCAACCTTCCAGCTTTAGAAGCTTTTTTTAATCACCTTGAAATTTCAAAACCTGATGCCGTATATTGTTTAGGCGATCTGGTAGGGTATAATATATGGCCCAATGAGGTAATCCAAGAAATCAGAAAAAGAGGTATTCCAACCATAGCAGGCAATTATGATTATGGGGTAGGGCGCGCTTCTGACGATTGTGGTTGTGCCTATAAAACAGATGAAGAAAAAGCGATGGGTGTACAGTCTATTGCTTTAACAAACCAATTGATACAACATGAGCAACGTCAATATTTACGTACTTTACCAGCCCATATCCAGTTAGAATACCAATTAAATAACGACTCCTTATTTTTATTGATGGTACATGGAAGTCCACGTAAAATAAATGAATATTTATTTGAAGACAGAGAGGAAAAAAGTATGCTCAGAATTATGGAAACAGCCAATGCCGATTTGATGTTTTTTGGTCATACCCATAAACCCTATCATCGAATCATGGAATATGAAATAGCGGGTAAAAAAGCTTATCGACATGCAGTCAATCTTGGTTCAATTGGGAAGCCAAAAGATGGCGACCCAAGAGGCTGTTATGTAATGCTGACTCTTCATGACCACAGTAACAAATTTGACAAAGACAGTTTGCAAATTGAATTTATTAGGGTAGCCTATGACATCGAAAAAGCAGCCAAAGCAGTGGAAGAAAGTATATTGCCAAATGCTTATGCCGACATGTTGCGCAAAGGGTATTGATATCAACGCGATATTTACCCATTCAACTTCATAAACTCCGTCACACTTTCCATCACATGAGCAATTTGCGTATCATTTAATCCATGATGACAAGCCATGAGCATACCGCCACGCATTACTTTGTCTGTTTCAATGTAACCATTGGCAGCCGCTTTATGGGTTACGTTTTTAAACCCAGGTTGACGAAGTATATTTCCTGTAAATACGGTACGTGTTTGAATATTTCTTTTTTCTAAAAATATTTGCAAATCTCTTCTTATAAAAGGTGCTGATTCCTTGATTGTAACTGCATATGCCAACCATCCAGTGCGTGAATTGGGTAATTGATTGGGCAATATAAAATACTCTTGGTATTGCTCAAAAAACTGACGCATTTTATGATAATGTCCAGTACGTAAGTCGATATTATGTGGCAATTTGCTTAATTGTACTAAGCCAAAAGCGGCCCCAAGTTCAGAGGGTTCAATATTATACCCAGGCTCCTCAAACACAAATTTTGCATCATAAGGAATGCCATCTACTTCTACATTAAAACGGTTTTCGATAGCTTCACTTTCTACAAATAAGGATGAAGAACGTCCCCAGCTTCTGAGTAATTTTCCTCGGTTGTAATGAGCTTCATTGTTGACACAAAGCATTCCACCATTACCTGCACAATTCATGATATGAGAACCGTAAAAACTGGTTGTACTCATATCGGTATATCGTCCACTGCTTGCCCCGTCGATTTCAGCGCCAATGGTATCGGCACTGTCTTCCAATAAAAAGAGATTGTATTTATCTGCTATTTCTCTGATTTGTTTCCAGTTTGGTAGATTGCCAATTAAATTGGGAATAACCATCGCTTTGGTTTTCGATGTTATCATTTCCTCTATTTTATTGGCATCAATATTATAGGTACCTTCTTCAACATCTACAAAAGCAGGCACCCAATTGCGTTTTACAAGAGGGGCCACGGTGGTCGAAAAGGTAAGGGCAGGCGTTATAATTTCTGTACCTTCAGCATAATTTAATAAATCTGCAGCGAGGTATAAAGCACTTGACCCAGAATTGACTCCGATACCAAATTTCTTTTGGTATAAACCTGCAACTTTATCTTCAAGTTCACGAACATTTTTGCCCATTTGGGTAGATGTACGCAATACATTAACCACTGCATTAATTTCGTCTTCACCATGAACGGTGGTACCATAAGGGACATAAGGATAATTGCTCATTAAATATTTACATTTTAAAATTAGGATACAAATTTATCCTTTGCAATTGAAAACATTTCATTTTTTATTGATAAGGAAATGGTAATATTTATACCTTTTTGTCAATATAACTTTAAATGGGTTAAAAACATTGCATCTAAGATATTGAAGCTATGGATTAAAGATTCTATTTACTTTAATGTATTTTAGGTATTATCAGCAATAATTAAAAATTGACTTGTGCCTGCAATCTTAATAAACGACCAGCTTGTGTATTATTTTGTAAAGCAAAATCTTCAAAACGTCTGTTTGAAATGGTATACATAGCTACGAGTTCAAAGTTTTTGCTGGGTTGCCATTCTACACCTAATTCAAGTTCTTTAACGGTATAGCTTCTTGCATCTTTTTCGTGTTTTTTGCCCCCATCATAATAATGTGCACGTACAAAAGGAAGCAATATTTGTTTTTTGATTCGAGCCATATAATTTAACGTAATATAACCACCAGTTAAATTTTGCACTTCAATTGAGTCGGTTGATGGATTAAATTCAGGCCCTTTCCCTATATTATATTCAGCTTGAATGCCAAATGGTTTAGGATACATAACAAATGATGCCGCTACTCTTTGATCAATATAATTTAAATCCTTAACATATTTTACCCCAGTTGTTAATTGATCTTTAGCAATCACATACTTACCAGTATACCCTTGAATAGAAGGTTCTATCATCTGATTTCCAATTTTAAATGGATAGGTTAATCGAGCTACAATATGTGGACGATTATTTAATTCGGGTTTATTCGCAGTTTGCCCATTATAGGCACCCAGGCCCAATACACCATAATCGCCACTCCCTTTATAGCCTTCACTCACTAATTTTGAAAAACGCTCTCTTATTTTTTTAGGAGCCCAGTAAAAAAACAATCCTAAATCTCGTTCATTTGAAACTGCACTATTCAAAGCATCATTACGATCTAAGGGCAATCTGTTTTGACTCGATTGCATATTCTCAAAACCAAACGGCACTTTACTTTGCCCAATTCTAAACCTAAATTCATTGTTTTTGTCAACCCCAATATCAAAATAGCAATCTCTTAGTTGTCCAAAATGCAAACCAGTAGTACTAGCTGAGCTACCAAAGTCGGGTTGAAGATAGAAATAAACATTCTTGTAAACCTGACCATATAAGATAATTCGTACACGACGAAGAAAAAAACCACCATCTGCACCCCATGACTTGTCTCCTTGTTCATTTTTTAATTGGGCATTGGTCTCTAATAAGCGGTTATAACGTGCTTGAATATATCCTCTTATGGAGAATGATTCAAACCAGCTTGTCTTTTTTTCTTTTTGCTCTTGACTTGTTTTCTGACCAAATCCTTGGGTAGAAAATAAAAATATTAAGCATATAACCATTGTATGTTTCCTTAACATTACTAAAATATTATTTAAAAGTGAATTAATACTGCAAAGAAATAGCCTATGTATCTTAAATGTTACCTAATATGTATTACGGATTTATTAATAATTTTTTCAAATAAACTATTTTAGTTACCCCAATATTACCAAATTGTTACGTTTGTTCTTAACATTACCTATTTAGGAATTAAATAAGCAATTTTACACCCTATTAAAAATGTACATTCATGAGCTTAAATTCCCTTTTAAAATTTTTCCAGCCAAGAGACCGAGTTTTTTTTAACCTGTTTGAAAATGTGGTAGATACAGTAGATATCATGGCTAAAAAGTTACGTGAAGTTGTTCACGAGCCTGATTTTAACAACAGAGCGACGATTATCGCACAAATTGAAATACTTGAACATGAAAATGACAATTATACCCATCAAATTTTTCAGGAATTAGGGCGAAATTTCATCACTCCTTTTGACAGAGAAGACATTCATTATTTAGCCACTGCTTTAGATGATATCGCAGATTATATTAATGCATCTGCTAAAAAAATTAATTTTTACAAAGTAAACCCTCAAGAACAAGGCATTCAAAAATTGGCTGAATGTATTGAGTTGGGTGCTGAATCAATTAAAGTTGCTGTAAAGGAACTTAGAACAATGAAAAACTTGTCGAATATCACCAATGCATTAGTCAAAGCAAATAGCCTTGAAAATCAAGCTGATGATATTTATGATATGAGTATTGAACGCCTTTTTGCTACAGAAAACGATGCAAAAGAAGTGATTAAAAAAAGAGAAATCTATCAGGTATTAGAAACTGCTACTGATAAAGTAGAAGATGCTGCAAATGTCATAGAGTCTATTATCATTAAATATGCTTAATGTTTCAGCCCCAAAACATGATTGTTTTTTCAATTTGTCCAATTATATAATATAATCATCTATGACTTTCATTCTTATCATAATCGTTTTAGCATTGGTATTTGATTACATCAATGGGTTCCATGATGCTGCTAATTCAATTGCTACCATTGTATCTACCAAAGTATTGACACCTTTTCAGGCTGTATTATGGGCAGCTTTTTTTAATTTTATCGCATTTTACATTTTTAAAGATCATGCTGTTGCCAATACGATTGGTAAAACCGTACAGAAAGAATTTATCACGCTCCCTGTGATCTTTTCGGGATTGATAGCTGCCATTTTCTGGAATTTACTTACCTGGTGGTTTGGCATTCCTTCATCTTCCTCTCATACCTTAATTGGCGGTTTTGCGGGTGCAGGCATCACCCATGCCTTATTGAGTAAAGGCATGATGCCAATTTCTGAAATAGTGGAAGTAGATAAAGTATTAAAAATATTTTTATTTATTTTCCTCGCCCCTTTAATCGGGATGCTGATGTCAATGATATTTACCTTTATTACCATCAATCGAAATACCTGGATTAAATGTATTTTATTTGCTGCGATAGCCATAGGTCTTAATTTCTTACTGATAAAATTTGAAAAAGATAAAATGGGGGAGAACATCTCTAAAATGTTTAGGGTTGATAAGCTAGAAAAAGAAGCAGCAAAAGACACAACCAAATTAGCTAAATTAACAAATGCCAAGAAAAATGCCGCTTTATGTATACCCTATATTGATGAATATGAAGGGATAGGTTCAGCAAAAGTAGCCGAAAACATCATTGCAAATGTTGATATGAAAGAAGTTAACCATGGAATTATCAATGATAATATTAAAAAATATTTTAAATATGATCAATTAGAAGTTTTAGCTAAAAAAAATCCAGCAAAAAAGGAAGAATTTAGTATTGTAAAAAAGGCAATTGATTCATTAAAGCCATTGGTAAAAGTATATGATAATGCGGGCTTTGATGGGATGATAGAAAAAATGAATGCCGTTTACCCCATGGATCCTTCTACCCTGGAGAAGTTTAAAAAGGCAATGAAATTTGATTTGAAAGAAAAAGTAGCGAAAGAAATATCCAAAGGCGATAATGCCATGATTCGTTACGGGATTTTAATCGTATTTGGTATATTCATATTATCATTTATTTATACCGAAAAAATCAAAGAACCTAAAGTGTCAAGAACCAATAATATGTTTAAAAAGTTGCAATTGGTTTCATCTGCTGCATTTAGTATTGGTCATGGTGGTAATGATGCACAAAAAGTAATGGGTATCATTGCCGCTGCTTTAGTAGCAAATGGCGATTTAGCTGATATTAAATCAATGCCCGATTGGATACCCCTTGCTTGTTATGCGGCCATTGGTTTAGGTACTTTGAGTGGTGGTTGGAAAATCATCAAAACCATGGGTACTAAAATCACTAAGGTAACCCCACTTGAAGGTGTTTGTGCTGAAACAGCTGGTGCTACTACCTTGTTTTTAACAGAACAAATGGGTATTCCAGTGTCAACAACACATACGATTACAGGGGCTATTATCGGGGTAGGAGCTACCAAAAGGTTGAGCGCTGTTCGATGGGGTGTTACTGTAAACTTACTATGGGCCTGGATACTAACCATCCCAATAAGCGCTTTACTGGCTGGTTTGGTTTACTGGATATCAAGCTTCTTTTTAGCTTAAGCCTATAACTGCTTTTCTTTAATCATAGCAATATGTGGTATATCATCTTCCAAATAGGGTGTTGATACAGTAATAAAGCCTAATGCCTGATAAAATTTTTCAAGATAGGCTTGCGCACTGATTTTGATACCATTTGAAAAATGATGATCACAAAAACGAATCGCTTCAATCATGAGTTGCTTCCCATAACCTTTATTTCTTGCGTTCAATGAGGTAGCTACCCGACCAATAGAACAATAATGTTCATAACTCATACCAACAGGCAACAATCTGGCATAAGCTACTAATTCATTCATATCATAGCCTAATAAATGATACGAGTTTTGGTCTTTATGATCACAATCCTGGTAAGCGCAACATTGCTCCACAACAAAAACTTCAGCGCGTAAACTTAATAGGGAATACAATTCCAGGGTTGTTAATTCATTAAAATGTTTGATCGAAAATTGGAGCATATTTATATAAATAAGGATTTGTTAGATGATATATTCAAAACTTCTTTCATTTTATGAACTGCCTGCTCACCAAGCATACCGACATCAAGTGAATATTCATTTACATACAACGAAATATGTTGTTTCATTACTTCTTCATTCATTTCCTGTGCATGAAGACTTATAAAATCATTGATTTTACGTGGTTGTCGATTGGCCCATTCAATACTGCTTTTCAACAATGCATTGATTTGTAATTGTATATCATGGGGAATCGTTCTACGGATCGCTATACCTCCTAATGGTATGGGAAGGGCGGTTTGGGTTTCCCAGTATTGACCTAAATCCATCAATAAATGTAATCCTTTCTCTTGATAGGTAAATCTGTTTTCATGAATAATGACACCGGCATCAACGATATTCTGCAGAATAGCCTCTTCAATTTTTTCAAAACGAAAGTATCGTTTATTTTTTAATTGGGGCCAGGCAAAGGATAAAAGAAAATGTGCAGTAGTATGCTTACCAGGTACCGCTATTTGACTATTTATAAGTTCGGGTATTGAGATGGGGGTTTTGGCAATGAGCAATGGACCAACACCGTTTCCCAAGGCGCCACCACTTCTGAGCATACAATACTGATCAATGACAGAAAAATAATGGGCGTAACTGATTTTAACCATATCAAGTGCCTGTTTGGAGGCCATTTCATTGAGGGTTTCCACATCTTCAAATACAAATTCAAAGGTGGTATCTTTCAAAGCGACTTTTTGATGATAAATAGCCTCGAAAATATAGGTATCGTTAGGGCAGGGCGATATACCAATACGTATTTTCATGTTTAAAGTGTAGTTATTATTTTTTTTATTTCAGTCGCATTATTGGCCAATGCCAAAGCAACATCCCAGTCAGCGCGATTTCGAATTGTTACCAGGTTTGAAATTGTTTTAATTTGTAAAAAAGGGATTTGGGTCATTAAGCCTACATAATGCAAGGCCGCACCCTCCATGGTTTCTATCGATGCATGGTATTTTGTTTTTCTTTTTTGTATGGTTAATGCTGTGCCAGAAGCACAATTAACGCTTAGCGCATTTACTTTTTGAAGACCTGTATCAAAAGTATTTAAAAATGGGCAGGGGAGTAGTTGTTGCACAAAGGGCAGCTGATCAGCTTGTTGCAGATTCAAATCAAAGAGGCTTAACAAATGATCTTGATTTTCGGCCCCTATATCGGTTGTGTCATTTGCTACTACTACTGTTTCACCGATTGCAAGATGATCATGATAACTACCTGCTATGCCACATTGTATGATTAAATCGGGTTGTTGTGCTGCAATTTGTTGTAAATGAAAGGTAGCGGCCATCATACCGATTTCGTGTACTTTAAGTGAAATGTTATGAGATGTAGCGGGCAAACTTTTAAAAGCTTCTAATTCAAATGCAGTTGCAGCCACGAGAACAATATTCATGGTACAAAGTTTACACAAATTAATGGATTGAAAAAACTTTTGTTTCATCGGTATTATTGATAGACTATGTTGAAAGAGTAAGAAAAAAATACATAGAATGTAGCGTTCTTTGCATGAGCAAAAGGAAAAGTCGACTGAATCAATTGTAAGTAATTACCTTTGCATAGATTACAACAAATATGGTATACACTACAAGAATAGAACATTTTAATGCTGCACACAAACTTTGGAATCCAAATTGGACGGCAGAGAAAAATAAAGAAGTATTTGGTAAATGTGCCAATGAAAATTTTCATGGACATAATTATGAGCTTCATATTACTGTAAAAGGGGACCCACATCCTGATACAGGATTTGTTATGAATGCAAAAAAACTTGGCGATTTGGTGAAAGATCATGTTATTGAGAAAGTAGACCATTGTAATTTAAACATTGATGTACCGTTTATGAAAGATGTATTTACATCTGCTGAAAACTTTGCCATTGCTATTTGGAACGAACTTTTTGAAGTAATCAAAAATGAAGGCTCCACATTACATTGTATAAAATTAATTGAAACCAAAAGTATTTACGTTGAATATTTTGGAGAATAAAAAATAAGATATGCCATACAAAAAATCAGAACATTACGACGAAACGACCTTACATCAATTAGCGAACAATTATCAGCATGTGCTTGAAATGTTGGGTGAAGATGTAACAAGAGAGGGTTTAGAAAAAACACCGATGCGAGTAGCTAAATCAAATCTATTTTTAACCCAGGGATACAAAATGGATGCAGTTGAAATCATTAACTCTGCAAAATTTAAGGAAAGCTACAGCGAAATGGTCATTGTTAAAGACATTGAATTGTATTCAATGTGTGAACATCATATGTTGCCATTTTTTGGCAAAGCTCATATTGCCTATATTCCAAATGGTTATATTACCGGATTGAGTAAGTTGGCCAGGGTAGTGGATTGTTTTGCAAGACGATTACAAGTTCAGGAACGTATGACACATCAAATACTAGATGCAGTAACTGAAGCATTAAATCCACTTGGGGTAGCTGTGGTAATCGAAGCCAAACATTTATGTATGATGATGAGAGGGGTACAGAAACAAAACTCTGCGACGACCACTTCAGCATTTTATGGTGAATTTGAAAAAGATAAAACAAGGTCTGAATTTCTCCGACTTATTTCATCTGATTTGCATTGATTTTCAATACTTTATGATTAATTAATGTAAGTATTTATTTAAACGCCGAATGTACTTGAATTACTAAATACATTTGGGATATGTTTACATTGAGTTTCTGATGCCAGGCTTTATTTTACTAGAAAATGAATTTTAGTTAACCATTTCGAAGTATCTTTTTCTACCATAGGGTCAGTAATGTATTCTTCAATCACCGTTTCAGGGTTCGCATATCCATTCATTTTTATCACTGAATCCATCGATTCATAAGCCAGTTTCATTTTATCATAAGCACCATAATAGTTTAAAACATACTCTTTGCTATTGGGTAAATTGATTACTGAGTAGGTTTCATTGCTGATGTTTTTGCTAGAAACAGGCATGGCAGCAGCCATATCAGTGGTCATACTGGCTTCGTCCCATTTCCAAAAAATACCGCAAGGAAATCCTACGATTGAAGATCCGGCAGCTTTACCAATTTCGGGAAGATGGTTGCCAAAAAATGTAGGGATATCTTGCATTTTAACCGTAGCACGTTTTGTAAGATAATCAGTTGTTTTAAAATTGCTTTCTTGTATCGTAAAGCCATTAAGCGAAACAAGGCTGGGATTTGTTTTTAAGTATTGAGATAGATTCTCAAGTCCTTTCTCAAAATCTTTTTTTATCATTCCATTCATGTTCATGAGTAACATCATTCCTCTGAAATAAAAAGGGGTTTCTTTTTGGGCTTCTAAAGTCCAGGTCACATCTACGCTGTTATTTGCAGGTGTTAAATCCATTTTTACATCTGATACAGTATTCCAGTCTTTGATAGCCAATTCATAAGCAATCATTTTATTGGTTTCGAGAGATTTGATGGTCATTGAACCTTCGCCACTTTTTTTTGATTTCCATGAATAACTTCCACCGATACCTGCAGTTTGCGATGGGTATGTCAATTCGATCAATGAATCTTCTAAAATCCATTTGCTCCAATTTTTCATATTTCTGAGTTCAACAATTTGTGAAAAAATAGCAGCAGGAGTAGCTTGAATATTTTTCTTGGCGATTACATATGTTTTATTTGGACCTGCAAAACATAAAGCAAGATAGACAACGAGTAAAATGATGATTCCGTAAAGTAATTTTTTAAGCATAATATTTTATTTTAAAACAAGATATTGCTTTTTTTAAATATTTAAAAATTGTAGGGGTTAATTTATTATTCACTTAACATAATATTAATTATAGGATTAAAAGTAATAAGGATTTTATATTATGCAAAACAATATCTAATCAAAGTTTTAACTAACTCATTTATTTATATAATAATAAATATTACATCCTTTGATCTATTCGAAATTCATATCTATTTAAAGGACATCTGAACTTAATAAAAAAAGCCAGAATAAATTCTGGCTTTGTAATAAAATGTTTTTAAAAGAATTAAGCACTTGCTTCTTCAGTTGTATCTGTTGTAGATTCAGCTGCAGGAGTTTCTGTTGAAGCTATGGTATCTTCTACAACTGGAGTTTCAACTTCTGTTGCTGCTGTTACCGGAGTCGCTGCTGCTACAGGTGCTTCAGTCGTTGTTTTTTTAACACGACCTCTACGCGTTTTCTTCTTCTCTTCACCTACTGTAGTTGTAGTATTATAGATTTCATTATAATCTACAAGTTCTATCAATGCCATATCCGCAGCATCTCCTAATCTTCTTTCTAATTTGATGATTCTTGTATAGCCACCTGGACGGTCAGCTATTTTAAGACTAATGATATCAAATAATTCTTTAATCGCTTCTTTGTTTTGTAAATAACTAAAAACAACTCTTCTGTTGTTCATGTCATCTTTTTTGGCCTTTGTAAGCAAAGGTTCTACAAATACACGCAAAGCTTTCGCTTTAGCTAAAGTAGTTGTGATGCGTTTATGTTCGATCAACGCAATAGCCATATTTCTCATTAAGGCTTTTCTATGTGGAGTTTTACGTCCTAAGTGATTTGTTTTTACACCGTGTCTCATGTTACAATTGTTTGTAGATTTTTAATTAAAAATCTGATATTATTAATATTTTATAGGTCGTCTAAGTTAATTTTTGATAAATCCATGCCAAAACCAAGTCCTCTATCTATCAAAACTTGTTCGATTTCTGATAATGATTTTTGTCCAAAGTTTCTAAATTTCATCAATTCATCTTGTTCGTATTGAACTAATTCACTTAAACTGTTGATTTTAGCAGCTTTCAAGCAGTTGAACGCTCTTACTGATAAATCTAAATCTTCTAAAGGTGTTTTTAAAATCTGACGTAATTTTAATGTTTGTTCGTCAACTACATCATGTTTTTCAGAAGTACCTGTATCAAACGTAATATTTTCGTCTGTAATCAACATTAGATGCTGTATCATAATGCGTGAAGCTTGCTTTACTGCATCTTCAGGATGAATAGTACCGTCAGTAGTTACTTCAAGAATCAATTTTTCAAAATCAGTTCTTTGTTCAACACGGGTGTTTTCAATAGCATATTTTACGTTTTTGATAGGGGTAAAAATACTATCAGTAGCTATCCAGCCTAATGAAAATTCTCTGGTTTTGTTTTCGTCAGCGGGTACATATCCACGTCCTTTTACAATACTCAATTCAATTTTCAAAGTGTTGCTGCTATTCATATTGCAAATCACTAAATCAGGATTGGTTATTTCAAAGTTGTTGGTCACCTCTCCTATCATTCCTGCTGTAAATTGTTCTTTCCCTTTGATCACTATTTCTAGTCTTTCATTAGAGATTTCAGTATCTACTTTTTTCTTAAATCTTATTTGTTTTAGGTTGAGTATCAACTCAGTAACGTCTTCTGTTACACCTTTTATTGTAGTAAATTCATGATCTACGCCTTCAATTTTTATAGCATTGATTGCGAATCCTTCTAAAGAACTTAACAATACTCTGCGTAATGAATTGCCTACAGTTACACCAAATCCAGGTTCAAGGGGTTTAAACTCAAACACACCTTCAAATTCAGTTGCTTTTTGCAGAACAATTTTATCTGGTTTTTGAAAACTTAATATTGCCATTTAATTTTTTTTGTTTTTGTTTTAAAATAATTTAATAAATATCAGTCGGTAAAAGCTTATTATTTAGAATACAATTCTACAATAAGTTGTTCTTTGATATTTTCGGGAACACTTTCTCTTTCAGGATGTGCTATATAAGTACCTTTCATTTCTTTTTCGTTCCACTCAAGCCAATTGATTTTTGGATCTTTACCACGTGATCTGGTTGCTAATGCATTATTAGCTGCACTTTTATCTTTCAATCCGATTACATCACCTGGTTTTAAAATTGCTGAAGGAATGTTACAAACTTCACCATTTACGGTAATATGTTTGTGAGAAACTAACTGTCTAGCAGCTGGTCTTGATTCAGCAATACCTAAACGGTATACTGTATTGTCAAGTCTGGCTTCAAGAAGTCTGATAAGGTTTTCACCTGTTACACCTTTTAATCGTGCTGCCTCTTCAAATGTATTTCTAAAACGACGCTCTAATACACCATAAGTGTATTTGGCTTTTTGTTTTTCATGCAATTGTAAAGCATATTCACTTAATTGCTTACGTTTACGATTCGCTCCGTGTTGTCCCGGAGGATTACTGTTTTTTTGAAGATATTTGCCGTTACCTAATATGGGTTCGCCAAATTTTCTACAAATCTTTGTTTTTGGTCCTGTGTATCTTGCCATTTTTTTTTGGATTTTTTTGTTTTTAAACTGGCTAAACTCATATAAAATCCGAATTTAGATTTTAACCAGCTATGTGAATGAATAATTTGAATAAATATTTTTATACTCTTCTTTTCTTTGGAGGACGACAACCGTTGTGTGGAAGTGGGGTTACATCAAATATAGATGTTACTTCAATACCAGATCCAGACACGGCTCTGATAGCACTTTCACGACCAGAACCAGGTCCTTTTACAAATACATCTGCCTTTTTCATACCTGCATCAAAAGCTACTTTGCCAGCATCCTGAGAAGCTAGTTGCGCCGCATATGGGGTATTTTTTTTGCTACCACGAAAGCCCATTTTACCTGCGCTACTCCATGATATTACTTGTCCTTGTTTATTTGTATATACAATAATGATATTGTTGAAACTAGCTGTTACATGTACATCACCATGTGTATCTACTTTTACGATTCTTTTTTTTGCAGCTGCTTTTGCGCTGTTTTGTTGTTGGTTTCCTTTTGCCATTGTTTATTTAATATTCCAATTTTTATGAAAAAATCAGTCCCTTTAATAAAGAACTGATTAGATTATCTATTTTTTAGCTACTTTTTTCTTACCGGCTACTGTCTTACGACGTCCTTTACGAGTACGTGAGTTAGTTCTGGTACGTTGACCTCTTACTGGTAATCCTTTACGATGACGGAGTCCGCGATAGCAAACGATATCTAATAAGCGTTTGATACTCATTTGTACCTCTGAACGTAATTGACCTTCTACTTTCGTTTCAGCATTGATGATGTTACGAATTGCTGTTTGTTCTTCATCATTCCAATCTTTCACTTTCTTGTTTACATCAATCCCTGCTTTTCCTAATATGTCTTGAGCAGTTGATTTGCCTATACCATATATGTAGGTAAGTCCAATTTCTCCTCTTTTGTTTTTTGGTAAATCTATACCTGAAATACGAGCCATTTGTTAATTATGAATTTTTAATTTATAAATTTTAATTGTTGATTACCCTTGACGTTGTTTAAACCTAGGATTTTTTTTGTTAATAATAAATAGTTTACCTTTTCTACGTACGATTTTACAATCTGCACTACGTTTTTTTATGGCTGCTCTTACTTTCATGTTGTTTTATTTATAGCGTAATATAATTCTTCCTCTTGTTAAATCATATGGGCTCATTTCTATTCCTACTTTATCACCAGGTACAATTCGAATATAATGCATTCTCATTTTGCCAGATATGGTAGAAATAATTTCATGACCATTTTCAAGACGAACACGAAACATGGCGTTACTCAAAGCTTCTGTAATCACTCCGTCTTGTTTAATCAGTGGTTGTTTACCCATATTTTTTTTAAGAGGTGCAAAGGTAGAATAATTATTTTGAATTATAAAAGATATTTTTATAATATAATGGGGTTTTTAAGGGTCTATTTGTTAAAAAAATGCTTTTGTGCTTCATAGGTACGCCCTTAACCGAACCCTAATTCATGATTTGTTCATCCATGAACCTTTAACATAAAGGTAAAGAAATACAATTTGATTGGATTATCCAAAAAAATTATAACATCAATTCTATTCACTCTTTATATTTGTCAGATGAATAAGAATGACATATTACAAACTAAAATGGCAACTGCTGTTAAAGGTGGTGGAGAGGCTAGAATTAAAGCGCAACATAACAAAGGCAAATTAACAGCCCGTGAAAGAATTGCCCTCTTGATGGATGAAAATTCATTTGAGGAAATTGGTATGTTTGTCACCCATAGAAGTACCGATTTCGGGATGGAAAAAGAACAATATCTGGGCGATGGTGTGGTGACTGGTTATGGTACTGTCAATGGTAGATTAGTGTATGTTTTTTCCCAAGATTTTACGGTATTTGGTGGTAGTTTAAGCGAAACTCATGCCGAAAAAATATGTAAAATCATGGATCTTGCTTTGCAAAATGGCGCTCCTGTAATTGGACTCAATGACAGTGGTGGTGCTCGAATTCAAGAAGGTGTGGTGAGTTTAGGTGGTTATGCCGATATTTTTTATCGTAATACAAGGGCTTCAGGTGTGATTCCCCAAATTTCTGCCATCATGGGGCCTTGTGCCGGAGGGGCGGTCTACTCCCCTGCCATTACCGATTTTATATTGATGGTTGAACAATCGTCTTATATGTTTGTAACTGGCCCTAATGTTGTGAAAACAGTTACTCATGAAGAAATTACGAGTGAAGAGCTAGGCGGTGCAGATACCCATGCAAGTAAAAGCGGTGTTACCCATTTTGCTTGTGTTAATGAAGTAGCCTGCATCAATCAAATAAAAGAACTGCTGAGCTATATGCCGCAAAATTGCGAAGAAGATGCACCCATCTATGAGTATCAGGCAGCCAATGAAAAAAGAGAAAAACTGAATGTACTGATACCGGAAAATCCCAACCAGCCTTACGATATGAAAGAAGTGATTACACAGGTTTGTGATCATGATAGTTTTATGGAAGTTCATAAAAATTATGCCGAAAGTATCATTGTCGGATTTGCCCGATTAGGAGGTCGTAGCATAGGCATTGTAGCTAACCAACCGGCCGTGATGGCTGGTGTATTAGACAATAACTCCAGTAAAAAAGGGGCCCGCTTTGTTCGCTTTTGCGATGCTTTCAATATTCCTTTATTGGTTTTGGTTGATGTGCCCGGATTTTTGCCTGGTACCGATCAAGAATGGAATGGCATCATCACCAATGGGGCCAAACTACTTTATGCATTTAGTGAAGCCACAGTGCCTAAAGTGACAGTAATCACCCGCAAAGCATATGGAGGCGCCTATGATGTAATGAATTCAAAACATATTGGAGCAGATATGAATTTTGCTTTCCCCAATGCTGAAATAGCAGTAATGGGTGCTAAGGGTGCCGTTGAAATCATTTTCAAAAAAGAGATTGAACAGGCTGATGATGCTGAAGCAAAACTCAATGAAAAAGTAAAGGAATATGCCGATAAATTTGCAAACCCTTATGGTGCAGCTGCAAGAGGGTTTATTGACGAAATTATTCAGCCTGAAGACACTCGGATTAAATTAATGAAAGTGTTTAAAATGCTTGAAAATAAAGTTTGTAACCTGCCTAAGAAAAAGCATGGCAATATACCTTTATAATAAAAGTAATCTGGAAGTAAAAAGCATACTGTAGCAGCACTTCTACCCTCTTTGTTTCATCGCTTCAAAGCATATGATGCCTGCAGCCACAGAAACATTTAAACTGTCAAAATTTCCTTTCATCGGTATACGGAAAGTTTCATCACAATATTTTAATGTTTCACGTGTGATGCCTTTATCTTCTGATCCCATCACAATACAGCAGGGCGTATTAAATTGTATGTCTAATAATGATTTTTCTGCTTTTAAATCACTGGAAATAATTTTTATACCATTTAATTTGAGGGTTTCTAAAATGGATTGCATACTTTTTTCTCTGCAAAATGTAACCTGCATCATAGCACCTGCCGATGTTTTTACCATGTCTTCATGCAAAGGAGCTGCATTTTTTTCACTAAACAAGATGGCATCAATTCCACAGCATACTGCACTTCGAATAATCGCCCCTGTATTGCGTACATCTGTAATGCCATCTAGCAACAAAAATAAGGGCACTTTACCTTGATCGTATAAATGAGAAATGACATCTTGAATGGGTGTATAAGCTACCACTGCACCAAAAGCAACAATCCCCTGATGTACACCCCTTACCATCGAGTTTAGTTTTTCAATTGGTACACGTACAATGGGAATGTTTTTACTTTTTGCTAATCGTAAGATATCACCTATGGTATCACCTGTAATTTGATGATGCATCAGAATTCGGTCTAAGGGTTTGTCGTGTTGCAATGCTTCCAGTACCGGATTCCGTCCGTAAATAAGTGATTTCTGTGAACTCATAATTTTATTTATTGATAATAAATTTGGCAGTTTCTATTATTTTGCCATAACTGTCAATAGCAATTACTACATAGATTCCATTAGGGTATGAATCCATATCTTCGAAGATAACTTCTTCTGTATTTTTTTCAAACTCATGCGATTGCAACTTTTTTCCAATCAAATTACGCAATTCAACAGTAGCGATTTTTCCATTTTCTGCATTATCTGTATTCCGCTTTACACTAAGTTTGCTTGTTTTAACTGGTACTGGATACAATGAAAACATTTTACTATCCTCCCCACCAAATGAAATCAAATGATGTAATAAAAACAATAAAATGAAGACTAACTTTTTCATGATGATGTTTGCAAAAATAGAATACTCTCTGCACAAAGTTGTTAGTTTTTAGTTTTTAATACACATATCTCAGATTTCTATATCATTTGTACGCTTCATGCACCATATAAAAACAGATAAAAAAGGACAGTTGATCAATGATTTAATTAAAAAAAAGTGCAATACACGATGGTATTGCACTTAATAATAAATTCAATGTTTATTTTATTTTGAAATACTAAATTTCACCAATTCAGCAAATGAATCGCCTTTGATTTTCAAAAAATATAAACCATTTGCATAGGCTGATACATCTAAGCTGTATGCTTGCTGGTTGACATGAATAGTTTCAAATTTCAATAATTTGCCCCCTGCATCTAATACTTCAATTTGTAAAGGCGTACCTAAAGCCATTCCATTTATTTCAACATTTAAATAGTTTGCCGTTGGGTTGGGATATACCATCATACTGGTATGATCTTTCAATAGCTTCAATAAAATAACATTACTGTATTTATATTGTTGATCTATATCTACCATTTTAAGACGATAATAATTATTCCCCATCACTGGTTTTGCATTTACAAAACTATAATTACGTTCTGTAGAACTATTACCTGCCGCATTCACCATACCTAATTCACGATAAAGTGTAGCATCTACCGCATGTTCAACCACAAAATGTGAAGAATTGATTTCCATGGATGTTGTCCAGTCAAGCAGATGAGTGCCATTGATGTCTTTGCCATTAAATGAAAGCAAGGTAACAGGTAAAGGACCTAAAGGAATCACATTACTTGCCCAGCCATCTCCTTCACCACCTTTATACAATATTTGATTAAGGACAGGTAAATGGTTGTTTTTTGCCCAGCCATCACCGTCACTTCCAAAATAGGAGGGTGTGATAACATTAGGCATGAAGTTATTTAAACTATAGCCGTCCCCTACTCCACCATGATTCATCGTAGTATTGGAAGCTTGTAAATAATTTACTGCACTCCATCCATCACCACCACCACCATGGTTTAAAGTAGTATTAGAAGCCTGAAGATAGCTATTTGCATGCCATCCATCACCCACACCACCATGATTAAGTGTGGTATTGGATGATTGTAAAAAGCTGTTTTTACTCCAACCATCACCACTTCCACCATAAAATATGGCATTGTTTTGACCATACACAAGGGGGGCATTCAGCAGTATGAATAAGAACATTATTTTTTTCATTGTTAAAAAATTTAAGTGGTTTAAAAAATAATATTATTCACCTGTTCTACATCCTCTTCCACCATAATTCGCTGAACTCTTTCCTAAGGAAATATAAGAGCCATAATATCTATCTGAAATAGAGAAAAAGTAAGGATAACCAGCATTATTAAAACCACCACCACGAATTGACCATCCAGCACCTGCTGTAGAAGGCCAGTTTGCTTTATTGTGCTCGCCATCAAGAGCTAAATTACCATCCCCATGGGTGCCATCAAATGCTCTGCCAGTAGCATCAGCACCTGACACTGCCCATTCCCATTGATTGCCAGACATTTCCATTACACCATAATAAGTAGCTCCACTAGCTGTTCTGCCAGTTGAGTTGGTAGCTAAAGCACCGCAACGAATAGGAACATATGAAGTACCCGCTCCATAGTTACAATTTCCTATTGCCCATGTTTCTGTAGATGTACCTTGGTTAGTAGGTGTGAAAAGATCAATTAGTGTGGTATTTCCCCAAGCATATTCGTTGGCTATTGGCACTTGATTACCACCTCTGCATATTTTTTCATATTCAAATTCAGATATTGGTCGTAATGCTGACCAATCAAGAATTGATAATAAGTCGTTGCAACTGATATAACCAATGGCTCTTTCAGGATTTGTTGCTACTAAGTTGGGATGTGTACCCGTTAACTGATAACTGTTAAAGGTATTTTTGTTTACATACTTATTATAGTCAATTGAGTTTAAAAAATCAACATATTGTTGTTGACTGATTTCATATTTCATACACCAAACTGCCTTATACCCCTTTGGATAAGCTGCTGGCAATGTGCCTGTAAACCAGTATTGACCACCTGCAGTCCATAGGTTACCAGCATTTGCACCACATGCAATCGAATTTTCAGATGTAATTGGGAAATAAGTATCATTGACACCATCTCTGAAATGATAAGTTTCGTTACCACCACTTCCTAAATTAAAGGCAGCTTGTGGGCAATACACCATTTCAACAGCAAACAATCTTATTTCAACACTGTCATTATCTAATACGCCATCTACACCATAATTCCATCTAAGTCTAGCATTTGCCCAGTTAGCTGTACCAGCACCTACTGCACTTCTATACATCCAAACACCTTTGCCATCAGCTGGTGTTAAAATGGTGCTACCGCCTGGTTGTGTATGGCCACAAGCTGCAGCTGTACCAGGAGACACATAATTAATAGTGGCATGTTGCCAGTTTGATGAATTCACTTTTCTAAATTTCGCAAAAATCCAACAACCATCATAGTTGTTTTCATTGGTGTTAGTACGCCATGAGTTTTCCCAGGTGATGTTGTAGTTAATCAGCGTAAAGTCTGATGCCACATTTTGACCTGTTAAGAAAATATTTGATGTCGTAACATTGTTAGCAAGGGATGCCAAACTTAGGCAAACCAACGCAAAAGAAAGGGTAAGCAGTTTTTTCATGATTTATTATTTTAAGCTGTAAAAGTAATAAACTGCATAAAGTTTCAAATACCCTTAAGTGGGTATTTATACCACTATTGCCAATTGTATTAAATTTGTAGTTTGTAAAAATATCGGTATAATGCCTACGGACATTGCATTTAAGCCAATCAAAATAAGAATATCTTTAAAGTTTGCTTTGTATCAAATTTAAATAATTTGCCTTTTTTTGGCAAACTCAATTAATCCGATGGCTGTATGAATGTCTGTTTTACGGAATATATTTTTGCGATGTGTTTCAACTGTTCGTTCACTGATAAACAATTTGTCTGCAATTTGCTTGTTACTTAAATTGAGCGCAATACATTGAATGATCTCTATTTCACGAGTCGTAAGGTTTATACTTTCATTTTCTTTTTTTATTTTTTGATACAATTCAAGCTCATTCATGATTTCATCAGAAAAATACCTGATGCCATTGTATATACTTTCTAATGCATTGACCAATTCTTTTTTATCAATGGTTTTTAATAGATAACCAGCAATTTCAGCTTGTTCAATCATTTTATCAATCAACATTCCCTCCCCATTCATGGTGAGTGCCACCACTTTGATATGTGGAAATTGTGCTTTTACTCGCATGGCTATCTCATATCCATCAATCATTGGCATCATCACATCGGTAAGCAAAATATCTACGGCCTCATGTTCCAGGCTATCTAACAATTCAAAACCATTGGTAGACTCATGCACTATTTTAAATTGTTTATGACTTGAAAGCAAGAGTTTCAGGCCATCAATTACAATTTGATGATCATCGAGTATGGCAATTTTTATGGGCGAAGTGCTTGTCATATTACTACAAAGTTTCATATAAAAACTGAGACTTTATAATTTTAAATCAATTAATTAAATCTATAGCGAATCAAAGTTTTTAGAATATCGATTTCTGCGCTTTTTTAAACTTCATATCTATTGCTAAAATGACAGCGATGGATAGGTAAAAAAGACTGCCAATTTTGTCGGTTTCTAATAATTCGCTGAAAAAATTGTTGATAAAAATAGCAGCTATACAACACAAAGCACTCATCACAACAATTTTATGAAAACGATCGGTTTGCTGATGATATACCTTTTGTCCATAGAAAAAAATGGTAAAAATAAGTATTGCGTATAACACCATTGCTGGATAACCCTGCTCAACGAGCATAAACAAAAAATAATTATGGGTGGTTGACCGTTCAGGATTTCGACTCACCCATGTCTTAAAAGAAGTAATGGTATAAGGTTTATAAAAATCATAAAAATTATTGGGACCTACACCAACATAAGGATGATCTGCACTCATACGTATTGCTGCTATCCATCTATAATATCGCTCGGCAGATGAAATGTCAGTGCCTTGTATGGTAGCCATAATATGATCTTCAAGAGATTCATGCATGATTGTTTTTTCAAATTTTGGCTTATAACTCAAGTAAGTGTTATTATGCGCAAGCCAGACAACCAAGGAAAAAACCAATACAAAAAATCCCAGTATGACCAGGTGCATCATTTTAAAACGGACAGCAATATAACAAACACCTGCAAACAGAACCGCCATCCATGCAGCCCTTGAATAGGAAAAATATACCGCTACCAAAAATACAACAATGCCAGCTATAGAAATAAGCCATTGTACACTCAACTTTCTACTTAAAACCAAAGCGCCAACTATAAACGGTATAAGAATAGATACCATCGAACCATACATAACATGGTTTTGAAAAAAAGGCTGTAAGGGATCATGCACTTTGTCAAAGGCAAAACCCACTGCACTAAATCGAATTAATACAATAACAACAATAGAAAACAAACTAAAAAACAATAATTGATATGATTGAATAATGACTTTTTTATCTTGAAACAATACAATCGGATAAAACAAAAAAGGAAGGATATACCACGATTTTTTTAGTAAAAACTTTGATGATAGGACAATATTTTCTGATAATAAAACGGCAATGACCAACCAGATAATTGTAAAGAGCACTGCCAGAAAGAGTGGATTGAGCAAGATGGATTTTAAAGCAATTTTTGCATAATTAAACAAGCAGAAAAATAGAAAAAATGCGGCATTGAGTATCATCAATGGCTCGTCGGGCATATCGTATTTTTCTAAAAACTGAAATGAGATCGGCAAAGCAAAAATCAATGCATAAAAAGCGTAACGTATGTCTTTTAGGAAAATAAAACCGATACATACAGCGAATGGTAATAACATCAGATAAGGGATATCAAACACCACAGACAGTAATAGTGCACTTATGAAAAATACACTACCCAGTATGAATAATTTTATTTCAAAAGAAGACCCTTTCAGTATCATGCTAAAAATTTCTCTTTATTGTCTTTAAGTACTTCTATAAAAATGGACAAAACGAGCGAAAATACAAACGCTATAGCAAAAGCGATCATTACACCGATGGTTCTGAATGGACCTGCTTTTGGTGAACCAGCTGAAGCCCATTGAGTAACATGAATCATGGGAAATCCATCAAAAGTGGCTGTTTTAAATTCGTTGGATAATGACATGTATTTTGCTTTATCCATCGCTAATTTATCTTTCATTTCTTCCAGGTTTTGAATTTCTTCAATACCCTTAGCATAGTTTTCGCCACTTCCTTTTGGATTAAAAGCAACCATGTTTTTTCTGCCAGGAGCGATCAAATCATAAATATTGTATTTTACACGTAACCCCACCAATGAATCGGTCATTACAGTTAAGGCCTGATCTAATGAATCTTTACGAATATCAAGTGAAAGCGCCAATTGCCTATTGATATTAATATACATCAAACGCAACTGATTTTCAATTCGATTCATTGCTTCATTGACTACTTCATGACAAAGATTTTGGTCTTCGTCTGAAAAATTGATTTCAATATGTTTAAAACCGGTTCGGTTGATTGAAAAGTTTTTGGTAAACTTTTTATACGTTTTTTTCATCGCCTCTTTATCAGTCGAATCAATTTTATAATGCTCCCTGATTTTAAATTTTTCAATCAAATACGAGATAACCTGAGCAGAATTGCCAATAACAAAAGCCCGGTCTACTTCATTTTCCCCACCAAAATAATCGACCCATTCCTGAGGGGTTTCTCTAAATAAGTTTACCCTCCCACTCATGACGGCCGAGCCAGTGTAGAATGACCCATAGGCATTGTAATAATTTTTTTGAAAAAAGAAAAATACAGCAGCAATGATGGCCACCGTAAAACTAAAAATCAATATTTTCTTTTTCCATTTTAATCCAATACGAATAATATCAAACAAGTCAAACTGAAATTCTTTTTGTTCCATTTTTTAATTTAAAATAATTTAAACGACAAATATATAATTTATAAATCAGGTAAGGTAACTAATGAAGCACTATAACGTCAATCTACCGTTTTATATTGTCCAGGTAAGATTCAATAATTTTTCGATCCCAGAGTTTAATACTGTACACAATGAATAAAAAAATACAGGTATTTACGCCGATCGCATAAAGCAAGGGTACGTTAAAATAATGTAGGACAACATTTAATATAAACATTAATATGAGGACCAGAATGAACTTACCTATACGTTTGTAATCAACGGATAACTGAAAATTTCGCACGCAATAACTGATATATATAAAACCCAGTACCCATTGAACACTGAAGCAGGTGATAGCAGCCCCAAGCGCGTGCAAAAAGTGAATAAGTACTACATTTAATGAAATTGAAAAAATACTGCCAAACAAAGCGATCTTTATGAGCAAAGAAATATTCCAGTTGGCAGTTAGTAAAGTGGAGTAGATATACATAATACAATAAGCAGGAAAGCTCGCAATCAAAAAAGAAAAAATTAATATGAGTTCACTATTTGTATCATCGGGATACAGCAGTGATAAAATATTTCTGGCGTAAATAATACAAAATGCCACTAATGCCAGAGAGGCTGTCAACATTATATTAGCAGTGGTAGCAACCAGATTTTCGACACTTATTTTTTTTGAAAGCATTCTTGAGAACATAGGTAACAAAATACCTGCAAACAGAAATGCGATCATATTGGCAGCATCCAGAATACGGTAAGCGAGTTGGTATATACTGCTTTCTTCCGCACCCACCAGTCGTTCCAGCATTGGCAAATCGGTTCGCATGTAGGCAGCCATCAACAAAATAAAAAGTGCATAAGGGATACTTTTTTTGCAAACTGAAAAGACTTCTTTCAGCGAGAAATGACTGAAATTTATTTTAGAATAACGCCTGATAATAATCAGCAATGCAACCAGTACAGCCAACAGGTAAGCAATTATTTGAGCATAAATGAACCATTCAATTACAAATTCACTTTTGTAAAAAGGACTGAAAAGCAAAAAACTGCATATCCCAATCATCAGGATCTTGTCAAGAACTGAGAGCAGGCTATCTGTCTTAAAATCATGATTTGCAGAAACATTGCTCCTTAAAAATAGCAGAAAAGAATTCAACATTTGTACTACTGCCAAAAGGAAAATCAGGTGAATGGCTCGTTCGCTGTACTGAAACACCACAGCCACCACAAAAACCACTACAAAATAAACCGCAGATAAAATTCCTTTTGCAGCGATCATATTGGGCAATTTAGTTTCAATAAAATCGTCCCCGGCAGCCAGGTTTTTATTATTGTAATTGGTGATTCCTAAATCAAGCAGAATGTTAAAAATAATTGTCAACGATACTAGGGCAGTGTACAAACCATACTCATCATGCCCTACTTGCAATTGCACATTTCTATCGATTAAAAATATCCAGACCGGCTTAACTAATAAATTTAGCAACAGCATAATCGTGATATTTGAAATAAAATATTTTCTGAGCATGAGTACGTAGTTACCGTATAGTGTTTAGGTGTAAATGTAAGACACATTCATTCAAAACTTGGAAATTTTAGTTCCAAAAAAAACTTACGCACCCTTTTGGGGTGCGTAAGATGTTGTACTAAAACATTTTATTATGAAAACGTTGTAAAGATATAATAAATATATTACAATAAAAAAATATTTTTTATATTAAATTCTCTTTAAAATAACTCAAATTTCAGCTCTACCTTTGCACTCGAAAATTTATGAGAATAGCAGTCAATACACGTTTTTTGCTTAAGGGAAGGCTTGAAGGTATTGGTTGGTTTACCCATGAAATAATCAAAAGACTTGTAATAAATCATCCTGAGCATGAATTTATATTTTTCTTTGATCGCCCCTATGATTCGCAGTTTATCTATAGCGACAATATTACTCCTGTAGTGCTAAACCCTCCTGCAAGGCATCCTATTTTGTGGTATATGTGGTTTGAATGGTCTGTAAAATTTGCTTTAAAAAAATACAAAGCAGACCTTTTTATATCCACTGATGGTTTTTTAACCCTGTCCACCAAGGTCCCCACTATTTTAGTAGTGCATGATTTAGCGTTTGAGCATTTTCCAGAGCATCTTCCTTTTAAATTTCGTTATTATCTGCAAAAATTTACACCAAAATTTGTTGCCAAATCACTACATACCATTACCGTTTCAGCCTATTCTAAACAAGATATCATAGAGAAATATGGCACAGATAGCCAAAAAATCAGTGTGGTTTATAATGGTGTCAACAATCTTTACAAACCATTAAGTATTGATGAAAAAGCTAAATACAGAGAACAATATGCACAGGGTGCAGAATATTTTGTATTTACAGGTGCCTTACATCCACGTAAAAATGTCATTAATCTATTAAAAGCGTTTACCCTTTTTAAAAAGAAGCAACGTAGTAGTATGAAACTACTGATTATTGGCAGGTATGCCTGGAATAGTGAAGGCATCAAAGATTTGATTGAAAATCATCCTTTTAAACAAGATGTGATTCATTATAATTATATGCAGGTAGATGAACTATGCAATGTGATTGGAGCTGCCTATGCACTCACTTTTGTTTCATTCCTGGAAGGATTTGGTATTCCTGTATTAGAAGCTATTTATTGCAATGTACCCGTCATCGTGTCGAATAACAGCTCATTGCCTGAAGTGGCTGGCAATGCCGGTTTATATGTTGACCCTACAGATATTGAAGATATTGCCGACAAGATGTGTACAATGTATAAAAATGAACATTTAAGAAATCAACTCATTGAAAATTGTAAAGTTCAGGCCACAAAATTTAGTTGGGATAAAAGTGCTATTTCATTTTATAACTATATGATGAATGCCTATCAACAATTTAAAAAATAAAAATTTCTGATTTTGTACACTTAGAATGTTATTTTTGACCATTAAATTCCATTCATGTCCTTACATACTGATACATATAACATTAAACTTGCCCATTTCGAAGGACCATTTGATTTGCTGTTATTTTTTATCGAACGTGATGAAGTGGATATCCAGAATATTCCTATTTTTAAAATTACCAGCGACTTTCTCGATTATATCAAAAAACTGGAGGTGTTGAATATTGAGCTTGCAAGCGAGTTTATCTTGTTTGCCTCTACCCTGATTCGTATCAAAGCTAAAATGTTATTGCCACGCAAAGAAATTGACGAGCATGGCAATGAAATTGACCCGAGAAAAGAACTGATAGATAAAATATTGGAATACAAAAGGTTTAAAGAAGCCGCTGAAGAAATGCAAATGCTTGAAGCTGATAGAATGTTGCAATTTAAAAGAGGCAATATGCTCAAGGAGTTGCAAGAAGTGGGAGAAACAATGAGTGAAGGTACTGAAATACAATCGGTGTCCTTATTTAAATTGTTTCAAAGTTATGAGAAAGTGATGAAACGCATGCAAGACAGGTTGGCAAAACCTCAACATGTAGTTGTAAAATATAATTATTCACTCGAAAGTCAACGATCGTTTTTAATGGACTGGACCCAAAAAGAAAAAAAGATTGCTTTTGAACGCATTTTTCAAAGTTGTGAAAATCGGATTCATGCAATTTTTAATTTTCTTGCCTTACTTGAGCTTGTTCAACAAAAGTATTTAGGTATTTTAATTGGCGAAGGACGCAATAATTTTATACTTGAATGGAATGATGAGCGCGAAGAAGATGCAGTTTCTATGTTAGACGCCTGATGAATATTAATTTATAAACCCATTGTTTATAAATAAATTGAATGACCAATTAAATAAGTTTCTATATTTGCACTTGTATCAGGTGTCCTAAAATTTTTTACTTAAAAACAGAAGATGAAAAGGGAATACTGTGAAATTCAGTAACACTACCCGGTGCTGTAAGCTCTTGATAATTGTTGTAAAAAATGCCACTGTATGTTTAAATCATATGGGAAGGTTTACAACAAGATAAGAGTAAGTCAGAAGACCTGCCTGAAACAAACCCATTTATTCGATGACTTCGGGAAAAAAGTCAACGGTAGGTATGAATAAACTTTTCATGCTTATTTTCATTTTCCATTTATTTATTTAAACATGAAAAAATTGATCTTTTTTTTATTAGCTTTTTTATCAATAAAAGCTACAAATGCCCAGGGAAATTTTGAAAATCTTACAACAAAATTAGATTCTACAGGTAAAGATTATTTTAAAGGTTATGCCGGTATTGCTGGCTTTAATACCTTCTCCACTTTTGGAGCCACATTCGTAAATAGGAATGATACAAGTGCCTTTGGTGATTCCTGGAGCGGTTGGGCTATATCCAGACTCAAAGACAGTATATCCATTGCCTACGATACCAACGATTGTGCAGCCATACCTGCTACAGGATATGGTGGTTCTTCGGTTTATGCTACTGCATACTTAAGTTATTTACCAGAAGAAAACAAAATCAGGTTTCAAAATGTTCAACTGGGAGTGATGGGCTTCTTTATCACCAATTCAACCATTGCTTATCGTTCCATGCAAAATGGAGATATGTTTGCTAAAAAATTTGGTGGTGTAAGTGGCAACGATCCTGATTTTTTTAGAATCATTATCAAAGGTTGGAATAATGGTGTAATGGTTCCAGATAGTATTGTGCATTATTTGGCCGATTTTAGAGATTCGAATAATGCCAATGATTATATCGTCAAAGATTGGCAATATGTCAATTTGGGAAATAAGTTTAATGACAGTATCATCTATCGATTAGAATCGAGTGATACCAATGCCTGGGGTATGAATACACCTTCTTTTTTTTGTATAGACAATATTTTGTATCAACCTGAAAGCGTATCCGCATTCAATACCCAAACCGATATCCAAATATATCCCAATCCATGTATTGATGAACTTGTGTTGAACAATAAATCACCCGAATCGTTAACCTTTACTATACTCCAACTCGATGGAAAACTGGTGACTCATGCAACAATACCCAGTATGCAACTCCAACATCTGGATACAAAAACATGGGGGGCGGGTATTTATATTGTGCATGTCAAATCGAGTACACGTGAATATTATTATAAAATTGTCAAGTAGAAAAATGAAAATATTTATTTTTTTCATTTTCACATGTCTGCTAAGCAATCCATGCCTTAGCCAGTTTGCTCCACAAGTAGGTTTGCAAGGAAGTAGCGCGATTGCTAAAGATTCGAATATCATTCTTTCATGGGCTTCAAACTGTATCATACACAGAGGCTGGATTGACATTGCAGATACCACATTGGGTAAAACCAGTCAAGGGGATAGCCTCAGTGCTTTGGGAATGGCCGATGCAAATATTGTAAGTTTGGGGGATGGTGGAGAAGCCATTCTGTATTTTGAAAATCCGATAACCAATGGCAACGGATTTGACTTTGCCATTTTCGAAAACGGCTTTCGAAATCCGATAGATTCAAATGAAGCTTTTCTTGAACTGGCAACAGTGGCTGTTAGCAATGACGGTATCAATTATTACTCTTTTAACGCGGTTTGTAATCAAGACACCCTCTCCCAAATACCCGGTGCAGGTGTGTATCTGGATGCCAGAAAGATAAATAATCTGGCCGGAAAATATATTACCTATTATGGCACACCTTTCGATTTGGATGAATTGGGTATGATACTCGCTTTGGATATCAACAACATTCACTACATCAAAATCAAAGATGTAGTAGGCTCATTAAATAAACAATTTTGTACACGAGATATAAATAATCATATCATCAACGAGCCCTATCCTACCCCCTATCCTACGGGTGGTTTTGATTTGGATGCCGTTGCAGTAATACATCACAAATATCCTACTGGTGTTGAACAAACATACCAATCAACAAACATTCAATTATACCCTAACCCTGTAAATGATTTTTTATATATTGTTGATTTTGCACCATTTACACAATATCGCTTATTTACGTCTACTGGTCAATTATTAAAAAAAGAACTCATTGCAAAATGCATTGAAACCCATACCCTAAAGAGTGGACTATATTGGATAGAACTGGAAAGCAAGCAGGGAAATAAACAGGTATTCAGATTTGTTAAGCAATGAGAAACCTGTTTTATCATATCATGATTTGTATGAGCTTCTTTATAGTTGCTTGTGTAAAAGACAAACCTAACCCCGAAATTAAACCTTTGCCCTCGCTGAATGCAAATGGCTTGTTGGTGTTGAATGAAGGTTCCTATAGCAACAACAATGCAGAACTATCCTATATCGATTTAGCAACTCAGGAAGTGAGCAATGCCCTTTTTAAAAAGGTCAATAATAAATCGTTAGGTGATGTAGCACAAAGCCTGACAATCATCAATGGTCGATATTATATAGCAGTAAATAATTCTCATAAAATAGTAATTCTCGACACGTCAAATTTTACTATTATTCATACCATTGAACAAATCAAATTTCCCAGATTTATTACACAAATAAATACTGATATTGCCTATGTTTCGAGCCTTTATTTGCCCTATGTTTATGTGTTGCAATTGTCTAGTAATACTATTATTGATACCATAATTACTGACTTTCCCAATACAGAACAAATGATAGCATTACAGAATGATGTTTGGATATGTAATTGGGATACAGCATGTAACTATTTATACAAAGTGGACAAATTAACACATCAACTTAAAACAAAAGTAAATATCGGCACTTATGCCCCACATGACATCGTGCAAGATAAAAATGGCATGTTATGGGTATTATCAGGTAATAAATATAAAAGCAAATCATCATCCTTAACGTGTATAAATCCTGAAAGCCATTTGATTAAAAAATTATTTTCATTCCAAACAGACGAAGATCCGATTCGATTAAGCATCAATGCAAGCAAAGATACCTTGTATTATATCAATGTTAATTATATTGGAGGAGCTAACAATAACGGTTTGTATCTAATGCGTATCGCCGATAATACTTTGCCTCCAAATCCGATGGTCCATGCACCTCTCAACACCTATTTCTGGGCATTCAATATTGATCCTGTGACCTCTCATCTTTTTCTTTCAGATCCAAAAGGATTTACCCAAAGCAGCACCATTTATGAATATACAAATGATGGTTCCCTGTTAAATACTTTTCAAACGGGCATAGGCTCAAATCAATTGATTTTTAGATAAATGAAATATAAAATATCAATATTATTTATATTTTGGCTGAGCAATGTAAACGCACAATTAAATCAAAATGATAGCTTACGTGAAATCATCATTAAGGATAAAAAAACAACACAAATAATAAACACACAAACCATTGACAAGCAAACTCAGTTGCAATATCAAACCAACTCCTTAAATCATTTATTGGCCTTGCATACCAATGTTTTTGTAAAAAATTATGGGGTGGGATCACTCAGTACAATCAGCATCAGAGGTAGTTCAGCTGCACAAACTGCAGTACTCTGGCATGGGTTAAATTTGAACAACGCAATGACTGGTCTGGCTGATTTTAGTATTTTGCCCGTTTCGTTTTTTGATGAAATTAAAATTAACTATTCAAGCAATACACCCAATGCCTTAGCGGGTCATATTGAACTGAGTAATGATAAACCTAATTTTACTAAAAAAAATATTTTTCAAATAGGAAGTGCCTATGAGAGTTTACAAAATTCGGCCGTTTATGCATCTGGCTTACATGCAAACAGTCATGTTGAATTGGGTATAAAAGGATTTTATCAGCATGCCCGAAATCAATTTACCTATTTCAATCGTGAAAAAGAAACCTTTGAAAAACTTACACATGCCGAATCAGAAACAAAAGGCGTTATAGCTGATCTGTATGTGAAGTTATGCTCAAGACAAACCATCTCTTTGCATTATTGGACTCAAGAAAGTACGAGAGAAATACCTGCTGCTTTGTTTGAAAATAGGAGTACCAAAAATGAAAAAAATCAATCAACAAAGGCACTTTTAGCATATTCTATTCAATTAAACAATTGGTCAACAAAAACGACCCTTGGTATGGTCAATGATCGACTTGATTACTCCGACTCGCTCATTGCATTGTCAACACGATCTCACGCAATCACCCTACCCCTTACAGAAACCATTCAATTATTTCCTTCATCGCATCAAAAAATTACCATACAAGCATCTGCGATCTATTCGAAATTGATTACCCACAAACATGAAGATTTACAAAGAGCTTATTTGTCTGTGCATTATGATATAGAACCTCGTTGGAGAAAATTATTTATTCAGTCATTTATTCAAAAAGAATTTACCAATGTGTTTACCTTGCCATTGATCGCTGGTTTTAATATAAAACGAAAATTGTATAAAGAATATTACCTGAATGCTTCAATATCGTCCAATTACCGAACACCTACCTTGAATGAGTTATATTTTACGCCAGGTGGCAATATAAATCTCAAACCAGAAACCAGTAGAAACCTTGAAGGGGGCATAGAACAAACAGTCAATAAACGTCAGTATTCATTAAAAACACGTTCAACCCTTTTTACACGCGATGTAAAAAATTGGATCGTTTGGTATGGGGGAGCCATACTAACACCTCATAATATTCAAAAGGTTTGGAGTCGAGGGGTAGAAATAGATGCTTCATTTCGTTATCAATTAGAAAGTGTGGAACCAGAACCAGCATTGGAAATCAAAGAAATACAAATTGTTGATCAAGTGCAATCATCGAATCGCAAACAAGCCACAAACCTTCATTTTCAATTATTGTACTCTTATACCCTTTCTACAACCAAAGAATCAGCCATTGCGAATGATTATTCGGTGGGTAAACAGTTGCCTTATGTACCTCGCTATCAGGTAAAAATGAATATGGGTCTAACAAAAAATTTGTTTGAAATTTATTATGTTTATGCATATACAGGATATCGTTTTGTGACCACTGACGAAAGTGAATATCTATTGCCTTACAATACACATAATCTATTTGCTTCCTATCATTTACATTTGGGTAAACAGCACCAGTTGCTTACAACCTTTAAAGTAAATAATATACTCAATAAAAGTTATGAAAGCATAGTAGGTAGGATCATGCCTGGCAGAAATTTTAGCGTTGGACTGAACTATAGGTTTAAGAATTAATAATCATTCAACGATTATTTATCGAATTGCCATAAAACCCTTCATACAAGGGTGTTTTCACTTTATTCTTTCACGAATTTGAATGCAAATAGTTGATTGTCTAATTCACATTGCACTACATACATACCACTTGAGAGTGTAGAAAGTTCGATTGATAAAATGGAAGCTGAGTTTGTGGTATTGAATGATTTTACAATTTTCAATTGCCCAAGCATATCAAATACACGAACATTTAAATTTTTCTTACTATCAACAATGGCCGGGATTTCAATTAATAGCTGTTCTGTGGCTGGATTTGGATATACTTGAATTGCCTTCAAATCTATTAAGTCACCTACCTCATCAGGATTATTACAAATGGCCTTGGTACAAAACCTAAGCACTTCAAGATGATTGGCACCACAATGCCCTTCTGAATATGTAAAAAAAACATCATCACCTGCATTATTCGTAGTTGCACTCTTTCCCATTGCATAACCTGCCGTTGTACTTAAACTGTCAATAGTAGTTCCATTGGTAGCCAATACTTTCTTCAAATGTATTGTTCCAGAGCCTAAGATACTAAGCGTGTTTAAATTGCTTAGGGCATCTAAATACACACCCATTGTACTACTTGTTGATGGTATTTTATGATCAAATTGTAATTGACCAGCGCTATTATATTTTTGTAAATACCCTTTATTCACCATTGGTGTATAGTCGTGAATATCTTCTGTACCTACTACATAAATATTATTTAATTGATCAACCTCCAGTCCATTTACATCTTCTCTTTCATTATTGATGCCATTATAGCTTCTTGTCCAAAGCGTATCCCCATTGGCATCATTTAATCTGGTCGTTTTTGCATCGCCTGTATTATTTCCTAAAATACTCCCCGCTGGATTATTATTTCCAGCAATGATGATGTCTCCATTCGGTAATTTTTTCATACAACGGTTGGCAACGTTCTCTATCATATTGGTCCACATTACAGTGCCATTATTATCAACTTTTCTCGTATAACTTTTTAAATAATGTGAACCAGCAACAATAGAATCGTTTGTATAGGTAAAATAATAGTTCCCATTGGCTTCTAACAAAGTTGGACAATACCAGGTAAGTTTGGACACAGGATACTTAAGTTCCCAAACTGTTGAAAAGTTTGCGGAGAATTCCTTCACATACATGGTATCATTCGTTGTAAATTGGTCACCATATGAATAGTAAGCCAGTATGTTTCCATTTGATTTTTCATGAATACCATATACCCCATAGCTCCAGACATTGTTTAAAGAGGAAGCATTAAATCCGTTTAAATAATTTCCATTTAAATCATAAATGGCTATGATGGCGCCTGCAGGAGAAGGAACACCATATCCTGGAAATAAAACATACACTTTATTTTGACCAATATTTACTTTAGCCGTGATGACATTCACTTGCGGAAATCCTGGCACTGAAACGGTATCAGTCCATAAAGTAGAACCATTTACATTCACTTTCGAAAGGATTAATATTTTACTTGGATCATCAGAATATACAATATAAATATTGCCACTAGCATCAGCTGCCTGATCGAGGATGGTCATATTATGGGAAGCTGCAGCTTGACGAGTGTTTGTATATTGTAAATTGAATTGGGCATTTGTATAAAAATGCATCAATAGAATGCTAATAACGCTAATAATTTCTTTCATATTTGATTAGACGATGAACCTCAAAGTTAGGTTTGTAGATATTCAATTAAATTGAATTTATATACTCGTTCGATTACAACCCATATTACGACTGCAAAATATGGGTTAAACATTAAAATCAAGCAATCGGAAATGAATCAACAAAGTTTACCAATTCGTCAACATCCGATCTTTATCTAAAATTTTAATGATATCATAGGTATTCACTGCTGGTAGTTTCATGATGTCCTCATTGGTTAATAAGTGGTTTGATGGCCAATGATTTGCAGGTTTTACTTTCCAGTAATCTACAGATGCATCTATGATAGGAAATGGCAAATGTCCTTTATTGAAATGCAGATAATCACCTATTTTTAGATTTATTTCCTTGTTTTGAAATGAGTAAACACCCATCTTCAAACCAGGCATTTCGATTCTACTAAACTCCTTTGAAGGGTTTATATCTTTTTTCGCTGGTAATAAGGATTGTGCCTGCATGTTGTATGTCAAGCACAAATTAAACAATACATACCCAATGATTCGTTTCATAAAATGAAATTTAGGAACACCTAAAAGTACTTATTTTTTTTCAAAAATCCCTTGTCTCTTATCTCTTATCTCTAATCCCTAATCTCTTATCCCTTTTTCCCTACAAATTATCCCTAAAATCCCTTCTCCTCACAAGTTTTAAATCCTGTAACACAGAAGATTTAACGTTCAGCGCAAAATTGTAACTCTTTCTAAACCCAAAAGGAATGAGATTTAAACGCATTTCCCAACAATGCAAATCACGATAAATATCAAAGGTCGTAAAGCTGATTTTTTTAGTGGCAAAATCATACCCACTTCTGATACCTATTTTCCATTTGGTGGTAAGATTGATATCACCAAAAAAGTTTATATCCTGTGTAAGTCTCAAAGTATCTTTTTGTTTAGCAACTAAAAAATCTTTATTGATATTAATACTATAATTGACATTTAATGACCATGGAATATTGAAATCGGCATACCCACTATAATTTCGTCCAATGGCTTGTACTTGTTCCTCACTGGCCGTATTCATTGCATTCCTATTTTTCTTTACTGGCAAACTGGCTCCAATAGCCACATTTGCCCGATCAAAACGCATTAGCTTACCTGTTTTGCTGTATTCAAATTCGGGAGTTACGCGTCCTGTTGGTTTGTCAATAGCATATAAAGAGTATGACATGCCACCTGAAATATTGATATTTTCAAACAATGTATTTCGATAGGTAATGGCCAGATTACTCCATCTAAATGAGTCAACAGCCATGTTGTAAAAGGTTGCAATGTTTAAACCATCAATCAAACTGACTTTACGTGTTCCATTAATAGTATCTTTTTTACTTCTTACTTTGAGCTGTAAGGTATTCCCTAAATCAAAACCAACACCTGCTACTTTTCCATCGGGAGGTAAGCCTAACAAAGCCCCTTCAAAATAGGATAAACGCTGGTTTGTATAATTTTTATCAACAAAGGAATTATAATAATAATTAAAAATGCCTCTGCCAAAATCAGGTCTGTAACTAAAACGAACTGCTGGTGTAAGTACATGCCTGATACCTCTGATAGCACCTTGTTTAAACAATTTGATACCGTAAATACGTGTTGACACCGCTGAAGAAAGATTGAAATCTCTGGCGGTAAAAAATCCTGTTTGTTTATTGGTATCTAAATTGCCTTCTGTAAAATTGTATTGTTTGAGCATTTTTGTGTATACCAATACTCATTATAGGATGCCCCAAACGTTAAATTAAAAACTTCAATAAATTATAACTCGCGTTTATGGGTATTGAATGTTTAAACCCATTTTGAAAATCATCCATCTGTAACTTGGAGAGATTAAAGGTAGAATCATAAAAATCAAGTCTGTTTAAGGCCGAAAATTGATAGCTTGCACCAATTTTTTCATACCATTTTGGTTTAATCACATCTTTTCGAAATTGAAAAGGAAATACCTGATTGACTGAAAAATTCAACTCAGGCAAGGTAAGTTGTACTAACCTGGTTTGGGTATTTTGGGTATGCCGAGGGGCCGCCGAGAAGTTAAATGGTTGGTCTTTCCAGGTTTTGGAATAGGAAATATTGGATGAATAGTTATTGTTTAAATATAAATTGGCATCATAAGTATTATTGGTTTGATATTTACTACTTCCCACATTCACATTGGCACTAAAATTACTACCTGGCATTACATTCGGATTGATGGCATGACTCCAGGTAAGGAAAAAGTTTCTACTGATTTGATTTCCGGGTTCATAACTTTCTCCAATTTTATTGTAAGCATAATTTAAACTAAAATTTCCATTAAACCTGTATTTATAGATGTAATTACTCACGATACCTGCCCGCCAGGTACCCAAGGCATACACATCTGCCAGGGCTAATAAATCAACATGATCGCTGATGGCAAAATAATAACCACCTTCGCGTAACCCAAAGCCTAAATTATCACTCATATCATAAGTTGGCAATTTAAATCCACTTCTTTGGCCTTGTTTTAATGGAAATAAACCAAAAGGTAAATACAATGGGGTCGGAATTTCTTCTATAACTAAATTAGCTGGCCCGGAAACAGCTACTTTATTGGGAATGATTTTAATTTTTTTGCGGCTATGCCAAAATGTGGATGAGGATCGTTACAAGTGGTATATATATTACCATAGCCATTGATTGAATTATCATTGTTACGCTTCACCTGACTACTCAATATATACCCTTCACCATATTGCGAATAAGCATTTTCAACCAGGGCCCTCTTCGATTTAAAATTGAAATACAAGGCACTAAATGTTGATGACTCCTGACCTTGATTAATACGGGGTTTTACTTTACTGGTATCATCTGTTGTGGTCACAATTTCTAAGGCAGTCAACAAGCTCGAATCTTGCAAATATTCAATATAATCAGCCGTCACCTTGATATCTTCAAAACTAATTTCAGCATTGGTGTACAACATCAATTTTTTATTGATGGCATCATATACTAAGGAATCTTTTGCCTGATACTTAACTTCAGATTCCAGTTTGTCACTTGAGATAGGAATATTCAAATTATTTAAAGAAGTGTCTTTGTTTTTTAAAGAATCCTGAATGATTTTTGTGGAGTCGGCGTATGATATTTTAACGACTTGTGCGCTTGTTAAAGTATTTAAAAATAGCATGAAAATAACCAAAAATGAAATTGATTTTATTCGATTTGAACAGAAAATATGGCTATTTTTACGCTCTTGATGCATTTTGATTAACACGCAAAAGTATGAAACTATTTAGAAGCATACACTTTAAAGGGTTAAAAGAAAATTAAAGCTTCATCTTTATGAATAAAAGAACGAACTATTTTAAAGCTATATTGTGTGTATTGTTATCTTGTACACTCCTGTTTGCTGCTACCCCGCTTATAGCTAAAAAGAAAATCAGAAAAGTAGTGATCGATGCAGGACATGGAGGCAAAGACCCAGGTTGCCATGGCGTATACTCCTACGAAAAAGACATTACCCTGGCTGTTTCTAAGAAAGTAGGAAAAATGATTCAGAACGAATTACCTGATACCAAAGTAGTGTATACCCGTGATTATGACTGGTATCCTGAATTGAAAGAAAGAACTGATATTGCCAATAAAGAAAAAGCCGATTTGTTTATTTCTATTCATGTCAATGCGACACCCAAAAGAAATTCACCGGTTAAAGGCACCTTGGTACTTGTTTGTGGCCCTTCACGTATCAATGAAAAAGAAGGCGCTATTGGTGAAAATGCGAATAATTTCGAGGAAAACCAAGGCCTTTTAGATCCCAATGACCCCATTACATCCATCATCATTGCCCAATATTCACAGGCATTTTTAGCCCAAAGTATCGTATTTGGTTCAAAATAAACGAAGAACTTGCCAATCAAGGTCGCATTACTGAAGGTATTCGTCAGCAAAGCTTACAAGTGTTAGCCAGCAGTGCTATGCCTGGGGTTTTAATTGAAATAGGATACCTCAACAATATTGAAGAAGAGAATTATTTGAATAGTGAAGAAGGTCAAAATGAAGTAGCTACTGCTATTTTTAAAGGGATTAAATTTTATAAGGAAGAAAGTGAAAAAAAGACCCTATTCAAATTAAAATAGAAAATTAACATAAATAACCTATTACAGAATAAGATGAAATTTAAATTATCAAAAGAAATTAAAACGGGCTTACTTGGTGTGATCGCCTTAGCTATGTTTATATTTGGTTATAATTATTTAAAGGGACTGGGCTTTTTTCATCCACCAAAATAATAAAATCAGAATACGACAATGTACAGGGATTAACGGCCTCCAGTTACGTGCAATTACAAGGTTTCAATATCGGTGCCGTAAAATTAATATCTCTTTCAGAAAAACATCCTGGCAAAATAACGGTAGAAATGACGATTGATAAAGATTTAGAAATACCTATAGACTCTAAAGTAAAAATCGTATCGCTTGATTTACTCGGAACTAAGGCGGTATCGTTAATCAAAGGAAAGTCAACAACGATGATCAAAGACAATGACTTTTTAGCAGGTGAAACTGAATTAGGTACCATTGACGCATTGGGTGCTGCTGCAACACCTGCCATTGAAAACATTAATAACATCATCAGTACCCTTGATACCACGATTCATAATATCAATAATATACTTGATGTCACAACCCAAAACAACCTTAAAACTTCGATAGCCAATTTAAATAAAACCCTGGCCGACTTTAGTCAGTTTTCAAACGAACTCAACGCACAACGTAGCAAGCTGACAGGAACGCTTAATAATCTCAATGCATTTTCAACCAATTTGAACAATAACAATGCAACTATTACGAAAGTGCTTTCCAATGCCGAGACTACAACCAACAATTTGAGCAAAATCAACTTTGAATCAACGGTCAACGATATCAAAAAACATTGGGTGATTTGCAAACCACCATCAATAAAGTAAACAATGGCAATGGAAGTCTTGCGATGTTAATGAACGATGACAAATTGTATAAAAATTTAAAAAATACATTATCTACTGCCAACAACCTACTTTATGATATCAATGCAAGACCGTCAAGATATATTAACGTGAATATTTTTGGGAAGAAACAAAAAAATGAATGTCCTCCCCTACCTGCCCCAAATGCAAATGATTAATTTTTTTTAAAAGATCAACAACAAGTTATTTTTAATGATGATATTGATGTTGTCTTTATTCATGCTGTTTCAAAGTGTTACGACTACCGCTCAAGTGGTTGAATTTGACAGCACAGGAATGAAAATCATCAAATTTCGCATGCCGATTCTGTTATTGGCTTTAATAATGCTAAATCAAGTTATCAACGTTTATTAGGTGCTGTAACAATTGTTCATGATGGTTTTGTCTAATGACTTGTGATAAGCGCATCTTTTAATGAGTAATAATTATGTAGAAGCTTTTTAGCAACGTAAATATCGTAAAAGCCAATGGAATCAATGCTCATGGCGACTATATTAAATATACAGGCAACAACAATAAAGCCTTAGAGGGTAATGCAGACTTGTAGAGGCCCCAATGTTTTAAAACACAGAAGAACTCACTTACAACTCAAAACTGAAAATTGGTAAATATTACAAACAAGGTAATTGAAATAAAGAAACAACCATCAGTAGCAAGAAGGATCTTATATCGGTTATGGAGTCAACAAACCTACTTGAAAATATGTTTGTAACAAATGGCAAAAAACAATATTGAATCAAAAGAGCTGACCAATAACCCAAAACAAAAGTGGTGAGGGATATTGGATCAGTCTACAATCATTTTCAGATAATAGCATTTCTTCATAGTAAAAGGCAAAAAAAACCTTATGACTCAAAACGGGTAAGTGCCGTATTTACCAGCAGAACTACGATCGAAACAGAAGATCAAACCATTATTGAACAAATTGACATACAATGAACAAACCGGGAATGCTACCGCAACGGGTGATGTAGTGGTTATTGATGAGAAATGAAACCGTTCTGAATGCAGATAAAGTAGACTATAATAAAAAACGGGAATGAGTAAGCGAACTAACCATAAAAATTGAAAAGAAAATGGCAAAAAATATCCTGTATGCAAATGAAGCGATTTATAACAAACTCATGTGGGTATGTAAAAACAAACAGGTAACGTGTCAATATCGATACAGAACAAAAATCGACTTTGAGAGCAGGTATCGTAGAGATTTAATGCGGAATTCGGCTTTATGCTGGCGACCGTCAATCCAAAATTAATGCCACTCGCAGAAACGGATAGCCTGTTTTTAAGAGCGATACCGGGATAGAATATTCTTATTCGGGATGAAAAAAATTAAGCAAAATCAATATCAAATCCTCGAGCGGAAAAACCGATCATAGGTATTTAATTTACTTTATTTTAACGTTACATTTGGAACCGAAAGAGGACGATAAAAATCATCATTGCAATGTAAAAGTTAAAATATACAGTGATTGATGCAAGGCGTGTGTGATAGTTTGAGTTATAATCAAAACGACTCAGTTTTACAAATTGTATAAAAATCCAATTGTATGGGTCAAAATCAACAATCGAAGGTGATACCATCTTTATATATACAGAAAACAATAAAATAAAACTTCAATTAATCAATAACCTTTTTATTGTCCTGACTGGATTTGAAACCTATTATGATCAGGTGTCGGCATTTATATCGAAATTGCCTATTTTAGAAACAGTGAATACAACAAGTGCATGTTAAGCAGAATGCAGAAAGTATTTATTTTGCAAAAAGATGATAATGAAGCTTACTTAGGCTCTAACAACAGAAAGCGCCGATGACCGTGTATTTTAAAGAGCAAAGAAGTTCAAAAATAAGTTGCATCGACAATCCTAAACAAGTGTTTACCCCTATAGATAAAGAAACGATGCCACAAAATTCTTAAACACTTTCGATTTTGGCTCACTGATCAAAGCCAAAATCTAAGAGATAATTTTAAGGATTAGTTTTGATTGAATGATTGCGAATTAAATATTTTTTTATTTTACACAATAAACTAATCAATTCTATGAGTGTATTAAAATTCATACGAACGAATCTTCTCCACGCACCGTTGTTGTTATTGCGGTGTAATAATGAATCAATAATAAGTGGCAATAATCAACGACCAGGTCATGCACCTATCGGATTAAAAGCTAATATTACAGAGCCTACTACAAGCTCCAATCAAGTCAATTTTTGAAAAGCTATGCACAAGTACTAACTTGTTCAGTCACTGCCGATGAAACCGAGCCCGGCGAGATTTTGTATTTGGCGGCTCTTGCGGATTAGATAAGTAATCATTTATCATTCAAGAGCGGGTGAGGCAACACTGAACACAGACTAAATATTCCCGGAAGCAGTATTTGGTACATGTTATGATGAATGAGTAAACTTTCTGTATAGCTAAATATTCCATGCCAGCGCTTACCTTTATTTTAAACTTTTACGCTAATTTTTATAAATCTAACTTTACCCTATTTTTAAGGTGTCCCCTTTTTGAATGCATGCAAACCCACTGAATCAGATAATGTGATCACCCCCTGAATCCTGCAGCAACCCATACATTCTCAAATGTCGAAAAGTACAAACAACCCATCTCAATTGGGATGCTAAAATCAATTTTGACCTAAAAACAAATAAGCGGTACAGCTATATGGCATTTCAAAAATCAGACGAAGGAAAAAATATATTCATTTTGATACCTATGACCTTACCATCAAAAAATTAAAGTGAATGGCAAGGAAACCAATACTTTCTACCCCTTGTAAAAAGAGTTGTGGAAGTGGTTTATCCATCCCCATTAAAGAAAAAGATAGTATGGTAAGTTTGAATAGTGCAGGAGCCCTGGCCACTGCATTGTAAGTGGCTTACACCTGAACAAACCGCCGGTAAATTGTTGCCCTATTTATTTACAATGGAAAGTATTCACGCAAAGGTCGCCACTACCTCTCAAGATCCACCTCAATAGAATTACTTATGAAGCGACAAGTTCCAAAGGCATGATGGCGGTGATGAGTGCAGCGTAACCCCACCGAAAAAACGATCAGGGTATTTATCAGTTTAAGATGGAAATACCGATACCGACCTATTTAATAGCCCTTGCAGCAGGCGATATTGCCTACAAACCCATTGTTGAAAGATGTGGGGTATAAACCGAACCCTCTATGCTTCGACAATGCGAGTGAGGAATTGGAGCGATATACCAGCCATGATGAATGCGAAGAAGCATTAGAGGACCTTACAGATGGGGAAAATATGATGTGTTGATTGCACCACCCTCTTCCGATTGGAGCATGGAAAATCCCTGGGACTTACCTTTGCAGCACCCACATCCAACAGGTGATAAGAGTTTAGTATCACTCATTGCCCAAGAAATGGCACATAGCTGGGAGTGGCAAATTTAGTGACCAATGCCAATTGGAATGACCTTCGGCTCAACGAAGATTTACCACCCTATTTCTTGAGAACGCGCAGAATCATGGAGAAAAATCACAGAATAATCGTATACTGGAATGTTATAAATTAGGATATCAGGATATGCAATTCGATCTTGATAATCTCGGAATGACCCATGCAGATACCCGTTTAAAAGTAGATTTGAAAAGGCAGGGACCAAGGAGTGCCTTACCAATATTCCTTATGAAAAAGGAGCTGTGTTTTTAAAAATGCGGAAGAAAATATCGGGAGAGAAAAGTTTGATGTGTTTATGAATCAATAGTTTACTACAGATGCATTTATACCCATGACCACTGAAATGTTTAGCTTTTAGTGACGGAGCATCTGTTGAACAATGATACAGTTTTGAAAAGAAACTTTTGATCAATCAATGGGTGTATAGACCAGGCTTACCTGCTAATTGCCTCATGTATTGCCATTAAGGTTTGCCAGGTTGATACCCAAAGAGTTCGTTTTGAAAAAGACCCGACTGCGAAAATATGCAAGAGCCACCCAATGGTCAACCCATGAATGGTTGCAATTTTTAAGAAAGTTATCGCATCCCTTACCCCTTGAAAAAAATGGAAGAATTAGACCTTGTCTTCACCTGACAGATTCAAAACAGCGAAATTGCGGACCAGATGGTATCCATAATAGTTTGTTCTCCAAGTGCCAGAAAAAGCCTATCCTCAAATGAAATATTTTTAGGCACGGTAGGTCGAAAAAGTTTTTGGAACCTTTATATATGCAAATGAAAAAAAATGAAAAAGGTAAAATGATGGCTGCCCAGATATTTGACAAATCAAAAGAAGAAACTATCATCCCTTGACAGCCCAAAAAAATAGAGATTATTTTAACGGTAAGTAAGAACATAGTTGTTGAATTGTTAGACTGAATACTATTGGTTTTAATCCTGCACACATTGCATTAAGCACTAGCATAGGACTCTAAGTAGCTTGTTCTTAGCTTACTACTTTGTAATGCCTATTTAGTCGTCCCTCAAAAGTATATTTTGGTTTTTGAGCAAAAAGTCCAATAAACATTTATTATCATTTGATAAAATGAGTTTCCAACAAAAGTTTGCCCCGAACGCCAGAGGTCTCGAAGTTTAAAGTTCATGGCCGCTGCAAGGAGGACATTTATTTCATCCCCTATTATTCCTCTTCAGGTAATTTCTCACCCATTCCTTGTAATGTTGTTTTTAAATGACCGATCAAGCAGGCTCGATAGCTGCCTGCCGACCATGACGCTTACGCTTTTGTCGGGTAATATTTTTTGTCAGGTTTAGGAATGCTAGATTTTGTTCGTTGATTTGACCGGTTCCTCTGTAACTCTATCTGGTAAAACACTTTTGGCTTTTCTATTGGTTAATCTTTCATATTGATCAATGGCAGTTGTGAGTGTTTTGTTGTCATGTTCAGTTCCGCTAAAATTCAGCGCTCCAACAACACTCCGTTGTTTGGGTGACCAAAATGGATACTTTACTACCAAATTCAAACTTTTTATGTTCCTTCCCTTGGTCTAACACTCTTACATGGGGTTCATGCAAGCTATAAGTTTTATTCGAATCTGTTTTTGTTGAGCAAGTACTTTTAGAAAATAACGCTAAATCCTGACTGTGAATGCTGAGCCTGTCAGCCGGAAGCTTTCTGTCCAACTCTCTGACCAATACAATTGCTAATTGTTTTTATTTTCTTGCCGGCCTTCCTCGACTCTGCATAAATTGCTCTATTCTTCTTAAAACCTTGAATGGTGCTTAGCTTCAATCGTTTGAGTGCAAGTTCGACGTAATTCAACACCCTCATCTATGTAACAGATCTTGCATTCATCAATTATTTTTGTACAACTTATCATCTGTTGATAGTAATATTCTTTTCCCGACAGTGGTGTCTGCACTCCTCAAATGATCATCCTCTGCATCCTTACCATTTACTCGAATACTCCTTGAAAATTAATTCACCCTCGGCCAATACGCTTCCCAAACTCCACTAATTCTTGCTACACACAAGGCAGTTTAGGCGCAAAATACAACTCGCCACTTCAAAGTATTGATAATACACATTCTCAGACCATTGCTCAACAATACA